>NZ_CDBH01000001.1 GCF_000820305.1 Aeromonas dhakensis
CCGCAGCCGGAGGGGCCGAGAAAGCAGATAAACTCCCCCGGCTCAATGGTCAGAGAGATCCCCTTGAGGGCCTGAAAAGCACCGAACTGCTTGTTGAGATGTTGAATGTCCAGATAGGGCTGGGTCATGGTTCGACTCGCTACTGATTTGGTATATACCAGTTTGTGGGTGAAATGTGACGGTCAGGTGATCGAGGGATGACAGCTTGATGACCGTCAGATGACGACGGGTTATCAGCAGATGGCTTGGTCGCTTGTGGATGGGGTGCCACCCATTGAGGGCGACACAAACAGGGGAGGCGATGCCAAAAAGCGAAGGCCAACCTGGGTTGGCCTTCGGCAGTTTGTTTATCGCCCTGGGTGCATTGGCATTGCTCAAACCAGCCCCCAGCGGGATTACTGCTTGGCTTCGGTCTTGCCGTCGAAGCTGGCGCTCCACTGGGCCAGAATGGTGTTGCGCTCGCGGGCCGCCCAGCCAAAGTCGTTGTCGATCATCTGGCTCTTGATATCCGCCGGGTAGCCCGCTCTCGGTTTGGCGACCTCCGGAATGGCGACCACTGCGAACGACTTGTTGTAGAGGGCGTTGGCCTGTTCGGTGGCGGCAAAGTCGAGCAGCTGTTTGGCGGCCTCCAGCTTGGGGGTGCCCTTGATGATGGCGGCAGCTTCCATGTCCCAGCCCGAACCCTCTTTCGGGAACACCACCTCGATGGGGGCCCCCTTGGCCTTGAGGCTGGTAGCCGGGAAGTCGAAGGAGATACCGATCACAGTCTCGCCGCTGGCGGCCAGCTTGCAGGGTGCCGAGCCCGAGTGGGTGTAACGGTCGATGTTCTGGTGCAGGCCGTTCATAAATTGCCAGCCCTGCTGCTCGCCCATGGTCTGCAGCCAGCCGGCGACGCTCAGGTAACCGGTGCCGGAGGAGCTGGGGTTGGGCATGATCACCTTGCCCTTGTAGATGGGCTTGGTGAGGTCGGCCCAACTGGTGGGGGCCGGGATCCCCTGTTTCTCGGCCTCTACCTTGTTGAAGCAGATGGCGCTGAAGAAGGCGTCCAGACCGATCCAGTGCGGCTCGGCCTTGCTGTCGCGAAAGCGGCTGTCGAGCTTCTCCAGCCCCTTGGGCGCATAGGCATTGAGCATCTGCTGCTGATCGAGCTGCATCAGGCTGGTGGCGGCCAGTCCCCATACCACGTCCGCTTTGGGCTGGGCTTTTTCTGCCAGCAAGCGGGCGGTGACCACGCCGGTGGAGTCACGCACCCACTTGATGTTGATATCCGGATGCTGGCGCTCGAACGCGGTTTTCAGCTCGCTGAGCTGTTCCGGTTCGAAGGCGGTGTAGACGGTGAGATCGGTCGCGGCCAGTGCCGGGGCTGTCGTGGCAGCCAGCACGGCGGCGGCCAGCAAATGGGTTCCCTGTTTCATCCTCTTCTCCATATGAATTGGTTTGGTATAAACCAGATTGGTCGAGAGAGAGGCTAGGGGATCTTTATGACGTGACCGTGACAGCCCCGTGACGTTTTGCCGCGCACAAGTTGCGGCAATCAATCCTGGGTATCCACCTCGATCTCCAGACTGTCGTGGCGCCAGTACTCCAGATCGAAGTCAAGCACCCGACCGTGCTGATCGAAGTTGAGTCGCTCGAGGCGCAGGGCGGGCAGACCGGCGGTGGCCCCCAGTGCCTTGGCCACCTCATCCGGCAGGGCGGTGGGGAAGAAGCGCACCTGCATGCGGGCGTAGTGAAGATCGTAATGGGCCTGATAGATCTCGGTCAGGCTGCCGTTGAGATCCAGCTCCAGCAGGCCGGGTACCCGCTCTGGCAGGCAGTGGTTCTCGCAATAGCAGATGGCGCGCCCGTTGGCGTAGCGCAGCCGCTTGAGCAGAAACAGGCTGTCGAACGGCTTGAGCTGCAACTGCGCCATCAGCGCCGGCGGCACCGCCTGGCGGCTTTTTTCCAGCAATTCGGTGCGCGGCTCGCCCCCTTGCTCCCGCACTATCTGGTGAAAGTTGGAGGTGCGTCTTGGGTTGAGGCGAAAGCGCGGCGGGGTGACGAACCAGCCGCGGCGATCCTCCCGATAGATAAGGCCGTTCGCCTCCAGCTGCACCAGTGCCTCGCGGATGGTGACTCTCGTGGTGCCGTAGAGTTCCCCCAGCAGGCGCTCGGAGGGGAGCTTGTCGTTGGGAGCCAGGCCCCCCGCCAGGATCTGGTTGGCGAGGGCATCCTTGATCTGCAGATATTGGGGTTTGCTCATGAAAATCCCTGGTTATGCAATGAGTGTGCAATGAGTTGGGCAATCGGCTGGGCACAGGGCAGATCATTTGCGCTGTCGTTAAACGGCGATGTCAAAACGCGTTGGTAGATACCAGAATCACCCTGTAGTTCAGGCTTCCTAGATTATCGCGATCCCGGCGTCGTAAATGAATTTTTTGTTGCACATGGCGCCACCCCTTTGACCTTGGCGGGGCAGTTACCCACAATGCGCTCATTCTGGTATATACCAAATGGAGTGAAGTCATGACCAATATTCCTGCGGCCCCCGCTGCCGTCGATTACCTGCTGCTGACCCCGGGCCCCCTCTCGACCACCGCCACGGTGCGCGCCGCCATGCTGCAAGACAGCTGCACCTGGGATGCGGACTACAACCAGGGCGTGGTGGAGCCCATCCGCCGCGAGCTGGTGCGCTTGGCCACTGGCCCTGAATATGAGAGCGACTACAGCGCCGTGCTGCTGCAGGGGAGCGGCAGCTATGTGGTGGAGAGCGTGCTGGGCTCGGCCATCGGCGCCGATGAGTGCCTGCTGATCATCAACAATGGTGCCTACGGCGCCCGCATGGGGGAGATGGCCCGCTGCCTTGGCCTGCGCCACCACGAGCTCGACTGCGGCGAGACGACCCGCCCCGAGCCCGCTGCCATCGAGGCGATACTGGCACGTCACCCCGAGATCACCCATCTGGCCATGGTGCACTGCGAGACCACCACCGGCATGCTCAACCCCCTTGAGGAGGTGGCAGCGCTCTGCCAGCGCCGCGGCATTCGCCTGATCGTCGATGCCATGAGCAGCTTTGGCGGCATCCCCATCGACATGGGCCGCCTTGGCATCGAATTTCTCATCAGCTCCGCCAACAAGTGCATTCAGGGGGTGCCGGGTTTTGGCTTCGTCATCGCCCGCCGCACCGCGCTCACGGCCTGCGCCGGTCGTGCCCGTTCGGTCTCCCTCGACCTGCACGCCCAGTGGCAGACCATGGAGCAGCAGGGGGGCAAGTGGCGCTTTACCTCGCCCACCCATACCGTGCTCGCCTTTGCTCAGGCGCTGCGCGAGCTGGAAGAGGAGGGCGGGATCGACGCCCGCCATCAGCGTTACAGCGAGAATCAGCGCACCCTGGTGGATGGCATGGCGGCGTTTGGCTTTGAACCGCTGCTGCCAGAGAAATGGCAATCCCCCATCATCACCGCCTTCTACTCCCCGGCCCACCCGGACTACTGCTTCGCCGATTTCTACCAGCGGCTCAAGGGGCAGGGTTTTGTTATCTATCCGGGCAAGGTCTCCCAGGCCGATTGCTTTCGCATCGGCAATATCGGCGACGTGACCTCGGCGCGAGTGCGCGATCTGCTCGCCGCCATGGCCCGCGCCTGCTACTGGCAGGGGGAAGCACGATGACGAGCCAAGCGCTTCACGGTCGCGATCTGCGTGGCGATAAGCTGCACGGCAGTGGCCGCGCCGACAGTGAAGGGGATATCAACCTCGGCGAGGGGCGGGCGCGCTG
>NZ_CDBH01000002.1 GCF_000820305.1 Aeromonas dhakensis
GTCATGGTGGGGCTGGGCGCGCGCCAGGAGACCTTCGTGGTGACGGCCGCCAGCTATGGCCTGCTCGGCATCGCCTTCCTGCTCGGCTTTCGCCGCGACTGCGCCAGCCGGCCGGATGCCGGTCTCTCCCTGGGGGCCATGCTCAGGGTGGTGGGGCGAGATCGCGCCTTCATGCTGTTCATCCTCGCCAACCTGCTGATGAATCTGGTCTATGCCCAGGTGGAGTCGCCGCTGATCCAGTACCTGACCCGCGCCGGCGCCCCCGAGGTGGAGACGCTGGTGGCCCTGCTGGTGGCCACCAATGCGCTCACCATCATCACCTTGCAGTTTCCGCTGCTGCACCTGACCCGGTGCTGGCGGGTGAGCCTGCGGCTGCAGTTCTCCATCCTGCTGATGGCATCGGCCCAGGTGATGTTCGCCCTGTCGAGCCCGGCCCTGCTGTGGCCCTGGCTGGTGGCGATGTTCTTGCTGAGCGTGGGGGAGGCGGTGCTGTTTCCGCTCTTCAACGTGCTGATCGACCAGATGGCGCCGGCTCACCTCAAGGGGAGCTACTTCGGCGCCAGCGCCCTGGCCGGGCTCGGTTGGGCATTCTCGCCTATGGTGGGGGGCTGGTTCTTGCAAGTGTGGGGTGGCCCGGCCCTGTTCGCCGTGATGACCGCGATCTGCATGCTGGTGTTTGCCCTCTACGGGATGGGTCGCCGGGAGGCGCGTCCGTCGGCCTCGCCTGCCGGCTGCGAGGATTAACACGCAAGCGCGTTGACGGCGCTCACTGGCTTGCTGTCGCCGAGGGAATACGCCAATGCCTCACTGCATTCCTATCGAATCACGCCGGCTTGCAAACAACGAGGCCCCGCACTGCGGGGCCTCGTTGTTATGATTGCTGGGTCATGGCTGCAGCTTTATGGCTGCTTGGGAACCAGATAGGGGGCGAACTGGGGTGTATGGCTGGCGGCGAAGCCCTGCTCGGTCTTGACGATGAGGTAGACCGCAAGCCCATGCTCCTTGGCAAAGGCCATCGCCTGCTCCGGACCCATCACCATGAGGGCGGTGTCGATGGCGTCGGCCTCGAGCGCGGTCGGGGTGATGACGCTGGCGGAGACCAGCTTGTGGGTGATGGGCTGGCCAGTGGCGGGGTCGATGATGTGGGAGTAGCGCTGGCCGTCGAGCTCGTAGTAGTTGCGATAGCTGCCGGCGGTGCTGAGGGCCATGCCGTTGGGGATCACCACGTCCGAGAAGGCGCCGGGCTGATCGGACGGCTCGACGATGGCCACCCGCCAGGGTTTGCCCTTGGCGTTGTTGCCCTTGCTGCGCACGGCGCCGGCCACCTCGATGAGGTAGTTGTGCACCCCCTTTTGCTCGAGCAGGCCGGCAATCTCGTCGGAGGCCGCCCCCTCGCCCAGGGTGGAGAGATCGAGGTAGAGATCGGGAATGCCCTTGCCGAGCAGGAAGTGATCCCCCTCTGGGGTCAAGGTCAGCCGGTCGATGCCCACCTTCTGGCGGGCGCTGGCGATCTGCTCGGCGCTGGGGCGCTTGATGGGACGTTTGTCCGGCCCGAATCCCCACAGGTTGACCAGCGGGCCCACGGTGACGTCGAGCTTGCCTTTGGTGAGATGGCCGGCATCGATGCCCTGCTGCACGATTTTGGCCATGGTGGCGGGAATGGCCATGGGGGGCTGGCCGCTGCCCTGATTGAAGCGGGAGATGAGGGAGTTCGGGTCGTAGGTGGAGATCTCGTGGTTCATGCGCGCCAGCAGGGCGTCGACCTCCTGCTGCAGTGCAGGCTCCCCACCCGGGAAGGGGTCGCTCAGGGTCACCGCATAATAGGTGCCCATGGTCTTGCCCTGGATGCGGGTCTGGGTCGGGGCTGGCTGACAGGCGGTCAGCATCAGCAGCAGGGTCAACAACAGGCCGCGGTGGGCCGGGCGAGCAAGGAGCGACATACGGGATCTCTCTGGCTAAAAACGGATGGCTCGGGCGCGGGCTGCGAGCCGGGGTCGCCAGCTTAGCCAAGGGCGCAGCGGCGGGCGAGCGCCGGTTGGAGAAAAGCGCGGGAGATAATTAAACGAAGAGTGGTTAATGGGCGGCGCGGCCGGTTTGTCCAGTCAAATAATGGGAACAATCTGGTGACCTGACCCGCAGCTTTGCGCTAAAGGCATAGCCGAATGACGACAGTTGAGTAGAATAAGGTCGATTTTGACAGCATGTTTGCCAGCCATGGTGCGAGCCTGCAGGCAATTGTGTTGCCATCTATTGCCAATCAAAGGAGAGGATGATGAAAAAGGCGATTACCCTGCTGTTTCTGAGCACCCTGGCTGCCCCGGCTCTGGCCGATGAGTGCGCGTTGGTCATCGAAGGCAATGATGCCATGCAGTACAACCTCAAGGAGATGAGCGTCCCGGCCACCTGCAAAGAGGTAACCGTGACCCTGAACCATACCGGCAAGATGCCGGTGACCGCCATGGGCCACAACTGGGCGCTGGCCAACACCGCCGACTATCAGGCCGTGGCCACTGCCGGCATGAGTGCCGGTGCCGACAACAACTACCTGCCCAAGGATGACCCGCGCGTGCTGGCCCACACCAAGCTGGTGGGCGGCGGTGAGAGCACCAGCGTCACCTTCAAGACCGACGGCCTGGCCGGCAAAGATCTCACCTTCTTCTGCTCCTTCCCCGGCCACTTCGCCATGATGAAGGGCACCTTCAAGGTCGGCTAAGCAGCGCTTGTCGATCCAGAAGCCGGGCAGTGCCCGGCTTTTTTGTGGCCGCTTGCCATGCCGTAGGAAACCCTGGCTCTGCGCCGGGAGTTGTGTGCCGTTTTATGATCCGGCGCGGGGTGAGTGGGGAGCATAGCGGGTAAGATAGGCCCCTTTCGGGCCTGATGGTCCACCTGAGAGGAGTCGTTTGTCGTGAGAAACGCCATCAATTGGGTGGTCGGCTGTTGCCTGCTGCTGGTATGCGCCATTGCGCTGGCGGCAGAGCCGCCGGTGAAGAAGAGCCGCAACGGCATCTGCCATCCCAAGGGCGGCACCTACTACAGCCGCACCAAGCACTACACCCCCTATGACTCCATGCAGGCCTGCCTCGACAGCGGCGGCCGGGCGCCGAAACGCTGACCGGGCTCGGCCTGCGCCTGCCACCTATTTGGGCTGCAGGGTAAAGAAGGCGATGGCGCTCTTCTTCTGGCAGTCGAACTGGATGCTCTGCTCGCCGCTGATCAGCAGGGTCTCGTTGACCGCCATGGGCTGGCCCGCCGCCGTGAGCTGGCCGCTCAGCAGGTAGCAGAGATAGGTCTTGTCCGCCTCCAGGGTGAGGCTGAGCGGGAAGGGGAGGTTGAGCACCCGCACGTTGGCACTGAGGCGGGCCGGATCATAGATGAGCCCCAGATCCGTCACCTCTTTTTTCAGCAGCTCGCAGTGGGTGTCGTCATCCCCGCTGAAGTGGGCCGCCTCGAAGGTGGCGTAGGGGTGGCCGTTGAGCACGAAGCCGGCCCCGCTGATGGGCAGCAGGATGCGCTGATAGCCGGGGAATTTCGAGAAGGGGCCTGCCCCCTTGATGGGCGCCGAGCTCAGCCGATAGGCAAAATCGAGCTTGTCGAGGCTGGCGCCGGCAGGGGAGATGAGGATCTGGGCTGTGGTGCCCTGCTTGTTCTTCCAGGGCATCTTCAGCTGGTCGGACTCTTTTATCAGGGTGATCAATGGCGCCTCGGCGGGTGGTTAGCGGAGTGAATTGTGTGGCCCAGTGATACCATCCCGCCCGCCGACCCACAAGGCCGCGTCTGTCCGTCCCGCACTGCCCGCCCACTATTTCATCAGTTTCATCAGTTTCATCAGTCAGGCCAGCCATCGCCCTTGCGTTGGCTGCTTGCCCGTCGCGGCTGTATGAAACGCAACCACTTGTGCGGGGCGGCGGGAGGGCAAAACGGCAGGCTGTGATCCCGTCGCTGTTAAAGCGGCGGCGGCTCGCTACACTGGCGGTTCTGTTGCCCAAGGAGGCCCCATGATTCACAAGATCATTCTGGATACCGATCCCGGTATCGATGACGCCATGGCAATTCTGTTTGCCGAAGCCCACCCCGCCATCGAGCTGCTCGCCATCACCACGGTATTTGGCAATGCCACCATCGAGAACGGCACCCACAACGCCCTCTGGCTCAAGCAGCAATATGGCATGAAGGCGGATGTGGCGCAGGGGGCGGCCGCCCCGCTGCGACGCGAGCCGGTGGGCCCGACCACTGTGGTACACGGCCCGAGCGGGTTTGGCGACGTGACGGCGGGGGAGGTGACGCTCACTCCGGATCCCCGGCCGGCCTGGCAGTATATCGTCGAAGCGGTGAAGGCAGCCCCCGGCGAGATCACCCTGGTCACCATAGGGCCGCTCACCAACCTGGCGCTGGCGCTGCAGGCGGCCCCCGAGATTGCCGGCCTGGTGAAGCAGGTGGTGGTAATGGGCGGGGCCTTCGGCGTCAACGGCCATCGCGGCAATGTGACCCCCTATGCCGAGGCCAATATCCACGACGATCCGGATGCCGCCGACCGGGTGTTCACCGCCCGCTGGCCTGTGGTGATCATCGGGCTGGACGTGACCCAGCAGAGTTTCTTCAGCAGCACCTATCTGGACGCACTGCGCGACGACGCGGGCGAGCCGGGCCGTTTCCTGTGGGATGTCAGCCGCTTCTACCTGCGCTTCTACTCCGAGCGGATCGGGCTCGACGGTTGCCACGTGCACGACCCGTCCGCCATCGCCTACGTGATCGATCCGACCCTGTTCACCCTGCGCGCGGGGCCGGTGCGGGTCATCAACGACGGCCCTGCCATCGGCCACACCCTGCAGAAATTTGACGGCAAGTCCCACCCCCACGATGAGTGGGCCGACCATCCTGCCCAGCAGGTCGGGGTGGCGGTGCGGGATCAGGCGCTGCTGGCGCTCTATCGGGAGACGCTGGTGGCCTGGGGTCGCAACCGCTAGAGGGCTCGGCGAGCAGGGTGGCTTGCGGTCGGACTTGAGGGACGGCTGTGATCCGCACCAAACAATTGGGGGCCAGTTGCGGCTTATACTGGCTGCAACCGTGTGAAGAAGGAGAAACAGGATGGCCTGGTTGTCGTTGCTGGTGGCGATTGCCCTGATCTGGTGGTTGATGAAGCTGGGGCGTGGCGCCCTGTTCGAGATCCGGCTTGCCCCCGGCAAGGTGCAGGTCAAGCGGGGCAAGGTGTCGCCCGCGTTTATCGAGCATGCCAAACAGATCCTGCGCCACGAGACGGTGCGCGGGCGCATCCTGGGTCAGCGCGATGGTGATGGGGTCAGGCTGGTCTTCTCCCGCTCCATTCCGGAGCCGGTGGCCCAGCGCTTTCGCAACATCTTCCCCTATGGCGATTACCGGCTGGGGGCAGTGCCGCTCTCCGGCTCCAAACCGCGCAAGGGGTGAGTCGTCACTCACACAGCAAACGGGCCTCCACTGGAGGCCCGTTTCGTTATGGTCGGCGCGAGTTATTGGTGCAGGGCGCGCTGGGCCTTGACCGTCTCCGGCTTGATGGCCACCCCTTCATTGCCCCAGGAGGCGCGCAAGGTGTTGACCAGCTCGGCGATCTGCTGGTCGTGGAGGGTCCAGCCGTAGCCCGGCATGTGGTAGCCGATGTTGCCCTGGGTGACCGGGGTCTCGGCGCCGTGCAGCAGCACGTTGAGCAGGCTGGCCGGATCCTCGGCCAGCACGGTCTGGTTGCCGATCAGGGAGGGGATGACGTGGTCGTTGCCGCGCCCGTCGTTGCCGTGGCAGGTGGAGCAGTACATGGCGTAATCCGCCTTGCCGCCGGCACTGGCGTAGGCCCGGTTGCCCCTGGCGGCCGGTGCCTCGTCATCCAGCCTGGTCAGGTAGGTGGCGATGCTGGCCAGATCCGCGTCGCTGAAGTACTGGCTGCTGTGAGTGATCACTTCCGCCATGGGGCCGCTGACGGCCTGATGCTGGCTGCGGCCGGTTTTCAGCAGATCGATGAGGGCCTGCTTGTCGTAGCGGCTGCCGCGAATGTCGGGGGCATACCAGCCATCCAGGGTGGCGCCGCTCAGATAGAGAGGATCCGCCTCGGTCAGGGCTTTCTCCTGCATGCCGATCCCGCGCGGGGTGTGGCAGCTGCCGCAGTGGCCCGCTCCCTGCACCAGATAGGCGCCGCGGTTCCACTCTTCACTCTTGCCGGCGACCGGGGTGAAGCGGCCGTCATCGTGATAGAGCCAGTTCCAGCCCCTGAGGGGCCAGCGCATGTTGAGCGGCCAGGGGATGTCGCTCGCCTTGTTGGCAATGGCCTGCGGCTGCACATCCTGCATCAGGTAGTGGTAGAGGGCGGTGAGATCCTCATCGCTCATCTTGGCGTAGGCGGTGTAGGGCATGGCCGGGTAGAGGGGGTCGCCGCTGCGGGTGATCCCTTCGCGCATCACCTTGATGAACTCGGGCAGGCTGTAGTTGCCGATGCCGTGGGTCTTGTCCGGGGTGATGTTGGTGGCGTAGACGGTGCCGACAGGGGTGGGGAAACCCTTGCCGCCGGCGAGCGGCTTGCTCGCCTCGCTGGTGTGGCAGGCGGCGCAGTCCCCCAGCTTGGCCACGTATTCACCCGCCGACATGGCGGGGGCGGCTTGCAGGGCGAAGGTGGGCAGGGCCAGCAGCACGGCGCTGGCAGTCAGGGAACGGATCATTTGGCACCTCCCTTGGTCAGGGCGACCAGCTCGTTGACGGCGCGCCACGCCTCGTCGATGGCGGCGTGGGCATAGGGGCTCCAGCCCGCGTCCGAGTTGGCGATGGTGATGTTGCCCACCGGCTGGCGACCCCGCTCAATGAAGCGCTCCGACTGCTCTTCGTCGTCAAACAGGGAGTTGGCGATGTAGGAGTAGCCGTGGGACCAGCGGTTGACCGTGATGGCGAGGATATCCTGCTCATGGTTGAAGCCGGCCTCGCCCAGCATGGCCTGCAGCTGCTCGCGGATCATCTGTTCGTGCTGCTCGAATGGCATGCCGAGGAGCATGGCGCGCCCCTTGCGGGACTGCTCGCGGGCCGAGAGGCCGCTGCCCGGCAGGGTCGGCACATAGACCATGTGCAGGCACATGGGTTGGTCCGGGTTCTTGGGATGCTCGTAGCCGCCGAGGTCGACCGGGTAGTCGAGCTTGACCCGGCTGTAGGGGGCGGCCGGGGCATAGACCTCGTGCACGCCGAGTTTGACGAACGGCTGCCAGTTTCTGATCACTACCTTGGTGTAGACCAGCGGCGCCTTGACGTTCTGGCGCAGCGCCTCCTTCTGGGGCTCCGGCATCTCGGGCACCAGGTAGGGGATCATCATGTTGTAGCCGGCCATGATGCACTGTCTGGCCTGCACCCGGTGCAGCTTGCCCTCCTTGATGTAGGTGACGTCCACCCCCTGTTTGCCGTCTTTGAGCGGCACGTTTCTGGCCTGCAGCGCCGTGCTGCCAAGGCGTAGCTGCACCTTGTGCTCGGGGCGGTCGAGCTGGCTGTAGTCGAACCTGGCCAGTACCACGTCCTGCATGGTGTGGCCCGGGGCCACCTGCGGGATGAGCTTGCGCACCATCAAGCGGGTGAGGCCGGCGTTGCCATCCGGGAAGTGGAAGATGTAGGGGTCGTCCAGCTCGGCCTGAGATTCCGCATCGAGCGGGGTGAGATCCATGCCGGCAAAGCCCGGCAGGGCGCACAGGCGCGCGTCGGCGCAGGAGGTGGCATCGATGCCGACTGCCTGGAAGTCGTCGGTACGCTGCTGGAAGAAGGTGATGGCCCGCTCGCTCAGCCCCACCTTGTCGCGCAGGAAGGTGGTGTAGCTGTTGCTCTCCATCCAGGCGTCTTTCTGCTCGCGGGTCATGCCGTGCAGATAGTCGGTCTTCTCTTCGTGCAGCGCCAGCAGGGCGGCCTTGTCGGTGTCGTCGAACGGGAAGTCGCCGATGAACTCGGCCAGCGGTCGGCCGTTCAAGCGATCGCGCGGGATGTCGTCTGCCACGCTGTGGCCCGGGTCGCCGCTTACTATCTTGTTGACCCCGAAGTGCTTCTCGTCAAAGAAGACGCCGCGGCTCAGGCCCAGATCCGGGTAGAAGGTCTGCTGGAAGCCTTTGGCCAGCTCATCGATGTTGACCTCGAGCGCCTTGAGCAGCCCCAGCGCCACCGGGCTGTAGACGGAGCGCGGCGATTGCAGGGATTCGCTGCCGCCGTAACCCAGCCGCAGACCATCCGGGGTGGTGAACTCGTTACGCTTGGCGTGGCCACCGAAGTCGTCGTGGTTGTCGAGCAGCAGGATCTTTTTGTCCGCCCCGAGCAGTTGCTGGTAGAAGCAGGCGGCGGAGAGGCCGCTGATGCCGGCGCCGACGATCACCAGATCGTACTCGCCCTCCAGCGGGAGGTGGGCGAAGTCATACTGCTTGCCGTCGCGGGCGATGCTGTGAGCCGGCTCGAAGGAGCCCGGATGGTTGCCGCGCAGGCCGGTGAGAGCGGGCGGATAGACCAGCGTCTTCTCGGCCAGCGCCTTGCCGCCTTCGGCGGCCTGCAGCAGCTGGATGGGGGCGACGCCGGCCGCAATGGCAATGGCGACGCCGTTGAGAAAGTCTCTGCGTGTGATGCTCATGGCAATCCCTGTAAATGAAGAGTCGAATGAGAAGTGGGATAGGGTTGAATTCGTGACTGACGAGTAACGAAGGGGCGCAACCTACCGCTATATCCCGATGGAGTCCATGGCTTTGATAATAACTTATTAAACAAAATGAGGGATCATGTGATGGCCATGGCGGTGAGATGGATGGAATATGCATGTTTGTGGGGCAAAGCCACATCAACACCAAGGAATTAATTGAAATTTAATTTGATTAATTATGGTTGATTTCGAGTCTCACCTTTATTCGGCCATGGTCGACAAACAGGGCCTGATTATCGTCTGAATTTTCACCGCAAGGCCACCAAATGACACCCTTTATCCTTGTGAAATAAAAGGTTAAACGACGAAGTGGTGATTTAATCAACGCAGATTGGGTGAAATTGAGCCAGCCGCTGATTAATTGAGAAGGGCCCGACATGGATAAATTCAGCGGCGTCAAGCCATTAACATGCGACACACAGAAATCGCAAACAGCACACAAGTGAAAGATTAATTTTTCATGTTGTTCACATCCCCCCCCGGTGAAATAGAATGCTGCGTTTTTCTTACCACTTTAGCCTTGCGAAGATGAGGACATTGCATGAGACCTTTTGATGTAAAGAGGGGCTTGGGCGCTTTGCTGTTGCTCGCGACTGCCGGCTTGCTGAGCGGCTGCGACATGGCACTGATGAGCCCCAAGGGGCAAGTTGGTCTGGAGCAGAAGTCACTGATATTGACCGCACTCGGCTTGATGCTGATCGTGGTGGTGCCCGTGATCGTGATGGCAGTGGCGTTCGCTTACAAATACCGAGCGTCCAACACCAATGCCACCTATGCGCCTGACTGGGCCCACTCCAACAAGATTGAAGCGGTCGTCTGGACCGTACCCGTCATCATTATCGCCATCCTGGCGGTGATTACCTGGAAAACGTCCCACTCTCTGGATCCCTACAAACCGCTGGAATCTGAGGTGAAACCGATCCAGGTCGATGTCATCTCCCTTGACTGGAAATGGTTGTTTGTCTATCCGGAGCTGGGTATCGCCTCGGTCAACGAGCTGGCATTCCCGGTCAACACCCCGGTCAATTTCCGGGTGACCTCCGACACCGTGATGAACTCCTTCTTCATTCCCCAGCTGGGCGGCCAGATCTACGCCATGGCGGGCATGCAGACCAAGCTGCACCTGATTGCCAACGAGGCAGGCCAGTACAAGGGCATCTCGGGTGGCTACAGCGGCGCCGGTTTCTCCGGCATGAAGTTCAACGCCATCGCCACGCAGGATCAGGCCGGTTTCGACGCCTGGGTCGCCAAGGTGAAAGCCTCTTCCAAGGCGCTCAACACCATGGATGAGTTCAATGCCCTGGCCAAGAAGAGCGAAAACCACCCGGTGGAGTACTTCGCCAGCGCCGATCCCAAGCTGTTCGTCAACATCATCAACAAGTTCATGGGCGACATGAAGCACGGCGAGCACGCCGCCATGCAACACGGCGAAGCGCAGGCCGCGATGCCGCATGATGCCTCCATGAGCCACGAAGGCATGGAGCATGACGCCTCCATGAGCCATGAAGGCATGGAGCACGGCGACGCCATGCACCATGAGGCCCAGGGCGAGCAGATGGACCACGCCGGTCACATGCCGGCCGACAAGACTGTGAAAGCGGGTACTAACTGATGTTTGGAAAATTAACACTCGATGCCATTCCGTACCATGAACCCATCATCATGGTCACGATCGCCGGCATCATTCTGGGTGGGCTGGGTATCGCCGGTCTCATCACCTATTTCGGCAAGTGGCAATATCTGTGGAAAGAGTGGCTGACCTCGGTCGACCACAAACGCCTCGGTATCATGTATCTCATCCTCGGCATGGTCATGTTGCTGCGCGGCTTCGCCGATGCGGTGATGATGCGTACCCAGCAGGTCATGGCCTCGGCCGGTGGCGAGGGCATACTGCCACCGCACCACTACGACCAGATCTTCACCGCCCACGGCGTCATCATGATCTTCTTCGTGGCCATGCCGCTGGTGATCGGTCTGATGAACATCGTGGTGCCGCTGCAGATCGGTGCCCGTGACGTCGCCTTCCCCTTCCTGAACAACCTGAGCTTCTGGTTCACCGCCGCGGCCGTGGTGCTGATCAACGTCTCCCTCGGGGTCGGTGAATTCGCCCAGACCGGCTGGCTGGCCTATCCGCCCTTGTCGGGGCTGGAGTTCAGTCCGGGGGTCGGGGTCGATTACTGGATCTGGAGTCTGCAGATCTCGGGTCTGGGGACCCTGCTGACCGGCGTGAACTTCTTCGCCACCATCATCAAGATGCGCGCCCCTGGCATGACCATGATGCGCCTGCCGGTGTTCACCTGGACCGCCCTGTGCGCCAACGTGCTGATCATCGCCTCCTTCCCGATCCTGACTGTCACCATCGCCCTGCTCACCGCAGACCGTTACCTGGGTACCCATTTCTTTACCAATGACATGGGTGGCAACATGATGATGTACATCAACCTGATCTGGGCCTGGGGTCACCCGGAGGTGTACATCCTGGTGCTGCCGGTATTCGGGATCTTCTCCGAAGTGGTGGCGACCTTCTGCAAGAAGAAGCTGTTCGGCTACACCTCGCTGGTGTGGGCGACCATCGCCATTACCGTGCTCTCCTTCATCGTCTGGCTGCACCACTTCTTTACCATGGGGTCGGGCGCCAACGTGAATGCCTTCTTCGGCATCACCACCATGATCATCTCCATCCCAACCGGGGTGAAGATCTTCAACTGGCTGTTCACCATGTACCGCGGTCGCATCGAGTTCACCTCACCCATGCTGTGGACCGTCGGTTTCATCATCACCTTCACCGTGGGTGGCATGACCGGGGTACTGCTCTCCGTGCCGGCCGCCAACTTCGTGCTGCACAACAGCCTGTTCCTGATCGCCCACTTCCACAACGTCATCATCGGCGGTGTGGTGTTCGGTTGCTTCGCCGGTATCACCTACTGGTTCCCGAAAGCGTTCGGCTTCAAGCTGGATGACACCTGGGGCAAGCGTGCCTTCTGGTGCTGGATCACCGGCTTCTTCGTTGCCTTCATGCCGCTCTACGTACTGGGCTTCATGGGCATGACCCGTCGCGTCAGCCAGAACATCGATCCCGAGTTCCACGGCTGGCTGGTGGTGGCTGCCTGCGGCGCCGGCCTTATCGCGCTGGGCGTACTGTGCCAGGTGATCCAGATCGTGGTCAGCATCCGCGACCGCGAGAAGAACCGCGACCTGACTGGCGATCCCTGGGGCGGTCGTACCCTGGAGTGGTCCACTTCCTCACCGCCTCCTTTCTACAACTTCGCCATCGAGCCGAAGATCAAGGGACTGGATGCGTTCTGGGAAGCCAAGCAGGACGGTTCCGCTTATCAGCAGCCCAAGCACTATGACCCGATCCACATGCCGAAAAACTCCGGTGCCGGCGTGATCATCGCCGCCTTCAGCGTGGTGTTCGGCTTTGCCATGATCTGGCACATCTGGTGGATGGCCATCGCCGGCTTCGTCGGCATGATCGCCACCTGGATCATCCACAGCTTCAACGACGACGTGGACTACTACGTGCAGGTTGACGAGATCGAGCGGATCGAGCGTCAGCATTTTGAAAATATCAACAAGGTGGCTTAATTCCATGGCGACTGACGTTCTACATCACACCCAGGGTGCCCATGAGGATGGGCACCACGATGCCGGTGCCAACAAGGTATTCGGCTTCTGGATCTACCTGATGAGTGACTGCATCCTGTTCGCGACCCTGTTCGCGACCTATGCGGTCCTGGTCAACGGCACTGCCGGCGGTCCGAGCGGCAAGGACATCTTCGAACTGCCGTTCGTGTTTGCCGAAACCATGCTGCTGCTGCTGAGCTCCATCACCTTCGGCTTCGGCATGCTGGCCATGAACAAGAACAAGGTCGCGGCGGTCAACACCTGGCTGTTCATCACCTTCCTGTTCGGCGCCGGCTTCATCGCCATGGAGATCTATGAATTCCATCACCTGATTGCCGAGGGCTATGGTCCGGATCGCAGCGGCTTCCTCTCTGCCTTCTTCACCCTGGTGGGCACCCACGGTATCCACGTGACCAGCGGTCTTATCTGGATCATCGTGATGATGGTGCTGGTCGCCAAGAAGGGGCTGACCGACCGCAACCGTACCCGTCTGATGTGCCTGAGCCTGTTCTGGCACTTCCTCGACGTGGTGTGGATCTGCGTCTTCACCGTGGTCTATCTGATGGGGGTCATGTAATGAGTCATTCCGTTGACAATCACGGCGCCAGCCACGGCAGCGCCAAGAGCTACCTGATCGGCTTCGTGCTGTCCCTGATCCTGACCGCGGTGCCGTTCTGGATGGTGATGGACGGTTCCGCCTCCCACACCACCGTGCTGGCCACCGTGGTCGGCATGGCGGTGGTGCAGATCTTCGTGCACCTGGTCTACTTCCTGCACATGAACACCTCGTCCGAGGAGCGCTGGAACCTGGTGGCACTGATCTTTACCGTGCTCATCATCGCCATCGTGGTCGTGGGCTCCCTGTGGATCATGTACAACCTCAACATCAACATGATGGTTCACTGAGCAGGTTGGCAATGATGATGAAGCAATACCTGCAAGTGACCAAGCCGGGCATCATCTTCGGTAACCTCATCTCGGTTATCGGAGGATTCCTGCTGGCCTCCAAGGGGAGCCTGGATGTGCCCCTGTTCATTCTGACCATGGCTGGTGTATCACTGGTGGTCGCCTCCGGTTGCGTGTTCAACAACTACATCGACCGGGACATCGACTGCATCATGGAGCGCACCAAGAACCGTGCTCTGGTGAAGGGTCTGATCGCCCCCGGCGTATCGCTCTGGTACGCCACCGCGCTCGGCATTGCGGGCATTGCACTGCTCTACTTTGCGGCCAATCCGTTGGCCGCCTTGCTGGCGGTGCTGGGCTTCATTGTCTATGTGGGGGTCTACAGCCTCTACATGAAGCGTCACTCGGTCTACGGCACCCTGGTCGGCAGCCTCTCCGGCGCGGCGCCGCCGGTCATCGGCTACTGCGCGGTGAGCGGTCAGTTCGACTCGGGCGCCTTGATCCTGCTGGCGATCTTCAGCCTGTGGCAGATGCCGCACTCCTATGCGATCGCCATTTTCCGCTTCAAGGATTACCAGGCCGCCAACATCCCGGTGTTGCCGGTGGTGAAGGGGATCCCGGTGGCCAAGCTGCACATCACCCTCTACATCCTGGCCTTCATGGTGCCGACCCTGATGCTGTTCCTCGGCGGTTACGCCGGCTACAAGTATCTGGTAGTGGCCACCGCGGTCAGCGTCTGGTGGCTGGGGATGGCGCTGTCTGGCTACAAGGCGGCGGTGGATGACTCCCTCTGGGCACGCAAGCTGTTCATGTTCTCCATCGTCACCATCACTTGCCTCAGCGTGATGATGTCGGTGGACTTCCAGCCGGAGGCCGAGCCTGCGGTGCTGGTGAGCATGCTGCCCTAAGGTGCATACCTGTCATGCTCCGTGTTGTGATGCGACGCGGGAAAATCAGTAGAATCCAGAGCCGGGAACCTTCCCGGCTCTGTTATTATGGGGCCGCCCCGTCGGGCACTTTTCCCTTGTGTCGGGTGTGGCATGGCGTGTGTCGGCCACCCCTTGAGTCTTCCTTTTCCCTGACCTATCGAGGCCATCATGAATGATTTCACCATGACGAGGGGCGAGCGCCGTGCCACCTGGGCGCTCGGCTCCGTCTTCTCGTTGCGCATGCTCGGCATGTTTATGGTGCTGCCGGTGCTGACCACCTACGGCATGTCGCTGGCGGGGGCCTCCGAGGCGCTCATCGGCCTGGCCATCGGCATCTACGGCATGACCCAGGCGCTGTTCCAGATCCCGTTCGGCCTGCTCTCCGACAAGGTGGGCCGCAAGCCCCTCATCGTCGGCGGACTGCTGATGTTTGCCCTCGGCAGCGTGATCGCGGCGCTGACCCACTCCATCTGGGGGGTGATCCTCGGCCGCGCCCTGCAGGGCAGCGGCGCCATCTCCGCCGCCGTGATGGCGCTCTTGTCGGATCTCACCCGCGAGCAGAACCGCACCAAGGCGATGGCCTTCATCGGGGTGAGCTTTGGCATCACCTTCGCCATCGCCATGGTGACCGGCCCCCTCATCACCCATGCGCTGGGGCTCTCCGGCCTGTTCTGGCTGATCGCCCTGCTGGCGCTGGGAGGCATCGCCGTCACTCTCTGGCTGGTGCCGACTCCGAGCGGCCACCTGCTCAATCGCGAGTCCGGCATGGTGAAGGGGGGAATGCGCACCGTGCTGACCAACCCGCGCCTGCTCAAGCTCAACTTCGGCATCCTCTGCGTGCACACCCTGCTGATGTCGAGCTTCGTGGCGCTGCCGCCGCTGCTGGAGCGTGCCGGCTTGCCCCGCGACAGCCAGTGGCAGGCTTATCTGGTCACCATGCTGATCGCCTTCGTCAGCGTGGTGCCGTTCATCATCTATGCCGAGAAGCGCAGAAAGATGAAGCGGGTGTTCCAGATCTGCGTGCTGGTGATGCTCGTCGCCGAGCTGGTGCTCTGGCAAAGCGGCCTGCAGCTGTGGGGCCTGCTCGCCGGCCTGCAGATCTTCTTCATCGGTTTCAACGTGATGGAGGCGCTGCTGCCCTCTCTTATCAGCAAGGAGTCGCCCCCCGGCTACAAGGGCACCGCCATGGGGATCTACTCCACCAGCCAGTTCATCGGGGTGGCCATCGGTGGCAGCCTCGGCGGCCTGCTCTACAGCCTGGGCGGCGGCGCCCTGGTGTTTGGCGGTTGCGCCGCGCTGGCTCTGGTCTGGCTCGGGGTCAGCCTGACCATGGCCGAGCCCCCCTATGTGAGCAGCCTGCGCATCGTGCTGCCGGAAGGGGTGGCGGCCGACACTGCGCTCGAGCAGAAGATCCGCGCCTGCGACGGGGTGAGCGACGTGCTGCTGGCCGCCTCGGAGCGCTCCGTCTATGTGAAGGTGGACAGCAAGCGCCTGAGCCGGCGCGATCTGGAGTCGCTGGTCGCCGCCTGAAGACGCTTGCCTACATGAAAAAGCCCGCCAATTCGGCGGGCTTTTTATTGGGCCGTATTCAGCTGGATTGTGCTCAGCTGGGTCGTGCTCCGTCAGTCAGCCAGGCAGCGCTGCTCGGCGGGCAGGCTTGCAGCATCCCCCAACAGCAGGGTGCTGAGGGCCGCCTGGGCGCAGCGGGAGCTGCTGAGCTGGCCATGCTGGTTGCTCTGCGCCACCTGCACCATTCGCGCGGCGCTGCCAAAGGCGGCCTGCATCTGGCGGGCACCGGCGAAGGGGGTATTGGGATCGTACTCGGCGCCGAGCACCAGGGCCCTGGCATCATCCGGCAGCTTTATCTCGCCGGCGCCGTAGCTGGCGATGGGCTGGCGCGGATAAGGCCAGTCGGCGCAGGTGTTGAAGCTGTTGGCCAGCAGCAGGGCGCCGGCCCCCTGGAAGGCGGCATCTTCCGGATCCAGCCCCTGCCAGCCATAGGGTTCGCTGTTGTCGGTGCAGTGGATGGCGCTGAAGAAGGGCATCTCCTGCAGTTCCTGATAGGGGTTGTCATCGTCCTGCCCGGCGAGGCGGGCCAGCAGGGGGCCGGCGTCGTCCTGCTGCCAGAAAGCGAGCTGATCGTCGCGCTGGCTGCCGCTGATGGCATCGCCCAGCACCGCCACCCAGTTGGCGCGGTCGAGCACATTGCCCTGATTGTCCACATAGCGGCCGTTGTCGCGCATCTGGCGGGTCACCGCCATGCTGCGCTGCAGCGCCTGATCCCCGAAGCGCCAGGCCAGGATGCGGTTGGCATTCTCGGCATCGCGGCGAAAGATGGCCGGGTAGCGGCTCTCGGCGGGAGACATCGGCGAGTCGACCACCAGATTGGCCACGTGGCTCGAGTAGCGGGCGGCATAGAGGGCGGCCAGACGAGTGCCGTAGGAGAAGGTGATGGGGGTGATCCGCTCGCGCCCCAGGTGCTGGCGCAGGCGCTCCATGTCCTCGACCACGGCCCGCGAGCCCAGGTGCGGCGCATGCAGCCGCAACGGCTCGTCGCAGCGCTCGCGCAGGGTGGTGCTAAAGGCCTTGCCCTGATCCGCCCCGCTCTCGAGTGCCGGCAGGGCGCCCTTGTCACGGCTGGCAAAGAGCTGGGCGAGCTGCGCCGGGGTCATGTCTGGCCGCACGCCTTGCTTGTCGGTCAGCAGGCAGCTGCGCAGTTCGTGGCCGAGGGCGCTGTAACCGGCCCCGCGGGGATCCAGGGTGACGATGTCGTAGTGCTCAAGGATGGCGGGATTGGCGCTGCGCAGCAGGTCGAGCAGGAGGCCGAGATCCGGGGTGGCCGAAGTGGGGCCGCCCGGGTTGTAGAACAGGGTGCCGCGATAGTCGCCGCTGGCGCGATAGTGCAGATAGAAGATATCCAGGGTGTCGCCCTTGACCGTGCGGGTCTCCTGCTTGATCTGGGTGCGGCTGGGATTGTTCGACCAGGAGGAGAAACGGCTGCTGTCGCCGGAGAAAAAGCCACTGCTGGAGCGCGAGGTGGAGCTTTTCTCCCACTTGCTCTCCTTGATCTGGACCCACTCCTTGTCGTAATCGAGCGGCACCGTCAGGTAGTGGCAACTGACCTGACTGGCGGGAATGGCGATACCGTCCTCTTGCCAGCCCTGGCGCAGCTGTTGGCAGACCTGGCCGGCGTCATAGCCGGCGCGAATATGGCGGCCCTGGAAGGGCTCCTCTTTCTTTTCCAGATTGCAACCTGCCAGCAATGCCGGTGCCAGCAGGGTCATGAGCAGCGTGTATTTCATTGTCGATTTCCATTTATCTAGCCTGAACCTCGAAATAGTACGGGGAGGGGCCGACCGGATGGCAGCCGGAAGTTGTATGGAAATATTGCAAGGTGTGTCGATTTACATATTTCTGGCGATATTTGGTGGCCTCATTGATCTATTTGAAAATAATGACCGACAACGCGCTCCGTTATTTTATGCGGGATCAATAACGACGGTGCGACCGGTCGGTGCAGGGGGCGGCGCCGGCGTTACGCGGGCGCGCGCCAGAACGGCTTGTCCCCCAGCACGGTGGCCCTGTGCATTACTCGCCGGGCCGGCAGATAGTCGGCGTTGGCGTAATGCTGGGTGACCCGGTTGTCCCAGATGGCGATGTCGTGCTCCCGCCAGCGCCAGCGCACCTGATACTCGGGCTTGGTGACATGGCGAAACAGGAAGGCGAGCAGTGCCTCGCTCTCTTGCGCCGGCAAGTCGGGCAGGCGGGTGGTGAAGCCTTCATTGACGAACAGTGCCTGCCGACCGCTCAAGGGGTGGGTGCGAACCACAGGGTGGCGCAGCGGCGGGTGACGGGCCACCGCCTCCTGCCAGCGCTGGTACTCGGCCGGGCTGGCGCTGTGGCGATGGGCCGGGAACGACTTGGTGAAGTCGTGCTCGGCCTCCAGCCCCGTCAGCAACTGCTGCAGGCGGGGGGAGAGCCCCTCGAAGGCGGCGATGCCGCTGGCCCACAGGGTATCGCCCCCCACCGGCGGCAGCTGCTTGGCGGCCAGAATGGCCAGCGCCGGCGGCGTCTCGATGAAGGTGACGTCGGTGTGCCAGTTGTCGTTGTCCGGTGGGTTGTCGTCGTGGGTGTCGAGCACGATGATCTCCTCGGCCTCCGGCGCGTGGGGATAGACAGGGTGAATGTGCAGATCGCCGAAGCGGTTGGCCAGCGCCCGCTGCTGGCGGGGGTTGATGGGCTGATCCCGAAAGAACAGCACCTGATGGGTCAGCAGGGCCTGCTGCAACTGGGCGAACTGGCCCTCATCGAGCGGCCCGGCCAGGCTGATGCCGCTGATCTCGGCGCCGATGTGGGGGCCGAGGGGGGTGATATACAGGGAATTGCTCATAGTCCTTCTCCATGCCACGGCGTTAGGCGACGCTGCAGCGCACGTAAACCAAGTTCCAGAGTGAAGGCGATCAGGGCGATCACCAGAATGCCCGCCAGCACCACGTCGGTGGCGAGAAATTCGCCGGCGGCTTGAACCATGAAACCCACGCCGCGGGTGGCGGCGATGAGCTCGGCCGCCACCAGGGTGGACCAGCCGACCCCGAGCCCGATGCGCAGCCCGGTGAGCATGTCCGGCAGGGCGCCGGGCACGATGACGTACCACAGTACCTGCCAGCGGTTGGCGCCGAGCGCCCGGGCGGCCCGCAGTCGCACCTGCTTGGCGCCCTGCACTCCCGCCAGGGTGGCCATGGCGACGGGCGCGAAGATGGCCAGATAGATGAGCAGCACCTTGGAGGTTTCGCCGATGCCAAACCAGATCACCATGAGTGGCAGGTAGGCAAGGGGCGGCACTGGCCGGTAGAGCTCGATCAGCGGGTCGAGCATGCCGCGCAGGGTGGGGCTGAGCCCCATGGCGAGACCCACCGTTACGCCGCACAGGGTGGCGGCCGCGAGGGCGATGAGGATGCGCTGCAAACTGGCGGCGAGGTGCTGCCAGAGGGTGGCGTCCATGAAGCCCTGCGGCCCGGCGAGGGTGGCAAATTGCTGCAGCACCTGGGCGGGAGGGGGCAGAAACAGCGGGCTTATCAGCCCGAGCCTGGCCACCAGCCACCAGAGCGCTAGGAGGGAACCCAGGGTCAGCAGACTTATCCCAAGCCGGCGTGGCAGCGGCCAGCGTAGGCGTATCCGGCGGGCCGGGTCGAGCGGGCGGGAGAGGGTGAGGCTCATGCAAACACCTCCCGCTCGGCAAAGACCCGCTCCAGCACATACTCGCGCCGCGCGATGAAGGCGGGATCCGACTTGATGCTGCGGCAGGGCTCGCCGGCGGCGAAGCGGCGGCCAAAATCCAGGGTGAGCCGCTCCATGACTCTCCCCGGCGCCGGGGAGAGCAGCACCAGCTCGGTGGCCATGAACACCGCCTCCTCGATGTCGTGGGTGATGAGCAGTACCTGCCGGCGCTGCTCGTGCCACAGGCGCAGCAGCAGGGTCTGCATCTGCTCGCGGGTAAAGGCGTCGAGGGCGCCGAAGGGTTCGTCGAGCAGTAGCAGTTGCGGTTGGGTGGCCAGCGCCCGGGCGATGCCGACCCGCTGGCGTTGGCCGCCGGAGAGCTGCCAGACCGGCTTGGCGTGGGCTTCTTCCAGCCCCACCTTGCGCAGCATGGCCAGCGCGCTGGCCTCGCGTTCGCGGCGCGGCACGCCGGCCAGCTGCAGGCCGAAGGCGACGTTGTCCAGCACGTTGCGCCAGGGCAGCAGCCCCTCGTGCTGAAAGACCACCCCCCGCTCGGCGCCGGGGCCGCGCACCGGTTGCCCCTGCAGGCTGATGGTGCCCTGTTGGGCGGGCTGAAAACCGGCGATGAGGTTGAGCAAGGTGGTCTTGCCGCAGCCGGAGGGGCCGAGCACCACCATCAGCTCGCCTGCATCCAGGGTCAGGTTGATGTTGTCGAGGACTCTGCGTCCGGCGTAATCGGCACAAAGGTGAGTGAGCTGCAGCATGCATGCCTCCTTGTGTTGCGGGGTCAGCGGGCGTGAGCCTTGACGAAGCGGTCGGTCACGTAGGCGCGATAATCACTGCCGGCACTCTGCACCTTGCCTTGCTCCTTGAGAAAGCGACTGGTGTCCACCAGGGTCTGGTTCACCAGCTCCCCCAGCTCGGCACCCTGCTGGCTGGCGCTCAGGTAGCTGTTGCCCCTGACCAGCGCGGGCACGTCCGCCTCGGGTACGCCGCTCAGGCTGGCCAGCTTGGCGAGGTTGTCCGGCTTGGCGAGCCAGCCGTCGGGGTTGGCCAGGTAGTCGCGCTGGGCCGCCAGGGTGCTGTCGACGAAGGCCTGCACCAGCTCGGGATGGGCCTTGGCGAACGCCTTGCGTACCACCCAGACATCCAGGGTGGGGGCTCCCCACTCGCCCACCTGGGCCGAGTCGGTCAGCACCTTGCCGCCCTTGGTCAGCTCGTTGAGGGCTGGCGCCCAGACATAGGCGCCATCGATGTCACCCCGCTGCCAGGCGGCGATGATGGCCGGTGGCTGCAGGTTGACGATCTGCAGGCTGGCCGGATCCACTCCCCAGTGCCGCAGCGCGGCCAGCAGGCTGTAGTGGGTGGTGGAGGTAAAGGGCACGGCGATGCGCTTGCCGGCCAGGGCTGCGGGGGAGTTGAGCCCGGGCTTGACCACCAGCGCTTCCGAGTTGCCGAGCTTGGAGGCGAGCAGAAACACCTCGATGGGCACCTGCTGGTTGGCGGCTACCGCCAGCGGGCTGGAACCTATGTTGCCGATCTGCACGTCGCCGGAGGCGAGTGCCCGCACCACGCTGGCGCCGCTGTCGAACTTGAGCCACTTCACCGTGGCGCCGCTGCTGCGGGCAAAGGTGTCGTCGGCCTGGGCCACCTTGGCCGGTTCGGCCGAGGTCTGGTAGGCCACAGTAACGTCCACGGCCCTGGCTTGCAGGCTGAGCAGGGCGAGCGCCGCCAGCCAGAGGGAATGTCCTTTTCCTGTCATGATATTGCTCCATCGGGGGAATGAAGCGGCAGTTTTCCCATTTATTGGGAGATTGAGGAAAGACCGAAAATATATGGCTGATGAAATATGGTTCTTAGAAAAAGAACGGCAATAAAATCCGTTTATTCATATATCTCAATATGGCAAGTCGATATTTGGTGGCTGGCAATGAGTGCTGAAAAAATGCTGAAAATATCGGCAATCTTATTCGAATATGGCAATGCTTGCCCAGTTATTGAATATCGAACCGGTTTGGCTGATTGGGCGGATAAAATAAAACCCGCCGGTTGGGCGGGTTGGTATGGGGCAGGGGATGCCGCTGAGGCAAGACGCGCGCTGGCAACGGGCCGGGTGAGCACGGCCCACCCGGACTCAACGCTCCAGCAGGGGGGCGGAGCGGTAGCTCCAGAGCCCATAGGTGCGCAGGGCGTCGCGGTAGATGCCGAGCAGCTCGCTGTCGCTCACCTTGGCAAGCTCGGAGAGCGGTTTGTCGGGATAGCTGACGCTGTCTATCCGGATCCCGGCCGGCCCGCTCTGCCAGCAGGCGATCTCCAGCAATGTCTGGCCCCGGCGCACATGGCTAGCGGAGCTCACCAGGGTGGCGTACTCGATCTGGTGGCGGGCGAGGGCATAGCCGCTGTAGAGGGCGTTCTCTACCGTGCTGGTGGCGTAGTTCTCCTCGATGATGCGGGAGCGATCGATCCCCTTTTTCACCAGCCAGTCGGCCATCAGCTTGCCCTCGGTCTGACGGTGCTGGGGCACGCCGCCGGTCAGGATGATGAGGGCCGCCGGGTTGGCCTTGGCCAGCGCCCGGGTGGTTTCCAGCCGGCCCAGCAGGATGTCGTGCATGGAGCCGTCGGGATTGAGGGCATAACCCAGGGTGACGATGGCCCGGTTGCCCGGCTTGGGTGAGCGTTCACCCTGCTCCTTGAGCGGGGTGGCGACAACGCGCTCGACCGTATCGAAGATGCGCTGCAGATCGGCGGCCCGGCCGGGATTGAGGGTCGCCAGCTTGCTTTGATACCCCTTGGCGGCGGTCTCGTTGTGCTTGAAGGTCTGCCAGGTGGCGAGGTAGGTCAGCAGGTCGATGTCATCGGGCGCGGTGCTGAGGGCCTGCTCGAACAGGCCGATGGCCTTGTCCACGTTGCCGTTGTAGATCTGGGCATTGGCCGCCGAGATGAGCAGGTCGGTGCGATAGGGCTCGAGCTGGTAGGCCTGCAGCAGCAGCTCGGTGACCTGCTCCATGTTGCTCGGCATCTTGGCGGTGAAGCCGGCGGTGGAGATGCGGGCGGGGGATTTGAAGATCTGCCAGGCGTCCGCCAGCAGCTGATCCACCACTTGGCGCTTGCTGATGTACTGGTCGTAATTCTGCTCCTTTTGCAGGGAGCGTACCGGGGTAGCCCAGGCTTCGGAAGGGAGCACGGCAGGCAGTGTCAGCAGGCCGGCCAGCGTCAGGGCAATCGCGGTTCTTTTCATCATGATGGCGTTCCACCGAAGGTTGATGGCTCCAGGCCATTCCAGGACCATGGGGCTTTTTCAATAAAAACATAAACTTGGTGATTGGTCAGTGTACCGCGTCGCGGCATGAAAAAACGTGAACCGCTTCGGTTATCCGGGGAAGGGGGCACTGTTTGCCCTATTCGGGGGGAGCGAGGTGTGGTTTCCCTGTGAAGTGGCTCAGTTGTGGCGCAATCCTGCCGCGTTTTCGGCGAAAAGGAGAACGGCCGTGAAAAAGTTGACGGTGCCAATCGTTTTACCGCTTTTTCTGTGACTGCGATCACTGTACCATCGCCGCCCGACCTGCCACCCGGCGCGCGGCTCCCTGCGTTCTGGTTGGCGTCACCCGATACTCGCCGTCACCCGGAACGTGAATGACCCCAGGATGGGACCCGCCACTAACCTGTAGGTTTGTGGTCTGCGTGTCGCGGGGTCGGCACCTCTCCCGCCCGCTCCCTGCGATGCCTGTCTGCAGACTTGCCGTATGAAACTTCTCTCTTCATAGGTGCAAGATGACGCTGTTATTGAGTCTGGTCGGTATGCTGGCCCTGATGTTTATCGCCTGGCTGGCCAGTGAAAACCGCCGTGCCATCCGCTGGCGGACCGTGCTGGGGGCGCTCGCCCTGCAAACCGGCTTTGCCGCCCTGGTGCTCTACTTTCCCCCCGGCCAAATCATGCTCGGCGCCATGAGCAACGGCGTCTCCGCCCTGCTCGGCTTTGCCGACAGCGGCATCCGCTTCGTGTTTGGCGATCTGGCCAGCAACGGCTTCATCTTCGCCGTGCGGGTGCTGCCGCTGGTGATCTTCATCAGCGCGCTGATCGCCGTGCTCTATCACTTCGGCATCATGCTGTGGGTGATCCGGGTGTTGGGGGGCGGCATTCACCGCCTGCTCGGCACCAGCCGCGCCGAATCCCTGGTGGCCACCGGCAACATCTTCCTCTCCCAGGGGGAATCCCCGCTGCTGATCCGCCCCTTCCTGGCCGGCATGACCCGCTCCGAGCTGTTTGCGGTGATGACCTGCGGCATGGCCTCGGTGGCAGGATCTGTGCTCGGTGGTTACGCCGGACTGGGGGTGGATCTGAAATACCTGATTGCGGCCTCTTTCATGGCGGCGCCGGGGGGCCTCTTGATGGCCAAGCTGCTGGTGCCTGAGCAGCAGCAGGTGAACGAGCAGGCCGAGATCACCCTCGACAAGAGCGACTACAGCAACGCCATCGACGCCCTGGCGGGCGGCGCCATGAGCGGCATGAAGATCGCGGTGGCCATCGGCACTATCCTGCTGGCCTTTGTCAGCGTGATCACCATGATCAACGCCGGTCTCACCACCGTCGGCGAGTGGTTCGGCTGGGCCGACCTCTCCCTGCAGCAGGTGCTGGGCTATCTGTTTGCCCCGGTGGCCTGGCTTATCGGCGTGCCGGCCAGCGAGATGATGGCGGCAGGGTCACTCATCGGCCAGAAGGTGATCATGAACGAGTTCGTTGCCTACCTGGACTTTGCCAACATCAAGCAGGATCTGAGCGCCCACACCCAGATCATCATCACCTTCGCCCTCTGTGGTTTTGCCAACCTGGGCTCCATTGCGGTGCAGCTCGGCTCCATCGGCACCATGGCGCCGGAGCGCCGCCACGACGTGGCGAGCCTCGGCTTCAAGGCGGTGCTGGCCGCGACCCTGGCCAACCTGATGAGCGCCACCCTGGCGGGGCTGTTCGCTTCCCTCGGCTAAGCGACCCTTGCCTCCATGCACACCCCGTCTCGCCACTGGCGCGGCGGGGTGTCGTTCATCTGGCGCCAGCCACTGACGCCTCGGCACGGCGTGGGCTCGACAGGGGCGGGCGCAGGCGGTAGCGTGATGACGCGCGGCCAGTCCGCGCCCGTTCAGGCATTCATATAACAAGGAATCACACCATGACCCGTCTCTCTCGCGCATTGGCGCTCTCCCTGCTGCTGGTCGGCGCCGCGCCGGCGTTTGCCGCCGCCACCTATACCTCTGATCTGCTGCTGTCGGCGGACTTCAAGGCCACCTGGGCCAAGGCGACCCAGGGCATCAAGAACCTGCCCAAGTGGGTGCGCAGCGGCAACGGCACCAGCTCCCCGCTTGAAGCCGTGGCCGGTACACCGTATCAGAGCGGCTCGGTCTGCAAACCTCATGACTGCGCCAGCCACTACATGCAGCTGCTGGTGGATGCCAAGGCCAAACGGGTATGGGGCGTGCTGATCGACCTGCCAGATAGCGACGCCGCCCGCGAAACCCCGTCCAAATTCGCCCGCTACACCTGGCTCGGCCAGCCGGACAAGGGGATGCAGGCCGCCCTGATGAAGCAGGTGGAGGCCGACCCCAACTGGCAGTAAGCATCAAAAAGCAAAAACCTCTGCCTGGGCAGAGGTTTTTTTATGGCGAAGGAGTGATGGGGCAGGGCGCTAGCGGCTCAGGATCCGCACCGAGCGGATGCGATTGTTGAAGTCGGTCGCCTCCTGCTCGCCGCCCTTGCGGGTGTAGTAGCCACCGCGAAAATCGGTCTCCTCGAAGAAACGTACCACCCAGCCAGCCGGCACGGTGAAGGAGGAGATGCGATTGGCAAAGCCGTAGCGGCCGAGATCCGCAATATCCCGGTCGATGCGCAGGGACTCGCCACTCTGGTGGGCACCGTCAAACACCAGCAGGGTGCTGGCATCGTCGCTCTCATCGAGTGTGGTGGTGATGCAGCTTGCCTTGGCCGCCTCGCAAAACAGGCTGTTGTTGCCTTGGCCCTGCTCACAGCGGCGGCTCACCTTCTGGCGCGCCAGCCACTCGCTGCGCCCCGCATCGGCATAGACGCTGTTGAAGGGGGTCAGGGTACAGACGTGGATACGCCCGCCGCCATTGCTTTGGCCGTTCACCACGATCTGGGGATTGATAAGGATATCGGCGCGGGCCGCTGTGCTCAGGGTCAACAGCGCCAGCAGGGCAAACAGCTGGTTCATGGATGAGATCTTGCCAGTTCAAGGGGCGGCAAGAATTGCCGAGACGCAGCCCCGACGCAAGAGGGGGCGGCGCCCGCTGCGACACTCCTTGCCCGCCATCGATGCAAAGATGCAGGGCCCAAAGCAGAACACCGGCGCAAGGCCGGTGTTCTGAACAGCATGGCGGCGGGCCCGACGGGGCGCGCGGTCAGGGCGGCTTAGGCGTAGAAGGCCTCGACCGTGCCCTTGACGGTGATCAGCATGGGGTTGCCGTAGCGATCCTTGGCCTTGGGGGAGGGGATCTTCACCCAACCTTCGCTGATGCAGTACTCCTCGACATTGGTGCGCTCCTTGCCGTTCACGCGAATGCCGATCTCGTGCTGGAAGCACTCCGCCACATGGTGCGGGCTGCGCGGGTTGGCCGCCAGACGGTCGGGCAGGGCCGGTTTGTTGTCGCTCATTTTATTTACCTGAGTGTGATAAAAAGTGGGTCATTGTAGGCAATGCCCGCCATGGGCTCAAGGTTGGGTTACGTCCCATGGGGGTGGGCAAGGTTTGGCTATAGCGGCAGGCAGGGCAGTTCGCCCCAAAGAGCAAGATGAGGGAACCGCCGCACACGGGCGGTTTGACGGGGGCTCAAAAAGGTGGGAGTCCTATTGTTTCTGTTGTCACCGCATAAAACCTTGTTTATACAGTTGTTCTCTGACAAGGTTGTAGTAAATTTTCGGTTCACTTGGGGAAACATTATATAAGTCTTCGATTCGTTCCTAAACCAAAATGAACCATCAGATATGTAACAATGGATTCTATTTTACAGTACCAATTGGACTTGCCTAGCTTTTTAACTGAGTTTGACCTAGGCATTTCTGATAATAAATGTAGCCGACAAGTAATGGGATGTTTTTTGTAGATTCCATCAATACTTTAAAATCTTGTTGAGAATAAAAATGTGTATCTACAATCTCGATAGAAATTAATGGGCTTTTATCGATAAGAGAAATTCCACTTGAATGTCTACCCAAAATATCAAATAGAATAAATTTTCCATAAACCAGACCAAACTTAACTTCTTTTGCCCACTCATAGTTTTTGACTCTCAGTTGGTTCTCGTAACCTTTATTATCAGCCCAAGGGTTTTCGAAGTAACCAAAATCATGTGTTGTCGTTCATTATGAGCGTCACTTTCAGTAGCACCTGGATCAACATCATTACAGACCGACTTTTTCTCAAGGAAATGTGGAGTTTTAGGATGATTTCTGATTCCTAGCTGATGATTGCCATCAGCCATATATCTAAGATCTTTTTCTCTCAGTTCAGTTCTGCGCTCATCGAGAAAAAGCTCTCGATAAGAGACCGGTTCCTACTCTTCATTCTCGTTGTAATAGTAAGCCACCTCATATTTAGGCACTTTCTATACTCCTTATAGCCCTAACGTCTTGTTAAGGATCGGTTTGAACCAATTGTTATATTCATTTCAGGAAATCCGGCATGCTGCATGGGATCTGGTCGATTACATGATGCACAATCTTCTTTTTCATATTCTCGAGAATTCCAGACTTGAAGTTTGATATCGACGCTATATTTCCTCCACCTCCTAGGATTCCCCTCCATTGGATGGACTTATCCTGCAATGAAGAATGGAAATTTAGGACCCTCGTCAAAGCCATGTGAGCGAATACCATTGACTGTTCTTTGCAGGTGTTATGTAGAGTCACATGGGTGTCGGTGTGGGTTTCTTCTTCTGTTAGATCCCACGAAAAGAAAACTTGTTGGGCGATGGATGAAAGGTCTCGTGTTTTTTCTTCCTCATAAGTTGAGAAGTAAACATCGTCAATGACCATTTTCCAGTTTTCAGTGGTGTCGCCAGAGCTATCAGTTTTTCTTTCAATCAGTTCTTGCTTTTTTAAGCTAATATGAACTCCTGCGCCAACGCCTAAAGAATATGAGAAGTCGCCGGCCAAGATCCCTAGAAGATTATTCTTCAATGCACTTTCAAACGCTAGATTAAAGTTTGAATTGTTTTTTTTAAAATCTTCAAGAGTAACAAGAACCCAGACTCCCCATTTGTTTTTCCATGCTATGAGCACCGGGATATTTAGAAGGGACGAATACCTTTTTAATTTTTCTTTGTACTCAGGCTTGAAAGACAGCACGTTCTTATTTGAAGATTTAACCTCAATAAGCACGGTTACATTCTTGCCGTTGTATTCAAATACAGCCAAAAGGTCAGGGACTTGAAATTCAAGTCTAGATCTTTCCGGATATTGCTGTTGGTCGAGTTTGTGAATTATCTTACATTTTCCTAGCCACCCACACAAAACACTAAACTCGTCCTCTAGTGGAAGACCATAATGTAGCCGCTGAACTTTTTTGGCCATTTCATGGGCGTCAGCTTTCCAGCCAAGCTGTTCAAGAGACTCATGAATAAGCCTTTCTAAGTCATTTGGTTCCATTTATTCCTCTAGGCTGAATTCGAACGAATATAACGTCCGCTTAAGGGGCTGACAACGCTACTACCGAACTTCTGCATAACACCGTAATCACAAAAACCAAAGCATATTAAAAATGCCGCGCGTTGTCTGTCCCTCTTGAAGCGTTTGTTATATGCTGGCATTGAGAGTTTCAAGTATGTTTAGGCAAAACTCTTTGATGCTACTAGCAACCATGGGTTTAATTGTTATTGAATGATAATAAGCAATTCCTAAAGCTAAACTCCCGAAATACAACCAGAAATAATCGCCATCTCTTAAATCAAGTTCGTTTGTTAGATTATAAATGCGGTCACAAATATTAGGATGTGTATCTGTCTGCCCCCAGCGTTCTTTTGACGTTATTGCTAATAATAAAAATGAAGCTAAGCCTATACTCATAGCCCTTTTACTTGTAACGATACCTTTGTTATATCCCGAAGATTGCGAGTACCTCTCGATATCATCTAATAGCATCGAACGAGCAAATTTGTCGCATGCGTGCTCTTCTTGATACACATTCAACTCTGTACCATCTACACTGAATCGAATATGCTGAAGCTCATGCAAAAAACAATATGCACCAGAAATACAGTTCAGATCGAATACCATTGCCCCATCAATGTCTTGAGGTTTCCCTTGGTCTGGATGCGGAATATTAGCAGGCCATACAAACTGTGAAATATTAGAGATTGACTTGATTTTAATGATGTCATCCATTAATGAATAAAACTGTTTTAGTTGCTCTTTCTGAGTTGCATCATCAGGTAATGAATCAGTGGATATTGGTGAATGACACAAGTTTGATAACATAATTAATGGCGAATAAGCGTGAAACGCTTTTTGTGCAGCAAAGCCTAGTAACCACATCTGACACATCGACTTGTGGTCAAACACAACCGAGCCAAAAATAACGCTTAAGGAAAAATCGCTACAATCTTCACGTAAGCTAAAGTTTGGCTCATATTGTTTCCATAGGCTCATTATTTCATCATATTTCTCAGGTGCTGCTGCTAAAAGCAAACCTTTTATCACTTCATTTTCTGACACTAATCTCTCCTGTTATCAATAGCATTTAACGTTTGGTTAAGGGCGGGCTTTAGCCCGTCCCAGTGAGCGGAGCGAACGGTTTGAACCACTAATTAGGGCGGACACATTATTCTGGGGGAATGTTGACATCTGTGGTGCCAAACGGGAGAGGAGAATATCCAGCAAAACCCGGATAGCCCGGATAACCGGGGTAGCCAGGATATCCAGGGTAGCCTGGATACCCTCGATACGGATGATTGCTTATTTTGTAAAGCCGGTCACCATCATGGATGGTTCCAAGGTATTCACCTTTTTCTGTAACAACATCATGATCATCCCATGGAAGCCAACCTACCAACTTAGCTTTTTTGTTGTATACAAATCGTTCAATGCGAAAGGCAATCCACTCGCCTCTGGAATTAAAAAGGAATTGTGTAGACATTGGGTAAACTCCTTTAGACTCTAACGCTTGGCTTTGCGGTGTGCCGGAGCGCAGCGTAGGCGCGTCCGGCAACAGCCACTTGTTAGATTTACTTGAACGAATACCGCGTCATATCTTTAATAGCTCCAGCCTCAAAAGCCTCTCTTCTTGCTCTACAGGCTCCACAAGCACCACACTGCACACCTTTTATAGGCGATACACAGCTCCAAGTTTTCTGAAGGGGAACATTTAGCTCCATGCCGTGTTTGAGGACATCGATTTTACTCCAGTCATGAAAAGGGGCTTTTACTTCGCATGACTCACCAATTAAATTGACACCGGAATTTATGTAGTCAATAAACTTTGGGCTATATTCCGTTGCTTCATCAGCGTCTTCTTTGTGCAAAGCAAGCCAAACACTTGGGATTTCGTGTTGAATTGCATAAGCACAAGCCATAGTTAAAATTACACCAGTACCAAACCTGAGAACATGTGCTTCACTATGTATCGTCGGCATAGCACCACCGGCACTTGCAATGAAGTGGCTGATGTCGAATATTTGCATAGGCACTTCGATTTCTTTTAGAAGTGCTTTTGCTTGACTCAGCTCCTTTTGGTTTGGAGCCAAACCAGTTGAGAAATGGAGGGCCAAAGGCTTTAACCCCTCCTTTTTCACCATGTGGTATAAAAGCGTTGTTGAATCGGGACCTCCAGATACTAAAGCCAAAGCATCATAGCGTACCCCACGATCACCTCTAGATTTTGCCATCGTTTTTCTCCTTTGTAGTTTATGTACATCCCTGTACTGCGAACGACGCAGGGAAATCTAACCGTGATTAGAGAGAAGGCGGCACTAATCCGATAGCAGAACCTTCCATATAACTCCGCTCTGTCCTGATAGTTGCCACGAAAAAATAAAATCAAAGTATTTAATTGATTGAATTCGCTGGACTTCCTTGTTTAACCTTTCCATTACTCCTGTGTAAAGAAACAGTGAAGGAGTGGGCGATGGCAAGCATCTGCAAGGCTACCGCCCCTGAGTTCCAGCCCTCAGCCCGCTGCTTTTCACCTGGGAGATATCGACAATCGATCTCATGGCGCTCTCCCTAGAGATGGATTGTTGATTGCCATCTTAAGGGGCCGGATTGAGACATTGAAAGAGGAAGTTGATAGAAATCTGAGCTGGTTCAACCAATTAGTGAGAAACTGCTGTTTTAAGTGGGTTGTGGGGTTGTGGGTTGGCACGGTATTGATCCCCCTCCAAGCCACTGAGTCGAGCTCAATGGGTCAGGGGCGCCGTCAGGGATGACTGCGCAGCCGCAGTTGGTACAGGGATGTACCATTTGCGGCGTACCGCCCGACCCAGAGAGCGAGATGAGGGAAACCGCCGAAGGCGGGCGGCTTGGCGGGGGAGAAGACCTTTGGTGTTATTTGCCAAAGAGAGTGGGTCTTTCCAAAGTCACTCGCCCAGGCCCGAAGGGCGGGCGAAACCCCGTCGAGGGCGGAGCCCTCGCATCCAGCGTGGCAAAGCCATGCCATCAGGAATATCTGCCGGCTCGAGCGTTCGGATTAACTCCGCCCGGATCGCGAATGTCCGAATACGCTTCGCTATTCGAACCTACATTCGAACCTACGATTCAATAACGCCGCGGGACTATGGGTTCCCTCACCCTGGCCCTCTCCCAAGGGGAGAGGGGACAAAGATGCAGGGAACGGCAACAAGCAGGAAGAAATAGAAAGGGAGCCTATCAGGCTCCCTTTCTTCAGACACTGCCAATGGCATGTGGCCCATGCCGCCCCTTATCGATTGGTCGCCGCCTTCATCCCTTCCACAAACTCTTTCAGACGGGTCAGCATATGCTCCGGGTTCTGGTGGTGGGTCTCGATGATCTTCACCACGGCGGAGCCGGAGATGGCACCGGCGGCGCCCGCGGCGATGGCTTCACGCACCTGAGCCGGTTCGCTGATGCCAAAGCCGAGCAGGGCGGGCGGGGCATTGAACTCGCGCAGGGTATTGATGAGACCTTCCACCGGCATGCCGGCCTTGGTCTCGGCACCGGTCACACCGGCGCGGCTTACCAGATAGGTGTAACCGGAGCCCAGCTCCGCCACCTGTTTCAGGGTCTCGGCGTCGCCATTGGGCGGGGCGATAAAGATGCTGTCGATGCCGAACTTGTCGGCAGCCGCCTTGTAGGGGGCGCACATCTGCACCGGCACGTCGGCGACCAGCACCGAATCCACGCCCGCCTGCTGGCACTTCTCGTAGAAGCCGTCAATTTTGCGCACATAAACCAGGTTGGCGTAGACCAGCAGGCCAATGGGCAGCTGCGGGTACTTGGCGCGGATGCGGCCGAGCAGCTCGAAGCAGTCGTCCGGGGTGGTGTGGCTGGCAAAGGCGCGCAGGGCGGCGCCTTGAATGGTGGGGCCGTCCGCCACCGGATCAGAGAAGGGAATGCCGAGCTCGAGGGCATCGGCGCCCCCTGCGACCAGCGCATCGACGATGGCCAGCGACAATTCAGGGGTGGGGTCACCCAGCATCACGAACGGCACAAAGGCGCCCTGATTGGCCTTGTCCAGACGGGAAAAGAGTTGTGCGTAACGGTTCATGACAAGGTTCCTTCTTTTTCAAAGATGTCGGCAACGGTGAAGATGTCTTTGTCGCCACGGCCGGAGAGGTTGACGATGAGCACCTGCTCTTTTTCCGGTTCACTGCGGGCCATCTTGAGGGCATGAGCCAGGGCGTGGGAGGACTCCAGTGCGGGTATGATGCCTTCGGATTTGGCCAGCTCCTGGAAGGCGTCCAGCGCCTCCTTGTCGGTCACCGAGGGGTACTCGGCGCGGCCGATGGCGGCCAGATGGGCGTGCTGCGGGCCGACGGAGGGGAAATCCAGCCCTGCCGAGACGGAGTAGGACTCCTGGATCTGGCCCTGAGTGTCCTGCATCAGGTAGGAGTGCATGCCAAAGAAGACCCCCTTGCTGCCGTGACCGAGCGGCGCACCGTGCTCGCCGCTCTCGATACCATGACCACCCGGCTCGACGCCGATGAGGCGCACCGACGGCTCATCGATAAAGTACGCAAACATGCCGATGGCGTTGGAACCGCCGCCGACGCAGGCGATCACCGCATCGGGCAGCCGCTCCTCCTTCTCGAAGCACTGGGCCTTGGCCTCTTCCCCGATCATCTTCTGGAACTCCCGCACGATAGTGGGGAAGGGGTGCGGGCCGGCGGCGGTACCGAGCAGGTAGTGGGCTGACTCGTAGTTGGCGGCCCAGTCGCGCAGCGCCTCGTTGCAGGCATCTTTCAGAGTGGACGAGCCGGAGTGCACCGGGATCACGGTGGCGCCCATCAGCTTCATGCGAAAGACGTTGGGCTTCTGGCGTTCGCAATCCTTGGCGCCCATATAGACCCGGCACTTGAGGCCGAGCAGGGCGCAGGCCAGCGCAGTGGCGACGCCGTGCTGGCCGGCACCGGTCTCGGCGATGATCTCGCTCTTGCCCATCCGCTTGGCCAGCAGCGCCTGACCCAGCACCTGGTTGGTCTTGTGGGCGCCACCGTGCAGCAGATCTTCGCGCTTCAGATAGAGGCGGGTCTTGGTGCCCTTGGTCAGATTGCGAGTCAGGGTGAGCGGGGTCGGGCGACCGGCATACTCGGTCAGCAGGGTCTGAAACTCGGCGATAAAGGCCGGATCATCCTTGGCATCGACAAAGGCCTTTTCCAGCTGGAGCAGGGCGGGAATGAGGATCTGGGGCACATACATGCCGCCAAATTCACCAAAAAACGGGTTGAGCAGGGTCATGGCTTCTTCCTTATACCTTGAGTCGAAAACGGAACATCAATTACGAAACAGCGATTCAGTGGCGGCCTCACAGGGCACGCTTACAGGTTGCGCAGGGCGGCAAACGCGGCCGCCAGCTTGTGCGCATCCTTTTGGCCCGGGGCACTTTCTACCCCGGAGTTGAAATCAAGGCCGAGGCAGCCCACTTGCGCGGCTTGCAGGGCGTTGTCGGGATTAAGGCCCCCCGCCAGCATCAGCTTGGCTTTATCCAGATGGGCCAGCAGAGTCCAGTCGAACGCCTGACCGGTGCCGCCGCTCTGGCTGCCTACTTTGGTATCCAGCAGCAGCCGATCGGCCGGGTAGTCGAGGGCGGGCAGCGGTTCGCCACTTGTGACTCCAACTGCCTTCCAGATCTGGCAGCCAGCCGGTAGCAGTGGGCGCAGCGTCTCGATATAGGCGGCATCTTCATCCCCGTGCAGCTGGACTGCCGCCAAGTTCAGAGTCTCCACCGTCTTGACGATGGTGGCGGGCTGGGCGTTGCGAAATACCCCGACGTAAGAGAGCGGCGCGCCCGCCATCACGGCGCGGGCGGCGGGAATGTCCACGTAGCGCGGGCTTTTGGCCACAAAGATAAGACCCCCGAACACCGCCCCCGCCTGATGGGCGGCGGCGGCATCCTCGGCGCGGGTGAGGCCGCACACCTTGTTCTGGCCCAGTACCAGCTTGCGCACCGCCACCTCCAGATCCGGCTCGGCCATCAGGGATGAGCCCACCAGGAAGCCCTTGGCATGGTGGCGCAGATCCGCCACCTGGGCGCGGTGGTTGATGCCGGATTCGCTGATCACTACCCGATCGCTTGGAATGTCTTTGGCCAGCTGTTTGGTGCGGGCGAGGTCGACGCTCAAATCCCGCAGGTCCCGGTTGTTGATGCCAATCACCGGCGCCCCCAGCGCGATGGCGCGGGTCAGCTCCTCCTCGTTGCTCACCTCGGTGAGCACGCCAAGGCCCAGCTCCTTGGCGACGGCGAACAGGGCGCGATAGCCCTCGTCGGTGAGCACCGAGAGCATCAGCAGGATGGCGTCCGCCTGATAGTGGCGGGCCAGATAGACCTGATAGGGGTCAATCATGAAATCCTTGCAGAGCACCGGCTGGCTGACGCGACTGCGCACCCGGCTTAGATAAGCAAAATCCCCCTGAAAGAACTTCTCGTCGGTCAGCACCGAGATGGCGGTGGCGTATTTGCCATAGATGTCGGCGATCGCCTCCGGGCTGAAATCGTCGCGGATCAAGCCCTTGGAGGGGGAGGCCTTCTTGCACTCCAGAATAAAGCGGGTGGAGCCCGCCTTGAGCGCCCCGACGAAATCCCGATCGCTTGGGGTCAGCGCGCTCTGGAAGCTCGCCAGCGGCTGGGCCAGCTTGCGGGCGGCAACCCACTCCTGCTTGGCCGCCACGATTTTGCCGAGAATGGTCTGGCTGATGGAGGCCATGTTCAGAAAAGCATGGGGGGCAATAAGGTCTGACATCTCGTTATCCTTGCGAAACTGGCTCTTGCCCTGCGGGCGTTCTGAATGACTGCTGTGCAGAGTCGTGGCTGACATCATGCCTCCTGATGACTCAAGGTGGCGAGCCGGGCGGCGAGCTCCGCCGTCTTGCCGCTTGCCAGCACCGCCAGCACCTCGGCCGCGGCGCTCTTGAGATCCTTTGCCTTGCCTGCCATTAGCAGCAGCGGTGCCACGTTGGCGGCGATGGCTGCGTTGTGGGCCGGGGTACCACGCCCTTCCAGAATGGCGGCGGTGATGGCGCGGTTCTCCTCAGGTTCCCCCCCCTGAATGGCGCTGACCGGATAGGTCTCCAGGCCAAAGTCAGCCGGGGTGAGCAGAAACTCGCGGATCTCGCCGTCACGGATCTGGGCCACCTGGGTCGGGCCGTGGATGGCAATTTCATCCAGCCCGGCGCCGTGCACCACCATACCGGTTTTCAGCCCCAGTGCCAGCAGGGTTTCGGCGATGGGGCGCACCAGCTCGGGGGCATAGACTCCCATCAGCTGATAGGTGGGGCGAGCCGGGTTGATAAGCGGCCCCAGCACGTTGAACAGGGTGCGGGTCTTGAGGGCCTGACGCACCGGCATGGCATGGCGCACGCCAGCGTGGTACTGGGGGGCGAACAGGAAGCAGATGCCAAGCTCATCGAGGCAGCGGCGCGCCTGCGCTGGGCTCATATCGAGCTTGATGCCCATCTTGTCCAGCAGATCGCTCGAACCCGACTTGCTCGAGACCGAGCGGTTGCCGTGCTTGGCCACTTTCAGGCCGCAGGCGGCAGCGACCAGCGCCGAGGTGGTGGAGACGTTGATGGTGTTGAGACCATCGCCACCGGTGCCGACGATATCGCAGAACTCGTAATCCGGACGCGGGAAGTCGCGCGCTTCTGCCAGCAAGGCCTCGGCGGCGCCGGCGATCTCCTCCGGGGTCTCCCCCTTGATCTTGAGGGCGGTCAACAGACTGGCGAGCACGATGGGATCCACTTCGCCACGTACCACCTGGCCGAAGGCGTCACGGGTACTTTCACGGCTCAGAGACTGACCCTGGTAGAGGGTGTTGAGATGATGATGCATGTTGGTCTCCTTACCGCACACTGCTAACTGGACGGGTGATATGGGCGAGCGCCTGGGTCAGCAGGCGGGCCCCTTCCGAGGTCATGATGGATTCCGGGTGGAACTGGAAGCCCAGCACCCGCTCATCCTGCTGCTCGATGGCCATGGGCATGCCTTGATAGTGGGCAATCACCGTCAGCTCTTCCGGTACATAGGTGGCGACCAGCGAGTGATAGCGGGCCACCGGCAGCGGGCTCGGCAGACCGGCGAAGGCACCGTGGCCGTTGTGCTCAATCAAAGAGCGCTTGCCGTGGACGATTTCGCCTGCCGCGCCGACGGTGCCGCCGTAGGCTTCGCACAGGGCCTGATGACCGAGGCAGATGCCGAGGATGGGCACCTGACCGCGGGCCAGCTTGATCAGATCAATCAGACAACCCGCCTCGTGGGGGGCACCCGGCCCCGGCGAGAGCACCAGCACGGCGTCCCCTTCACAGGCGGCGATCTCGCTCATGATGCGGCTGGCCGGCAGGCTGTTGCGGTAGATCCGCACCGGATAGCCGAGGGAGCGGAACTGGTCGACGAGGTTGTAGGTAAACGAGTCGAAGTTGTCGAGCAGGAAGATATTAGTCATGGCTCACGTCCTTATGTTGCTCCTGCTGGGCGCTCAGGGCTTGCAGAGAGGTGCCATGGCTGGCGGCGATGGCAGCCAGCACGGCGGCCGCCTTGGCGCGGGTCTCGTCCGCTTCGGCTTGCGGCTTGGAGTCATAGACCACCCCGGCACCGGCCTGCACGTGGGCCACACCCTCTTTGACAAAGGCGGAGCGAATGACGATGCAGGTATCCATCTCGCCGGCGCCGTTGATGTAGCCGACCGCGCCGCCGTAGCTGCCGCGGCGCTTGCCTTCCACCATGCGAATCAACTCGCTGGCGCGGATCTTGGGGGCGCCGGTGAGGGTGCCCATGTTCATGCAGGCCTGATAGGCGTGCAGGGCGTCAAGGTCGGCGCGCAAGGTGCCGACCACCTTGGAGACCAGGTGCATCACGTGGCTGTAGCGATCCACTTTCAGCAGCTCCTTGACGTAACGGGTACCGGGCTCCGAGATGCGGGCGATGTCGTTGCGACCCAGATCCACCAGCATCAGGTGTTCGGCCACCTCTTTCTCGTCCTGACGCAGTTCCAGCTCGATGCGGCCGTCGAGATCTCGGTTGATGCTGCCATCGGGGTTGAAGCCGCGGCGGCGGGTACCGGCGATGGGGTACATCTCCACGTCGCGGCTGGTGGCGCAGAATTTCACCGCGCTCTCCGGCGAGGCGCCAAACAGGGTGAAGCCCTCGTCCTGCACATAGAACATGTAGGGGCTGGGGTTGGTCTGCTTGAGGCGGCGATAGGCGGCGATGGGGCTGGGGCAGGGCAGGGAGAAGCAGCGTGACGGCACCACCTGGAAGATGTCGCCACGGCGGATAAAGCCCTTGAGCTTCTCCACCTCGGCGCAGAACTGCTTGTCGCTCTTGTCCACGCTCATGCCGCCGACGAGGGGCGGGGTGGCCGGTGCCTGCGCGGGGGCTTGCTGGCAGGCGTGTTTGAACTGGGCGAGGCGCTCGCTCAGGCGGTGGTATCTGTCTTCCACCCGGCTCTCGTCGCTGTCACCGCCAAAGATGCAGGCGAGCAGCGCAGTGGAGCGCGCGATATGGTCGATGGTGATCAGGGTCTCGGCCACGTAGAAGCAGTAGTCGGGGCAGTCGTTGCTCCCCTGTGGCACTTCGGGCAGATCTTCAAAGGAGGCGATGAGGTCGTAGGCGAAGCTGCCGGCCATAAAGAGCGCCTCTTTGCCCAGCTGGCAATCGAGCTCCCGCTGCAGGGTGCGCAGCACGTCCAGCACGCTGATCCCCTTGAGGCGGCTGTCTTCGTCCTGCTCCCGATCAGAAGCCGGGAAGTCGAGCTGCAGCTCGCCGGCCACCAGGCTCTGGGCAACGGCGGCCGGCAGGCGCTCGGCCAGCAGGCTCTGCAGCTGGGAGCCGTTGTCATTGAGGCTGCGCACCCGCACGGTGCGGCCCCGGCACTCGATGCGCAGGCTGGCGTCCACCAGCAGCAGACTCTGTTTGCCGGCCTTGGAGTCGATCTCCACCGATTCAAGCAGCAGGTTGTTGGGGCGACCCTGGCAGAGCTCGCTGTAGAGCGCCAGCGGGTCGGCCACGTAGGGGGCGTTGAGGGTGAGGGTATCGAATTCACCCAGAGGAAGGCGATGGCTGGCTGTCATAGTGCGTTCCCTTGCGTGTGATGTTGTTTACCGATGTTCATGACGTTGAATTCCTTGAAAATTTAATGGGTCTGGGGTGGCTGGTTCAGGGGCGCCATCGCCAGGTCAGCTTGCTTGTCTGAATTCTCGGTTTCATCACAGGTCCATTTGCCGGATAATAAAAAAGCCCGCTGGGGTCAGCGGGCTTTTTCTTTGGGTTCTTTATTTGCTGTCAGATTTACAGGTACAGCAACGACCACACGCCCGCATGTCAGGGAGTGTGCCACCACCAGATGGTCAGGATGGAAGTCGTTTGCATGATAAAGTCCTGTAAAAAGATGTTTGCAATGAAGTGCCTACAGAAAACGATAAAGCCGCGGCCAAGTCAAGTCGCTTTTTAGCCTTCTTTCACCGAATGTGTACCCATGGTGACCTGACCACGAGAGCGGAATAATCTGATGAGATTCGATCTACACTGCCATACCACGGCCTCGGATGGGGTGCTGAGCCCCGCCGAACTGGTGCGCCGCGCCGCCGAAAAACAGGTCGAAGTGTTAGCAGTTACTGACCACGACACCCTTGCCGGGATTGATGAGGTGCGCCGCACCATCGAGCACGAGCAACTGCCGCTGCGGCTGGTGAGCGGGGTCGAGATCTCCACCGGCTGGGAGCATCACGAGATCCATATCGTGGCGCTGGGGGTGGATGAAAAAAATGTGGCGCTCACCGATTTTCTGGTCGGCCAACAGGCTCGTCGCGAAGCACGCGCCCAGGAAATAGGGCGTCGTCTGGAGAAGTGTCTCATTCCCGGCACCTATGAAGAGGCCAAGCAGCTGGCCGGTGATGCGGCCGTGACCCGGGCCCACTTTGCCCGGGTGCTGGTGGCGCGCGGGGTGGCCGACAACATGCAGAAGGTATTCAAGAAGTACCTGAGCCGGGGCAACAAGGGCTATGTGCCGGCCGAGTGGCCCGAGATGGGCGAGGCGATCAGCTCCATTCACGGCGCCGGTGGCCTGGCGGTGCTGGCCCACCCGAGCCGCTACGATCTCACCGCCAAGTGGATCAAGCGGCTGCTGGTGGCCTTCAAGGCGGCCGGTGGCGATGCCATGGAGGTCTCCTTGCCCCAGCAGAGCCCCCAGGAGCGGGCGAATCTTGGCCAGTGGGCCAAAGAGCACGACCTCTATATCTCGGTGGGATCGGATTTTCACTTCCCCTCCAACTGGACCGAGCTGGGGCGCCACCTCTGGTTGCCCAAGGAGGGGATGCCGATATGGTTGGCGTATCCCGGTCATTTTGGGCTTACCACTGAGCAACACGCAGAGTTGCTGGCGAGTCGGTAACAGCATTTGCGAAATAGGGTACATACCGGACAAGAGGGTATGGCCTTATTTATGGTTGGCGTATCCCGGTCACTTCGGGCTTACCACTGAGCAACACGCAGAGTTGCTGGCGAGCCGGTAACCGCCCCGGTATTGCAGGCGCCAACGGGCGCCAAACAGAGTAAGGTAGTGTCGTGAAGCCCGGCTTCGCGGCCATCAAGCGGGCAGAGATTGCTGCCCCCATTGCGAGAACGAGTCATGAGTCAGCACTTTTACGTACACCCGGAAAATCCCCAGGCCCGTCTGATCAGCCAGGCGGTGCAGATCATCCAGAATGGCGGCGTCATCGTCTATCCCACCGATTCGGGTTATGCGCTGGGTTGCCAGATGGGTGACAAGGGCGCGCTGGAGCGCATCTGCCGCATCCGCCGCATCGATCCCAACCACGATTTCACCCTGGTGTGCCGCGATCTCTCCGAGATCTCCACTTACGCCAAGGTGGACAACAGTGCGTTTCGCCTGATCAAGAACAACACCCCCGGCCCCTACACCTTCATCTTCAAGGCCACTAAAGAGGTGCCGCGTCGCCTGATGAACGAGAAGAAGAAGAGCATCGGCATCCGGGTACCGGACAACAAGATTGCCCAGGCGCTGCTGGAGGCCCTCGGCGAGCCGCTGCTCTCCACCACCCTGATCCTGCCGGAATCTGACATGGCGGAGTTTGACCCGGAGGAGATCTTCGACAAGCTGGGCAAACAGCTGGATCTGGTAGTCAACGGCGGTTATCTGGGCGAGCAGCCCACCACCGTGGTGGACTTCTCCGACGACGAACCCGTGCTGCGTCGGCGCGGTGCCGGGGATCCGACCCCGTTTGAGTGATACGGTCGAACCGGTCGCCATGACGGCCGCCCAGCCGCCCGCAGGGGCTAGTGAGGGGGGGCCGTCGGCGCTCTCTCCCATCGCCCGGGTGCTGGGGCAGCCCTACCATGAGCTGCCCCAGGACTTGTTCATCCCGCCCGATGCGCTGGAGGTGTTTCTCGATACCTTCGAGGGGCCGCTCGATCTGTTGCTCTACCTTATCCGGCGCCAGCAGCTCGACATCCTCAACCTGCCGATCCTGCAGATCACCGCCCAGTACATGGAGTACGTGGAGCTGATGCAGGGGCTCAATCTGGAGCTGGCAGCCGAGTACCTGCTGATGGCGGCCTGGTTGGCGGAGATCAAATCCCGCATGCTGCTGCCCAAGGCGCCGGAGCTGGAGGACGAAGAGGAGGGGGAAGACCCCCGTGTCACCCTCATCCGCCGGCTGCAGGAGTACGAGCGCTTCAAGATGGGGGCTGAGCGGGTCAACGAGTTGCCACGGCTGGAGCGGGAGATCTTTGTCGCCAGCGCCATGGCGCCGGATTTTGGCGATCTCAAACCACTGGCGCCCGATGTTTCGCTGGTTGAGCTCGCCCTTTACATGCAAAGTGTGGTAAAACGCGCGACTCATTTTGAACATCACCAGATCCGCCGCGAGCAGATCCCGACCCGGGTGCGCATGGCGGAGATCCTCGCCATGCTCTCGCTGGGCCAGACCCTGCGCCTGGAGCAGGTGCTGCGCGCCGAAGAGGGGCGCATGGGGGTGCTGGTGACCTTCCTGGCCCTGCTGGAGCTGTGCAAGGAGCAATTGATCTGGATCTTGCAGGCGGAACCGCTGGGGCCGATCCACTTTGCCCTGGCCGGCCAGCATGAGGAGAGCGAGCGTGGCGCTGCCCACTGAACGACTGCGGCCGATAATGCGAGGAGCGAACCATGGCGCTGCCGGCTGAACGACTCAAGACGCTGATCGAAGCGGCGCTGTTCGTTGCCGGGCGCCCGCTCAACGTCAGCGAGCTCAAGAGCAGCGTACTGGCGGACTACCCGGTCACCAGCCGCTACGTGCAGCTGCTGCTGGCGGAGCTCAAACAGGATTACAGCGAGCGGGGGGTGGAGCTCAAGGAGGTCGCCTCCGGCTGGCGCTTTCAGGCCCGCCAGGAGTACGCCGAGGAGCTCTCGAGGCTCTGGAGCGAGCGGGCCCCGCGCTATTCGCGCGCCGTGATGGAGACGCTGACGTTGATCGCCTATCGTCAGCCCATCACCCGGGCCGAGATCGAAGCCATCCGTGGGGTGGCGGTCTCGAGCCAGATAGTGAATACCCTGAAAGAACGTGGCTGGGTGCGCAGCATAGGTCACAAGGAGGTGGTGGGTCGCCCAGAGCTGCTCGCCACCACCCGAGAATTTCTGGATTATTTTAATCTGCAGAGTCTGGAGCAGCTCCCCGAGCTTGATCCCGAACTGCAACCCTCGTTGTCCACTCTGACGTTGGCAGAGACGGGCAGCGATCAACAATCAGGTAACCCCGATGAGTGAAAAACTGCAAAAAGTGTTGGCCCGCGCGGGTCACGGCTCCCGTCGTGAGATGGAGGCCCTGATCACCGCAGGTCGGGTCAGTGTGGATGGCAAGGTCGCCACGCTGGGGGATCGCGTCGAAGTGAACGCCGTGATCCGGGTGGATGGTCACCAGGTCAAGACCCGCGCGGCAGAGGAAGTGATCTGCCGCGTGCTGGCTTACCACAAGCCGGAAGGGGAGATGTGTACCCGTCACGATCCGGAAGGTCGTCCCACCGTGTTTGATCGTCTGCCCAAGATGGAAGGGGCCCGCTGGATCGCGGTCGGCCGCCTCGACGTCAACACCTCAGGTCTGTTGCTGTTCACCACCGACGGTGAGCTGGCCAACCGGCTGATGCACCCGAGCCACGAAGTGGAGCGGGAATACGCGGTGCGCGTGTTTGGCGAGATCACCGAAGCCATGCTGCAGCGCCTGCGCAAGGGCGTGCAGCTGGAAGACGGCATGGCCAAGTTCAACAAGATCAAGCCGGCCGGCGGTGAAGGTCTGAACCAGTGGTTCAACGTTACCCTGACCGAGGGTCGCAACCGTGAAGTGCGCCGCCTGTGGGAATCCCAGGAAGTGCAGGTGAGCCGCCTGATGCGTATTCGCTACGGCGACGTTAAGCTGGATCGCGGCATCCCGCGCGGCGGCTGGCAGGAGCTCAAACTGCCCGAGGTGAACTACCTGCGCGGCCTGGTCAACCTGCCGCCGGAGACCGAGTCCAAGGTCGATCTGCAGCAGGATGGCAAGGCCAGCCGCCACAAGCAGGCCGCCCAGATCCGTCGCGCCGTCAAGCGTCACAAGGAGATGCAGGGCAAGGAGCCGCGCGCCCGCGCCACTACCGCCCGTCGCAAGCCGCAAGCCTCGACCCGCAACTCCGGCACCGGCAGCAAGTAAGCGCCGCGTCGCACTGTAAAAGGCCCGCCTCTTCGGCGGGCCTTTTCGTTGGCGCCTGCTGCGTCCGTTATTGTTCAATGTGCAAGATTGCTGAATTAATGGGGCCAGGCAGGCGGCTGGTGGGGGCCGGGG
>NZ_CDBH01000003.1 GCF_000820305.1 Aeromonas dhakensis
TTCGCCATGCGAGAGTAGGATACTGCCAGGCACCCAATTAAACGGTGATGTGAAAGACATGACCGGCTGCGAGGATGACACCTCAGAATAAGCGGCAAAAGATTTAGCGAAAGCTAACCGAATGCGGAGCGGTAGTTCAGTCGGTTAGAATACCGGCCTGTCACGCCGGGGGTCGCGGGTTCGAGTCCCGTCCGCTCCGCCACTACTTAAGAAGCCCAGTCGAAAGACTGGGCTTTTTTTCGTTTCCGACACCGTCCTCATTTTCCCGAGTTGCCTCTTTTTCCTCACGCGACTCAGTAAAACACGCAGAGCCAGACGGTGGTCATGTCGGGATGGAGCCACTCGACCCTGTGCTTCTGGTGGGCAGGGATATTGATGTGATCTCCCGGACCCTGCTGGATCAGCTGCTATCTTTGTCTCTCTTGCCTGCAATGATATTAGGGGAGAACGACACTCCACTGAGTGTCCTGGAAGACTGCAGAGCGCCTCTGTGCTCCGTACTCATACGGCGAAGTGCAGCTTGAATGTCTCGGCGCTTCTTTCAGGCCTTGAGAGAGGTCTTGTCGAAAGACACAGCCAAGGTATGGGCGAGAGTGACGAGCAGCAGGAACAAGCGCAGGGACGTGGCATGCACAGCATCTGCAGCGTGAGTGATGTGATTGGGTTGTTTCTAATAAAAAGCGCAAAAAGAAAAGGGGACGGCAGCTGCCGTCCCCTCGAGTCATTTCGTCCAGTCCCTGAACTGCAACGCTCCCTGCAATCCCTGACTTTATCCTGATCCTTCGGAATATCCCCTTCCCAATCCGTTGAGGTGTCCTGTGGCCATCCTAGCCTGGCAATCGATCCTGATTGCTGCACTCTCTCCATCCTGGAGGTGTCCGTTACCACATCCCGTGGTGTTCCTTACGTCATCCTGACAGATAACCATCCGGGTTATCTCGCTTCATCCTGAAGCTGTCCTGCTCGCCTCCGGCGAGGTTCCTGTTCGTCCTGAAGAGCAACAATCCTGCTGCTCTGCCTCATCCCTAGGTGTCCTCAACCACGTCCCGCGGTGTCCTGTATTCCCTTTGATAACCATCCTGGCTATCGGCCTCATCCTGAGGTGTTCCCTGCCCACGTCCTGTGGTTTATTCCCTGCTTATGCGCTGTTTCTGCATCCTGCCGAATCAGCTTCGTCCTTGTGAGACTCATATTAAGGGAACCAGAGGGCGGAACAAGGGAGGAGTTGGCGTTGTCGGTGTGATAGGAACGCTTAAACGATCATGGTTTTGATAATAAATTCATATTAATCATGGTGTTAGTTTGTTTCGCAGGAAATCATAAGGATTCAAAGATGGCTTCGCGTACGGTTCGACACAGTGGCCTCTTACAGCGGCGATGGCTGATCTCTCACACGCAAAAACAGGGCGAAAACGATGGTAAAAACAGGCTCAATTCGGAGGGTAAGGCTTAAAAATTAGTTGAATAAATATGCTCAAAAAGAATACAAAAAGCCGGGCTTGGCCCGGCTTTTTGAGAAGGTGTCAGCTGACGCGGCTACCCGGTGTCGGATATGCCTTGCGCAAGGACTCTGGCGCCAGCACTTCCAAGTTCCCGCTCATGTTGTTGAGCCAGGTACGGAACTCCGGAGTGTCCTGCACCTCGGTTTCCACCACCACGCTGCGCTTGTCGTAGCGAGTCATGCGCGGGTTGTGGCCGGGGATCTGGCCGTCGACCAGGGTCGGGCAGTTGGCATCGATGCGACCGACGAAGCGGATCGGCCCGCTGACATCCTGGTACCCCTGATCGCGGATCAGTTTCTGGATATTGAAATCCTTCGGCTGGGTCGCGCTGAAGTTGGTCAGCTCCACGTTCTTGATGTGGTCGAACGGGATGCCGTAGACCTTGGGATCCAGCTCGGACAGAGTGCAGAGCAGGGTCGGCCCCTCTGCCTGGTTCAGAATGCCGAGCGGATTGATGCGGTCATAGCAGAGCCACACGGTGCGCTCCTTGATGACACGCTGGATCTCGGCGCTGAACTTGCGGCCACGCCACAGAGCATCGCGGATCAGGGTGCTGCGGCGGATCTCCGGGTTGCCGGCAAACGGACGCGGTGACTGGTGCACGCTCTCGAGCCAGCGTTCCGCCAGTTCGCTCTGGCTGTCACGGATCACCTGGCTGGCCTTGTCGACCAGCGGGTTCAATTCGGTCAGGACACTGGCGGGCAGCAGCTGGCTGGCCTGGTCGCTCCAGGTTTTCAGCGCCACTGCCAGCGACAGCGGCATGATGTTGGCAAAATCGTTGAGGCCATGGCGCTCGAAGCACCAGCCGTGTGGTTTGCTGCGTTCATCCGAGGTGAGATCGAACAACCCCATGCCGGACATCTCTTCCAGGTCCCGTTGCACGGTACGCAGACTGACATGAATGCCTTCTTCTTCCAGTTTTACCTGGAGTTGGCTGGCGGTCAGCTTGTAAGGGCGGTGCGGGATGCAACGCGCCAAGGTCAGTTGTCGTAACAGCTTCTTACTCATGGTGCATGCCTTCACTGGTTTAGCGTTGAGTGTATCCTAGCCATGCCTTGCGACAGTCTATGTCGCAAGTTTTGCTGCGACAACTGTCGCCATTTTCATACAAACCAAGCTAACTACATGATCATAAAAGAGAACGCTCTCTTTTCTGGCAGCAATTGAGGCTAAAAAATGATGAAAATTCGCCAAATGAAAGTGCTGTCTTACGGATTTGGCATAGAAGAAAAAACAGAAATGATGGGTAAGCGCAGAATATGATGTGGAGGAGAGGACTCTCCTCCACCGGGCGGGGATTTTTGCTGTCGGATCAGGCCAGCCAGGACCAGGCCGACTTGGTGATGGCGGCGCCCACCATGTAGCCGAATACCGCCAGGGCCGCGAGGCCGGCCACCAGCTTCTGACTGCGCGCAGGGCGCTTGAGCGCCATGACGCCGAGGCCGATGTAAACCACCAGCGCGATCAGCTTGGCCATCAGCCAGGGCTGCTGACCCGGGCTCATCTGCAGGGTCACCGCCAGCACTACCCCGAACAACAACAGGAAGGTGTCGTTGACATGGGGCAGGATCTTCAGCCACTTCTGCTGCAGGCGGGCACTGCCCCCCAGGGCCAGCAGCCAGCGATAGAGGAACAGCAGCACGCTGACCAGCGCCAGCGTCATGTGCAGTTGTTTGAGCAGGGGGTAATAGGCAATCATATTGCTTCCTTGTCGTTGTCGGGCAGACCGCTGTTCCAGTTGTGGGCGTGAATGCGCTCCTGTCCTTCCTGATCGTCTTGCAGCAGATCGGAGAGGATGTCCCGGTATTGCAGGCTCTTGTTGATATAGGTGTGTTCGTCGTCCAGGTAGTTGACCTGCTCCCGCAGCAGCCAGTTGTCGTGCTGCTTGAAGGTCTGCCCGGCCCGCCAGGCCTGGTTGGCCCGAAAACCGAGCTGGGTCAGGGCTTCCACCCCCAGATCCACGGCGGAACCCAGGGTTTCCCGATACACGCTGCCCACGCCCTGGCGCAGGATCTCGTGAGCGTGGGGACGATCCTGGGCTCGCGCCAGTATCTTAAGGTGCGGGAAGTGTTTCTTCACCATTTCAATCACTTCGAGTGAAGTCGCAGGGTCGTTGATGGAGAGCACCAGCAATTTGGCCTTGTGGGCACCGGCGGCGTGCAGCAGGTCGAGCCGGCTGGCATCCCCGTAGAACACCTGATAGCCATACTTGCGCAGCATCTCGATCTGGCTGGCATCCTGCTCGAGGATGGTGGTACCTATGCCGTGACCGTGCAGCAAACGACCCACTATCTGACCGAAGCGGCCGAAGCCAGCGATGATCACCGGGTGCTCCACCAGCTCCGGCTGTTCGTGCTGCGGGACCTCGCTCTGGTTGCGGTAGTCGAACCAGGGCTGGATCACCCTATCGTTGAGTATCAGCAGCAGCGGCGTCAGCGCCATGGAGAGCGCCACCACCAGAGTCAGCAGGGCGATGGTATCCCCCGGCAATACCCTGTTCTGAGCGGCGAACGAGAACAGTACGAAGGCGAACTCCCCCCCCTGGGCCAGCGCCAACCCGAAGGTCCAGCGCTGGCTCGGCGAGATGCGGATGATGAAGCCGAGCGCCATCAACACCAGCCACTTGAGCAGCATCAGGCCGACCACCAGGGCCGGGATCAGCAGCGGATGTTCGGCAAATAGCCCGAAGTTGATGCCGGCGCCGACCGACATGAAGAAGAGGCCGAGCAGCAGCCCCTTGAACGGCTCTATGTCCGCCTCCAGCTCGTGGCGATATTCGCTGTCCGCCAGCACCACGCCGGCGAGGAAGGAGCCGAGAGCGGGGGAGAGGCCGACCGATTCCATCAGCACGGCGATGGCGATCACCAGCAGCAGGGCGGCGGCGACGAAGATCTCCCGCATGTGGGACTGGGCGATGGCGCGAAACACCGGGCGCATCAGGTAATGACCCCCCAGCACTATGCCGGAGATGGCGGCCACCACCAGCAGGCCGTGTTGCCAGCCGGCCAGCTCCGAGCTGCCGCTGCTGGCCACCGGCGCGATGGCCAGCAGCGGCAGGATCGCCAGGATGGGGATGACGGCGATGTCCTGGAACAGCAGCACGGCGAAGGCGGAGCGGCCGCTCTCGCTCTGCATCAGTTTGCGCTCCTGCAGGCTCTGCAGCACGATGGCGGTGGAGGAGAGCGCCAGGATGAGGCCGATGGCCAGCCCCTGTTGCCAGGGCAGGCCAATGAGGTGGGCCACGCCGGTCAGGGCTGCCGTGGTGAGCAGCACTTGCAGTCCGCCGGTGCCGAGAATGGGCCCCTTCAGCTGCCACAGCAGCGCCGGCCTGAGCTCCAGCCCGACCAGAAACAGCATCAGCACCACCCCGAACTCGGCGAAGTGCATCACATCTTTTTGCTCACCCACCAGCCCCAGCAGGAAGGGGCCTATGATGATCCCCGCCAGCAGGTAGCCGAGCACGGATCCCAGCCCCCAGCGCTTGGCCAGCGGTACCGCGATCACCGCGGCGGAGAGGTAGATGAAGGCATCGAACAGCAAACCGTGTCCCATCAGCGGATCCTCCGCGCCGTGGTGGAGGCCGATGAAGGCAGGCCGGGCTGGCGCCCGGAGCGAGTTCGGGTCATGGGAGTACCTCCAGCAGATCGCGCAGATAGGGGCTGCCGCCGAGTTGTTCCGGGGTCAGCTGCTCGTCGCGCAGGGCGCACAGCAACTGGCGATAGTCTTGGCCGCAGCGGCGCAGCGCCTCCGGGTCCCGGATCTTGTGAAAGGAGTGCAGCACGAACGGGGGCAGCCAGCTCATGCCGCACAGCTGGGCCGTCTGCTGAAAGGGGAGCAGGAAGTCGAGCAGCGGGCGCTGGTTGTAGCCGGCGCTGCAGTAGGATTCGGGGGCACCGCCGGTGGTGATGGCCGACAGCCACTGCTTGCCGTTGAGGGCGTGGGCTTCCGGGCCATAGGCGTAGCCGTACTCCAGCACCAGATCCATCCACTCCTTCATGATGGCGGGGCAGGAGTACCAGTAGAAGGGGTGCTGGAAGACGATGATGTCGTGTTCAGAGAGCAGGGCCTGCTCCCGCTTCACGTTGATGAACATGTCCGGGTAGTGCAGATAGAGGTCGTGCAGGGTGATGCCCTCCAGCCCGTCGATGGCCTGCAGCAGCTGCTTGTTGGCCCGGGAGCTCTGCAGCGCCGGGTGTGAGAAGATGACCAGAATGCGTTTCATGGGGTCCTGACCTGAAGAGGAGTGGATGCCGGCAAAAGATGCATTGCGCAGCGACGTTAACAAGAAGCGCCGTGGCCCGCCAGCTCCGGGATCAGCTCGCGCAGCGCCGGATTGAGGGTCTGGTGGGCGGGATAGCAGAGGCCGATGCGCCGGAACATCCGTGGTCCGCGCACCGGCACGGTACACAGACCCGCTTCGTCCTCCACCAGTCCGTCCGGCAGAAAGCTGATGCCGACCCCGGCCAGCACCAGCGCCATCACCAGCCCCTTGCTCTCGGCCTTGGCCACCAGATTGAGGGTGAGCCGGTCACAGGCCAGCAGGCCTATGGTTTGCTGATGGGCTTCGCAGGGAGGGCACTCAATAAAATCATAATGTTGCAGCTCGGCCAACTCGAGTTGCTGGCGGCTGGCGAGGGGATGGTCGCGGCGCACGCACAAGACATAATCCTCCTCCCACAGCGGCAGGAAGATTTCGTCCTCCCGGCGCAGAGCATCCAGAGTCAGCCGACAGTCGGCAGGCGTCCCGTAATCGGAGAGGGTGAGATCCAGCTCGGGCAGTACCGCCTGCACCTGCTGCAGCAATCCCGCCACCCGCCGCCGGCTCAGGTCCGGCATGATGGCCATGTTGAGCCGCGCACGCGTCGCCTTCTGGCGAAACAGCGCCGGCAGCCGGCGCGCCTCTTCCACCAGCTTGACCGCGTGGGGATAGAGGTAATGGGCCTGATCCCTGGCCGCCACCCCCTTCTTGCCCCGGATGAACAGGCTGTCACCCAGGGTCTCTTCCAGCTGGCGCAGCCCCGCCGAGAGGGAGGGCTGGCTGACGTGGCAGCGTTCGGCCGCCGCCGTGATGTTCTTCTCTTCATAGATGGCGATGAAGAAGCGCAGCAGTCTCAGATCCAGCATAAGCCCAACCATAGTTTTTTCAGATGATAACCAGCGGAAAACAATATTTATCACTGATGGATGCAGTGACTATAGTGATCCCGTTCCGTGCTGGCCAGCCGCTTGTTTGCTCAAACCGACTCTTGAATCAGAAGGAAAACATCATGTCCAAGCCTCTCGTCGTGATCACCGGTGCCTCCGCCGGGATCGGTGCCGCCATCGCCCGCGCCTTCTCGGCCGCCGGCCATCCGCTGCTGTTGCTGGCCCGCCGGGTCGAGCCCATGCAGGCGCTGGGCCTGCCCGATACCCTCTGCATCGGGGTCGACGTGACCGACACCGCCGCCATGAAAGCCGCCATCCAGCAGGCCGAGGCGCAATTCGGTCCGGTCGGCTGCCTGGTCAACAATGCCGGCGTCATGCTGCTGGGCCAGGCCGACGTGCAGGATCCGGCCGAGTGGCAGCAGATGCTCAACATCAACGTGATGGGGGTGTTGAACGGTGTTCACGCCGTGCTGGCCGGGATGAAGGCGCGCCGCAGCGGCACCATCATCAACATCAGCTCCATCGCCGGTCGCAAGACCTTCCCGAACCATGCCGCCTACTGCGCCACCAAGTTCGCGGTACACGCCCTGACCGAAAACATCCGGGAAGAGGTGGCCGATGTCGGCGTGCGGATGGTGACCATAGCCCCAGGCGCGGTGGAGACCGAGCTGCTCAGCCACACCACGGACGAGAGCATCAAGGCCGGCTACCACGACTGGAAGGATCAGATGGGCGGCGTCATTGCGCCCGAGGTGATCGCCGAGGCAGTGCTCTATGCATGGAACCAGCCGGCCAATGTCTGCGTGCGCGAGATCGTGTTGGCGGCCACCCGTCAGCAACCTTGATGGAGGCTGACTGGAAGAGGGGGAGGGCTTGACCCTCCCCCTGGGCCAGGGGTTACCATAGGCCACCTTTCGTCAATGAGTCGTCTCATGGTTCTGACCCGTCGCCAACTCGCTCGCGCCCGCCGCTGGCTCCCCCTGTGGAGTCTGCTGATGGTGCTGATGTCGTTTGGCAGCCGGGCGGCGACCGATCTCTGTACCCTGACGCCTCATTGCAGCCAGAGCGAACGCACCCTGGAGAAGGCCATGCCCTGCGGCAGCTTCACCTCGGCGCTCGCCATGACGGTACTCAGCAGTGACAGCCTGACGGTTGCCATGCTGGAGCCCGACGCCCCGGATTTCATCTCCCCTTCCCAGTTCATGCCGGATGTCCCGACCGACCGGCTGGAGCGTCCTCCCCGCACCCTGGCTTGAATCTGACCCCCGTTTCCGGGCATGTTTCATTCAATCTGAGGTGAGTTATGTACAAATCCCTGCTACTGGCCGTGCTGGCCGGTACCGTCAGCTTTTCTGCTCTCGCGGCCGAGAAGATGACCGTCTACAAATCCAAGTACTGCGGCTGCTGCCAGGCCTGGAACAAGCACATGGAAGAGAATGGCTTCGAGCTCGAGGTCATCGAAACCGAACAGCTTGCACCGGTCAAACAGCAGTACGGTATCACTCCGCAGCTGGCCTCCTGCCACACCGGCGTGGTCAACGGCTATGTGATCGAGGGACACGTGCCCGCCGCCGATGTGCAGAAACTGCTCAAGGAAAAACCGGCGATCCGCGGCCTGACCATTCCGGGCATGCCCCAGAGTGCGCCGGGTATGGATATTCCGGGTCAGCCCTATCAGGTGCTGAGCATCAGCAATGAGGGCGCGACCAGGGTCTGGTCGAGCTACCCCGGCTGATGAAGGCTGGCTGTGAGCGGACACGCTTCCATCATGTGAGGCACACCTGAGCGAGCCCGTGTCGCTCACGGTCAGGTATGGGGGCCGCCATCGCGAGATGGCGGCCCTTTTACATCCCGGCGCGGGAGAACTTGCAACTGAAGGCGACAAGGGGCAGATTGGTCCCCTGTCCAAGGAGCCAAGGCTCAGGTCCGCCAACCCTTTTAAAGCGCAAAGGATGCGACATGTTCACCTTTTCCCGAGGGCTTCTGCTGCTGGCTTGCCTGGCCGCCGTTCCCTGTTCATATGCCAATGATGAGTCCGCCATGCCCACACGCGACACCCAGATCCAGCCTCCCGTGGCCGCCAAACACCCCCATACCCTGAAAAAACACGGGGATACCCGGGTCGACAACTACTACTGGCTGCGCGATGACGAGCGCCAGAAACCCGAGGTGCTGGCCTACCTGGAGGCCGAAAACGCCTACACCGACGCCATGCTCAAACCGGTCAAGCCGCTGCGCGACCAGCTCTATCAGGAGATGGTGGCCCGCATTCCCCAGCAGGACGAGTCGGTGCCTTATGTGAAGAACGGCTATCGCTACCAGACCCGCTACGAGCCGGGCAAGGAGTACGCCATCTATTCACGTAGCAAAATTGGTGAAGAGGCTACAAGCCTGCTGCTGGACGGCAACCAGCGCGCCGAGGGCCACGAGTTCTACGCTCTGGGGGCGCTTGAGGTGAGCCGCAACAACCGCTGGCTGGCGGTGGCGGAAGATTTCCTCTCCCGCCGCCAGTACCAGATCCAGTTCTTCGATCTGGAGAGCGGCAAGTGGGCCGCCGACACGCTTCCGAACACCTCCGGCAATCTGGTGTGGGCCAACGACAGCAAGACGGTGTTCTACGTGCGCAAGCACCCCAAGACCCTGCTGCCCTACCAGGTCTATCGTCACGAGCTGGGTACGGATCCCGCCAAGGACACCCTGGTCTACGAGGAGAAGGACGACACCTTCTATGTGAGCCTCTATGCCACCACCTCGGAAGATTTCATCGTCATCGCCCTCTCCAGCACCACTACCGGCGAGGCGCGCCTCATCGATGCCAACGTGCCGACCCAGGCGCCGCGGCTGTTCCTGCCGCGCCAGGTGGATCACGAGTACAGCCTGGATCACTACCGCGGCCGCTTCTATGTGCGCTCCAACAAGGACGGCAAGAACTTCGGCCTCTACGAGACCAAAGAGAGCCCGGTGGAGCGCTGGAAGGCGGTGATCGCCCCCAATCCGGATGTACTGCTGGAGAGCTATGCCCTGTTCAAGGAGTGGCTGGTGCTGGAGGAGCGCAGTCAGGGGCTGACCCGGCTGCGCCAGGTCAACTGGCAGAGCGGCGAGCAGAAGGAGATCGCCTTCGACGATCCCGCCTATGTCACCTGGCTTGCCTACAACCCGGAGCCGGACACCAGCGCCCTGCGCTATGGCTACTCCTCCATGACCACGCCGTCTTCCACCTACGAGCTCGACCTGAACAGCGGCAAGCGCACCCTGCTCAAGCAGCAGCCGGTGGCGGGTTTCAAGGCCGATCAATATGCCAGCGAGCGGCTCTGGATCACTGCCCGTGACGGCGTGGCCGTGCCGGTGTCGCTGGTCTATCGCAAGGACCAGTTCAAGAAAGAGGGGACCGGCGCAGGCACCAATCCGCTGCTGGTCTACGGCTATGGCTCCTACGGCGCCAGCATGGATCCGGACTTCAGCAGCGCCAGGCTGAGCCTGCTGGACCGCGGCTTCGTCTACGCCATCGCCCACATTCGTGGTGGCGAGGAGCTGGGCCGCCACTGGTATGAGGATGGCAAGCTGCTGAAGAAGCAGAACACCTTCAACGACTTCATCGACGTGACCGAAGCGCTGGTGGCGCAGGGTTATGGTGCCAGGGATCAGGTCTACGCCATGGGCGGCAGCGCCGGCGGCCTGCTGATGGGGGCCGTCATCAACCAGGCGCCCCAGCTCTATCGCGGCGTGGTGGCCCAGGTGCCCTTCGTCGACGTGGTCACCACCATGCTGGACGAGTCCATCCCCCTCACTACCGGTGAGTACGACGAGTGGGGCAATCCGAACCAGAAGCGCTACTACGACTACATGAAGGCCTACAGCCCCTACGATCAGGTCAAGGCGCAGGCCTACCCGAATCTGCTGGTCACCACAGGCCTGCACGATTCCCAGGTGCAGTATTGGGAGCCGGCCAAGTGGGTGGCCAAGCTGCGGGAGCTGAAGACGGATGATAACAAGTTGTTGCTGAGTACCGACATGGACGCCGGCCACGGCGGCAAGTCGGGCCGCTTCAAGGCCTACGAGGATATCGCGCTGGAGTTTGCGTTTATCCTGGATCTGGCCAAGCCAAAAGCATAAGTCACCAAGGTTGCAGCCCTTGCCAGACAAGGGCTGCAAAAGAATCTCCTTTCCCTCTTCCCGCCTGCTGTCCGGTAGCACAACCAATTAATCTTCGATCGGCAAATTAATGATCGGCTTCAAATTTCTGGCGACCGATATCCTTCATTTTGTGTTTTTGTTTGATTTATGTTGGCGCCGTGTGCTTAATCGATGCCGTTATAACTCTTTAATTGGCCCCCTCGGTGCCAATTATCTCTGGTTGGCATGAAGCCGACTGTCTCACCACAGGATGCTGGTGGCTTTTTGGGGAACGCTGGTCGTTCACCCATTTCCTCATCGCGAGGTCACGGACGACCGCCGACGCAGCACGGCGGTTTGTCTTGCATTCGCCCGTGGAACGGGCGAGCTGAATCAATCAAAAAGGATGAACAACATGAAAGGATTATCCCTGGCGTGTGCCTTGTCGGCAGCTCTGGTCGGTGTCTCGTTTGGTGGTCCGGTACAGGCGCAGGAGCGCTTCGTGACCATAGGCACCGGCGGTCAGACCGGTGTCTACTACGTGGCGGGCCAGTCCATCTGTCGCTTCCTCAACCGCGGCGCCGCCGATCACCAGATCAAGTGCAACGCCCCGGCCAGTGGCGGCGGTGTTGCCAACGTCAACGGCATCCGCTCCGGCGAGTTCAACTTCGGCATCATGCAGTCCGACCACCAGTACAAGGCGATGAAGGGCGTCGAGCCGTTCAAGGCCGAGGGTCCGATGGATGACATCCGCGCCGTCTTCTCCCTGCAGAGCGAAGTGTTCACCATCCTGGCCCGCAAGGACGCCAAGATTGCCGGCTTCGACGATCTGAAGGGCAAGCGCGTCAACATCGGCAACCCGGGCTCCGGCCAGCGCGACACCTTCGAAGAGATCATGGCCGTCAAGGGCTGGGACAAGTCTGTGTTCAGTCTGGTCTCCGAGCTCAAACCCGCCGAGCAGGCCTCTGCCCTGGGTGACAACAACATCGACGCCATGAGCTACTTCGTCGGTCACCCCAACGGCGCTATCCAGGAAGCCTCCACTACCACCGACACCGTGCTGGTGCCGGTGACCGGCCCCGAGATCGACAAGCTGCTGGCCGAGAAGAGCTACTACAGCAAGGCCGAGATCCCGGGTGGTCTGTACAAGGGCAGCCCGAACCCGACCCCGTCCATCGGTGGCAAGGCCGTACTCTCCACCAGCGCCAAGGCCGATCCGGAAGTGGTCTACCAGCTGGTCAAGTCCGTGTTCGACAACCTGGATCGCTTCAAGCGCCTGCACCCGGCTTTCGCCGACCTGAAGGAAGCCGACATGATCAAGGTGGGTCTCTCCGCCCCGCTGCATGAAGGCGCGGTGCGCTACTACAAGGAACGTGGCTGGATGTAATCCGGTTGCGGTTTCGGATGTGCCCCAGACTCGCTCCTCCCTCGGGGGGGCGAGTCTCATTTATTGCAGTACCAACAGAGCCACACTATGCAGCAAACACAACAACAAGAGGCGCTCTCGGCCGAGGAGCTGATCGCCCAGGATGTGGGAGCCCGCCTGCCGGTGGGCACCATGAGCTGGATCATCGCGGGTCTTGCGCTGATCTGGTCCCTGTTCCAGCTCTGGATCGCTTCGCCGCTGCCGTTCTCTCTCGGCATCGGTGTTCTCAACGACACTGAAACACGCTCGATTCACCTGGCTTTCGCCATCCTGCTCGCCTATCTGGTGTTCCCGGCCATGCGCAGCTCGCCGCGCGACCGCGTGCCGCTCGGTGACATCGCCCTTGGCCTCATCGGCGCCGCCGTCGCCAGCTACCTGTTCATCATGTATGAGCAGCTGGCCCAGCGCCCCGGCAACCTGACCACCATGGACTTCGTGGTCGCCTGTATCGGCATTCCGCTGCTGCTGGAAGCCGCCCGCCGTGCCCTCGGCCCGGCCCTGGCGGTGATCGCCATCGTCTTCCTGGCCTACAGCCTGGCCGGTCCCTGGATGCCCTCCCTGCTGGCCCACCGCGGGGTGAGCCTGCATGCGCTGGCCAACCACCAGTGGATCACCACCGAAGGGGTGTTCGGCATCGCCCTCGGGGTCTCCACCAGCTTCGTCTTTCTGTTCGTGCTGTTTGGCGCCCTGCTCGAGCGTGCCGGTGCTGGCCACTACTTCATCCAGCTCGCCTTCAGCCTGCTCGGCCACCTGCGCGGCGGCCCGGCCAAGGCAGCCGTGGTGGCCTCGGCCCTAACCGGCGTCATCTCCGGCTCCTCCATCGCCAACGTGGTGACCACGGGCACCTTCACCATCCCCATGATGAAACGGGTCGGCTTCTCCAAGGAGAAGGCCGGCGCGGTGGAAGTGGCCTCCTCGGTCAACGGCCAGATCATGCCCCCGGTCATGGGAGCCGCCGCCTTCCTGATGGTGGAGTACGTTGGCATCCCCTACGTCGAGATCATCAAGCACGCCTTCCTGCCGGCGGCCATCTCCTACATCGCGCTGCTCTACATAGTGCACCTCGAGGCGCTCAAGCTCGGCATGCAGCCCATCGGCAACCGTCAGCCGCGGCCCTGGCTGCGCCGCCTGACCGGCTTCGCCTTCGGTGCCGCTCTCATCAGCGGCCTCTCCATGGCGGTCTACTATGGCCTGGGCTGGCTCAAGCCGGCGCTGGGCGACTACGCCCTGCCGGGGATCAGCGTGCTGCTGGCCGCCGCCTACCTGGGACTGCTGAAGATCGCCGCCAGCAACGAGCCGTTGCCGTCGGAAGATCCGGACAAGCCGCTGGACGAGCTGCCGGAAACCCGCGCCGTGCTGCTCTCCGGCCTGCACTTCCTGCTGCCGGTGGTGGTACTGGTGTGGTGTCTGATGGTGGAGCGACTCTCCCCGGGCCTGTCGGCCTTCTGGGGCTCGGTGATGCTGATCATCATACTGCTGACCCAGCGCCCGCTGCTGAACTGGCTGCGCACCGATGGCAAGCATGACTACGGCAGCTTCACCGACGGCGTGGTGGATCTGCGCGAGGGGCTGATCGCCGGTGCCCGCAACATGATCGGCATCGGCATCGCCACCGCCACTGCCGGCATCATAGTCGGGGCCGTCTCCCAGACCGGCGTCGGCCTGGTGCTGGCGGATCTGGTGGAGTTCCTCTCCATGGGCAACCTGCTGCTGATGCTGCTGCTGACCGCCCTGCTGAGCCTGATCCTCGGCATGGGCTTGCCCACCACCGCCAACTACATAGTGGTGTCGAGCCTGCTGGCGCCGGTAATCGTCACCCTGGGGCAGCAGAACGGCCTCATCGTGCCGCTCATCGCCGTGCACCTGTTCGTCTTCTACTTCGGCATCATGGCCGATGTGACCCCGCCGGTGGGGCTGGCCTCGTTCGCCGCGGCTGCCGTCTCCAAGGGCGACCCCATCAAGACCGGGATCACGGCGTTCTACTACAGCCTGCGCACCGCGGCACTGCCGTTCCTGTTCATCTTCAACACCGACCTGCTGCTCATCAACGTGGACTTCGCCCACGGCGTGCTGATCTTCATCGTGGCCACCATCGCCATGCTGATCTTCGCCGCCGCCACCCAGGGCTACTTCCTGGTGAAGAGCCGCTGGTACGAGAGCGTGCTGCTGCTGCTGGTGGCCTTCACCCTGTTCCGTCCCGGCTTCTGGATGGACATGCTGCACGACCCGTATCGCGACGCCGCGCCAGCCGAGCTGGCCCAGACCATGGGCCAGGTGGAGGCCGAGAGCACCCTGCGCCTGCGGATGGAAGGGGAAGATGCGGTGGGCAAGCTGCGCCGCTTCACCGTGCTGCTGCCGGTGCCGGATGGCGCGAGCGGTGAGGATCGTCTGGCCAAGCTGGGGATCCAGACCTATGAGCAGGACGGCAAGATCCTGATCGACAGCGTCACCTTCGGCAGCCAGGCCGCCGAGCTGGGGCTGGAGATGGACCAGCAGATCCTGAGCGTCAAGGCGCCCACCGAGCGCTGGCCCAAGGAGCTGATGTGGCTGCCGGGCTTCCTGCTGTTCGGCGCCGTGATCTGGCTGCAGCGGCGCCGTCAGGCACGCTGATCCCGCACCCAATAAAAACGGCGCCACGATGGCGCCGTTTTTATTTACCCCGTGTGGGGTTCAATCCTGTGGATCCTGCTCCTGCAGCAGGCTCAGGGTCTGTTGCTCCACCTGGCTCAATCCCAGCTGCTCGCAGGCCTGCTCAAAGCTGATTCCCAAGTGACACATCATGATGTCTGATACCGGGAAGGCTTATTCTTGCGGATCCTGCTCTTGCAGCAGGCTCAGGGTCTGTTGCTCCACCTGGCTCAATCCCAGCTGTTCGCAGGCCTGCTCAAAGCTGATTCCCAAGTGGCACATCATGATGTCGATGGCGGGCAGATAGTTTCTCATTGCTTCTTCCATGGTGATCCTCCGAACCCGTTCCTTATGCCCGAACCGGGAGTGCGGGACAATTAGACTTTAGGCGTAGAGTGCTCGTTTGCTGAGCGCCTCTGCCACTGGCCGGGGGAATTTGTTACTCTCCCTGTCAGCAAGAAGATGTTGCCGTATGACTGCGAGCGACACGTGAGGAGCAGGGCATGTTATTGAGTTTCTTGATCATCGCATCGGGCTGGTGGCACATTCGTGCGGCCTACGGCTCAGACTCCCGTCAGTTCTACATCAGCAAGCCGCTGACCATGCTGCTCATCATAGCGCTGGCGTTCGGCTATCAGGGCTATGACCACGACGGCTCCCACGCCTGGATCCTGCTCGGTCTCTGCCTGTCGCTGGCCGGCGACGTGCTGCTGATGCTGCCGAGCGACCGCTTCATCCAGGGGCTGGCGGCATTTCTTGTCGCGCACCTCTGCTACATCGTCGGTTTCGCCCAGGGGCCGCTGGTGCTGAACCTGGTGGATGGCCTGCTGTTGCTGCTGGTGGCCGGCATGGTGTTCGGCCTGTTGTGGGGCAAGCTCGGGGAGATGAAGATCCCCGTCTTCTGCTACATGCTGGTGATCATCGGCATGGCCTGGGTGGCCGCCGGTGCCTGGCATGCCTCCCTCACCGCCGGCAGCGCCGCCGCCCTGGTGGGGGCGCTGATGTTCCTCTTCTCCGACAGCATGCTGGCGCTGGATCGCTTCCGTCGCCCCTTCCCCCATGCCACCGCCTGGGTGATGAGCAGCTACTTCGCCGCCCAGTTCCTGATCGCCGCCTCGTTGGCGGGTTGACCGGCGGGCCGCAATAAAAAACGGGCCTGCCGGCCCGTTTTGCTACTCCCTTCCCACTCTTTCACGCCTCGACCGGTTCGGCATCCGGCGCCCTCGGGGCCGGCTGCTTGAGCAGCAGCATCAGGGCGCTGGCGATCAGCAGGAAGATACCCATCACGAAGAACACCTGATTGTAGGCCATGATGGCCGCCTCGCGGCTGATGGTGTTCGACAGCATGGCCTGAGCCTGCAGACGGGCCAGCTCGGGGCCGGAGCCCTGGGCCATCATGTTCTGGGCCAGCTGCAGCAGATAGGCCTGTCCCTCTATGCTGGTGGCGGCCAGGGTACTGCCGATCTGGCTGACATGGGTGCGGGTATCGTTGTCGATCAGGGTCGCTATGATGGCGATGCCGAAGGCCCCCCCCAGGTTGCGCAGCACGTTGAGCAGGGTGGAGGAGGAGGGGATTTCGTCCGGCGTCAGGCTGGCGGTCGCCACCAGGGAGAGCGGCACCATGATGAAGGGCTGGCCCAGCGCCCGCACGATGAGCGACTGGATCAGCTGGGGCCCGGCGTAGTCCGCGCTCATGTTCATGTTCATGAAGCAGCTGACGGCGAACACCAGAAAGCCGAAGCTCACCAGATAGCGCGGATCTATCTTGTGGGTCAATTTGGGCACCAGTGGCAGTACCAGCAGCTGGGGCAGTCCCATCCACATCAGCACCTCGCCGATTTCCAGTGCGTTGTAGTTGTGGATCTGGGTCATGTAGAGCGGCAGCACATAGATGGAGCCCATCAACGCCATGCCGAGCACCAGGTAGGCGAAGCAGGCCAGCGCGAAGCGCGGGTTGTGCAGCAGCCGCAGGTTGACCAAGGGGTGGCGGCGCAGCAGCTGGCTGATGACGAAGAACACCAGCGCCACCACCGAGATGACGGTGAGCCGCACGATGAAGCTGGAACCGAACCAGTCCTCCCGGTTGCCCTCTTCCAGCACCACTTCCAACAGGCCAAGCCCCACCGCCATGGTAAGGATGCCGATGAGATCCACCCGCTTGATCACCTCCCAGTCCACCGGCTTCTTGTCCAGCCCGTGGGCCAGCATGGCCATCACCAGCAGTCCCGGCGGCACGTTCAGGTAGAAGATGTAGTGCCAGGACATCTGCTCGGTCAGCCAGCCGCCCAGGGTCGGGCCGATGGCGGGGGCGAAGGTGGCGCACAGGCCGAACAGTGCCATGCCGGTGGCTCGCTTGTGCAGCGGCAGCAGGCTGACGATGAGGGAGAAGGCCATGGGGATCAGCGCCCCGCCGGTGAAGCCCTGCAGCGCCCGAAAGACGATCATGCTGGTGAGGTTCCAGCTGAACGAGCAGAGCACGGAGGCGATGATGAAGGCGCCTGTGGTCCACAGCAGGTAGCGCCGCACGCTCAGCCCCCGGCTCAGCCAGCCGCTCAGCGGGATGGCGATCATCTCTGCCACCAGATAGGAGGTGGAGATCCAGGAGCTCTCGCTCAGGGTGGCCGACAGGGCCCCCTGAATGTCCTTCAGGGAGGCGTTGGTGATCTGGATGTCGAGGATGGCCATGAAGGCGCCGATGAGGCCCCCCATGACCGCGATCCAGTTGCGGCGTGGTATGGCGTCCATCAGTTGGCGGCGACCACGGGATCAGGGCTGCGGGTGTCGACGATCACCTCGGTGGAGAGGCCAGGCAACAGCTTGCCTGCCAGGGCGCCCGGATCCGGAATGCGGATCTTGACCGGTACCCGTTGCACGATCTTGGTGAAGTTGCCGGTGGCGTTCTCCGGCGGCAGCAGGGCGAACTTGGCACCGGTGGCCGGTGCCAGGCTGTCGATGATCCCCTCGACCGGCTGATCCGGATAGGCATCCAGGATCACCTCCACCTTCTGGCCGGGCTGCATGTGGAGCAGCTGGGTCTCCTTGAAGTTGGCCTCGACCCACACCTGCTGCAGCGGCACCAGGCTGGCCACCTGCATGCCGGACTGGACGTAGAGCCCCGCCCGCAGACTGCGCTTGCCAATGATGCCGTCGGCCGGTGCCCGCAGCTCGGTATAGGCAAGCTCCAGCTTGGCCTGTTCCAGCTGGGCGGCACTCAATGCCAGCTTGGCCTGGTTCTGCTTGGCCTCGGCATCCAGCACCAGCAGCCGCTCGCGGGCGGCCTGCAGGGCCGCTTTGGCCTCCTGTTCCTGGGCCTGATTGACCTGCAAACCAGCGCGTACCTCGTCCAGGCTGTCCTGGGAGCTGTAGTGGCGCTGGTTGAGCTGGCTGACGCGGCGCACCTGCTGCTGGGCCCGAACCTGTTCGGCATTGGCCGAGCTGACCTTGGCTTCGGCCTGGCGAATGAGGCTCAGCTGCTGGGTGCGGGTGGCGGCGAGATTTTCCGCCGTCGCCTGGTTGAGGCGCAGGTCGGCCTCGGCCTCGGCCACCTTAGTCTTGTACTCCCGGTCGTCGAGGCGGGCGATGAGCTGGCCGGCCTTCACCGGCTGGTTGTCGGTCACCAGCACTTCGCTGATGTAGCCGGAGAGCTTGGAGCCGATGCCGGTCACCTCGCTTTGCAGGTAGGCGTTGTCGGTGCTCTCGAAGTAGCGGCCGTGCAGATACCAGTAACCGGCAAACAGCAGGCCGAGCAGGGCCAGTATCATGGCGGCCAGCAGGGGGATCTTCTTGTGTTGACTCATGTGGGGGATTCCTGAACTTAAGAGAGGCAGGCTAACACTGGCCAACTGTTTCGATTAGTATCCATTTATGAGATATACAGTTTCACTGGTGCAACAATGGATCTGAACGCTGCATTGATTCTAGTGCGGATCGTCGACAAGGGTTCCTTCACGGCGGCCGCCCAGGAGCTGGGCATGACCAAGGCGACGGTGAGTCGGCGCATCGCCGAGCTGGAGCAGCGCCTCGGCGTGCGGCTGCTCTACCGCTCGACCCGCCAGCTCACCCTGACCGAGGCGGGCGAGCAGTACTATCTGCGCTGCAGCAAGGCGGTGGACGAGCTGGCCCAGGCCGAGCTGATGGTGAGCGCCAGCCAGCAGGAGGTGACCGGCACCCTCAAACTGGCGGTGCCCATCGAGGCAGGGCAGCTGGTGGTAGGGCGACTGGTGGCGGAGTTTCTGCAGGCCTATCCCGGTCTGCAGGTGGAGCTGGAGCTGACCAATCGCATCGTGGATCCCATCAACGAGGGGCTGGATGCGATCGTGCGGATCGGCGACATGAGCGACTCGAACCTGGCAGCACGGCGGCTGTGGAGCAATGCCCGCCTGATTTGTGCCAGCCCGGCGTACCTGGCGCGCAGCCCCGCCATCACTCATCCCGAGGATCTGGTGCAACATGAGCGGGTGGCGGTGACCAGCGGCTTTCTGGCCTCGCACTGGTGTTTCGAGCGGGATGACAAGGAGGTGCTGGTTGACCCTCCCTCCCGCTTTCGGGTTAATAATATAACCTGTGCCCGAGAGGCGGCGAAGGCCGGGTTGGGGCTCGCCTCTCTGCCCGCCATGCTCTGCCACGAGGAGCTGGCGAGCGGGACCTTGGTGTCCGTGCTGCCCGAGTGGCAGCAGCCCAGGGTACCCATTTACCTGCTGTTTCCGGAGCGGCGGCTGATGCCGCGAAAATTGCGGGTGTTCATCGATTTCATCGTGGCCAAGGGGGCCGACTACGGCATAGACACCTTGCTGTAGCCGGCCAGAGTCGGTGCCGTGGTAACGGCATCGTGGGGGATCTGAGGGGGAAGACATGGATCACTGGATCAATCTGTATCGGGCTTCCCATTCGCTGGAGGCCCACGCCCTGAAAGGGGCGCTGGAAGTGGAAGGAGTGCCGGTGCGGCTCAATGGCGAGGCGCTGTCGGGCGCCCTGGGCGAACTGCCGGTGGACATGCTGCAGGTGACCCTGATGGTGCGCGAGCAGGATCGCAGCAAGGCGGGACGGGTCATCGAACGCTATCAGCAGCGTCAGGGCAACGGCTGGCTGTGCGGTCAGTGCGGGGAGGAGAACGGCGCCAACTTCGATGTCTGCTGGCGCTGTCACCACGATCCCCACGAAAATTAATCGCTCGCCCTGCCTCAGCGCAGGGTGAAGTCGATGTCCTCCCCCGCGCTGGCGTCGTGATAGGTCGTCAGATCCAGCTCCCGCTCGCTGCGGGCAATCAATACGGAAACCAGAATATCGCCGGAGACGTTGACCGTGGTGCGCGCCATGTCGAGGATCCGGTCGATCCCGGCGATCAGTGCCACCCCCTCCAGCGGCAGTCCCACCGCGGTCAGGGTCAGCGTCAGCAGCATCAGGCCGGTGCCCGGCGTGCCCGCCGTGCCGATGCTGGCCAGGGTGGCAATACTGATGATGGTCAGGTAATCCACCAGGTGCAGATCCACCCCGAAGGCCTGAGCCACGAACAGGGCGGTCACCCCCTGATAGAGGGCGGTACCGTCCATGTTGATGGTGGCGCCGATGGGCAACACCTTGGCTGTGATGGCGGGGGAGACCCCGAGCCGGCGCTCGGCACAAGCCAGGCTGATGGGCAGGGTGCTGTTGCTGGAGCTGCTGGTGAAGGCCACCGCCTGGGCATCGACGATGCTCTTGAAGTAGTGCAGCGGATTGAGGCGGGCCAGCAGGATCAGCAGGCTGCTGTAGACGCCGAGCACGTGCAGCAGGCAGCCGAGGTAGACGGCGCCGATCACCTTGAGCAGCGGCAGCAGCAGGCTCATGCCGTACTTGCCGGTCATCCAGGCCATCAGGGCACAGACGCCGTAAGGGGCCAGTGCCATCACCATCTGGGTCAGCTTGAACATCCCCTCCGCCAGCGAGGTGAAGAAGAGGATGGCGGGGCGGCCGCGTCGACCGGTGGCGTTGAGGGCGAGGGCAAGGGCCACCGCGAACACGATCACCTGCAGGATCTTGCCGTCCACCATGGCCTGCACCGGGTTGCGCGGCACCAGGTGGCTCAGCACGCTGGCCAGGGTGGGGGACTCCGCCATGCCGACCCGCTCATAGGGCCCCATATTGGCACCCATGCCGGGTTCCAGCAGCCAGCCCATCATCAGGCCGATGCAGATGGCGACGGCGGTGGAACAGAGGTAGAGGCCGATGGCCTTGCCGGCGATGCGGTCTAGGGCCTTGCCCTTGAGCAGCGAAGTGAGGCCGGCGATGACCGAACAGAAGATGAGAGGCACCATCAGCATCTGGATGGTGTTGACGAACAGCACGCCAATGGGTTTGAGCAGCAATGCCTGTTCGCTGAAAGCGGCGCCGAGCCCGATCCCCGTCAGCATGCCGAGCAGGGTCTTCAACCAGAGCGGACGGCGGGTCCAGATCCGCCAGGGTTTGAAAGCCAGTCCATGGAACAGCATGACGCCAATGTCCTTATATTCGGTCTGCGTTGGCAAAAAGGGGCGTTAGTGTAGCCATCCCCTGCTTAGGTTGCCACATTATCGACAAAGCCGTGACCATCACCAGTGCGGGGGCAGGGAAATCGGCAATTTGTTGGCCTATATCAAGGTCGTCGGCAGTGGAGCAGGATTTAATAGGCATCAAATATGTCTATTCAAGAGGTTTGCAATGACTCAATCGGTACACGGCCACGAAGTGATGGAGATGATGCTGGCGCAGGGCGGCCAGTTCACCCGGGCCAGCCTCAAGCAGGCCATAGACGCACGCTTCGGGGCGGATGCCCGTTTCCATACCTGCAGCGCCAGCGAGATGGATGCCGAGGCGCTGATCGACTTCCTGGCCAAACGCGGCAAGTTCATCGAATCGGAGCAGGGTTTCCAGACCCGCGCCGACAAGATCTGCAACCACGGTTGATCCCCGCCGGCGAGCGCCTGCCGCGCTCGCCGAATCCCGCCGCCTTTGTTATATTCGCCCTCTTTCCCCTCCTCTGTTGAAGGCTTGGCCTGGGCGTTGTATGGATACTTTCTCCGCTGCCGTCATGTTGTTTCTGATCATGGATCCGCTGGGCAACCTGCCGGTCTTTCTGTCGATCCTCCGTCATATCGATCCCAAGCGACGTCGCAAGGTGATGATGCGGGAGCTGCTGTTTTCGCTGGTGATCATGATGGCGTTCCTGTTCGTCGGGCAGCAGATCCTCAATTTCCTCAACCTGCGCCAGGAGGCGGTCAGCATCGCCGGCGGCATCATACTGTTCCTCATCGCCATCAAGATGATCTTCCCGAGTGAAGGGGGGGTGACCGGGCTGGCCGCGGGGGAGGAGCCCTTCCTGGTGCCCATGGCGATCCCCATGATTGCCGGCCCCTCGATCCTGGCCTCCTTGCTGCTGCTGGCCAACCAGGAGCCGACCCGGATGGCGGACTGGTCGCTGGCCCTGCTGATGGCCTGGGGCGCCAGCGCGGTGATCCTGATGTTCTACGAGGTCTTCAACAAGCTGCTGGGTGAGCGAGGACTCACCGCGGTGGAGCGTCTGATGGGCATGCTGCTGGTGATGATCTCGGTGCAGATGCTGCTCGACGGGGTGCACCACTACCTGGCGGTGACTGGGCAGAACTGACCAGCCGATATGCAAACAGGAAAGACACGGGGCTAGATGAGCCCCGTTTTTTTGCCTGTGATCCGGCGAGGTGACCGTCAGGGTCTTGCGGCCCTGTGCCGATAGTCAGGCCGGTTCGGCAGCAGTGGGTTCCAGCTTGCCCATGATCAGCGCCAGCAGGGTTTCCCGCAGCCAGCGGTGGCCCGGATCCTCCTCGTGGCGCTGATGCCAGATCAGCAGGTGGGAGATGCTGTCGAGGGCGATGGGCAGCGGCAGCGGCACCAGCGGGTAGACCTGGGTGGCATGGCGGGCGTAGAGCCGGGAGAGGGTCACTATCATGTCCGAGTGCATGCCCATCCGCAGCGCCGCCTCGAAGGAGGGCACGGTCGCCTCGATGCGACGATAGAGATCCTGCTCCGCCAGCTTGTGATCCAGCATCCAGCGATCGCGCCCCTCGCAATAGGTCTGCACGTGGGGATAGGCCAGGTAGCGGGTGAGATCCCACTCGGGTTCGTGCAGGGCTGGGTGGTCGTGCTGCACCAGGCAGGTCAGATCGTCGATGGCGAGCAGTCGCTGACAGATGGCGTTGGGCAGGGTATCGAGCCGAAAGTCCGAGTTGATGCAGTTCTCCCGCACCGTGAAGGCGATGTCCACCTGGCCCTGGCTCATCTCGGTCAGGCTGTTCTCGGTCCACTCCTCGTAGCGCAGCCGGATGCCGGGTGCCTGCCGTTTCAGCTCGCTCAGGTAGAGCGGCGCGAACAGAGTGAAGGCGCTGTCCATGCTGGCAATGACGAACTCCCGCTCGGTGGTGGTCGGGTCAAAATCCGGCGGCTGGATCAGGTTGTCCAGCGACAGCAGGATCGGCTGCAGTTGCTGCTGCAGGCTGAGGGCGCGTGCTGTGGGTTCCAGCCCGTAGGCCGAGCGCACGAACAGGGGATCGTCGAAGGTTTCCCGCAGCCGGCCGAGCGCTTTGCTGACGGCAGACTGGCTCAGATGCAGGCGACGGGCCGCCCGGCTGCCGTTTCGTTCTTCCAGCAAAACTTGCAGGATTATCAATAGATTGAGGTCGATACGCCCCAGCTGTTCCAGCAACATGATATGAATCCTCTTCAATTCTTAGATGAATTTATACCATTTGTTTTCATATCTAGGCGAACTTATGCTCGAAACGTCTCTCGCCTTCAATGGCGGCTGGTACAGGATGTAGTGGTTGAGGGGACAAGTAGCATCAAGCAATACGGCGGCCTTTGGGTCGCCGTATTTTTTGGTGATTTATTTGCAAACTTGCGCCTGTCTTGATTTTGCCCAACAATCTTTGCGCCTTCTTTTGATACAAACGATCGGTATCTATCAGTCAGGAGTATCCCTATGGGACTCGGTGGAATTCATATCTGGCATTTGTTGATCCTGCTCGTCGTCGTGGTCGTGGTGTTTGGCAGCAAACGCCTGGCCGGCGCCGGGGAAGATCTGGGCACCGCCATCAGGGATTTTCGTAAAGCCTTGCGTGACGATGAATCACAGCCGAAATAAGTGGGAGTTGAATGATGTCCGTAGAAGAGAAAGTGGAATTGAACGAGACCTGTGACAGCTGCGGCTGCTTCGCCGAAATTGGCACCATCATCGGCGAGGGCGATGATGTGATGGAGCTGGTGATCGAGGCCGCCGAAGAGGCCGACGCCCGCACCAAGCTGGCCGCCTACGAGGCGCTGGCCAAGCAGGTCACCGCCGAAGCCAAGAGCAGCAGCGAACTGAGCCAGGGCGCCAACGGCGTGATCCTGAAAGCCCGCCTGCAATTCACCTGCACCGCCGAAAAACTCATTTTCGAGATGCGTGCCCGCTCTATCTGAGCCCCCTGAAAACACGGCAGGTTCGCCTGCCGTGCTGACCCTTCTGCTGTGGGTCTGCGTTCTATAGTTAGTTATCCCACAGATGGTTTTGCCCGACGCGAGTCGGCCAACAGAAGGCGATCTCATCATGGTTCAGCGCAGGCTCTTCGCCCCCCCTCTCCACGTCGCTCATCACCTCTTTGACCTGCCCGGACAGCCACTGGCGGTGACGCCATGAGGCGGCGCTGGCTCTGGAGCCTGCTCATTCTGTGGGCGCTGCCGCTGCTGGCGGCGGATCTCAAGCCGCAGCGGCTGCCCCAGCCAGGGGATCTCGCCAGCATATTGCAAAAGAAAGAGCTGAGGGCCCTGGTGGTCTATGAGCGGGGCTTTTTCTTCCTCGACAAGGGGACCCAGCACGGCATCCTGGTCAACCAGCTGCAGGGGTTCGAGCGCTGGCTGAACCAGACCTACCTGGCCAAGGAGAAGATCAAGCTCAAGATCATCTACATCCCGGTGCGCCAGGACAAGCTGCTGGACTATCTCGCCGAGGGGCGGGGGGATCTGGTGGCTGCCAACATGACGGTGACGCCGACCCGGCGCGAGCAGGTGACCTTCTCCAACCCGGTGATCGCCCCCATCGAAGAGTGGGTGGTGAGCCAGCACAGCCTGCCGACCTTCAACCGCATTACCCAGCTCTCTGGCCGGCGGGTCTGGGTGCGGGCCAGCTCCAGCTATTACGAGAGCCTGCGCCAGCTCAACTGGCTGTTTCGCGAGCTGGGGCTGCCCCCCGTCTATATCGAAACCGTGCCTGAATACCTGCAGGACGGGGATCTGCTGGAGATGGTGGCGGCCGGCATCATACCGCTCACCGTGACCGACAGCTTCAAGGGGCGGATCTGGCTCGGCATGATCAGCGGGCTGCGAGCCCACAAGTTGATCCCGCTGCGGGACAACGGCCGCAGCGCCTGGGCCCTGCGCAACAACAGCCCAGAGCTGCTCAAGGCGGTCAACGACTATCTGGCCGATGCCGGCAAGCGCACTCTTTACAGCGACATGGCCCTGCGCCGCCTGCTGGCTCGCAACGACCAGATGAGCAACATACTGGCGCCGGATCCGCTGGGCCGGTTGTCGACCATCCGCAAGGTGCTGGAGCAGCAGGCCGACAAGTACCGGCTGGACTGGCTGATGTTGGCGGCGCTGGCCTACAAGGAGTCTGGCCTCAATGCCAATATCCGTTCCGAACGGGGGGCGGTGGGGATCATGCAGCTGTTGCCGAGTACCGGCAGCGAAGTGGGCATTCGCGGCGCTCGCCTCGCCAGCCTGGAGGGTAACGTGGAGGCTGCCTGCCGCTACATGCGGTTGATCCTCGACACCTATTTCAACGATCCCAAGCTGGACGTGCTCAACCGCCACCTGTTTGCACTGGCGGCCTACAATGCCGGCCCGAACCGGGTGCAGGCGCTCAGGGCCAAGGCCGAGGCCGCCGGGCTGGATCCCGACGTCTGGTTCGGCAACGTGGAGCAGCTGGTGGCCAACGAGGTAGGCCAGGGGCCCATCAACTATGTCAGCACCATCTACAAGTACTATGTGGCCTACCGCTTCAGTCTACCCCAGCTGGAGGGCAAGGCGGCCGCCATCGAGGCGGTGGCCCAGCCCTGACGTCCTGCTAGTGCGATGGGGCGGGCGAGGTGAAAGGCTGCCAGGCCTGATCCCTGTGTTGCAGATACCAGGGGGTCAGCTGGCCGCTCGGCGAGGGATCCGGCTCACTGGCCTGCGGTCTGTGACTGATGGCGGGGCGATCCGTGAGTTCCATGGTAAATTCCTTCATCCTGTTGCTACGAGGCCCTTAGCCAGCGTTATGCCATTTCCTCATGACAGGCGGATGACGCCATGATCCCCGCTGAATTCGCCCTGATAGACCAGCCCGAGCTGGCGCTCAAGCTGCGCTGTCAGCTGATCCGCGGCGCCAGAAGCCGGATCCAGGCCCAGTACTACAGCTGGGAGGAGGACAGCAGCGGCAAGCTGCTGCTGTCGGAGCTGCTGCATGCCGCCAAACGCGGGGTGCGGGTGCAGCTGCTCATCGACGACCTCTATGCCGGCGACAACCGCTTCCTGGAGATGGTGGCCCACCAGCCGGGCATCGAGGTGCGCCTGTTCAATCCCTTCTGGTTGCGCGGCTGGCGGCCACTGACCCTGTTGCTGGAAGGCCTGCTCAGCTTTCGCCGCATCAATCACCGCATGCACAACAAGCTGCTGCTGGTGGATGGCAGCCAAGCGGTGATCGGTGGTCGCAACATCGGGGATCGTTACTTCGGACTCGGCGGTGCCCCCCAGTTCGTCGATCTGGATCTCGCCTGCCGCGGCCCGCTCTGCCAGCGGGTCGAGCAGGGGTTCGATCAATTCTGGCGCAGCCGCTGGAGCCACCCGATCCGCCGTCTGTTGCGCCGCCCGCTGCAACGGGCCGAGGTGCAGGTGGTGAACGACTTCCTGCTGACCCTGAACGAGCCGCAGATCGCGGCCGTCTATGACCTGCCCGCCAGCCTGTTCGATCCCGAGCCGATCCCTCTGTGCTGGCATGCCGGGCGGGCCGAGGTGTGGTTTGACCGCCCCGGCAAGGGGTTGGTATCCCGGCCCACCACGGCGCGCCTGCTCTGGCGCAAACTGGCCGACAATCAGGGCACATTGCGCCTGGTCACCCCCTATCTCATCCTGACCCGGGGTCTGCGCCGCCGACTCAGGCAGCAGCGCCAGGCGGGGGTGACCATCGACATCCTGACCAACTCCCTGGCCAGCACGGATGTGCCGCTGGTGTACGGCGCCTACCGCCGTCATCGTCCCTGGCTGATACGCCAGGGCATAGCGCTGTCGGAGCTGGAGGGGACATCCCTCAGCCTGCACGCCAAGCTGATCCTGGTGGGGGAGGAGGAGGCGCTACTCGGCAGCTTCAATCTGGATCCGCGCTCCCTGCTGCTCAACACCGAGCTGGTGCTGCATCTGGCCTGCCCCGCGCTGTGCGCCGAGTTGCAACAGTGGCTGGCGATCTGGCAGCAGCGTTCATCCCACTCGGTGGCTGCCCCGCCCTCGACCCTGCGCCGCCTGCTGGCCAGGGTCAGCGACTGGTTGCCGTTGCAGCGCTGGTTGTGAGTGGATCATGGCTTGTGCGAGATCTCGCAAAGCCTTGTGCGCCTTCGAGGATAACGTTTGCCATCCAATGGCGATGGAGTGATTTATCGTATTGTTTTTAATCAGATTGTTTTCTGGTTGAAGTTGGATGAGCGGTAGATGCTTGCATAGATGGCCGAATATATCGGTTTTTTATTTTATTTATCTGCGTAATATTTCAACTGCAAGGACAACACGGCGGCTTGCCGTCGTGCGGAAGAGGGTCGTGAAGGGAATCGGCCGACTGGATCGCTCCAGCCGGAGCCTGCTTCAGATGGGTAGCGGAAACTCAGGAAGCAGGAGAGGAACCCGACGGGACCGGATTCCAATATGGAACATGCTATTTGCGAGGGGGTGACATGCGAGTGTCACCCCATTTTTTATGGCCTGCTGGCTGGGCTGAACAAAAAGACCGCCGATTGGCGGTCTTTTTGTTTGTGTCGTCTGACGGTCTATGATCAGGCGATGCCTGCCAGCAGGCGGCTCCAGTTGCGCTTGGCCACGGTGAAGGCATCGTGCAGGTTGCGATACTCCAACTGCAGTTTCAGCTGGTCGTAACGGGCCAGCGCCTTGCGCTTGCGCTGCTCCAGCAGGCGTTTGCGGCTGGCGTAGTAGTGCTGCAGCTGCTGGCTCAGCTTGTCGTACTCCTCCTGCAGCAGCGCCTGCCACAGCTCCCTGTCGTCCTGTCTGTGCAGTCTGGCCTGGGCCCGTTTCAGCTGCATCTCCAGCCTGGCCTGCTCGATCCGCTCTTCCGGGCAGGCGCGCAGATCCCGTGCCAGCCCGCACCAGGCGGCACTGCGGATCAGCCACTTGGTAGGATCGAACTGCCACCAGCGGATGCCGTTGCGATAGTCGTTCTCGAACAGGTGGTGGAAGTTGTGGTAGCCCTCGCCGAAGGTGAAGAAGGCCAGGATGCCGTTGTCCCGCGCGCTGTTGCGGTCGGTGAAGGGCTGACTGCCCCAGATGTGGGCCAGGGAGTTGATGAAGAAGGTGGTGTGATGGGTCATCACCATGCGCAGCACTCCGGCCAGCAGCAGCATGCCGAGCAGATCGCCGTGGACGAGCCCCAGCAGCAGCGGGATGCCGATGTTGGTGGCCAGGGTCAGCGCCAGATAGTGCTTGTGCTGGAAGGCGACCACGGGGTTGTTCTGCAGATCCCGCACGTTGCTGTAGTCGTGGTAGATGTCGCGCTGATATTCCCGCAGCATCCAGCCGATGTGGGAGAACCAGAAGCCGCGGCCCGCACTGTAAGGATCCTTCTGGTTGTCATCCACGTGGCGGTGGTGGCGACGATGATCGGAAGACCAGTGCAGCGCCGAGTTTTGCAGGGCGAGGGCACCGCCGATGGCGAAGATCCACTGCAGGATCGGGTGCGCCTTGTAGGCCTTGTGCGACCAGAGCCGGTGGTAGCCGGCGGTGATGGAGATGCCGCAATAGCAGAACAGCAGCAGGAAGCTGCCCCACTGCCAGAGGTCATAGCCATGGGTCATGCCGTACCAGGGTACGGCGATCAGGGCGGTCAGCCCGGAGAGGGCGAACAGCAGGGTGTTGGTCATGATGATCGGGGGGCGTTCCATCTCACTCGGTTCCTTTCAGCGAACAGCTGTGCGCTATTTTCCATGCAGCCGGAATTGGGGTCAATGGTAAAAAAGTAGGAGACAAACCTGATCCTGGCGCAGCCTTCGGGTTATCATTTGGCCTCGATAACCTGAAGGTGACTGTTTTCGTGGGTATTCGCGCGCAACAAAAAGAAAAAACCCGGCGTACTCTGATCGAGGCTGCGTTCAGCCAACTGTGCGCCAATCGCAGCTTTTCCAACCTCAGTCTGCGGGAAGTGGCGCGGGAGGCCGGTATTGCGCCCACCTCCTTCTATCGTCATTTCCGCGACATGGAGGAGCTGGGTCTGACCCTGGTGGATGAGGGCGGACTGACCCTGCGCCAGTTGATGCGCCAGGCGCGTCAGCGCATCGCGGGTGGCGGCAGCGTCATCAGCACCTCGGTACAGACGTTCATGGAGTTCGTCGAGAACAACCCGAACATCTTCCGGCTGCTGCTGCGCGAGCGCTCCGGCACCTCTGCTGCATTTCGCCAGGCGGTGGCGCGGGAGATCCAGCACTTCATCGCCGAGCTGACCGACTACCTCGAAGCCACCACGGGGGCGCCGCGGGAAGAGGCCTACATCCAGGCCGAGGCCATGGTGACCATCGTCTTCAGTGCCGGTGCCGACGCCCTCGACATGACCAGCGAGGAGTGCCGGGCCCTGTCCGATCGCACCATCCGTCAGCTGCGCATGATCGCCATGGGCGCCGAGGTCCAGAACCAGAAGCGCCGTGAACCTCTCTCTTAAGTCAAAGGATGGACAGCTCCATGCATGACCAGAACACGATTCCGAAGAAACCCCTGCTGCTGACCCTGCTCATCGGCATCTGTGGTGATGCCTCCCTGACGGTCTTGTCAGAGTCTGCGGTGCCCTTCTCCTTCTTCCCGATGATCGCCTTCGTGCTGGCCGCCTATCAGCTCTACCAGCACTACCGTCATGTCTCGCTGGAGGGCAACACCCCGGTCTGCATGCTGCTCAGCTTCTTCATCGGCGTGTTCGGCCATTCGGCGCTGGTCAAGGTGCAGTACCCAGAGCTTGGCAGCAACTTCTTCTCGCTGATCATGATGTTGCTGCTGCTGGCTGTGCTCTCCATCAAGCTCGGTATCAGCGTGGGGAAAAAAGAGAAGGAGTGACCAGCACTCCTTCCATCACCACCATGACAGAGCCGGGATCACCCGGCTTTGTTGTCTTCGCCGCGCCGCTTGGCATCGACGATGGCCTGCAGCCTGGCGCGGATCTCAACCATGCCGAACACCCCGAACACCAGCACCTGGGTGAACTCGAGCCGGCTCACCGCGAAGTAGGGCTTGCAGGCTGCCTTGACCATGCTGGCCTGCACCCAGTGCATCAGGATCACGATCACGCCGCACACCGGCAGGAAGCCATTGAGCTTGCCCGGCAGCGGGGCGATCAGGCTGACCAGCACGCCGAACCAGAAGAACAGGATCAGACCCATCGCCAACAGATTAAACACCCGCTTCATCGTTTACCTCCCGCACATAGCATTGATAGCAGACCTGATTTGATCGGCCCGTTTGTCCTTGAGCCGTTGTCCAGATTGATGGGGAGGGGCTCGTGCCCATCTTCCCCTGTCATCCGGTTGCTAAACCGCGGCGTCATTCTTGATCTCCCGCAGATAGAGCTGGTAGCAGACCTGGTTTGATCGACCTGCTTGTCCTTGAGCCGTTGTCCAGATTGACGGGGAGGAGCTCTGTGCCCATCTTCCCCTGCCATCCGTTTGTTAAACCGCGGCGTCATTCTTGATCTCCCGCAGATAGAGCTGGTAGCAGACCTGACCCGCTTGCTTGTCCTTGAGCAGTTGCCAGCTGGCTGGCAGAGGCAGATCGGCCATCTCCTTCTCCCGCTCCAGATAGATGAGGGCGTCCGGTGCCAGCCAGCCGCGCTGCTCCAGCAGCTCGCACACCTGGGGCAGCAGCTCACGGCGAAAGGGGGGGTCGAGAAACACCAGGTCGAACGGCGTGGCCGGCCCCTGCAGCCAGCTGACGGCATCGGTCTGGATCACCTGACCCTGGCTGCTGCCGAGGGTGGTCAGGTTCTTCTTGATCTGCTCGGCGGCGCCCCTGTCCATCTCGATCAGGGTGACCTGCTCGGCGTAACGCGATAGCGCCTCCAGCCCCAGCCCGCCGCTGCCGGCGAACAGATCCAGGCAGCGGGTGCCGCGCACATGGGGAGCCAGCCAGTTGAAGATGGTCTCCTTGACGCGATCCGTGGTGGGTCTGAGTCCTTCTACATCCCTGACCGGCAGTTTGCGGCCTCGCCACTGGCCGCTGATGATTCTTACAAAGCCCGATTTCCCCTGCGGGGCTGGGCTCTTGCTCGGGCCGTTACGGCTGGATTTCACTCTGGGCATCGCGTTTCGTCGTCAGAAAATAAAGTGATAGTATAAGGCGGTTCATTTTTATGCCGACCCGCCGAGGGACGGCTATCTTAGCAGTCAGCCTTTGATGTGAGTATTTTTAGATGGCAAAAGGTTTGTTTTCCTGGCTGGGTTTCGGCCGCAAGAAAGAAGAGGCTGAGGCTGTCCAACCACAGACACCGCAAGCCACCCCGACTACCGTTGAGTCCGACGTTGCGGCTCACCCCGCTCCCGTTTCCGAGACGACTGTTTCCGATAGTACGCCGGCCGTCGCTGCTGAAGTGCCCGCCAGCGCACAGAATTCTGTTTTGCACGATGATTGCTGCCCGCCTGCCGAGCTGGACGACCATGGTCCGCTGGTGGTGGAGGAGTGCGCCTCCGATCTGGAGCCGGTGATCGTCAATGAAGCCCTGATCGCCGAAGAGGAGCGCGCGGCTGCCGAGGCGCAAGCTGCCGAGGCTGCCCGGGTTGCGGCCGACCTCAAGGCGGCGGAAGAAGCCCGCCTTGCCGCTGCCGCTCAGGTTGCCGAAGAGGCTCGTCTTGCTGCTGAAGCCCGCGCCGCAGAAGAGGCTCGCATTGCCGCCGAAGCCCGCGCGGCAGAAGAGGCTCGCATTGCTGCCGAAGCCCGCGCCGCGGAAGAGGCGCGTATTGCCGCCGAAGCTCGCGCCGCAGAAGAGGCTCGTATCGCAGCCGAAGCTCAAGCAGCCGAGGAAGCCCGGATCGCCAAAGAGGCCCAGCGGGCGGAAGATCTGCGCCTGGTCGCCGCGATGGAGGCTGAGGCCGCTGCCCTCGCAGCTCTGCCGTTGGCCGCCAAGGTGGACGACGACACTCAGGACAAGCCGCAGCGGGAGGGCTTCTTCGCTCGCCTCAAGCGCAGCCTGGTGCGCACCAAGGAGAATATCGGTTCCGGTTTCTTCGGCCTGTTCCGTGGCAAGAAGATCGACGATGAGCTGTTCGAAGAGCTGGAGACCCAGCTGCTGACTGCGGATCTTGGCGTCGACACCACCACCCGCATCATCGAGGGGCTGGTGCAGCACGCGGACCGCAAGCAACTCAAGGATGCCGAGGCGCTCTACGGCCTGCTCAAGCAGGACATGGGCGAGATGCTGGCCAAGGTCGAGCAGCCGCTGGTGATCGACACCGACAAGAAGCCTTACGTGATCCTGATGGTGGGCGTGAACGGGGTCGGCAAGACCACTACCATCGGCAAGCTGGCCAAGCAGTTCCAGGCCGAGGGCAAGAGTGTGATGCTGGCCGCTGGCGATACCTTCCGTGCCGCCGCCGTCGAGCAGTTGCAGGTGTGGGGTCAGCGCAACAACATTCCGGTGATTGCCCAGCACACCGGCGCCGACTCCGCCTCCGTCATCTATGATGCCATCGAGGCTGCCCGCTCGCGCGGGGCCGACGTGCTGATCGCCGATACCGCCGGCCGCCTGCAGAACAAGAGCAACCTGATGGAAGAGCTCAAGAAGGTGGTGCGGGTGATGAAGAAGCTGGACGATGCGGCGCCCCACGAAATCATGCTGACCCTGGACGCCGGCACCGGCCAGAACGCCCTGAGCCAGGCCAAGCTGTTCAGCGAGGCGGTGGGCCTGACCGGCATCACCCTCACCAAGCTGGATGGCACCGCCAAGGGCGGCGTCATCTTCGCGGTGGCCGACAAGTTCCAGATCCCGATCCGCTACATCGGGGTGGGCGAGGGGATCGACGATCTGCGTCCGTTCGTGGCCAACGACTTCATCGAGGCGCTTTTCAGTCGCGAGGAGTGAGTGTCTTCGCGATGAGCAAGCTCGGGCGCCGTGAGTTGAGCGCCCCCTGCCCCGACCCAGGTCGGGGCTTGTCACTGTCAGGGAACCGTTATGATCCGTTTTGACAAGGTCAGCAAGGTTTACAGCGGCGGCCATCAGGCGCTGCAGAAGGTCAGTTTTCATCTGCGCAAAGGGGAGATGGCCTTTCTGACCGGGCACTCGGGCGCAGGCAAGAGTACCCTCCTCAAACTGATCAGCGTAATGGAACGGCCGACCGACGGCCGTGTCTTCTTTCATGGCGATGACGTCAGCCACATCAAGCGGGGGGAGATCCCCTATGTGCGCCGCCAGATCGGCATGATCTTTCAGGATCACCGCCTGCTGATGGACAGAACCGTGTTCGACAACGTGGCGCTGCCGCTGGTGATCGACGGCTACAGCCATGGGGACATCAACAAGCGGGTGGCCGCTGCGCTCGACAAGGTAGGGCTGCTCGGCAAGGAGCGCTACCAGCCACGCATGCTCTCCGGCGGTGAACAGCAGCGGGTTGGCATCGCCCGTGCCATCGTCAACAAGCCGCCGCTGCTGCTGGCGGATGAGCCGACCGGCAACCTGGATCCCCAGCTCTCCATGGACATCATGCGGTTGTTCGAGGAGTTCAACCGCTTCGGCGTCTCCGTGCTGATTGCCACCCACGATCTGGGGCTGATCGCCCGCATGCGCTATCGCACCCTGACCCTCAAGGCGGGTCGCATGTATTCGTCCGGGGAGGAGCTCTGATGGCCATTCGTGCGCGTCACAAACAGCCGCCACTGCGGCGTTTCATGATGTACTGGGTCGACCACGCCCGCCAGGCCTTTGCCAGTCTGGGGGAGCTGTGGCGCAATCCGCTCGCCTCGCTGATGACGCTGGCGGTGCTGGGGGTGAGCCTGGCGCTGCCCTCCTGCTTCCACGTGCTGCTGAAAAATGCCGAGGTGGTGGAGGGGAGCTGGCAGACCAGTTCCCAGATCTCCCTCTACCTGCGCAAGGATCTGCCCGAGCAGAACATCCTCGACATGAAGCAGCGGATCCTGCTCTACCCGGAGGTGGAGTCGGTCACCTACATGAGCCGGGATGAGGCGCTCAAGGAGTTTCGCGAGATCTCCGGCTTTGGCGATGCGCTCGACTACCTCGACAGCAACCCGCTGCCGCCGGTGTTGAGCGTGATCCCGGATCCGCGCTGGCAGAACCCGGAAGGGGCGGCCGAGCTGCTCAACAAGCTGAGCAACGAAGACGGGGTCGAGCAGGGCAAGCTGGATCTGCAGTGGCTGACCCGGCTGCAGGGGATCATGAACCTGCTGCGCCACACCATCACCGGCATCGCCGTGCTGCTGCTCTCCGCGGTACTGCTGATCGTCGGCAACACCCTGCGCCTGAATATCCTCAATCAGCGTTCCGAGATCGAAGTGCTCAAGCTGGTGGGGGCGACCGATGCGTTTATCCATCGTCCCTTCCTTTATACCGGCATCTGGTTCGGGGTCATCGGCGGCATGCTGGCCTGGTGGCTGACCGAGGTGATGGTGATCTGGAGCGAAGGGGTGGTGAAGGAGCTGGCGGGTCTCTACAACAGCAACTTTAGGCTGGTGGGCATGGGAGCGGTGGACGGGATCAACCTGATCCTGCTGGGGGCCCTGCTGGGTCTGATCGCCTCCTGGTTTTCGGTCCATCGCCACATTCGCGACATCGAACCGTCCTGATTAATTTATCAGCGTTTCAAAGCGCTGGATTTTGCGACCTGGATCAAGTAAAAGAGTGGCCGTTTCTGGCACGGCCACCGTTCTGGGAGTAATCTGGATAGCACCAGTCTTCAGGATCTTCTCTGGATCCTGTGAACCTTCTGATTTATAAGCAGTCTACAATTGCGAAGAATTTATACGGGTGTGGCCCCTATGCCTTGCTCGTCTGACTTGGCAAGCATGTGAAGGTTGCGAGCTCCGCAACAATGGACTTAGCATGCTACTTTTCGGGGGTCCTTCATTGTGACCCCCTTTTTTTGACTGTTCATTCATGATTCATCCTGCCGGCCTAAGATGATTCCGGTTCAGACATGCCAGTCATGTTTGATGCAGGCCGCAGAATGGCGTCCGGTCAGTAGACAGGCCCTCTCAGGGTGTTAGACTGATTCGATTGAAAAGTAAGAGGTAGAACATGGGAACTTCATTGCAGCGCACTATGGCTCTGATTCCGCAAGGTAGTCTGGAAGGCTATATCCAGGCAGTAAACTCGATTCCGGTGCTGAGCGCAGAGGAAGAGCGTGAGCTGGCTGAGCGTTTGCAGCAGGAAGGCGATCTCGAGGCTGCCCGTCAGCTGGTTATGTCGCACCTGCGTTTTGTCGTTCACGTCGCCAAGAGTTATGCCGGTTACGGTCTGCCCCAGGCCGATCTGGTGCAGGAAGGCAACATAGGCCTGATGAAGGCGGTCAAGCGCTTTGACCCGAGCGTCGGCGTGCGCCTGGTCTCCTTCGCGGTGCACTGGATCAAGGCTGAAATCCACGAATACGTGCTGCGCAACTGGCGCATGGTCAAGGTGGCGACTACCAAGGCCCAGCGCAAGCTCTTCTTCAACCTGCGCAAGTCCAAGAAGCGTCTCGGCTGGCTGAACCACGAAGAAGTCCAGGCCGTGGCCGCCGACCTCGGCGTCTCCGCCGCCGACGTCACCGAGATGGAAGCGCGCATGAGCAACTACGATCAGGCGTTCGATCTGGTCGGTGATGAGGACGAAGAGGGCGGTTTCGCGCCGGTTCACTATCTGGAGGACAAATCCTCCGATCTGGCGGCCACCATCGAGAACGACAACTGGGACGATCATGCGACCCGTCGTCTGAGCTCGGCCCTGGCCACCCTGGACGAACGTAGCCAGCACATCATTCGCGCCCGCTGGCTCGACGATGACAGCAAGACCACCCTGCAGGAGCTGGCCGATACCTACGGCGTCTCCGCCGAGCGGGTGCGTCAGCTTGAGAAGAATGCCCTCAAGAAGCTGAAGGATGCGATGGAAGCATAATCCTGCGCGCCGGGCGGATTCGTCAGCTTGAGAGGCTCGCGCCCAGGCAGCTGAAAGATACGAGGGAGGCCTGATGCCTCCTGATGAAAACAGGGCCCGATGGCCCTGTTTTTGTTTGCCGGTGATCTGGTCGGCCTTGCCTTGGTTACCCTTGTGTATGGTATGTTGCCGCCACTGCCACAGTAGGGAGAGCAGATAGTGAAACTCTTGAACGACTTGTTTACCAACAACCGCGAGTGGGCGGAACGGATCAAGGCCGAGGATCCCGAATTCTTTGCTACCCTCTCCGCCCAGCAAGCCCCCGAATACCTCTGGATCGGCTGCTCCGACAGCCGGGTACCCGCCAACCAGCTGATGGGGCTGCTGCCGGGGGACGTGTTCGTCCACCGCAACGTCGCCAACCTGGTGGTACACACCGACTTCAACTGCCTCTCGGTGCTGCAATACGCGGTCGAGGTGCTCAAGGTGAAGCACATCATCGTCTGCGGCCATTACGGCTGCGGCGGCGTCAAGGCGGCGATGCAGAACCAGGAGCTGGGGCTCATCGACAACTGGCTGCGCAACATCAAGGATGTCTACTTCAAGTATCGCGAGCAGCTGGATGCCATCGAGGATGAGCACGAGCGCTTCGACTACCTGTGCGAGCTGAACGTGGCCGAGCAGGTGGCCAACGTCTGCCACACCACCATCATCCAGAACGCCTGGCGCAAGGGGCAGGAGCTGGCGGTGCACGGCTGGATCTACGGCATCAAGGACGGTCTGCTGCACGATCTCGATCTCTGCATCAGCGGGCCCGAGCAGATCCCGGACGTCTATCGCGCCTGGCCGGACATGCGTCCGCCCCACCGCCGTCGCTGAGGAGCATTCCGTTGGCACCGGCCCTCTATCTGCAGATCAAGCAGCACATCCTGGACGGGATCCGCGAACGCCACTATCAGGCGGGCGACCGGATCCCGACCGAGGCCGCCCTGTGCGAGCAGTTCACCGTGAGCCGGATGACGGTCAACAAGGCGCTGCGCGAACTGGTGGCCGAGGGCTGGCTGGTGCGCACCGCCGGCTCCGGCAGCTTCGTGGCGGACCGGCGCACCGAGTCGCCGCTGCTGGCCATTCGCAACATCGCCGACGAGATCGCCGAGCGGGGCAGCGAGTACAGCGGCCGGGTGATCCGGCTGCAGCGCCAGGCCGCCGACGAGAAGGTGGCGGTGCAGCTGGGGCTGCGGGTCGGGGCGCCCATCTTTCACAGCCTCATCGTCCATCAGGCCGACGGTGAGCCGCTGCAGCTGGAGGAGCGCTTCGTCGATGCGGAGCGGCTGCCGGAGTATGGCGAGCAGGATTTTGCCAGCCAGACCCCCAACCGTTATCTGATGGAGGTCTGCCCTCTCTCCGAGATGGAGCACGTGGTGGAGGCGGTGCTGCCGAGCGCCGGCGAAGCCGGCTTGCTGCAGGTACGGGTCGACACCCCCTGCCTGTTGCTGCATCGGCGTACCTGGTCAGACGGTTATCTGGTCTCCTATGCCCGTCTGCTCTCGCCGGGCTCCCGCTACAAGTTGAGCTCCAAGACCAGTCTCAGCTAATTGTATATACATATAATTTTTGACAAAGCCCGCCTCTGGCGGGCTTTTTGTGTTTAAGCTCTAATGAACACGCTGTTATCAAGATGTGAACTTGATCCTTTCTTTCCCGTCAGAGATCGGATATAAGTTAATGTATATACATTTAGAGGTCGGTATGAACAAGGAACTGTTGAACTGCGAGCGGGTCTGGCTCAACGTGACACCCGCCACTCTGCGCTCCGATCTGGCTGACTACGGTCTGCTGGAGCCCCATGCTCTCGGCGTTCATGAGGGGAGGATCCACGCCCTGGTGCCCATGCAGGATCTCAAGGGCCCCTATCCCGCCCATTGGCAGGACATGAAGGGCAAGCTGGTTACCCCCGGCCTCATCGATTGCCACACCCACCTCATCTTCGCCGGCAGCCGCGCCGAAGAGTTCGAGCTGCGCCAGAAGGGTGTGCCCTATGCGGAGATCGCCCGCAAAGGCGGCGGCATCATCAGCACGGTGCGCGCCACCCGTGCCGCCAGCGAGGATCAGCTGTTTGAACTGGCGCTGCCACGGATCAAGTCGCTGATCCGGGAAGGGGTCACCACGGTGGAGATCAAGTCCGGCTACGGCCTCACCCTGGCAGACGAGCTCAAGATGCTGCGGGTGGCTCGCCGACTGGGAGAGACGCTGCCGATCCGGGTCAAGACCACCCTGCTGGCAGCCCATGCGGTGCCGCCGGAGTATCGCGACGATCCCGACTCCTGGGTCGAGACCATCTGTCAGGAGATCATCCCGGCCGCCGCCGAGGCGGGGCTGGCCGATGCGGTGGACGTCTTCTGTGAACACATCGGCTTCTCGCTGGCCCAGACCGAGCAGGTCTATCTGGCGGCGGATCAATATGGCCTGGCGGTGAAGGGGCACATGGATCAGCTCTCCAACCTGGGGGGCAGCACGCTGGCTGCCAACTTCGGGGCCCTCTCGGTGGATCATCTGGAGTATCTGGATCCGGAAGGGGTCCAGGCGCTGGCTCACCGCGGCGTGGTCGCGACTCTGCTGCCCACCGCCTTCTATTTCCTCAAGGAGACCAAGCTGCCGCCGGTCGCCGCACTGCGCAAGGCGGGAGTGCCGATGGCGGTCTCCTCCGACATCAACCCGGGCACGGCCCCCATCGTCTCCCTGCGGATGGCCATGAACATGGCCTGCACCCTGTTCGGCCTGACCCCGGTGGAGGCCATGGCCGGGGTGACCCGCCACGCCGCCCGGGCGCTTGGCGAGCAGGAGCAGCTGGGGCAGCTCAGGGTCGGCATGCTGGCGGATTTCCTGGTCTGGAACTGCGGCCATCCGGCCGAACTCTGCTACCTCATCGGCGTCGATCAGCTGGTGAGCCGGGTGGTCAACGGGGAGGAGACTCTGCATGGATAAGTTCAACGGGATCGACATGTCGGTCTGGCAGGGACGTCAGGATCCGGAAGACGGTGAACTGGCCCTGCGCTGGCATGACAGGGTGCTGCCCTGGCTGGGACGCGGTGAACCCGGCGTGGTACTGCTCGGCTTCGCCTGTGACGAAGGGGTGCGCCGCAACAAGGGGCGCGTCGGCGCCGCCGGTGCGCCGCTGGCGGTGCGCAAGCTGCTCGCCAACACCGCCTGGCATCTGGGCCAGCCCGTCTACGACGGCGGCGATGTGCACTGCGAGGATGGCGATCTCGACGCCGCCCACGAGCGGCTGGCCGAGCGGGTCGCCACAGCCCTGGAGCAGGGCCAGTTTCCGCTGGTGCTGGGGGGCGGTCACGAGGTGGCGTTTGGCAGCTGGAGCGGCCTCAACCGTCATCTGGGCGGCCGTGGCAGGGTAGGCATCATCAACTTCGACGCTCACTTCGACCTGCGCATGAAGCTGGAGCAGGCGAGTTCCGGCACCCCCTTCTTCCAGATTGCCGAGCAGTGCGTCGCCCAGGGCTCGCCCTTTACCTACGCCTGCCTCGGGGTGGCCGAGACCGCCAACACGGCGGCCCTGTTTGCCCGCGCCGAGGCGCTGGGGGTGTGGCACGAGCTGGACGAGGCGATGACGCCGACCGAGTTGCCAGCCTTGCTCAACGGGCTGGATGCCTTTATCGCCCGCTGTGACCACCTCTATCTGACCATCGATCTGGACGTGCTGCCTGCCGCCGTGATGCCGGGGGTAAGTGCCCCTGCCGCCCGCGGCGTGGAGCTGGCGGTCATTGAACCGCTGATCGCCCATATCCGGGCCAGCGGCAAGCTCAGGCTTGCCGATCTGGCCGAGTACAACCCGAACCTGGATCAGGACAACCGCAGCGCCCGCGTGGCCGCGCGCCTGGTTCACCAGTTGACCAAGTAGCGGCGCACCGCGCCGCCTGACCGTATCGCTAAACAAGGAGTGTCTATGTCTGTACAACACCAGGATCCCCGCCACGATCCGAGCCGGATCATCCGTGCTCCCCACGGCACCCAGCTGACTGCCAAGAGCTGGCTCACCGAGGCGCCCCTGCGGATGCTGATGAACAACCTGGATCCGGAAGTGGCCGAGCATCCCCAATCCCTGGTGGTGTACGGCGGCATCGGTCGTGCCGCCCGCAACTGGGCCTGCTTCGACAAGATCGTCGAGGTGCTGACCCGCCTCGAGGAGGATCAGACTCTGCTGGTGCAATCCGGCAAGCCGGTTGGCGTGTTCCAGACCCACAAGGACGCCCCGCGGGTGCTGATCGCCAACTCCAACCTGGTGCCGCACTGGGCCAACTGGGAGCACTTCAACGAGCTCGACAAGAAGGGCCTGATGATGTACGGCCAGATGACCGCCGGCTCCTGGATCTACATCGGCACTCAGGGGATCGTGCAGGGCACCTACGAGACCTTCTTCGCCGTGGCGAACCAGCACTTCAACGGCGAGCCCAAGGGACGCTGGATCCTGACCGGGGGCCTGGGTGGCATGGGCGGCGCCCAGCCGCTGGCCGCCACCATGGCCGGCTTCTCGATGATCGCCGTGGAGTGCGACGAGACCCGCATCGATTTTCGCCTCAAGACCCGCTACGTCGACAAGAAGGCCCATAGCCTGGATGAGGCGCTGGCCATGGTCGAGGAAGCCAGGCAGAGCGGCACTGCCGTCTCCGTCGGCCTGCTCGGCAACGCCGCTGACGTCTTCGCCGAACTGGTGGCCCGCGGCATCACGCCGGACGTGGTGACCGACCAGACCTCAGCCCACGATCCCATCCACGGCTACCTGCCCCAGGGCTGGAGCGTGGCCCAGTGGCGCGACCTGCAGAAGAGCGCGCCGCAAGAGGTCAATGTGGCCGCCCGCCGTTCCATGGCTCGCCAGGTGGAGGCCATGCTGACCCTGCAATCCCGCGGCGCCGCCACGCTCGATTACGGTAACAACATTCGCCAGATGGCGCTGGAAGAGGGGGTCAAGAATGCCTTCGACTTCCCGGGCTTCGTGCCGGCCTATATCCGCCCGCTGTTCTGCGAGGGCATTGGCCCGTTCCGTTGGGTGGCCCTCTCCGGCGACCCGGAAGACATCTACAAGACCGATCAGAAGGTGAAGGAGCTGATCCCGGACGATCCCCACCTGCACAACTGGCTCGACATGGCCCGCGAGCGCATCGCCTTCCAGGGCCTGCCGGCGCGGATCTGCTGGGTCGGCGTCAAGGATCGGGTGCGCCTGGGCCTGGCCTTCAACGAGATGGTGAAGAACGGCGAGCTGAAAGCCCCCGTCGTCATCGGTCGCGACCACCTGGACTCCGGCTCGGTGGCGAGCCCGAACCGCGAGACCGAATCCATGATGGATGGCTCCGATGCCGTCTCCGACTGGCCGCTGCTCAACGCCCTGCTCAACACAGCTGGCGGAGCGACCTGGGTTTCCCTGCACCACGGTGGCGGTGTCGGCATGGGCTTCTCCCAGCACTCCGGCGTGGTGATCGTCTGTGACGGCACCGACGACGCCGCCAAGCGGGTCGGCCGCGTGCTGCGCAACGACCCGGCCACCGGGGTGATGCGTCACGCCGATGCGGGCTACGAAATTGCCATCAACTGTGCCGTTGATGAGAAACTGGATCTGCCGATGATTGACGGCGCCAACGGTGTCAAAGGAAAGGTGTAACACCATGTTTGAACTGACTATTACCCCGGGCGAGCTGGATCTCGCCACCCTGCGCCGCGTCAGCCGCGAGCCGGTACACGTTTCACTGGATCCTGCCGCCCTGGCGGGGATCCACGCCTCCGCCGCCGTGGTCACCAAGGTGATCGAACAGAATCGCGTGGTGTATGGCATCAACACCGGCTTCGGCCTCCTGGCCAACACCCGTATTCCGGTGGAGCAGCTGGACGAGCTGCAGCGCTCCATCGTGCTCTCCCATGCCGCCGGTATCGGCGAGTACATGGATGACGCCACCGTGCGGCTGATGATGGTGCTCAAACTCAACTCCCTAGCCCGCGGTTTCTCCGGCATCCGCCTGACGGTGCTGGAGGCCCTGATGCGCCTCATCAACGCCGAGGTGTATCCGGTGGTGCCGAAGAAGGGCTCCGTCGGCGCCTCCGGCGATCTGGCGCCGCTGGCCCACATGAGCTGCCTGCTGATCGGTGAAGGCAAGGCGCGCCACAAGGGCGAGCTGATCGATGCCACCACGGCCCTCAAGATTGCCGGGCTGGAGTCCATCGCACTGGCACCGAAAGAGGGGCTGGCACTGCTCAACGGCACCCAGGCGAGCACCGCCTTCGCGCTGGAAGGGCTGTTCCACGCCGAGGATCTCTACGCCGGTGCCATCACCATAGGCGCCATGAGCGTGGAGGCGGCCCTTGGCAGCCGCCGGCCATTCGATGCCCGCATCCACGCGGTGCGCGGTCAGCGCGGGCAAGAAGACGCGGCTGCCTGCTACCGCCACCTGCTGGTGGATGGCAGCGAGATCGGCATGTCCCACCACAACTGCGAGAAGGTGCAGGATCCTTACTCCCTGCGCTGCCAACCGCAGGTGATGGGCGCCTGCCTGACCCAGATCCGTCAGGCGGCCGAGGTGCTGGTGTGCGAGGCCAACGCGGTCTCCGACAACCCGCTGGTGTTTGCCGAGGATGAGGACATTCTCTCCGGCGGCAACTTCCACGCAGAACCCGTGGCCTTCGCCGCCGACAACCTGGCGCTGGCCATCGCCGAGATAGGCTCCCTGTCTGAGCGGCGCATGGCGCTGCTGATCGACTCGCGGATGTCCGGTCTGCCGGCCTTCCTGGTCAACAACGGCGGCGTGAACTCGGGCTTCATGATCGCCCAGGTCACCTCGGCGGCGCTCGCCTCCGAAAACAAGACCCTGGCCCACCCGGCCTCGGTGGACAGCCTGCCCACCTCCGCCAACCAGGAGGATCACGTCTCCATGGCCACCTTCGCCGGTCGCCGGCTGGCGGACATGGCCGAGAACACCCGCGGCATCCTGGCGGTGGAACTGCTGGCGGCAGCGCAAGGGTTGGATTTCCGCTCACCGCTGCGTTCCACCGAGCTGGTGGAGCTGGCCAAGGGCCGTCTGCGCGAAGAAGTCAGCTTCTACGACAAGGACAGGTACTTCGCGCCGGACATCGAGGCGGCCGCCGCCCTGCTGGGCCGTGCCAGCTACAACGACCTGATCCCGGCCGGCGTGCTGCCGAGCCTCTAAGCAGCCATCCAGCCCATGACAAAAGACCGCCCATCGGGCGGTCTTTTCGTTGCTGGGGTTGCTGATTTAGCGGTTATTCGTGCTCGAACATGAGGAACAGGTAGACCACGAACAACACCAGGTGGGTAGCCCCGTGCAGCGCATTGGTGCGGCCGCTGCTGAAGGTCACCTTGCACACCATGAGAGTGGTGATGAGCAGCACCATGTCGGCGGCGGAGAGGCCTAGGCGCACCTCCTGCCCCAGCATGGCGCCGATGAACAGTACCGCAGGCACTGTGAGGGCGATGGTGGCCAGCACAGAGCCGAAGTAGAGGTTCATGGCCCGCTGCAGCTGGTTGTTGAAGGCCGCCTTGATGGCGCCGACCGCCTCGGGGGCCAGCACGATACAGGCGACGATGAAGCCCCCCAGCGCCGGCGGCGCCGCCAGCACCTTGACCCCGTGGTTGATGGGAATGGCGAGGGTCTTGGCCAGCAGGATCACCACCACCAGATAGGCGAGCAGCAACAGGGTGTGGTAGACGTTGCTCTGCAGCGGGCCGTGGTGCTCTTCGTAATCCTCGTGATCGCTGTCGATGAAGAAGTGGCTGTGACTGCGGGTCTGGATCAGCAGGAAGACGCCGTAGAGCAGCACAGAGATGATGATCAGCATCCAGGACATGGCGCTCGACATGCTGCCGATGTTGCCCCCCTCGGTGACGTTGGGCAGTACCAGACAGAGCAGCGCCAGCGGAATGATGGCCACCAGATAGGATTTGACCCCGTCCAGATTGAAGCTCTGGGTGTGGTAGCGCCAGCCGCCAAACAACAGGGTGAAGCCCACCAGGCCGTTGGTCACCAGCATCACCACCGCAAACATGGTGTCGCGGGCCATCACCGGATTGGGTTCGCCGGTCAGCATGACCGAGGAGAGCATCACCACCTCCAGCGAGATGACCGACAGGGTCAGGATCAGGGTGCCGAAGGGTTCGCCCAGCTTGATGGCGAGGGCATCGGAGTGGCGCACCACCGAGAAGATGGCCCAGGTGACGATGGCAAGCAGCACAGCCGACACCGGAAGATAGATCCCGAGCGGAGTTGTCTCTGTCAGCAGGTCGCTACCGGGCGTCTTGAAGAAGAGCAGGGTGAGCAGGCCGACGGGCAGGGCAATCTCTTGCCGGATAAATGACTTCATAGGCAGTGGTTCTCATCTCGGGGCGGCGTGAGCCGACGGGTATGGAGCAGGATGGCACGTCACCGCAGTGACGGCCCTGCCAATGATAAAGGCTGTTGTCCGCGCAAGGAAAAAACATTTTGTTGCAAGATATGAGGGGAGCCGCATCCTCACCCGCTGCCAGCACAGAGTGGTGCTCGCCTGTGCGGTCGAGGGGGCGGTCGAGAGGGCAGAGGCTGGCTCAGCGCTCGCCCCCGTGGTTCTGGTACCAGGCCAGCAGCCAGATCTTCAGCTTGGTCAGGGCCATGGGCGGGGCATAGACGTAACCCTGGATCAGGTGCACGCCGTGCTGGTCCAGATATTCCACCTGATCCTGGCGTTCGACCCCCTCGGCGATCATTTCCATGCCCGACTCGCGGCCAAAGGCGATGGTTGCATCCAGCACGCTGCGTTTGAGATCGTCCGTGCCTATGGTGTCGACGAACATCTTGTCGATCTTGATCTGGCGGATGCCGAGTCGCTGCAGGTAGGCGAAGCCGCCGTAACCGGTGCCGAAGTCATCCAGCTTGAAGTGGTAGCCCCGCTGCTGCAGGGCGCCGATCTCGGCGCTCGCCGTTTCGATGTCGGTGATGGGCTTGCGCTCGGTCAGCTCGAAGGTGAGCTGGGCGGGAGAGGGCCAGCCGTGGCGAAGCAGCAGGTTGCGCAGGTGCGGTTGCTCCAGGTGGGAGGCCACTATGTTGACGCTGACCCACTGGCCGGGGATGAGCTTGGGCAGGTCGGCGATGACTTTTTCCAGCAGCTGGCTGGTCATGGGCAGGATCAGCTCCTGCTCTTCCGCATAGTCGATGAAGGCCCCTGGCGGGATCAGGCCGCCGCCCCGCTGCCAGCGCAGCAGTGCCTCGAACCCCACCACCTGCTGGCTGCGGCTGTCCACCACGGGTTGGTAGAAGGGGACGAACTCCCGCCGCGCCAGTCCGGCCTGCAACAATCCCTTGAGAGAGCGACGGTAGTTGCGCAGCCCCCAGTAGGCCGCGACCAGCAGGGCCCCGATGGCGGCGCCGCACCAGAGCCCGTAGTAGCGGGCCTGCTGCAGGGCGTACTGCTCGAGTGCCCGGCCCGCCCACAGGGTCTGCCGGATCTGCTCGTGGGGATCGAGAAAACTGAGGCTGAGGCTTTGACTGCCTGCCTCCTCCTTGATGGCGCTGTCGCCGCGGGGGAAGGTCGGGCTGGAGCCCCTCGGTTGCAGCTGGCTGAATTCGAGGTAGAAGCAGTTGGCGCAGGGATATTGCAGCAGGGCGTGGCTCCAGCTGTTGCTCAGCACCCAGTAGACTATGTTGCCGCCGCTGCGGTAGTAGGCGACTATCTCCTGTTCGGTGTTGAAGCGGGCCTGGGTGGCCGCGATCCCAAAAGCATCCTGATTGGGGTAGGGGGGCAGCTCGGCCAGGGTGAAGGGCAGATCCATCCCCAGGCTGGAACAGCCGCCACCGGAGGCGAGCAGCAGCCCCTGAATGCGGATGTGTTCGTTGTAAAAACGGGGGGCTCGCAGCAACGCCATGTCCTGCTCGCCGCAGTCAAAATGGAACTGCACCAGCTGGTTGCGAATGCTCTCGTCCAGTACCTGATGTCGCTCCACCAGGGCGGCCTTGATCTCCTCTTTTTTCTTCTGCAGCAGCTGGTGGGCCAGGGTGCCGCCGAGCAGTTGGCTGAGGGGAAGACTGGCCAGCAGCGGCAGGCAGAACAGCAACAGAGTGAGCCAGAGTGGGGAGATGGTTCGCAAGGGGCACCTGCCTGATGGGCGAATAGGATGCATATGAGTGGCATCATCATAGTGCATTAGCTGCATCGATTTGAGCGGAGGCGATCACACTTGTGTCGTAGATTTATAATCTACTGATAAATAATGGTTTTATAAAATCGGCTGCTGAAGATTCAATCGCTGACCTGTCATAAATGACAATTGTCCAGCTTATCTGAAGTGGCTAGAGTAGCCGTGCGGTTTGACTCACCGTGTGTTCAATACTCCTGTATCTGTTTTTTTGTCAGTAGCACAGAGTGTTAGTTTTGATATGAGTGTTTCTTTTGGTCCCCTCTGCGGGACCATTTTTCTGCCTGTCATTCGGCCATGGCCCTGAGCCCTGCCTCCCTTTCTTTTCCGTGATCCTCCTTTTTTGGCTGCCACCCTGTCCGGGGCTTGGTGTTCTCGCACCTGTTTGGGTATGCTCGCCCGCTTAATTCCAGAAGCGGGATCTTCGTCCATAGGCGCGCTTCAAGGTTGGCTGATACGATGAAGCCACATGGAAGTTGTCGGGCATACGGAAAGGTACATGAAACTGACCACCCAGCTTGTCTCGTTTATTACCCTGTGCGTCATCGCGGCCATGGCCATGGTGCTGCTTGGCGGGGTGTTCAGCTTTCGCGAGCTGGGCATGGAGCTGCAGCAGAAGAAGGTCAACTCCCTGGTGGAGATCATCGACAAGCAGCTGGATATCGCCGACGATCATCAGGATCTCACCCGCTGGCTGCCGACCCTGCTGCGCTCGGCCCACGTGGTTGAGCTGGAGATCCGCCAGAACAAGCAGCGGATCTACTGGTTTCGCGACGTGCAGCAGCCGACCGACGAGAGCCTGCTGATCCCCTATCACCAGGCCATTCCCCATCAACCCGACATGCAGGCCGACTTCAAGCTGGAGCGGCCGTTCAAGGAGTTCGAGTACTCCATCAAGGCCATGTCCGGCATCTCCCTCGGCATCTTCATCGTGGTGTTCGGGCTCTGGTACTCCATCCGCTGGCTGCGTCTGCAACTGCGCGGGGCCGAGCTGCTGGCGGAGCGGGCCCAGCTGATCCTGGACGGCAAACTGACCAAGCTGGCCCACGATCCGGCCGACGAGTGGCCGCAGTCAGCCAGCCAGGCCCTCGACTATCTGCTGGCCGAGCTGGCGGATGCCCGCAAGGAACGCAGCCGCTTCGACAACTTCATCCGCAGCAACGCCTTCGTCGACAAGCTGACCGGCATCGGCAACCGGCTGTTCTTCGACAACCGGCTGGAGAGCGCCATCATGGAGGCGAGCGTGATGAGTGGCGGCGTGCTGCTGATCGAGCTGGCCGGGCTGGAGGAGCTGGATCCCGAGCTGAACGGCCGCCAGAGCCAGGATCTGCTGATGGAGGCGAGCGCCTCCATTGCCGCCTTCGTGCGCAAGCACAGCGGTGCCCTGCAGGCTCGCTATGCCGGTCAGGTGTTTGCGGTGCTGCTGCCCAACATGTCGGAGAGCGAGATGGTGGATGCCGCCGGCCAGCTGCACAAGAGTCTGCAGCGGCTGCACTGGCCCGAGGCGGTCAATGCCGACACCGCCGTCTATCTGGGGGCGGTCTGCTATCAGGCCGAGGACTCCCTGCTCAAGGTGCAGGAGGAGGCGGAGCTGGCGCTCAAGAGCGCGCAGCTGCAGGGCCACACCGGCTGGTTCCTCTACGAGAAGCAGCTGGACGAGGAGCAGAGCAGCAAGGGCACGGTGCGCTGGCGCACCCTGATCGGCCGGCGCATCGAGGAGCACGGCATCGACTTCTACGTGCAGCCGGTGCAGCAGGAGCGGGATCAGGTGGTGCTGCAGCAGGATCTGCTGATCCGGATCCACGACGAGCAGGGACGGGAGCTGCAGGCTGGCGTCTTCATGCCGATGGCGGAGAAGGCGGGGCTGCTGCTGCCGCTGGATCGGCTGGTGGCACAGCAGACCCTCGCCCTGTTGCGTCAGCGCTCCGAGCAGAGCTGCCCCATCAGCCTGACTCTCTGCGCCCAGAGCCTGCTGCACCGGGAGTTCCAGCGCTGGCTGTTCTTCGATCTGTTCCAACTGCCGCGCAGCACCAACGAGCGGCTGATCCTGCAACTCTCCGAGGCCCAGGTGACCCGCCACTACGAGGCGCTCAAGCGGCCGCTGCGGGCACTGCGCATGCTGGGCTGCCAGCTGGCCATCGATCATGCCGGCCAGGACGTGGTGAGCACCCAGTACATCAAGGAGTTCGAGATCAACTTCCTCAAGCTGCACCCCAGCCTGGTGCGCGAGATCCACACCCGCCAGGTCAACCAGATGGCGGTACGCAGCCTGGTGGGGGGTTGTGCCAATACCCGCACCCGGGTCATCGCCGTGGGGGTGGAGAGCGGCGACGAGTGGAAGATGCTGCGCCACCTCGGGGTGCACGCCGGGCAGGGCCCCTGGTTTGCCGAGCCACAGCGGCTGGTGCTGGAACCGGCCGGCGCCTGACGGAGGCAAGAGAGGGTCGCTTGGGCGACCCTCTCTTTTTTTGTGGTCAAGAGCGGTGGTTCAGCGCCTGCGCCGCGCCCGACCGTCACAGGCGCCCCTGCTCTCTCAGCCCCGCCAGCCCCTGCATGCCGCCGGTGTGGATGAAGACGATCTTGCTGCCGCGCGGGATGCGACCGGCCGCCAGCTCGCGAAACAGCCCCCACATCGCCTTGCCGCTGTAGATGGGTTCGAGTGGCAGACCCGTCTCGGCGCTGAAGGACTGCACCCACTGCCAGAGCGCCGGAGTGAATTTGGCATAGCCGCCGTCGTGGTGATCCAGCGCGATCCGCCAGCCGGGCGTGTCGGCAGCGGCGGGATGGAGGCGGCGCACCTCGTCGGCGATGAAGCTCCCCCCCTTGAGCACGGCGATGGCGAGGATCTGTTCCAGATCCCGCTTGCCGGCGATGAGCCCGGCCAGGGTGCCGCCGCTGGCACAGGGCAGCACCCAGAGATCCGGCGAGAAGGGCACCTCGTCGACCAGCTCGGCCACTCCGGGGATGGCCAGCGGGCTGCTGCCCCCCTCCGGCACTATCAGGGTCTCTTCATCCTGGAATTGGTCCAGCCAGGCGGGATCCTGCCGTCGCCGGTAGCTCTGGCGGTCGACAAAAATGAGATCCATGCCCCAGCCTTTCGCCGCGCTCAGGGTGGCGTTGCTGACGGCTTCCGGTTCCCCGCGTATGATGCCGGTAGTACGCAGGCCAGATTGGCACCCGGCCGCCGCCAGGGCATGGATATGATTGGAGTAGGCGCCGCCAAACGAGAGCAGATGGCGCTTGCCTTGCTCCTCGGCATACCGCAGGTGGTACTTGAGCTTGCGCCACTTGTTGCCCGAGATGGCGGGGTGGATCAGATCGTCCCGTTTGCACCAGAGCTGGACATCATGGGTGTTCAACAGCGGGTGCGAGACAGCGTGCAGCGGCGAGGGCAGCAGGGCCGGTTGCAACGGCAACGACAAGCCGGATTGGGGCTGGGGTGGCAATGAGTAATCCGTCATTTATCTGGAGGCTAATGCTCTGTTTATGCTAAGGTTTAATCCATTTTTGGCGGCCAGGTGCGGGTTTCAATGAAACAACTTTTCAGACGTTCGACCCCGGGCGGACAGGTGGGACTCCTGCTGGCCGGCGATCGGATCATGCTGGCTTCGCTCGGCAACCCACCCATCTTCGCCACCCGCGCCATCAACGGCCCGCAAGAGTGGTCCCAGGCCATGGGCGAGCTGTTCAGCCGCCACGGCCTCGCCAAGTCTAAGGTGCGAGTCGCCCTCGCGGCCAGCCTTTATCAACAGGTCCAGATCGACAAGCCGGCGGTGCCCGATGCCGAAATGGCTGGCGCCCTGCCCTGGGCGGTCAAGGATTACGTCAACGAGCCCGTGCTGCAGCTCGCCATGGATTATGTGGACCTGCCCACCCCGCCCGCCGGCCGGCCGCGCATCAACGTGATCTGCGTGCCCAAGGCCCGGGTGCAGCAGCTGGCGGATGCGGTCAATCAGGTGGCGACCCTGGAGGCCATCGTCAGCGATGAACTGGCGATGACCGCCCTCTACGAGCCGGATCAGACGGTGCGCATGCTGCTGTGGCAGCCAAAGGGGCAGGATCTGCAACTGCTGGTGTTCCATCAGGGGGGGCTCTGCTTCTCCCGTCAGCTGCGTGGTTTCACGGCCCTCGCCGGCGAGCACGAACCGGAAGCCATGCTGCTCGATTCGCTGGCGCTGGAGATCCAGCGCTCCCTCGATTACCTGGCGGGCCAGCTCAAGCTGCCGGAGCTCGGCCAGATGCAGCTCGCCATCGCCTCGCCCTTCATCGGCACCCTGGTGCGTCACATGGAGCAGACCTTCGGCTTTGCCGTCTCCGCGATGGCCAACAAGGCGATCCTGTCTGGAGTCGAATATCTCTCGGCCTATGCAGCTGCTCTGGGGGAGGATGCCTGATGAAACGTCAGATCAACCTCTATGGCGCCGAGTTTCGGCCCAGACGGCAGTGGGCCAGCCTCAACCAGATGGCGCTGGTGTGGGGCGCTTGCGTGCTGGTGCTGCTGTGCGCCGCCGCCGTCATCGGCTGGCAGCAGCATGGGGTCGAGCGCGAGCTTACCCAGTTGCGGGCTGAACTGGAGGTCAAACGCGGCGAGGCGCAGCGGCTGGATGCCGAGCTGGCCCGCCACCAGGCCGATGGCCTGCTGCAACAACAGCTTGTCACCAAGCAGGAGGAGCTGACCGCCAAGCAGGGCCTGATCAGGCAGCTGGGCAGCCTGGCGCTGCAAAAATCCAGGGGCTATGCCGGGCTGATGGCCGATCTCTCCCGCATCCGGGATCCGCAGCTCTCCTTGCAGCGGATCGAGATCGCCGACGGGCGTGTCAACCTGTCCGGTTTCGCCGGCCGCAGCCAGGACGTGCCGGCCTGGGTCAACCGTTTCAAGCAGACCCCCAGTCTGGCGGGCAAGCAGTTTGGTGAATTGACCTTGAGCCGCGACAAGGAGGGCCGGCTGGCCTTCCAGCTCAGCGGCATCGAACGGGAGAAGCCCTGATGAGCCTGAAAGCGCAGTGGCAGGCCTGGGCAGACAAGCTGGCCGCCCTCAGCCAGCGTGAGCGGGTACTGATCATGCTGACCGGCGTGGTGCTGGTCGGTGCCATCTCCACCTATGGTTGGCTGGATGCCGCCGTGGTGCGGCTGGAGCAGGATCGGCTGGCGCTGAGCTCTGCCCAGCGGGATCTGGAGATCATGGATCTCGAGAACCAGGGCAAGCAGGCCAGGCTGGCGCGGGATCCGGATCAAAACGTGCGCACCCAGCTGGCTGGCGTGGATGAGGAGATCGGCAAACTGGATGCGGCGCTCAAGGCCCAGACGGTGGATCTGATCCAGGCCCACGAGATGCCGGAAGTGCTGGAGGCGCTGCTGTCGCGCTCCGCCAATCTGCACATGGTGGCGCTCACTTCGCTGGCGCCCGAGCCGCTGATGGCGGGCGAGCAGCGCATCAACCTGTTCAAGCACGGCATCCGCCTCAAGCTGGAGGGCGGCTATTTCGACGTCTACCAGTACCTCAAGGCGCTGGAGGCGCTGCCGCGCCACTTCTACTGGAAGCAGTTTGACTATCAGGTGCAGGAGCATCCAAGGGCCGTGGTGGAGATGGAGATCTACACCCTCAGCACCAGCAAGGAGTTCATTCGTGGCTAGATGGTTTCCCCTGTGGGCGTGTCTGTTCACCCTGCTGGCCCAGGCGCAGACCGAGGTGTTGCAGGATCCCACCGCTCCCTTGAGCGGCGTCACCAGTGGCGCCAGTGCGACCGGTTCCCGCGAGGCCGGTCTACCCAGGCTGCAGAGCATCATGCTGGGCAACGGCCCGGCACTGGCGGTGCTCAACGGCAACAGTTATCGGGTCGGTCAGCAGGTCGAGGGCTATCGCGTGGTGGCCATCAGTGCAGATGCCGTGGTGCTGGAGAAGGGGGGCAAGCGCCAGTCGCTGACCCTGTTTGCCAGCAAGATCCGCATCTGAACGCGCTCCGTCCGGGATGGGCGGAGCCAGGTTTGTCGAGTTTAATTGCAAGTCAGGGCGCACTAATTACATGAAAAAACATCATCTCTGCCTGATTTCCGTGGCCGTGCTGACGGCAGGCTGTACCAGCTACCGCCACCCAGAACCCGTGCAGGCCAAGGACGCGCTTCGGCACGCCATGACTGAGCAGAGCAAGGCCGGCGCATTGACCAGCGTACCCAAGTCGGTACAGAGCGAACTGCTGCAACTGAACCGCCCGCCCCAGGCCATCAGCATGCCGGAGCCCAGGCTGCGCATCGCCGCGCACGACGTGGATGCGGTGGAATTTTTCGGCTCTCTGTTCAAGGGCTCCCGCTACAGCGTGGCGGTGCATCCCGGGGTGGCCGGCCAGATCTCGGTCGAGCTCAAGGACGTGACCCTGAGCGAGGTGCTGGGGGTGGTGGGGGACATGTACGGCTTCGACGTGCAGCGCAAGGGCAACGTGTTTCACGTCTACCCGGCCGGGCTGCGTACCGAGACCATTCCGGTCAACTACCTGATGATGTCCCGACGCGGCCTCTCCCGTACCTCGGTCAGCACCGGCGGAGTGACGGCCAACGACAGTAATGGCAACAGCAACAACTTCGATAACGCCAACGGCAATACCAACAACAGCACCAGCAACCGCTCCTCCAATGGCGGCTCGGGCAGTGACGGCAACGGCACCCGCATCGAGACCGACACCAACAGCGACTACTGGACTGATCTGCGCGACACCCTGCAGACCCTGGTCGGCAGCGGTGATGGCCGCGCCGTCATTACCAGCCCGCAGGCGGGCCTGGTCACCGTCCGGGCCTATCCGAAAGAGCTCAAGGCGGTGCGCGAGTTCCTCAACCAGTCCGAGAGCCACCTCAAGCGCCAGGTGGTGCTGGAGGCGCGGATCCTGGAGGTGGCCCTCAGCGAGGGTTACGAGCAGGGGGTGGACTGGAGCGGATTGACGGCCAGCTGGGATGGCAACAAGGGTATTCCGACAGTGGCTCAGCCCATCCTGACTGCTCCGGGCAGCGATCCCGCGTACAAGCTGTTGAACGGTGCCGGCTCGCTGGGACCCAGCCTGGTGGGCGCAGCGAACCCGATTTTCAAGGCAATTGGTGGTGGTGCCGGGTTTACCATCACGGATGGCAACTTCAACGTGGCGGTCAACCTGCTCAAGACCCAAGGGGACGTGAACACCCTCTCCAGCCCGCGGGTGACGGCGACCAACAACCAGAAGGCGGTGATCAAGGTGGGGACTGACGAGTACTACGTCACCAACGCCTCCACCACTATCACTACGACCCCCACGGGCACAGACAAGACCCCCAACGTGGAGCTGACCCCCTTCTTCTCCGGCATCGCGCTGGATGTGACGCCGCAGATCGACGAAGAGGGCAAAGTGCTGCTGCATATCCACCCCTCCGTCATCGACACCGAGGAGCAGAACAAGGTGATCGACATGGGGACCACAGGTGGCAAGCTGCAACTGCCGCTGGCCAGGAGTTCGATCCGCGAGTCCGATACCGTGGTGCAGGCCAACAACGGCGACATCATCGTCATCGGCGGCCTGATGAAGACCGACAAGCAGGAGATCGTCAGCAAGGTGCCGCTGCTGGGGGACATCCCCTGGGTTGGCGAGGCCTTCACCAACCGGCGCGAAAGCACCAAGAAGGTGGAGCTGGTGATCCTGCTCAAACCGACCGTGGTGGAGAAGGACACCTGGCAGAACGAACTGCAGCGCTCCTCCGAACTGCTCGACAAATGGTATCCCCCCAAGGGTTGATGGCATGAACGCCTATCAGGCTCTGTCCCCTGGTCTGGTGCTGGCGGGTGGTCTGTTGCAGACCGCCCGGCCTTGGCGTGGGAGCTGACGACATGTACCTGAACCACTTCGGGCTGCAGGAGGCCCCCTTCGGCCTCACCCCCAACACCGGTTTCTATTACGGGCTGCCTCCGCATGAGGAGGCGCTGCAGGTGCTCAACTGGGCGCTGGCACAGGGGGAGGGCTTCATCAAGGTGACCGGCGAGGTTGGCACCGGCAAGACCCTGCTCTGTCGCAAGCTGCTGAGCGAACTGGGCTCGGAGGAGCGGCCGGTGCGTCTGGCCTGGCTGCCCAATCCCCATCTCAGCCCGGCCGAGCTGCGCATCGCCCTGGCGCTGGAGCTGGGGTTGCCGGTGCGGGATCAGAGCGAGCTGGATCTGACCGACCGCATCCACCGCCACCTCATTAGCCTGCATCGGCAGGGGAGCCGGGTGGTGGTGCTGATCGACGAGGCGCAGGCGCTGCCGGACGAGACGCTGGAGGCGATCCGGCTGTTCGGCAACCTGGAGACCGAGTCGAGCAAGCTGCTGCAGATAGTGCTGTTTGGCCAGCCCGAGCTGGATAGCCGGCTGGCCAAGCCCCATCTGCGCCAGCTGCGCCAGCGGATCGGCTTCTCCTACTGCCTGCGGCCGCTGCGGTTCGACGAAACCCGCGCCTATCTGGAGCACAGATTGCACATCTCCGGTTATCGCGGGGCCCCGCTGTTTGGCGGGTCGGCCCTGCGCCAGCTGTGGCGCGCCTCGCGCGGCATCCCGCGGCTCATCAATATCCTGGCGCAGAAATGTCTGATGCTGGCCTACGGCCAGGGAGCGCGCCAGATCGACGGCCGGCTGGTGCGACTGGCCGTGCGCGACACCGATGACGCTCGCCGCTTCGTGTCGCGGCGCTGGTGGCCGCTGCTGCTGTTGCTGGGCTGTGCCCTCGCCTATGGAGTCTGGCAATGAGCGTGATCAATCAGATGCTAAAGGATCTGGAACAGCGTCAGCAGGGGGGCGAGGGGGCCGTCTATGTGCCGCCCGTCCGCCAGCAGGGCTGGTGGATGTTGCTGCTGACCCTGATCTGCGGGCTGGCCCTCGGCATTCTGGGCTGGCGTACCTGGATCTACTGGCAGCAGAGCCAGCGGGTCGTCGAGGTCCGCCAGCTGCAGACGACCGGCGAGCCCACACCGGACGCCGTTGCCCACGCCGTGCCCGCCCCTGTGCCGGCCAGTGCAGAGCAGGAGCCGGTGGATCAGGTGGTGGCGCTGCCGACCCCGCGCCAGCTTGCTCCATCACCGGCCGCCGAGCCGAGACAGGCGCCGGCTGCGCAGGAAGAGGCTGTCGCCGACGAGGCAGACGTAGCGGCCGTCGACGAGGAGGGGCCGAGCGACGAGGAGCTGCAACCCGACCTCTATGCCGAACTGGCGGCGGAGCAGGAGGCCCCCGCGGCCGCGCCGCGCAAGCCCGGCGTGCTCAAGATAGAGACGGTCAACCTCTCCGAGGCCGAGCTGGCCACCCTGGCCGAGCGCAAGGCCACCACCGCCATGGCCAAGGGGCAGCTGCGCGATGCCCAGGACAACTACTATCAGGTGCTGGCCCACGATCCCCGCAATCAGGGGGCGCGCGAACAGCTGGCGGGTCTGCTCTACGGCGAGGGACGGCTGAGCGAGGCGAGCCAGTTGCTGGAGGAGGGGCTCAGGCTCGATCCGGGGCAGGCGGATTTTAGGCTGCTGCTGGCGCGGCTCGCCATCAGTGGCGGTGATCAGCGCAAGGCGCTGGATTGGCTGACCGGCTGCCGACCGGATCTCGCCAGCAATCTGGACTATTACGCCACTTGGGCTGGGCTCAGCCAGGAGCTGGGCCAGCACACCGAGGCGGCGGATCTCTACGTGAAATTGTTGCGCCAGCAGCCGGATCAGGGCCGCTGGTGGCTCGGGCTCGGCGTGGCCGAGGATGGGCAGGGCCACAGCCAGCGGGCGCTGGACGCTTATCGCAATGCCCAGTTGCACGGCAACCTGGGCGAGGCCTCGACCAGCTGGCTTGAACAGCGTATTGCCCAGCTCGCCCCCTGACGGGCGGCCGGGATCACTTTTTTGGAGTTTGCATGGCACAACCCAGACTGAAAATGCGCCTCGGCGACCTGCTGGTACAAGAGCAGATCATCTCGGATGATCAACTGCAGCTCGCCCTGCAGCAGCAGCGTCAGACCGGCCGCAAGCTGGGCACCACCCTGATCGATCTCGGCTTTATCAGCGAGGTGCAGCTGCTGCAGTTCCTCGCCCGCCAGCTGGACGTGCCCTTCTTCGATCTCAACAACCTCACCATAGATGCGTCGGCGGTGCCGCTGCTGCCGGAAGTGCAGGCGCGCCGCTACCGGGCGCTGGCGGTCAACCTCACCGACAACAGGGTGACGGTGGCCATGTCGGATCCGGCGGACCTGAGCGCCCTCGACGCCATCGCCGCCCTGCTCAGCCCCCGCGAGATGGTGCTGGCGGTGGCCCGTGAAGGGCAGCTGCTGGAGTATTTCGACCGCCTCTATCGCCGCACCCGCGAAATAGAGAGCTTCGCCGAGCAGCTGCACGAAGAGTATCAGGACGCCGGCTTCGAGCTCGGCTCCAGCAATCTGGGAGCCGGCGACGAGGGGGAAGCGACGGTGGCCAAGCTGCTGCGCTCCCTGTTCGAGGACGCGGTGCAGGTGGGGGCCTCCGACATTCACATCGAGCCGGACGAGAAGGTGCTGCGCATTCGCCAGCGTATCGACGGCATCCTGCACGAGAACATATTGAGCGAGGTGCGCATCGCCCAGGCGCTGGTACTGCGCCTCAAGCTGGTGGCCGGCCTAGACATCTCCGAGAAGCGGTTGCCGCAGGATGGCCGCTTCAACATGAAGGTGCGTGGCCGCGACGTGGATGTGCGGATGTCGACCATGCCGGTGCAGTACGGCGAGTCCGTGGTGATGCGGCTGCTGGACCAATCCTCCGGCATCCTGTCGCTGACCGAGACCGGCATGCCGCCGGAGATCCTGACCCGCTTCCGGCGCCAGCTCAAGCGGCCCCACGGCATGATCCTGGTGACGGGGCCCACCGGCAGCGGCAAGACTACCACCCTCTACGGTGCCCTCTCCGAGCTCAACCAGGCCAGCCAGAAGATCATCACGGTGGAAGACCCGGTGGAATACCGGCTGCCCAGGGTCAATCAGGTGCAGGTTAATCCCAAGATCGGGCTTACCTTCTCCCACGTGCTGCGCTCCACCCTGCGCCAGGACCCGGACATATTGCTGGTGGGGGAGATGCGGGACAACGAAACGGTGGAGATCGGCCTGCGCGGCGCCATCACCGGCCACCTGGTGCTGACCACGTTGCACACCAACGACGCCGTCACCAGCGCCCTGCGCCTCATCGACATGGGGGCGCCCGGTTATCTGGTGGCGAGCGCGCTGCGGGCGGTGGTGGCCCAGCGGCTGGTGCGGCGGGTGTGCGAGCACTGCGTGGAGGAGAAGGCGCCGGACGAGGGCCAGGCCACCTGGCTGACCGTGCTCTCCGGCGAGGCGCCGGGCCAGCACGTCTACCACAAGGGGCGCGGCTGCCAGAGCTGCAACTTCACCGGCTATGCCGGCCGGATCGGGGTGTACGAGCTGCTGGAGCTGGATCAGCCCATGATGGATGCTCTGCGCCGCAACGACGCCGAGGGCTTCGCCAGGGCGGCGCGGGAGCACGAGCACTACCGGCCGCTGGCCCTGACGGCGCTCGATTATGCCCGCCAGGGGATCACCTCGGTGGACGAGGTGCTGAGACTGGCCGAGGATCTGGGGTAAGTGATGACCAACTTCATCGGCAGTGAACGGGGCCGGCTGGCGCGAGGCACACCATGAGCAGCTTTGCCTACAAGGGGCGCGACAGCCAGGGCAATGCCGTCAGCGGCGTGGTGGACGCGGCCAACGAGATGGCTGCGGCCGAGCAGCTGATGCGTCGCGGCGTGATGCCGACCGAGTTGAAACCCGGCAAGGCGAAGGCGGCCGCCCTCGACTGGTCCCTGTTGCTGGAGCGGGGCGTGCGGCTGGACGAGCTGGTGGTGTTCAGCCGCCAGATGTATGCCCTGACCCGGGCCGGCATCCCCATCCTGCGCGCCATCGCCGGGCTGGAGGAGAGCGCCCACAGCAAGCCGCTCAAGCGGGCGCTGCACGCGCTGGGGGAGGATCTGGGCAACGGCCGGCCGCTGTCGAGTTCGATGCAGGCCCATCCCAGGGTGTTCAGCAGCCTGTTCGTGGCCATCATCCACGTGGGGGAGAACACGGGTCAGCTGGAAGAGGCGTTCTTGCAACTGGCCAACTATTTCGAGCTGGAGCTGGAAACCCGCAAGCGGATCAAGACCGCCATGCGCTACCCCAGCTTCGTGCTGATTGCCATCGGCATCGCCATGGTGATCCTCAACATCATGGTGATCCCGGTCTTTGCCGGCATGTTCGCCAAATTTGGCGTCGAGCTGCCGCTGGCGACCCGGATCCTGCTCGCCACCTCCCACTTCTTCGTGCACTACTGGTGGGTGATGCTCGGCGTGCTGCTGGCCATGGTGTTCGGCTGGCGGCACTGGGTCAGCACGGTCAAGGGCAAGCTGACCTGGCACAGATGGCAGCTCAAGTTGCCGATCGTCGGCACCATCATAGAGCGCTCCCTGCTGGCCCGCTTCGCCCGCAGCTTCTCCATGATGCTCAAGGCCGGGGTGCCGCTCAACACGGCGCTGAGCCTGGTGGCCGACGCGGTGGACAACGCGCACATGGCGGGGCGGATCCGCGACATGCGGGCCGGCATCGAGCGGGGCGAGAGCCTGCTGCGTACCGCCGGGGCCAGCGGCCTGTTTACCCCGCTGGTGATGCAGATGATCGCGGTGGGGGAAGAGACCGGCCAGGTCGATGATCTGCTGCACGAGGCGGCCGAGTATTACGAACGGGAGGTGGATTATGACCTCAAGAGCCTCACCGCCCGGATCGAGCCGATCCTGATCGGGATCGTGGCGGTCATGGTATTGATCCTGGCGTTGGGTATCTTTACGCCGATGTGGGACATGATGCGGGCCGTGCGCGGCAAATAGCCGGTCAACGAGGCGGGATATGATGCGGGCGGTGTGGATAAGCGGCAGAGTGTGGAGCGAGACGGGTGAGTCGACAGTCACAACAGGATGAGCACTGGCTGGGAGGCTATCGGCGGCTGGCCGCGGTGATCCTGTTGCTGATCATAGTGGCGACCCTGGCCCGAAGCTATCTTGTCCACCGGGAGGAGGCGCTGGCCGTCAGCCTGACCCTGCTGGGGGAGCAGTTTGCCGAGCGAGCCCAGCGCCTGCACGGACTCTGGCTCGAGCAGCGACGTCCGGCCCTGTTGCACGTCGAGGGGGTGGCCTGGCAGTTTGATGCGCGGGGCTGGCCGCTGGGTAGCGGTGACCCACTGACGCCCTCCGAGCATTGCCGCTGGCTGTGGGATCGGCTCATCGGCGCTACGGCCTCGACCCAGCCGCCGGTGCAGGCCCTGGCGAGCCAGGATGGCACCGGATGTGAGTTCGGCTTGGAACCTAATTGGCTGATTTATCACTTTTCTGACGGCAGAGTGCTGGAAAAGCCCTGAATGAGGCTTTTTTTGCGAGCCAGCTAAATGATTTTTTTGTATCTACATGAAATAATGTGGGTTATTACGGAGGGTTCATGACAACAACGCGACTGGTTCCAAAATATGCCGGTGTGGCGAGCCCCCATCGGGCAGCGGGTTTCTCGTTGATCGAACTGGTGATCGTCATCGTCATCCTGGGGATCCTGGCGGTGACGGCCTTGCCCCGTTTTCTCGATGTGACCGACGAGGCCAAGAAGGCCAGCGTGGAGGGGGTCTCCGGCGGGTTTGCTACTGGCGTATCGCTGGTGCGGGCCCAGTGGGAGGCCGAAGGGCGTGCCAAGCAGGACAGCCTCAATACTGTGCTCTATGACGGCTCCCGCTTCTACCTGACCACGCCGACCGATACCCAGGTCAGCAATGGCGAGCTGTCGCCCGGCTATCCCATGGATACTTCGGCGGGCGGTGGCATCGACGTGGATCCGGCCAACCTGACGGCCCCGCGCTGTCTCAAGATTTGGGAGGGTCTGCTGCAGAACCCGCCCAAGGCTACCACCAGCTTCAGCGAGGTGCGTGGTAGTGGCAATGACCTGAAATACTATGTCAGTGTGACCAATAACGGCCTGGACTCGGTCTGCCGCTACTATCTGGTCAATAGTTTGAGTAAGGGTAGTGATGGCAAGTATCAGGATCCGCAAGGCAGCACTGATGCATTCATGAGTTTCAGTTACCGTCCGGCTTCCGGTCAGGTGACCACCAACATTAATTGACAGAGGAAAACAAGATGAAAAAACAGGCGGGTTTTACCCTGATCGAACTGGTCATCGTGATCATCATTCTGGGTATCCTGGCAGTGACCGCTGCACCCAAGTTCCTGAATCTGCAGGATGATGCCAAGAAGTCCGCCGCTCAGGGCGTGCAGGCCGCTGTCAGCAGTGCTGCCCAGCTGGTCTACAGCAAAGCGGCCCTGGTAGGTGTTGAGCGTGATGCCAACGGCGCTGTAAGCAGCAGCGATGGTACCAGCATTGATGTGGTTTATGGTTATCCGGCTGCGACCACCAATGGTATCCAGCGTGCCGTCACCATCGACGGTTCCTGGGCTGGTGCGGCGTCTGGTGCAAACTTCGTATTTGCTACCAGCGGTTCCAAATGCACAGTGACCTATGCTCCTGCAAGCAGCACTGCTGGTGCTACCACTACTCTGGGTGGATGCTGATTCAGCATTAGTGTCAAGGAGGCGAGGCTTATGCCTCGCCTCCTTGTTTATGAACAGGGAGCGAGAATGCAACGAGGCTTTACCCTGATTGAACTGGTCATCGTGATCCTGTTGCTCGGGATTCTGGCCGCCTTTGCCATGCCCAAATGGCTGGGCAAAGGCGGCGTTGAAACCCAAACCCTGCGTGATGAGCTGCTGACCCGGCTGCGGCTGGTGCAGACCATCAACATGCATGAACCCGCCGACCGCTGTACCCAGCTGGTGGTGGAGGCTTCCCGTTTTGCCCATATCACGCTGGCGGCGACCGGTGTGGCGTGCCCGGCCCCCGGCCTCATGGCCGGCTGGAGCGACAATCAACGCACCCGTGGCCGTCTTGTCACTCCTTCCGCCGGTATGGCGGTCTCCCTCAATAACACCAGCAGTTTCGTGATCCGTTTTGATCAGATGGGCAGGCCGCTCGGCAGCTGTGCCACGGGTTGTACCCTGTTGGTGAGTGATGGCCGGGAAACGGGCGGCATCAAGATCGAGTCGGAGGGCTTCATTCATGAGAGCCCCTGATCGCGGTTTTACCCTGATTGAGCTCATCGTCGGCATAGTGCTGCTGGCGGTGGCCTTGACCGGCATTCTGGGTCTGCTCGTCAACCAGGCACCCAGCGCGGTGGATCCGGTGCAGCAGGTGCGGGCGGCTCAGCTGGCCCAGCGGCTGGCCGGCGAGATCCAGCAAAAGTCGTTCGACGAGCAGTCGGATCACAATGGCGGTCGTTATCGCTGTGGTGAAGTGGTGGCCGGTGTCACCATTGCGGCCTGCTCGACCCGCTACGGTCCGGACGGTGAACCCACCCCCTATGCGTTCAACGACGTGGACGATTTCGATACCGCCGGCAACTGGCAGGATGCCAGCTTCTACACCCAGAGCGGCGGCATCATCGCCAGCGACGAGTATCGCAACTATCAGGTCAGGATTGCGGTGAGCCCGGTCGACTTCAGCGATGGCACCTTCAAGAGCTGTGCGTCCCCCTGTTCGGTGGGCAAGCGCATCGATCTGCAGATCAAACTGCCGGATGAGAGCGTGCTCGACTTCTCCTTCTATCGGGGCAACTACTGATGCGGACGGCGGGCGGCTTTACCCTGATCGAGCTGGTGATGGTGATCCTGCTGCTGGGGATCATGGCCACCTTCGCCAGCCAGTTCATCGGCATCGGCAGCCAGATCTACGGGGATGCCAGCAGCCGCGAGCAGCTGATGAGTGATGCCCGCTTCGCCATGGAGCGGCTCAACCGCGAAGTACGCAATGCGCTGCCGGGTTCCGAGCGCATCGAGACCCTGGACGGCAGCTGGAGCAACAGCGGTCCCTGCCTGCGCTTCTGGCCCATCAGCACCTCCAGCCGTTACATCGCCCTGAACCGGAATGTGTCTGACAGCACAGCCACCCTTGAATTGGTGATGGCCACCCCTGCCTCGGCCGTCGATCCCTTAAGCCCGGATGCCAGTGCAGTCGCGGTGGGGGATCTGCTGGCCGTCTTCCCGCTGCCTGATGCCAACCAGCCTGCGCTCAGCAATGGTTGCGAGTACGGGCGCTGCGTCGCCAGGGTCACCGAAGTGCTGGCTCCGGTCTCGGGGGCACAGACCCTGCGCTACGCCGCGGCCGAGAGTCTGGCCGGTCTCTCCCCTGGCAGCCGGGTCTACTTTGCCCGCGAACAGGTACGCTATTGTGTGCAGGCGGGGTCCATGTACCGCGCCAGCATGGCGCTGAATGGTACAAGCGCGGCCATGCCGCTGGGGATCCTGATGGCCGACGCTCTGCGGGCCGGCTCTTTCTACCGGGAGGCCACGGCCTTCAACAGCGAAGGGGAGTTCGGCGTGCGGCTGGTGTTCGAGCGCAAGGGGGAAGCGGTCACCTTCAACCACAAGCTGGGGGTGTTCAATGTTCCCTGAGCGGCGCCAGAGCAAGAAGATGGGGGGCAGTGCCCTGCTGATCGCCCTGTTCGTGATCGTGGTGATGGCCATGCTGGCGGCGGTCATGGGGCGTTTTCTGCTCGACAGCAGCGAGAAGAACACGGTGGAGGTGCGCAGCGTGCGCGCCCTGCTGGCGGCCCAGAGCGGGCTGGAGCTGGCGCTCTATCGACTGTTCCCAAATAGAAAGACGGCCCAGCCCCAGCCCCAGCCACCGGCACAGTGCGAGCCCAGCAGGACGATCAGTTTCGCCGGCAACCCCGGGCTGGTCGACTGTCAGGCGGTGGTGCAGTGCCGCACCCTGGCGACCAGCTACAACAACGTGACGAGCACCGGCTATCGGCTCGAGAGTGTCGGCACCTGCGGTTTGCGCAATGACCTGACCAGTGCCAGTCCAGACTTCAGGGTGAGCCGTACCCTGATGGTCGAAGCGTATGACGGAGGCTGATGATGAAATGGTTGTGGGCGCTGGCCCTCTTCACTGGCCAGGTCTGGGCCTTCGATCCCATCGATACCGGCACCTTCTTCCCGGCCGTGGTGCAGGGTCATCATGATGACAACAACGATGTCTGCCATCAGATCAGCGGCTATCAGCTGAGCCAGCTCAACAACGCCAAGATCAACGGTACCGGCGGGTTGCCGCTCAACTTCTGCTCCATCCAGCCGGATCAGAACAATACTCCCCGTTGCGATAACGGAGCGGGAGGCTACAAGGTCTGCGCCGTCACCGGCAGCGATATCCGCGGCCTTGCGCTGACAGGCAACAACAAGTTCCCTTCCATCACCTCGGTCATGCCGCTGTTGTGTCAACAGGGCCAGCAGACCGCTCTCTTCTCGGACTATGGTACCGCCACGGTCGAGGGCTGTACCGTGACTTTCCCCAGCCGCAACGCCTACCAGATCAAGTCGTTGAGCGTGCGCAACAATGGCGTGCTGGTTCTGGGGGACGGCGATTATTTCATCGATGCACTGGTACTCGACAATGCCACCATCCGCCTCTCCGGCAGCGGCACCACCCGCATCTTTGTCAACAAGGATGTCAAGCTGGTCAACACGGTCAACATCAATGCGACCAATCAGGGCAGCCTTGTCTGGGTCAGCTATGGCGACATGACCATCGACAACAACACCAGGTTTTATGGCTATCTCTACACCGACGGCCGCTTGACCATGAACAACAATGCCACCGTCTATGGCAGGGTGACGGCCCGCTACCTGAGTATGGATACCCAGTCCAGCATCAACGACTACTCGGTGCCGCCGCCGTTGACCTGCTTTACCGACGGTTTCGACAGCGGCCAGATCAACCCGGACAGCTGGGTGGTGGCCCAGCGCAACAACAGTACCCTGCCATCGGTACAAAATGGCCGCCTGCGACTCACCCAGAACGTCACCGATCAGGCCACCTCGGCGACCTTCCAGCGCCTCTTTCCTGGGGCCGGCAACCTGGTGACGATCGAATTCGATCAATACGCCTACAAGACCTCTGGCACGAGCGGGGCAGACGGCATGGCGGTTGTGCTCTCCGATTCGACCCTGACGCCGCAGCCGGGGGCCTTCGGCGGCCCGCTGGGCTATGGCTACAAACCCGGTATCAGCGGCTTTGCTGGCGGCTGGCTCGGGGTCGGGCTCGATGAGTACGGCAACTACGCCAACGAGGGGGGCAATTATAATCCGGGGTCACGGCCGCAGGCGGTCTCCATCCGCGGTTCGGGGTCGGGCACCTCAGGCTACAACTATCTCGCCGGTACCGGCAGCTACCTGAGCCCGACCGTCGACAGCGGCACCAACGGCAACCGGCCCCATCGCTATCGCATCACGGTCGACTCCCGGGTGGCTGGCAGCTCGCTGGCCACGGTGGAGCGAGACACCGGGGCTGGCTACAGCTCCCTGATCGGCCCCCTCAACATGGCGAGCCAGGCCGGTCAGGCGGCGGTGCCGGCCAATTTCCTGCTGTCGCTGACCGGCTCCACCGGCTCGGTGACCAACTACCACGAGATAGACAACGTGCGGATCTGCGCCCTGCGATCCAGCCCGGTGGGTACCCAGATCGATCACTTCGAGTTCGATCACAGCGGCAATGCGCTGACCTGCAACCCGGAAACACTCACCATCCGTGCCTGTGCCAACCCGGATTGCAGCGTGCTGATCACCGATCCGGTCAGCGCGACCCTGCTCCCCACCACGACGACCAGCGGCGGCTGGGTCGGGGGCAACGTAGTCAACTTCAGCGGCGGCAGCGCAACGTTGCAGCTCAGAAACACGGCGGCAGGCGCGGTCACCGTGGGGGTCAGCGGTTCGACGCCCTCGACCAAGCCGCTCAGCACCACCCTCTGCCGCTCGGGTGGCGGGGCGCTGAGCAGCGCCGCCTGCACCCTCACCTTTGCCGACAGCGGCTTCATCTTCGATGTGCCCGACACCTACTCGAACCAGCCGCAGACGGTGGCCATCAAGGCGGTCAAGAAGAGCGACGTGACCAAGCTGTGTGTGCCCGGGTTTGCCAACCAGAGCAAGAGCGTCAAGTTCTGGAGCAGCTATGTCTCGCCTGCCAGCAACATCTACAACGGCAGAATGAGCGTCAACAACAGCGTGATCGGCACCAGCCAGGGCAATGCCACTGCGCTCTCCCTCAGCTTCGATGCCCAGGGGCAGTCGAGCATGACGGTCACCTATCCGGATGCCGGCAAGGTTCAGCTGGATGCCCGCTACGACGGCAGCGGCAGTGAAGCAGGGCTGGTGATGCTGGGCTCGGATGCGTTTGTGGCGCGGCCGGTGGGGCTCTGCATCACGACCGCAGCGGCAGCATGTACGGGCAACTATGCCAGCTGCCCGATCTTCAAGAAGGCGGGGGAATCATTTCAGGTCGACATCAAGGCGGTGGCCTGGGAGTCAGCCAACGACGGCGACATCTGCACCGGCAATCTCGCGACCCCCAATTTCTCGCTCAGCGGCATCGTCCTGAGCAATACCCTGGTGGCGCCGACGCCGGGCAAAACCGCCAGCCTGGGTAAAACCAGTTATGACCATGGCGCTGCGGCCAACGGGACGACCAGCATGGAACAGAGCGTCAGCGAGGTGGGGGTGTTCAGGCTGACGGCGACCCCGCCGACCAATGGCTACTTCAATACCACAGTCCCGCCGAGCCAGAGCCAGCCGGTGGGCCGCTTCATCCCGGCCGACTTCGAGCTGGTGAGCGGCGACATAGTACCGGCCTGCGATCCCTTCACATATATGGGGCAGCCCTTCGGGGTTGCGCTGGATGTGCGCGCCCGCAACCTGGCCGGTGCCCTGACGGCGAATTACACGGGGGATTTCGCCAAGGGCAGTGCGTTTATCACCGTGGCCAACGACAAGGATGGCAAGACCTTGTCGAGCCGCCTGCGCAGCCTGCAGCCGCTGCCGTGGCTCGATGGACGAGCCGCCTTTACTGGCAGCAGCGAGTTTGTTCGCGTGTCTGACGTCCAGCCGGATGGCCCCTACAAGTCGCTGCTGTTTGGCCTCTACATGCGAGATAACGATGGCGACAGAAGCCTGATCGCCATGCCCAATTTCAACGACGGGGTGGTGGGTGACTGCGGTGGCGGCAGTTGCAACGCCCGCCTGATCGACTCACTGCCGATGCAGGTCTATTTCGGCCGGCTGCTGGCGAAGACCGAGACCGGGGTGGCGTCGGCCGCCTTGGCCGTGGCGCAGCAGATGCAGTATTACGAAGCCGGTGGCTGGCAGCAAAACAGGCTGGATCAATGCTCCCTGTTGTCGCTTGCCAATCAGGGCTTCAGCTTCTCGGGCGCAGGCCAGAGCCTCGATACTGCCAGCAGCGAGCTCAACATCGGGGGCAATCGCAAGATAAAGCTGGGGCTGGGCAGCTCGCCACCGGGCGGCATGGCGGCGGTGGCCAAAGATGGCGAAATCCTGCTGCAGTTTGGCAAACCCGAGATGGCGGTGCGCATTCCCTACCGGGTGGAGCTAGCGAAACAGCCGACACAACCACTCTGGCTGTCGGATCCCCAGACCCTGCAGGGGGAGGCGATTTTCGGCTCAAGTCGCGGTAATGACAGAATTATTTATCGGCGCGAAGTGATGCATTGAGCGGGGCTGCGGGGGCGCTGGCTGGCCGCCGACCCCCTATCCCCTTGTTTATTAGCGTTTGCCGGCTTGGGCGGGTGAGTGATGACTCGCATTTTTGTCGCGCCCGATGGGCTGGCGACAGTTTGAGCGCTTGCCGATTGGGGTGGGCATTGGTAAAGTTAGCCGGTTTTCTGCACCTCCAAATTCTTAGGATTTCCCGTAGCCATGTTCAAAAAGCTCAGAGGCGTCTTTTCCAACGATCTGTCGATCGACTTGGGAACTGCCAACACCCTGATCTATGTAAAAGATCAAGGGATCGTCCTTAACGAACCCTCAGTTGTCGCCATTCGCCAAGAGCGCGGGAACGCCAAATCGGTCGCTGCTGTCGGTCATGCCGCCAAGCAGATGCTGGGTCGTACCCCGGGTAACATCTCCGCCATTCGCCCGATGAAAGACGGCGTGATCGCCGACTTCTACGTGACCGAGAAGATGCTGCAGCACTTCATCAAGCAGGTTCACGACAACAACTATTTCCGCCCCAGCCCGCGTGTGCTGGTGTGCGTACCGTGCGGCTCCACCCAGGTGGAACGCCGCGCCATCAAGGAATCCGCTCTGGGCGCCGGCGCCCGCGAGGTTTACCTGATCGATGAACCCATGGCTGCCGCTATCGGTGCCGGCCTGCCGGTCTCCGAAGCGACCGGCTCCATGGTGGTGGACATCGGTGGTGGTACCACCGAAGTGGCCATCATCTCCCTGAACGGTGTGGTTTACTCCCAGTCCGTCCGCATCGGCGGCGACAAGTTCGACGAAGCCATCATCAGCTACGTGCGCCGCAACTACGGCAGCCTGATCGGGGAAGCCACCGCCGAGCGCATCAAGCACGAGATCGGCTCCGCCTATCCGGGCGAAGAGGTGCGCGAGATCGAAGTCCGTGGTCGCAACCTGGCCGAGGGTGTGCCGCGCAGCTTCACCCTGAATTCCAACGAGATCCTGGAAGCGCTGCAAGAGCCGCTGTCCGGCATCGTCTCCGCCGTGATGGTGGCGCTGGAGCAGTCTCCGCCCGAGCTGGCTTCCGACATCTCCGAGCGCGGCATGGTGCTGACCGGTGGTGGTGCCCTGCTCAAAGATATCGACCGTCTGCTGATGGAAGAGACCGGCATCCCTGTGGTGGTGGCCGAAGATCCGCTGACTTGCGTGGCCCGTGGCGGCGGCAAGGCGCTGGAGCTGATCGATATGCACGGTGGCGATCTGTTCCACTACGAATAAGACCCAAAGCCGGCCAGCGTGCCGGCTCTTTTTTGACGACCCATGAAACCCATTTTTGGTAGAGGCCCTTCGCTTCAGTTACGGTTGTTTCTCGCCGTCATCATCTCCATTGCTGCCATCGTAGCGGACTCTCGCTTCGGTGTGTTCAGCCACGTCCGCGTCTACCTCAGCTCACTCGTCAGCCCGCTGCAATACATGGCCAATGCGCCAGGCACCCTGCTCGACACCATGTCGACCCAGGTGCAGACCCGGGCCGGCCTCATCGAGCAGACCAAGCAGCAGGAACAACAGCTGTTCACCCTGCGCTCGCGCCTGCTCAAGATGGATCATCTGGAGCACGAGAACCAGCGTCTGCGCGAGCTGCTCGGTTCGCCGGTGCACAAGGAGTCCCGCAAGATGGTGGCCGAGCTGCTGTCGGTGGATTCCGACCCCTTCAGCCATCAGGTGCTGATCAACAAGGGGGCGCTGGACGGTGTCTACAACGGCCAGCCGGTGATCAACGATCAGGGGGTGATAGGTCAGGTGCTGCACGTGGGTTCCACCACCAGCCGCGTCCTGCTCATCACCGACTCCAACCACGGTATCCCGGTGCGGGTGCTGCGCAACGACTTGCGCGCCATTGCCTCCGGCAGCGGCGAGCTCGACAAGCTGGAGCTGCGCAACCTGCCGCGCAACACCGACGTGCAGGTCGGCGATCTGCTGGTCACCTCGGGCCTCGGCGGCCGCTTCCCGGAAGGGTATCCGGTGGCGACCGTGACGCGTTCCGACTACGTGGAGGGCAAGCCCTTCGCCCAGGTCGAGGCCAAACCACTGGTGGCGCTGGACCGCCTGCGTTATCTGCTGCTGCTGTGGACCGACAAGAAACCGGAAGTGCATGACGATGAAGAGGCCCCGGCTACTGCGCCGGCGCCTTCTGCTGCGGGAGCGACGCGCTGATGTTACAACCCGCCAGCGGCAGGATCTGGATCTGGATCTCAATCCTGCTGGCCTTGAGCCTGTCGATCCTGCCGCTTCCTTTCCAACTCGAACCCTTCCGGCCTGACTGGCTCGCCATGGTGCTCATCTACTGGGCACTGGCGTTGCCGCACCGGACCAACGTCGGCACCGCCTGGGTGGCGGGCCTGCTGCTGGACGTGCTGCTCGGCAGCACCCTCGGCGTGCGGGCCATGGCGATGGCCATCACCACCTATCTGGCGGCGTTCCAGTTCCAGAAGATCCGCAACTTCTCCCTCTGGCAACAGGCGCTGATCATCGGCTGCCTCTCGCTGGTGGGCAAGGTGACCATCTTCTGGGCCGAGCACCTGTTCAGCCGGGCCAGCCTCAATTTTGCCTACTTCTGGTCGACCCTGAGCACCATGCTAATATGGCCCTGGGTTTTCCTGGTCTTGCGCAAGGTGCGCCGGCGCTTCAATATCAAGTGAATGTGAGTAAAAACAACTAATTGTAACCGTACCTCATCTCATCAAGCGATTATGAACAAGCACAACGAACTGCAACTCTATCTCGCCTCGGGCTCACCCCGCCGCCACGAACTGCTGACCCAGCTGGGTTACCGTTTCGAAGTCCTCAAGCTGGATGTGCCGGAACAGCGGGAAGAGGGTGAAAAGCCCCAGGATTACGTGTGTCGGCTGGCCCGCGACAAGGCGATGGCCGGCGTGGCCGCCGCGCCCACGGCACTGCCGGTACTGGGGGCCGACACCATAGTGGTGCTGGGTGACCGGGTGCTGGAGAAGCCCTCCGATCTGCTCGATGCCAAGGACATGCTGGAGGCGCTCTCCGGCAAGGTGCATCAGGTGATGACGGCGGTGGCGTTGGCCACTCCGGAGCGCTGCGATGTGCGGCTGGTCACCACCAACGTGGCCTTTCGCAAGCTGGACGAGGCCGAGATCGAGGCTTACTGGCGTACCGGCGAGCCGTGCGACAAGGCCGGCGCCTATGCTATCCAGGGCATCGCCGGCAAGTTCGTCAGCCGCATCGAGGGGAGCTACAGCGCCGTGGTCGGCTTGCCCCTGCTGGAAACGGATCTGCTGATCAAGCATCATCTGGAACAGGTCCGCTAATCCCGTCGCCGCCGTGGTCAGCGCCGCCCGCCTCGCTGGCCGGCATGGCATTCGAACAGGGCGGCCAGAATTTGAAGCCATCACAGGCAAGGCATAGGTCGGTGACAACCGCCGGCTGTTTCTTACTGCGTTACTCACCGGTTGCGCGCCGGTTTGGCTGCCAGAATTTAAAACTAGAAAGGCAAGGTAACTTATGTCGGTAGAACTGCTGGTAAACGTCACCCCCTCCGAAACCCGGGTCGCCCTGGTCGAAAACGGTCTGCTGCAGGAAGTGCACGTGGAGCGTCAGGCCAAGCGTGGCATCGTGGGCAACATCTACAAGGGCAAGATCAGCCGGGTGCTGCCCGGCATGCAGGCGGCCTTCGTCGACATCGGCATGGACAAGGCGGCTTTCCTGCACGCCTCCGACATCGTCCCCCACACCGAGTGTGTGGCGGTGAAGGAAAAGGAGCAGTTCCAGGCCGGCAACATCGCCGAGCTGGTGCGCCAGGGGCAGGACATCATGGTGCAGGTGGTGAAAGATCCGCTGGGCACCAAGGGCGCCCGCCTCACCACCGACATCACCTTGCCGTCCCGCTATCTGGTGTTCATGCCGGGCAGCGCTCACGTGGGTGTCTCCCAGCGCATCGAATCCGAGGCGGAGCGCGAGCGCCTCAAGCGCACCGTGGCCGGCTATGTGGACGAGCTGGGTGGTTACATCATCCGTACCGCCGCCGAAGGGGTGGGCGAGCAGGAGCTGGAGCAGGATGCCGCCTTCCTCAAACGCCTGTGGCGCAAGATCCTCGAGCGCAAGCAGAAGTATCCCCCCTGCAAGATCCTCTACGAGGATCCCAGCCTCGCATTCCGTGTGGTGCGCGACTTCGTCGGCGCCGAGCTCGACAAGATCCGGGTCGACTCGCGCCAGAGCTTCGATCAGCTCAAGCGCTTCACCGAGGAGTACGTGCCTGAGCTGGCCGGCAAGCTGGAGTACTACTCCGGCGAATCCCCCATCTTCGATCTCTACGACGTGGAGAACGAGATCCAGCGCGCACTGGAGCGCAAGGTGGAGCTCAAATCCGGCGGCTACCTCATCATCGACCAGACCGAAGCCATGACCACGGTGGACATCAACACCGGGGCCTTCGTCGGCCATCGCAATCTGGAAGAGACCATCTTCAATACCAACGTCGAGGCGACGGCGGCCATCGCCCGCCACCTGCGCCTGCGCAACCTCGGCGGCATCATCATCATCGACTTCATCGACATGCAGTCCGAGGATCACCGCCGCCGGGTGCTGCACAGCCTGGAGCAGGCGCTGTCGAAGGACAGAGCCAAGACCAACGTCAACGGCTTCTCCCAGCTCGGTCTGGTGGAGATGACCCGCAAACGTACCCGCGAGAGCTTGGAGCACGTGCTCTGCTCCGAGTGCCCCGAGTGCAAGGGGCGCGGTCGGGTCAAGACGGTGGAGTCGGTCTGCTTCGAGATCCTGCGGGAGATCATCCGGGTCAACCGCGCCTACGACGCGGATCAGTTCACCGTCTATGCCGCCCCGGCGGTGGCCGACTATCTGCGGGGCGAGGAGTCTCACAGCCTAGCGGAGCTGGAAGTGTTCATCGGCAAGCAGGTCAGGGTGGTAAGTGAGCCCCTCTGTGGGCAGGAGCAGTTCGACGTGGTGATGATGTAATTGGTCTATCGCTGGCTGAGTCGGGGCTGGTTGGCCCTCGGGGTCTTCTTCGTGCTGCTGGCCATCCTGGTCAGTCTGGTGCGCGTTGGCGGCCCCCTGCTCAATCAGCACAGACAGGCGCTGCTCGATACCCTGCTGGCCGACAGCAAGCTGGAGGCCAGCGTCGATCGCATCGGGCTGGACTGGACCCAGCGTGGCCCGGCCCTCGAGCTGCAGCAGTTGGTGATCGCGCCGAATTCGGGTCGCTTCGCCCTGCGCCTTGGCAAGGTGTGGGCCCACCTCGACTTCTGGCGCTCCCTCAACGAACTCAAGCCGGTATTTGGTCAGCTGATCCTGAGCGATGGCGACATAGCGCTGGATTTGAGTCAGCCCGCGGAGCCGGAAACCGGTGACGGCAGCGACCAGCAGCAGGCGCTGCTGCGTTTTCTGCTGACCCAGCTCTCCACCTTCGATATTCACGACACCCGCCTCAGCCTCACCACGGCGCTGGGGGAGGTGCGGGCCCTCGACATCGCCCAGCTGCGCTGGCAGAACCGCGGCAAGCGCCACCAAGGGGTCGGCAAGGCCTACCTCATCAACGGGGTGGGCGAGAGCACCCTCGACCTCATCGTCGACGTGGATGCCCCTCAGGTGCGGCTCGACCGGCTCAAGGGCCAGCTCTATCTGGGGGCCCGTCAGCTTGATATCAGCCCCATGCTGGCGCGCACCCATGCAGGGGAGCCCAAGGTGAGCGGCCAGCTCGACTTCCAGCTCTGGAGCGAGTTCAAGGCCGGTCAGCTGGGGGATTCGCTGCTGGCGTTTGGCGACAACTACCTGATCTGGCAGGATGAAAAAAAACAGGGTGACCTGCACCGGCTCGGGCTGCAGGGGGGCAAGATCCAGCTGCGCCGGGACGGCAAGGAGTGGCAGTTTGCCAGCCACGACGTCACCTTCAAGCTCGACGGCAAGCCCTGGCTGCACAGTCGGCTGCAGCTCGAGCGAGTCGGCGATCGCATCCAGGGCTATGTGCCGGCCATCGATCTGGACCAGATCGCCAACCTGAGCCAGCTGGTGTCGGGGATCTATCCCGAACTGACCGAGACCCTCAAACGCACCCGCCCGACCGGCAAGATAGAGGATCTGATCCTGCAGGCGGATGCCGGCTGGCAGGGGCTCTCCGTCAGCGGCCAGCTCTCCCACATCAGGGTCGACGCCTGGCGCGACGTGCCCGGCGTGCGCGACCTCAACGGCGAGTTCTGGCTCACCCCGTCCGGCGGCAGCGCCAGGCTGCAACTGGCAAACGATGCCATAGACCCGGCCCGCCACTTCAAGGAGCCGATCCCCGTTGACCGCTTCTCGGCGCGGCTCGACTGGTGGCAGGTGGCGCAGGGCTGGGTGCTCTATGGCCAGGATCTGGTGCTGGACAACCCGGACTTGAGCCTCGCCAGCCGCTTTCGGCTCGAGCTGTTCGAACATCCCTTCCTTGCCTTGACCGGCCGCATCGACGTCAAAAATGCGGCCAACGCCGACCGTTACTATCCGCTGCAGGTGATGGACAAGAGTCTGGTTGACTACCTGAGCGGGGCCATCAAGGGGGGCAAGGCCAAGGGGGCTGACCTGCTCTGGTACGGCGAGTTCCGCGACTTCCCCTACAGCAAGGGCGAGGGCATCTTCCAGGTGGCGGTGCCGCTCAAGCAGGCCTCCTACGAATTTTTCCCCGGTTGGCAACCGCTCACCGACCTGCAGATCGATCTGCTGTTCCAGAACGCCAGCCTCGACATGAACAGCCGCGCCACCCGGCTCGGCAAGGCAAGCTCCGACTCGGTGCACGCCTGGATCCCGGATCTCTACCCGGGGGCCCACCTCTACGTGGATGCCAAGGTTGAGGGCGAGGGCAAGGCCATCAGCGACTACCTGCAGGACTCGCCGCTCGGCGGCTCGGTCGGTCAGGCGCTGCGGGAGGTGGAGATCCGCGGCCCCATGAAGGGCTCGGTCAAGCTGGATATTCCGCTGGATGGCGAGAGCGAGGTCAAGGCCAGCGGCGACGCCCTGTTCAGCAACAACAAGGTGCGGATCACCAGCCTGGATCTGCCGCTGGAGCAGGTGCAGGGGCGGCTCGAGTATGACAACGAGCAGACCCGTTTCAGCAACCTCAAGGCGAGCCTGTGGAACCAGCCGCTCACCCTCGACTATCAGGGCCGCCAGCAGCCCAATCGCTATCAGGTCGATCTCAAGTTCAAGGGGCAGTGGGACAGCCGCCGCCAGCGCCAGGACATCCCGGCACTGGCCATCCTCAAGGGGCGCAGCAACTGGGCCGGCAGCCTGGGACTGACCCTGCCAAACGATCAGCCGTTCAGCTTCCAGCTGGCGCTCGACTCCAACTTGCAGGGCATGGGACTGGATCTGCCCGCACCGCTCGCCAAGGCGGCCGACAGCCGGCTGCCGCTCAAGGTGACCGCCCGCGGCCGCGACGGCAGTGCCGACATCCGCGCCGTGCTGGGGGCTGACGTCGACATGCAGAGCCGGTTGGTGTACGGCGACGGCGTGCCCTACCTCAGCCGGGTGCGGGTGGACGTGGGTCAGCCCGGTGCCCGGGTGCTACGCGACCGGCCCATGCTGCTCGCCATCAACCAGCAGCAGGCCGATGTGGCCGGCTGGCTGGCCCGTCTCAAGCAGTGGCTGCCGGCCAGTACGGCGCCGAGCGGCAATGCGGTGGTAGGGCCCGCCTTCTTGCCGCAGGAGTGGTGGGTAGACGGCCAGCTGGCCCGTGCCGACATCGGCAGTGCCAACCTCAAGGCGGTGCACTTCACCGTGGGGCCGGTCAATCAGGCCACCGAGGTGATGATCGACAGCCCGGACGTGATGGGGGTGGTGCGCCTGCCGGTCTCCGATCGCCAGCCCATCGATGCCAAGTTCGCCCGCATCTACTGGTCCGGCAAGAGTTCGGATCTGAGCCCGGATCCCGATGCCAGACAGGACAAGGCCATCATGGATGCCATCCCCTGGCTCACCTTCAGCTGCGTGGATTGCCGCTTCGGTGAATTGCCGCTGGGGGAGGTGAAAGGGGAGCTGATCCCGGGGGCCGACAAGCTGAGCCTCAAGGGGCTGGAGATGCGGCTGGCGGGCAGCCAGCTGAGCGGCAGCGCCGAGTGGCTGGCCGGGGCGGACGGCATGCAGACCCGTGCCCGCGCCCACATCAGCAGCAACAACAGCGAGCTGCTGCTCAAGCGGCTCGGCTACACCTCGCCCATCGGCGATGCACCCGGCAAGATGGCGCTGGACTTGAGCTGGCGCGACGTGCCCTACCGGCCGAACCTGCCGACCCTGGCCGGCAAGGTCGACTACCAGCTGGAAGGGGGCACCCTGCGCGAGGTCAACGACAAGGGGGCACGACTGCTCTCCCTGCTCAGCCTCGACTCATTGCTGCGCAAGCTGCGCCTCGATTTTCGCGACGTGTTCGACAAGGGCTTCTACTTCGAGTCCATGTCGGCCTCCGCCAGGATCAAGCAGGGGGTGGTGGAGAACGACGACTTCTACATGAAGGGGGCGGCCGGCAACCTGCGCGGCGAGGGCATCGCCGACCTGGTGCGCTGGCGGCTCGACTACGAGCTGAGCTTCTCGCCGAACCTGGGCGGCACCCTGCCGGTGGTGGCGGCCTTCTCGCTGACCCCCATCACCGGGCTCTACGTGCTGGCCCTCTCCAAGCTGCTGGAGCCAGTGGTGGACGTGGTTACCCGCATCGATTTTCGGGTCTCAGGCCCGCTCGATGATCCCAAACTGATCGAGGCGGGGCGCAACCGGGCCCGCATCAAGCTCAACCAGCAGCAGAAGGAGGCGGTCGACGCCGTGGCCCCCAACCTGCCGGCGCAGGAGGTGACCCCCTTCCTGCTCAGCCCCAAGCACGCCGGCCCCGCCCAGCGCTGAGCGGACGGCCCGGCACCATCACAAGGAGTGAGTCATGATCCGACATATCCTGCTGATCGCCTTCAAGCCGGGCACCCTGCCCGAGCAGACAGACGCGGTGCGCGCCGCCTTTCTCGCCATTCCCCATCAGGTCAGCGGCGTGCTGGCGGTGGAGTGGGGGCGGGACGACAGCCCG
>NZ_CDBH01000004.1 GCF_000820305.1 Aeromonas dhakensis
GGATGGCGGGCGGGGTGAATTCGAGGCAACAAAAAACCCGCCGAAGCGGGTTTTTTCAATTCTTGCAGTGGATCCGTTCAGCCGGCAGAAGCGGGGTGACGGTATCCCTGACTTGAATTACAGGGCAACTACGTTGGCAGCAGCCGGGCCTTTCTGGCCTTGCTCGATGGTGAACTCAACGCGCTGACCTTCTTCCAGGGTTTTGAAACCGTTGGACTGGATAGCGGAGAAGTGTACGAACACGTCTTTGCTGCCGTCAACCGGGGAGATGAAGCCAAAACCTTTTTCGGAGTTGAAGAATTTTACGGTACCAGTCACTTTGGACATAATAATTACTCTCAAATTTAGTGTTTGAAATGCCATCAGATGGCAAGTTTTGATTTTTCGTCAGCAATACGTAGGGGAAGCACTAAAGAAGGAGAATTATTCGTCAAGCATCATCGAAATAACACTTGCACTAATCACTGCTTTACTAAAATGACTGCCTAACATAATCAGGACTGAACTGCCGAACTATCGCTGTCGATTAGAACACGCACGCTTTGTTAAAGCAAACTTTATCTCTCAGTTGGTACTCTGTGCCGGATGACTGGATTTTCAGGACGATTTTACCTTTTATATCAATAGCATGAATATCCATTTCAGGTGCTTTTCGGGTTGTGGTGAATCCCTTTGTACGCAGAAAAAACGAGATAAAGGGTCATGCGAGTCGACAGATAATGTCACGTCAAGGTCAGAACTTTCCCCTTCCATCATGAAAAAGCCAGCCCGTCGACAGGGCGTGGGCTGGCTACATTCGGTTGAAACGGCATGATCAAGGCTTCTTTCGAAAGCGATTGCTGACGGAGTCAACCCAGCTGAATGTCTCGGGCAGTACCTGATTGGCGGCCCGTTCCTTGGCCTTGTCCCTTGCGAGTTGTGCCGCCGCTTTCGCAGCTGCTGCCCGGTCTGCGACCACCTTGAGCCGGCCTTCCTCGCGTATGCGATTGCGCTCGGCATTGGTCAATGGGTGGTCCGCGTTGGCCTGTGCTTTTTGCAGCAGCAGGGTGATCCCGGCCTTTTCGGCGTCGGTGAGATCCTTCATTTCCAGCTTTTTCACGGCGTGTACCTGATGACGGGGAGGGAACACCCTACCACGTCACCTGGCTATTTATTGTGCTGTCGATGGCATTCCCGATGATTTCCCCGGTTGGACTAGGCGTGACCGGCTGGTTCGACATGGATCAGCACGATGGCGTGGGGCAGATGGCGCTGGATCCCCTGCTCTATGCGGTCACAGATGGCGTGAGAGTGCTCGATGCTCATCTCCTTGGGCAGTGTCAGGTGGAAGTCGATATGGCGGCGACGCCCCGCCTGACGGCTGCGCAGGTCGTGGAAGCCGCCGTGCTCCGGGCAACACTCCTCGATCACTTGGGTGGTGATGGCCAGCTCCTCCTCGCTCATGCTGTGATCCAGCAGGGGCTGGAAGGCCTGGTTGAGCATGGCGATGGCTTCTCTGAGGATGAAGAGCGCGACCCCGATGGCGACGAGGGGATCCAGCAGATAGAGGTTGTAGCCCAGCGCAGAGGCGATCCAGATGCCGAGCAGGCCGGCAGCCACCCCGAGCGAGGTCAGCACGTCCGCCTTCAGATGCAGGGCATCGGCGGCCAGCGCCACCGACTCTTCCTCCTTGGCGACCCGGTAGAGATAGGCGGAGACGCCGCTGTTGACCAGTGCCGACAACAGCATGACCAGCACGCCGAGCCCGACGCCTTCGATGGGAGTGGGGGTGATCAGCTTGCCGACGGCCTCGAAGATGATCCAGCCGGCGGCCAGCAGGATCAGCAGCGCTTCGATCACGCCGGAGACATTCTCTATCTTGTCGTGGCCATAGGGGTGGCGCGGGTCGGGTGGAATATCCGACTTGCGCACGGCCACCAGTGCGATCAGGGCGGCCACCAGATCCATGGCCGAGTGGATGGCTTCGGAGATGATGCTGACGGAACCGCTCAGTATGCCGGCAATTATCTTCATGACAATCAGGCTGATATTGGAGCAAACCGAGACCAAGGCGGCTCTGGTTTTTCTGGTCATGGGATATCCCTATTCTCGATGAAATAGTGTGAAAATAAGGCCTGATAATATCAGCTTGCGTTAATAATGACTTCTTGAGGTTGTAACTTTTTGTTTCCGGCGATAGTGAGAATGCTTATCCAAATTAACACTGCTCGTTTAAATAATAGTTATTTTGGTTTTTGGTGATTTATTTCAGGTGGCCGCCAAATAATATTGATAATCGCTACTTTATAAGGCTTCCGGTGTTTTTACGGCCGTTCCTTCCCCGCCCAGGAGTGCCTGGCGGGGGCCGTCGGCCCCGGTTTGGCGCGGCGTGACGGATGAGGGTGGATTCTTGCGCAAGATTGGGGGTATGCTGGATTGAGTGCGATCCTGGGATCGTCACTGAAAGCGTACTGTAGTCTACGATTCGGATGGCATGCTGGAACCTGGGTTCCAATTGTCTGGGTAACATTTTTGGAGTTTGATGATGAGTAACAAAGAACATCACAACGGCAAAGATGCCAAGAAAAAACCGCAGATGTCACTGAAAGAGAAGCGCGAAGCCAAACGTCAGAAAGCAGAACTGAAAAATGGCAGCGCGATGAAGTAACGCTCCTCATGCTGTAGTTCCTCTGGAGCCAGTAACAAAAAGCCAGCCTGTTTCGGGCTGGCTTTTATGTTTTTGGTGCTGGCTCAGGGGGTGGCGCCGTAGCTGGCAAATATCCGTTCGTAGCGGCCATCGGCCCGCATCTTGCCGAGCTGGCGATCGAACCAGCGTTGCTGCACGGCCTGGCGAAAGGCGAAATGGTAGTGGGTGGGGGCGAACAGATCATATTGTCTGACCCGGCTGGGGGCATAGAGCTCGGCGCCATACTTGCTGGTGGCCAGTTGCGCCAGATAGTAATAGAACACCCGTTGCTCCAGGATCACCGCATCCACCCGCCCCAGCATCAGTCTGTGCACCTGTCCCTGCTGCTTGGCGACCTCCTCGTAACGGGGGTTCTGATCGGCCATGCTGGCGAAGGCTCCCCCCAATACCTGGCGTGCCCGCTGAAAGGCGCTGACCCTCAACTCTGTCATGTCGTCCAGCGTGGCGATGTGGGTCTTGCTCAGGGTGAACACCCGGTTGTGAAAGGCGATGACGGGCTGCGACAGGAAGACGTTGTCCAGCATCCCGGGTTTGACGTTGATGATGGCATCGAGCCTGCCGGACTCCAGCATGCGAAAGGTGCGCTCCAGCGGCAGATATTCGAAGCTGGGCTCGTAGCCGCTGCCACGAAAGGCTTCCCGCAGCAGATCGAGCTCGATGCCGCGTCCCTCTTCCTCAATCACATAGGGGGGAATGGCGAAACTGACCCCCACCCGCAGTGGCTCGCCGGCCAGCAAGAGGGGAGAGTGAAACAGCACGGCAAGGCTTGCCGCGAGCAGCAGGATACGAGACAAAAACCCCATGCGTTCTCTCTGACAAACGAATTGCCCTGATGATAAACCCTGGGCGGGCGACAGGGGGAGCAGGGTCGGCAACTCTGGTCGGGGGAGCCGGCTTGCGTGCCGCGCCTGCGTCAATAACGGGCAAAAAAAGGCCCTGCGTAAACAGGGCCCTCTGAACTGTGAGCTTCCCTTAGAACGGGATGTCGTCGTCGAAATCCATCGGCGGCTCGTTGTATACCGGCGGAGCAGATTGCGGCTGCTGGGCCGGACGGCTATAACCGCCCTGCTGTTGCTGCATGTTCTGCTGCGGAGCCGGGCGGGACTGGTTCATCGGCTGCTGGGACTGCATGCCCTGTTGCGGTTGACCCCAGTTGCCCTGGGACTGACCGCCCATGCCCTGACCGGCGCCTTGCGGACGGCCACCCAGCATCTGCATCACGCCGCTGAAACCATCGACCAGCACTTCGGTGGTGTAACGCTCCTGGCCGCTCTGATCCTGCCACTTGCGGGTCTGCAGCTTGCCTTCCACATAGACCTGGGAACCCTTCTTCAGGTACTCGCCCGCCACTTCGGCCAGCTTGCCCATGAAGACGACGCGGTGCCACTCGGTACGCTCTTTCTGCTCACCGGTCTGCTTGTCGCGCCAGGTGTCGGAGGTGGCCAGGGTTATGTTGGTCACGGCACCGCCGCTCGGCATGTAGCGCACTTCCGGGTCTTGCCCCAGGTTACCGATCAGAATGACTTTGTTGATGCCTCGACTGGCCATAATCTCTCTTCCACCCTTTGTATTCCGGCCAGGCCATATGCCCGGACCAATTCAACATTTCGTTTGTTTTCTGCGAGATACGCAAGAACGCCGCAGGCGCTTGCGACTCATGTGATGACTGAACCCGGGTTGGCTCGCCTGTCGACTGCCATGCCGTTTCCAGATTTTGCCCGCAATAGTAACAGTTTTTGGGGAGAAAGACGTCTTCTTCGTCGCCAGCTTCTCCGGACCGAGGGGTTAACTTACACGAGGCGGGCCTTGGCCAGCAAGTGAGCCGCAGAGGGGGACACTTAGCATCGAAACCTGGGCGCGAAAAGTGAATTCGATGACGCTGCGACAGCCCCTGTCTGCCCGGATGCCAGCATTCCACCCAAATGGGGGGGGGCTGCTAGTTATTTGTATTGCTTGGAAAATTGGTGAGTTTCAAAGGAGGCGCATCGCCGTCTAATACTTTTTTAATGCTGCACCCCACGGGGGGCTTGGTACTCTCTGCTGCCGAAAAAAACCATGGCCGCAATGTTCAAGGACCAGCCTTTCATGAGCACCCCATATCCCATCGTACTGGTAACCGAAAACAATGTGCAGGCAACCAGCTTCCAGAGCTATCTGGCGGAGCAGCTGGCACTGCCCATTGTGCTGGTAAGCACCCTGGAGGAGCTGCCGCAACCGGACGAGCTCGAGCCTCGTCCGCTGTTTCTGGTCGATCTGGACTACCTCAAGTCGAGTCAGCAGGCAGGATGGCCGCGGGAGATCTCCAGCCGCTTCGGGGAGGCCAATACGGTGCTGCTCAATGCCCCGACCAGCACCGATCGGGAATTGCTGCTGATGTGGCCCCATACCAGCGGACTCTTCTTCTGTCAGGATCCGCTGGATCGGCTGGTGCTCGGCATTCGCAAGGTGCTGGAGGGGGAGTACTGGATCCCGCGCCACCTGCTGTGCGATCTGGTCAACTACTACCGCAAGGGTGGGGAACATCACCTGCGCAACCAGACGTTGCTGACTGTGCGCGAGCAGGAGATCATCCGCTATCTGATGACGGGCGCCTCCAATACCGAGATCGCCGACAGCTTGTTCGTGAGCGAGCACACCATCAAGTCCCACCTCTATAACGTCTTCAAGAAATTGAACGTGAAGAACCGCTTGCAGGCGGTGAGCTGGGCCAAGGAGTATCTCTGAAATCGATGGGGATGATGGATAAAACCTGTCTATTCATCCAGTAGTCTCTATGCCATACTGACTCGCTCAGGTTTCCGTATCGAGCGTGCAACAAGATGGAAAAGATCGTGGTCCGGGGTGCTCGCACCCACAACCTCAAGAACATCAATCTGACCCTGCCCCGCGACAAGCTGATCGTGGTCACCGGCCTCTCCGGTTCGGGCAAATCCTCTCTGGCGTTCGATACCCTCTATGCCGAGGGGCAGCGCCGCTACGTGGAGTCGCTCTCCGCCTATGCCCGCCAGTTCCTCTCCCTGATGGAGAAGCCGGACGTCGACCATATCGAGGGGCTTTCGCCCGCCATCTCCATCGAGCAGAAGTCCACCTCCCACAACCCGCGTTCGACCGTCGGCACCATCACCGAAATCTACGACTACCTGCGTCTGCTGTTCGCCCGGGTCGGTGAGCCGCGCTGCCCGACTCACGCCATCCCGCTCGCCGCCCAGACCATCAGCCAGATGGTGGATCAGGTGCTGGCCCAGCCGGAGGGGAGCAAGCTGATGTTGCTGGCGCCAGTGGTGCGCGATCGCAAGGGGGAGCACACCAAACTGCTGGAAAACCTGGCGGCCCAGGGTTACATCCGTGCCCGCATCGACGGCGAGGTGTGCGACCTGTCTGACCCGCCCGCGCTGGAGCTGCACAAGAAGCACACCATCGAGGTGGTGGTGGATCGATTCAAGGTGCGCGATGACCTGGCCCTGCGTCTGGCCGAATCATTCGAGACGGCGCTGACCCTCTCCGGCGGCATAGTACTGGTGGTGCCCATGGACGGCGAGGAGGGGGTCGCTCCCATGACCTTCTCCGCCAACTTCGCCTGCCCGGAGTGTGGCTACTCCATGTCGGAACTGGAGCCGCGCATCTTCTCCTTCAACAACCCGGCCGGAGCCTGCCCCACCTGTGACGGCCTCGGGGTGCAGCAATATTTCGATCCGGCCAAGGTGATCGGCGATCCGGCTATCAGCCTGGCCAACGGCGCCATCCGTGGCTGGGACAAGCGCAGCTTCTACTACTTCCAGATGCTCAAATCCCTCTCCGAGCACTACAAGTTCGATCTGGATACGCCGTGGGAGGATCTGCCGGTCAAGACCCAGGAGGTGATCCTGCGCGGCTCCGGTCGTACCGAGATCGAGTTCCGCTACATGAACGATCGCGGCGATGTGGTGGTGCGCAAGCACCCGTTCGAGGGGATCCTGCACAACATGGAGCGCCGCTACCGGGAGACTGAATCCAACTCGGTGCGTGAAGAGCTGGCCAAATACATCGCCAACAAATCCTGCACCAGTTGCGGCGGCAGCCGGCTGCGGGAAGAGGCGCGCCACGTCTTCGTCGACAACCGCAACCTGCCGGCCATCGCCGAGCAGTCCATCGGCGATGCGCTGGCCTTCTTCGAAGGGTTGAACCTCACCGGCCAGCGCGCCCAGATTGCCGAGAAGATCTTGAAAGAGATCGTCGAGCGGCTCGGCTTCCTGGTGAATGTGGGTCTCAACTACCTGAGCCTGTCCCGCAGTGCCGAGACTCTCTCCGGCGGTGAGGCGCAGCGGATCCGGCTGGCCAGCCAGATCGGGGCCGGTCTGGTGGGGGTCATGTATGTGCTGGACGAGCCTTCCATCGGCCTGCACCAGCGGGACAACGAGCGGCTGCTCAAGACCCTGACTCACCTGCGTGATCTCGGCAACACCGTGATCGTGGTGGAGCACGATGAGGACGCCATTCGCCTCGCCGACCACGTGCTCGACATCGGCCCGGGGGCCGGGGTGCACGGCGGGGCCATCGTTGCCCAAGGCACGCCGGCGGAGATCATTGCGAACCCCGAGTCGCTGACCGGTGACTACCTCTCCGGCCGCAAGCAGATCGCCATCCCGGCCGAGCGCACCCCGCTCACCGGCAAGTGGCTGAAACTCAAGGGGGCGAGCGGCAACAACCTGCGCAACGTCAACCTGGACCTGCCCATCGGGGTGATGACCTGCGTCACCGGCGTCTCCGGCTCCGGCAAGTCGACCCTGATCAATGACACCCTGTTCCGTATCGCCCACCGCGAGCTGAACAAGGCGACCGAGTCCACCCCGGCACCCTATCGCAGCGTCGAGGGGCTGGAGCACCTGGACAAGGTGGTGGATATCGACCAGAGCCCCATCGGCCGCACCCCGCGCTCCAACCCGGCCACCTACACCGGCCTGTTCACCCCGATCCGCGAGCTGCTCTCCGGCACCCAGGAGGCGCGCTCGCGCGGCTACCAGCCGGGCCGTTTCTCTTTCAACGTGAAAGGAGGCCGCTGCGAGGCGTGTCAGGGGGATGGGGTCATCAAGGTTGAGATGCACTTCCTGCCGGACGTCTACGTGCCGTGCGACGTCTGCAAGGGCAAGCGCTACAACCGCGAGACCCTGGAGGTGAAGTACAAGGGCAAGAACATCCACGAGATCCTCGAGATGACGGTGGAAGATGCCCGCGAATTCTTCGATCCGGTACCGGCGGTGGCGCGCAAGCTGCAGACCCTGATGGACGTGGGCCTCTCCTATATCCGCCTCGGTCAGTCGGCCACCACCCTGTCGGGCGGCGAGGCGCAGCGGGTCAAGCTGGCGCGGGAGCTCTCCAAGCGGGATACCGGCCAGACCCTCTACATCCTGGACGAGCCCACCACAGGGCTGCACTTCCACGACATCCAGCAACTGCTCAAGGTACTGCACCAGCTGCGGGATCGCGGCAACACCATCGTCATCATCGAGCACAATCTGGACGTCATCAAAACCGCCGACTGGATCGTCGATCTGGGGCCGGAGGGGGGCGCCGGTGGCGGCCGCATCTTGGTGACGGGGACGCCGGAACAGATCAGCCGTTGCGAGGATTCTCATACGGCCCGCTTCCTGGCACCTCTGCTGGCCAGATAAAGCGTTCAATAATTGTGACAAGGGGCCCTGGGCCCCTTGTTTTTATTGTGGTAATTCAGTGACCTCTCGGCGGGCCTATCCTCCATACTTGGGGCAAGACCCTTCCCGCTTCGCATTGCCATTCAAAGGATATTGGCGCCCATGGCTCAACCGTCCCGCTCCATCGACCATCTGCTGGCCTACTCCATGTTTCCGGTTTGGGCCGGAGCCATCCTGATGCTGCTCATCGTGATCGCACTGGCCCAGGTGCCGGCGGCGCAGCGGGTCGAGGAGCGGCGGATGGAGGAGCACCTGCAGCGGGTGATCAGGGCGGTGCAGAACGACATCGGCGCCATGAATGCCTTTACCCGGGACTGGGGGATCTGGGATCAGAGCTACCATTTTCTGGCCCACCCCAACCAGGCCTACATCAACTCCAATCTGCTGGTCGACACCCCGATGCGGGACTTTGAACTCAACGTGTTGAGTTACATGGATTTGCAGGGCTCGGAGGTCTGGACCCGCACCCTGTTGCCAGATGCGCCGGACGCGGATACCACCCTGTTGCCCTCCTTTCTGGACGATCTCAAGCTGCAGCTGCTGCGCGAGTCACGGCAGGCGGGCATCAGCAGCCTGAGTGGCGTCAGGCGCTCCCAGTGGGGACCGCTCATCTTTTCGCTGCAGCCGGTGACCGATACCCTCGGCAGCGTCAAACCCAACGGCTATCTGCTGGCGACTCGCTGGCTGGACAAGCGCTATCTGCAGGATCTGGGGGAACGGACCGCGCTCACGCTGACCATAGCCCAGCCAAGAACGCGCGAGCATCTGGGCTCCTTCAAGCCACTTGGGCCGCATATGAGCTACCGGCTGGTCGATCTCGGGTTGCAGCAGGTCAGAGGGGAGGGGTTGCTGCTCGACAACGACGGCGAGCCTGTATTGACCCTGATCGTGGACGAGGAGCGGGACGTGTTGCTGGGGGCGATGGAGGGGGCGATCTGGACCTTCATCGGCATGCTGCTGATAAGCTTCGCCTGCATTCTGATGGCACTGGCCCGGTTGCGGGCCATCGTGCTGGGGCCGATCGGCGAGCTGGTGGGGGCGCTGCACCAGTTTACCGAAAAGCAGGACGCGAGCGTGCTGCCCATTATCGACAGCAGCCAGGAGATGGCGCTGCTCAGCCGCAAATTCCGCGAGATGGCGGCCAGGATCAGCCTGCACCACAGTGCCCTGCAGGCCCACTCCTCCCGCATGGAGGTCGCCGCCTATACGGATCCACTGACTCATGCCTTCAACCGCCGTTATCTCGATGAGTGGTTGCTGAACCGCCAGGATCCGGCGGCAGGCTGGGTGCTGGTGATCCTGGATCTGGATCACTTCAAACGGGTCAACGATCGCTTCGGCCACGACATCGGCGATCTGCTGTTATGTCAGCTGGCCGAACTGCTGCGAGGGGCGCTGGATGAGGAGGAGCCGCTGATCCGGCTGGGTGGCGAGGAGTTCATGCTGTTGCTGGCCAGAGAGGAGCCAGGACAAGTGGCGGAACGGATCGAGCGCCTGCGCCGCAAGATCGCCGACTGCCGTTTCGGGCGGGAGGAGCTGCCGCTGCGCATGACCGTCTCGCTGGGATTCTGCGATTATCCTCTGCATGCGGAGCTGGAGGACTCTTTCTGGAGTCTGAGTTTCAAGCTGGCGGACATGGCCCTGTACCGGGCGAAACAGGAGGGCCGGGATCGCTGGCGTGGATACAGCGGCGAGCTGGGGCGGGCACAGTGGAGGTTGAGCCCGGAGCAGCTGGCGGAAGGGGAGTGGCTGTTGTGCCAGGCCTCCCACGCCAACCAACCGGTCTAATGGGTCAGGATCAACAAGGCCATGCCGAGCACGAAACCCAGCAAAATAAACAGAAAAGAGCCAATGCCCCAGATGGCTGCCAATATGGCTACTATTTTGTCCCTTCTGGTTTGTGGTTTCATAAAGAATTACTTACAGCCCGGCTACATGGCCCGCAAAAATACTCTTGTTGGACGAGTGAAACAACCGTTTTCAGTCGTTTTTATCCGCAATAAGATATATGGAAATTATTTCTTATTGTTGTTGGCAAGGCGGAAAATCTATCCATTTCATTGTTTTTATTTGATATTTTTGATGTTTTTCTCGATGCCCAGCATGGTTGGAAGCTGCCGTACACATCTATCTATTTCTTGGTAACGTTTGAGCTAAATCAATAACTCGGCATTCACATCCCTTTATAGTTTTCGGGCTTGCAACATATAAAACGAAAACTAAAAGGAATACGTGATGAAAAAGATCCTTCCTCTGATGATCGCAGCAGCGCTTGCGTCCCCCGTCGCCATGGCTCACCAGGCCGGCGATTTTCTGGTGCGTGGCGGCCTGGCTTTCGTTTCTCCGCAAAGTAGCGGTAACGATTTTGAGATCAATGACAATGCCCAACTTGGGTTAACGCTGACCTATATGGCAACCGATAACTTTGGGGTTGAGCTACTGGCAGCAACACCGTTTTCTCATTCAGTGAAAACGGGAGATACGGAAGTCGCCAAGGTCAAGCACCTGCCGCCGACCCTGATGGCGCAGTACTACTTTGGTGATGTCCAGAGTAAGGTGCGCCCGTATGTTGGTATCGGTGTGAACTACACCACCTTCTTCGACGAGCAAGGTCGCGGCCCTCTGAGCAACGCTGATGTGAGCTTGGATAATTCCTGGGGCATGGCCGGTCAGGTCGGTCTGGACATGGCGATCAATGACCGCTGGTTCGTCAATGGCTCTGCCTGGATCATGGATATCGATACTGATGTGCATGTAAACGGTGGTGATGGCATTAAGACCAAGATTGACCCCATGGTATTTATGGTTGGTGTCGGCTATCGCTTCTGATAGGACACAGGGTTGGCCTCCCCACGGGCCATTACAGCTAGCATGTCTCTTTGGCCCGGCACAGTCCGGGCCCTTTTACGGTCAGGTCACTCCCCGCCAACTGTGATCCAACCCCATATAGATCAATAAAATACCCTCTGTCTCCCCTCTATAATTCGCCCCTTGTGCCGATAGTGTCTATGTTCACGTTACCTTTCCCCCACGAGTGAGGATGTCTCCATGGGTTTATCTATTGTGCAGCGGATCATCGCCGGATTTGTGTTGATGCTGCTGCTGTTGATCCTGCTGGGTGTGATCAGCACCCTGAAGATCAGGGGCATCAACGACGGTTTGTCGCAGGTTTCCGACCGGGCAACCCCCCTGGTGATTGCAGTGGCCGGTCTGAAGGGGGCCCTGCAGGACAGCAACCGCTGGGTGCTGGTCTACCGGACCAATGAGGATGGCAGTCAGTTGCCGCAGCTGGCCAGCCAGTTCAAGGAGCAGCAGGCGCGTTTCAGCCAGCTGAGCCAGGAGATGGACAAGTTCAGCGGAGTGGCCGAGGCCGGTTCCCGCTTCCAGCAGGTCGATGCGGCGACCAAGCAGTTCTACGGCCTGGCCGAACAGGTGCTCTCCCAGCACAGCCAATGGGTCAATGCCCAGGATCAGCGCCACAAGCTGGAGATTGCCTTCATCCGGCTGGAAGACACCTACCAGTGGGCGGCCGATCTGCTGCTGCAGCAGACCGCCAGCAAGCGCTCCATGCGCAACAAGGCGGAGCTCATCACCTCGGGCATCGCACGCGACCTGAAGAACATTCGCCGGGCCGATGCCAAGACCGACCTCAACGAACTGGAGAAGGTGCTGAGCAAGGATATCGAGATGGCGCGCAAGCGGCTTGACCGGGTGCTGGTGCCGGATGACGTGAAGCAGCGCTTCGTCTCCAACCTCGACCGGATGCAGGAGCTGGCGCTCGGCCCGCAGGGGCTGCTCGCCACCATGCGCAATGCCCAGCAGCTGGCCGCCTCGCTGCAGACCCTCAATCAGCAGCTCGACGCCAGCCTGATCAACAGCCTGGGGCTGCTCGACGAGATGGGACAGTCGGCCGGCTCCATCGCCAGCCAGAGCCGCACCACGGCGGATGATGCGGTCAGCAGTGCCAGCTTCTGGATCCTGATCGTGGCCGCCATCTCGGCCGCCGCTGCCCTCATCATCGGCTATACCACGGCGCGCAGCATTCAGCGCCCGCTGCAGATGATCAACAAGGAGCTGGATTACATGGCGGCCGGGGACATGACCCGCCGCATCAATTACCGCAGCAGCTGCGAATTCGGCGCCCTGGCCCGTTCCATCGACGTGCTGGCCGGCAAAACCGGCGAGCTGCTCTCCCAGATCAATGCCGGCTCCCGTCATCTGGTGGAGGAGGCGAGCCGCGCCGCCGAGATAAGCGAAAGGGCAGTATCCCGGGTGCAGGATCAGAAGAGCCAGACCGATCAGGTGGCTGCCGCCATCACCGAGCTGGAAGTGAGCGCCACCGAGGTGGCCCGTTCCACCGACGGCACCAAGCGGGAAGTGGATCTGGCGGATGACGAAGCCAGAACCGGTCGCCAGAAGGTGGCCACCACCCGTCGCATCACGGAACAACTGGCCGGAGCCATGGAGGAGGCAGTCGGCATCACCTACAAGCTGGGCGAATTCAGCGACAACATCGGCAGCATTCTCGACGTGATCCGCAGCATCGCCGAACAGACCAACCTGCTGGCGCTGAACGCAGCCATCGAGGCGGCGCGGGCCGGTGATGCCGGCCGCGGCTTCGCCGTGGTGGCCGACGAGGTGCGGGCGCTGGCCAACCGGACCCAGACGTCGACCGAAGAGATCCAGGCGATGATCGAAAACCTGCAGAGCTCGAGCAAGCTGGTGGTGGAGGTGATGGGACGCAGCCAGGAGCAGACTCACAGCTGTGTCGAACAGACCCGTGAGATGGATGCGGCCTTGCAGTCCATCGCCGATCGGATGAGCGCCATCAAGGCGATGGCGGATCAGGTGGCGCATGCGGCTCAGGAGCAGATCTCGGTCAGCCAGGGGGTGGCACGCCATATCTCCGGCATCGCCGAGGTGGCCTACGAGACCGAGCGGGAGGCACGGGAGTCAGCCAGCAGCAGCGAGGTGCTGGCGGATCTGGTGGCCAAGCAGCAGCAATTGATCGCACATTTCAAGGTTTAGGAGGGCTTATGTCTAATAAGTGGATCGGGGCCCTGAGTCTCCTGTTGTGTGGTCAGCTGATGGCCAGCGAGCTGGTGATCGAGAGCTGGCGGATAGATGACAAGGCCTTGTGGGAGCAGAAGATCATCCCTGCCTTCGAGGCCTCCCACCCGGGCATCCAGGTGAAATTCAACGGGGTGCAGAACGTCGACTATATGCCGACCCTGTGGGCCAGCCTGAAAGAGGGCAAGGCGGGGGATCTCATCACCTGCCGGCCGTTCGACGACTCCCTGGCCCTGTTCAAGGCGGGCCACCTGGCGGAGCTGACCGAGATGTCGGGGATGGAGAACTTCCCGAGCTTTGCCCAGTCACCCTGGCAGACCGACTCCGGCGCCCAGACCTTCTGCGTGCCCATGGCCTCGGTGATTCACGGCTTCTTCTACAACAAGAAGATTTTCAGTGAGCTGGGGCTGAGCGTGCCGCAGACCCGGGATGCCTTCTTCGCGGCGCTGGACAAGGTGAAGGCCGATGGCCGCTACGTGCCGCTGGCCATGAGTGGCTCGGAAAGCTGGGTATCCTCCGAGCTCGGCTTCCAGAACATAGGCCCCAACTACTGGAAGGGGGAGGATGGCAGGCTGGCGTTGATCGGGGGGCAGGAGCGCTTTGACAACCCGCCCTACATCAAGGTGTTCGAGGAGCTGGCGCGCTGGCGTCCCTACCTCGGCGAAGGTGGCGAGAGCCGCGACTATGCCGCGACCAACGAGCTGTTTACCTCGGGCAAGGCCGCCTTCTACGTGGCGGGTTCCTGGGAAATCGCCCCCTTCACCGGCAAGGTGGACTTTGGCGTGATGCGCCCGCCCGTGGCAAAACAGGGCGATGGTTGCTTCTTTACCGATCACACCGACATCGGGATGGGCATGAACCCGGCCAGCAAGAACAAGGAGGCGGCCATGGCCTTCCTGCAGTGGCTGACCACGCCCCAATTCGCAGAGCTCTATACCAACTCGCTGCCCGGCTTCTTCTCCCTCTCCAACCACTTCTTCGAGGTCACCAACCCGGCGGCGAAGGAGATGATGGAGTGGCGGGATCAGTGCGACTCCACCATCCGGGTGGCCACCCAGATCCTCTCCCGCGGTACGCCCAAGCTGGGGGACGAGCTGGCCGAAGTGAGTCAGGCCGTGCTGCTCGGCAAGATGGAGCCCAAGGCGGCAGCCGATCGGCTGGAGCAGGGGCTGAAGGGCTGGTATCCGCCCCATCAGGGCAACAAGGTGAAAGGGGCAGATTGCCAGTGTGAGGCTCCTGCCGCCGTGCCTGCTGTGTCGGCCGCAGCGGCGACCACCGAGCCTGCTGCTGCACCAGCCGCGACGCCGGCGGTGACAGATACACCAGCCGCCCCGGCGCCGTCAGCAACGCCTGCCGCAGCGGCATCTGCTGCGGCAGCCCCGCTACCGACGCCGTCGGCCGAGGTGGAGCAGGCGCTCTCCAATGAGCTGGAAACGCCGCAGCAATAGCTGCCGGCAGATATACAACGGGAGGCATCAGCCTCCCGTTTTCTTTGCTGCCCGTGGTCTGATTCATTGCTCCGTACGGGGCCAGCGGCAGAGACTGCCGATGCGGGCCACCGGAGCGAACCCGAGCGAGCGATAGACGCGCTGGGCGTGATAGTGCTCGTCGGCCACTATGATGAGCCGGTTGACCCGCGTCAGCCCGTGCCGGGCAACCTGGCTCAGCAGCTGGCGGCACAATCCCTGATTGCGCCATGCCTGCCGGGTGCGCACCAGCTGGAAGCGGCCCAGAGTATCGGTGAAGAAGAGACCGCAACTGGCGACCAGCAGCTCCTGCTGCCAGATCCCCCACCACTGACCCAGCCCGTCCCCGATCATCGCCTCATACAACTGGCGGCGTGACTGCAGATAGGGCAGGTAGCTCTGCTCCGAGTGGCCGGGATCCCGTTCCTCCAGTTCAAAGGCCAGCCACTCGTCCCAGTCGGTCGGGGTAAAGGGACGCGCAGCCACCGTTGCGGTTGGCGGTTGCCAGCCTTCTGCCTCCAGCGCCAGCACCACGCACTCCATGTACTGGTATCCCGCCGCCACGAAGCCGGCGACCCGGCTGTTCTGACCGGCCGCGAGAGGCCACTGGAAGGTGCGATGTCTGACCCGGGGATCCTGCCCGATCAGCTTGTCGAAACTGGCCTCGAGCCAGCCCTTGTCGTGATCGCTGGGGGGAAAGGGGAGCAACAGATAGTTGCCAAAGTAGTAATCGGGAGCATCGGGAGTGCGCACGGCCCAGAACTGCTCATGGTCGACCACGTTGCCCTGATAGCGATCGAACAGCAAGTCGGTGGCAAAGCCGGGGTGGGTGTCCATGATGATGCTCCTGCGAATGGTTCAATTGGTTATCGGCAGGAAGGGGAAGAGGTTGAAAAGGGGCCGGAGAAACCTCCGGCCAAACAATCACACGCAGATTCAGAACGTCCAGGACGATCTGCGTTCATCATAACGCGACTCGCCGGATTTTGGGATGGGGTGCCAATCGTTACTTTGGCTTTATTGCCAAATAAAAATCGGCGGCCTTCCTCTCGCTGTAAAACAGTGTTGACTTTGTGTCATTTTCTCATAAAGATAGAAAGACGTTTAGACGTCCAAACATCCGTTTTGACGTAGAGAAATGGATTGCAGGGCAGGGAGAGAGCAGATGGGATTTCACAGCGCACGTCAGGTTGAGGCACTCAACCAGAGTCTGGCAGATTTGAGTGGCGACATTTCGGTCAGTTTCGAGTTTTTTCCGCCCAACAGCGAAGGGATGGAAAATACCCTGTGGCAATCCATCGAGCGATTGAAGGTGCTGGAGCCCAAATTCGTGTCGGTGACCTATGGTGCCAACTCGGGCACCCGGGATCGCACGCACAAGGTGATCAAGGACATCAAGGAGCGGACCGGTCTGATCGCCGCCCCGCACCTGACCTGTATCGACGCCAGCCGCGACGAGCTGCGCACCATTGCCCGCGACTACTGGAACAGCGGCATCCGCCATATCGTGGCGCTACGCGGCGACCTCCCCCAGGGGCTGGAGAAGCCGGAGATGTATGCCACCGACCTGGTAGCCCTGCTCAAGGCCGAAGCGGACTTCGATATCTCGGTGGCCGCCTACCCGGAAGGTCACCCGGAAGCGCGCAGTGCGCAGTCGGATCTGCTCAACCTGAAGCGCAAGATCGATGCCGGTGCCAACCGCGCCATTACCCAGTTCTTCTTTGACGTCGAGACCTACCTGCGTTTTCGGGATCGCTGCGCTGCCATCGGCATCGATGCTGAAATCGTGCCGGGGATCCTGCCGGTCTCCAACTACCAGACCCTGGCCAAGTTTGCCGGTTTCACCAACGTGAAGATCCCGCGCTGGATGCATCAGCGTTTCGAGGGGCTGGATGACGATCAGATGACCCGCAACATGGTGGGGGCCAGCATCGCCATCGATCAGGTACGGGTGCTGAGTCAGGAGGGGGTGAAGGATTTCCACTTCTATACCCTGAACCGCTCCGAGTTGACCTACGCCATCTGCCACACCCTGGGGGTGAGGCCGAAAGGCCAGCCGTAACGGATCGCGGGTACAAAAAAAGCCAATGAGCTGCTCATTGGCTTTTTTGTTATGACGACCAATCAGGGTCTGGTGGGGGCGATCTCTTTGGGTTCGAGATCGATCACCGCATTGCCGGCGGCGCCGGGGTACTGGTGATAGCTCTGGTCCTGTTCCAGGGTGTAGAAGGTATCCAGATAGTCATCGTTGTTGGTCATCCAGGAGTCGGGCAGTGCCTTGACGATGCGGCCACCGAGATCGAGGAAGGGCAGTGCCTCGGGCACGCCGCCAGCGGTGAAGGCCAGCTTGAGGGCATCGATGAACAGGCCGCTCAGCTCCTTGTAGTTGACGTTGTCGTCCTGCTCCATCATGACGATGTCGACGGCACCCCAGCGATAGCGATCCCAGTAAACCAGGATCTGGTTGGGGGTGTAGTCGGTGTTGTCATAATCGAGATAGGGCATGTCGACGATGTCGACCACGGGCTCATCCCGGCTGGGATTGACCCCTGCGACCACCGCATACACTTCGGCCGCACCCAGCAGCCAGGGCTCCTGATCATCCTTCAACCGAATTTTCTTCAGGATGCTGGTCTTGAGCGGCGCCGTGCTGGCAGCCGCACGGGGAGCCACCTGCATATCGGCGGCAGCCAGCGCCTTGCGGATCACCTTGAGGCCGGCGTTCTTGGCCTTGACGGGATCAGCCTCCACGACCAGGACCGGACGAGCCGGTGCCTTGTCCACATCCAGATAGACGGGGTTGCCGGCGCTGTCGAAGGCTTCGATGGCGCTCCAGCTCTTCTCATCTCCGCTCGGTACATAGGCGACCAGTGGCTCGACACCCTGCTGCAGCGCGGCGGCCTGTTCCGGGTTGGCCAGTCGCAGCTGCATCAGCTCCTTGACCTCGCCGTCCAGCCCTTGCCGGCTGATGGCCGCCTGGTTGGCATCCCGCGCCTGGCGTTTCAGGCGCGGACTGGCCTTTTGCAACAGGTTGGGCAGTGGGCTCTGGTACTCCTGATTGCTCAGCAGCGGCAGCAGGTTCTTCTGCTGCAGCGCGAGCTGGCGGGCCAGCTCCCGATCGGTGTCGGCAGCGTGGGCGGTGGTGGCGCCCAGCAGTGCCAGTAACAAAATGACAGCCTGATTCCTCATTATTATTCTCCAGTTTATGAGTCTGACATGAGGCACGCATCGGGGAAGAAGAAGTGCCTCGCCACCACTTAATGGCAATTAGTTTCAGCTGTGAACCAAATTCTCTGAATTATGTGCGGTGTCTCACGGGGGGCTCCCCAGATGGTCAGGTCAGTTTCTCCGCTGGTTGACTTGATGCAGGATGATGCCGACGAGCAATCCCCAGCAGGCGGCGCCGATACCGAGCAGGCTGATGCCGGAGGCGGTGATGATGAAGGTCAGCAGGGCGGCCTCACGGGCATCGTCGTGTTGCAACGCGGTGTGCAGGCTGCTGCCTATAGTGCCGAGCAGCGCTAGCCCGGCGACACAGGTCACCAGCGTGGCCGGGAAGGCCGTGAAAAGGGCCGCCACCGTGGCCCCGAAACAGCCGGTCAGCAGATAGAAGCCGCCGGCCCACACTGCCGCGGGCCAGCGCCGGTTGACGTCCGGATCCACCTCTTTCCCCATGCAGATGGCCGCCGTGATGGCCGCCAGGTTGAAGGCGTAGCCACCGAAGGGGGCCAGCAGCAGGCCGGTCAGGCCGGTCCAGGTGATAAAAGAGGAGGTAGCGGGTTGATAGCCGTGGGCTCGCAAAATGGTAATGCCGGGCATGTTCTGGGAGGTCATGGTGACGATGAATAGCGGCAGGGTAATGCCGAACAGGGCATCAAAAGAGAATTCTGGCCAGGTCATGACCGGGCCGGCCAGTTGCCAGTGAATGGCGTCAAGCTGCAGCTCCCCTCGCAACAGACAGATGAGGATCCCGACTGCCAGCACCAGCACCATGGTATAGCGGGGCCAGAGATGGCGACCGAGCAGGAATGCCAGCAACAGGCTGCCGAGCAGCAAGGGATCGGCTGGTGCAACCTTGAACAGATCCAGTCCGAACTTGAGCAGCACTCCGGCCAGCATGGCCGCCGCCAGCTGGGCCGGGATATGGCGCATCAGCCGATCGAACCAACCGCTGATGCCGCACAGGGTGATCAATAGAGAAGAGATAACGAAGGCGCCGATGGCCTCGGCCAGGGTGAAGTTGCCGAGACTGGTGATGAGCAGGGCGGCACCCGGGGTCGACCAGGCGGTCAAGACAGGGATGCGGTAATAGAGGGAGAGGCCGATGCAGCTGATACCCATGCCGATGCCCAGCGTCCATAGCCAGGAGGAGAGCTGGGCAGCATCGGCCCCTGCTGCCGTGGCTGCCTGAATGATCAGGATGACCGAGCTGGTGTAGCCAACCATCACGGCGATGAAGCCGGCGACCAGATGTGGGAGGGCAAAGGGCATGGTGACGTCCTTGTGGGGTTGTGACGGCTTGTGCGTTATTGCGTACAATATTGCTTCAGACTATATCGCTGTGCGCTATAGCGCACAAGGCGATTCAAGCAAGCGCAACAAAGAGGCAGTCATGCAAGAGATGAATCAGCATCTGGCCCAACGTCTGAAGGGCTTGCGCAGCGAACTGGGCTGGAGCCTGGATGTGGCGGCGCGGGAGACTGGTGTCAGCAAGGCCATGCTGGGCCAGATTGAGCGGGGGGAGTCGAGCCCGACGGTGGCCACTCTGTGGAAGATTGCCACCGGTTTTCGAGTTTCTTTCTCCAGCTTTATCGAGCCGGCTCCCACGGCGCAGGACGATGTGCTTTATCGCACCGCCGATGCCATTCGCCAGCAACCGGCGGGAGAAGGCATGCAGGTCGCTCCCCTCTTCCCTTATGAGGGGCGTTTTGGTTTCGAATTGTTTGAGCTGACTTTGTTGCCCGGCTATCAACGAGAGTCAGAACCCCATGAACCCGGGGTGACCGAACATGTCATCGTCATCAGCGGCCAGATGGAAGTGCTGGTGGAAGGGGAGTGGCGCTCCTTGACGCAGGGGGAGGCGGTGCGTTTCGCGGCCGACCGCCCCCATGGTTATCGAAATCAGGGGGTGGCCCCTGCCATCTTCCACAATCTGATCCACTATCCGGCCAGCAGATCTTAACCATCATGGGTCAGCCAGGACGCCCATCTGCCCGGGGGCTGGTCAGTATGGGGGCATAGACCCAGACAAACAGAGCATATGCCAGGCTCCAGGCAAGGCCGCTCAGGTTCCAGCCGTACAGGGTATAGGCAGGCCAAAGCAGCGGGATCAGCACCCGGAGCAGGGCGGCCATGATGACCAGCCCGAACGCGCACTGGAGCCTGCGCCCCACCTGCAAGGCCCGACCGCTGTGGCCGAGGGAGACCCGCGCTATCATCCCCAGGATCATGGTCCCCATGCAGCCGGCACTGAGCAGGTGGCTGGCCAGTGACAAGCTGATGGGCAGGCCGGCAGCCAGAGCACCAAGGGCGAGCAGACCGAGAGGAATAAACAGGTAGGCGAGGTGCAGCGACCACAAGAGGGGTTGGCCAAGGGTGGACGGCAGTCGCCAACGCAGCTGGCGCCACAAGTGCAAAACGGTCGCCACTATATATAGAGGAAGCATATAGAGGCTGGTCACCCATGGGGTGGGTAGCAGCAGCCAGCTCACCAGGGTGAGCCACAGCGTGGCAAGGGAAGCCCGCTCCAGCCAGAGTATAGGGACGGCTTTTTCCATCCCGGTGGCTCTGGCGGTAAAGAAGGGAATGACTCGCCCTCCCATCACGGCGATCAGGGTCGTGAACAGCAGCACAGTGGTGATGAGCAGATGTTCCAGATCTGCCCACTGTGTCTGCCGCAGCCAGCTGGCTGCGTTGAGCAGTGTCAGAACGACAAGCAGAGGCACAAAGAAGAGGTTGCGCCACTGCCTGGTTACCACTATGGGTTTGGCCAGATACCAGGCGCATAGAGGCAACCAGAGCAGGTCTGCCGCCATCAAGAAGGTGTTGTGTTCACCCAGCCAGGGCAGCAAGGCCCTCGGCAATGCCCACAGCACGACGACCAGCGCCAGGGGCCAGCTTCTGATCCCGGGATGAGCGGTCCAGTTTTGCACTGCCGTCAGCAGAAATCCCGCGACAATCGCCGTCCCGAAACCAAAAAGCATCTCGTGAGCATGCCACCAGATGGGGTTGCCAATCCCCGGCAAAACGAACCAGCCATTGAGCTGCCCCAGCCAGCCCAGCATCGCCAATGCCGAGAACGAGGCGCCAAGCAGAAAGAAGGGCCTAAACCCGAGACGGAACAGAGGAACGATTTTCTCCTCTTTGCGGCTATCCAGAATCTGATGCATGGCGAGACCTTAATTGAACATTTGAAAAGACAATTATAAAGTGGCTTTTCAAATGTTCAATTTAAATCCAATGAAAGCCCGAAATGGTGGTGATGAGAGCGAAATAGAACCGCTTTGCTGCATATCTGAGCGAACGAGTTTTTTTGGTGAAAAAGCCCTTGTCATCGCGACGCGGCTCCCTATAATGCGCCCTCACCAGCATGGCAGAACACGCCAACCTGATGAGCTCGCTTCCTCGTGAAGCCAGCGCCGAAAGAAAAGCGAAAATAAGCGCTTGACTTTCGAAGTGAGGAAGGTATTATACGCCACCTCAGCGCGACAAGCGCCACGCT
>NZ_CDBH01000005.1 GCF_000820305.1 Aeromonas dhakensis
CCTGCCCCTTCGGCTTTCTGGTTTTTTCCAAAGCGCTGGGCGAAGGCGCCTATTTGTCCGCCTTGCCCGCCGCATCGGCAAGTTTGGCCAGTTGTTTGTCATACCAGGCCACCGGGCGGTTCTCATCTTCCGCCCGCTCCTTACGCCGGATGGCGTTGCGCACCACCATGGCCCCCAGCCAGCGAAACGGTTCGGGCGGAAAATAGCCGCGTGGGCCGCTCACCAGCGCGCAGTCGCGCCACTGCTTTTCCTCCTCCCGCACTTCATCGCACACCAGGGCCGCCAGGATTTGGCCGCCGATCCAGCTCTGCGCCACTCCGTTGCCGGAATAGCCGAGGCCATAGACAACGTTGGGCTGCCCTCGCCAGTGGCCGAAGAAGGGAAGGCCATCTACCGAGCGGTCGGAGGCGCCGCACCAGCTGGCGGCGATGGGGACCTCTGCAAGGGCCGGAAAGAAGCGGCGCAGGGTGCGGGTGAGGGGGGCAAGATAACGACTCGGCGCATCGAACTCGGCCAGATGGCGG
>NZ_CDBH01000006.1 GCF_000820305.1 Aeromonas dhakensis
TGGCCCTGGTATGCCGCCTCCTCGGCGCCGGGCTCGAGGGGGGAGACCAGATCCCCGCTGACCCAGAAAGCCGTGGGGATCCCCTCCTGCAGGCGCAGATAGATGCTCTGCTTGTCCCACTCCCGACGCAGGGCTCCGTCCGCCCCGTCCTGTGCTGATGCTTGTGTCATGCCACTCTCCTTGTCTTGCTGACAAACCTGGCTGCGCCCATGAAAAAGAGGGCCTAAGGCCCTCTTTTTACTGTAATTCGCACCAATTAAACAGACGGCAATCCGCGCTGTGCAAAGAAAAACTGGCGGTTGCTCACCCTCTGCTCAATCAGCGGGTCAGATCCTTGTCCACCCAGTACTTGGAGCCCGAGATATTGGCGTCCAGCAGCAGTCCCTTCTCGCCGATCTGGTAGATGGCCATGCCGCCGTTGTACTTGGCGGTCAATTCGGCGCTCTCCTTGCCCGCCACGGCCCCCACCTCGGAGGTGGCCTCCCAGCCCTGGCTGACGAAGGCATCGAACCTGGCCTTGTCCTCAAACAGGATCACCTGCTGATAGAACTTGCCACCCAGCCCGGCCGCCAGCCCGGCACCGAACATCTTCATGTAGGTGTGCTTGCCGGTGGTACGGTTGACGGCCACCCCGGCCCCCTGGTTGGTGTGCAGCATCAGGGAAAACTTGCGCGAATCGAACACCGCATAGCCGTATGCCTTGTCAAACAACAGCTTGGCCGAAGGCTGTTCGTTGAACAGCCGCACCAGGGCGGTGTCGGCCATGGTATTGAGGGCGAGGCGCGCCTCGTCCGCCGTCTTGGGCTCCAGCATCTCGTCGAGCTTCTTGTCGGCCACCGCCAGCCACTCCTTGCCGGTGGCCACGCTCTTGTCGGTCCAGGCGCCGGCGGTATTGAACGCCTCCGAGCCCCACTGGGAGACCGAGGCCCATGTCGCCTTGGAGAAATCGGTGACGCTCTGCCACGCCTCCTTGCTGGTGTCGC
>NZ_CDBH01000007.1 GCF_000820305.1 Aeromonas dhakensis
CCCCCGCCAATACCGCCAAAATCGCAGTGATCACGAAGGCCACACGGGCACTCTGATTACCGGATTCCAGCTCTTCCCAATAGCCCATGTCCATGACCAGATGACGCAGCCCGCCCACAATGTGGTAAGCCAGCGCGGTCAGGATCCCCCACAGCACGAATTTGACCAGGAAGTTGTCCATGATGGACACCACGGTCTCAAATCCTTCGGGAGAGGCGAGTGAAGTACCAAGCATCCACAGCAAGATTGAGAGCGCCACAAAGGTGATGACCCCTGAGACACGATGCAAGATGGAAGCGATGGCGGTGACAGGAAAGCTGATCGTCTGTAGGTCGAGGTTTACAGGTCTCTGTTTATTTTTCACGGCTTTGCCCACTCAGCTCCATTGAGCACGTTAGTTATTGTTTTTTCACGCTTATGAGGGCATGGAGTGGCATTTGTTAGGTTTTTGTTACCAAAACAACTCGGGAAAGCCAAAAACGACATTTTCAATATCACATCTGGCTTTGCGAAAGCGTTTCAAACACCGACAGCCATCACCCACGAGGCGCAGTATATCGGCGGGCTTAACCAATGACAATCAATTAGCTACAAAGAAAACCCAAAACCGTAAACCAGATCTCACAACTGATTTAACAAAACATTAATGATCATCCAGCAAAATTGACAACAGACCTGAACTCTGTTTCAAATAAGGCGCTCCAGCCGCCCTGGTACGGGTCAGAACCTTTGCCAGCGTCATCAAACTCGTAATAAAGTAGAGCTGGAATCAAATTATAAAAGAGCAAAGGAGACGTGCTATGGCTGATAAGATAGCCACCCTACATCTGCCCGGCAAAGACCCGGTAGAACTCCCGATCCTGTCAGGAACTGTCGGACCTGACGTTATCGATGTCAGAAAGCTGGGCGCGCAAGGGTACTTCACCTTCGACCCCGGTTTCATGGCCACCGGTTCTTGCAAATCATCCATCACTTACATAGATGGCGATCAGGGTGTCTTGCTGCACCGTGGTTACCCCATCGCCCAGTTGGCCACACAGGCCAGCTACCTCGAAGTCTGCTACATCCTGCTGTACGGCGAGGCGCCCACCAAGGCGCAATACACGGAATTCGAACGTCTGGTCACCCGCCACACCATGGTGCATGAGCAGATCGCCTTCTTCTTCCGCGGCTTCCGCCGCGACGCTCACCCCATGGCCGTCATGTGCGGCGTGGTCAGCGCGCTTTCCGCCTTCTATCACGATGCCCTCGACATCAACAACGAAGAGCACCGCGAGATCTGCGCCTTCCGTCTGCTCTCCAAGATGCCGACCCTGGCCGCCATGTGCTACAAGTACTCCATCGGTCAGCCGTTCATGCAGCCGCGCAACGCCCTCTCCTATGCCGGCAACTTCCTGCACATGATGTTTGGCGTGCCGACCGAAGAGTACAAGGTCAACCCCATCGTCGAACGCGCCATGGACCGCATCTTCACCCTGCATGCGGATCACGAGCAGAATGCCTCCACCTCCACCGTGCGTCTGGCTGGCTCCTCCGGTGCCAACCCGTTTGCCTGTATCGCCGCGGGGATCGCCTCCCTGTGGGGACCGGCCCACGGTGGTGCCAACGAAGCCTGCCTCAAGATGCTCGAGGAGATCGGCTCCGTGGATCGCATCCCCGAGTACATCGCCAAGGCCAAGGACAAGAACGATCCGTTCCGTCTGATGGGCTTCGGTCACCGGGTCTACAAGAACCACGACCCCCGTGCCACCGTGATGCGCGAAACCTGTCACGAGGTACTGACCGAGCTGCAGATCAAGGATCCGCTGCTGGACGTGGCCATGGAGCTGGAGCGCATCGCGCTGTCCGACCCCTACTTCATCGAGAAGAAGCTCTACCCGAACGTGGACTTCTACTCCGGCATCATCATGAAGGCCATCGGCATCCCCATGTCCATGTTCACCGTGATCTTCGCCATCTCCCGTACCATCGGCTGGATTGCCCACTGGAACGAAATGCACTCGGATCCGGATCAGAAGATTGGCCGTCCGCGCCAGCTCTACACCGGTCAGCCGCAGCGCGAGTTCACTCCGCTCGACCAGCGTTGAGTCGCAGGTTTCAGATATTTTGTTACAAAGGCGGTCATTGACCGCCTTTTCATTTGCCGCTCTAATGCTCCCCTTTTAGCCAAGGAGTCCATCATGAGACCATTATTCATCAGCGCCGGCGCCGCCCTGCTGCTCAGCGCCTGCCAGAGCGCCCCTGCCCCGACCGCCGGCGAGACTCTCTACGTCAACAGTCAGCTGGTGCACTGCGTCGGTGTCGGCCCCATGCAGTGCATGCAGGTGCGCAGCGACGAGCAGCAGCCCTGGACCCTGTTTTATCAGCAGATTGAAGGCTTCCAGTTTGAACCCGGCTACCGCTACCAGCTGAGCGTCAGCAAGGAGCAGCTCACCGATGTGCCGGCAGATGCCCCTTCCCTGCGCTACCAGCTCATCAAGGTCGTCAGCAAACAGGCGGCGCGCTGATCAAAAAAGGCATCATTTGAAGATGCCTGTTCAGTTGGTGACCCGCTTCTGGTAGGCTGGCTGACGCATTCACTATTTAATCAGCGTTTTCGGGCAGCCATGCCCTGTCATTATGATCAGGATCCGCACGACCCGGGCCAACGACTGGCCCGCCATCATGGCCATTCAGGACGAGTGTTATCACCAGCTGGATCCTGAACCCATCGACGTCATGAGCAACAAGGCCGAACTGGCGCCCGACTGCTGCTGGGTCGCTGAATATCAGGGCCAGGTGCTGGGTTACCTGCTCTGCCACCCCTGGCGCGCCCACCAGCCACCGCCCCTCTCCGTGTCCGTGCAACGCCTGGCCGGCAACGACGAGTTCTATCTGCACGATCTCGCCGTCTCCAGACAGGCTCGCGGCAAGGGGATCGGCCAGCGGCTGCTCGCCACCGCCCTCGCGTTTGCCACCGACGAAGGGTTCGAGCACGCCGGTCTGGTGGCGGTACAGGATGCGCCTGCCTTCTGGCGCAAGCAGGGGTTCAAGCCTGCCAGCACCCAGAAATCCCTGGCCGAATACGGCGAGGGCGCCACCTACATGCGACTGCCACTGCAGGCGCGGGCCTGACGAACACCCAATAAAAAAGGCGCCTTGCGGCGCCTTTTTTGCAACTCATGACGGGCTCATCAAGCCTTGAACTTGCTGAACACCAGGGAGGCGTTGGTACCGCCAAAGCCGAAGCTGTTGGACATGACGGTGTTGAGCTCGGCCTCTTCGTACTCGCGCACGATGGGCAGACCTTCAGCCTTCTCGTCCAGGGTCTCGATGTTGATGCTGGGGGCGATGAAGCCGTGTTCCATCATCAGCAGGGAGTAGACAGCCTCGTGCACGCCGGCGGCGCCCAGCGCATGGCCGGTCATCGCCTTGGTGGCAGAGATCTTGGGACCGTTGGCACCAAACAGGGTCTGGATAGCTTCCAGCTCTTTGGTATCACCGACCGGGGTGGAGGTGCCGTGGGTGTTGATGTAGTCAACCTTGCCAACACCTTGCATCGCCATCTTCATGCAGCGCACCGCGCCTTCACCGCTCGGGGCGACCATGTCGTAACCGTCGGAAGTGGCGCCGTAGCCGGTCAGTTCGGCATAGATGTGAGCACCACGAGCCAGCGCGTGCTCCAGCTCTTCGATCACCAGAATGCCGCCGCCACCGGAGATGACGAAACCATCGCGGTTCGCATCATAGGTACGGGACGCCTTTTCCGGCGTGTCGTTGTATTTGGTAGACAGCGCGCCCATGGCGTCAAACTGGATGGTAGAAGACCAGTCCAGCTCTTCACCGCCACCAGCGAAGACCACATCCTGTTTGCCAAGCTGGATCAGCTCCATGGCGTGACCGATGCAGTGAGCGGAGGTCGCGCAGGCGGAGCTGATGGAGTAGTTCACGCCCTTGATCTGGAACGGGGTGGCCAGGCAGGCAGAGGTGGTGGAAGACATGGTGCGCGGCACCATGTAGGGACCCACACGCTTGACCCCTTTCTCGCGAGCGATGTCCACAGACTCGGAGGTGTTCTTGCCGGAAGCACCACCCGAACCGACCACCAGGCCGGTACGCTCGTTGGAGACCTGGTCTTCCGCCAAGCCGGCATCTTCAATGGCCTGCTGCATGGAGAGGTAGGCGTAGGCCGCGGCGTCACCCATGAAACGCATGACTTTACGGTCGATCAGTTCAGACGGATCGAGTTTGATGTTACCCCAGACACGGCTGCGCAGGTTGTGCTGCTCGAACTGCTCGGAATAGGTGATGCCAGATTTGCCTGCTTTCAGGGAGGCCAGCACTTCTTCCTTGTTGTTGCCGATACTGGAGATGACGCCGATACCGGTGATCACTGCTCTTCTCATTAATTCATCTCGTCTGGAAAAACTGGCACCGAGTCTACCCGCTTTCGGCTGCCAAACTGGTCTGCTTTCACGTAGAATGCCCGCGATTTTGTGACGCGAGCCGAGGAAAACGTGAGTCAAACATCCTTACATCATGCCCGATTGGACTGGAATGAAGCGGGAACTCCAGTCTCCAGTGAGTTCGGGGATGTGTACTTTTCCAATGATAACGGTCTAAGTGAAACCCGCTACGTCTTTTTGCAGCAAAATCGGCTTCCAGCGCGATTTTCGCACCACGATAGTGACATTTTCGTGATAGGTGAGACAGGTTTCGGCACAGGTCTTAACTTTCTGGCGACAATGGCCGCCTTTCTGGAACAGGCGCCCCAAACCGGCAACGGTTCCCGGCTGCACTTCATCAGTTTCGAAAAGTACCCGCTCACCCAGGCCGATCTGCGCAAGGCGCTGGCGGCCTGGCCCGAGCTTGCCCACCTGAGCCAGGATCTGATTGCCCAGTGGCCGCTACCGGTCAGCGGCTGTCATCGCCTCATCTTTGCCGGCGGCCGCATCCGGCTCGATCTCTGGCTTGGCGACATCAAGGAGATGCTGCCCCAGGTGCCCCACCCGGCAACGGGGCTGGTGGATGCCTGGTATCTGGATGGCTTCTCGCCGGCCAAGAACCCCGAAATGTGGACCCAGGATCTGTTCGACGGGCTGGCCCGTCTCGCCCGCCCCCAGGCGACCATCGCCACCTTTACCTGCGCCGGCTTCGTGCGCCGCGGCCTGATTGCCGCCGGCTTTGCCATGCAGAAAGTGAAAGGGCACGGCAGCAAGCGGGAGATGCTGGCGGGCGAGCGCGCAGACAAACTGCCGCAGCAGAGCATCGCTCCCTGCTATGCCCGTCCGGCCGGGCGGGAGGGAGAAGTGCTGATCATTGGCGGTGGGATCGCCTCGGCCATGACGGCGCTCTCGCTGGTGGAGCGGGGCCGCAAGGTCACCCTCTTGTGCCAGGATGACGAGCCGGCCGGCGGCGCCTCCGGCAATCGCCAGGGGGCGCTCTATCCGCTGCTCAACGGTGAGCACGATGCACTGTCGCGCTTCTATTCGCTGGCCTTCGGCTTTGCCAGAAGCCGACTGCTGGCCTTGGCCGAGCGCCACCCCGTCGCCTTTTCCCTGTGCGGCGTCACCCAGCTCGGTTATGACGACAAGTCCGCCGCTAAGCTGACCAAGATGGTGCAAGGCCCCTTCCCGCCCGAGCTGATGCACCCGCTTTCCGAGCCAGAGGTCGAGCAGGTGGTCGGCCTGCCTTGTGGCCACGACGGCGTCAGCTATCCGCTGGGGGGCTGGCTCTGCCCGGCCGCTCTCACCCGCGCCGCCATCCGGGAGGCGCAAGCCGGCGGGCTGCTTGAGGTGCTCTTCAATACCCAGGTCGCTACCGTGACCGAACAGGCGGATGGCTGGCAAGTTGAAAGCTGTGACGGTCGCCGCTGGCAGAGCCCCACCCTGGTGGTGGCCGCCGGACACCAGTTGCCGGCGCTCATCCCCTTTGCCGAGTTGCCGCTCTATCCGGTGCGCGGCCAGGTGAGCCATGTGCCCACCTCCGCCAGCCTGAGCCAGCTCAATACCGTGCTCTGCTACGATGGCTACCTCACCCCGGCCCACCACGATCACCACTGCATCGGCGCCAGCTATGGCCGCAACCAGACCGACCTCGCGTTTCGCGCCGACGAGCAGGCCCAGAACCAGGCGCGACTGCAGGCCTGCCTGCCGCAACAGCGCTGGCCTGCCGAGGTGGACGTGAGCGGCAACCAGGCCCGGGTAGGCGTGCGCAGTGCCAGCCGGGATCATCTGCCGGTGGCGGGGCCGGTCGCCAGACTGGCGGCGCTGGCGGATCACAATCTGAAGGCGCCCGTTGATCAGCAGAGTCCATTGCCCCTCTACCCCGGTCTCTATGTGCTGGGGGCGCTCGGCTCACGGGGTCTGTGCTCGGCCCCCCTTTGCGGCGAGCTGCTCGCCAGCGAGATCTGCGGCGATCCGCTGCCGCTGGCCGCCGATCTGCTGG
>NZ_CDBH01000008.1 GCF_000820305.1 Aeromonas dhakensis
GACCTTGACCTGCTCCAGCTCGCAGCGCTGCGCCCCGGGGCTGGTCTGCAACTGCCAGGAGAGTTGATAGCTGGCCATGCCGATGTGGCCATTGGCCCGGGCTGTGCCCGCATTGGTCATCTGGCGGGCCAGGCTCGCCACATCCGGCCCGGAAACCCGATAAAACTGGAAGTCTACCTTGATGTCAGGCACCGCCTTGATGCCGGTGTAATGGGAACTCTCGGCCCCTGCGGTGGCGGCGAACAACATCAGTGCCACCATGAAAAGTTTGCTGACCATTCCCATCTCTGCTGCCTTGACCTCGTTGCTGGCGGGGTTGTTATTTTAATTAATAATCAACGCATTAATATTCAAAGCAGGAGATTAACCGCGATCCCCGCGACTGTCACCTACTCCCGTCACAAAGCCTAAGTGTCAGCTTGACAAGTCGCAACCCCGCGCCCGTATTGATTTGCAAGCGAGATCACAAGTGATGCGCTACATCATGGTGGGTTACCCCTTATTGGATAATAATCGCCGAGTTTTATGTCGATGCATTTCGGGATTGACCAGATTAACCTCCAAGTTGACGCCAATAATGCATCCACTCCCATTCGTACTCAGGAACTCACTCTATGATGGAACTCCTTATCGGTACCCTGGTCACTCTTGCCGTGGGCCGCTACATCTTCAAGGGCTACTCGGCCACCGGGGTGCTGCTTAGCGGCGGCCTGCTGCTGCTGGC
>NZ_CDBH01000009.1 GCF_000820305.1 Aeromonas dhakensis
CTACCCGCCACCCTGGCCCGCCCCCACGGCAACCAGCTGGCCTACCAGATGCCGGGCATGGACCAGCCGTTTCGCAAGCATCAGCACTCGTTCGCCGTCTCCCGCCTCTGGCTGTTCGACGGCAAGCAGCATCACCAGCTGACCGAAGACAGGGTGGCCGCCAGCGATCCGGTCTGGGATGAGCAGGGCAAGCAGCTTTACTACCTGAGCGAGCGCAGCGGCGATTTCAACGTCTGGCAACGGGATCTGGCCAGCGGCCAGGATCGCCAGCTCACCCGCTTCAAGGGTCACCCGGTGCGCGGTCTCAGTGCATCCCGCCAGGGGGATCTGGTCTGGTCCTGGCAGGGGGAGCTCTACCGCCTCGATGCTGGTAGCGACACCCCGCGCAAGCTCGCCATCCAACCGCTGTTCGCCAAGGTGCCGGCCGAACAGAGCTGGCAGCCCGGCCCCATCGACGAGGCCATCGCCCGCCAGGACGGAGAAGAGGTGATCCTGGTCAGCCAGGGGGATCTTTACGCGGTCGACACCCAGCGCGAGCGGGTACGCCAGCTCACCCGCCACCCCAGCGAGCAGTCAGCGCCGCGCTATCTGGAT
>NZ_CDBH01000010.1:0-875 GCF_000820305.1 Aeromonas dhakensis
GGCGCCGGCCCCAATGCCGCCATGGCCTTCACCATGCTCAAAGACTGGGACCAGCGTCATGGTGCCACGGCTGCCGAAGAGGCAGAGCTGGCACAGGCCGCCATGGCCAACAGCAAGGAAGGCACAGTGATGAGCCTGCTGCCGCCCGCCATCGACGAACTGGGCACCTCTTCGGGTTTCACGCTATTCCTGCAAGACAGGGCCAACCAGGGGGAAGCCGCGCTGCTGGCCGCCCAGGCGCAACTGCTGGCACTGGCCGCCCAAAGCGAGGTGGTGAGCGATGTCTATCCCGACAGCCTGCCCCCCGGCGAGAGCATTCACCTCGAGATCAACCGGCAGAAGGCCGAGGCCATGGGACTCTCGTTCACCAGCGTGAGCAGCACCCTGTCGGCGGCGATGGGGTCGCTCTACATCAACGACTTCCCCAACGGCGGGCACATGCAGCAGGTCATCCTGCAAGCCGACGCCAAGGCGCGCATGCAGCTCGATGACGTACTCGGCCTGCGGGTGCGCAATGCTAGCGGCGGCATGGTGCCCCTGCGGGAGGTGGTGACGCCAATCTGGCGCCAGTCGCCGCAGCAGATGATGCGCTTCGAGGGCTTCCCCGCCGTGCGTCTCTCCGGGAGTGCCGCCCCCGGGGTTTCCAGCGGCGCCGCGATGGCACAAATGGAGCGTCTGGTGGCACAGCTGCCGCCAGGCTTTGCCCTGGCCTGGACGGGGCAGTCGCTGCAGGAGCGTCAGTCGGCGGCCCAGGCCCCCATGCTGATGCTGCTGTCGGCGCTGGTGGTCTTCCTGGTGCTGGCCGCGCTCTACGAGAGCTGGTCCATCCCGCTCTCCGTGATGCTGGTGATCCCCCTGGGCCTGCTCGGTGCCGT
>NZ_CDBH01000010.1:931-4241 GCF_000820305.1 Aeromonas dhakensis
TGGCCATCTTCTTCGTGCCGGTCTTCTTTGTCTTCATCATCGGGGCGCAGGAGCGCCTGCAGGTCTGGCTGGCCCGGCGTGCTCAGCAATGGGGAGAGCAATAATGGCCAGGCTTTGCCCCCTGAGCCTGTTGTGCGGCCTGAACGAGGGCCGCCAGACAGCTCTGGTTGAGGTCTGCGTTGCCAGCCCTCATTCACCCACCATTACGGAGGAGCCACGCCATGTTTTCTGACACTCAACGCCGCTGGCTGGTCCTCCTGTCCTTCTTGCCGGTAGTCATCGACATGACCATATTGCACATTGCCGTACCTTCGCTGACCCAGGCCCTCGGTGCATCCGCTACCGAGGTACTGTGGATCATCGACATCTATCCGCTGCTGATGCCGGGACTGCTGGTGGCCATGGGCACTCTGGCGGATCGTATCGGCAACCGGCGTGTGCTGCTCACCGACCGGGCTTGCCATCTTCGGGATGGCTTCCCTGTTGGCCACCTTTGCGCCGACGCCAGCCATGCTCACCAATGCACAGGGGCTGCTGGCCCTGGTGGGCGCGATGATCATGCCCTGCGTGCTGGGCACCATACGTCGCACCTTCCAAGAGGAAAATGAGCGTGCCATTGCGCTGGGCCAGTGGGAAACAGTTAGGGTTGCGGGACGGTCCTCGGGCCGTTGATCGGCGGAGTGCGGCTGGCCCACTACTGACGGGGATCGACCTTTTTTATCTATGTCCCGGTCATGCTGTTGGTCGCGCCGCTGGTATTCATCCTATTGCCGCCAATCGAACGGACGACGTCGGGTAGCTGGGGATTGGGCCAGGCGCTGCTGCTTATCCTCGGCGCCCTGACGGGGGTCGAGCTGACCCTGGCGCAGGCGCTGCAATACGTGCTGGGCAACACGCCACTACAAGCCGGCATGTTCATCATCCCCATCATGGCCGCAGCCGCCGTGGGCGGCCCGAGCGCGGGTTACCTCTTCAACCTCTGTAGCCTGCGCACCGTCGCCAGCTCATCGCTGGCAATCTCTGCGGCCGCACTCTGCTATCTGACCCAGGTGGACTTTCACCATCCCAATGTCAGGATGCCAGCAACGCTGGCCCTGCTGGGACTCTGTCTCAGCATCGGTCTGACGGCTTCCTCCATTGCCAACATGGACGCAATGGAGGCGGACAGAGGTGCAGGGAGGCAACAGTCTATGAACCAGGGGCGGGGTTCGGGAGCACCTTCTAATGGCGTACTATAAAAATCACAAAATGAAAAAGCCCAACCTGTCAGACAGGTTGGGCCTTGAAGATGGCGGAGAGACAGCCCGCCTTAATTACATCCAACAAAAACCAGCCACACCCTATACATCCGTTTATAATCAGCACCTTATATACAAATCCATCCAAAGCTGTCCGACTATAAATGACTCTATCCCGTACTAAATGGCACAATGAATGGCATAGTCCATGGCATGCCACATTCTCAAGGAATTTTCCCTATGGCACTTCTTACCGATACCAAAGCACGTAACCTCAAGCCGGGTGACAAAACAATTGCACATGGTGGCGTGACAGGTCTTGCACTTCATCCATCAACGGCTAAAGGCCGTGGCAACTGGGTGCTTCGTTATGTCAGTCCAGTGACCGGCAAACGCAGAAATGCGGGGCTTGGTTCTTACCCCGAGATATCCATAGCCGATGCCACCAAGCAAGGACAGAAGATGAGAGAGCAACTCGCCAATGGCCTTGACCCTCTGGAGCTCAAACGTGCAGAGGAGAGTAAACCCTCTATCCCGACTTTCGAGGCTGCGGCTCGAGAAGTTCATTCCAAACTGCTGCCTGGATGGAAAAACACCAAACACGGCAAACAGTGGATCGCGACGCTCGAGCAGTATGCATTCCCCATGATTGGCCAGTACTCAATCTCTGCCATCACTCCTGCACAGATCGCTGAGGTCTTAATGCCGATCTGGTTGGAGATCCCTGAAACTGCCAGTCGTGTGAAACAACGACTGCATGCGGTCATGGCTTGGGCCTGGGCGCATAGTCACTGCCAAGCAAACCCGGTCGATGTTGTAAATCACTTACTCCCACTACAACCCAGTAAAGCCGTTCGTACCGAGCATCAACCTGCCATGCCCTGGCGTGACATTCCATCCTTTGTTCAGCAGCATCTGAGGACAATACAGCGTTACGATGTTACTCGCTTAATGCTGGAGTTCTTGATCCTGACTGCTTGCCGTTCAGGTGAAGTCAGGGCAATGAAATGGTCAGAGGTCGACCTGGAAGCAAAGATCTGGACCTTGCCAGCGGAGCGAATGAAGGCCAAACAAATGCATCGCGTTCCGTTATCTCTTCGAGCTGTTGAGATCCTGATGGGATTGCAGGGGTTGCATGATGAATTGGTCTTCCCTTCACCACGCGATCAAGTCCCCCTATCAGATATGGTACTAACGACATTTTTGCGACGGGTAAAAGCACCGAGCTCTACTCCTGGCCGTCTGGCAACGGCACATGGCTTTCGTTCCAGCTTTCGCGACTGGTGCAGCGAGCAGGGCTATGCGCGGGATCTTGCTGAACGAGCATTAGCTCACACAGTGCAGAACAAGGTAGAAGCTGCATACCACCGTACTGACCTGCTGGACCAACGTCGGCCCATGATGGATGCTTGGGCTAAGTTTGTATCCGGTAACTCACCAACTAAATAGGAAAGAAGCGGCCTTGATGGGCCGCTTCTTTCTATATTCTTTTTTTAGCTTTTCTTAGCCATTGTGGGCATCTTGCCAAACCAGTGTTCCGACAGCTTCTGAGCCTGCTTTACTTCTGGTTTGGTCATCACGGCCTCCAGTTCATCACGGGCCCGCACGGCTTCAGGCATAGCTTCTGTAGCCGCCAGTGAGAGCCAAGCATATGCATGCACCCGATTACGAGGAGCACCCAAGCCTTCCTCTCGCAGTGTTCCCATCCGGTATTGGGCCATGTGGTCACCTTGCTGGGCAGCCAGGCGATACTGCTTGAGAGCCAGTGCGTAATTCTCTTTGCCACCTTGCCCCAGACGCAACATTTCGCCGTAAACGTATTGCGCTGCAGTGTGTCCTTGTTGGGCAGCCTTGGCATAGCTGGCTCTCGCTTGTTCCAGTGTCCCTTGCTTATGCTGTAGCTCCGCCAGCTCAAACCATGCCTTGGTGACACCACCGTCGGCAGCCCGCGTTAACCAGTGGAGCTGCTGCTCCTGGTCTACCTGCTGCAAGCTCAGTTGGTACTCGGCTTCATGGGAGCCGTGTCCGGCTGCCAGTTCCAGCCAGTAACGCCCCAAAGCGGGGTCTGTGGG
>NZ_CDBH01000010.1:4446-9556 GCF_000820305.1 Aeromonas dhakensis
CGCTTGGCTAGCTCATATTGGGCGCGGCCATCCCCCTGTTTTGCGGCTTGGGATAACTCGGCGTCAGTGAGTGACACCGTGGAAGAACAGGCTGCAAGCATGCTGGCTGCCACTGCCAGCCATAAGGCTTGATGTGTCATGGGAAAATTCTTCGCAGAGTGAAATCTATGGATAACGTCGTTCACGATATCCATTCGGATAACATTTTACTATTTCACTTAAAGCACCATTCTCATAGCCAAAAAATAAAGTATGATTAGAATACCCTTCCTGAGAATGTTCTCTCTCATGAACCATTATATCTGTTAGCATATCGCCATTATAATGATAATCCGAAAAGCTCGAGCCAAATCTCCCATAATTAAATTCTTTCATTACCTTACCATTGTTAAACTCAATATCCATAACAAAAGCCAGTGAGTCAACATCGTAAAAGCCAATCACTCTGACTCCATTGTCAGAGTGAAAGTAAAAATCACTATACTGAACTTCCCCATTTGAACCAAGCCGTTCAACTAATAGAGTATCCCCGGTAGAATTAAAACTCCAAAACTGAACGTCTTTTTTATTTTTTGGAAAAACATTTAGTTCTTTTCCTAGTTTAAAACCAAACCTCTCCGCTTCAAAAGGCCTGATATTTAACAATCTCCCTTTGCTTATTTTTTTGACAACGGAATGTTTTTTTACATCTGAATAAAAACTCTCTAAAAATACACGTGGGGTAGTGTTTATTTTTTCAAATTCTGATTTAAGTGTATCTATCTCGTTCATTACAGCCCCTTAGAATTTAAAAGTACCACTTGATATATCTGATGCTATTTTACTAAGCTCATCCTTGAAATCCAACTTATTAGTAGTTGATTTAAGTCTGTCAAATACATTTTTCTTATAAACTTCCGTATGTATCCTTGAATGCGCTGGTAACGACGTACCGACAGATGATTTTACGCTGCTTGATGTCGGCAAAAATATCCCGTTGTCGACAGAGTTGATATCGATTCCCATTCGTTCCATTTTTCTTCTCAGCCAACGCATTCTGACATCTTTAGAATTTGACATTACTATGTGATGTGCAGAGTTCTTATAGCTGGGAGCAACTTTCCCGGCGGCTTCCATGTTTTCACGTAACTTTTTCGCATCAGCACCACAACCCGCCAACCCTAACGGATCAATCCACCCAAGCGGATTATTCACATACCCATAATTATTCTCACCGCCCAGTATCCCTATCGGGTCGGGTGAGATATAGCAGGCCCCTTGCGGGTCATAGTACCGAAAACGGTTATAACAAAGTCCGCTCTCGTCGTCACGCAGTTGGCCCGCGAATGCCAAACCGGGGTCACGGATGTCAACACGATTGCTTAACCGCTGGCCCCACAGACTGGTTTTGGTCGGCTGCCAGTGCAGCTCCCCTTGCGGGTTATAGAGCCCCAGCAGTTCGCCATTTTGCTGGCTGACTGCGAAGTCAGTTTGCCAGCTTTCGGCAGCGGCTTGCAGGACTTGCTCGATGTAGGCCGTTGGTGCATACGCTTGGAGGCCAGGTTGTGCTTGTATCTGCTGACGCTGCTGCACCAGCAATTCCCAACCCCGCCAGACCCAGTGACGGCGCTGTTGCAGTGAGCCTTGCTTGAAATGACGGACTTCGGCTATCTGGTCACCATCCCACAGGTAACGCACCTCTTCGCCCGTCTGCTCACAGCGCTTGCTGATGCGCCGACCAAACGGGTCGTAGCGATATAACCAGTTATGCCCGCCAGGGGTGGTGACCACCCTCAACTGATTACGACTGTCCCAGTGGTAGTGCCACTGTTCGGGCCGAAAGCCCGGGCGCAGCTGGCGTTTGCTGATAAGCCTACCCGCCTTGTCATAATCGTAGTGGGTATCGCCGCGCTGACTGACCCGCCCTTGCTGCCACCGGGTGTGTTCGCCGTCGGTCAATGGCAAGCCCTGACGGGTGTAGCTAAATTGCGCCTCCCGCTGAAGGCCAGCGTTAGGATGCTGGCTGAGGGTCTCCAGCACCCGACCACAGGCATCAAGCCGATAGCCCTGCGCCTCACGTCCCCGCCGTTCACCAATCAGGTTGCCAGCACGGTCATAACCGTATTCGCGGGTGAGCCCCGCCAGCAAACGCCCCTCTTGCAGTTGACCGCTTTGGGCGCGTGTGAGCTGACCCAGTACGTCATACTCTTGCTTCAGACCAAAAGCACCGCCCTGGCGCTGCGCCTCCCGACCAGCCAGGTCGTGCCCCAGGGTCAGCTCTGCCCCATCTGGCAAACCAATGCGGGTCAGTTCACCGACGTTGTTGACGGTAAAGGAGGTGGTCAGTGGGGCCGGTTCGTCCTCCTTATCCCCTGGCCAGCTCAGGGTTCGGGTCAGGGTGTGGGCCTGCTCATCATAGCTGCGGCTAATGGTGGCGCCGTGTTGTGTCTCCAACACCACCCGGTCGCGCTCATCGTACTCAAAGCGCAGATGGCTGGTGAGGGATGATACCTCCAGTAATCTGCCTGCCCCGTCGTAGTGATAATGAAGGGTGTCATCGTCACAGGTTTCGCTCAGCAGCAGGCCACGGCCATCAAACAGGAAGTGGCGAGCCTGACCTTCGCCATTGCGGACTTCGATGCAGTGACCATCTTCGTCATAGCCATAGTGGGTGACGGTGCCCGCCATGTCTTGCTCGCGCACCACCCGGCCATCATTATCGAGCCACCACTGCCACACCTGCTGGTCGGGCCCGGTGACCTTTATTAGCTGCTGGGTATCGCGGTCGTATTGATAGCGCCAACTGCGGCCACTGGCATCGGTGCGCTCAAGGAGCAGGTCAAAGGCACCAAAGCGTTGGCGCCAGTGCTGGCCATTGCCATCGACATAATCAGTCAGGTTTTTGTGGCGATCGTAACGGCGCTGCTCTTCTACCTCATCGGGCCGTTTGAGCTGTTCTGGCAGTTGCCAGCTGGAGCGGCGATAGCCTAACTGATAGCGAGCACCGTCGGCGCGTTGCCACTGCGCAACCCGGTCCTGGCCATCATAGCGCCACTGTTCGGTACGCCCCTCGGCATCCGTCTGGCTCAACAGACGCTGGCGATGGTCATACTGCAGGCGTGCTTGCACCTTGCCACTTTGGTCGCTGACCGCCGTCAGCAACCCATAACGGTTCCAGCTAAAATGCACTTCGCTGGCATCCGGACCTGACAGTTTGTCCGGATTACCCGCGTCATCGAAACGCCACTGCCAGCTGCGCCTGAGCGGGTCAGTGACGGCACACAGCCGCAGCTGCTCATCATACTCGTAGTGCCAGGCGTGGCCACTACCGTCCACAAAGCGTGTCACCAACCCGGTGTCAGCCAGGTATTCAAACTCGACCACCCGCCCCGCAGGGGAAATCTCCCGCAGCAGGTTACCAAATTCGTCGTAGTCAAAGCGGGTCACATGGCCAAGGGGGGAGCGGATCGCGCTCACCAGGTCAAGCTCGTTAAGCTCATACTCGTGACGACCCAACCCGTCGGTCATCACCACCTTGCCTGGCTGATAGTCAAAGCGTGCGGTGAGCATGCCATCGGCACAGGTGGTGTAGACACAGCGCCCTTGCACGTCATATTCATAACGCGCCCAGGTCTGGTCGTTATCATACCAACGCGTCAGTCGCCCCTGGTCATCGTATTCGTAAAACAGGTGGTAGTGATGGCTGGCATCCGCTTCGACTAATTGACCTGCGAGGTTTTGGGTGTAGTGGGCCAAGCGTGTCTGCTGGCCGCCATCTACCCGAACAATGTGTTGCAGATAGTCATCTTGCCACGCCAGCGCCAGCTCGATGCCATCGCTGTGGCGCACCCTACAAAGTTTGCCTGCCTGGTCGCGTACCAAGGTAATGCGATTGTCATGGCGGTCTGACAGAGCTTCGAGCCAGTACCGGTCCCCCTGTTGATGGATAAAGTGACGGGTCTGCTGACTGTCTCTGTCCCACAGCAAAAAACCGTGCTCGGTTCGAGTCAGTGTAAATTGGGGATAGTGCGGGCAATAGACGCGGCTCACGTCTTGATGGAAAGTGAAATCAATGTCATAGCCCTGTGCCAGGGTGATGTTCACCAGGGTATTGAGCCCCTGACGGGTGACGCTGGCCACTTCGCTCCAGCTGTCATGCCACCCCTTACCGAGTAGCCCTGTATGGTCGGATGCGGTGCGGTAGGTGCGCTCAAAGCGCAGCGGCAAGGTTTGCCCCAACTCTATATCCAGCCGGGATTCGATGACCTCACCACTGGGGATATAGACGGGGTCTTTAAGAAATCCCTTGGCGGCTTCCTTGAAACGAGCCAGTCCCTTGTTATTTTTAAACCCCTGGCTCATGCAGCGAAGGGCAGTCCGCTTGAACTGGCGCACCGCCACTTTGGCCCCAACCAGCGCTCCCCGTAACACTGCGCGCGGTCCCTTGGTAAAGAGCTTGCCTATCCCCTTGAACATGCCACGACTGGGGGGCACCAGGAACTCGACCGCAATCAGCAACCCCTTTTCCCACCAACTGAACTCATCTGCTATGTCGGCATAGGTTCCCTGGCCTGAGCCAAAGAACACGGTGGAAGCGCCCTCCTTGATGGTGGCACCACAGGCTGTCTGGTCATCCACTCGTGCGGCGGGGCTGTCGTTGACAAAAACAGACTCACTACCTTGCGCAATGATGGGCGGAACCGAGTGCTTGGTGCACGCGACGGTATCAACCAACGCACGGGAGACCGGTTGTCCCTCGACAAACACATTGGCAGAACCAGTTGCAACCGGACCGAAGGACGGGGACGCACTATCAACCATGCCAGACACACTTCCTGACACCTTGGCGATAAGGTCCCCCGCCCCTATGGTGGCAGCAATGCCCAGGCCAAGCTTGGCGACCCCCACCACCAACGCTAGCCCCATCCCCCCAGTCACCCCCGTCAAGGCGACGGCAGCCGTTACTACCGCAGCAGCCACAGCAAAGACTGCAGCCGCCACCAGGGCACCTGCTATCGCCCCCGCCAAAGCGCCCAAGAAACTCTTGTGCTTAATCATTTTTCCAGGGGACGTGGGCGGCTTGCCCTCACCTGGTTTGGGTCTATCAGTGGGGGGCGAGGGGCGGTTTCCC
>NZ_CDBH01000011.1 GCF_000820305.1 Aeromonas dhakensis
TGATGGGGATGGGTTCCTTGACCGGATCCACGTGGGCGAAGGTGCGAGAGAGCTCGCAGATGCCCGGCAGACGGGATTCCAGTACCTCTTTGCCGAGGTGATCCAGCTTGAGCTTGATGTGCGGGCCCCAGGGACCGTCGCAGCCGCGACCTTCGCGGATCTCGATCATGATGGAGCGAGCCACCACGTCGCGACCGGCCAGATCCTTGGCATTCGGCGCATAACGCTCCATGAAGCGCTCGCCGTCTTTGTTCAGCAGGTAGCCGCCTTCACCGCGGCAACCTTCGGTCACCAGTACCCCTGCCCCGGCGATGCCGGTGGGGTGGAACTGCCAGAACTCCATGTCCTGCACGCCGACCCCGGCACGCAGCGCCATGCCGACACCGTCACCGGTGTTGATGTGGGCGTTGGTGGTGGACTGGTAGATGCGACCGGCGCCGCCAGTGGCGAGTACGGTGGCCTTGGCCTTGAAGTAGACGACTTCACCGCTCTCCATGTCGATGGCGGTACAGCCGACGATGTGGCCGTCCTGGTTCTTCACCAGATCCAGCGCATACCACTCGGAGAAGACGGTGGTCTTGTTCTTGACGTTTTGCTGATACAGGGTGTGCAGCAGGGCGTGGCCGGTACGGTCGGCAGCCGCCGCGGTACGGGCAGCCTGCTCGCCACCGAAGTTCTTGGACTGACCGCCAAACGGACGCTGGTAGACGCGGCCGTTGTCGAAGCGGGAGAAGGGCAGACCCATGTTCTCCAGCTCATAGACGGCCTCGGGGCCTGTCTTGCACATGTACTCGATGGCTTCCTGATCACCGATGTAATCGGAGCCTTTGACGGTGTCATACATGTGCCACTGCCAGTTGTCGTCGTGGGCGTTGCCCAGCGCAACCGTGATGCCGCCCTGGGCGGAAACCGTGTGGGAACGAGTCGGGAAAACCTTGGAAAGCAGTGCGCAGCTCTTGCCGGACTGGGCAATCTGCAGCGCGGCGCGCATGCCGGCACCACCGGCGCCGATCACGACCGCATCAAATTCACGAGTTGGAATAGTCACCTTACAC
>NZ_CDBH01000012.1 GCF_000820305.1 Aeromonas dhakensis
GGGGGGGGCGGGGGGCCCCAGCCCCGCCACAGCATCATGGCCCGCACGCCAAGGGCAAGCAGCGAGACTGCCATCACCCAGAGCTGCAGCTGGGGCCAGAGGGCCGGGATCAGCAGCAACTGCAGCAGGGCGAGCAGCGGCAGCAGGCGCCGGTTATCGAGCAGCATCGAGGTCTGTCTCCGGCATCGGCTCCCGGGCGTCGAGGCGGGCCAGTGCCAGTTGGCAGCGCTGCAAAAAGGCGGGGCCGCTGTCCGGCCCGAGCGTCCGGCCCGCCAGGGTCAGGCTGAAGGGAATGCCCCGTTTGGCATAGTCGCCACACCACCAAGCGAGCACCGCCAGCCTCGCTTCGAGATCCTGGCCGCCGACCCGGGAGAGGGAGAGGTGGGTATCATCCTGTCCCGGCTCGCAGAACTGCTTCACCAGCAGGCCGCGCCCCTGGGCGAGCTGTTTCCAGGCCACCCGGCTGAGCGGCTCCCCGCTCTGATGGGCCCGCAGCATGTCGAAATCTCCCATCGAGGCCGGGGTGGATTGTCCCCGGTTGCCCGCCGCGTCGGTCGCGGCCTCCCCGCGCAATGGGCCGTACGCAGGGGCCGGGGCGAGCCAGCCCTCCAGTTGCAAATCCAGCAGCGACCAGCAGCGAAACAGGCCGAGGGGGTAGCGGCTCTCCACTCGCAGCCTCTCCAGCGGCAGTCGCCCGCGCCGGGTACCCAGCACCGGCAGGAGCAGAGGTTGGGGCACCACATCCACCTGCGCCAGCCAGAGCCGCCCTTCATTGAGGGAAAACTGCAGTGCCTGCAGCGGCCGTTCGCTGCGCACCGTGATGCGCATGGGCAAGGGGCTGCCCACCTCTCCCAGCACGGCAGGCCCGCCCAGCAGGGCCAACCCCAGCAGGTTGCGGTGGGTGAGCCACATGGTGACCATGAACAGGCTGCCGAGGCCGTAGGCCAGCAGCAATACCAGGTTGTTCTGGTAGTTGGTGCCGAGCAGATAGATGGCCAGCATCACCAGCAGATAGCAGAGGCCGAGCCGGGTGGGCAGAATGAACAGACAGCGCCCCTGCAGGGTGAGCTGGCGCGCCGGCGGGATGCGCCTGGCCAGCCAGCCTTGCTGCCACCTGGCCCTGCGCTGGCGCCAGTTCATCAGGGACGATCCGGATCGACCCGGGCCAGCAGGCGCTGGCTGAGCGGGCAGGCTTCACCGCGCTGCACCCCAAAGCTCCCCCTGAGCCTGTGCTCGGCCACGTAGGGGAAGACTGCCTGCACATCCTCCACGCTGACGAAGCGGCGGCCCGCCACCAGCGCCCAGGCCCGGCTCACCGCCAGCAGGGTCTGGGCGGCGCGGGGCGAGAGCGGCTGCGGCAGCTCGGCGTCGAAGCGGCTCTGCTGCACCAGTGCCAGCAGGTAGTCGAGGGTGGCATCGGCGAGGTGGATCTGCGCCGCCTCGGCCTGCAGGGCGGCAAGATCTGCGGCATCGAGCTGGCGTTCGAGGGGGGCGCTCTGGCTGGCCCCACGCAGCAGCCGCCGCTCCGCCTCCGGGGTCGGAAAGCCCAGAGAGAGGCGCACCGCGAAGCGATCGAGCTGGGATTCCGGCAAGGGGTAGGTGCCCGATTGATCCGCCGGGTTCTGGGTGGCGATGACGAAGAAGGGGGAGGGCAGCGGGTGGCTCTGCCCCTCGATGCTCACCTTGCCCTCGGCCATGGCCTCCAGCAGGGCGCTCTGTACCTTGGGGCTGGCGCGATTGATCTCGTCTGCCAGCAACACCTGGGCAAAGACGGGGCCGGGGTGAAAGCGAAACTGCTGCTGCTGGGGGTCAAAGATCTGCAGCCCCAGCAGGTCGGCCGGCAGCAGATCGGCGGTGAACTGTACCCGCCGGCAGTCGAGCCCCAGCACCTGCGCCAGGGCGTGGGCCAGGGTGGTCTTGCCCATGCCGGGCAGATCCTCGATCAGCAGGTGGCCGCGGGCCAGCAGGGTCACCAGGGCAATCTTGAGCTGCAGCGGCTTGCCCAGGATCACCTGCTCCAGCGCCGTCAGCAGCCGGGTTATCTGTGGTTGTGTCTGCACGGGTGCCTCCCCTCGGTGTCGTTGCCCCTACAGCTTAATACGCCAGTTCGGTGGCAAGAGGATAAGTTGCAGATAACCCATTGAATCCGGATGATTTGAGGCGCGACTTCACACAGACTTCACCTGTGCTCATGTTCGCCACATATTGGCCCGCTATGCTGGCGGCTTTCCAACCTCACGAGATCTATCGTCATGAAGCAAACCTCACCCTTGTCGTTGCTGGCGCTGAGCGCCCTGCTGCTGTCGCCCCTCACCCAGGCCGCTCCCGCCGATCCGCTGGTCGGGGTAGTGGATGACGTCATTCGTCCGCTGGTGAAAGAGCACAGGATCCCGGGCATGGCGGTCGCCGTGCTGAAGGGGGGGCAGGCCCACTACTTCAACTACGGGGTTGCCGAGCTGGCAACGGGGAAGAAGGTCAGCGAGCAGACCCTGTTCGAGATTGGCTCGGTCAGCAAGACCCTGACCGCGACCCTGGGGGCCTACGCCGTGGTCAAGGGGAGCATTGGGCTGGATGACAAGGTGAGCCGGCACGCTCCCTGGCTCAAGGGCTCCGCCTTTGATGGCATTACCATGGCCGAGCTTGCCACTTACAGTGCCGGGGGCCTGCCGCTGCAATTCCCCGACGAGGTGGAATCACTCGAGCAGATGCAGGCTTACTATCGCCAGTGGACGCCGGCCTATCAACCAGGCAGCCATCGCCAGTACTCCAACCCCAGTATCGGCCTGTTCGGCTATCTGGCGGCGAGCAGTCTGCAGCAGCCGTTTGCCCAGTTGATGGAGCAGACCCTGCTGCCCGGACTGGGGATGCATCACTCCTATATCAATGTGCCGAAGCAGGCGATGGCGAACTACGCCTATGGTTATTCGAAAGAGGACAAGCCTATCAGGGTCAATCCCGGCATGCTGGCCGACGAGGCTTACGGCATCAAGACCAGCTCGGCGGATCTGCTCGCCTTTGTGAAGGCCAACGTCAACGGGGTGGATGACAAGGGGTTGCAGCAGGCCATCGCTTTGACCCACCAGGGGCGCTACTCGGTAGGCGGGATGACTCAGGGGCTGGGTTGGGAGAGCTACCCCTATCCGGTCAGCGAGCAGACGCTGCTGGCGGGCAACTCGGCCCAGGTGATCATGAAGGCCAATCCGACGAAGGCCGCGCCGAAGGAGATGGGGAGCCAGCGGCTCTTCAACAAGACCGGCTCGACCAACGGCTTTGGCGCCTATGTGGCCTTCGTGCCGGCCAAGGGAGTGGGCATCGTCATGCTGGCCAACCGCAACTACCCCATCCAGGAGAGGGTAAAGGCGGCCCACGCCATCCTGAGCAAGCTGGCTCCCTGAGCCGGCACTGGCCGCGGGTCACGGCGCCATTTGCCGCGACCCACCTGTTCTGAAAAACGCCGGGCTTTGCCCGGCGTTGTCATCTGGTCTGGGGGCAGCAGCAAAATAAAGACCCGTTTGAGATTAACAAAACTAATCCCGCCATATTAGAAAACTTCACTGATAGTGTAGTTACAAGTGTGATCTACGGCTTATTTGCTTCAAATATAGTTAATTATCATAAATAGTGATGATTGCTCGATGTTTTAACGTTATGCGGTGAATGCCGGGCCATCTTGACTGGAAGCGAGTCGCGGCAGGAAAGGAAGGCCCGTTCGATCCCCCATTTTTGGTTGCCCGCCGATATTCGGTCTGCCGCCAGCAAGGGGTCGATGACCCGAGCAGGGAGGTTCATGGCATGGCGAAAACCATCGCCCCCTCAGCATCACCCCATCCGGGCCAGTCGGCCTGTTCCCCCTTCGTCTGCATCGCGGCAGCAAGCTTGCGACCCCTGGCCAACCCGGCTGCGGGGCCGCTCACATGAATAAGAAAATACATACAGACAGGTAGGTTAGCATGCGTCCATCCACCCCGACCGGGTTGTTGCAACAACCAAAACCCTTTTTCATGATCTTCTTCGTCGAGCTCTGGGAGCGCTTCGGCTATTACGGCGTCCAGGGCCTGCTGGCGGTGTTCTTCGTCCAGCAGCTGGGCTTTTCCCAGGAGCAGTCCTTCATCACCTTCGGTGCCTTCTCGGCGCTGGTGTACGGCCTCATCTCGGTGGGCGGTTACGTGGGTGACCATATTCTGGGGACCAAGCGCACCATGGTGCTGGGGGCCATCGTACTGGTCATCGGCTACTTCATGACCGGCATGTCCATCTACAACCCCGACCTCATCTTCTATGCACTGGGCACCATCGCCGTCGGCAACTGCCTGTTCAAGGCCAACCCCGCCAGCCTGCTCGCCAAGTGCTACGAGCCCGGTGATCCCCGGCTGGATGGCGCCTTCACCCTGTTCTACATGTCGATCAACGTCGGCTCGCTCATCTCCCTGTCGCTGGCTCCCGTGGTGGCCGATCACTACGGCTACACAGTGACCTACAACCTGTGCGGGGTTGGCCTGGTGATCGCCCTGCTCACCTTCTTCGCCTGCCGCCGCATGGTCAAGGGAATAGGCTCGGCCCCCGATCACCTGCCGCTCGACTACGGCAAGCTGCTGCTGGTGCTGCTGGGCTCGGTCGCTCTGGTCTTCTTCTGCGCCTGGTTGATGCACCACGTGGTGATCGCCAACATGGTGCTGATGACGGTGACCCTGGCCGTGGTGGTCTTCTTCTTTCGCGAGGCGTTCAAGCTCGACAGCGTCGGGCGCAACAAGATGTACGTGGCCTTCGTACTGATGCTGGAGGCGGTGGTGTTCTACGTGCTCTACGCCCAGATGCCAACCTCGCTCAACTTCTTTGCCATCAACAACATGCACCATGAAATGCTGGGGGTGACCGTCAACCCGGTCAGCTTCCAGGCGCTCAACCCCTTCTGGGTGGTGCTGGGCAGCCCGGTGCTGGCGATGATCTATACCCGGCTGGGCAGCCAGGGGCGGGATCTCACCATGCCGCTCAAGTTCACCCTGGGCATGCTGTTCTGCTCCCTCGGTTTTCTCACCGCGGCGGCGTCCGGTATCTGGTTTGCCGATGCGCAGGGACTCACCTCACCCTGGTTCATGGTGCTCATCTATCTGTTCCAGAGTCTGGGGGAGCTGATGATCAGCGCCCTGGGGCTGGCCATGGTGGCGGCGCTGGTGCCGCAGCGGCTGATGGGCTTCATCCTCGGCATGTGGTTCCTGACCCAGGCGATGGCCTCCCTGCTCGGGGGCTATGTGGCGACCTTTACCGCGGTGCCGCAAGGGGTGACGGATCCGCTGCAGACCCTGCCCATCTACACGGACGTGTTCGGCAAGATTGGTCTGGTAACCCTGCTGGTGGCGGGGGGGATGGGGCTGATGGTGCCCTGGCTCAACCGCATGATGCAGGCCGGTGAGCGCCATGGCGAGGAGGAGGAACTGTCGCAGGCCAAGGCCTGAGAGGGGCAGAAGGGGTGAGGCGCACGAGCGCCTCACCCCGGCAGATCAGTCGTATTGCTCTTCCATCCAGGCTTCCAGGATGAGCTGGGCGGAGACGCCATCCACGCTCCCCTTCTCCAGCGCCCTATAGCCACCCTGTTCGAACAGGCGGGCGCGGGCATCGGTGGTGGTGAGCCGCTCGTCCTTGAACTCCACCTGCTTGCCGAAGCGGCCGTGCAGGCGGTTGCCGAACTTGCGGGCGCGCACCGTGATCTCCTGCTCGGTGCCGTCCATGTTGAGCGGCAGACCCACCACCAGCAGGTCCGGTTGCCACTCCTTGAGCAGCTTGTCTATTTCGTCCCAGTTGGGGATGCCGTCGTTGGCCTTGAGGGCGCGCAGCGGGCGGGCCGTGCCGGTGAGCTCCTGACCGATGGCGACCCCTATGCTCTTGGTGCCGTAGTCAAAGCCCATGATACTGCGTGATGACATTGGGTAATTTCCTCAGAATGCGTCGCAAATTGCACAGCAGATTGCATCAGCCGTGGCCGATGTCGCTGGACAGGTGAACGGGATTGACCCCGATGCTGGCGGCGGCGCGTTGCCAGCGCTGGTGGATGGGGGTCTTGAACACCAGATCCGGATTGGGGGGGATCACCAGCCAGGCGCCGTCCACCAGCTCCTGTTCCAGTTGCCCCGCGCTCCAGCCGGCGTAACCGAGCGCCACCAGCCAGTGCGCCGGTGCCTCCTCGGTACCCAGGGTCTCCAGTATGTCCTTGGAGGTGGTGACCATCAGTTCGTCCCCCACCTGCAGGGTGGAGTTGAAACCGGGGCGGAAGCTGTGCAGCACGAAGCCGCGATCGGCGTGAACCGGCCCCCCCTGCAGCACCGGCTGTTTGAGTTCCGGGTTGGCGGGCGGTGCCAGCTTGAGCTGATCCAGCATGGTCTCCAGCGACATGTCCACCGGAATATTGACCACCAGCCCCATGGCGCCCTCTTCGTTGTGCTCGCACAGATAGACCAGCGAGCGCTCGAAATAGGGGTCGGTGAGGCTCGGCATGGCGAGCAGGAAGTGATTTTGCAGTGTTTGCATATGGGCCAAATATTGCAAAGGTATTTGCAGTCAATTATGGCAGCTCGCTTCGTCTGGCAAAACCGCTTTTTGGGCGGCCGGCTCAGACCAGTCAATCTGTTTCAGTGGAGAGAAAGCCATGGAAGGTATTTCAATCAGGCAGAAGTTGATCCTGGGCTGTGTTGTTCCCCTGCTGGCGCTGTTGCTGCTGGTCATAGGAGCAACCCAGGCGATGTCCCGGCTGATGACCGGCATCAACGCCATGTATCAGGGGGAGGTGGTCCAGCTCAAGGAGCTCAAGCAGATCGCCGATCTCTATGCGGTCAAGGTGATCGATGCCGCCAACAAGGCCAACGTCGGGGGCTTCGAGCCGGCTCGCTCCAAGGCTGACATGAGCGCCGCCCAGCAGGAGATCGCCACCATCTGGCGCCAGTATCGCAGCCATGACATGAGTGACGAGGAGCGCAGGCGGGCGGACAAGGTGGAGGCGCTGTTTGCCGCCGCCAACCGGGAGATAGAAAAGGTGATGGGGCTGCTGGACGGTTCGCCGGGCGAACACAACGCGGCGCTCGCCGCCGCCATCATGCCGCTCTATCAGGTGATCGACCCGGTCAGCGATGCGGTGAGCGATCAGGTGGCGTTCCAGCTGCAGGAGGCGGAAGAGAACGTGGCCGAGCTCAACCAGCTCAGGCAGCAACTGACCCAGCTGTTTGTCGCGCTGTTTGTGGTGGTGGGGGGCTGCGTCCTGTTCATCGGGATCTGGGCCGGGCGCAGCGTCAGCCAGCCGCTGGCGGCCATGGGGCAGATCCTGCGCGGCATGCAGACGGATCTCGACTTGAGCCGGCTGGCTCCCGTGCTGCGCAAGGATGAGATGGGCAGTCTGGCGCACTCCCTCAACGAGGTGATCCGCCATTTCCGTGGCCTCATCGCCCAGATCAACGAGACTGCCGAGCAGCTTGCCAGGGCATCGGCCCAGCTGGCCCATATCGGGGTCGAGAGCCGCCAGCGGTTTGCCCAGCAGCAGGCGGAGACGGATCAGACCGCGACCGCCATGAACCAGATGAGCAGCACGGTGGCCGAGGTGGCCAACAGCTCCAACCAGGCGGCCGATGCGGCCCGTCATGCCGACGACAGCGCACGGCACGGCCACCAGATCGTGGAGGATGCCATTGCGCGCATGTCACACCTCTCCTCCCAGATCCAGAACACGGCGGCCATGATCACCCAGCTGGCGGATGACAGCCGGGACATCGGCAGCGTGATGGATGCCATTCGCGGCATCGCCGAGCAGACCAACCTGCTGGCCCTCAACGCCGCCATCGAGGCGGCGCGGGCAGGGGATCAGGGGCGCGGCTTTGCGGTGGTGGCCGACGAGGTGCGCACCCTGGCCCAGCGTACCCAGCGCTCCACCGAAGAGATCGGCAAGACCATCGTCAAGTTGCAGCAGGGGGCCAATCAGGCGGCCAGCAGCATGGAGCAGGGGCTGGAGCAGGTGGAGGAGTCCAACCGTACCGTGCTGGCCTGTGGTCAGGCGCTCGGCGAGATAGTCAGCTCGGTCAACGTGATCAACGAGATGAATACCCAGATTGCCACGGCGGCGGAGGAGCAGAGCAAGGTGGCCGAGGAGATCACCCGCAACGTGGTCAACATCGCCCATATCGCGACCGAATCGACCGGGGCGGCCACCCAGCTCAACCAGAACTGTCACGAGTTGGAGCAGCTGTCGGGGGATCTCAAGGAGAAGGTGGGGCAATTCCGCTGCTGAGGGGACTGACGCTGGATAGATGGATTGATGGATGGATAGAAAAGAGGCGGCCCCGGGGCCGCCTCTTTTATTTATCATCTGTCGTCACTGCTGGGCCGGGACGGCTTAAGCCTTGGCCAGCCGGCGCTCGATGGCGTCCATCAGCATGCCGGTGATGTGCACGTCGAAGGCCGCTTCAATCTCGCGGATGCAGGTCGGGCTGGTGACGTTAATCTCGGTCAGCCGATCGCCGATGATGTCGAGGCCGACGAAGATGAGCCCCTTCTCTTTCAACGTCGGGCCCACCGCGCGGGCGATGGCCCAGTCCGCCTCGCTCAGGGGGCGCGCCTCGCCACGGCCACCGGCCGCCAGGTTGCCACGGGTTTCCCCTTGGGCCGGGATGCGGGCCAGGCAGTAAGGTACCGGCTCACCATCCACCACCAGCACCCGCTTGTCGCCATCCTTGATGGCGGGCAGATAGGTCTGCGCCATGCAGTACTGGCTGCCGTGGGCGGTGAGGGTCTCGATGATGACGCCGACGTTGGCGTCATCCTCCTTCATGCGGAAGATGGAGGCGCCGCCCATGCCGTCCAGCGGTTTGAGGATCACGTCCTTGTGCTGGGCGTGGAAGGCGCGCAGCTTGTCGGCGCGGCGGGTCACCAGCGTGGTCGGGGTGTGCTCGGCAAACCAGGCGGTGTAGAGCTTCTCGTTGGCATCGCGCAGGCTCTGGGGCTTGTTGACGATGAGGCAGCCCTCATCCTCGGCCCGCTCCAGCATGTAGGTGGCGTAGATGAACTCGGTGTCGAAGGGGGGATCCTTGCGCATCAGGATCACGTCCAGGCTGGAGAGCGGCTGATCCACCACCTCGCCGAGGCTATACCAGTCGGCATAGTCGTATTTGACGGTGAGCGGACGCATGGTGCCGAAGGCACGACCGGCCTCCATGTAGAGATCCTTCATCTCCAGATAGAACAGCTCGTAGCCGCGCTTTTGCGCCTCTTCGAGCATGGCGAAGCTGGAGTCCTTCTTGATGTTGATGGCCGAGATGGGGTCCATCACGATGCCGAGTTTAATGGTCATCCGCTGTTCCTTCTTAATGGCTCGATAGGGTTGTAGGGTCGATCCGCGCAGCGCAATCGGCCGCTTGAGGCTGCCTCAATGCTTATCGACACTGCCCGATGGTATTACGCGAGATCGCCGAAGCGGCACTGCAGCGCAGTAATCGCGGTCAGGGCGGCGGTTTCGGTGCGCAGCACCCGCGGCCCCAGCAGCATCTCCTTGAAATCTTCCTGCACGGTACGGGCGATCTCGTCGCTCGACAAGCCCCCTTCCGGGCCGATCAGCAGCCGCACGCCGTGCTCGGGGATTGGCAGGGTGTTGATGCTGTAAGGGGCGCGCGGGTGCAGGTTGAGCTTGAGCTCCTGGGTCTCTTCCGCCAGCCAGGCGTCCAGCTCCATCGGCATGCGCACCTCGGGCACGGTATTGCGGCCGCACTGCTCGCAGGCGCTGATCACCACCTTCTGCCACTGTTCGCGTTTTTTCTCCAGCCGATCGGCCGGCAGCTTGACGCCGCAGCGCTCGGAGAAGAGCGGGGTGATGCAGGTGACGCCGAGTTCCACCGATTTCTGGATGGTGAAGTCCATCTTGTCGCCGCGGCTGATCACCTGACCAAGGTGGATGGCCAGCGGTGACTCCACCGAGCGCTGCTCGCAGCTGTCGATGGTCACCTCCACCGACTTCTTGCCCACATTGGCGATGGTGGCGGGGTACTGGTTGCCGTCGCCGTTGAACAGCTCGAGCTGCTGACCCGGCTGCATGCGCAGCACCCGGCCGATGTGGTTGGCACCGTCTTCCGACAGGGCGAGGGTCTGGCCCACCTGCAGGGCGGCCGGTTCATAGATACGTGGAATGCGCATGGCTGATAGTCAGTCTCTTGCTTGGAAACTCTTCAATATCCTACTGCACGGCGGCGAGCAAGGCTCACGAGACCGAGGGTGAAGGGTTTCATGATAAGAGGGGGCGATCCCCCTCCCAGGTCAAATGGGGTTACTGGCACTGCTTTTCAATAAAGGGGTTGGTATTGCCCTGCAGCTTGCCGATGCGGCGGTTGCGCTCGCACTCCCAGCCGTCGGCCGGGTACTGCCTGTCCCAGGCTTCGAACAGTTTACGCTGTTGCGCCGCCAGACGCAGCCCATACTGCTGGCTCATGTAGAGGTACGCGCGGGCGATCTGGCCCCGTACCGGCCCCTTGGGTGGCTGCACCCGGCGCTCCTTGAAATCCACCAGCATCCGGCACTGGCCGTACTGATCCGGGGTGCCGTTCCAGTCGGAGAAGCGGAAGTTGGCCCGATCGCCGTTCACCTCGCCAACGGCGGGGAAGAGGTTGTGCATGTCCCCCTCCATCTGGTTGAACTCGTCGCTCTTGCCGCAGTTCTTGCGGCCCCCCTGCTGCCAACACTTGAGCTGGTGGCCGAACTCCCAGGCCGGCACCACGTGTTCCCACTCGATGCGGGCGGCGCGCTTGGGCTGCTTGCGCGGCTCATAGCCGCAGCTGGCCAGATCCGGGCTCATTTTCTTGCCCTGATAGTCGATGCTGCAGCCGCAGTAGATGGTGGTGACAGCGGGCTGGCTCTGGTAGAGCTTGACCAGCCCCTGCTTGGCTTCGCGAAAGGTCTGGGCATGCAGGGGCGCGCTGAGCAGCGGCAAACCGGCCAGCAGGGTCAGGGCGAGGGAAGAGATGAGACGCATGGGATTCCTTGCAAACGGGATGATTGACGAACGATGGCGGGCACCCTACCACAAGGGCGCGACACCGGCTGGCTTACTGCGACGTGACGACCCGTTCCAGCGCCTGCCGACAGCGACGGCAGTGGTAACGGGCCTCGCCGCGCACCACCTTGTTGTGGCGGCGCACCGACAGCTGATGCTGTTGGCAGAGGCAGCGATAGGGGATGGTCGGCTGCGCCAGTACCGCCAGATCGAAGCTGTGGGTGGTTCTGGGCTCAAGGCCGAACAGCTCCCGCATCACAGATTGCCACTGGCGGCCGTGAGGCAGCACCCGCGATCTGCCGCGTCCTTCTCCCCACAGGGCATAAACCAGCAGGTGGGCCACCTCGTGGGGCACCACCTCGGCCAGAAACGCCTGCTGGTTGGCCTGATAGAGGGCCGGGTTGAAGCGCAGCTCCCAGGTCTGCAGCCGCGCCGAACCCGCCGCCCGACCGCGCATGTTGCAGTGCACCTGCGGGCGGGGAAAGGAGCGGCCAAGGCGTGCTTCGGCCTGCACAAAACAGGCGTCGACGCGGGTGAGCAGCTGCTCGTGCAGGGCGGGGTCGAGGCGGGTAGCGGTGGCGGACATCGGGTTCTCGGCAAATGGCGGACAAGCAAAAGGGGAGCCAGGCTCCCCTTTATACCACAAGCGCGACGCTTACAGACCGGCGGCGGAACGCAGCAGTTCGGCCTTGTCGGTCTGCTCCCACGGGAACTCGCTGCGACCGAAGTGACCGTAGGCGGCAGTGGCCTGGTAGATCGGGCGCTTGAGATCCAGCATCTGGATCAGGCCGTACGGGCGCAGTTCGAAGTGCTCGCGAACCAGCTTGACCAGCAGATCCTCGGCCACCTTGGCAGTGCCGAAGGTTTCGACGCTGATGGAGGTCGGCTCAGCCACGCCGATGGCGTAGGAGACCTGTACTTCACAGCGATCGGCCAGACCGGCGGCGACGATGTTCTTGGCCACGTAGCGGGCGGCGTAGGCAGCGGAGCGGTCAACCTTGGACGGATCCTTGCCGGAGAAGGCGCCACCACCGTGACGGGCCATGCCGCCGTAGGTGTCGACGATGATCTTGCGACCGGTCAGACCGCAGTCCCCCATCGGGCCGCCGATAACGAAACGGCCGGTCGGGTTGATGAAGTATTTGGTGTCCTTGTTGATCCACTCGGCCGGCAGCACCGGCTTGATGATCTCTTCGCGCACCGCTTCAACCAGGTCTTTGTGGCTGATGGATTCGGCGTGCTGGGTAGAGAGCACCACGGCATCCACACCGATGATCTTGCCGGCGTCGTCGTAGGCGAAGGTCAGCTGGCTCTTGGCATCCGGACGCAGCCACGGCAGGGTGCCGTTCTTGCGCACTTCGGCCTGACGCTTCACCAGCAGGTGGGAGTAGGTGATGGGGGCCGGCATCAGCACGTCGGTTTCGTTGGTGGCGTAGCCGAACATCAGGCCCTGGTCGCCCGCGCCCTGCTCCAGCGGATCGCTGCGGTCAACGCCCTGGTTGATGTCCGGGGACTGCTTGCCGATGGCGTTCAGCACGGCGCAGGAGTCGGCATCGAAGCCCATGTCGGAGTGGGTGTAGCCGATCTCGCGCACGGTGTCGCGCACGATCTGCTCGATGTCTACCCAGGCGGTGGTGGTTACTTCACCGGCCACCATGACCATGCCGGTCTTGACCAGGGTCTCGCAGGCAACGCGTGCCTTGGTGTCTTGCTTGAGGATGGCGTCCAGGACCGCATCGGAGATCTGATCCGCAATCTTGTCGGGATGGCCTTCGGAGACCGACTCGGAAGTAAACAGCTTTGCCATGATGGGATTCTCAGCTTGTCTGGGGTTATCGCCGCAGCAATAACCGGGTGATGATAGGATGATTGTAGAGGTATCTACATCTGGACGTCCATTTTAGTTAGCGACCCCCTCGATTACCAGCACTATTTTGGTTTTGCCGCCCCCTGGCCGAACAAGATCCGTTCTTCACCCCATTTGGGGTAGATAGTGGTCATGACTCAATCGTTTGCCCTGTCAAGAAAAGCGATTGAGCTCCCAAAGCGGCTTTATTCGCCCAGATAATATTTGCACGCCGCGCCCCCTGCTGGGACAATGACGCGCCTTAATCTTGGCCATCAAATGAAGCAATCGCAGGAGATACAGATGCCTTCTCGTAAAGAGCTTGCCAATGCCATTCGCGCATTGAGTATGGATGCCGTTCAAAAAGCCAACTCCGGTCACCCGGGCGCCCCCATGGGAATGGCGGATATCGCCGAAGTATTGTGGCGCAGCCACCTGAAACATAACCCGAACAACCCCAAGTGGGCCGACCGCGACCGTTTCATCCTCTCCAACGGCCACGGCTCCATGCTGCTGTACTCCCTGCTGCACCTCTCCGGTTATGACCTCTCCATCGACGATCTGAAAAACTTCCGCCAGCTGCACTCTCGCACCCCGGGTCACCCGGAGTACGGTTATGCGCCGGGCGTCGAGACCACTACCGGTCCGCTGGGTCAGGGCATCACCAACGCCGTGGGCATGGCGATTGCCGAGAAGGCCATGGCCGAGCAGTTCAACCAGCCGGGTCACGACATCGTTGACCACTACACCTACGCCTTTATGGGCGACGGCTGCCTGATGGAAGGTATCTCCCACGAGGCTTGCTCCCTGGCCGGTACCCTGCAACTGGGCAAACTGATCGCGTTCTGGGATGACAACGGCATCTCCATCGACGGTCACGTGGAAGGCTGGTTCACCGACGACACCGTCAAGCGCTTCGAAGCCTACGGCTGGCACGTCATCCCGGCCGTTGACGGTCACAGCCCGGAAGCGATCAACGCTGCCATCGAAGCCGCCAAGGCCGAGACCGGCAAGCCGACCCTGATCTGCTGCCGCACCATCATCGGTTACGGTTCCCCGAACAAGTCCGGTTCTCACGACTGCCACGGCTCACCGCTGGGCAACGACGAGATCGCCGCCGCTCGTGCCTTCCTGAAGTGGGACCACGCACCGTTCGTTATCCCGGCCGACATCGCTGCCGAGTGGAACGGTCAGGAGAAGGGCGCCAAGCTGGAATCCGACTGGGCTGCCAAGTTCGCCGCCTATGAAGCCGCTCACCCGGCACTGGCTGCCGAGTTCAAGCGCCGCACCGCAGGCGAGCTGCCGGCCAACTGGGCTGCCGACTCCGCCAAGATCATCGAAAACCTGCAGGCCAACCCGGCCAAGATCGCTACCCGTAAAGCGTCCCAGAACGCTCTGGAAGCGTTCGGCAAGTTGCTGCCGGAGTTCATGGGTGGTTCCGCTGACCTGGCTCCGTCCAACCTGACCATGTGGTCCGGTTCCAAGTCCCTGACCAACGACGATGCCTCCGGCAACTACATCCACTACGGTGTACGCGAGTTCGGCATGTCCGCCATCATGAACGGTATCGCCCTGCACGGTGGTTTCATCCCCTACGGCGCCACCTTCCTGATGTTCATGGAGTACGCCCGCAACGCCCTGCGCATGGCCGCTCTGATGAAGCAGCGTTCCATCTTCGTTTACACCCACGACTCCATCGGTCTGGGTGAAGATGGCCCGACTCACCAGCCGGTTGAGCAGATCGCCTCCCTGCGTCTGACTCCGAACATGAGCACCTGGCGTCCGTGTGACCAGGTTGAATCTGCCATCGCCTGGAAACACGCCATCGAGCGTACCGACGGCCCGACTTCGCTGATCTTCTCTCGTCAGAACCTGGCCCAGATGGACCGCAGCGCCCAGCAGCTGGCCGATACCGCCAAGGGGGGCTACGTGCTGAAGGATTGCGCCGGTACGCCGGAGCTGATCCTGATCGCCACCGGTTCCGAAGTGGAACTGGCTGTTGCCGCCTATGAGCAGCTGACTGCCAAGGGCCGTGCCGTGCGCGTGGTCTCTCTGCCGTCTACCGACGTGTTCGACGCCCAGTCTGCCGAGTACAAAGAGTCCGTCCTGCCGTCCTCCGTCACCAAGCGTGTGGCCATCGAAGCCGGCATCGCCGACTACTGGTACAAGTACGTGGGCTTTGGCGGCAAGATCATCGGCATGCGCTCCTTCGGTGAGTCCGCGCCGGCCGAGCTGCTGTTCAAGGAATTCGGCTTTACCGTGGAAAACGTGGTTGCGACCGCTGAATCCCTGTAATCGCCCCTGTAATTCCTGAACGTTGGGCCGCGCAGGCCCAATAGTCGGAAAATCAAACGCCCTCCGTCGCAAGATGGGGGGCGTTTTTTATTGGCGAATTTGGCATGGCGAGCGTGAGTCTGTCGATGTGAAGATTGGCCGGATCGATTACTTGATCCATCTCGCTTTTTCTTTGCAAGTTACTTCCAAAAATAGCGCCATACGATACCATTCCTGCCGACCATCCCCGTCATCATCAGCTCTCCATGGATATTCGGCCGTTTTCATTCAGCCAACGTGACGTAAGCTATGTGTCGCTGCCTGGTGATGGCATCAAGCGGCAAGCTTTCCGGGGCCTGGTCAATTCTGTATGTGCCGTTGTTAATTATAAAAATGTCATGTGACCTATATCTGAAATGGAGTTTTCCCATGTCTTGTTCCATTGTCATCAATCAGTCAGCAAAAAAGCTGCAAGTCAATAAAGATAGTTATGATCTCGGTAAAATATCGAACGTACAGGTTCGGGTCCTTTCCTGGAAAGACAAAATACTCAATATGATTATGTTGGGGGCCATCGCTTCCAGTCTACTGTTCATATTTGTGCCAACGGATGCACAAGGTCAGGTTATTACATGGATTCTTCCTGCTATTGCATTTCTGATTGGTGCATGTCTGGCTCTGGTGATTAGCAACAAGTATGAGTTCAGGTTGGAATTCAGACATTCTGATGAGGTCGGAGTGCAGTGGTTCACGGCAGCCAAGAGCAGGGCAGAGAGCGATTTTAAATTGTTCAAGCAGTGGGAAGCTGAACTGAAGCGCCATATTTGAAAGCGTGTTATTGGCCCGCAGGTTCGATTAGCGACGCATAATTGGACGTTCGCGCATCTGTGCCGATGCCATAAAAAGAATATTCCCTCGTGTTACCAAAAAAGAGACCGGCCATCAGCCGGTCTCTTTTTATTATTCAAGGCATGTCTTATGCCTGCGGCGGGGTGCTTTCTGCGTTGGACATCACCGCATCAATCTGCACCAGGGCGCCGGCGGGCAGCTCGCTCACGCCAATCACGGTGCGGGCGGGCAGATAGGCCGGGAAGTATTTGGTGTAGATGGCATCCACGTCAGCCAGATCCGCGATGTTCTTCAGCTGGATATTGACCTTGACGATATCGTCCATCACGTGGCCGATGCTCTCGACGATGGTCTTGATATGGCCGAGGCACTGGGCGGTCTGCTCCTTGACACAACCGGCCAGGATCTTGCCGGTGGCCAGATCGAGCGGCAACTGGCCGGCGATATGGTTGTAGTGAGAGAAGGCGACAGTCTGGGTGTGCAGGGGGCTGCGCGGCGCCTTGTCGGTGTTGCGGGCGCGGATCACCAGATTGTGTCTGTCTTCCACCAGCTGTGGCGGGGTGCCGTCACCGTGGGAGATGACCGCATCCATCTGCACCCGGGCGCCCAGCGGCAGGGCGGCGGCCACGATCACGCTGCGGGCCGGCAGGTAGGCGACGGCACGGGCAATGGCGGAGTCCGGGAAGAAGGTGGTGTAGACGTCGTTGACGGCGTCCAGATCGGCCAGATCAGTCAGATAGACGGTGACCTTGACGATATCGTCAAACGGCACATCGATGCTCTCCAGCACGTGCTTGATGTTGCGCAGGCACTGCTCCGCCTGCTGCTGGATACCGCCGGCGACCAGCTGGCCCGACGCGGCATCGACCGGCAGCTGGGCACCGATATTGTTGTAGTGGGAGAAGGCGACGGTATGGGTCGAGAGCGGATCCTGCGGCGCCTTGTCGCTGTTGCGGGAGAGCTTCAGCAACGGGCAGGGGGCCTGCGGGAAGGTACCTTCACCGTTGGAGATGAGCGCGTCCATCTGCACGGCGGCGCCGAGCGGCAGACCGGCCACCGCCAGCACTGTGCGAGTCGGCAGCAGGTGGGGGAAGAACTCGCCATAGACGGCGTTGACCGCGTCGAGATCGGCAATCTCTTTGAGAAACACCGTGATTTTGACCACGTCATCCATCACATGATCGATGCTCTCGACGATGGCCTTGATATTGGTGAGGCACTGTCTGGCCTGCGCCTTGATATCCCCTGCGACCAGTGCGCCCGTTTTCGGGTCGACCGGCAGCTGGGCGGAGATATTGTTGTAGTGGGAGAACGCCACGCTCTGGGTGCTGGGGCTCAGATCCTGCGGTGCATTGGCGGTATTTCTGGCTGACTTGATGATGGTACCACTCATGGCGATACTCCTTTTTCAATCATTATTGGTGTAGGTACGGGTCACCCTCCCTCATCTTCTGATGGCCGCCCGGCTCGCCAGCGAGCGGGCTCTCCTCTTTATTTCGGCAATAGCCGGCCATTCCCGCCAATTATGACGGGTGGCAAACATCGCCTCGCATATTGAGTCAAGGTCGCCAGTGCAGGCGATCGGATAACAGAGGTATGGATTGGGTTGGTTATCTCAGACGAGAGGATTCTATGAAGGGTATTCAGGGGATGCAAACCGGGATCGCATTTCTATGAGGTGGCTCAACGCTCTGAAATATAGCCAGAATGGCATTCAATGCACGATAAATGACGGGATAAATGGCTTCATATAGTGCGTTATGGTGGTGAAGGCCGAATGGCGTGGCTTCCCGTCATCATGCTCAGCGATCGGCCATGTGAATAAAGCGTTAATGATTGGCACTATTTCGCTGTTAATGCAAAAAACTATGCATGGCTATGCATTTCATTGCGTTGAAAGGGGCTGTCATATGCATGGAAAATATGCTAGCCGGGGGCGGTTATTGTGCCCATTCGTCGGCTCCTGACATATCATTCAGCGATCTTGCATGGTTGTCTGCTTATTTTCAGGCAAAGCTCGCCGCGGGCAGCCGTTATTTGCCAGATATTAGCTGCCGTTATTTTCCAGATGGCACCCGTCAGGTTTATGCAATGAAATTGCAGCGTGGGACAAGCGCCATCAGGGGCAAATATCAGGACGGATGTTCCAGCCCAGCCGATATCGGGCGAAGGGTGCAACAGGGGGGGCCGGCTGGTTCAGCGGGTGTGAACCTTGTGCCTGGAGCCCGGACAAGATAGCGCTGCCGCGTTGCCCTGTTCTGGCGGAAAAACCCGGCATCGCCCCATGGGCGGCGCGACAGGGTCTGGTGTTTGAGAGGTCGGCCGCCTGGGTTGCAGGTGCCTTGTTCAGGCGGCGCCTTGGACCAGGTATGGCTCAGGTGGGATAGAGAGCACCCAGCACGGCAGGGCGGCTGGCGCCGGCGTATGGGAGGGCAGGTTGCCCTCCTTGTTCAGGCGGCGCCTTGGGCTAGTCCTGGCTCAGGCGGGATAGAGGGCACCCAGCACGGCGGGGCGGCTGGCGCCGGTGACGGCGGGCAGGTTGCCGGGTTGGCGGTGGATAAAGCGCTGCGCCAGCCAGGCAAACGCTGCGCCTTCCATCCAGTCGGGGGCGATCCCCAGCTCGGCCGTGTTGGCGATGCGCCAGCGGGGCAGCAGGCTGGCCAGCTCCGCCAGCAGCGGGGCGTTATGGGCACCGCCGCCGCAGACATACAGCTCGGGTTGGCTCTGTGCATCAGCCAGTGCGGGCAGCTGGCGGGCGATGCTGTGGCAGGTGAGCGCCTGTAGGGTGCGCTGTACATCCGCCGGGGCATGGGCGTGGCCGGCCAGCTCGCCATCGAGCCAGTCGAGGGTAAACATCTCCCGTCCTGTGCTCTTGGGGTGAGGGGTGGCAAAGTAGGGGTGAGCCAGCAGCTGCTCCAGCAGTGCAGGGATAAGCTGGCCGCTGGCCGCCCACTGGCCGCCGGCATCGTAACCGGCCCCCTGGGGGTGATGGCGGCGATACCAGCCGTCGAGCAGGGTGTTGGCCGGGCCGGTATCAAAGCCATAGACGCCATCGGCCTGGCCCGGCAGCACCGAGATATTGGCGATGCCGCCGAGGTTGAGCACCACCCGCAGGGCGCCGGGGCGCGCAAAGAAGGCTTGATGGAAGGCGGGCACCAGTGGCGCCCCCTGGCCGCCGAGGGCCATGTCCATGGTGCGAAAATCGGCCACCACATCGATGCCGGTCAGCGCCGCCAGCAGGGCCGCGTTGCCGATCTGCAGGGTGAAGCCGAGCTGGGGACGGTGGCGGATGGTCTGGCCGTGGCTGCCGATGGCGCGAATATCCTTGGGAGTCAGCCCTGCCTTGGCCAGCAGGGCGTGGGTGGCGGCGGCAAATTCGCGGGCGACCAGGTTGTCGGCGACCCCCATGCGATCGATCTCGTTGTCGCCCGGGGTGCTGAGTGCGTGCAGCTCGTGGGCGGTGGGCCAGGGGTGGCTGACGGCCGCCTCGACCCGCAGTTGATCCCCCTCGATCACGACCAGCACGGCGTCGATGCCGTCTATGCTGGTACCGGACATCAAGCCTATATAGCGTTCAGTCATGGGGCTTCCTTACTTGCAGGGCGGGAAAAAGTACGTGAGAGAGGGAGCGGCCTCGATCCCATGCCGTATTCTGGTCCCGGACATCAAGCCTATATAGCGTTCAGTCATCAGGCTTCCTTACTTGCAGGTCGGGAAAAAGTACGTGACAGAGGGAGCGGCCTCAATCCCATGCCGTATTCTGGTACCCGGCATCAAGCCGATATAACGCTCGCTCATGACTGCTCCTTGTGGGTCAATTGCCGCCGTTGGCCCGCTTGTTCTGGGCCAGCTGCAGCTCCGGGCTGTCCAGCTTGGCGAGCTGGGGCATGGCCTGCGCCTTGAAGTTGGCCAGCGCCCGTCCGCTCAGTGTCTCTGCCTGCGGCAGGTTGAGGGTGCGCGGGTTCTTGTGCACGCCGCCCACCACAAATTCATAGTGCAGGTGCGGCCCGGTGACCCGGCCGGTGCCACCGAGCAGGCCTATGGTCTGGCCCTGCTTCACCCGCTGCCCCTTGTTGACGGTGCGCTTGGAGAGGTGCAGGTACTTGGTCACGTAGTTGCCGGCGTGCTTGATGAAGACGTAGTTGCCGTTGAACTGGTTGTAGCCGGCGGCCACCACGCTGCCGCCACCGGCAGCCATGATGGGGGTGCCCACCGGCGCCACGTAGTCGATGCCGTTGTGGGGGCGTACCTTGCCGGTGACCGGGTGCAGGCGGCGCGGGTTGAAGTTGGAGCTGATGTATTTGAAGTTGACCGGCGCACGCAGGAAGCTCTTGCGCATCGCCTTGCCATCCGGGGTGTAGTAGTTGCCATCCTCGTTCAGCACGGCGCGATACACGGCACCCTGGTTGACGAACTCGGCGGCCAGGATGTCGCCGGAAGCAACCCGCTCGTCATCCTGGAATTTCTCCTCGTAAACCACCCGGAAGCTGTCACCCGGTTGCAAGTCCTGGGCAAAGTCGATGTCCCAGCCGAAGATGGCGGCCAAGTCCATGATCTGATCCTCGGTCATGCCGGCGTCGACGGCGGCGCCCCAGAAGCTGGAGCGGATCTCGCCCTTGGCCACCTGTTCGCGGGTGTCGAGCTCGAGCTTGACCGCCCGGGCGACAAACCCTTCATCCTTGCGGATCACCTTGAGCGCCTGCTCCAGGCTGTGGGGATAGTAGAGGCTGTGCAGCTCGCCACCCTTGGTGAGCTTGAAGGTGAGCTCCTGGCCTGGCTTGAGCAGGCGCAGGGTGTCGGTGCCGTTCAGCTGATCGATGAGGTGCAGATCCGTGGTGCTGAGGCCAAGGCGCTGGAAGATGACCCCCATGTTGTCGCCGCTGCGCACCTTCACCTGCTTGGTGATGTAGCTCGGCTTGGGTGGGGCGACGGGCTTGTCTTCGGCCAGCAGCGCCTCCTCGTCGACCTGCTGCTCCATGGCCAGCTCGTTGCCGTTGTCATCGACCCGGGTAGCGACCGCCTGTTCGCTGGGCCAGGCCGCCAGCATCATCACCATGATGCTCAGGATCAGCACCATCTTGCGGTGCCAGTGAGGGAGAGAGTTGAAGGCGTGCCAAATGACCATGAGAAGCAGACGAAGTTGAGCCGGGAAGAATGTCGGAGTTTACCGCCTTTCCAATTGGCCCGCCATTCCAGTAATATGTCTGGCCCTGTGGAATCGTGATTGGAGAGTCAAAAAATGTCCCAGCTCGAGGTGGCGCTAGCCGAGATCAAGCGCGGAGCGGAAGAAATTCTGGTGGAAGAAGAACTGGTCGCCAAGTTGAAGGAAGGGCGCCCGCTGCGCATCAAGTTGGGGATGGACCCGACGGCTCCCGACATTCATCTGGGTCATACCGTGATCCTCAACAAGCTGAAGACCTTCCAGGATCTGGGCCATGAAGTGATCCTGCTGATCGGTGACTTCACCGCCATGGTGGGTGACCCCTCCGGCAAGAACGCCACCCGTCCGCCGCTCTCCGAAGAGGCCATCAAGCACAACGCCCTCACCTATGCCGAGCAGGCGTTCAAGATCCTCGACCCGGCCAAGACCCGCATCGAGTACAACTCCACCTGGCTCGGCGAGCTGGGTGCGACCGGCATGATCAAGCTGGCGGCCAAGCAGACCGTGGCCCGCATGATGGAGCGCGACGACTTCAAGAAGCGCTACAGCAACGGCCAGTCCATCGCCATTCACGAATTCCTCTATCCGCTGCTGCAAGGCTATGACTCGGTCGCGCTGAAGGCGGACGTCGAGCTCGGCGGTACCGATCAGAAGTTCAACCTGCTGATGGGCCGCGAGCTGCAAAAAGATGCCGGCATGGCGACCCAGTGCGTGCTGATGATGCCGCTGCTGGTAGGCCTGGATGGCGTCAAGAAGATGTCCAAGTCCGCTGCTAACTACATCGGCGTACACGACGCCCCGGGCGAGATGTTCGGCAAGATCATGTCCATCACCGACGATCTGATGTGGAACTACTACGAGCTGCTCTCCTTCCGTCCGCTGGCTGAAATTGAAGAGTTCAAGGCAGGCATCGCCGCCGGCACCCTCAACCCGCGCGACGTGAAGATCTGGCTGGCCAAAGAGATCATCGCCCGTTATCACGATGAAGCTGCGGCCGAAGCGGCCCACGAAGACTTCACCCAGCGCTTCTCCAAGAACGCCATTCCGGACGAGATGCCGGAAGTCGAGCTGGCACTGGAAGGTGAAGGTCTGGCCATCGCCAACCTGCTGAAAGATGCCGATCTGGTGGCCACCACCTCCGAAGCGCTGCGGATGATCAAGCAGGGCGCGGTCAAGGTGGACGGCGAGAAGCTGGACGATTGCAAGGCTCTCATCGGTGCCGGCACCGCCGTCTACCAGGTCGGCAAGCGCAAGTTTGCCCGGGTGACCGTCAAGTAAGTCGTCTGCCCCTGGCGCTGCCATAAGAAAGGCCTCCCTTGCGGAGGCCTTTTTGTTGGCTCATTTCTGCTGATAGGGATCAGCCCTCGGTTTTCAGGAAGTTGCGGTAGAGCATGTAGAGGTGGGCCGAGCTCCAGCTGAAGTTGCTGGCCCCCTGCATGGCGCCGGTCTCCGGGTTGTAGTTCTCGCGGATGGGGCCGCTGCCCGCCAGCCCCTCGGCGTTGGCAAACAGCTTGTTGACGAGCTGCTGGGCATCGATGCGATAGCCGTAGTTCTCCAGCCCCTTCACCCCGAAGTAGAACTGGTCCAGCCAGACCCGGCCGCGCCAGTAGATGTCGGGGTCGTAGGCCGGGTTGGTCAGCGCCGCCGTGCCGAGCGGCACCCTGGTGTTGAACTCCTGGGCATTGAGCATCACCTCGCGCACCCGCGCCGCCTTCTCCTTGTCCGCCACCTCGGCCCAGAGCGGGCTCCACCCTTCCGGGCCGCGGCCGCGGGCGGTCAACAGCTTGCCGACGCAGCCGTTGGCGTCGGGCAGATCCCCCTGGGCTATCTGGCGGTCGTAATAGAAGCCGGAGGCCTCATCGAACAGGCAGCTGTTGATGTAGCCCGCCAGCTGGGTCGCCCCTTCGCGGTAGCGGCTCGCCTCGTCCGGCTTGCCGAGCAGCTCGGCCATGTCGGCCAGGATGCGCTTCTCCTTGGCGAGGAAGGCGTTGAGCTCCACCGACTCCTGATCGATGGAGAAGCCGATGAGGTTGCCGTCGTCCTGATGGTTTTCGAAGAAGAAGACGTTCCAGTCCTGGCGCGCCTTGGCCATGTCGCCGCCATAGGTCTTGTCGGCATAGCGCTTGAGCTGATCCGGCTCGATAAAGCCGAAGCGGGCGGCGTTGTCCATGCCGGACTCCCAGCCGGCGCCGTGCTGGGCGCCGATATCCATGTCGGCGTAGCCGCCAACGCTCAATACCTGCTGATAGAGCGCCATGCCGGCGCAGCCATACCAGCCATCTCCCTCATCGGTGCAGCTCGACAGATCCAGCCCGGCCGGTACCCCCGTCGGGTACTGCACCTTGAAGGTGATGTTGCCGAACTCGTCGTTGTGCTCGACGTGGCGGGTGGCGCCATATTCGATGATGCCGTTGCGGTTGTTGTCCCGCGCCCGATACCACCAGTCGTGATAGGCCTGGATCTTCGGATACATCTCGGCGATGAAGGCTTTGTCCTGGGTGGCGCTGTAGATCTCCCAGATGGCCCAGGCGGAGAGGGGCGGCTTGGTGTCGCGCTCGTTCCAGTTGCCGCCGTCGCCACCGCGATCGGCGAGCTTGTTGTAGAAGACGGCGTCGATCACCATGCCGGCATCCTGCGGCCGGACCGGGTCATCGGCCTGGATCTGGTAGTCATACATGGCGCGCACGTTGTTCTTGGCTACTTCCGGGTTGAAATGGGCCATAGCGTAGGCGTGCTTCCAGCTGTCCCAGGCCCAAACCCCGTCGAACCAGCGGGCGGTGTTGGAGGGGGTCACCCCGTCGTGCAGGATGGCGCCGGCTGGGGAACGCCAGTTGCCGTTGAGGGTCTCCATCGCCTTGACCGCGATGCGTCGCTCCGATTCCGGGATCCCCTGATTGGAGAGGCCGCGCGCCAGGTAATCCTCCCAGCGGCGGATGGAGTCGTCGAAATGGCTGGCGGGGTCTGCCAGCAGCGCCTGGCGGCTCTGTTCGAAGCGGTCGGCGTCAGCACTGCTGTGGACATAGCTCTGCAGGGTGTAGATATCCTGCTGGCCCTTGGCGGCCAGGGTGAGGCTGGCCTCGCTTACGTAGCCGAGGCCCTGTTCGTCGAGGGTGGTGCGACTGGGCAGGGTGCGATCGATGCGGTAGCTGGCGCTGCCGCTTTGCATGATATTCCAGGTGCTGCGCAGTTTGCCGAACTGGAATGCCACGCCGCGCTCGGTCTGGCTGATGGTGCGGGTCCAGGCAGGGTACTGCTCGGCGACCGTCTTGTTGGCATCCCACTGGTTGAGCAGCTCCCCCTGCCAGTTGAGCTTGAGGGTGAGGGGGGCGTCAGTGTGGTTGATGAGACGGGTGCGAACCAGCGCAGTGCGGGCATCGCCATAGCGCAGCTCCAGCTCCAGGGTGAAGGGTTCGAATTCGAAGCGCTGCACCAGCGCCCCCGGGATGGCGTACAGCGCCTGCTTGCTGGCGCTGGTGAGCGGGAAGGCGCGGCCGCTCTCGTCGCTCAGGGTCAGCTTGTCCAATTCGCTTGCGAAGAACAGGCTGTACTCTTCGGCGATGACCATGGGGCCGGTAAAGCCACCCCATTCGCTGTCGCTGGCGGGCAGCAGGAAGCCGTGCCAGGCACCGAGATCGAGCAGCGGGTTGTATTTGAGGTTGGAGTAGCTGTCAAAGTCACGGAACTGGAGCGGGGTACCGCTGCGGTCGATCACGTTCTGATACTGGTTCGCCAGGGTGGCGCTGGGGGCGGCCGGGCTGCTGGAGTCATTGCCGTTGCAGGCAGTGAGGCCGAACAGGGCGACGCTCAGGGTGACGGATAGTAAACTTTTACGAAACATCTCTCGCTCCAATGACAGTTTTTGTAGGTTAAGGAAGGTGTTTTTTAGTGCTTGTTTTAGTGAAAGCGTTTGCGAGAGCCATTATAGGGCGATTTTGAGGGGATTATTGGCGCTGTGTCACAGTGCCGGAGGGGCTGGTGTGAGCCGGATCACCCGGTTACATAGCTTGATATTTTAGTAACCATTTACTTATCTGGCGGCAGCCAGCGAGAGAGAGGAGGGGCAGGTGCGCAGGTATTGATAGGGGGTCAGGCCGAACTCCTGCTTGAAGCGGGCGGCGAAGCGGCTGGGGGAGTCGTAGCCACAGGCGAGGGCCGTCTCCAGCGGTGCCAGCCCCTGCTGCAACAGGGTGAGGGCGTGGCTCATGCGCACCTGGGTCAGCAGCTGGCGAAAGCTGCGCCCCTCGGCGGCCAGCTTGCGCGCCATGGAGGCGCGGCTCATGGCGAAGTGCGGTGCCACCCCCTCCAGGGTGTGGTCGGCGCCCGGCTCCACCCCGAGGTAGCGGGCCAGCCGCTCGCCGAGGGTCATTGTGTGGGCGGGAAACAGCAGGTCGAGCCCGCCGGCGGCCTGCAGCTCGGCATAGAAGCCCTGCAGCAGCTGAGCCTGGGTGGCCTCATTGAGCCGCCGATCCGCCATGGAGCAGACCAGCTCGAAACAGAAGACCAGCGCCGGGCTGACCGCCAGGCGCGGCTCCCTGAGCGGGCCGGTCTGGGCGGCGCTGAGCCATTCGACGGGGGGCGGGGTCAGCAGGGTCAGCGCACGGGAGCGAAACTTGCCCTGCTCCGGCTGGTTGACGAAGGTGAGCTGGTGGCCGGCCGGGATCAGCAGCCAGCTCGCCTGATCGAACGCCAGACGCTTCTCCTGCCACCACAACTGCTTGTGACCCTGTTCCACCCAGATGATGGTGGGGGCGTAGATGAGCACCCGGTGCAGCGGCTGCTGGCGGATCCCGAGATAGTGGTGCAATTGCAGCAGCGGCGTGCTCATCCGGCGGATTCCTAGGGGGTGACGAAGGTGGCGGTCAGGGTGGCCTTGCCAAGGGCCATGCTGTTGAGCATGTAGCCTACCATGGCGGGCGGAGTGTCTGCCTTCACCTCCAGGGTCTGGGGCAGGGCCCAGGCGGTAAACTGGTAACGGTGCATGCCGTGGCCGGCGGGCGGGCAGGGGCCACCGTAACCCTGACTGCCGAAGTCGGTCTTAAGCTCCAGCCCCTGCTTGAGCTTGCCGGAGGCGTTGCTCGGCAGCTCGCTCTGACTGGCCGGCAGGTTCACCACCAGCCAGTGCCACCAGCCGCTGCCGGTGGGGGCATCTGGATCATAGGCGGTGATGGCGACGCTCTTGGTGCCGGCGGGCAGGTCTTGCCAGCTCAGCTGGGGCGAGCGGTTGTCGCCGCTGCAGCCAAAGCCGTTGAAGCTGAAGGCCTTGTCCATCAGCTGGCCTTCGTGGATGTCGCTGCTCTTTAGGGTCATGGCACTGGCGGGCAGGGCCGCCACGCACAGCAGGGAGAGCAGGGTGGTACGCTTGGCAATTTTCATGGTGAGGCTCCTCGGTGGATGATGGGATCAGTCTAGCGAAGAGGGGGAGAAGGTGAGTGACCCAACCGCTCAAAGTGACCTGCTTGCTGCCATGATATGAGTCGTTGTGTTGATTGTTGGTGAGCGCTGCGAAAGAGTGGTGGCACGCCAGGCATAAAAAAACCGGCATCCTGGATGCCGGTTTTTTACTGTGCTGACAGCTGATCGCGCGACTTAGCGCAGGATCATCTCGTCACGGCCCGGGCCGACGGAGACCATCGGCACCGGTACGCCCAGCAGCTCTTCGATGCGCAGTACGTACTGCTGAGCCGCTTTGGGCAGCTCGGCGAAGGTGCGGCAGCCGGTGATGTCTTCGCTCCAGCTTTCCATCACTTCGTAAACCGGCTTCAGACCGGCAGTTTGCGGCCAGATCGGGTTCTCGGTGTGGGCACCTTCGTAGGCGACGCAGATCTTCAGATCCGGCAGACCGGTCAGGCAGTCCAGCTTGGTCAGTGCCACTTCGTTGGCAGCCTGCAGCTCGACACCGTTCTTGGTGGCGACGGCGTCGAAGTAGCCGACGTCACGGGGACGACCGGTGGTGGCGCCGAATTCGTTGGCGATCTTGCGGAACTCGTCCTGGTTCTCCATGGCGGTCAGCAGGGTGCCGGTACCGACGGAGGTGCTGAACGCCTTGGCGACGGCGATGACGCGCTCGGGACGCAGACCCGGCAGGCCGCCACCGATGCCGGCATAGGCGCCGGAAACGTGGGAGGAGGTCACCCAGGGGTATTCGCCGTAGATCAGGTCACGGCCGGCGCCCAGCTGGGCTTCGAACAGCAGGGTCTTGCCTTCGGCCTGCAGTGCCTTGAGCGGCATGCTGACGTTGCAGACGGAGTCGATCCAGGGAGCGGACACTTCCAACAGCCAGTCGGCCATCTCCTGGGCGGTCTGGTTGAATTCGAAGGTCGGGTAGAGTGCCTTGAGCTGCGGCAGTTTCCAGTCGAGGAAGAATTGAATGCGCTCGACCAGTACTTCCGGCTGCTTCAGCCAGCCCACCAGGATCGCTTTCTTCATGACGCGATCGCCATAGGCGGGAGCGATGCCCTGACGGGTGGAACCGTAGGCACCGTCGCCCAGGCGCTGCTCTTCCAGGGTATCTTCCATGGCGTGCAGCGGCAGGCAGAGGGTGGCGCGATCAGAGATGGCCAGCTTGGGAGTGACGCCGGAGGCTTTCACTTCGTCCAGCTCGACGGTCAGTTTCTCGGGGCTGATTACCATGCCCGGGCCCAGCACGACCAGGCAATCCGGGTTGAACACACCGCTCGGAACCTGGTGCAGCTTGAAGGTGCCAAGGTCGTTGACGACGGTATGGCCGGCGTTGTTGCCGCCCTGGAAGCGAATGCTGGCGCCGGCTTGGCCTGCCAGATAATCCACGATGCGGCCTTTGCCTTCATCACCCCAGTTGGCACCTACGACTACGATAGACGACATGACTCTTTCTCCTAAGACGTTAGGCGATCATCCTAGGAGGCTCAGGAGGATTAGAAAAATTAATTATCTTTATAATTCCGATAAGAGAGTCATATAATTAAGGTGAATTTATCGGCAAACTGCCCCCTCTGCCGTACCGGCATCCCCGTCAGGGGCCTGTGCGGCCGTGGCGGCACAAGAGGATCCCCATGCTGGACATCCACTGGCTGCACACCTTCGTCACCCTGGCTCGGCTGCAGCACTTCGGCCAGACCGCCACCGAACTGCACATGACCCAGCCCAATGTGAGCCTGCACCTCAAGAATCTGGAGCAGGCCACCCGGGTCAAACTCATCGAGCGCAGCCCGTTTCGGCTGACCCAGGCCGGCGAGCGGCTGCTGCAAAGCGCCGAGCGCGCCATCGCCGAGCTGCAGCTCTGCCAGTCCGATCTCAACGCCCTCAACCAGCTGAGTCAGGGGACGCTGGCCATCGCCGCCAGCGACATCATCTCGCGCCTGCTGCTCATTCAGCCGTTCCAGCGCTTCAAGCAGGAGTTCCCCGGCATCGACCTCACCCTGTTCAATACCACTTCGGATCAGGCGGCTGAGCTGGTCAAGGCGGGCAAGGCGGATCTGGGTTTCGTGATGGCGCAAAAGCGCAGCGAGCCGCTGTTCTACACCGAGTTGCAGCAGGTGACCTGGTGCGCGCTGGGCCACGGTCTCGCCCGCTGGCAGGCGCGGGCGCAGGCGGGGGAGAGCGATCCCCTCGACGAGCCGACCCTGATCCTGCTGGGGCACGACACCCGTACCCGGGCGCTTATCGACCCCTCTTTGCCGCTGCTCGGTCTGCCCAGCTGTCGCATCATGGAAGTGGGCAGCGTGGACGCCCAGCTTGACTGGGCCGAGGCGGGCTTCGGGGTGGCCATAGTGCCGGACTTTTCCATTCACCCGCGGCTCAAGCTGACCGCCCCGGTGACCCGGCTCACCGATTTCCCCGGCACCAGCTTAGGGTATGTGGTGCGCCAGAACCAGGTGCTGTCGCGCGCCATCAAGCAGCTGCTGCACTGGGTGGAGCAGGAGATCCAGCGCCCGGCGCCGTTGCCGGACGCCGGGGCGTGAGCCCAGCCAATATCGAAACAAAAAGAGGCCACCCTTGGGTGGCCTCTGTCGTTGTGGTTGTTTGGCGGTCTTACTGGGCAGGCGTGCCCTCTGCGGTCGGTGAGGCGCCGCTTGGTGCGGCCGGTGCCGGTGCTGTCGATGCCGGTTCGGCGGGGGCCGGTGAGGCAGGTTGTGCCCCGCTCACCACGGCAGAGGGGCTTGGCGCAGCCGTGCCGGTCAGCGTGCCGCCCTGCTCCACGGCGGCCCCTTCGAGCACGCTACTCGCACCCGGCTCGGTGGTTGTGGCTGCCGAGGGGGTCGGCAGCAGGGCACCAGGCGTCTGCCCGGAGGAGGTGGCGGGCGTGCCTTCCGGGGAGGGGGCGCCCGTCTCGCCGGCAGCTTGCTTCGCTTCCTCACCGGCGGGGTGTGCCACCTCGGTGGGCTGCGCCGCTGACGTTGCCAGGGCCTCCGAGGTCGCCGGAGCCGGGCTCAGGGTCTCGGGCAGCAGGGTGGGCGGAGCATCCGCCATGCCGGTGTGGCGCGGCACTTCCGCCTCACCCAGCATCCCCTCCAGGGTGAGCTGGGTCAGTGCCGGGTGGAGGCGGGTGAACTGCTTGAGACGGCCGCTCAGCACGTCGCGCACGGTGCGCACCTCGCCCTCTGGCAGGCTGGCCAGTGCCACCAGCTCGGCGGTGACGGCGAAGGTGTTGATCCCGCTGGTCTGGCCCGGATAGAGGTTGGCGCCGATGCGGCCGCGCTGATAGTAGGGGTGCTGCTTGAGCAGCCTGTCTATCTGTTCCCCCTCGATGGGGATGAGGCGCGCCTTGCAGCGGCCGGTGAGATCGCCGATGGCCTGATTGGGGTGGCCCGCCACCACGAAGGCGGCGTCCAGGGTACCGTCACAGAGCCCCTCCAGCCGGTTGTTGGCCGCGGCTGGGATGACGGGGGCAAAGCTCTTGGCCTGCCAGCCCATGGCGTCCAGCAGAGCCTGGCTGGTGACCCGCTCCCCGGAGCCCGGGTTGCCAAGATCGACCCGCTTGCCTTCGATGTCGGCCAGGGTGTTGATGTTGCTGGTGGCGCTGGCAAGCAGGGTCAGCGACTCCTGATGGAGGCGGTATAGGCTGCGCAGCTGATCGGCGGGGGGTTGACCCTGAAAGGGGCCCGTGCCGTGAGCGGCGTGATGCAGCACGTCCGACTGCACCAGCGCCAGCTGGATGTTGCCCTGCGCCAGCGCCTTCAGGTTGGCGAGGGAACCTGAGGTACTCTGCACCGAGCAGTGCAGGCCGTGGCTGCCGCTCTCTTCATTGAGCAGCCGGCAGATGGCGCCGCCGGTCGGGTAGTAGACGCCGTTCAGCGGCCCCGTACCGATGGTGAGATAGGTGGCGGCCTGCAGGGGCAGGGCCAGGGTTGCTGCCAGCCAGGGCAGGGCTCGGCACAGCCGGATGGGCAGAAGGTGCAAGACGCGTTGGAACATAGTGAACCGGATCATTGGCTGATAAAAAGGATGGGTCAGCCCCATCCCGGTTGGCATCGGGCCGTTACCCGCAAGAGGGCGGCCGGTGCCGTGTTGGGTGGCCCCTGGCGCCCCGGGATGGCCGGGGTGGGGCGTCGCCAAAATATACCCTATTGCGTGCGGATACGGATCGGGTCGGACAGATTATATTGCGGGGTCGGCTGGCGCCGCCCCGCAGGGGCTCAGCGGCGAGCCAGGATGGCCTTCTCCATGCGGGCCAAGGCCTCGACGAGGCGAGCCCGGGTGCAGCCGAAGTTGAGCCGCACGAACTGGCCGTCGCCAAACTGGGCACCGGGGGAGAGCCCCACCCCGGCCTGCTCGAAGAAGGCGATGGGATCGTCCAGCCCCAACGCGCTCACGTCGATCCAGGCGAGGTAGGTGGCCTGATGGCGCGCCAGCTTGATGCCGGGCCAGCGGGCGACCGCCTGCTCGATCAGCGCCAGGTTGGCGGCCAGGTAGTCGAGCTGTTCGCTGAGCCACTGTTCGCCCCCTTCATAGGCCGCCTCGGCGGCCACGAAGCCCAGCAGGTTGACGTCGGCACTGATGCCGCGCATCGCCTGCTGCAGCTTGAGGCGCAGACGGGCATTGGGCACCACTGCGAAGGCGCAGCAGAGCCCGGCGATGTTGAAGGTCTTGCTCGGGGCCATCATCACCGCCGAACGCTCGGCCGCCGCCGGGCTGATGGCGCCGTAGGGGATGTGGAGGGCGTCCTTGTCCAGCAACAGGTCGCAGTGAATTTCATCGGAGCAGATCACCAGGTTGTGGCGCTCGGCGATGGCGTCGATGGCCAGCAGCTCCTCGCGGGTGAAGACGGTGCCGCCCGGGTTTTGCGGGTTGCACAGCAGCAGCAGATCCGCCGCCGGCGCCTGGCGTTCCAGCTCCTCGATATCCAGCACCCAGCGGCCGGCCTCTTCCACCATGGGCACGGTGAGCAGCGGCCGGTCGTTGAAGCCCGGCGCCTGCAGGAAGGGGTAGTAGACCGGCTTGGGGGTGATGATGCCACGGCCGTGCTGGCTCCAGGCCTTGCAGGCCAGGTTGAGACCGGGTACCACCCCGGGCAGGAAGACGAGCCACTCGGGCTGGATGGTCCAGCTATAGCGGCTGGCCAGCCGCGTGATGATGAGTTCGATCAGCCGGGGAGAGGGGCGGGAGTAGCCGAAGATGCCGTGGGCGACCCGTGCCGTGAGGGCCTCGACGACGGCAGGGGGGGAGACGAAGTCGGTGTCGGCGACCCACATGGGCAGCACGTCCTGTCCCTTGTACTTGTCCCATTTCAGGCTCATGGTGCCGCTGCGATCTATTTCCCGGTCAAAATCAAACATGTGAAATCCTTATGCTGGCCAGTGGGCTTTCACTGTACGGGGTCGGGGACGGGGTCGCAAGCCTTGAGGTGGCTCTTGATAATGACATAAAATAAGCGGCGCCATTTCATGCACTTGCCGAATTTTGGCCAGTTTTCTTCCCTCCAATCAGTGGTAATTCTATGCGCTTGTTGACTGCTGCCCGCAACAGGACGGATCCCGTCTCTCTCTCTTTTCTGGCCGTGACCTTCATGACCGGGGTGGCGGTGGCGCTGCAGGTGCCCACCCTGAGCCTGTTCCTGGCCGAGGAGGTGCAGGTGCGCCCCTTCCTGGTGGGGCTCTTCTATACCGTCAACGCGGTGATCGGCATCCTCATCAGCCAATGGCTTGGCCATCGCTCCGACAACAAGGGGGATCGCAAGCGACTGATCCTGCGCTGCTGCTTCGCCGGCGTGGTGCTCTCCCTGCTGTTTGCCTGGAACCGTCAATACTGGCTGCTGGTGAGCCTGGGGGTGCTGCTGGCAAGCCTGGCCGCTACCGCCAGCCCCCAGCTGTTCGCGCTGGCGCGGGAATATGCCGACAGCCGCAACAAGCGGGCCGACATGTTCAGCTCGGTGCTGCGGGCCCAGTTCTCGCTGGCCTGGGTGATAGGGCCACCCATCGCCTTCGCGCTGGCAATCGGCTACGGCTTCGAGGTGATGTACCTCGCCTCCGCAGTGGCCTATCTGCTCTGTGCCTTGGTGGTGTGGCGCTGGCTGCCCTCGTTGCCGCTGCCGGTGATGGACAGCGAGGTGGAGCGGGTCAGCAGCTGGCGGGATCCGTCGGTGCGCGCGCTCTTCATCGCCTCCACCCTGATGTGGACCTGCAACAGCATGTACCTCATCAACATGCCGCTCTACATCACCCGCGAGCTGGGGCTGGAGGAGAAGCTGGCCGGGGTGCTGATGGGCACGGCGGCGGCCCTCGAGATCCCCTTCATGCTGCTGGCGGGTCACTACACCCAGCGTTTTGGCAAGCGCCCCATGATGCTGCTGGCGGTGCTGGCCGGGGTCGGCTTCTACGTGGGGCTGGTGACCCTGTCGAGCCAGCATGCCCTCATTGCGCTGCAACTGCTCAACGCCATCTTCATCGGCATCGTCGCCGGCATCGGCATGTCCTACTTCCAGGATCTGATGCCGGGCCGCGCCGGGGTGGCGACCACCCTGTTCGCCAACAGCATCCGCACCGGCTCCATCATGGCGGGGGCGATAGCGGGGACTGTGGCGGAGATCTGGAGCTTTCACGGGGTCTTCATGGTGGCCATGGGGCTGGCGCTGCT
>NZ_CDBH01000013.1 GCF_000820305.1 Aeromonas dhakensis
CTCCGGGGGTGCTGCCACCACCCGAGCCGACCAGCCCCCCGCTGCCGCCCGGTACCCGCCAGATCCAGGTCTACAAGTCGGTGCAGAAAAACGGCGTGGTGCGCTACTCGGACGTGATGCCGGATCAGGGCCACTATGAGCTGCTGCTGTTCAACGACTGCTACGCCTGCGACCCCGACTCCAAGGTCAACTGGCACACCACGGGGCTGTTTCTCTATGACTACGCCAGCACCATCCAGGCGGCGGCCAAGGCCTATCAGGTGGAGCCGGCCCTCATCCGGGCGCTGATCCACGCCGAATCCGCCTTCAACCCCCTCGCCGTGTCCCGCAAGGGGGCCATGGGGCTGACCCAGCTGATGCCCGCCACGGCGCGGGAGCTGGGGGTGGGTAATGCCCTGCTGGCGGAGCAGAACATCTTCGGCGGGGTGAAGTACCTGGCGGGGCTGCTCAAGCAGTATGGTGGCAACGTGGCGCTGGCCACCGCGGCCTACAACGCCGGTGCCGGCGCGGTGCAAAAGCATGGGGGCATCCCCCCTTACGCAGAAACCCGAGCCTATGTGGAACGGGTGCAACTGCTACGCCAACGCTACAAAGACATGCTGAGCGCCAAGGGGTTGTAAGCCCCTCCTCTCTTGTCGACGACCAAACACCCCTGCGGGCCCTTGCGGCCCGTTTTTGTACCCGCCAGAAACGAAAAAACACGCCCGAGGGCGTGTCGATACCACACTTTGTTGCCCTGACGGATCAGGCTTTGGTCGCGATCGCGCGATAGGCCAATGCACCCAGAATGGCACCGACGATGGGTGCGACCCAGAACAGCCACAGCTGGCTCAGTGCCCAGTCCCCCACGAAGAAGGCCACGCCCGTGCTGCGCGCCGGGTTGACCGAGGTGTTAGTCACCGGAATGCTGATGAGGTGAATGAGGGTCAGGCACAGGCCGATGGCGATAGGGGCAAAACCGGCCGGGGCCCGGCTGTCAGTGGCGCCCATGATGACGAACAGGAAGAAACCGGTCATCACCACTTCACACACCAGCGCCGCCAGCATGCTGTAGCCGCCCGGGGAGTGCTCACCATAGCCGTTGGAGGCAAAGCCCGCCGCCAGATCGAAACCGGCCTGACCGCTGGCAATCACATAGAGCACCGCCGCTGCCGCAATCCCGCCCAGCACCTGAGCGACCATGTAGGGCAGCACGCCGGAGGCCGGAAAACGACCGCCGGCCCAGAGCCCGATGGTCACGGCCGGGTTCAGGTGACAGCCCGAGATATGGCCGATGGCGTAAGCCATGGTCAGCACGGTCAGACCGAAGGCCAGTGCCACGCCGAGCAGGCCGATGCCGACGTTCGGAAAGGCGGCGGCCAGCACGGCGCTGCCGCAGCCCCCCAGCACCAGCCAGAAGGTGCCCATGAATTCAGCTGCAAAAGGTTTCACTTCTCGACTCTCCCAATGATGGATGAAGCGGGAGCCCAGGGCTCACCGGGCCGCACCACGCGGCCGGCGCATATTATGGGAGTCAGGATCGGGCATGCGAAGGGAGGGGGGCACGGTCATAAAACGTGACATGCATCACAAGCCGTTGATTAACTGAGAGGATTGTCGTTAGCGACCGATCAGGCAGCCCTTCTCGGTGAAGAGGAGGTGCGACAGAAAGTGACCCTTTTGAGGCTTCTACCGACAGCCGCCGCTGCCAGAAGAGGCAACTCGCCGGTGTATGGCCGGTTGTCCGACAGTGCCGCTATCACAGCGGCATGCACGGCTCAGCGGTAGCGACCGCGCACCGATCCCGTGCTGCGTCCGGCCATCTTGATCAGGATCTGACGGGTATGGAAGTGGCAGAGCGCCACCCCGAGGGCATCCGCCGCATCCGCCTGGGGGGTGGCCGAAAGCTTGAGCAGGTGGGTCACCATATGCTGCACCTGCTCCTTGGCGGCGCCGCCGGTGCCCACCACCGCCTGCTTGATCTGGGTGGCCGAGTATTCGCTCACCGGCAGCAGGGCATTGACCGCCGCCACGATGGCGCTGCCGCGAGCCTGACCCAGCTTCAAAGCGGAATCGGCATTACGGGCCATAAAGACCCGCTCGATGGCGAACTCGTCCGGCTTGAACTGGGTGATGATCTCGCTCACCCCGTCATAGACCTGCTTGAGGCGCGACGGCAGCTCCCCCAGGTCGGTGCGGATGCAGCCCGAGCCCAGGTACTCCGCCTTGCCCGCCACGATGCGAATGACCCCGTAACCGGTGATGCGTGAACCCGGATCTATCCCCAAAATAATGCTCATAGACTCGCTGCTGCTCTGAAGGCCGTTTCTGCTCGCCAAGATAGCAAACAAGCGCCCGCTTGGCTTGCGTGGCAGCGCCCCCGCCAATCAACTGCGCAGGGATGCGCCATCTCATACAGTGGTCCGGCGATTTTTTCGCCCGCCGCCCCGCCGATGGCCCTGGCAAACCGGCGCGGCGATCACCTTCACTCCCCCACCAGGGTGACCAGTTGCTCCGCCAGCCGGTGGCCGTGCAGGTAACTCTCAATCAGCGCCCCGTCGGCCCGCCCCGTCTCAATCTGCTGATACCAGTGAGCCAGCATGGCGACAAAACCCCGTTGGGTCAGCACCGGCTGCCAGTCGTCGGGGGCCAGGGTCAGCACGCTCTTGTCTCGGGCCATCGTGCCCCGGGTGCAGTTCTCGATATGCAGGGAGAGGTTGTCGCCATAGGCGTCTATACGCTCCTCGGTAATGCCAGCGCTGCGATTCATGCTGCCGCTCACCGCCACCTGCCCGCTCTGCCAGGCCACGCTCACCCCGGCCAACAACTCGGGTTGGCGGGCACAGCGCCGCAGCACCGCATGCAGATCCCTATCAGGTGTGCCACCGTAGTAGCAGAGGCTGTCGAGCACATGGATAAAGTCGTCGAACAGAAATGTGCGCGGGGCCCCCGCTAGGGCATGGCGGTGCTTTTGCCAGTTGAGTTCGGTGAGCGGCTGGCCGCGGGCTTCACTCATGGCGGGCAGATAGCGGCGGTTGAAGCCCACAAACAGCGGGCTGTTCTTGGCGATGGCGATATTGGCGAGGCTCTCTACCCCGGCAAACGTGTCGCATAGCGGCTTGTCGACAAAGGTGGGGATGCAGGCGCGCAGGCATTGGGTAGCCAGCTCAAGGTGCACCGCGGTGGCGGCGTGGATCATCACCGCATCCGGGCGGCTTGCCAGCAGGTCAGCGACTTCGGTGAAGCACTCGGCAATCCGGTACTGACGGGCCAGCTTATCCAATACCGTCGAATTGCGGGTACAGAGCAACGGGGTGACTCGCTCGTCACTGGCCAGCAGCGGCAGATAGGCTTTCTGGGCGATATCACCAAGACCTACGAGGGCAATGCGCATGACAACTCCTTGTTTTATCAGGCACGCGTGGGCAGGGTCAGTGATGGCGAACGCCTTCGCCAACCGGCCAATGCAAACTGGCAGACAGAGTAGCACTCCCCTCCTCTCCCCTCCATCGGCGGCACCAAAAGCAACAGGGGCGACCCGCCGGTCGCCCCTGTTTCTGCATCTGTTGCTTGCATTACACGCCGAATCGGCCTGCGAGGATCAGCCCCGTGACAGCCCTTTGAGGGACTGGCAGTCGTAGTAGGTGACCCGCGGCTTGTCGTTGTAGTTAAGGTCGATCACCCCGAACAGCATTTTACGGGCGGGGATATAGACGTGGACATAGTTGGCCTGCTTCTCGTCGGCCACCTTGACGCTCTCCTGGTTGTTGTTCAGATAGGAGTTGAGCAGTCCTGCGCTGCTATAGCGCTCCAGCAGGTTCATCGGGAGCTCTTCGTTGTGCTTGAGGGTGCACAAGTTCTCCGGTTTGGGCGGAAACTGGCCCACCACCACTTTGCGCCCTTGCGGGCTGGTCTTGTCAACAGAGGTCATGCTGCCGGCACAGGCCGTCAGCGCCAGCGCGGGCAACAACAGAAACAGTTTTTTCATGGGGTCTGAACTCACAGATGGCGGGCCATCCCGGCCCGGTTTTGCCGCGGTGTTGACCGCGACGCTCGCCGCCGCCATCACCGCTGTCGCTTTTTTGATATCTCTCGCCGAGCAGGCTCGTGTCGCGAGTGGCGCGCATCTTCACACCCGGCCCTTCGTTATTCAATCACTATTCAATCAACAGGGCGGGAAGAGTGTAACCAGATATTTCAGGGCATCTGGCCGCTCTTTTGCCACCTCTCTCTGCCCTGCAAACCTGGCGGCGGCACTGGCTTCGGACGAGTGTCTCTGGCTCCCCCGTCCTTCAGGGACGTTCGGGGATAACGGCCTTATGGTCATCCCTATGTAACTGATTGATCACCTTATGTTTCACCAGCCAGAGCGAGAGCGGATCATAGGCTGGCAGGCCCATGGAGCCCGGCTGACCGCGTACTGGCAGCAACCGACCTGCTGTCGATACCGCCGCAGAACAGGTTTCATATCGGTCTCTTCTTGGCTACCATGCCCACCTTTCAAGGAGCAGATGAGGGCAAGGAACCGATGAACAACGAGACGCTGCAATCCCTTTTTCATTACAAGCGCTGGGCCGATGACGAACTGCTGGCGGCCCTCGCCACCCTGGATGCCGCGCAATATGGCGAGGCTCACCACATGGCCCTGCGCATCTTCAACCATATCCATGTGGTCGATGCCATCTTCAAGGCCAACCTGCTGGGGGAGCCCCACGGTTTTACCGCCACCAATACCCCCGAGACGCCGACCCTGGCGATGCTGCACGGCGCGGTCACGGCACTGGATAACTGGCTGGTAGAGTATGTAGCGACCCTGAGCCCGCAGGCGTGCAACACCCAGGTCCGGTTTCAGTTCACGGATGGCGACCAGGGGCAGATGAGCCGCGCCGAGATGCTGCTGCATCTGGTGACCCACGGCGGCTATCACAGGGGGGCCATCGGGCGCATTCTGGTGCAGTGCGGCATCACGCCGCCGCGCGATACCCTGACCACCTTTTTGCATCGCAGCGAACCCGGGCGGCGAGGTGATGCTGCCCTTGCACATGGCGAGGCTCGTCCATGATGCCCGCCTGTCTGCGGCTCACACCGCTGCTGCTGCTCGGGCTGCTAAGCGGCTGCGCCGCCGCCCTCGATCACTACTCGGGGCGCTTTCGCAATACCCTGGTGTCGGGGGAGACCCGAACGACCATTCGCGCCGAACTGGGCGAGCCCCAGCTCTGCCAGCAGGCCACCTTTCTGACCGAGGATAAGGTGCAGGGCTGCGATCGCTTTACCGTGCTCGGCAAGATCCACAAGCGCGCTGACGGCAATGGCCAGGCCACGGCGAGCGCCGTGACAATGGGGCTGGGGGAGCTGATCCTGGTGCCCATGACGGTGGCCAGCGTGGCGGCGGACTACACCGAGCGTCACACCATTACCGTCTATTACGATCGGGACGATCACTATCTCTTTCACACCCTGCTCAATGCCAAGGGGCAGGAGATCTGGCAGTAAAACAATCAGCACCGGCCAGTGGACCTTCTTTGGCCGGCGCTTTCTCCCAACGAGGGAGGCCTTATTGACAGCGCAGCGCCGGTTTGTCTTCCAGCAGCCAGGCTATCCAGCGCCGCCGCGAGTTCAGCACAAACCCTTCGTCTGCCGCGATCCCGCTGACGATATAACCGTCGGCCGCCGGGTCAGCGGCCTCGCGGGAGAAGATGAATTCGCTGCTGTTCACCCGCTCCCCCTTGCTGAGCGCCGCATCGAGCCGCGGCGTCATGACGACGATGGCCAGCCCTGCAGTGGAGTCGATGCCAAGGCCGCTACTCGCCACCTTGCCGACAGCCACCGGCACTCGGATGGCGCAGTGACGCCCCTCGGCATCCGTGGTGGTATAGGTTCCCTCCCCCACCCGCCCTTGCATCCACAGCAGCTCGCCACGGGTCAGGCTGTCGACCTGCAGCAGGCCCCGCGCCCCCTTGGGAAAATCGTGGGGATTGTCGACGGCAACCACCGCCAGCGAGCAGCACAACATAAACAGCCAGAGTGCGTGTCTCATGCCGATGCCTCCTTGCCATCATGGCTTGCCCCACTTTGCTGCGCCAGCAAATAGATAAGCAGCAAGGGCCCCACGGCCGGCACCAGAAAGACCCAGCCCCACCAACCGGAGCGGCCGGTGTCGTGCAAGCGACGCACGATAAGCGCAATCAGGGGCACGCTGCTCACCAGGCCATAGCTCAGATCCAGCCAGCCCAGATTGGCAAGCAGCACGTCCAGCCAGATGCAGATCAGGGTGACCAGCAGATGGCCCAACATGAACCACCCACATTCAGCCCGGGTGGCGCGACCCGAAAAATCCAGGGCGCGTTGCCACGCCAGCCAATAGAAAGAGAACATGGATACCTGCCTTTTATGGTGATTGAGAGCCCTTATCATGGGGAGCAAAGCGCCCCCCGGCGTCCTCAAACCGGTTTCAGGTCGTCCTCGAACCGCGCCCGCGCCATCATGGGCTTCATTCACCTGACCCAAGCCGTTATGCTGGCATGCCGCCGCCGGTCAACGGCCACTCTTTGCACACGGGATACATGATGCTGGCCATACCCATACCCTTTATCGTCTCCTTGCTGCTGGCACTGCTGGCCGCCGTCTTGCTGGCACGCCTTGGCCGGGCGGCCAGAACGACCGCCCTCTTTTTGCTGCTGTGCGCCATTACCACCGGCGTGGTGGGGCTGCGCTGGACATTCGATCTGGCGCTGCTCACTCTCGCGCAGCCGATCCTCGCCTCACTTATTCCGGTGGCCGCCTGGCATATCTTCAGCCAGGCCAGGGCGCCTAGCGCCCGCTTCTCCTGGCTGCACGGCGTCGGCCCCGCGCTGGTTGCCCTCGGCATGCTGACCCACAACTGGTGGCCACTGCCGCTGGATGGCCTGCTTACCGCCATCTATCTCTGCTACGGCATCGCGTTGGTGCGCTTCTCCGATAAGACGCAGCTACTGCTTTATGTCTCGTTCAATGAGTGGGAGGGGGTCAGGCGGGCAGAACATATCGCGGGCTGGATGCTGCTGTTTTCGGCGGCCATCGACGCCGCCGTCTCCCTCGACTTCGCCTTCAATCAAGGCCAGCTGGCGCCTTATATCCTGTCGCTGGGCCACCTGATGCTGGTGCCCATGCTGGCGGCGGCCGTGGTGATGGTAGGGGTCAATACCCCTGATGCAGAAGAGGAGGAGAGACCCACTTCCGTTCCCGAACCCGCTGAGAAAGCGCCGCTGCTGAGCGACGATCGTGCCCGGGAGATAGTGGCCCAGCTCGATAACCTGATGAAGGAGAAAGGCTGCTACCTGGATCCTGAGCTGACCCTGGCCCGTCTCTCACGCAAACTGGGCATTCCCGCCAAGCAGATCTCCAGTGCCGTCAATCTGGTGCGCCAGCAGAGCATCCCCAGGGTCATCAACGAATATCGGATTGCCCATGCCAGGCAGGCTCTGCTGAACACGGATGAGAGCATCACCCAGATCTTGATGAACGCCGGTTTTCAGACCAAATCCAATTTCAATCGCGAGTTTCAGCGCATCACCGGCCTGACTCCCAGCCAGTTCAGAGCAAGGCGCGACCTGTCGGCCGCCTCCTGAATCAGTCGCCGGCTCTCGCTTGCGACCGGCGATCCAGCCACTTGCCCACTCTGGCCCCCAGCTCGGCGCAGACCAGCGCCGTCACGGCGGCCCAGAGCATCTGGTTGCCATCAAAGCCCGCCTGCTTTTCAAACAGGAAGGGCACCAGCAGGTTGAAGCCGATAATCCCGAGCAGCAATCCAAGGCCACTGCCCACCTTCTCCCTGCGGGATCGCATCTTTAACGCCATCTGATTGCTCCTGTTGGAGTGAGATAAAGGGGCACCTATCGCCCCTGGATATCCCCGGCAAGATAACAAAGCCTCCCCCGATGAAGACAGTCATCTTTTTAGGGGATGAGAATAGCCATATATGCCCCTTTCAAATCCATTTGCTGATCCAGTTCAAAAAACAATGCAATTCTGATGGTTACATCATTTTAAGGCTCGCCTAGTCAGCTTCATTTGGCTTACCATAGCCATCCAGAACCTGTTGAGCTGCGATGGGTTGCTGTCAGCGCGGGTCAAGGGAGCATATTGGAAGCTGTGATCCACGGGCGGTAGCGTGAGATTCTGTGGCATTATGCCTTGATCCATAAATGGGTTTCCTATATTTTCATATTTACATTTAATAGAATAAATTATGGACTTAAATACTCTAAAACGCTGTCTTGTCGAGCTAGAACCAGATGATTTTGTCAATGAACATATAGTTAATGCAGCCTCACTCCATGTTACTGAAGAACAAATAGAGTTCATCAGGATTCGTATTAGTGAAGCGGTTGGAATAGATATCGCATCATCAGAAATTGTTATTGTGGGTTCTGCAAAATTAGGCTTTGGACTTTTTAACAAAAAGAAACGTGATCAAGCCCACTTACCTGCATTTCGTCCATTTGGTCCAGAGTCAGATATAGATGTTGCAGTTTGTTCACCACAATTATTTGATACAGTGTGGAATGAGCTATCTGATTATGCGTTAGCAAAACCTTGGATGCCACACAAGATGAACAAAACTGGAGACTATCTTGTCTATGGTTGGCTACGTCCAGATCAAGTTCCCTTCGAAGCTAGACTAAGAACTCTTGATTCGTTTAAAGATCGCTTAATGCAGCTATCTAGAACACCTCAGTTAATGAGAAGGAAGATTAGCGGAGCTATCTATCGTGATCTTACTTTCCTCAAAAAATACCAAGTCAGAGGCATATCTCACTGCCGAAAGGAGTTAATTATTCCATGAAAACAGCAGCAAGCAATAAAAAGGTTCGTGAGCTTATTCAGTTGGTTAGGGAAGGAAAACTAATTCCTAGACCAGAATTTCAAAGAAGGCTTGTTTGGTCTAGAGAAGATAAAGATCATTTTATAGACAGCATCTTACGTGGTTACCCTTTTCCCGAGATTTACTTTGCCGATGGTGATGTAGATTTAGAAACAGGACAAGGATCTCAATTGCTGGTTGATGGATTACAAAGAGTAAGTACAATCATACAATACTTTGATGCAGACCCAGACTTAAGATTATTAACCGTCCCTGCATACCGAGATTTAACTGAAGACCAAAAACGTAGCTACCTTCAATATGATGTTGCTGTTCGTGACTTAGGTGCTCTTACAAGAGAAGAAGTTATAGAGGTATTCAAGAGGTTAAATGCAACCAAATACTCATTGCTGGATATTGAGGTCAATAATGCTCTTTATGCTGGAGCTCTAAAGTCTTTTTGCGAAACCGTTGCAGAATATGAGTTCTTCGAAAAGCACTCTACTTTTAGAGCTAGTGACTATAAGAGAATGGGCGATCTTCGTTATGCACTCACAATCGTTGGTACAATGATTCAAGGCTATTTTAATAGGGATGATATATTTGAGGGTCTACTGAGCAGGTATAATGATGACTTTAACGACAAAGATGAAATAAAAGGTCGTCTTGAGAGAACTCTTGCATATGTTGACGAGTGTGGATTTAATCCTAAATCAAGAGTTTGGAAAAAAGGTGACCTATTTACCTTAATAATAGAGCTAGACCAGTTGATAAATATTGAGCAGAGAACTTTATCCCCTGCTGATACTGTAGACAGGTTAGAATCTTTTTATGATCAAGTAGACCAGATAGGATTAGATGGTGATACTCTTCACTCTGTATACTATAAGGCAGCATTACAAGCTTCAAATGATAGAATCAATAGGATTAGACGAGGAAAAATCATTCACAATATGATTTGTGGCGTTGGTGAAGAAATAACATTAGCTGAATTAAGAGATGCAGGCCTATGAGCTTCATTTAACTCTACATCTCCTGCTGACTTCTAGTTGTTTATTAAATAATAAAAAGGCGACCATCCTCTGGTCGCCCTTTTTATTTCTATCACTTTCCAATCAGGAAACTCACCGCGCCGGTCGCTTGGCACCATTCCCTTTGGCCGCAGGCTTGCCGCCTTGGGTGGCGGGTTTGGTGCCCGGCTTGGCTGAGCCTGCGCGGGTCGGCGCCTTGCCCTTGTGAGCCGATTTGCTCTTACCAGCACTCTGGCCTGCGCTCTGCGCGGCGGGTTTGCCGTTCCCTTTACCCAACTTGAGCTCGGAGCCCACCGGTTTGCCATTGCTCGCCTTGCCGCCATTTCTGCTGGCTGCCGGGGCATTGCCTGCACCGGCCTCGCTGCGAGCGGCCTTGTTGCCAGCCCCATTACCACGCTGATGAACGATATTGCTGTGACGGGTCAGGGCAGGTTTCAGGCCCTTGCTGCGGCTGCGCTCGGCCTTGGCTTCGCCACGGCCTTCCGGCGGCACCAAGCAGTCGGGACCGTTACCGATCAGGTGGCCCTTGCCCATCTCCAGCAGGGCTTCGCGGATCATCGGCCAGCCGGCCGGATCGTGGTAGCGCAACAGCGCCTTGTGCAGGCGACGGCGACGCTCCCCTTTCACCACGAACACGTCCCCGCCCTGGCGGCTCACCTTGTTGAGCGGGTTTTTCTCGGTGTAATACATGGTGGTGGCGTTGGCGAGCGGCGACGGGTAGAAATTCTGCACCTGATCGAGCTTGAAGCGGTTGGACTTGATCCAGAGCGCCATGTTCACCATGTCCTCATCCGTGGTGCCCGGGTGGGCGGAAATGAAGTAGGGGATCAGGTACTGCTGCTTGCCCGCCTCTTTGGAATACTTGTCGAACAGCTCCTTGAAGCTGTAGTAGCTGCCCATGCCCGGCTTCATCATCTTGGAGAGCGGGCCCTCCTCGGTGTGTTCCGGCGCGATCTTGAGGTAGCCGCCCACGTGGTACTTGGCCAGCTCCTTGATGTAGCGCGGATCTTCCACCGCGATGTCGTAACGCACCCCGGAGGCGATCAGGATCTTCTTGATGCCCTTGAGGTCGCGCGCCTTGCGATAGAGGTTGATGGTCGGGCTGTGGTCCGTGTCCATGTGCGGGCAGATGGTCGGCCAGACGCAGGAGGCGCGCCGACAGGTCTGCTCTGCCTTGGGGCTCTTGCAGCGGAGCTTGTACATGTTGGCGGTGGGGCCGCCCAGATCCGAGATGACGCCGGTAAAGCCCGGCACCTTGTCGCGGATCTCTTCGATTTCTTTCAAGATCGACTCTTCCGAGCGGCTCTGGATGATGCGCCCCTCGTGCTCGGTGATGGAGCAGAAGGAGCAGCCGCCGAAGCAGCCGCGCATGATGTTGACCGAGGTCTTGATCATGTCGTAGGCCGGGATCTTCTCGTTGCCATAGGCCGGGTGCGGCACCCGCTGGTACGGCAGGCCGAACACCCCGTCCATCTCGTCGGTTTCGAGCGGGAAGGCAGGCGGGTTGACCCAGATGATGCGATCGCCGTGGGGCTGGGAGAGCGCGCGGGCGCAGCCGGGGTTGGTCTCGTGGTGCAGGATGCGCGACGCATGGGCGTAGAGCACCTTGTCCTCCTTCACCCGCTCGAACGCCGGCAGCTTGACGTAGGTCAGCTCCCAGGGTTTTTGCTTAGGGGGCTGCACCAGGATGGGCTTGGCCTCCTGCTCCATCGGCGCAGTGCCCTCATCATCAGAGCAGGGGGCCCCTTCCATATAGGGGTTGGGGATGGGATCGATGCGGCCAATCTGGTCGAGCTTGCTCGAATCCACCCCGCGCCAGCCCGGCAGCGGCTCCTTGCGGATCACCGCAGTGCCGCGAATGTCCTGCATGGTGTCGATGGTCTCGCCACCTGCGATGCGGTGAGCCACCTCGATCAGCGGCCGCTCGGCGTTGCCGTAGATGAGGATGTCGGCCTTGGCGTCGATGAGGATCGAGCGACGGATGGTCTCGGACCAGTAGTCGTAGTGAGCGATGCGGCGCAGGGATGCCTCGATGCCGCCGATGACCACGGGGACCTCTTTATAGGCCTCTTTGCAGCGCTGGGTATAGACCAGGGTGGCGCGATCCGGCCGCTTGCCGCCCACATCCCCCGGGGTATAGGCATCGTCGTGGCGCAATTTCTTGTCGGCGGTGTAGCGGTTGATCATGGAGTCCATGTTGCCCGCCGTCACCCCATAGAAGAGGTTCGGCTTGCCCAGGCGCATGAAGTCATCTTTCGATGACCAGTCCGGCTGGGCGATGATGCCGACCCGAAAACCCTGGGATTCGAGCATGCGGCCGATCACCGCCATGCCGAAGCTCGGGTGATCCACATAGGCGTCGCCTGTCACCAGCACGATATCGCAGCTGTCCCAGCCGAGCTTGTCCATCTCCGCGCGGGACATGGGCAGGAAGGGCGCCGTGCCGTAGCACTCGGCCCAGTAACGGGGATAGGAGAAGAGGTTGGTAACCGGCTGCATTTTGACCACCTGGAACAATTCGGGTCGCGCATTATACCGGCAGAGCAAGGCGGGGGCGACGGCTTTTTGCCCCTACGATAGATGCGGAAAAGGCGAGCCAGCGGGGCTCGCCTCAAAAGTGCGGGTCGATGGTCGGCTCAGGCCAAGGCGCGGGCCAGCACGATACGGTTGTAGTGACGCTGCAGCAGCTGATAACCCCCCAGCAGGCACCAGACCAGGGCGGGCGCCAGAAACACCGGGTGGGTGGCCAGACGCAGCATCAGCAAACCCAGCAGGATCAGCGCAAACGGTCGGCTCTCGTAGAGCCACAGCGGCCAGCCCTGCTTTCGCATCAGCCGGTGCTTGTCTGGGCGGCGATAGGCGCCGCGCCGAAACCAGGCCAGCGAACCGGCCAGATAGAGTGCCAACCCGGCCAGCAACAGCCCCGGCTGATCGGCAATCCCCAACAACAGCAAACCGCTGCCCATGTAGGCAAAGGGCAGCGGCTCATAAATGGCTGATGGCAACATGACTCACCTCGAGTATCAAACTGGCTACATATTAACCCGCAGCCATTTGCTTGCCAGCCTCTGCCCCTATATGGGGGGCCGCATCAGGCGGCCGGTTTGTCCTGCTGCGAGGCGCCCTCGCTGGCGGCCAGTGCCTCGTCCACCTGTTGATCCCGCGCGCCAGTCATGCCGGCCCGTCTGGCCAGCAGATGGTAGATGGCGGGCACCAGCAGCAGGGTCACCAGGGTCGCCAGAGAGAGACCGAAGAAGACCACTGTGCCCACCGACATCCGGCTTTCATACCCTGCCCCCATGGAGAGCATCAGCGGCACGGCCCCTATGATGGCGGTGAGCGAGGTCATCAGAATGGGGCGCAAGCGGCGCACCGAGCCTGCGACGATCGCCTCGTCAAACCCTTCGCCACGCTGGCGCAGCTGGTTGATGAACTCGACGATCAGGATGCCGTTCTTGGTCACCATGCCGATCAGCATGATCATGCCGATCTGGCTGTAGATGCTCATCTCCTGCCCCGTCAGCCAGAGGCCGAGCAAGCCGCCGAAGATGCCGAGCGGCACCGTCACCATCACCACCGCCGGGGTCAGCATGCTCTCGAACTGGGCCACCAGCACCAGATAGACCACCAGCAGGGCCAGAGCGAACACCATCACCATCTCACCCTGGTTGTCGCGATAGTCCTTGGACTCGCCGGCATAATCCACCGTCATGCCGTTTGGCAGGTTGGCATTGGCCCAGCCGTCCAGGTAATCCAGCGCCTCGCCCAGGGTATGGCCCGGCGCCAGATCCGCGGTCAGGGTCACCGCCTTCTGGCGCTGGTAGTGATTGAGGCGCTGCGGGCTCGCCACCTGCTTGACGGTGGCCAGGGTCGAGAGGGTCACCATCTCGCCGTTGGCCGCCTTGAGGTAGATGCGGCTCAAGTCGGAGACGCCGTTGAAGTCGCGCTGGTTGGCGCGCAGATAGACGTCGTACTCCTCCCCTCTGTCTACATAGGTTGTCTGGCTGATGCCGCCGAGCAGGGCCTGCAGGGAACTCGCGACGGTGGAGACCGGGATGCCGAGCTGGTTGGCCCGATCCCGCTCTATGGTCACCTGCAGCTCCGGGGTCTTCTCGGCATAGTCGAGATCCGGCGTCTCCATCAGACCGCTCTGGGCCGCCGCCTCTTTCAGGGCTAGCCCCTGCTGATAGAGCTCAGCATAGTCGGAGCCCTGCAGCACGAACTGCACCGCCGCAGTGGAGCCACCGCGAAAACCCGGCTGGAAGGTGCGGATCATCACGTCCGGAATGCCGGCCAGCCGCCCGCTCAGGGACTTGGCAAACTCGGTGGCGGTTTCATCCCGCTCGGCCCAGTCGGTGAGCTGGATGATGGCCATGCCGGTCTGATCGCCGCCGCGGCCGAAGGCCGGGGTGCTGAAGCTCATGGCCTGCACCACCCCCTTGCCGAGCAGCGGCATGATGGCCGCCTCCACCTGCTGCATGTTGCGCTTCATCCGCTCGATGCTGGTGCCCTCGGCCCCCTTGACGAACACGTAGAGCACGCCCCGGTCCTCGGTCGGGGTCAGGCTGGTGGGCAGCTGGGCAAACAGGGCGCCAATACCGCCCAGGCAGAGCACCAGCACCAGCGGGGTCCAGCGCGAGTGGTGCAGCACCCAGCCGAGCAGCCGGCGGTAGTGGGTCTCCACCCAGCCGAGGCCGCGATCGAGCGCCGCCGTCAGCCGGTTGGGTCTATCCACCGAGCGCATCAGCCAGGAACCCATGGCCGGGGTCAGGGTGAGCGCAATCAGCGACGAGAAGAGCACCGCCAGCGACAGCAGGATGGCGAACTCGGTAAAGAGCCGGCCCACCATGCCATCCATGAAGGCGATGGGCACGAACACCATCACCAGTACGGCGGTGGTGGCGATCACCGCAAAGCCCACCTCGCGGGTACCGTGCCAGGCCGCCAGCAGGGGCGGTTCGCCGCGCTGCAGATGGTGGTGAATGTTCTCCACCACCACGATGGCATCATCCACCACCAGACCGATGGCAAGAATAAGGGCAAGCAGGGTGATGAGGTTGATGGAAAAGCCCAGATACCAGGCGCCGATAAAGGCAGAGATGAGGGAGACCGGCACCGTGATGGCCGGAATGAGGGTGGTACGCCCCTGCCCCAGGAACAGGTAGAGCACGGCCACCACCAGCACGGCACAGATGGCCAGCGTTTCGTACACCTCGTCGATGGCCTGCTTGATGAAGATGGTGGAGTCGTAGTCGACCTCCAGGGTCGCCCCCTCCGGCAGGAAGCGCTGCATCTCGGCCATCTTCTTCTCGACCCCCTGCGCCACCGCCAGCGGGTTGGCGGTGGACTGGGCGACTATGCCGATCCCCAGGCTCTCGCGGCCGTTGCGCTGGTAGGCGCTGTCTTCGTTCTTGGCCCCCACCTCCACATCGGCGATGTCGGCCAGATAGATGCTCTGGCCGTTGGCGGCGGTGCGCACCTGCAGCGCCTGGAAATCGGCGGCGGTGTGATAGAGCCGGGCGATCTGCACCGCCATGGTCATGCTGTTGTTGCGGATCTCGCCCCCCGGCAGCTCGATGTTCTCACGCTTGAGGGCGTCCTGCACGTCCGCCACCGTGACGCCGCGCGCCGCCATGTCGGCCGGGCGCAGTCGCACGTACATCACCTGGGTCAGATCGCCGGAGAGGGACACCTCGCTCACCCCGTCCACCAGGCTCAAGGGATCCACCAATACCCGGTTGGCGTAGTCGGTCATGGCGGTGCGGTCCATCTGGGTACTGCTGAAGTTGAGCCAGACCGCCACGTCGCCGTTGCCGTTGTCCTTGGTGACCAGAGGTTCATCCACCTCGTCCGGCAGCTTGGGGCGGGCGCGGGAGATGGCGTCGCGCACATCCGAGATCCCCTCCACCATGTTCCAGCCGAGCTTGAACTCCACCGTGATGACAGAGCGCCCCTTGCGGGTCACCGAGTTGATGTTCTTGATGCCGCTGATGCCGGAGAGCTGATCCTCGATGGGCTTGGTGACCTGGCTCTCCATGACGGCGGGGGCGGCCCCCTCGTACATGGTGGTGATGGAGACGGACGGCGTCTGCACGTCCGGCATCTCCCGCACCGTCAGCTTGGAAAACGCCACCAGACCGAACACGGTGAGCAGCGCGCTCAGCACCACCGCCACCAGCGGGCGGCGCACGGAAATATCGGAGAGCCACATCAGCCTTTGACCTCCGCCAGATCGTGCACGCTGACGCCGTCACGCAGGTTGACCAGCCCCTCGACCACGATGCGATCGCCCACCTTGAGCCCTTCGGTCACCCACACCTCTTCGCCATGGGTATCCCCCAGCACCACCGGTACCCGTTTGACCTTGCCATTGGGTTCGAGACGATAGACGAAGCGCTGCTCGCCGGCATACTCCACCGACTGGGCCGGGATCAGGGTCATCTTCTGCGGCGGCAGGGAGAGCTCGACGTTGAGCAGCATGCCGGGGCGCAGCTGACCGTCAGGATTGGGGATGATCACCCGCGCCTTGATGTTCTGGGTATCGTTGGAGACGCGGCTGTCCAGGGTCTCCAGCACGCCGCGAAAAGATTGGTCAGGCCAGGCCGAACTGGTCGCCGTCACCGCCATGCCGGGGCGCAGCAGGGAGAGGTAGCGCTCGGGCACCGCCAGATCGAGCCGCAGCTTGGCCAGCTCGTCCAGGTGGAGCAGGGTATCGCCGCTGTTGACCAGGGCCCCTTCGCTCAGATCGATGAGGCTGACCGAACCGTCGAACGGCGCCAGTAGGGTGCGCAGGGAGAGCTCGTACCTGGCGGCATCGGCGCGGGCCTGAGCCTGGGCAACCGTGGCCTCCTGCCCTTCCAGCTCGGAGGTGGTGATGGCACCGCGCGCCACCAGCCGGCGCATGTCCCGCAGCTTGCGGGTCTCGTCGCGCACGCTGGCGCTCTGCTCGGCCAGCTCCGCCTGCTGCTTGCCGGCGTCGAGGGCGATCAGCACGTCCCCCTGCTTGACCTGCTGGCCGGAGCGCACCGCAATTTTAACGATGCGGCCGGTCACTTCGGGGCTTATCACCACGGAGCGATTGGCGGCCAGCTTGCTCACCAGCTTGATGGAGGGCTCGGCCAGGCTCTGGCTGACCGTCTGCGCCCGGATGTTGACCTGACGTGGCTGGGGTTTGCCGGCAGGGGCAGAGTGGCGGTAATACCAGCCGGCGGAAATCAGCAGAGAGAGGCAGGCAAGCACCAGCCAAGTACGCATTTTCATCAAGCAATCCATGAAATTAAGAGAAAAGAGGGCACTTCATCAATGATGGTCACCATGTTACCCCCTGACTATGCCGTGACTATGTATAAATGTGACAAAACGTAACAGAAACGGCGATATTTGATTGAAATAGCAGTAGCAGAAGACGGGCTTCACGATTGTGCCCTAAACTGATGCTCCGAACCTGTCCGGATCCCGCCTAACGCCTATGCCAGAACCCAGACCCCATTTTGTTACCTATCGCCTGCAATGGCTGCTCTGCGCCTTCGTCGCCCTGCTGCTTGCCATCACTCTCAAGCTGACCCTGACCCAGGTCACCGACCATTATCAGAGCGACACCCTCAGCACCGCCTCCCGCCTGAAATCCCAGTTTCAACAGATGGAAACCTTTCTCGAGGCTATGCGCGGTCAGGCAGAAGAGCGGCTGCGCAGCAACCCGCAATCCGCCCTCACTCTCCAGCTCTATGGCGCCCTGCGGGAGAATGGCGACCAGGGTTTTGCGCTGGATCGGGTGCCAGCCGACCTGCCCAAGGGGCTGAGCGGCAACCTGACCGGGCTGGGATCACTGCCAGCCCCCGGCAGCGAGCGGGCCGCCAGACTGCACCTGGCACTGAGCCTCTCCCCCCTGCTCTCCACCGCCAGCAAGCTGCTGGGGGACAAGGTCGGCTGGATCTACTTCACCGGGGTCGATGACTTCCTCTACCTCTACCCCTGGGTTCCCTCCAGCCAGTTCCATTTTCAGCGCAGCATCTATCTCAAGTCCTACTGGCAGGATGCCCTGAAGCAGAAAGAGAAGAGCCTGCGCGCCACCGTCTCGCGCCCCTACGAGGACTTTGCCGGGGCGGGGCAGATGATCACCCTGTCACAGCCCATCGTGAAGGATCAGGTGCTGGTGGGGGTCATCAGCATCGACGTGCTGCTCTCCCGGCTCGAACAGCTGCTGCGAGAGTCTACTCCCGGTATAGGCACCCTGTTTCTGGTCAACCAACATCAACAGATCCTGGCCAGCAGCGTGAAGGAGGCAGGTCTGCGCCCAAAGCCGATGGCGACGCAGGCTGGCTATCGCTGGCACCAGGGAGCGTTTCAGTTCCAGCACGCCATTCCTGACACCGAGCTCATCCTGCTCCATCGCGTCCCTTTGCCTTCCCTGCTGTGGGCCCTGCTCAGTCAGTCCGCACCAACCCTGATCGCCCTCTTCTTCATGGCCTGGGCCGTGCTCGCCAACCTCAAGTCTCGCCGTCTGAACCGGCAGCTGGATTACCTCTCCAGTCACGATGCCCTGACCGGCGCCTTCAACCGCCACTACTTCGACGAGTTCGAGCGCCGCCATCAACAGCGCGGGGGCAGCGTCGGGGTGATCATGTTCGACTGCGATCACTTCAAGCAGGTCAACGACCGCTTTGGCCACGAGGTGGGCGACCAGGTACTGATCCAGCTGGTGCGCCTGTGCCAGCAGCACCTGCGGCGGGAAGATGCCCTGATCCGCTGGGGCGGCGAGGAGTTTCTGCTGCTGGCGGCCAAAGGAGGCGAACCACTCGACCAGCTGGCCGAACGGTTGCGCCAGCACATCGCCAGTCACCCCTGGCAGGCGCTGGCGCCAGCGCTGGCTGTCACCATCAGCCTCGGCTATCACCACGGCAGCGCCGAGACGCCGCTGCAGGAGGTCATCAGGCGGGCCGACGTGGCGCTCTACCAGGCCAAGGCCAACGGGCGCAATCGCAGTGAACCCTGGCAGGATGACGGCGCCGGCAACTGCGGGTAAGCTGATCCCCTCACTCATGTTCGGAGAGACAAAGTGGCACGAAAACCCCGTGTGGGACTGGCTCTTGGCAGCGGCGCGGCCCGTGGATGGGCACATATCGGCATCATACGGGCGCTGGAGCGACTCGGTGTCAAACCGGATCTGGTGGCCGGCTGCTCCATCGGCAGCTTTGTAGGCGCCGCCTATGCCGCCGGTGAACTGGACAAGCTGGAGAGCTGGGTGCGTGGCTTCAGCCGCTTGCAGGTGGTCAGCCTGCTCGATCCGGCCCTCTCCGGCGGCCTGTTTCGCGGCGAGAAGGTGTTCGGCATCGCAGCCAACCATTTAGGGGATCCCGCCATCGAGAGCCTGCCGCTCCCCTTCGCCTGCGTCGCCACCGAGCTCGATACCGGCCGCGAGATCTGGCTTCAGCAGGGGCCGCTGCGCCAGTGCGTGCGCGCCTCCTGCGGCATGCCCGGCATCCTGACCCCGACCCGGGTCGACGATCGCTGGCTGGTGGACGGCGCCGTGGTCAACCCGGTGCCCATCTCGCTGGCCCGCGCCATGGGGGCCGAGGTGGTGATCGCGGTCAACCTCAACGCCGACATGCACCAACCCTGGACCGACGAGCCGGACGAACCGAGTGGCGGCAACCGCTTCAGCCAGTGGTTCAACCGGGGCGACAGCCCCAACACACCCGGCATGTGGAGCGTGATGACCGGCTCCATCAACATCATGCAGGAGCGTATCACCCGCGCACGGATGGCTGGCGACCCGCCCGAGATCCAGCTCTGCCCGCGCCTTGGCAGCTTCTCCATCATGGATTTCCACCGCGCCAGCGATGCCATCAACGAAGGCGAAGCCTGCGTCGAGCGCAACGCCGATCAGCTCAAGGAAGAGTTATCCCGCTTAGGCCTCATCTAGCACGGTTCACCGGATCCGCATCACCAACAAAAAGAGCGCCTTGCGGCGCTCTTTTGCTGTGGGAACTGCCGGCTAAAACAGCCCCAACCCCTTGAGCATCACGATCAGGATCAACAGCGGCGACACGTAACGGATGATGAAGAAGAGCGGCTTGAGGATGGCCAGCTCCAGCTCGCCACCGTTGGTCAGCGCCTCCTTCATCCGCTCGAAGCCCCACACCCAGCCCACGAACAGGCAGAGGAAGATGCCGCCAAGGGGCATCAATACGTTGGAGGAGACGAAGTCGAACAGGTCGAAGAAGGTCTTGCCGGCGATATGAACGTCCGCCAGCGAGCTGTTGGAAAGCGCGCAGGTCGACCCCACCGCCCCCAGCACCAGCAGGTTGAGCAGGGTTGCCTTAGGGCGGCTCATGCGGAATCGCTCGGAGACCACCGAGACCGGCACTTCCAGGATGGAGAGCATGGCACCGGTGGCGGCGATGGCGGAGAGCACGAAGAACAGCACCATGAACAGGTGGCCGAACGGAATGCTGGCAAACACCGCCGGTATGGTAATGAACAGCAGGGAGGGGCCGGCGGTGGGCTCAAAGCCGAAGGCGAATACCGCCGGGAAGATGGCGATGCCGGCCAGCATGGAGACAAACAGATCGGCGCACATCACCCGGAAGGTGGTCAGCGGGATGTTCTGATCATCCCGAAAGTAGCTGCCATAGGTCATCATGCAGCCCATGCCGATGGAGAGCTTGAAGAAGGCGAGCCCCATGGCGGTCAGCACCACCCCGGCGGTGATCTTGGAGAGATCCGGCGAGAACAGAAAGTGCAGCCCCTGGCTGGCCCCGGGCAGGGTCAGGCTGCGGATGCCGATAACGAGCAGCAGGATGAAGAGCACCGGCATCAGCTTCTTGGTGACCGCCTCGATCCCCTTGGAGACCCCCATCAGCAGGATACCCCCCATCAGGATCAGCACCAGCCACTGCCAGAGCAGGCTCTGCAGCGGGTCGCTTATCAGCGCCCCGAAGGCCGCCCCGGTCACCTTGGGATCGGTCGACAGGATGGAGCCGTCAACGGCCTTGAAGATGTAGGCAAAGACCCAGGCCGCCACTTCGGAGTAGAAGGACATGATAAGGAAGGCTGCCAGCACGCCCATCAGGGCGATCAACCACCAGGGCTGCCCCTTGGGGGCCAGCTTGCTGAGGGTGGTGACGGCATCGGACTTGCCTTTTCGCCCCAGCATGATCTCCGAGATCATCACCGGCAGGCCGACCAGCAGCGTCGCGATCACATAGACCAGCAGGAAACCGGCACCGCCGTTTTCGCCCGTCAGGTAGGGAAACTTCCAGATATTTCCCAGCCCGACGGCTGAGCCCAGGGTGGCGGCAAGAACGCCGAATTTGCTGGTAAAGCCATCTCTGGCCTTGGGAGTGATTTGACTCATGCTTGTCTCACTGTGCGCATCATGCGAGGGGTACTGCTAATTTTAGCGGTCGGAATTTTCTGAGGATTGATTCGGCTTGCCAAGGTATTTTCGTGAAAAGCCTTGGTGAGAGCACAATTAGCCAAATTTAATTAAATTAATTAGATATTTGATGGATAAAAAAATGCCGCCTCGAGGGCGGCATTTTTGTCAGGGCTCAATCAGCTCAAGCCTTGGCAATATCGTCCGGGCCGATCTGGCCGATCTCGGCGACTTTCTTGTCAGCCAGCAGCCAGAGGGTGAACTTGTGCAGTTCCGGGTGGTGAGCCAGGGCCACCAGGAAGGCGCCACCAACTTCACGATAACCCAGCTCATAGTTCTTCAGGGTGGTCGGGGGAACGCCCAGCAGATCAGCAAACTTGGGACGGCTCAGGCCGACTGCTTCACGGATCTGACGGATCTTCTTACCAACAGTTACGATATTTGAATTCATATTGTTCCATACTCCGTACGGCGGATTGACTCCACCTTTATTTTTCGCGACGACTCGTAGTCAAGTGTATCAGTTTTGAACGGACTCGTTATGGTCGAGTCTCTATCTTTAATCAGCGTCTTTCGACGACAACCCTTGCAAACATCGGGGATGGTAATCGCTCAACCGCCTCAGGTAAACAGTCTCGAAAAGAAACCTTTATTGTTGCCACAGGAATTACTCGTATAATCCGCGGGCTATCCCTTAAGAGTAAGAACCCATGGCACTTCCCGGCATAATCTCCTGTTTACACCCGGTATCCTCCCCCGCAGAACTCAGTCGCCAATTGCAGCAAGGCCAGCAGACTCGCGCCGAAGCCTTCTGGTTGCCCGCCGCCCTGCACGATCAGGCGGCAGCAGTTTTGGCTGCGCTGGATGACAAGAGCAGCCTGTTTCTCGACCAGCCCGTTGCCGGACTTTCCCTGCGCAGCCACGACGGTGTCATGCAGGAAGCGGGAACCCTGCTGCTTGGCAATGGCCAGCAGCTGACACTGGCCAGCACAAGAGGGGATGGCGGTCTGGTCCCCACCAGCGCGCTCGCCGAGATGGCCGACTGGCTCGAGACGGGCCACCGCCACTTTTGCTGTTCAGCTGCAGTACAGCCTGTGGCCCGGGCCATCCTCAATATCTGGCCCCTCGATCCCTACCTGGCCCGGCATTTTTTGGTCAGTTTTACACCCTTACTGTGCGAAGCAACCGAGGCCGATTATCTGGCGGTGTTCCAGGCGAGGGAATCTCCCGCCATGGCGCAATCTGACTGGGTTCAGGCCTATATGAAACTCGAAAAGAGACTGCACAGATCCTATTTGGATCACTAATTAATCTGGATAAACAGCCAGTTACCCACACGACACAATCTGCCATATGAATTATGTGTGAGCTTGATCATGTTTTGAATTCGGCATAGAGTGCGCCACGTCATCGGAATGACACCGGCTGTTCGTGAAGGGGTGAACCATTGTTTTGGCAATGTCCCCCGCTCGCTAGTGCACCAGGAATGCGTGCCTCCCGGAAGGAACCGGGATCCCTGCCAGACTCAACGCTGTTGTTCGGCAGAGCCTGCAGCTTACATAAATTAAAAAGTGCGAAGCACGTGAACAACGTGCCATCTCAACGAGGATTTTTTTATGATGAAAATGGCTCCTTCCCTGATCGCCATCGCCATGGCTGCCATGGGTGCAACTGCCGCTCACGCCGCTGACGACATCTACTTCGGTGCCGGTGCCGGTGCTGCCCACTTCAACGGTCTGAACAAGATCGATGGCGGCGGTTACGCTGGTACTGAAGACGCTGCTGCTGCCAACGCCTTCGTCGGTTACAACTTCACCGAGAACTTCGGTACCGAATTCGGTTACCAGTACGCTGGCCGCGGCAACACCGACGGTCTGCGTTACGAGAACCAGGGTGCCACCCTGTCCGGTATCGCTCGTCTGCCGCTGGGCGGCGACTTCTCCGCTTTCGCTGAAGGCGGCGCCTACTGGGCTCACACCGACGGTCTGGGCACCAGCGACACCAAAGTATCCCCGCTGGCTGGTCTGGGCGTGACCTACAAGGTCAACGACGCGCTGGATCTGCAAGCTCGCTACCGCTACATGTGGGACGTGGCTGACCTGCACGCAGGCGACGCCCCGGACGACGTACGCTACAAGTCCAACCAGAGCGTTGCGACCCTGGAAGCCGTATACCACCCGTTCCGTACTTCCTACGTAGCTCCGGCTCCGGCTCCGGTTGTTGAAGAAGCCCCGGCTCCGGCTCCGCAGGTAGTTGAGAAGAACTTCGCCCTGAACTCCGACGTGCTGTTCGCCTTCGGCAAAGACAGCCTGAAGCCGGAAGGCGTTGCTGCCCTGAACGCTCTGTACCAGCAGATCGTTGAGTTCCAGCCGAAAGATGGCAACGCTGTTGTCGTTGGTTACACCGACCGTATCGGTTCCGACGCCTACAACCAGAAGCTGTCTGAAGCCCGTGCCCGCACCGTTGCCAACTTCCTGGTCAGCAAGGGTATGGCTGCCAGCAAGGTTGCCATCGAAGGTCGTGGCGAAGCCAACCCGGTTACCGGCACCAAGTGCAACGGCGTGAAAGCCAAAGCTCAGCTGATCTCCTGCCTGGCTCCGGACCGTCGCGTAGAAGTTCGCGTATCTGGCGTACAAGAAGTTCAGAAGTAATCTGACTCCGTTCAGATAATGCGAAAAGGGGATGCCACGGCATCCCCTTTTGTTTTCCTACCGCCTGTTTTTGAGCAAAAACACTGCAACCAGCGTCACTTCCTGTCAAATCGTTTCCCTCGGCTTCCTTCTCCACAATCACCGCAGCGCCGCGCCAGTGCTGGATATCTGTACAGAAACTTGATCCGTGCGAGTCAAAAGAATACAGTAAACCCGCTTGTAAGGTATTGGATGAACTATTAAAAGTGCATTCGGCCCGGTTAGTTGTCCATGAAGCCAAGGCTTCGTGAGTATCCAGGAACCATCTCTTTTTTCATTCAGACCAACCGTGGTTCACCATGGAGGTCGCAGCGTGACTGTCATCTGCGGCCGGTATAACTGAAAGAGTGCGCAGTACGCCCTAGCACGGCAAACTCAACGAGGATAAAACGATGAAAATGAAAATGGCACCCACCCTGATTGCTCTGGCCATCGCAGCCATGGGCACCACCACCGCTCAAGCCTCCAACGACTGGTACACAGGTATGGGCGCAGGTTGGGCTTATGGTCACGACCTGGACGACTTCGGCAAAGACGCAGACAAGGACGCCACCGCGCTCTCCCTGTTCGGCGGCTACAACTTCAACGAGAACTTCGGCGCCGAGCTGGGTTACCTCTATGCCGGCAAAGGCGGCGTTGACGGCGTTGACTTCAAGACCCAGGGCGCGACCCTGTCCGGTCTGGCCCGTCTGCCGCTCGGCGACATCTTCTCCGTGTTTGCAGAAGGCGGCGCCTACTTCAACCACGTCAACGGCAACGGCAGCAGCGACAACGGTACAGCCCCGCTGGCCGGTCTGGGCGTGACCGCCAAGCTCTCCGACCTGCTCGATCTGCAAGCCCGCTACCGCTACATGTGGAACCTGGGTGACGAGCAGAAGACCTGGGAAACCGACATGAGCGTGGCGACCCTGGAGCTGGTGATGCACCCGAACCGCACCACCTATGTGGCCCCTGTGCCCGCCCCGGCACCCGAGCCCGTTCCTGAGCCGGTGATGGTCGACAAGAACTTCTCCCTGAGCTCGGACGTGCTGTTTGCCTTCGGCAAATCCACTCTGAAGCCGGAAGGTGTGGCCGCCCTGAACACCCTGTATCAGCAGATCGTTGACGTTCAGCCCAAAGATGGCAGCGCCGTGGTCGTCGGTTACACCGACCGCATCGGCTCCGAAGCCTACAACCTGAAGCTGTCCGAAGCCCGTGCCCGCACCGTGGCCGACTTCCTTGTCGGCAAGGGTCTGCCGGCTGGCAAGGTCTCCATCGAGGGTCAAGGCAAGGCCAACCCGGTCACCGGTACCCAGTGCAACGGCATCAAGGCCAAGGCTCAGCTGATCTCCTGCCTGGCGCCGGACCGTCGCGTTGAAGTGCGCGTCACCGGTGTACAGCAAGTTCAACAGTAAGTCGTCAGCCCGCTGACCATGAAGGAGGCCATCAGGCCTCCTTTTTTATTCCCCTCGTCAGGCCCGCCAACCTGCTCCGCTTTTGTGCGCATTTCTGTGCACATTTCCTGCCAACCTGCCCCGTCAGCTGGTTAAACGCTCTGCATCACCTATAAATAGTGGTGGTTGTACTCAACAGGGCTTGCGCCCTACTACACCAGCATCGACGAGGATACGCGATGAACATAAAAGTAAAACCGGTTTGGATTGCATTGGCATTGGCGGCCACGGGTGCCCAGGCGGCGCCGGACAACGACTGGTACGCCGGGGTGGGTGGCGGCTGGGCCATCGCTCACGATCTGGGTGACTTTGGCAAGGATGCGAGCAAGGACGCCACCGCGCTCTCCCTGTTCGGCGGCTACAACTTCACCGAGAACCTGGGAGGTGAACTGGGTTACCTGTCGACCGGCAACTGGGATGTGCAGGGCAATGACTTCAGCAGCCAGGGCGCCACCCTGTCGGTGATTGGGCGGCTGCCGCTGGGGGATATCTTCTCGGTGTTCGCCGAGGGGGGGGGTTACCTCTACCACGTCAAATCCGTCAACGGCGGTGACAACAACCTGGCTCCGCTGGCCGGTCTCGGCCTCACCGCCAAGCTGCACGACTGGGTCGACATCCAGGCCCGCTACCGCTATCTGGTCCGGGTCGGCGACGATCCTGACAACGACAAGGTGGGCAGCGGTACCCAGCGCTGGGTCAGCGACATCAGCACCGCCACCCTGGAGCTGGTGATCCACCCCAACCGCAGCAAACCGGTCGAGCCGGCTCCAGCGCCCATGGTCGTTCCCCCGCCACCGCCCGCCCCCGAGCCGGTGGATCAGACCTTCAACCTGAGCTCGGACGTGCTGTTTGCGTTCGGCAAGGCGGATCTCAAGCCGGAGGGGATGCAGGCACTCGACTCGCTCTACCAGCAGATCGTCGACGTCCAGCCCAAGGATGGCAGCGCCGTGGTGATGGGCTACACCGACCGCATAGGCACGGATGCCAACAACCAGAGGCTGTCGGAGGCCCGCGCCAGCACGGTCGCCAACTTCCTGATCGGCAAGGGGCTGCCCGCCGACAAGGTGAGCATCCAGGGCAATGGCGAGAGCAATCCGGTCACCGGCAGCCAGTGTGATGCCATCAAGGCCAAAGCTGCCCTCATCGACTGCTTGGCCCCGGATCGCCGGGTGGAAGTGCGGGTCACCGGTACCCAGGGAAGCGCCGCGCCGGAGATGCCAGCAGAGCAGTGAACCCGGCCGAGCAGAGGGCCGGACGTGTGACCAGGTGCAGATGACAGCGCGCCGGCCAGCAAGCCCGCCACGCCATGCACAAAAAAGGGATGCCGAGGCATCCCTTTTGCTTTGCTCCTTTGCGCAGGATCAGAAGGAGGTACGGCGATAGCGGCGGTACTCTGGGCGCCAGAAGTTCGCCTCGATGGCCTGATCGATCACCTCGTCCGGGGTCTGCACCGCCTTGCCCTGCAGCATGGCGGTCTTGGCCACCATCTTGGCGATGTAGCGGGAAACCTCATGAATGTCCGCCAGATCCGGCAGCAAGGAGCCCTCTTCCCCTTTCACCAGCGGTGAACACTCCGCCAGCGCGCGGCTGGCCGACATCAGCATGGCGTCGGTCACCCGGGTGGCGCCGGCGGCGATCACGCCAAGGCCAATCCCCGGGAAGATGAAGGAGTTGTTGCACTGGGCGATGACGTAGCGCTTGCCCTTGTACTCCACCGGTGCAAACGGGCTGCCGGTGGCCACCAGCGCCTGACCGTCAGTCCAGCGGATGAGGTCGGCCGGGGTGGCTTCCACCCGGGAGGTAGGGTTGGAGAGCGGGAAGATGATGGGGCGGGCACAGTGCTTGTGCATGGTCTTGACCACCTCTTCGGTGAACAGCCCCGGCTGGCCGGAGACCCCGATCAGGATGTCAGGGCGACCGTGCTCCATCACCTCCAGCAGGGAGATGTTGTCCCCCACCGGCCAGTCGGCGATGCGCTCCACCGGCTGGGAGAGACGGCGCTGGAAGTCGAGCTGGTTGGGGATCTTGTCGGTGATGAGGCCGAATCTGTCCACCATGAAGACCCGGCTGCGCGCCTGGGCATCGGTCAGCCCCTCGGCTTTCATCTGCGCCACTATCTGCTCGGCAATGCCGCAACCGGCGCTGCCCGCGCCGAGGAAGGCGACCCGCTTCTCGGAGAGCTTGGCGCCGGAGGCCTTGCAGGCGGCGATGAGGCTGCCGAGGGTCACGGCGGCGGTGCCCTGAATGTCATCGTTGAAGCAGCAGAGCTCGTTCTTGTAGCGATTGAGCAGCGGCATGGCGTTGTTCTGGGCGAAGTCCTCGAACTGCAGCAGGATGTCGGGCCAGCGGCGCTTGACCGCCTGAATGAAGGCGTCGACGAACTCGGCATACTCTTCACCCGAGATGCGCGGATTGCGCCAGCCCATGTAGAAGGGGTCATTCAGCAACTGCTGGTTGTTGGTGCCCACGTCCAGCACCACCGGCAGGCAATAAGCTGGCGAGATGCCACCGCAGGCGGTGTAGAGCGACAGCTTGCCGATGGGAATACCCATGCCGCCGATGCCCTGATCGCCGAGGCCCAGGATGCGCTCACCGTCGGTGACCACGATCACCTTGACGTTCTGCTTGGTGGCGTTTTGCAGCATGTCATCGATCCTGTCCTTGTCCGGATAGGAGATGAACAGGCCACGGGCGCGGCGATAGATGTTGGAGAACTCCTCGCACGCCTTGCCGACGGTCGGGGTGTAGATGACCGGCAGCATCTCGGTCAGGTGGTTGGTCAGCAGCCGGTAGAAGAGCGTCTCGTTGGTGTCCTGGATGTTGCGCAGGTAGATGTGCTTGTCCATGTCGTTGCCGAACGCCATGAACTGACGGTAGGCCCGCTCGGCCTGCTCTTCAATGGTCTCGATATTCTGGGGCAGCAGGCCTTCGAGGTTGAAGTTGCTGCGCTCTTCGCTGGTGAAGGCGCTGCCCTTGTTGAGCAGCGGGGTCTCCAGCAGGGCCGGACCGGCATAGGGAATGTAGAGGGGACGTTTCTGGTTATTATCTTCAAACATGGATCGGGTACCTAAACGATGACCTGGACGAAGGAGTCCGCCGATCCTATGGGCTTGCGCCGTTAATTTCAAAGAGTTTGCACATCCGTTGCAAAAGGTTTGCGACCCAGGCGACGAAAGGCGCCAGGGGTCAGACCAGTGAGACGGCGAAAGCGGTTGGCAAAGTTGGCGCCGTCACTGTAACCGACCCGGCCGGCCAGCTCGCCCAGCGGCCAGTTGGTATAGAGCAGCAGCTGGCGCGCCTTATTCATACGAAGCTCGGTGAGCCAGGCCATGGGGCTCATGCCGAACACCTGCCGGCAGAGCCGGTGCAGGTGGGGCACCGAGCAGGCCATCTGATCGGCTAGCAAGGCCACGCTCCAGGGCTCGTCGAGGCGTGCCTCCACCCGTCGAAACAACGCCTGCAACCTGAGCTCGGGGGTGCCGCGCACCTCCCCCTGCAGGGTGCGCTCCAGGAGCGCCAGCAGCAGGCTCAGCAGCTGGGGCTGCAGCGGTGAACGTACGCCCTCCCCCTGCATCAGGCTGAGCAGGTGATAGAGCGGCTCCCCCTCCTCCCCCTGCCAGATGCGGTGACCGAGCCGGTGCAGGTGCTGCCAGCGCGGCACGTCATCCAGCAGGATCCAGCTGGTGCGCCACTGCGCCCCCACCAGCTTGAGGCCGCCCGGCACTGCCGCCGGCAAGAAGATGAGCGAACCGGCCGGGATGGGCTGCTCGCCGTCATCGGTGAGCAGGGCGCCCCCCTCGTCGTGGCTCACCATCAGGATGTGAAACTCAGGCCGGTTGCGGCGGATCAGGTAGTGATCGCGGATGTGCGACAGCCCGGTCAGGAAGATGCCCGCCTCGCCGAGCAGTGGCAGCCCTTCTCGCCCGAGCATCCGCTCCTCGCAGGCCGGGGCGATTTCCAGACACTCGCTGACAAACGGCATAGCACCTCAACAGGATAGTTTTGCACAAGAAAGCCGAGAGAGGCTCACAGTGAAGCCACCCGCCACTCCCCCTATCATACCCATGACAAACCTTGCTTTTTAGCTACCCGGTTAACATAAATGAATTATTGGCAAGCGATTTTAAAACAAACCACCGATCGTGAGTTCATGACCCGATTGTGGCGGCTGGCCCTGCCGGTCTCGCTGCAATCCATGATGTTCTCCCTGCTCGGTCTCATCGACATCATGATGGTGAGCCAGCTTGGCACCACGGCTGTGGCGGCAGTCGGCTTGGGTAACCGGGTCTTCTTCTTCAATCTGCTGGTGATAGCGGGACTCTCGGGCGGGGTCTCGGTGTTGGCGGCACAATATTACGGCCGCGGCGAGATGGCCGGGGTGCGCCGCTCGCTGGCGCTGGCGCTGGTGGGGGCCCTGGCGGTGAGCCTGCCATTTGCCCTCGTCTATGTGCTTTCACCTGGCAGCGTGCTCGGCTTTGCCAGCCAGGAGCCCGCGCTGCGCGAGCTTGCCGACGAGTTTTTGATGATCACCGGCGCTACCATTCTCTGCACTGCCGTGGTGGTGCCGCTGGAGTCGGCGCTGCGCTCGGTCGGCAATGCCGCCGCCCCCACCCGCATCGGCATCATCGCCATCATTGCCAACGTCATCCTCAACTACGCCCTCATTTTCGGTCATTTCGGCTTCGAGGCCATGGGGGTGGCCGGCTCGGCCTGGGGCACCACGATTTCGCGGCTGCTGCAGACTGCACTGCTGCTGTGCTATGTGTGGCGCATCGAACCTCGCCTGATCCCGCGTAAGCAAGACTGGCTGGCCGCCTTCAAGCGCAAGGAGGTGGTGCGCTTCACCCTGATCGCCCTGCCGCTCCTGTTTCACGACGGGCTCTGGGCCTTCGGCATGCTGCTCTACGGCTTTCTTTACGCCCACCTTGGCACCGACTCGCTGGCCATCATGACCACCCTCGGCACGCTGGAGAGCATCCTCATCTCCCTCTTCTTCGGGCTGGCGGTGGCCTGCTCCACCCTGCTCGGCCACCGGCTCGGGGCCGAAGAGTACGAGGTCGCCTGGCAGCACTCCCAGCTCTTTCTGCTGCTCGCCCCCATCGGTGCCCTGCTGGTGGGGATCGCGGTCTGGCTGCTGCAGACCCACCTGCTGCAGTGGGTCGGCAACCTGCCGGGCGAGCTGATGACGGAGGCCGGTCAGGTGCTCGCCATCCTGTGTCTGGGGATGCTGCTCAAGGTGTTCAACATGGTGGGCATCGTCGGGGTGCTGCGCTCGGGCGGGGACGTCAACTACAGCATCTTCATCGACATCGTCGGCATGTGGTGTATCGGCCTGCCGCTCGCCTGGGGAGCGGTCAACCTGCTCGGCTGGCCCCTCTCCTGGGTGGTGGCGGTGATCCTGCTGGAGGAGCTCAGCAAGATGCTGCTGGTGCAGCGCCGCATCCGCCAGCGCCGCTGGCTGCGCAATCTGGTGCTGGGATAAGGGAAGAGAGCAAAGCGGGAAAATGCGGGGTCATATCAATGACAGAAAATCCCGCTTTGCAGTATGCTGGCCTCCTCTTCAATCAGAGGCAGGGCCGACCCTTATGCCCCCTGCCCAGTAGTCGTTTAAGGAGACGAGCATGCAACCACAAAAAGAGCTGATCACCGAGACTGCCCTGCTGGAGATGGCCAACAAGATCATCAAGGAACACGAAGACTTCATCCACGGCATGCGCGCCGATTCGGTGGAGCAGAAGGGGGAGATCCTGGTGTTCAAGGGGGAGTTCTTCCTGGCCGAAGATGGCACCCCGACCGGCAAGACCATGGCGGTGTTCAACATGTTCAAGCTGCTGGCCCAGCAGCTCTCCGGCAAGTACCAGCTGGGCTGAGCCCGCCCAACCCCGCTCAAGCAAGATGCCGCCCTCAGGCGGCATCTGTCTGTATGGCGGCAGGCTGTGCCGGCTTGCCACCCGGCTCCCCCACCACGCAGTTGCGCCCGGCCATCTTGGCCATGTAGAGGCACTCGTCGGCCCGATTGAGCAGATCCTCCACCCCCTCGCCGCGCAGGGCCAGGGTCAGGCCGATACTCACCGTCACCTCCAGCAGCTCATCGGAGGTGGGGCTCTTCACCAGCCGCGCCTCCACCGCCACCCGCAGCCGCTCGGCCACCCGTTTGGCCTGGGCCAGCTCGGCGCAGTTGGGCTGCAGGATGGCAAACTCCTCGCCGCCGTAGCGGCCCAGCACCATGCCGGGCTCCAGCTGCTCCGCCAGGGTCGCCGCCACCTCCTTGAGCACCGCATCCCCCGCCAGATGGCCGAAGGTGTCGTTGATGCGCTTGAAGCGATCCAGATCCAGCAACAGCACCGCAAACGGCACCTGCTTGCGCACCATGTTCATCCTCGCCTTCTCCAGCTGCTTCATCAGCAGGCGGCGGTTCATCATGCCGGTCAGCTCGTCGGTGGTGGACTCCCGGTAGAGCTGCAGCAGCATGTTGAGCTGGCCGCACTGCACCCAGCTGCTGGCCAGGGCAAACAGCCCCAGCAGCCAGATCTGGTTGAGGGTCTGCACGCTCCAGAGCGGCTGCCCCACCAGCAGCCAGTTGCCGGCCAGCATGGTGACCAGAATGCCCCCCGCCAGCTGCAGGCCTAGGGAGAGCGGAATGGGGAAGATGGCGAACAGGCTGATGAGCAGGTAGGGGAAGGCCATGTAGCCCGCCTGCAACTCCTGATCCGCGCCGAAGCTGTGCAGGCAGATGAGGGAGAAGAGCATCATCACCGCCATCAGGTAGCCAAGCGCCAGCTTCATGCGTTCGCGTTTGAAATGGATGAGGTAGGAGAAGGGGATGAGGGGGGAGAGGGCGAGCAGGCAGAAGATCCGGGCCTGAAACAGTTCATCGAACTGGGCGGCAGGCAAGGTCAGCCAGTCCACCACCGCCCAGGCGGGCAGGCCCACCATCAGCAGACAGGTGAGCAGCCGAAGACGCACCGTCATAAAGCCCATGCGGGTCAGGGTAAAATCTTCGGAGTGGGCACGGGCACTCCAGAACTCCGACAGCTTCAGCATCCAGAGCCTCCAAATCGCAACAGAGGCCTCATTCTACGCCGTGCGGCGGCAAAATCCTATGCAACCCGGGCCATTTACGGGCGAGCGCCGTCACACAAACCGGCGGATCATAATCGCCGCGCGCAAACGTTTCAACCCATGGAAAAATAAACCCGTTTCCAGCCGAATTAGCGCTGGTCAGCCCGTTCTCAATCACTAAAATAGCGCCCAATTTTCTCCCCCCTCCCCCACATATTCGAGGTATTTATGGAACAGGCTGCCGCCGTACGCGCAACCCGAGAGGCCCATCCACCCAGACGAGCCCACAGCGAACTGGTCTACGGCATAGAGGATGTCCCACCCCTGCCCCAGACCCTGTTCGCCGCCCTGCAGCATATGCTCGCCATGTTTGTCGCCATCATCACCCCGCCCCTCATCATCGCCAACGCCCTCGGCCTCCCTGCCGCCGACACCCGCTATATCGTCTCCATGTCGCTGGTCATGTCCGGCATCGCCTCCTTCATCCAGACCCGCCGCTTCGGCCCCCTCGGTTCCGGCCTGCTCTCGGTGCAGGGCACCAGCTTCAACTTCCTCGGCCCCATCATCGCCTCCGGCCTCGCCCTCAAACAGGCGGCCATGCCCACCGAGGATCTGCTGGGCACCCTGTTCGGCACCATGCTGGCGGCCGCCCTCACTATCGTGGTGATGAGCCGCTTCCTGCACCTGGTCAAACGGATCATCACCCCGCTGGTGACCGGCATCGTGGTGCTGCTCATCGGCCTGACCCTCATCAAGGTGGGCCTCATCAGCATGGGAGGCGGCTATGGCGCCCTCTCGGACGGCAGCTTCGCCAGCCACACCAACCTCTTCCTCTCCCTGCTGGTCCTCGGCCTCATCGTGCTGCTGCAGCGCAGCCGCAACCCCTGGCTGCGCCTCTCCGCCATCATGATCGCCATGCTGGTGGGCTATGCGGTGGCGCTGCTGCTGGGCAAGGTCAACGCCCCCACCTTCGACGGCCCGCTGCTGATGGTGCCTGTTCCGCTCAACTACGGGCTCGGCTTTGACTGGCAGCTGTTCGTGCCGCTCGCCATCATCTTCGTGGTGACCGCGCTCGAGGCCATCGGCGACATGACCGCCACCTCCGACATCTCCGGCGAGCCGCTGGAAGGGCCTATCTACATGGAGCGGATCAAGGGCGGCGTGCTGGCCGATGGTGCCAACTCCATGCTGGCGGCGGTCTTCTCCACCTTCCCCATGTCCACCTTCGCCCAGAACAACGGCGTCATCCAGCTGACCGGGGTGGCCAGCCGCCACGTCGGTCTCTTCATCGCCGCCATGCTGGCCCTGCTCGGCCTGTTCCCGGCGGTAGCGAGCCTGGTGCAGCAGATCCCCGAGCCCGTGCTGGGCGGCGCTACCATCGTCATGTTCGGCACCATCGCCGCCGCCGGCGTGCGCATCATCTCCCGCGAGGAGCTAGATCGCCGCGCCCTGATGATCCTGGCGGTGTCGCTGGCCATGGGCCTCGGAGTGGCCCAGGTGCCGGAAGTGCTGCAACACCTGCCGGATCTGGCCAAGAGCGTGCTCTCCTACGGTGTCGCCACCGGCGGCCTCACCGCCATCGTGCTCAACCTGCTGCTGCCCAAGCGCGCCGCCGCACAGGCCTGACACTCCGCCATCCTTGCACCAAAGCCCCGCCATGCGGGGCTTTACCTCCTTCGCCATCGCGGTTAGTGTGCAGGGCAGCCTCTGCTCAGGATGCCTGCCATGCCCTATACCCTGCTCTCCCCCCTGCCCAGCAGCCACACCCCGGATCAGATCCTGGCCCAGGAGCAACTCTGGCTGCGGGAGTGCGCCCATGACCGCCAGCCCCGCGCCCACCTCTGGCAGGCTTCCCAATGCCTTATCGTCACCCGCAAGGATACCCGCTTGCCCCGCTACCAGGCCGCCTGCGAGCAGCTTGCCGCCGAGGGCTGGCCCGTGCATGTGCGCGACAGCGGCGGCACCGCCGTGCCCCACGGCGCCGGCATCCTCAATCTGTCGCTCATGCTGCCTCGCACCACCACGGATCTGGCCCACTACTACCGGCTGCTGGGGGCGCCGCTGCTCGCCCTGCTGGGGGAATATGGTCTTGAGGGGAGTTATGACTTCGTGCCCGGCTCGTTTTGCGATGGCCAGTACAATCTGGTGATCGGGGGTCGCAAGGTAACCGGCACCGCCCAGCGCTGGCTGGCGCCGGGCCAGGATCACCAAGGCGCCGTGCTGGCCCAGGCCATGCTGCTGGTGGCCGGCGATGTAGACGAGGGCACCCGGATGGCGAGCCGCTTCTACGAGCTGGCGGGTGGTGAGCTGCGCTTTCTGCCGGGCACCTCCACCACCATCGCGCAAGCCATAGCTTGGCAAGGGAGCGAGGGCGAACTGGTGGAGAAGGTGCGAGAACAGCTGAAGCAAGGGCTTGAGGAGTAACAATCCCCACGCCAATTTCTACTGATAGGGGGACGGCTCTTCTACACCAGCAAACCACCAGTGACTTCGGTCCATGTGCTGACATGGTGCTGCTGTAGTGGTCAACTAAATCCGGACACATAGTTAAGCCGAGTCTCGGCTTTTGCTGGCGGTATTCCATCATTGTGTTGATGTGGACGCCGCCAGTTGTAGTAATCCATCAGGTGTATGGAGATGGTATTCACCTGACAGTTGCCCACAAAAGGGAGTGGTCATACGGCTTCAAACCGGATAACAAAACGGTACCCCTACCGTGTTATCTGGAGTCACCGCATGACCACCAACGAGAAAGTAGCACGTCGTAAACTCAGCCTGCTAGAGCTCGCCAAAGAGCTCAATAATGTCAGCAAAGCCTGCAAGCTCATCGGCTACAGCCGTCAGCAGTTCTACGAAATTCGCCGTAATTACCAGACCTATGGCGCCGAGGGCTTGCTCGACAAACTGCCCGGCTGCAAAGGGGTTCATCCCAACCGGGTCGCTCCCGAGATTGAGCAGGCCATCCTCGATTACTCACTGACCCAACCTACCCATGGACCGTTGCGGGTCGCGCAAGAACTCGCTCTGCAAGGCATCAACGTCAGTGCGGGTAGCGTGCGTGGCGTGTGGCAACGTCACGATTTGCTCTCTAAACACGACCGTTTGTTGCGCCTCGAGAAAACTCACCGGGAGTAGACGATTGAGCTCAATGACGAGCAAATTCGCCTGTTAGAGCGCTTCAGTCCCGAGTTCCGCGAACGCCAGATTGAGGTCCATTACACCGGGGAACTGGTGGCGGTCGATACCTTCTTCGTCGGTGTACTCAAGGGGGTTGGCTACAAACCGTACTGGACTGCTACAGCCGCCACGCCTGGGGGCGGCTCTACACCAGCAAGCTGCCGGTGACCTCGGTCCATGTGCTCAATGAAACTGTGTTGCCGTTCTTCGAGGCTCACGAGGCGCGGGTCTACACCATCCTGTCGGATAACGGACGTGAGTTCTGTGGGCGCCCTGACCATCATCCCTACGAGCTGTTCCTGCAACTGGAGGGGATTGAACATCGGACAACCAAGGTGCGCAGGCCGCAGAGCAACGGTTTTATCGAACGGCTGCATCGCACACTGCTGGATGAACACTTCCGTATCAAGGGGAGGACGACCTGGTATGAGTCGGTAGAGCAGATGCAGACAGACCTGGATAGCTACCTGGAGCACTACAACACCCAGCGGCCACATCAGGGCAGGATGATGGAGGGACAGACGCCTTACAGCATGTTCAAGAAGGGTCTGAAATTGATACCGAAGGAAGTGCGCTCTAAAGTAGCGTAAACAAGACACCGGTTTGAGGCCTGTGTCAGGTGATAACTAGATCTGTACAAACCGGCCCTACATCTGTCGAATCTCTGATAGTAAGATCCAAAATTCCTTTTCTATCATTTCGAATTCTGGCCCATCCTCCATCGCGATCAGCGATCAGCGATCAGCGATCAGCGATCAGCGATCAGCGATCAGCGATCAGCGATCAGCGATACCATATCTAAATTCTCTGTGAGGGAGAGCTCTGGATCCTGATAAATACTAAATGCCTCTTTTGATATTTTAAAAACATCAAATCCACCGACAGCTGTTTTTTCAAGCCTATCGGCCACTATGTATCCTAGAGTCATTGTTGTCCTCAACTCTTCAATTCAGCTCCCATTGGAGAGTAATGCTGAGCGTCAACTGGCTATCCATTAATATTCTTTGGATGGACACGAATTACACTTCCTGAATTATGATCACTCTCCATACATTGCCTCGTATTACCAGTTTTAGGGTTGAACTCCGTAAAAAGATAGGTTCTTCGGATAGCAACCTCTGCTCTAGCAGTAACTTCTAGCATAGAATATCTAACACAACCATTAGTCATTTTTTATTAATGGCTGTACTTTTTAAGTTCTTATAGTAATCCAGAGCATCCATCAATTTTAATCCCCCCCCCTTAAATAACTAACTTTATAAAAAGCATTAACAAAACATGTATAGTTGTAGCGACAACATACTAACAGCATGCTGATTAATTAGCATGAAGGTGCGAGCGACTTTTTCGCACCTTCAGTAAGAAGCGTCTAGGCTCTACTGCCCCTAAATAAAAGAATTATACAACCTGATATTCCAATAATCACACCGAGCGCAACGCCCTTGGATGCAAAAAACAAATACTCATCTAAAACATTAAAAGTGTGACCATATCTAAAATAGATATAAACATCAATAAGAATGCCAGCAAATCCTGCCAATATAGGTGTAAAAAACATCGAGGTGGCAATCACCCCTATACATCTTGCAACAAAAATGAAAATTCTACTTTTTAAATTCATCTTTAATTTTTTCCTCTACTACCTTAGATGTCCATTCTGAAGGAACAGAGCTTACAACGTTCCCAGTAGTGCTTGGAGTAATATTACTGGCAGGTTGCTTGGTTATTCCAAGCCCTATATCTATCCACTCGTAATTTTTATAACTTGGGTTCATCTTAATATCCAGCGGTATCTCTATTAACTTTCCTAAATCATATCCCAATCCAGCACCAACCCCACTTGAAACTCCACCATTTAAAGGATCTTCCCCTTTGAGGTAACTCATATAAGCACCACCGGCTCCGTTCGCACCGACCGTTGACCAGAATCCCCAGCCAACAGTACCCGCGCTCAGGTAAGCAGCAAATACAGCGTCTCTTGCATCGACTTTACTGATATCCCAATTATTGTCCCACAACTGGAAACCTGTACTTGCTGAGCCACCAATGCCTGCCGCGAGCAACAGCTCTGATGAAAGTAGTGGTAAGCCTACGAGGTCAAAACCCGCTATTGCTACATTTTTGCACTCTGGTGATTCACCACAAGATTTAAACTCCTTCTGTTTCTCATCCATTAACTTGGCATACTCCTCTGGATAACGAGCTTTGAGTGCAGCCAATGCATGGGCATGATTATTGTAACGTTCTACTGTCTCAGCTCGGTCTGCCCCGGTATCAAACTGGTTTTGATCGCCTGTCACCGCCACGGCCGCCAACCCAATACTTTGTTCAAAGCAACCTGGTACTTGGTATCAGAGAAAACCTGACTGCTCCAACTGCTGGCGAGTTCCAACATGACACCACCGGCCACCCCGTCGCAAACTGCTGCCGGTAATCTCGGCAATGGCACAGCTAGTCACCCCATGGGCAGCGATTTTCCCTGCCTCTGCCAACGGGCTGTTGGCCATCTCAAATTTAACAAAAAGGTGGGCGTCCCAGATTTCCTTCTGGGATTTCAAAATTAATATATCCTTTATCTCACTCTTTTTTTTCACTTTCTTTAAAGAGAGAGACAACAAAAATATATATTTATATCGATGTTCCAGCTATAAAACAAAATATAACAGCCCGTTCAACCTCTCCTTTAGGAACAAGAAACTCGCCTTCTTTAAAATAAAAAACGATGGAGCTTGACCCTCCGATTAAAAAACATAAAAGGACACAAAAAAACATGAGTAAAGCCATAACCCAAGATAACACTTCATTTCATGACTTCTTTTTTTTCAACTCTCTCTAAAAGCAACTTATTAGAGTACCCAGTAAAAAACTCACTACCAAGACTGCCTGTTGTTTCAAAAACAACCCCTGGTATTTTGTCTCCCTTTAGGATTTTATTAGAAAGCCCAGGCATATACTTTCCATATGCGCCCCCCCAAGGCAGATCCGACCCTGGAAACATCAGTTTTATCAATACTTAAATCATCTAAAATAAGAGATGACCCAATAGCTATACCTATATTTTCCTTTATACCTCTACCAGGGGCCAACGCTCCTGTAACTGCTGCATTAGCACTTCCATAATAATCCAAAGATTTATTTTCATTGCCAGGAAGACTAAGGTCATACCACTGATATGCTGCATTAGCCATAGTTGATATTGATGATCCTGCGAAAACACTCTCGACTGCTGCTGCAGGTCCAAAATATGCGGCACCGATAATATAGGCACTTGTTTTAAGTGTTTCCTTTAGCGTTTCTTTCTTAGCCTCTTCATCAGCATTTTTAATTATGGGTTCAAGTCCTCTATTCACATCGGCCATCTTCGCTTCAGCAGCTAAGTTAAACATATGCTGAAGACTATTGTAACGATACACAGTCTCCGCCCGCTCAGCCCCAGTATCAAACTGGTTTTGATCGCCTGTCACCGCCACGGCCGCCAACCCACCCAATACCTTGTTCAAAGCAATCTGATGCTCGGTATTGGAGAAAACCTGACTGCTCCAGCTGCTGGCAAGCTCAGACATGGCACCACCTGCAGCTCCCGCCGCAAACTTGCCACCTGTTATCTCCAAAAAGGTGGGGGTCCCAGATTTCCTCCTAACAACATGATTTTATTCTTTTACCACCCCAACAACTTCTTGAGCCAGTTTTTAGCTGGAGTAGTAGCAGGAGGAGATGCTTCCGGTTGAGTTTCAACATCTGAACGTACTGGGTGAGTACTAGGCCCATCTGGGCGCAATAAATCGCTAGGGTAATGTTCATGGCCAAGGCACAAACTATCATCCAATCCAAATGCTTTGACTGCTGCAACAGCCTCTACACACCACCGTCCAAAATATGCGCCTCCCTCAAAATTCTTATCGCCGTAGGTATACCAATATGGACGCTCATACATAGCAGTGGCTGGTGCATTCCCCGGTTTAGCGGGGCGGTCTAGCTCTCGGTACCAGTTTTCAACAAACTCAGCCAGTAGACACGGCTGTTGCTCTACGGGAGCATCTATGGCGTTAAGTAACCGCTGATAAGGCTTGGGGTGGCAGAGCGCTTCGCCAATTGTTCGCCCTTGCTGGCGGCTGGCGATCACTCGATCAAGCAAAGCATCCTCACCCTCATTGCCAATCAACGTCAGTAAACGTTGCCACTGTTCATCGGGAATATCCAACGCCAACGCCAATCCAACAAGCCAGAAGCAGACGATATAATGGTCAAGGTTTACTTGCCAAGCATGACGAGTATATTGCTGTTGCTCGGTAAAAACGTCTCGGCCCAATCGTTCCGACTCCTCCCAAGCGTCTAGCAAGGGCGGAAAATATTGGGCCAGCTCTTTAATGTCATCACCTCGTGAATAGCGACGAAGTATTTGGTGCCAATTTTTTTTCACTATTTCAAATAAAAATTGAGGCCTGTATTCTTTATTTTCTGATGGCAAACAGCTCTGACTAAAAAAATCAGCTATAGACTCATCACCATAAATTACCCACTCATCCCAGTAATGCTGACTTCCTTCAGTCGCTCTAATCATTTCTTATTCCACATTATTTTTGATGACACATCGTGATTTCAAATAAGTTTCCCATCCTTGCCCATAATACCAACACTCGCCCTACCATAAGGATCCGTATGCACCAACCACTTCTCTATTCTACCTGCATCCATTGATTTAATTATATTGTCGGCTAAGCGCTCATTGTTTCCAGCCGACTCTAATATTCGGTTGTAATTAGTCTTACTACCCAATAGCCAACCATCACTCCCTTGTAAACCATCCTTGGTCATCCCTTGTTTTGACGAGCCGAACTTGTACTCCACCACAAGATAATCCACACCCGGTTTATCGATTTTGTACAAACCATCAATACCAGTTTGACCCACTCCGGGAACTCGGCCTATTTCCTGTGCACCAGGGATGGCCTGCTGGATCTTCTGCGAACCCAACAAATCGCCAATTACCCCTTTTTGCGCATTGGTTAACGTCCGAAAATCCATCAGAGGACGGCCATTGCTGGCAAATGTGCCACCATTTTTGACCAGCAACTCATAACTGGTCAGCCCTCCGCCTAACGCATCCAAAGCAACTGAAGTGGCCTTGCCCGTCACTTTAGTGACAACCAGAGCCCCACCTTTCGCCAAACCGGCACCACCAGCAACCAGACTCGCGATATCAGTCACCAGCTGACCGATTTCAACACCTGCATTGAATGAGCCACTGGCTCCAGCTTTTTGGTATTCAGCTTTCAGCTTCTCGATCCGTGCAATGTAAGATTGCTTCATTACATCCGAGACTTTTCCCAATGCATCACCACTGTTAAACAGTGCCTTCAGCGCATCAAGGGTTTCTATGGGGCTGCTGGCTGCTTTCACTATCCCTTCAGCCGTTTCATACAGACTGGCAGGTACTCCCGCAGCCATTCCCGCCGCAAAGCTCCCGTCCTGTCCCAGATCGATAGCAGCCCATTTAACCCGAGTTTGCAAACAGGCTTGGGGGGTGGTGCAGTTAGACAACTCTTTATCTCTTTGTGCCTTTTGTTGGTGGCTGAGGTAGTTATACCTATGCACCGTCTCCGCCCGCTCAGCACCCGTATCAAACTGGTTTTGATCGCCTGTCACCGCCACGGCTGCCAACCCACCCAGTACCTTATTCAAAGCAACCTGGTGCTCGGTATCAGAGAAAATCTGACTGCTCCAGCTGCTGGCGAGTTCCGACATGGCACCACCGGCCGCTCCCGCCGCAAACTTGCCGCCAGTGATCTCGGCAATGGCACCGCTGGTCACCCCATGAGCAGCGATTTTTCCTGCCTCTGCCAACGGGCTGTTGGCAGCATCAAATTGAATACTTTGATCCCCTATCCAGTTGGCCGTGGCTTTACCCACTTCCCCCTGAATATTGGATAACAGGCTGGCTTTAAAGGCATCCGAAAAGTGGGAGCCATTGATGGTGGTGTTAATCCCTGCGGTCACGACCGAGTGACTGGTCACCCGGTTGAAGGTGTCCCAGGAGAACAGATTGGAGGCCGCAGGCTGGCTGGCTGCATTGCTGGCCGCAGGTGCAGCACTCGCCACTCCCATCGCCTGGTCCAAGCCCTGCAACGCCCCTGCCGTTGCCACCGAGGTCGCCAGCTGCTTAATGCTGGCACTGCTGCCCAGTTCTTTGAGTACCGCGCCCAAATTGCCGCCATTGTTGATGGTGGAGATTGTTGCCTGACTCACCAAAGTACTAAAAGCAGCGTTGGCCATGGCCGCTGACGTTGCACCGACGGCACTCACGCTGACCCCTTGTACTGCAGTCAACGCGGCCACACCCCCAACCTACCTCTACTGGCCTTAGCTTTCCAAAGCTCGAAAAAACAACTAACCACAAAGAGACATTAACACCAATATTTTACTGATATCGACCAAAACGTTTATATAAATATGTTACAACGCCTACACCGACACCCCAAAACATACTTAACTTTAAATCAGACATAAATTCAACCGAAGAATAAGCGATTGAGATATTACCGTGATAATAAATAAAGCCATCTATAAATGAAATCATTGTTCTTATGGACAAAACTCCTAAAAACATTATAAATGAACCTAAAATAGAATAAAGAATATAAAACACCATAACTTTCATTTCAAAACCTCATATAGGCGCATGGAGTCTTCTGTTGCATGAGTCGCCACCTCCGACAGAACGGCGCTACCAGAACCGGCAATAATCGCAGGAAGATTGCTCTTAGGGTATGGATAAAATATTGGTGTATTGGGTGATTGCATCCATTTTATATCATTTTTAGGCGGATTAAAAAACTTATCCAGGGGTTTCTCCGCTTTACCAACTCCATATCCAACTGTAGATCCCATGACACCAGCCGCCATTGGGCGCCATGGACTTTTTTTCTCAATAAGACTAGTAATACCACTTCCTGCAGCATTTACTGTCGTCGCCCCCCAATACCCCATATTTACAGTAGCACCACCGGTTACCATTGAAGCACCAAAAGTAACCCAACTAAACGGTTCACCGTAATATATTTGAGCTCCAGCATTAGCAGCCCCACTAATTCCAACCCCAACAAGCCGCTCTCCTATTGTTGCACTACCCACCCATTTCCCAACAGTTGGAGCAACTGCTTTGCTGAATGCCGGAATACCAAGACTGATCGTAGCAATAACAGCTTTAGGTATATTATTTCTTCGTTCAAGATCTTCATACCCATCAATAATTGGTGTTAACTGATTCAAGCTATGCAGAGATAACTCTCTGCAGTATGAATTACAGTTAGCAGATTGGATTAATTGCATTAAATCATCTTGTTGGGTAATCAATGCATCTTTTGAGATGGCTGTCTGCAATGCTCTTTCAAGCTGAACTTTATCAACCTGTTGTGCAGCTGAAAGAAGTCTTTCCCGCTCTTCTGGTGTTGCCGCACTACCATACTTATCTAACCAGTCTGTTATTTGTTTATGAGTCAAATAGTTGTAGCGATACACAGTCTCCGCCCGGTCAGCCCCGGTATCAAACTGGTTTTGATCGCCTGTCACCGCCACAGCCGCCAACCCACCCAATACCTTGTTCAAAGCAACCTGATACTCGGTATTGGAGAAAACCTGACTGCTCCAGCTGCTGGCGAGTTCCGACATGGCACCGCCTGCCGCTCCCGCCGCAAACTTGCCGCCAGTGATCTCGGCAATGGCACCGCTGGTCACCCCATGGGCAGCAATTTTTCCTGCCTCTGCCAACGGGCTGTTGGCAGCATCGAATTTAATGCCTTGATCCCCTATCCAGTTGGCCGTGGCTTTACCCACTTCCCCCTGAATATTGGATAACAGGCTGGCTTTAAAGGCATCCGCAAAGTGGGAGCCATTGATGGTGGTGTTAATCCCTGCGGTCACGACTGAGTGACTGGTTACCCGGTTGAAAGTATCCCAGGAGAACAGATTGGAGGCCGCAGGTTGGCTGGCGGCATTGCTGGCCGCCGGTGCCGCACTCGCCACTCCCATCGCCTGGTCCAAGCCCTGCAACGCCCCTGCCGTTGCCACCGAGGTCGCCAGTTGTTTGATACTGGCACTACTGCCCAGTTCTTTGAGTACCGCCCCCAAATTGCCGCCATTGTTGATGGTGGAGATAGTTGCCTGACTCACCAAAGTACTAAAAGCAGCGTTGGCCATGGCCGCTGCTGTAGCTGTTCCCTCGGCAGCCCCCATCGCCAGTGCTCCAGCGCCCCCAGTTGCAGTCGCTAAGGCGATAGCAATGATGGCGGAAGCAATTGGACTTATAGTTCCACTGTTCATAAGCCTCTTGCACAGCTTCCATCTTCGCACCTGGCATGATTGACCCAAGCCAGCCCCGGTTCGTTTGCCAGCAAAGAGGCGGGGGTTCCTGATTTCATCATATTTGGGACGGAACAGGTCCTGTACATGAGGCCCTAATACCGGTTAGCCCTGAGCCTGTGAACCAGACATCGGAATAGCTCATTTGTTAAAGGCAACAGCGGAGATTGCGCCACTTTTTACATCTACCGCATAATCAATACCATTCCAGTTTCCAGCAATAAGCTTGCCGTTTGGCGAAATATAGATTGATGTGAATGGTTTGTCAGGCTCAGTTCCATGAGGGCTTTCTTCAATTTCCCACTTAAAACACCCATTAATTGTAAAACCATAAATATTAGCGTTGCATAACTCACCGACTGCCGGTTCGATTCTAACTACCACAACTTCACCTATAGTTATAGCCTCAACTACTGGATAAGGTAAGTTTACAGCTTTGTCATTGATGGTGATTAAGCCATCAGTAATTTCGAAGATATTTTTATTCATTGACCGAGCCTCACCGTATTTGTGAACGCTGATTCAGGCAAGCGTTGCAATAGTTCATATTGAGTAGCATTGCCGATACCATTAAATGCTGGCAGAGGATTTACAGTGCCAGTTCGCACCTTGGTTCCGGCTGGAACATTAACCTCAGACATATATGTTGGCAACTCAGGTAAAGCATACTTAGATTTTATCTGTTCTGGCGTAAGTCCCTCCAAGGCCTCTTTTTTCATCATCCACGATCTAGCTTTATTATGCTCACCGTGCACACGTACATAGACTTCATCTACAGTAGATTTAAATTCAGTAACCCTAGTTCCAGGCTTGTATGGCGGCTGCCAACCTGCGGGAAATGTCAAATTAACGGATTCTGCGGAACTATACGCAACATCCATTCTCTTAGAGTATTTTCCTACTGATGTTTGCGTAGATTCGTTATCAGTAGATGCTTTTTGCCCTACACCTTGCTCATTCTTGGTAACATTTGATGCATTCTTCGTGTTCCCTGTTAACAGTTTGGACTTGGGCATGCTCCCTGCACCAAGCGATCCCAGCGCAATATTCGTTAAACCATCCGCCCCGGTCTTGAGTAAAGAGGCTTCCAACCAACCGCATTGGCCTGTGCATTGGTCAATGATATCAGCATACCAATTGGCTGTATCTTCATAGCTGCGGCCTGCCATATCATCCAGCACACGCAAAGCTGTGTACGCTTTTTCAGTCAGCTCAATCTGGTTACGCATCCGAGTCACACAGGCACCATCTCCTGCATCCCAGCACACTTTTAACTTCTGAATGTTATCTGCCGACTCTTCTGCCATCTCCTTGAGAATCCCTTGTTCGCAACTAGGGCTCCCGTTACAACCTTTAAACCGTTCAGTAAAGTGCTGGGGTCTACCATGTTCCAGATAGTTATACCGATACACAGTCTCCGCCCGCTCAGCCCCGGTATCAAACTGGCTTTGATCGCCTGTCACCGCCACGGCTGCCAACCCACCCAATACCTTATTCAAAGCAACCTGGTGCTCGGTATCAGAGAAAACCTGACTGCTCCAGCTGCTGGCGAGTTCCGACATGGCACCACCGGCCGCTCCCGCCGCAAACTTGCCGCCAGTGATCTCGGCAATGGCACCGCTGGTCACCCCATGAGCAGCGATTTTTCCTGCCTCTGCCAACGGGCTGTTGGCAGCATCAAATTGAATACCTTGATCCCCTATCCAGTTGGCCGTGGCTTTACCCACTTCCCCCTGAATATTGGATAACAGGCTGGCTTTAAAGGCATCCGAAAAGTGGGAGCCATTGATGGTGGTGTTAATCCCTGCGGTCACGACCGAGTGACTGGTCACCCGGTTGAAGGTGTCCCAGGAGAACAGATTGGAGGCCGCAGGCTGGCTGGCTGCATTGCTGGCCGCAGGTGCAGCACTCGCCACTCCCATCGCCTGGTCCAAGCCCTGCAACGCCCCTGCCGTTGCCACCGAGGTCGCCAGCTGCTTAATGCTGGCACTACTGCCCAGTTCTTTGAGTACCGCGCCCAAATTGCCGCCATTGTTGATGGTGGAGATAGTTGCCTGACTCACCAAAGTACTAAAAGCAGCGTTGGCCATGGCCGCTGTAGCTGTTCCCTCAGCAGCCCCCAGCGCCAATGCTCCAGCGCCCCCGGTTGCAGCCGCCAAGGCAATAGCAATGATGGCGGAAGCAATTGGACTCAGACTTTGCTGGCTATAGTTCCACTGTTCATAGGCCTCTTGCACAGCTTCCATCTTCACACCTGGCATACTGCGAACCTGCTCCACCCAGGCCATGCCGGGTTGCGTCGCCAATGTATCCAGCCGTGCCTGCAGGCTTTCTCCCTCCTTCTGCCCCACTTGCAACAGCACACCCTGACCCGCATTGATATTGATATCCGCGCCGTCCAGCTGATTCTGACGCTCGGCGGTACTGTTGGTACCATTGCCGGACATCTTCACCATGACACCGCTCTTCTTCTCATCCTTGCGGTAGAAATACTCATCGGTGGCGGTCAATAACTTGAGCATGCCGTCCGTATCTAGACTCAGGGTTTCGCCAGCCTGGATGTCACTGCCTTTGAGGGTCATGTCCCCCTGACTGGCCAGGCTCACGTTGCCACCGGCAGTGATGGTCGTCCCCTGCGCCGTCACATCCTTCTGCTCTATTTCGGTAGATTTCGACTTCAGGAAGCCTTTGCTCTTGCTTTGCTCGAAGTGATAGACCTCGTTGTCTGCCGTGAGTAACTGCAGTTCACCACCAGCCTGCAACGCAGCATTCCCTTTCGCATCCAGTGTACTGGCCTGAGCTAACAAGTTGTTGCCGGCCTCGAGCAACAGATTGTTGCCACTGAGTTCGACGCCCTGCTGGGTAGTGGTGCGATCGATGATGTGTTTGTTGCCACGACGAATATCATCGCTGCTTTGATTGGCTTCACTGGCCAAGAGCAGGTTATTGCCCGCCAGCAGGTTGATATCCCCCTTCCCCTCGACGCGGGATGCGCTGAGCGCCAGGTCTTGGCCAGCCTGGATAACAACGCGACCGCCAGCGTTCAGTTCGCTCATCAGCTGCTCAACCCGGGCGAAGCG
>NZ_CDBH01000014.1:0-3599 GCF_000820305.1 Aeromonas dhakensis
TGTGGGCCAGGTCGTTGAGGGCATGCTGGTAGCGCTGGGTCTGCTGGCGCTCGTTCTCCAGCAGCTGGTTGACCGACTCGGTCAGCGGCGTCAGCTCCCGCTCATAGTCGTTGGAGAGCGCCTCCCGCTTGCCGGCCCGGATCTCGTCGATCTGGCGCGCCATGGTGCGCAGGGAGCCCAGGCTCCAGAAGCTGGTGAGCAGCAGCAGAGCGCCGAGCAGGGCGTAGGCGAGCAGGGCCTGGCGGATGCACTGGTAGAGGTAGTCGCGGGTCTGCAGCAGGTAGCGCTTGGCGGAATCGACCATCACCACGTAATAGGTGGTGGGGCCGTCACCGTGGTTGCGCAAGAAGCGCAGGCTGTAGATGAAGTAGCTCTCGCCATTCTTGATGGTGAGGCGCTTGAAGAAGTAGTCCTGATCCAGCCCGCCCAGGTACTTCATCAGATCGTCGCAGATGGAGTCCTTGACCTGGATCACCTCCGGCATGTGCAGGCTGGACCAGCTCAGCTGGCCGTCGGCCCGACAGATCAGGGTGTCCAGGTTAGGGTCGATGGCATCCGGTGTGAGCCGGCCCAGATCCGTGCTGGCCTGGGCGTCCGGCATCTTGGAGGAGAACAGCTTGGAGAGGTTCTCCTGCATGCGGGTGCTGGCCTTCTGGGCCTGCTCATCGGTGTGGCCCAGATAGAGGATGTAGACCGAGAAGGACATGATGAACGCGATGACCAGCATGGCGCTCAACATCAGCTTGATGTGCAGCGAGCGGCGGATGAAGCGCATGGGGCGCGGCAGACGAAAACCCATCAGCTGCACGACAGGTTGAAGATGTAGCCCTGGCGGCGGATGGTGGAGATGGGCTGGATGAGCCCCTCCGGATCCAGCTTCTTGCGCAGCCGGCTCACCATCACCTCTATGGTGTTGGGGTCCCCCTCGCCGTCGCCGTAGAGCTGATCCAGCAGTTGCTGCTTGGAGACCACCTGGCGGGCGTTGCGCATCAGGTATTCGAGGATCAGGTACTCAAAGCTGGTGAGCACCACCGGCGTACCGGCGATGGTCAGCTCCTTGCGGGAGAGATCCAGCTCGTAGTCGCCAGCCTTGACCCTGGGGGAGATGAAGCCGGCGCTGCGGCGCACCAGGGCGTTGAGGCGGGCCAGCAGCTCGTCCTTCTGGAACGGCTTGACCAGGTAGTCGTCCGCCCCCGCTTCCAACCCCTCCACCTTGTCCTGCCAGTTGCCACGGGCGGTCAATACGATGATGGGGAAGGGGATCTGCTGCTCGCGCAGCTGGCGGATGAGCTGCAGACCGTCCATGTCCGGCAGGCCCAGATCGATGATTGCCACGTCGATGGGGTAGTCGGCGGCGTAATGGAGCGCCACCTGGGCGCTCTCGGTGCTGTGCACCTGATTCTGGGCTTCGGTCAGCAGGGTGGTGAGGTGGTGATTGAGCAGCTTGTCGTCTTCGACCAACAAAATTTTCATAAGGTGCGCGATCATGGGGATCCAGGCTGTCAATTAGAGGGCTTATGACGGGGAGAGTCAATCCGGATCCTAACAGCCCCGCCTGTATCGGGACTGAATCAGCCCGCCATTGGTTATATGCCTCCAGACCATGCGCAGACGCTTCGAGCAATCATGGTTGAACACTTTTTCCTTGCATTGCACCAACAAAAAAGCCAGTCAGGAGCTGACTGGCTTTTTATTGGTGCTTATCGGGGATCAGTCGATGAGACTGGCCCACAGGTCGTACTCGTCCGCTTCGTCGATGCGCACCTTGACCATGTCGCCGGGCTTGAGGCCGGTTTCACCGTTCAGGTAGACCAGGCCGTCGATCTCGGGGGCATCGGCGGCAGAGCGGCCGGTGGCTCCCTCTTCGTCCACCTCGTCGATCAGCACCAGCATCTCTTTGCCCACCTTGCGGGCCAGCTTGCGGATGGAGACCTGCTGTTGCAGCTCCATGAAGCGCTGGAAGCGCTCTTCCTGCACTTCGGCCGGCACCGGATCCGGCAGTTCGTTGGCCTTGGCGCCCTCGACCGGGCTGTACTTGAAGCAGCCGACCCGATCCAGCTCCGCCTTGTCGATGAAGTCCAGCAGCATCTGGAACTCTTCTTCGGTCTCGCCGGGGAAGCCGACGATGAAGGTGGAACGCAGGGTGATCTCGGGGCAGATCTCGCGCCACTTCTGGATCCGCTCCAGGGTGCGCTCGACGGTGCCCGGGCGCTTCATCAGTTTCAGGATGCGCGGGCTGGCGTGCTGCAGCGGGATATCGAGGTAAGGCAGTACCTTGCCGTCGCGCATCAGCGGGATGACGTCATCCACGTGCGGGTAGGGGTAGACGTAGTGCAGGCGCACCCACATGCCGAGCTTGGCCAGCTCCTCGCACAGTGCCACCATGCTGGTCTTGACCGGCATGCCGTCGTAGAAGCCGGTACGGTGCTTGACGTCGACGCCGTAGGCGGAGGTGTCCTGGGAGATCACCAGGATCTCCTTCACGCCGGCCTCTTTCAGGCGCTTGGCCTCGGCCAGTACCTCGCCGATGGGGCGGCTCACCAGATCCCCGCGCATGGAGGGGATGATGCAGAAGGTGCAGCGGTGGTTGCAGCCTTCGGAAATCTTCAGATAGGCGTAGTGACGGGGGGTCAGCTTGACACCCTGGGCCGGCACCAGGCTGGTGAAGGGGTTGTGGGTCGGCTTTTCTACGTATTTGTGGACGTGGCCGAGCACCTCTTCATAGGCGTGGGGGCCGGTGATCTCGAGCACCTTGGGGTGGATCTCGCGGATCTGGTTCTCTTTGGCGCCCAGGCAGCCGGTGACGATCACCTTGCCGTTTTCGGCCAGGGCCTCGCCGATGGCTTCCAGCGACTCCTGCACCGCGCTGTCGATGAAGCCGCAGGTGTTGACCACCACCAGCTCCGCATCGTCATAGCTGGGCACCACGTCGTACCCTTCGGTACGCAGCTGGGTCAGGATGCGCTCGGAATCGACCAGGTTTTTGGGGCAACCCAAGGAGACGAATCCTACTTTGGGGGCCTGTTTTGTGTTGGACATCGCTCAATCACTCTTAGGTGGCTCTAGTTTTAGGGCGCGGATTTTACCGGAATGGCTAACCAAAAACTATACAGCCGGCACGCCGGAAGCGAACAATCTCTTTGCCCGGGCCACAATGGGCCGTCAAAGGAGAAAACCATGGTGGCAACAGGCCTTGCCGGCCGGTCTGCGGGGCCCTGATGTTTGTTGCTGACGCTTGAGTCAATTTGGCAGGAGAGTAAAAACAGGGGTCACTATACTCCCTGCAGGAATAGCAGAAGGACGTGCGGGATGGAGAGTTCATTTGGCGAAAAAGTGCAGAACGTGCACGCCACGCTCAGGCAGCGGTTTGACAAGTTGAGCCGGGTTGCGGTCGCCATCTATGACCAGCAGACGGACAAGCTCAAGACCTTTGCCCACAGCACGGAGGGGGGCTCGCCGCTTTTGCAGTACGAGGTGAAGCTGAGCGAGGTGCCCTCCCTGCGCTATCTGGCCGAGCGCCAGCAACCCAGGGTGCTCGATACCCTGGGCTCGCTGCAGGGGTCCCCCGCCGAGCACAGCCGCAAGCTGCTGGCGGCCGG
>NZ_CDBH01000014.1:3637-6583 GCF_000820305.1 Aeromonas dhakensis
GCTGACCACGGCGCGGGAGTTCAGCCGCTACCGGGACGAGGAGACCGCCAACCATCTGCACCGGATGTCGAGCTATTCGCGGCTCATCGCCTGCGAGGTGGCAGCCCATTACCCCCTCAATGACGAGGAGGTGGAGTTCATCCATCTCTTCTCCGAGCTGCACGACATCGGCAAGATTGCGGTGCCGGACGCCATCCTGCTCAAACCGGGCAAGCTGACCCCGGAGGAGTACGCAGTGATGAAGATCCACCCGCTCAAGGGACGGGAGATGATCGCCCTGATGATCAAGGAGTTTGGTCTGGACGGCATCCATCACACCGACATGCTCAAGAACATCATTGCCTACCATCATGAGCGTTTCGACGGCCAGGGCTACCCGGAGGGGCTGGCAGGGCAGGCGATCCCGCTGGAGGCCCGCATCGTCACGGTGGCGGATGTGTTCGACGCGCTCACCAGCGAGCGTCCCTACAAGCAGGCCTGGCCGTTCGAGACGGCCTTCGAGTACCTCAAGACCCATGCCGGCAGCCAGTTCGACCCCGTCTGCGTCGCGGCGGCGCTGCGCAGCAAGGAGGCGTTTCGCGCCATCCATCAGCAGTATCGGGATCCGGCCATAACCTGACCTCTCGTTCACGCTCTCGGTGCTAGGGTTGGCTTGCCTGCCGGGGGGAATGTCTGGGGGCGGGCTCTGCAATTTGATAGAGATGCTCGGAACAAGCGCTTGCGCAGCCACAAGGCCGGTCGCTAGTGCCCTGGCGCTCTGCCGCTAGCCGGGTTTGGCGCCACCAGAGCAGGGCGCTCATGGCTAGGATCAATGGGAAGGCGGCCAGCATGCTCAGCAGCAGGTGTGACATGGTTCGTCCCCTTGTTGATGATTGCAGCCGCACTGCTCTGCCTGGTGACAACCACTTTCCCTACCGATCTGTTTCCCCTTGCGGCCGTTGCAGGATGGCCGGATCCCCTTGATAAGACTCCCGGCCTTGCTGGCCTTGCGGCGTGACGGACTGCCCTGGCTGGCGTCGGTCAGCGGCTGAAAGTGGGCAGCAGACAGATCAAGGTGCACCGAGCGGTACTGCCATACCGATATCCCGGCATCGAGCAGTCGGCCCAGCATGTGCTCACCGATGTTTCGCACCAGCACCTGAGTGACGGCATGGGCCTGTAGCGTCGCCAGCAGGGCCTGTTTGCCACGGCAACCCTCGCCGTTGGCCGGGTTGGACATGGTCGCGAGCACCTCGCCGGCTGGACTGACAATCTGCAGCTGCTCAGCCCGGCTGACGTGGGCGGATGGCCGGCCCCGGCTCAACAGGATGGCATGGTTGCCTGGCACGGCTGCTGTATTCACGTTCTGGTTCATTACGCGGTTTCTCCACCGGGTTGCGGGACGTCGGGTTGCATCAACAGGGCCTTACCTAAGCTCAGGCACTCCACCACCTTGTAGCGGGCGCGCTTGAGGGTATTGGCCAAGGTCTGGCGAGAAACGCCCATGAGTCGGGCGGCCTCCTGTTGCTGCATGCCCTCCAGATCCACCAGGCGCAGCGCCTCAAACTCATCGGCGGCGAGGGCCACCTGCTCCAGTTCATGCATGGGGACACCATTGGGCTTGAAGCAGCTGTTGGCGGGGCGCCCGCAGATACGACGGGCTATTTTTGGTCTCGGCATAACGACTCCTAATTTGCATATGCCATATATACGCCGCATAAATAGCATATGCAAATTAAAGAAAAATGTAATTGAAAGGCATGATCTTGTTGAGAGGGAGGTTGCGGCTTCACGAGCAGAGTTGGCGGCAACTTGATCAATTCAATGATTCTTGTATAGTTGAAATGAAGGCGCATCCAACGAGAGACAAACATGAACAAAGAGACGGCCACCAAGGTCTTTGAATCGCTGGCATCCGGGATCCGGCTCGATGTGTGGCGGCTGCTGGTCAAGGCAGGGCTGGATGGGCGGGTCGCGGGCGAGCTGGCCGGCGAGCTCGACATCGCCCCCAACACCCTGTCGTTTCATCTCAAGGCGATGCTCAATGCCGGCCTCTTGTCGGTGGAGCAGGAGGGGCGCTTCCTGCGCTACCGCGCCAATATCCCCTTGATGCTGGACCTTATCGGCTATCTCACCGAGGAGTGCTGCGCCGGCCATCCGGAGGCGTGCGGCATGATGCGCGCCGAGTCCACTTGCTCACCCCATGTGCTGCCTGCGCAGCCCTGCTGCCACAAGGAGTAATGCCATGTCAGTCATTCAGATTTTCGACCCCGCCCTCTGCTGCGCCAGCGGCGTCTGCGGCACCGAGGTCGATCAGGCGCTGGTCACCTTTGCCGCCGATCTGGCCTGGGCCAGGGAGCAGGGCGTTGCCATCGAGCGTTTCAATCTGGCCCAGCAGCCGCTGCAGTTTGCCGAAACACCTGCGGTCAGCGCCTTTCTGACCCACGCCGGGGAGGAGGGGCTGCCGCTGGTGCTGGTGGAGGGTCAGGTAGTGCTGACCGGCCGCTATCCGAGCCGCGGCGAGTTGGCCCGCTATGCAGGACTGCCCGCGCCGCAGGCCACCATCAAGGGCGGGGTGGGCAAGACCTCGCTGGCCTGCGCCAGTGCGGTGGCCCTCTGTGACGCCGGCAAACGGGTGCTGCTGGTGAGCACGGATCCCGCCTCCAACGTGGGGCAGGTGTTTGCCACCGACATAGGCAATCGCATCACCGCCATCGCCGCTGTGCCCGGTTTGTCGGCGCTGGAGATAGATCCCCCCGCGGCGGCCAAAGCCTATCGGGAGCGGATCGTCGGCCCGGTGCGCGGCAAGCTGCCCGAGCGAGTGGTGCGCAGCATAGAGGAGCAGCTCTCCGGCGCCTGTACCACCGAGATCGCCGCCTTTGACGAGTTCACCGCCCTGCTCACCGACCCGGCGCTGCGCTCGGAGTACGACCATATCCTCTTCGACACCGCCCCCACCGGCCACAC
>NZ_CDBH01000015.1 GCF_000820305.1 Aeromonas dhakensis
GACAGAGCAGTTGCCCCTTGCTGTCTTCGTCTCCACCGCAGGGCATTGCCTGCCATGGACACAAATAGTTGGTTGCGGGGGCCGGATTTGAACCGACGACCTTCGGGTTATGAGCCCGACGAGCTACCGAGCTGCTCCACCCCGCGTCCGTATTCTTTCGTTCAGGCTGAGCAGTAGCCTGTTCGAATTCTCTTGTTTATCAACACATTGTGAAACAAGGCTGATGCAAGAACTCAGATGGTTGCGGGGGCCAGATTTGAACTGACGACCTTCGGGTTATGAGCCCGACGAGCTACCGGGCTGCTCCACCCCGCGTCTGAGGTCGCCAATAATAGGCGCCGGCGCTCAGATTGCAAGTAAATATCCTAAAAAAACTTCATTCGTAGATTAAACCGGCATAAATCGCAGGAATTTGCAACAGAGCGCGGTTTTTTCAGGCAAGCAGCTTGTGGGCCAAGCTGGCGCACTACACTCAGATGGTTTGTAACTCCTCGTTTTGGGTAGGTTTATCATGCGTATCTCCGCCGGTCATTGCCGTCAATTGGGGGCCACACCCGAGCACGACGGCGTCAACTTCGCCATCTGGGCCCGTCTTGCCAGTCGGGTCGAACTGCTGCTGTTTGCCAGCGCCGACGATGCCACGCCGGAAGTGATCCCCCTCTCCCCCCGCCTCAACCGCACCGCCTACTACTGGCACATCCATATAGAGGGGATCGGGCTGGGTCAGCGCTACGCCTATCGCATCCAGGGCCCCTGGCGCCCCTACTACGGCACCCGCTTCGATGCCGACAAGGTGCTGCTGGACCCTTATGGCCGCAGCATCGAGCTGGGCGCCAACTACGATCGCTGGGCGGCGGCCCGCCCCGGCAGCAACCTGGCCTGCTGCGCCAAGAACCGGGTGGTGGATACCCGAAACTACGACTGGGAGGGGGACAAGCTGCCTGCCCACTCCCTCTCCCGCTCGGTGATCTACGAGCTGCACCTGGGGGGCTTTACCAAGTCGCCGGACTCGGGGGTCGACCCCGCCCTGCGCGGCACCTACCTCGGCCTTATCGAGAAGATCCCCTACCTGCAATCCCTCGGCGTCACCGCGGTCGAGCTGCTGCCGGTGTTCCAGTTCGATCCCCAGGATGCCCCCAGGGGGCTCTCCAACTACTGGGGCTACAGCCCCATGTCGTTCTTCGCCCCCCACGCCCAGTACGCCAGCGGCGAGGATCCCCTCACCGAGTTTCGCGACATGGTCAAGGCGCTGCACCGCGCCAACATAGAAGTGATCCTGGATGTGGTCTACAACCACACCGCCGAGGGGGGCGACGATGGCCCCACCTTCTCGTTTCGCGGCATCGACAACGAGGCTTACTACATCCTCGATGCCAATCAGAAGGACACCAACTATTCGGGCTGCGGCAACACCTTCAACGGCGCCCACCCGGTGGTGCTGCGCATGATCATGGACAGCCTCCACTTCTGGCGTCAGGAGATGCACGTGGACGGCTTTCGTTTCGACCTGGCGGCCATCCTGTCGAGGGACGAGTCGGGCCAGCCCCAGGCCAATGCACCGACCCTGCGCACCATCGATACCGATCCCCGCATCGCCGACATCAAGCTCATCGCCGAGGCCTGGGATGCGGGAGGCCTCTATCAGGTGGGCAGCCTGGCCGGCGCCCGCTGGCGCGAGTGGAACGGCCAGTTCAGGGACGACGTGCGCCGCTTCCTGCGCGGGGATGACAACGCGGTGATGGCGTTCGTGGAGCGGCTGTGCGGCAGTCCGGACATCTACCACTATCACCACGCCGATCCGGAGAAGAGCATCAACTTCGTCACCTGCCACGACGGCTTTACCCTGTGGGACTGGGCCAGCTACAACGGCAAGCACAACGAGGCCAACGGCGAGCAGAACCGGGATGGCTGCGATCACAACTTCAGCTGGAACCACGGCCAGGAGGGGCCGAGCGAGGATCCCCAGATCAACGCCCTGCGCACTCGTCAGGCCAAGAACATGATGGTGGCCACCCTGCTCTCGGTGGGCTCCCCCATGCTGCTGATGGGGGATGAGGTGCTGCGCACCCAGCACGGCAACAACAACGGCTACTGCCAGGACAACGCCACCTGCTGGATGCAGTGGCAGCCCGATGCCAGGGGGCAGGAGATGTTCCGCTTCATGAAGGAGCTGATCCAGTATCGCAAGCACCTGTTCCAGCGCCCGGAGCAGGAGAGCATGCCGCTGTCGCTGACCGAGATCCTGCGCCACAGCGAGATCTGCTGGCACGGGGTCAACGCCGCCCAGCCGGACTTCGGCCCCCACTCCCACGCCATCGCCATGTCGGCCCTGTCGAGCGAAACCCGGCTGGCCCTCTACGTGCTGTTCAACGCCTACTGGGAGCCGCTCACCTTCAACCTGCCAAGCCCCCCCAAGGGGGTCGGTGGCTACTGGCGCCGGATCCTGGATACCGCCCTGCCCTCGCCCGAGGACATCAGCACCTTCGGCATGCCGCTCGAAGGGTTGACCCGGGAGTACCTGGCCCAGCCGCGCAGCAGCTGCCTCTTCATCTGCGGCGCCGACGACTTCTACTAGAGGCCGCACACCAGGGCCGCAAACAGCCAGCAAAAAGCCCACCCCGGTTGCCCGGGGTGGGCTTTTTCATGATGCCGGTCGGTCAGGCCAGCTGGTGCAGCACGCTGGTCGCCGCGATCTGGGCGATGATGAGGCCGCACAGGGCGGTGGAGACCACCACCGGCGCCGTCTCCTGCTGGCGATAGAGCGGGCTGAACCAGAGCAGCAGGGCGGCGATCAGCAGGGCCGCCTGGGTCAGTACGCCGGGGATCAGGGCGTCGAGGCCGGCGCCGCTCCCCTGCCAGCCCACCAGCACCGCCAGCCAGAGCAGGCTCAGGATGGCGGCCACCAGCCCGGCCAGCGGCAACAGGGTGTTGAACGCCTGCAGACGGTGACGGGCCCGCAGCAGCATCAGATGGGCGAAGGCCGCCCCCAGCAGCACCATCTGCAGCAGGCCGCCAAGCCAGCCCTGGATCTGCAGCAAGCCGATGCCATAGACCAGCAGCGGCACCGCCGGCAGCCAGAACAGGGTGGCCGGGATGGCGCGCTTGCCCTCCAGCCGGGATTGGGCCAGTGACAGCACCACTCCCAGGATCAGGGCGGCGCCGCCACTCCAGATCAGCCAGTCGGCCGCCTTGGCCTCCACCGCCAGCATCAGGGAGAGGCCGGTGATCACCCAGACCGAGAAGAGCTGGGTGGTGATCCGCGAGCGCTGGCCCGGGCAGAGATCACCGCGCCAGAGCACCAGGCCCAGGGCGATGAGGGCCCCCAGCGCCATCAGGCCGGTCAGGGGAAAGAGCCAAAAAGGGAGTTGGACGAACATGACGCCTCCAGCAGCAAGAATTCAGAACGCGCCGATGGCGCCGGATGAAGGGGCCGAGTATACCCAAAGCCGCCGTCATCCCCAATCCCTGCCGCACATCAGCCTGCGACGAAGGGCTCAGCTCTGGCCGCGGGCCAGCGCCACCACCCGGGCGAACATCTGGCGCAGCACCGGCGGGATGTGCTCGCCGCCGAGCCGCTCCGCCTCCTCCACCACCGCCAGCGCCATGCCCGGCTTGCTGCGATGGTGAATCGCCTTGTTGATGATGCGCCCGGCGTTGAGGGTCGAGCGCCCCCCCACCCCGGCTTCACGCCGGAACACCGCCTCGAAGCCGTTGTGGTAGAGGTAGTGCTCTATGTCCGCCGCCGGTAACTGGGTCAGCCTGTCCCGCTCCCGCTCTCCCTTGAGCAGAGAGCGCGCCGAAGTCGCATATTTGACCCCCGCCTCGTCGCCGTCGGTGAGCAGATGCCACTCGATGCCAAAGTCGCGCGCCACCTTGATAAGGGGTGACTGACCACACTGGGCGAACTCGATGATCCGTACCCCCTCCGCTCGCAGGCTGTAGCCGCAGATCTGGGCGAGCTCGGAGAGCAGCCAGATCTCGGTCTCCCCCTCCACCAGCAGCCAGCAGCGGGCAAACATCGACATGGGACGGTTGATGCGCACGTGGAAGGCAATCTTGCGCAGATCGTCGCTGCTGTAGCGCTCGCCCCCCAATTGATGACAGAGAATGTCCTGCTGGCGGCGCACCAGCCGGCGGATCTGGTTGAGGGGCAGCGAGGAGAGCAAGTCCCCCGAATTGGTGGTGAGCAGCTTCTGCCCAGGCAGTTGTTCCAGCAGGCCCCAGGCCAGTGCCAGCATGGTGGGGTGCAGGCGGCTCTCCGGGTCTTCCAGGATCATGATGGGGCGCGCCCCCTGCTCCAGCTCCCGGTTGCCCCGCGCCTGCAGCAGGGTGGCTGCCATGCCCGCCATCGCCAGCTGCAGCGCCCGGTTGTCGGCATTGCGCAGCAGCGCCTGCAGATTGCCGGGATTGCGCAGGGTCATGGGGCGGTTGACGATCTCCCGCTGGCTGCGCGGCTTGTTCTTGATGGGGGCCAGCGCGTTGAAGTAGTGATCCATCAGCTGGCGTACCGCCTGCAGCGCCTCCTTGAGCTCGGGCTCGCCGATGCGCTGGGGCTCGTCAATCAGCTTGTCGGCCAGCTCGCTCAGCCGCAGCTCGGAGAGATCCCCCCACTGCAGGGTCTCCACCCCGCTTCGGGCGGTACGGGCATCTCGCAGCCGGAACACCGGGTTCATGGTGATGAGCAGGCAGACCAGCTCGTGGGCATTGTCGATGGCCAGGCTCTTGCCGATGCCATCGAGAAAGTCGTGGGTGGTGGTGACGGAGCCATCGTTCTGCAGCTCGGCGCTGGCGCGGTAGTGAATCCGGTGAAACTTGTCCTTGTGCTTGATCCAGGCAGCGCCGAGGCGGGCCAGTCGCTGGGAGTGCAGGCACATCTGGGGCCTGTGCTCGCTGAAGGTGAGCACCAGTTGCAGGTGGCGGGCCGGCTCGAGCTCGGGATCTTCGGGCTGATGGAAGTCATCGCTGCTGAACTGGTAGGGCTCGGCATCCTGGCCCAGCAGACACCAGAGGGCACGCAACAGGCTGGACTTACCCCAGGCGTTCTCGCCGATGAGCACTGTGGTGTGGTCCAGCCCGAGCGAGAGGCGATTTATTCCGCGAAAACCTTTGACTTCAATGCGTTCCAGAAACATGCGGCCATATCCAGTCCATCCTGATGGCGCAATAGTGGCAAAGTTGTCGGGAAAATCCTATCGGGTCGTGGCGATTTTCAGCGGGAACTGTGAGGAACGAGCGGTTCGGGCGGGGTCGGCATGCCAAGGCGGCCCTGGGGGGCGTTCCAGTGGCTGAACCAGAGGTGGCGGGTGCGAGTCTGACGTTTGCGATGATTCAAGGGCATCTCCTGTGCGGGTTGAAGGAACGAGGCTCCCCCTCGTTGCCAACCAATCTGCCGCTTATCTGTGACAGGAGGATGACAGCTGGCTGCGCCACTGACCCGGGGTGAGGCCAAACGCTTCGCGAAAGCGGTTGCCAAGGTGGGCCTGGGACGAGAAACCGCACTGGATGGCGATGCTGGCCAGGGAGTCGGCACCGGCCAGCAGCTGCTTGGCCCGCTTGAGCCGCAGCCCCAGCAGGTAGCGGTGGGGTGGGCAGCCCAGGCTCTGGCCGAACATGCGGGCGAAGTGGTATTCGCTCAGACCCGCCTCCTGTGCCAACTCGGCCAGGGTGACAGGCTCCGCCAGATGGGCCAGCAGGTACTCCTGCACCCGCCGGATCACCGCTGGTGCCAGCCCGCCGCGCACCTCGGGCAGCGGTGGCGCCTCCCGGGTGTGGTGGCGATAGGCGTGCAGCATCAGCATCCAGGCGCCGTGAGAGAGCGCCATCCTGTCCACCTGATGCTGCCAGTCCAGCTGCATCAGCTGGCCCTGCACCAGGCTGGCGGCCAGCGGATCGTCGATGAAGGTCTTGTCCTCCAGCAGCAGGTGGCGCCCCTCCTTGTCGCACACCTCTTCGGCGATGCGGGTCAGGTGGGCCGGGGTGAAGTAGAGGTGGAAGAAGCGAAACTCCTCGCGCACCAGCCACTCGGATCTGTGGTGATCCGGCATGATGCACACCTTGCCAGTGCCGCCGTGGCCACCCGGACCGTCCAGCCGCTCGGTCTGCTCGCCCCCCTGCAAGTAGACGCTCAGGGTATGGTGGCCCGGTTTGTGATAGCGGGTCTGATCGTAACAGTTGCGCCAGCTGGCGACGCCAAGGCCAGGTTCCAGCCAGCAGGCGTTCTCCAGTCGCGCGCCCGTGCTGACCAGTGCATCGAATACTCCCGCCAGCTTAGTCTGCAGCACCCGCTCTGTTCCTCTTGTTGCTTGCCTATGGCCCCTGTGCGCCATCTTAACGCGGCGCGGCGGCAAAGGCTTCGGCTGCCCGTAAAAAACCGCAAGATGGTGTAAGCCCGCCACCACCGCCCGCTGCATGCTGATCCCATGTCGTTCTCATCTCACCGGATACCCCATGAACCTGATGCTCTATCTTGCCACCGTCCTTATCTGGGGCAGCACCTGGATCGCCATCGCCTGGCAGCTCGGCCCCATCCCCATCGAGGTTTCGGTGCTCTATCGTTTCGCCCTGGCGGCGCTGGCGCTGTTTACCCTGCTCACGGCGAGCGGCCGTTTCCCGCGCCTGCCCTGGGCGGGCCAGCGTTACGCCGCCCTGCTCGGCGCCCTGCTCTTTTCCACCAACTTTCTCTGCTTCTACCACGCCACCCTCTATATCCCGAGCGGCATGTCGGCGGTGATCTTCGCCAGCGCCAGCATCTTCAACGGCCTCAACCTCTGGCTGTTCGAGGGGAAAAGACCCGGCCTGCGCTGGTTGCAAGGATCCTTGCTGGGGCTTCTCGGCACCCTGTTGCTGTTCTGGCCCGTGCTCGTGGATGCGCAACTCGGTGCAAACGGCTGGAAGGGGCTGCTGTTTGCCTGCGCCGGCACCCTCTGCTTCTCCCTGGGCAACCTGGTCTCGGCCCGGGGCCAGCGCCAGGGCTATCACGTGCTGCAGATGGTGCCCTGGGGCATGGTCTACGGCGTGGCGCTGCTGCTGGGCTGGGTCACGGTACTCGGTCAGTCCCTGACGCTGCCCACCGATCCTCGCTACCTGGCGGCCATGGTCTATCTGGCCATCTTCGGCTCCGTCATCGCCTTCACCGCCTACCTCACCCTGGTGGGGCGCATCGGCCCCAGCAAGGCGGCCTACGCCACCGTGCTCTTCCCCCTGGTGGCGCTGACCCTCTCCACCTTCTATGAAGGCTTCGTCTGGCAGACGGTGTCGGTGGTCGGCGTGGTGGTGAGCCTCATCGGCAACCTGGTGATCTTCGCCCCGCCCGTCAAGGCGTGGCGCTGGCCGCTGGCACGGGCTACAAACGGTACTTGCCCCTGATGCCACCAGCCCCTAAGGTAACCGCTTTCAACAGACGAGGACGGGAGAGAGCATGTTACTGGAAGGGCTGGAGACACTCTGCCTGCTGGCGAGCGAGGGCACCATGGCCAAGGTCGCAAGCCGCCTCTATATCAGCCAGTCGGCAGTCAGCAAGCGCATCGCCCAGCTGGAGCAGCGCCTCGGCAAGAAGCTCGTCGAGCCGGATGGACGCCACACCCGCCTCACTCCCCAGGCCAGGGAACTGCTCACCCGGGTGGCCCCGAGCCTGGCCGAGATGAAGGGGGTGCTGACGGACAGCCAGATCCTCACCGACCAGACTCCCCTGCCCGTCGCCTGCTCCGAGACCCTGCTGGCGGGCTACCTCGCCCGCTTCATGCACGACTACCTCGAGCGTGATCCCCATATCGCCCTCTCCACCCACCACACGCCGGTGATCCTGGCCCGGGTGCGTGGCGGCGACGCCCTGCTCGGCATCTGCGCCGGGCGCCTGCCACCGGGGCACGGCCTGTGCACCGAACGACTGCTGGAGGAGCCCTTCTATCTGGTGGGCGATGATCAGGGGGACGCCAGAATCGGGGATCAGGAGGGGGAGCGCAGGATACTGACCATGGATCTGGAGAACCCCTCCAACCGCTACCTGCGCGAGCCGCTGGCGGCCCTCGGCCTGACGCCGGCCATGGAGCTCGACTCCTACCTGGCGCTGATCGAGCTGGCCAAGGCGGGCATTGGCCCCGTGCTGCTGCCGGCCGGCCTGCTGGCCCTGGTGGGTGAGCAAGGGACACGGGCCCGCCCCCTGCCGGGGCTGGGGCGCCCGCTCCACCTGGTCTACCGGCCAAACAGCCTCAAGCGCGAGCGCATCGCCCGCCTGGTGCAGGCCCTGCAGGCCCATTTCCGGCAGCTGACGGCGCAGAGCTGAAAAACAAGAGGGCCCGATCCAGCGGATCGGGCCCTCTCTATATCCCTTCTCCCTTGTGCAAGGCGTCAGCCCAGCCAGGCAAAGAGCTCGGGATACTGGCTCCACACCAGCTTGACGGACATCAAGAGGGAGACGGTCACCAGCAGCGGCTTGATGAGCTTGACCCCCTTCTTGAGCACCAGCTTGGAGCCCATGCGGGCCCCGATGAACTGCCCCAGCGCCATGCACAAACCGACGCTCCACACCACCTTTCCCCCCAGGGTAAAGAACAGCAGGGAGGCGATGTTGGAGGTGAAGTTGAGCAGCTTGGTGTGAGCTGTGGCCCGGGCCATGCCAAAGCCCGCCAGGGCCACGAAGCCGATGGCAAAAAACGATCCCGTGCCCGGCCCGAAGAAGCCGTCATAGAAACCCACGCCACCGCCCACCAGCAGGGCGAATGCCATGGGAGTGAGGCGACGCTGGCTCTCCGCATCGCTCACCCGGGGGGAGAAGTAGAAGTAGCAGGCAAACGCCATCAGCAGGAAGGGCAGCAGCCGCTCCAGGATGGCGGCATCTATGGTCTGCACCGCCAGGGTGCCGATGGCCGCGCCGATGAAGGTGCAGATGACCGCCGGCCAGATGATGGCCCACTCCAGCAGCCCCTTGCGGGCATAAAACCAGGTGGCGGAGAAGGAGCCGAAACTGCTCTGCAACTTGTTGGTGCCAAGCACCAGGGCCGGCGGCATGCCGGTGGCGAGCAGAGCGGGCACCGTCAGCAGGCCCCCGCCGCCGGCAATGGCATCGATGAAGCCGGCCACCAGGGCCACGCCAAACAGGGCAAGCAGGGTAAAGAGTTCCAGTTCCATCCATCGCCTCGCGAAATTGACCGGGGCCCGCAAAGGCCCGCACAGCGCAGGCTCGCCATGAGCCTGATAAACACCGCAGGTCGCTATCCTAATGGGGCTTGGCTCATGACGCCAACGAAACGGTGGCAGGCAATTGATTCCTGATTTTCATCAGTCAACCGCCCCATGGCGTGGCTGGCACGCGTGCGATCCCCTCGCCCGTCTTGATCAGGCCGCGTCGGGCGCGCAGCAGGTCACTCCATCGGCCTTGATGTCGGCCAGCGCCTGCTGCAGATGGGCCTCATCCTCGCCGAGAGCCCGGCTGACCCGGCCCGCCATGTAGCGGCTGCTGAAGAGATTGAACCACAGCTGCAGCGTCTGTCCCGCCGCCAGCTCGCCGGCCACCTCCAGCACGCAGGCCGCCACCTCGGCGGTGCACAGGTGCTCGTCGCAGTGGGCCACTCGCATGCCATAGGTGGAGAGCGCATCCGGCTTGATGGAGAGCACCGGAAAACCGTCCAGATAGGGGCTCTTGTTGAACATCTTGCGCGCCTCGGGCCAGGTGCCGTCCAGCAGGATGAAGAGCGGCTTCTTGCCGGGAACCGGGGTCACCACAGAAGTGAGCCGGGCCGGCTCCTTCTCGCAGGCGGGAAAAACCACATAGGGTTGCCAGGCGGGATCCGCCAGCAGGGCCAGCAGCTCGGGATGGGGCTGGGTGCGCGACCAGAGAAATGCCCAGGTGGTATCCGGCAGCACATCGGCGATGAGGCGGCCGGTATTGGAGGGTTTCATCGGTTCGCTGTCGTACATCAGCAGGCAGAAGCCGGCCTCCGCCTTGAGCTCGGGGCGCCACTCGCAGGCACACCAGTCGTGGCGCAGCTGGCAGGCTTCGCAGCGCGGCACGCTGCCGCCACGGGCGAGGAAGGGTCGGGTCGAGACGCTCTTGCGCCAGATGCGCAGGCGATTGACGGCGTGATCGGGGATTGGCTTCATGGAACGCGGCTCTGACGGTGCCTTTGGCAGGACAAAAAGGGGGCAGATTGTAACGGTGCGCCCTCTGCGCAGCAAGGCCCCCCATCTGGGGCAAGCCGGGATGCCGCGCCTCTTTGATACTTGGTCGTCAATCCATGCACCCACGCATGGGACACAGGAGGACGACGATGGCAGAACAAGACATTGCCCGCGAGCACGCCCTGGCCGAAGGCACTACCTTCACCTGGCACGAGCTCTATCTCCCCGATGCCGAGGCCGGGATCCGTTTCTACACCGAGGTGCTCGGCTGGGAGAGCCAGACCATGACGATGGAAGGCGGCGACTACCCCATGCTGGTTGCCAATGGCAGGCCGATCGCCGGCGTGCAGTCTACCCGGGGCAATCCCGAGATGGCCGGCGTACCCCCCCACTGGGCAACCTATATCGCGGTGGATGACGTAGATGCCAGGGTGCTCAGGGTCAACCAGTACGGCGGCACCGTGGTGGTGCCCGCCATGAACATCCCGGGGGTCGGGCGCATGGCCCTGATTGCGGATCCGCAAGGGGCGCACATCTGGCTGTTCACCCCCGACCCCATGTGACATCGCCAACCGCAACAACGACAGAGGGGCCCGCGGGCCCCTCTGTCACGTTCGGCAAGCCGTCAGACCGCCTTGCGCAGGATCTGCTCCAGATAGTGCGCGAAGCTGTGGCCGTGATGCTCCAGCAGTTTCGGGAACATGGAGATGGAGGTCATGCCCGGGAAGGTGTTGATTTCGTTCAGCAGGATCTCCCCCTCTTCGGTCAGGAAGAAGTCGATGCGCGAGAGGTGGGTCAGTTTGAGCTGACGGAACGCCTTGAGGGCATACTCGTGGATGGCATCGGCCTGGGCCTGGCTCAGCCCCTCGGCACGCAGCGCGGTCTCGGTGTGGCTGGCGCTGCTGTACTTCTCTTCATAGGTGTAGAACTTGTCCTGCGGCACGCAGATCTCGCCCGGGTAGGTAGCCACCAGCTCATCACCGTACTGGTAGACCGCCACTTCCAGCTCGCGCGGCTTGACCGCTTTTTCGATCAGTACCTGCTCGGAGTAACCGAAGGCATCGGCAATGCCCTTCACCAGATCCGCTTCGTTGCTGGCGGAGTAGCAGCCGACGGAAGAGCCCTGGGAGGCCGCCTTGATGAAGACCTTGCCCCACTTGGCCAGCGCCGCTTTCGCCTCGGTCAGGCTCGCCTCGCCCTGCTCGGTCAGGAACAGATAAGGGGTGTTGGGGATGCCGAGGGCGGTGAGCCACAGCTTGGTGGTGATCTTGTTGAAGCACACCTTGCTCGCCTCGGCGTCGCAGCCGAGGTAAGGCAGGCCGGCCAACTCGAGGAAGGATTGCAGATCGCCGGTCTCACCCGGATAGCCGTGGATGCAGGGCACCACGTAATCCACCGGACGGGCCACGCTGTCGAACGAGAGCAGCTTGTCCAGCCCCAGCTTGCACTCGCGGCCGTCGGCGCTGAGCCAGCGGTCGGCAAACATCTCGACCCGAGTCACTTCCACGCCGGGCAGGAGAGAGAGCTGTTTTTCGAGGAAATTGGCACTGCGCAGCGAGACTTCGTGTTCGGAGCCACCGCCGCCACACAGCAGCAAGACATGGATGTTCTTCATTAGATGTGATCCCTTGGGAAAAGCGGCTTCGCCATCACCATTTAAAACCCAACCGCATTAAAACCGGACGAAGCCAGATACGAAGATAAGTGCGGGCCAGTGTAGCAAGGGAGATCGAGCCTTGTCAGCCGATGGGCGCCCCATCCGCCGACAAGAGCCATAAAAATTCCCGCCTGTGTCAGAAATTGGATGAAAAGAGCTCAGCGCGGCGGATCGAGCCGGCCATTGCCGCTGCCGTTGACCCGAAACCAGCCGGCGATGCTGTAACGCTCCTGGTTGGCGGGCAGCACCTCGTGGGGGAACTCTTCGGATAGAAACAGCACCAGTCGCCCGCCCCGGGGGGAGACGTCCATCAGAAACTGCTCGTCGTCACCGTACATGCGCAGCACCCCGCCCGCCTCTGGCTGCCAGTCGTTGTTCAAGTAAAACACCGAGGTGAGGCGGCGGTTGGAGCGCCCGGCGAAGGCGTCGCGATGGGTGGCATAGAAGTCACCGCTGCGGTAGCGGGCAAAGTGGGCCTCGTAGTCGAACAACCCGAGCATCAGCATCCGGTTGGCGGCCAGCCGCAGCGCCTCCATCCGGGCCAGGTAGTCGGCCACCGGCGCGCCGAGGGAAGCGTCGAGCCAGTGGATCTGATCCCGGCGAATGTCGCGGTTGTCCTGATGCAGGGTATCGCGGCCGATCCCCGCCGGTCGCCACTCGTCCGGCAGACAGGCCCTGAGGGCATCCACCTCGGCGGCGGTTAAAAAATCATCCACTATCACCCATCCCCGGGTGTATATGGCGTCCATGACGGCTTGATAGTCCAAGATTGACTCGCAACAAGTGGAAAGAGGGCGCTTTTTAGCGACTTCCCGGCCAAGACACAAACCGGTTTGCTTCTCTTGAGAAGTCCCACCATCAATACGCCATCCGGGCCGCCAAGCCCCCCATTATCTCGACCCGATCGCCACTCTGTGATCCGGCGCACTCAATCTGCTCCCAGCAAGGGAACACTCCGGCTTGCTCCCCGCCGCCGCCCCCGTTAACGTGGTGCAATGTGCCCTGAATGGGCCCCACTCAAAGGAGTCTTTCATGTCTTTGCCCGAACTCACTCTGCAACGCCTCGACGGCAGCGAACTGCCGCTCGCCTCCCTCGCGGGTCAGGTCATTCTGGTGGTCAACGTGGCCAGCCGCTGCGGCTTTACCCCTCAATACACGGGGCTGGAGGCACTCTATCGGGAGCTGGGGCCCGAGGGGCTGGTCATCCTGGGCTTCCCCTGCGATCAGTTCGGCCACCAGGAACCGGGCGATGCCGAGGAGATCGCCCGTTTCTGCTCCCTCGACTATCCGGTCAGCTTCCCCATCATGGCCAAGTGCGAGGTCAACGGCGAACAGGCCCACCCCTTCTATCAGTGGCTCAAGAAAGAGAAGCCGGGTCTGCTGGGGCTGGAGAACGTCAAGTGGAACTTCACCAAGTTCCTGATCGATCGGGACGGTCAGGTGGTGGACCGCTTTGCCCCCACCACCAAACCGGAAAACCTGGTCGCCCCCATCCGCGATCTGCTCTGATTGCCTGAACCTGCCTAATTGAGCGGCCGGTGCGACAGCTACTGCGCAGCGGCCGCGCTTTTGCTATATTACGCCCCCGTTATCACTTTCATCCCGTGGCCGGCCCCGTGCGCCGGTCACCCGCTGAGCCCAAGGCTCACCAGAGGAGTCTCTCTCGAACATGTCATTCAACGAACTGGGTCTGTCCCCGCACATCCTGCGGGCCGTCAAGGAGCTGGGTTACGAACAGCCAACCCCCATCCAGCAGCAAGCCATTCCCGCCATTCTGGCCGGGCAGGACGTGCTCGGCGGCGCCCAGACAGGCACAGGCAAGACGGCCGGCTTCACCCTGCCCATGCTGCAGCGGCTGCTGGCCAACCATGGCCGCGGCCGTCGTCAGGTGCGCGCCCTGGTGCTCACCCCGACCCGCGAGCTGGCCGCCCAGGTGGGCGAGAGCATCATCAAATATGCCCACCACCTGCCGTTTCGCACCCTGATCGCCTACGGCGGTGTCAGCATCAAGCCCAATCTGGACGCCATCAAGCTCGGCATCGACATCCTGGTGGCCACCCCGGGCCGCTTGCTGGATCTGCTGACCCAGGGCGCCCTAACCCTGACCGAGCTGGAAGTGCTGGTGCTGGATGAGGCGGATCGCATGCTCGACATGGGCTTCATCCACGACATCCGCCGCATCATGAAAGCCCTGCCCGCCGAGCGGCAGACCCTGCTCTTCTCCGCCACCTTCTCGGACGACATCAAGGCGCTGGCGGACGATCTGCTGAACGACCCGACCCTGATCGAGGTCGACCCCAGCAACACCGCCGCCGAACAGGTGACCCAGCGCATCATCCAGGTCGACCGGGAACGGCGCCGCGAGCTGCTCTCCCACATGATTGGCCGCGGCAACTGGCAGCGGGTACTGGTGTTTGTGCGCACCAAGCAGATTGCCGACAGGCTCGCCCAGCAGATGCAAAAGGATGGCCTGGATACCGTCGCCATTCACGGCGACAAGAGCCAGGGTGCCCGCAACCGGGCGTTGGCGGATTTTCGCGAGGGCAAGGTGCGAGTGCTGGTGGCGACCGACATCGCCGCCCGGGGTCTGGACATCGATCAGCTGCCCCACGTGATCAACTTCGAGCTGCCCCAGATGGCGGAGGATTACATCCACCGCATCGGCCGCACCGGCCGCGCCGGTCGTGGCGGCGAGGCCATCTCGCTGGTGAGCCAGGACGAGCTGGGTCAGCTCAAGGCCATCGAGGCGCTTATCGGCCAATCCCTCTCCGTCGAGATCCTGGACGGCTATGAGCCCAGCGGCAAACCGAGCCGGCAGACCCTGCCGGGCAGCAAGCCGGTACAAAATCCGCCGCGCGCCCGTGGCGCCGCCAATGCCAAGGGCGGCAACGGCAAATCCGCTGCAGGCAAGAGCAAGGCAAAGAGCGATGGCGGCAAGAAGCCCGCCCCGGCGCGCAAGCGGGAAGTAGTGGGCGAGGATATCGGCTTTGCCCCCATGCGCCGCCTGCCGAAGGCCCAGCGCGACGACTATCAGGACAACTCCAACGAGGAGTAACAGGCCGTCCTGAACCCGTCATAACAAAAAACCGCCCGAGGGCGGTTTTTTTCATGATGGCGTCACTGGCCTGTCAGTGCCCTCTGTCGCAATGGACATGTGCAGCAACGGATATGGCCTGCCCTGCCCGTCCAGCGCCGAGCGGCCCACCACCTCGAAGCCCAGGTGGCGATAAAAATCGAGTGCCGGTTCATTTTGCTCGTTGACGTCCACCCGGGTCGCCCCCAGCCGGGCGATGGCATCGGCCACCAGCAGGCGGCCAACCCCGCCCCCGCGCAGGGCGGGGTCGATGAAGAGCATCTCGATATTGCCCTCGTGTACCCCGCAAAAGCCGGCGATCCCCTGCTCACTGCGGGCGCAGGTGAGGGTCACTGCGTCAAAGTAATGTTCCAGAATGAGCTCGCGCAGAGGGGTTATCTCCTCCTCCCGCAAAAAGTGGTGAGTGGCGCGCACCGACGCCTCCCACAGCGCGATCAGAGCCTGATAATCCCCGCGCGATGCCTGCTCCAGTCTCATATCGTGCTCACTCAATCGCTTGATTGTTTGGGGCCTGTCCGGTCGTTGTCATAGCGTCGACCTGCTTGAGGACAAACCCCTTCTCGATGCCGGCCTTGAAGCCCAGCTTTTCATAGAGGCGGTGGGCTTCATCGCGCCCCTCCCCCGACAGCAGCATCACCTTGTAGCAATCCTGCTGCCAGGCAAGCTCAAGCGCATGGGTCAGCAACTGCCGGCTGATGCCCCGGCGCCGAAACGCAGAGGCCGTCACCACGTGCTCTATGATGCCAAACGGCCGGCCACCGTTGGTCAGGGTCGCGACCACGCCAAGCTGGCAGGTGGCCGCCAGCTGGCCATCCACCTCCGCCACCAGCAGGTGAAGGTGCGGCTGGGTCAGCAGGGCCGTCAGTGCCGTGCGGGCAGCATCCGGCGCAAGCGCGGGGTCATGGGGGCGCAACTCCCGATAGAGTGCCAGCAGGCCGGCCATATCCTGCAGGGTACAGCGCCTTATGAGCGTCATCCTTCCTTCTCCTTGAACCATGGCGACACACCGCCACCCTGGACGAGGGTCGCAAACCTCGGGGGCACCATCCCTGCAAATCGGCAAACGCGCCTCAGCGGGTCTTGACCGCCTGCAGCAGCACCGACAGATCCGGCCCAAACTGACGGGTGCGAATGGCCTCACGGATATCACTTTCGCTATAACGGCTGGCCGGATAGAGCAGCACGCAAGCGGTGTCGCCGGGCTTGAGAAAGTGGGTTTCGCCAAACGGGGTATAGCGGGTGGCCCCGATGCTGATGAGGGCATGAGCCGGACGCCCGGCCTGGGCCAGCAGCCCCTGGATGTGCTCTGCCGGCCCCTCGTCCTGCTGATGGTTGAACTTGTCGATGGCCCACGTCAGCAGCTGGCCGTGGAAGTAGCTGTAATCCACCGCCGCGCTGTCGACCCCGTAGGGGTGCAGCTCGCCATCCCGCTCCAGATAGCAGGCGATGCGGTAGTCATCGAGCTCGCAGCCGGCGGCGAAGTGGGAAAGAGGCAACAACGCGGGGGCCAGCCCCTTGCTCTCTTCACCCCAGTTCTTCTTCTCGCTGATCTTTTTGGCGTTGGGACGGCGGATGGAGCAGTCGTTGTAGGCACCAAAGGCGCGCGGATGGATGGCCACCACCTGCTCCCCCGCGTACTCCAGCTCGCACCAGAGCGCCACTTCCGGCTCTATCTGCACTTTCTCATCGCCGCTCACCGCCGCTTCCGGCAAGAAGATGGCATCGCCGCTCAAGGGGAAGACGCCGAGCTGGCCGGGGTGGCCCGGCACGTAGAAGGGGAACAGCGCCTTGGGGGCGCTGGTGTCACGCACCGCCACCGCCACGAAATCCGAGGCCTCGCCGGCCTGCTCCAGATGACCGGCGAAATTGCCCGCCACCCCGAGTCCGATAAACTTGCTCTCTGCTGTCACTTGCATCTTCTCACCTGCATCTTGCCAAAGCGAAGGCAGCGGCCCGGCACGGGGCGGCTGCCGCAAACGTGGCGAGGATTAAAACACAAGGGTCTGCCCTCGCCCAGCCTGCACGCCCCATCCTGTGCGCCAGCGCGAACTTTTGCCGGCCGCTCGGCGAGCTTGTGAACAACCGACATGACCGAACTCACTCGACCATGTGCGGCGCATGCCCTTGATCACGGCAACATGCGGCGCATTGATCAACCCTGCGCCCCGGAAACAGATCGTTTCCACATCCTGCCGCCTTGCCCCTTGGGGCGGCCCGCCAACTTTGTTAGGCTGCCCGCCATGCCAATCCGCACATTCAAGGATGCCTGTCGATGTCAGCACAGCACTTTCAGGGCCGCTTCGAGGTCGAGTTCAAATACAGGCTCGGCGATGTCGAGGCCTTCACCACGGCCCTCGCCGCACTCAATCCCGAGGTGATGCTGGAGCGCAACCAGGAGCAGGACACCTACTTCGACACACCGGACCGCAGCCTGAACGCGGCGGGCAAGAGCCTGCTGATCCGCGCCATGCAGCCCTCCGGCATCCAGCTCTGGATCGTGAAGGGGCCCGAACCCGATCGCTGCGAGGCGGTCAACATCACCGACGCCGACAAGGCCATCAGCATGCTGCACACCCTGGGTTACCAGCCGATACTGACCCTTCGCAAAGTGCGCAGCATCTATTTCGTCGGCCCCTTTCACGTCACCCTGGATCACCTGGCGGGGCTCGGCGATTTTGCCGAGCTGGCCATCATGACCGATGACGAGGCCCTGCTGCCGGGCTATCGCCAGCAACTGCTGTCCCTGGCCGCCCAGCTCGGGCTGGACCCCGCACGGCTGGAAACCCGCTCCTACCGCACCCTGTGCGAACAAGCCACCACCCCATCACCAGAGAGACGTTCATGATCGACAAACTCGCCTGGCTGACCTTCAAGGATCAGCAACTGCTCTGTGCCCGCTCCCACGGCAAGCACATCTACTACATTCCCGGCGGCAAGCGCGAAGCGGGAGAGAGCGACGAGGCGGCGCTGATGCGCGAAATCGAGGAGGAGCTAGCCGTGACCCTCAAGCCAGAGACCCTGGCGTTTGCCTGTGAGTTCAGCGCCCAGGCCGACGGCAAGCCAGAGGGGGTCAACGTCAGGCTGCGCTGCTACACCGGCGAGGCTGACGGCACGCCCGTCGCCTCGGCGGAGATCGCCGAGCTGCGCTGGCTCGACAGCCGCCATCTGGCCGAGATCTCACCGGTATCCCGGCTGCTGTTTGCCTGGCTGGTCGAACAGAAGCTTATACGCTAGGAAAACTGCCCGGGTGGCGTGATCGGGCGCACCCGACGAATGGCAACGACTTGAAATTGGCGGCGGAAACGGCGAGTCTAGCCAGTCATCCTGCCGCCGGTTCCGTTGGTGGCAGGCGCCGCGGCAGACCGGGCCAGCGGCGTGAACTTCGTTGACAAGGACTCCTGATGGACATAGTTGAGGTTGATACCACCCAGGGCATCAAGCCTGCCCTCATCACTTTGCTGCAAGATAGCGTGGCCAGTGGCGCCTCGGTGGGCTTCCTGCCGCCGCTGACCGAAGAGCAGGGGCTCGTCTATTGGCAGGGCATAGAGACGGAGCTGGCCGCGGGCAGCCGCCGGCTCTGGGTCGCTTTTGAGCAACACCAGCTGGTCGGTGCCCTCCAGCTCTCGCTGTGCACCAAGGCCAATGGCCGTCACCGCGCCGAGGTGGAAAAACTGATGGTGCACAGTCTCCACCGTGGCAAGGGGGTCGGCCGTGCCCTGATGGCCAGCATGGAGCAAGGGGCCAGAGAGGCCGGCCGTAGCCTGCTGGTGCTCGACACCCGGGTGGGCGATGCCGCCTCCCGCCTCTATCGCCAGCTGGGCTACCAGGAGGCGGGCCAGATCCCCGCCTTTGCCCGCAGTGCCGACGGCACCCTGGCGGCCACCCTCTTCTTCTACAAGCAGCTCTGAGGCTCGCACCACACCTCCACTGAACTGCCGCGCCCTCCCTATGGAGGGCGTGCAGTTTTTCCCTGCATTTTGCCCTTCAAAAACAATCAAATCGGTCAGATGGATTAATTCTGATCCGACTACAGCCCCATTTGAGCGCCATTTTTCCTTCACCTCACGCCAGGCGAGGCGTATGGTGTGGCAGAAAGACCCGTTTGCATACCAATCGGGTACCGCTCACTGTCTTGAGGAATACTGCATGTCTATCCTGCCTCGTACCGTCACCTCCCCCAAAAAGTTCATCATCGGCCACGATCTGCTGCCCCAACTCCATGATCACGTAAAAGATTTCGGCGACAACGCCCTGCTTGTCAGCGACGAATTCATTCTGGAGCGAGTGCGGGAAGAGGCGCTGGCCGGCCTGCTGCAGGCAGGTCTGAAGGGAGCGGTCGAGAAGTTCAACTACGAATGTACCGACATCGAGATCCGCCGCCTGTGCGATCTGGCCGAGCAGCAGGGGGCCAACGTCATCGTCGGCATCGGCGGCGGCAAGACCCTGGACGTCGCCAAGGCGGTGGCCTTCTACCTGCGGCGCCCGGTGGTACTGTTTCCTACCATCGCCTCCACCGATGCCCCCTGCACCGCCCTCGCGGTGATCTACAACCCGGCCGGCGAGTTCGAACGCTATCTGTTCCTGCCCCAGAACCCGGACGTGGTGATCGCCGATACCGCCATCATAGCGGCGGCCCCCGCCCGCTTCTTTGCCGCCGGCGTGGGCGATGCACTCGCCACCTATTTCGAGGCCCGTGCCTGTTACCGGGCCGACGGCATCAATCTGGTGGGCAAGCGCCCCTCCCGCACCGGCCTCGGGCTGGCCCGGCTCTGCTATGAACTGCTGGGGGAGAACATCGAGCTGGCGATGGACGCGGTGCGCCATCACGTCACCACCCCGGCGCTGGAGCAGACCATCGAGGCCACCATCTATCTGAGTGGCGTAGGCGCCGAGGCGGGCGGCCTGGCGGCTGCCCATGCGGTCAACAACGGCATGTCGGTGGTGCCAGATCTGCACCGGGCCCAGCATGGTGAGAAAGTGGTGTTCGGCCTGCTCACCCAGCTGGTGCTCGAGCACGCCCCCCAGGCCGAGCTCGACGAGGTGATGCGCATCATCCAGCTGGCCGGCCTGCCCATGACCCTGCAGGAGATGGGGCTGAGCCAGTTCGTGGAGAGTGAGTGGCGTCAGGTGGCCAAGCTTGCCTGCGATCCCCTCGACACCATGGGCAACATGCCGATGAGCGTCAGCGAGCAGGATGTCTACCACGCCATGATCGCGGCCAATGCCATGGCCGAGCGCTACCGGGCCCGTCACCCACGCACCTGATCGGCACTCAAGTAATATCGTGATCAAACCGGCAAGGTCGGCCCCTGTGGCCGGCCTTGTCATTCCCCGTCCGACCTGCTGCAATGGCCCTTTTCCCCTTGGGACAAGGAGTCACCATGATATTGGAAGTCGCCCATCTGCAGGTCATCCCCGGTCAGGCTGCCGCCTTCGAGCAGGCATTTTCCCAGGCTCAACGGATCATCAGCACCATGCCGGGCTATGGCGGACACCAGCTCCAGCGCTCGCTGACCGACTCCCACCGCTATCTGCTGCTGGTCAACTGGCAGCGCCTCGAAGATCACACCCAGGGCTTTCGTGGCTCACCCCAGTACCAGCAGTGGAAGGCCCTGCTCCATCACTTCTACGATCCCTTCCCCACGGTCGAGCACTACCGGCAGGTCACGCTGGATAAAGAAGAGTTGCGGGAACAGGCACACGGCCAGCGCTAAGGCGGATACCTGGTGTCAGGGCCAAAATGACGGCTGAGGCGGCATTGCCTCGTCAGGTGTGCAACCAGATAAATGGCACAGGGGGGCTGTTAACCGAGAGAGAAGTGAGGAAGGATGATCAGGGGGCCAAGCAGAACGTGGATCATCCGCGCCCAGACTAGGCCCCCGATGGGAAGATCAGGCCTGCCGTTCGGCCCGTGCCCTGATCTCGGGGGCGGCAAAGGCCTCCTGAGCCGCGATCAGCTGCAACTCGTAGGCATCGGCCTGCCAGGTGTGCAGCAATACCGTATCCACCGCCGCGTTGGTGCGCTCGAACGCGCTGACGGCATCGTAACCCGCCTGCAGATTGGCCAGCATCAGCGCGCTGATGAGATCCCCCACGCCCACCGGCTGACGAGCAAACTCGTAGAGCGGACGAGCAATCAGATAATCCCCCTCGGGGGTGGCCAGCAGCATCTCGAAGCGGCCCGGCTCGCGGGCGGCACGTCCAAGATGCTTGACCAGCACCATCTTCACCCCGCGTGCCAGCAGACGATGGGCGGCGGCTCGGGTCTGGGCCAGATCGGTCAGATGAACGTCGCACAGTGTCTCCAGCTCCAGCAGATTGGGGGCCATGACATCGGCCACCGGCAGCGCCTTCTCGGTCAAAAAGCGGGTCACCCCAGGCGCGACTATGCACCCTTTCTCCGGGTGGCCCATCACGGGATCGCAAAAATAGATGGCGGCAGGGTTGGCGGCCTTGACCGCGGCCACCACCGTCAGGATCTCGTCCCCCTGCTCCGCCGAGCCGAGATATCCGCTCAGCACAGCATCACAATGTCCCAGCACCCCGATGTCCGAGAGCCCCATGCACAGGGCGCTGATATGCCCTGCAGGCATGGCCATCCCCTGCCAACCGGCCGCATATTGGGTATGGTTGGAGAACTGCACCGTGTTGATGGGCCATACCTCCATGCCGAGACGGCGCATGGGGAATACGGCAGCGCTGTTGCCGGCACAGCCGAACACCACGTGGGACTGGATAGAGAGAATGCGTTTCATCGACATCACCGCAGAGAAGAGTCAGGGGAAAGGCGCAATATATCGGATGAAGATATTGAACTTCCACCCTTGATCAGCACAAACCCTTATTTGGTCTGCTCCAGCCTCGAGGAGACTCGCGTTGTCACCCACATCCCTCTCCCTCTTTACTGCCATGCCAGAGTCCGAGACAGTGGATGACACCGGCGTGGTTTGAAATGGTGATGAAACATTCTTGCTTGATGGCATATGAGCTTAATAAATCGGCTCTTTTTGTTGAACCGTGCGATGGCATGCGAACAGGCAGATGGTCGAGTGCAGCCCTGGCCTCAACAAGGCAGCAAGGCAGCAAGGCAGCAAGGCAGCAAGGCAGCAAGGCAGCAAGGCAGCAAGGCAGCAAGGCAGCGTAGTGAAAGGAAGAAACTACGTCAGCGCAAGTGAGGAGCTCACGGCCGACCAAAGGCAGGATCGGGCTGGTCGGCCCGATCCGGTTTATCAGGGGCGAGCGAAGTGGTAGACCCAGCCCTCGTCCAAAGCCATCTCGGCGGGCGGCGCCACCAGTGCCGGCAACAGGGAGACACTCCCCTTGGCGGCGTATTGCAGCGCCATCAGGGCGCAGATGGCGGCATCGTAGCGATCGGTTCCCGCCGTTACATCGGCAGGCAGATGCTGCAGCAACTCGGCACGCACCGTCGATGCCTTGCCCCCCGTCTTGGCAAGGGCGGGATAGACCTCCAGCACAGCGCGATCGGCCTCTGCCTGCTGCTTGGGCACCAGTTGCAAGTCGGCCAACCTCGGCAGCATGGCAAGCGCCAGGGTTGCATTGTTGCCGAGCCTGTCGAAGGTGGCCGAGAGCGGCTTCTTGCCATATTGCTCATGGAGCCAGCGTTCGCAGTCCCGGTAGGCATAAGGGTTGTCTATCTCGCGCTGAGGCACGGCGCACTCGGTCGCCCTCCCCGCCAGCAGCTCGCCAAAGGCACGAGGAAACGCCAGCGGCGCGTCTATCCCCAGCGCCAGCTGCGGGCAGGCCAGCACCTGCAGCAGGTGGATCTCGTCGTGCAGCGCCGGGCGCAGCAAGGCATCCAGATCCGGCGCAACCCGTGAGCTCAACCGAAACAGGGGCGATACGCCAAACCAGTGCAGCCGCTGCTCACGCGCCTGCCACCCCACCACGGCCACGGCCTGGGCACTGCCCTGCCAGCCTCTTACGTCCCAGCCGATGCCGATGGCATCCATGTGTTCCATTGTCATGCCAGTGTCACCTCTGCACGCTATCAATGCTGCACAGGGTAATGGCTGGCGCCCCTAAAGCAAGGCTGGCGGCGCGGCTTAGAAGGATTTCTTGAAATTGATCAGCGGCAAGATGGGGAAAACCCCGTTCTCGGCGTAGTTGGCGAGGCCGATCTGCAGACCGTCCAGGTGTTTGGTGGCGTTGATGAAGCCCAGCTGGAAGGTGGTGCGCTCGGCATAGTTGACGAAGCCGACGTTGGCCAGGGCATTGCCCTTGGCGATGTTGACGGCCCCCCAGTTGAGGCCCTGTACATTGTTGGTCAGGTTGACGAAGCCAAGGTTGACCCCCTTGTCCTGACCCTCGTGCCAGTTGAGTGCGTTGATCGCCACCCCGCCAAACTGGTGGCGTACCCGGCCGGCACCGAAAAAGACGCCAAGCTGCAGACCGGTGAATTGATCCACGTCGGAGAGGGCGAAAACGGGCAGATCGATCCCCTTCACCTGACCGGTGCGACCATAAAGAACAGAGGCTCTGGCCCCCTCGACCTGGTGAGACGCGGGCAGATTGACGCCGGGCAGGGAGAGCTGGACAGGGGTACTGGCGTGGGCAACGCCGCCAAGGGCAACAGACCCCAGGGCAAGCAACAGGCGGGCAGGTTTCATCGATGCATTCCTCGAGGCTCAGGGAGTGCATCAGCCTACCAGCCCTGTGGCCCGGTAACGAGGCCGAAGCGAGCTGGCTGCGTCACCCCTCGTCTGAATCCAGCCAATCAGACTGGACAGACCAGAGTCAACATTTCGCCAAAAATTAACATTTATATCATTTACATCAAGCCTCATTTGATAACACAATGCTTAAACGTACGTTTGAACAGAGCAAGCGATACGCAACGACTTGAGGATGTAGTCGCATAGTTGTAACCCAACCCGGGCCATCGGCCCTTTTGCAATACCTTCTGCCAACCACGGAGACGCGCGATGAATATGGACGTAATCAAGACCTTTACCGAGCAGATGCAAGGCTTTGCCGCCCCCCTCACCCGTTACAACCAGCTGCTGGCCAGCAATATCGAGCAGTTGACCCGGCTGCAGCTGGCCTCCGCCAACGCCTATGCCGAGCTGGGGCTGAACCAGCTGCAGGCTGCCGGCAAGGTGCAGGATGCCCAGAGCCTGGCAGCCCTCGGCACCGTCCAGCTGGAGACCGCCAGCCAGCTCTCCCGCCAGATGCTGGACGACATCCAGAAGCTCAACGCCCTCGGCCAGCAGTTCAAGGACGATCTGGACGCCCTGACTGCCGACGGCATCAAAAAGAGCACGGGCAAGGCCTGATATCCCCCTGGCTGCCCGTTGCGGGCAGCCACATCTCCCCATGCTCCGTCACGACAGGCTCGCCCTGCGCCGGGGATGGGTGAAGGAGAGAACATGAGCCAATCATCTTACGGCCCGCTGTTCGAGGCCCTGGCCCACTACAACGACAAGCTGCTGGACATGGCCAAGGCTCAGACCGAGCGTACCGCCCAGGCCCTGCTGCAGACCAATCTCGACGATCTCGGCCAGGTGCTGGAACAGGGCAGCCAGCAGCCCTGGCAACTGATCAATGCCCAGATGAACTGGTGGCAGGATCAGCTCAAGCTGATGCAACACACCCTGCTCAAGAGCGCAGGCCAGCAGAGCGAGCCGGTCATCGCCCCGGAGCGCAGCGATCGCCGCTTCAAGGCCGATGCCTGGAGCGAGCAGCCCATTTATGACTACCTCAAGCAATCCTATCTGCTGACCGCCAGACACCTACTGGACTCGGTGGATGCCCTCGAAGGGGTGCCCCAGAAGAGCCGGGAGCGGCTGCGTTTCTTTACCCGCCAGTACATCAACGCCATGGCACCCAGCAACTTTCTGGCTACCAATCCGGAGCTGCTCAAGCTCACCCTGGAGTCAGACGGCCAGAATCTGGTGCGCGGGCTGACCCTGCTGGCCGAAGATCTCGAGCGCAGCGCCGATCACCTCAACATCCGCCTGACCGACGAATCCGCCTTCGAGCTGGGTCGTGATCTCGCACTGACCCCGGGCCGGGTGGTGCAACGCACCGAGCTGTATGAGCTCATCCAGTACAGCCCGACCACGGAGACGGTGGCCAGAACGCCGGTGCTGATCGTGCCGCCCTTCATCAACAAGTATTACATCATGGACATGCGGCCCCAGAACTCCCTGGTGGCCTGGCTGGTTGCCCAGGGCCAGACGGTGTTCATGATCTCCTGGCGCAACCCGGGGCCGGCCCAGGCCGACATCGATCTCGACGACTACGTGGTGGACGGCGTCATCGCCGCGCTGGATGGCGTGGAAGCGGCCACCGGCGAGCGGGAAGTGCACGGCATCGGTTACTGTATCGGCGGTACCGCCCTCTCCCTGGCCATGGGCTGGCTGGCCGCCCGGCGCCAGAAGCAGCGGGTTCGCTCCGCCACCCTGTTCACCACTTTGCTCGACTTCTCCCAGCCGGGAGAGCTTGGCATCTTCATCCACGAGCCCATCATTGCGGCGCTGGAGGCCCAGAACGAGGCCAAAGGCATCATGGATGGACGCCAGCTGGCGGTCTCCTTCAGCCTGCTGCGGGAGAACAGCCTCTACTGGAATTACTACATCGACAGCTATCTCAAGGGGCAGAGCCCGGTGGCGTTCGATCTGCTGCACTGGAACAGCGACAGCACCAACGTGGCGGGCAAGACCCACAACAGCCTGCTGCGCCGGCTCTATCTGGAAAACCAGCTGGTGAAGGGGGAGCTCAAGATCCGCCACACCCGCATCGATCTCGCCAAGGTGAAGACCCCGGTGCTGATGGTGTCGGCCATGGACGATCACATCGCCCTCTGGCAGGGCACCTGGCAGGGCATGAAGCTGTTCGGTGGCGAGCAGCGCTTCATCCTGGCCGAATCGGGCCACATCGCCGGCATCATCAATCCGCCGGATGCCAACAAGTACGGCTTCTGGCAGAACGACGCCGAAGCCGCCAGCCCCGAGGCGTGGCTCGCCGGTGCGACCCACACCCCGGGTTCCTGGTGGCCGCAGATGGCAGCCTTCATCCAGAGCCGGGAAGAGGATCCCGCCCCCATCCCCGCCCGCATTCCGAGCGAAGGGCTGGAGGCGGCGCCCGGTGGCTATGTCAAGGTACGGCTCAACCCGGTCTTTGCGCCGACTCCCGAGGAGGAGCCAGCATGAGCATGCTTCCCTTCGAGGTGGGCCTAAAGGCCAGTCTAACCAAGCGGTTCGGGGCGGCAGAGGTCGCGGCCTTTGCCGGGCTGTCGGAGGATTTCAATCCGCTGCACCTGGATCCCGCCTTCGCCGCCACCACGCCGTTCGAGCGCCCCATCGTGCACGGCATGCTGCTGGCCAGCCTCTTCTCGGGGCTGCTGGGTCAGCAACTGCCGGGCAAGGGCACCGTCTATCTCGGTCAGAGCCTCGCCTTCAAGCAGCCGGTGTTTGTGGGGGATGAGGTGACGGCAGAGGTGGAGATCATCGCCCTGCGCAGCGACAAGCCCATCATCACCCTGGCCACCCGCATCCTGACGGCAACCGGCGCCATCGCCGTCAGCGGGGAAGCCGTGGTGAAGTTTGGCTAAAAGCGGTTTGCCCCATGATCTCAGTCAGCCCGGCCAGTGCCGGGCTGACTGCTATGGCGTGCGCCCCGAAAATGCTCTTGCAAGCCACTATTGCCCGCAGACAGCGTCCTTGCCCTTTCCTTGACGACCCGAACTGCCTAGAATAATCGCCCTGCTGTTTCAGCCATTTATCCACGAGAGGATTTTCCATGGAGACGTTTCTGCTCGAAGGGCACCCCTTTATTGCCCTGTGTGACCTTATCAAACATCAGGGGTGGGCTGATTGTGGCGGCGCAGCCAAGGCGCTGATCGCCGACGGTCTGGTCGAGGTAAACGGTCAGGTGGAGACCCGCAAGCGCTGCAAAATAGTGGCCGGCCAGGTAGTCAACTTCAACGGCATGAAGGTGGTCGTGAAAGAGGGCGTCAGCCCCGAGATCCTCTGACCTCGCTTGAATCTTGAATAAGGGCGCCGACGCGCCCTTTGGCATTCAGCTGGCCTTGATCGACAGGGTCAGCACGAAGCGCGCCATCGCCTCATCCCCGTTCAGTGACGGGCAGGTGGCCACCACCTGGATGGGGCGGTTGATGCGTTGACCACTCGCCAGCGACTCGTCGATCATGGCGTCGATCTCCTCCCCGGCCGCGCAGTCAAACTGCACATCCCCCTCGGGCCGTTTCAGAAACTCCCCCTGCACATCCTTGAAGGCGAAATGCACCTTCTTGCGCCGCTGCCGCCCCTTCTCCATCACCAGCAGACCGCCCACCAGATCGGCGCCGGTGGCCAGCGCGCCAAAGTACATGCTGCCCAGGTGGTTGCGGGTGCGCCAGCCGAGCGGAATGCGGATGCGCAGCGCCTTGGCGCTCATCTCTTCGATGACGGGGGCACAAAAACCGATGACGGGAATGTAGCGCCAGGCAAAGAGCCGCAGCGCCAGGTTGGCCTTCAAACGTTGCAAATCCATATGCGAACTGATCCGATGAGTTGATGTAAACAACATGTTGCCAGCATGGCTGGCGTTCGACAAGGACGCGGATCACGCTGCCGCCATTTCTCCAGCCCAAAAAAAGAGGGAACCGCAATGGTTCCCTCTGCTCGTTTCTGTGGCTGTCAGGCCCGCTTCTCCTCGAGCCAGGCTCCCTGGCTCTGCATCTCGAACAGCTGGGCATAGTGGCCACCCAGCGCCATCAGCTCGCCATGGGTACCCCGCTCGTTCACCTGACCGCGGGAGAGCAGCAGGATCTCGTCTGCGTCGACGATGGTCGAGAGGCGGTGGGCGATGGCGATGGTAGTGCGACCACGGCGTGCCGCCGCCAGCGCCGAAGAGAGGGCCAGTTCGGTCTGGGAGTCCACGCTGGCGGTCGCCTCATCCAGAATGAGGATGCGCGGATCTCCCACCAGGGCGCGGGCAAAGGAGAGCAGCTGACGCTGACCGGCGGAGAGGTTCTTGCCCCCCTCCTCCATCAGGGTGTTCAAGCCCTCCGGCAGGCTCAGCACGAACTCGGCCAGCTGCACCTCGGTCAGTGCCTGCCACAGGCGCGCCTCGTCGATCCCGTCACGGCCGAGACGCAGGTTTTCGGCCAGGGTGCCGACGAAGATGAAGGGATCCTGCTGTACCAGGCCGATGCTGCGGCGCACCGCCGAGAGCGACAAGCTCGCCATCTGGTGATCATCGAAGCGGATGGTGCCCTGATCCAGCGGGTAGAAACCCATCAGCAGGCTGATGATGGTGGACTTGCCGCTGCCGGTGTGGCCCACCAGCGCCAGCATCTGGCCGGGACGGGCAGCAAAGCTCACATCCCGCAGCACCTGCTGCTCGCCATCGTAGGAGAAGCCCACCCGCTCGAAGCTCACCTGCCCCTTGAGTGGGCGCATCTCGCCCGCGGTGCTCTCGCGCGCTTCATCAAGCAGGGCAAAGACCCGCTCTCCGGCCACCATGGCTTGCTGCAACTGGTTGAGCTGGTTGGTCATCTCGATGAGCGGCTCGATCATCCGCCCCAGATAGCTGATGAAGGCGTAGAGCACCCCCACCTGGATGGCACCCTCCGCACTCAGTCCCTCGCGGGCAAACAGCGCCAACAGGCCGATCAGCACCATCATGTAGAAGAGATCGATGAGCGGGCGCAGCAAAATGCCGTTGATCTTGAGGCTCTTGAGGCGCGCCGCCCAGTGCTGCTGGTTCACCTCGGCAAAGGCGTTGGCGAAGTGGCGCTCCTGCACCATGGCCTGAATGACCGGCATCCCCTGCAGCGACTCGTTGAGGCGGCTGTTGATGTCGGAGAGCAGGCTGCGGGTCGCCCGCACCACGGGCACACTCAGTTTCTGATAGAGCCACATCACCCCGCCCACCGCCGGCAACAGGCAGGCACACACCAGCATCAGCCGCAGATCCAGCAGCGCCATGGAGATGAGGATGCCGCACAGCAGCACCACCTTCTGCACCAAGAGCCCGATCACCTGCACATAAAGGTTCATGATCGCCTCGGTGTCGTTGGTGATGCGGGAGATGAGCGAGCCGGAGCGGTGCTGGTCAAAGTAGCGGGCCGGCAACCGGATGGCGGTGGCAAATACCTGCTCGCGCAGGCGCTGCACCACCGCCTGGGCGATGCGGTTGAAGCGCAGGGACTGCAGGTAGAAACCGGCCGCAGACAGTACCTGCAGACCGAGATAACCGGCGGCAATGGCCGCGATGGCGGGCCACACCAGCTGGCGCGGCGCCAGATAGTCGTCGATGAACAGCTTGATGAGCAGGGGGCCGGCCACTTCGGCGCCGGTGGCCAGCAGCAGGCAGATCCCGGCCTGAATGAGCCAGCGCGGGTAACGGGCACAGTACCCGAGCAGTCGTTTGATGGTCGGGTTCACAGGCCCTCCTCCACGTCTTGCTCGAGACGCTGATAACGGACCATGTCCGCATACCAGCCGTTGTGGGCCATCAGGGTGCCGTGGCGACCCCGCTCACTGACATGGCCCTGCTCCAGCACCAGGATCTCGTCGGCCTGCTCCACCGCCGTCATCCGGTGGCTGACCAGGATCAAGGTCCGTTTGTGGGCCTTGAGGGCGTGCAGGATCTGCTGCTCGGTGTGAGCATCCACCGCCGAGAGCGCATCGTCCAGCACCAGGATCGGCGCCTCCAGCAGCAGGGCGCGGGCGATGGCGAGCCGCTGTTTCTGACCGCCGGAGAGGGTCACCCCCTTCTCCCCCACTTCGGTCTCATAGCCCTTGGGAAAGCGGCTGATGTCATCGTGCACGCAGGCGATGCGTGCCACCCGCTCAATCTCCTCACGGCTCGCATCGGGGCGGCCAAGGGCGATGTTGGCGGCGATGGTGGTGGAGAAGAGGAACGGCTCCTGCGGCACATAGGCAAACTGGCTGCGCAGCTCACCCAGCGCCAGTTGCGAGATGGGCACCTCCCCCATGCGGATCTCCCCCGCGGTGGGGTTGGCCAGTCGCATCAACAGCTTGAGCAGGGAACTCTTGCCCGCCCCGGTGCGCCCGACGATCCCCAGCATGCCGCTGGCTTGCAGGGTGAACTCCACATTGCGCAGCAGGGTGCGCTGCTCGAGCTGGTAGCTGAGTGCCACGGCGCGCAGCGGAAAGGCCGAGGCCAGCGCCACCGGGTGAACCGGCTCTTCGATGTCGCTGCGCTCGGCCAGCAGGCTCTCGATCCGCGAATAGGCGGCGCTGCCGCGCTCTATGATGTTGAACAGCCAGGCGATGGCGAACATGGGCCAGATCAGCTGACCGAGGTACATGGTGAAGCTGGTGAGCTCCCCCAGGGTCAGCTCGTCACGCAGCACCAGAGCGCTGCCGCCCGCCACCGCGAGGAAGTAGGAGCAGCCGATGCACAGGTAAATCACGGGGTCGAACTTGGCATCAATACGGGCCACCGCCATGTTGCAGGCGCCCGCCTCCCGGGTCAGCTCGGCAAAACCGCGATCTTCAAGCGACTCCACCGCGTAGGACTTGAGCACCCGCACGCCGGAGAGCGCCTCCTGGGTCTTGTTGTTGAGCCGCGAGAAGGCCCCCTGCGCCGCCTTGAACTCCTTGTAGATCTGGGTGCCGAAGCGGTTCATGAAGAACGCCATCACCGGCAGCGGCAACAGAGAGAGCAGGGTCAGCTGCCAGGAGTACTGGCTGCACATGATGGAGAGCACCAGCACCCCGACGATCATGGAGTCCACCAGGGTCAGCACCCCTTCCCCGGCGGTCATCTCCACCGCCTGGATGTCGTTGGTGGCGTGGGCCATCAGATCGCCGGTGCGGTGGCGCTGGTAAAAATCCGGGCTCATGCGGGTAAAGTGGCCAAAGAGCCGGTTGCGCAGCACATAGGCCAGCCGGTAGGAGGCACCAAACAACATGACCCGCCACACGTAGCGCAGCAGATAGATGAGCAGACCCAGGCCAAACAAGCCGGCCAGATAACCGGTCAGGGTGGCGCTGTCCAGCGACCCTTTGGCGATGCCATCCACCACCCAGCCCACCACCTTGGGCGGGATCACGGTCAACAGGGCCACCATCATCAACAGCGAGATGGCGACCAGGTAACGCTGCCACTGCTCCTTGAAGAACCAGCCCAGCCTTGCAAATACGCTCACGTAGATATCCTTTGTCGCGGCAGGCCGAAGCTGCCGCCCGTCATGGAAAGCCCAATGCAATCGCCCCCAGCAGGGGGCGATACGAGGAGGTCATGATAGCCTGAAGCAGAAGGCTTGAGAATTATTGCTATTTCACTTGTTACAACAAACGATCATCGCGCTGTTCAAAGGCACCATACGATGCTTCATGCTGCTCTCCGGTCAGCAGGAAGTGAGACACCTCCTCCCGGGTCAGACTGAAGACCTGCTGCAACTGCTCCAGATCCTGCTCGGTGAGCTCTTCCTGCTGGCGCAGTCGCCACTCCAGCTCGCCGGCGAGGATCTGCAGGCGGGAGGCGGAGATGTTGGCGGAAACCCCCTTGAGGGTATGCAGCAACCGGCAGGCGATGTCGGGCTGCTGGCGACGCAGGGCGGAGCGGATCTCCCACAGGTCATCCTTGTGCTCCGACATGAACAGCTTGAACAGGATCTGCAGTGCCTCCTTGTCCTGCTCCAGCCGTCTAAGGGCATCATCCAGATCCAGCACTCCCATCAGATCGGGCGGCTTTACCTCCAGCGGCACCAGCCGCTCGCCGCTGGCGCTCTTCACCCACTGCAACAGGTTGTTGTAGAGATCGAGCTTGCTGACCGGCTTGGTGACATAGCCATTCATCCCCACGCCGAGGCAGCGTTCCCTGTCTCCCGGCATGGCGCTGGCCGTCAGGGCGATGATGGGCACATCGTGCTTGTCGACCATCTTGCGGATTTGACGGGTGGCATCCAGCCCGTCCAGCACCGGCATCTGCAAGTCCATCAGGATCACGTCGAAGGGCTGCTCGGCCACCCGCTCGACCGCCTCCCGGCCGTTGCCCACCACGGTCACCAGGGCATCGACCCGGCGCAGATATTCGATGATGAGCTGCTGGTTGACCCGGTTGTCCTCCGCCAGCAGCACCCGGGTGCCTTGCAGCAGCTCGCGAAAATGCTGCTGGTCGCCCTGCACCTCGGCCTGGCGGAACTGCTGATCGTGTGAACTGCCGTTGAGCAGCTCGTCCACCTTGGCCAGCAGGGCATTTTCGGTCATCGGCTTGGGCAGAAAATGGGTCAGCCCCATGCTCTCCATCCGCCCGTGCAGTCCCTCCTTGGCCCAGGCACTGGTCATCAGGATGGGCAGCCGGCGCCACTGGCTGTGCTGGTACATCTCGAGCGCCAGATCCAGCCCATCCTCCTGCCCCATGCGCCAGTCGAGAATGGCCAGCCGGACGTTCTGCCCCTCTTCCCGCAGCACCTGACGAGCCCGCGAGAGGCTGTTGACCGCCATCACCCTGGCCCCGGCCCGGCCCAGGATATCCTTGGCCAGGTCAAGCACCAGCTCGTTGTCATCCATCACCAGCACCAGCGGCTGGTTTTCGAAGAAAACCCGCCGCCCGGAGACGCCGTACACCGCCTTGGTCATGGGGATCTCGAACTGAAACACCGAGCCCGCACCCGGTTTGCTCTGCACCGTGATCCGCCCTCCCATCAGCTCCACCAGCCGCTGGGAGATGTTGAGACCAAGCCCGGAGCCGCCATATTTGCGAGTGTTGCCCGCCTCCAGCTGGGTGAAGGGCTGGAACAGCTGGGCCTGTTTCTCCTCGGCAATGCCGATGCCGGTGTCGCGCACGCTGAAACGCACCTGCATGGGATGGGGGTTGACCAGGGTGATGGACACCTCCACCTCGCCCCGCTCGGTAAACTTGATGGCGTTGTTGACCAGATTGACCAGCACCTGACCGAGGCGCAGCGGGTCGCCGCGCAGAAAGTCGGGCACCGCCGGCGACTTGTTGATGATCACCTCGACATGCTTGCGTTCGGCCAGATCGGCGAACATGCCCGCCAGCGAGTCGATCTGCTCGCTGAGATCGAAATCGATCTCCTCCAGCGTCAGCTTGCCGGACTCCACCTTGGTCAGGTCCAGGATGTCGTTGATGAGCAGCAGCAAGGTATCCGATGAGGATTTGATCTTGCTGAGATAATCGCGCTGCTGTTGATCCAGCTCGGTCTGCAGCGCCAGCGAGCTGAAGCCGATGATGGCGTTCATGGGGGTGCGGATCTCGTGGCTCATGTTGGCCAGAAAGTCGCTCTTGGCCTGGGCCAGCAAACCGGTCTGACGCGACAGCTCGCTCAGCTTCTGATTGCGCCGCCACAGGGTCACCGCCACCAGTCCGAAGCAGAGCATGGCCCCCCCCAGCACCATCAGATAGAAGCGACTCTTGAGAGAGGAGGCCTGCTCCATCTTGCTCTGTTTCCAGCGCGACAACCCCTCCAGCTCGTGCATGTCGATGACCTGGTTGCGCAGCACGTGATACGCCACGACCTGATGGCTGACATCCTCGCTCAGCTGGGCCAACCCGACTACCTCGGGATAAGCGGGATAGGCTGTCTTGAGACGGCGCTGCAGGGCCTGCAACTGCTGTTGCTCCCCCTTGTCCCAGCTGCGTTTGAGGTAATTGCTGAGCTGGGCCAGCTCGGTCAGATCGATGGCCAGCGGCGCGTCCGCCGGCAGGGTTGCCAGCAAGCCGTTCAGCTGCTTTTGAAAGGGCTGCTCTATGTACTCGATCGCCATCTCCATGGAGTAGAGCTTGGCGAGATCAAGCAGATAGCTGTCGATATCGTGCAACAGCGATTGAGAGTGTGGATTGTCGGCCGAATCGGGGTCGTTGCGCACCTGGCGTACGAAACTGTCGAGGTTGCTCGACAGCTGATTGAGACGCTGCTGTACATTGCCGTCGTTGGCCTTCTCGCGCCCCAGCAGATAGACGGTATCGGTATTGACCCGGTTGAGGATCAACTCCGCCGCCACGCTGAGCTCCGAGGCTTTCTGCTGCTGGCTGAGCAGTTGCCAGCAATAGCCGGAAAACGCCAGCAGCGATACGATGATCAGGCTAAGTACAACACGATTGACCCGTGTCACATTATTCATCCCGTCTCGATTCTCATGTCATGGCCATGCATCCACCGACATCACGTCGCTACGGGATCACTGGCTGTGAAAGATAATTGACTGCTATGTTACCGTTACTCTGCCCTGACAGTGCAATAAAGATGTTGCAGGGCTTATGCATACAGGAATCAATTATGTCATTTATCACTACCTATTGTAGCCATTGCTTCACCAGGAACCGCCTGCCCGAGGAGAATGTGGATTCAAACGCGAAGTGTGGTCGCTGCAAGAGCGGACTGTTCGCCACCACCCCGGTCACCGGCCAGGAGCAGCAGTTCGATACCCTGATCCAGTCCGACATCCCGGTCGTGGTCGACTTCTGGGCCAGCTGGTGTGGACCATGCCTTCAATTTTCACCTGTTTTTCAACAAGTTGCCAGTGAACTTGAGCCAAAAATCCGCTTCGTCAAGGTCGATACCGAGCAACAGGCCGCCATCGCGGCCCGCTACGCCATTCGCAGCATCCCCACCCTGATGGTATTCAAGCAGGGCAAGATGCTGGCTCAGCGCAGCGGCTCCCTGCCCCCCAGTCTGTTCAAGGAGTGGCTTGCCTCCTTCCTGATCAGCCACAAATGATACCAACTTGTTTAATTTATGTTTTCTTTATGTTTTAACTTATCTTGACTCTGTGAGTCTCGGCATGCTTTGACCAGATCCCCCTGTTTCAAACGGGGGGATGAATGTAATCTCGGCAACACAACAACAACCATAAATTAACCGAGAGAACGATATGCACACATCTGCAGTACCCTCTACTACCCCATCACGCTGGCTGGACGTCAAATCCGGGATCGTCATCCTGGATGTCCTGCTGCTCTGTGCCATGCTCGCCTGGCTGCCGTTTGACCCCAACGTCAACAAGGGGCTGGGGATCCTGGTCTTCATCGCCATTCTCTGGCTGACAGAAGCAGTCAACATCACCATCACGGCCCTCTCCATCCCGGTACTTGCGACCCTGCTCGGGGTGTTTGACATGAGCAAGTCCCTGACGGATTTCGCCAACCCGGTGCTGTTTCTCTTCTTCGGCGGCTTCGCACTGGCTGCAGCCCTCTCCAAACAAGGGCTGGATACCCAGATCGCCGCCAAGGTGATGCAGCTTGCCAAGGGTCACCTCGGCTGGGCCGCCATCGTGCTCTTCACCATCACGGCCGCCCTCTCCATGTGGATCAGCAACACCGCCACCGCCGCCATGATGATGCCGCTGGCCCTCGGCATGCTCAAAGGCATCGACGCCCACAAGGAGCGCCGCACCCTGGTCTTCGTCCTGCTGGGGGTCGCCTACAGCGCCAGCATCGGCGGTATCGGCACCCTGGTGGGCAGCCCGCCCAACGCCATCGCGGCCGCCCAGATGGGGCTGGGTTTCACCGACTGGATGAAGTTTGGCATCCCGGTGGTGCTTATCTTCATGCCGGTGGGCATCGGCCTGCTGTATCTGGTGACGCGCCCCGACCTCTCCCATCAGGTCAGCACCGAGAAGGTGACCATCCAGTGGACCGGTCAACGCAAGATCACCCTGCTCATCTTCCTGACCACGGTACTGCTGTGGATCGGCTCCCAACCCATCGCCAAGGCAATGGGGGGCATTCCCCAGTTCGATACCCTGATCGCCATGGGCGCCATCGTGGCCATTGCCATCAGCCGGGTGGCCAGCTGGGATGACATCAACCAGAACACCGACTGGGGCGTGCTGATGCTGTTCGGCGGTGGCCTCACCTTAAGCGCCATCCTGAAGCAGACCGGCGCCAACGCCTTCCTGGCGGAACACCTCTCCAACGGTCTGGCCACCATGCCGATCTTCATCATTCTGCTCTGCCTGGCCGCGTTCGTGGTGTTCCTGACCGAGCTGGTCTCCAACACCGCCACCGCCGCCCTGCTGGTGCCGCTGTTTGCCGGGGTCGCCGAGGCGCTGGGGGTCTCCCCCATCGTCGTTTCCGTGCTGATCGCCGTCGGCGCCTCCTGCGCCTTCATGCTGCCGGTGGCCACCCCGCCCAATGCTATCGTGTTCGCCAGCGGTTACATCAAACAACGTGAGATGATGCGGGCCGGCCTGGTGCTGAACCTGGTCTTCACCGTCATTCTGACCATGCTCGCCTACTTCATGGGCGACATACTGCACTGACAAACCAGATACCAAGGCCCCTGACGGGGCCTTTTTTATTGCCTCTCTCGCCTGCCGACACTCGAGTGCGCACCTTTTTCTCCCGTCCTCAGCCCCCTCATTCGACGTCACACGTCCTCAAATAGCAGAACTGTATGCAGAGGGTGGCAATGGGCAGTCGGGCAGTCGGGCAGTCGGGCAGTCGGGCAGTCGGGCAGTTGGGCAGTTGGGCAGTTGGGCAGTTGGGCAGTTGGGCAGTTTGCTTTTGTCCCGCATTCACACAACCAACGCCGCCCACGCCCAATAAAAAAACCCCCGCATGGCGGGGGTTTGGGTTTGCTCTCTGGTCAGCCGATGCTGCAGGGCTTCAGATTCCAGATCCGATCCACATAGTCCTGGATGGAGCGGTCGGAGTTGAACTTGCCCATGGTGGCCGAGTTGATGATGGCCTTCTTGGCCCACAGTGCCGGATCCCGATACCAGGTATCGATCAGCTTGTGTGCTTCCGAGTAGGAGGCAAAATCGGCCAGCGTCAGGTAGGGATCCCCCCCTTCCAGCAAGGAGCGCTTGATGGAGGAGAGCTCGCCCGGACGACCCGGCGTGAAGTAGTCGGTATCAAACCAGTCCAGCACGGCTTTGAGCTCGGAGTTGGCGTAGTAGAAGTCATAAGGGTTGTAACCACGCCCCTTCAGTGCCTTCACCTCGTCCACGTTCAGACCGAAGATGGCGCAGTTCTCGGCCCCCGCCTCTTCGGCGATCTCGATGTTGGCGCCGTCCAGGGTACCTATGGTGATGGCACCGTTCAGGGCCATCTTCATGTTGCCAGTACCGGAGGCTTCATAACCGGCAGTGGAGATCTGCTCGGAGACGTCGGCCGCCGGGATCAGCTTCTCGGCCAGGCTCACCCGGTAGTTCGGCATGAACACCACTTTCAGCTTGCCCTGAATGCGGGTGTCATTGTTGACCCGCTCCGCCAGCTTGTTGATGGCGTAGATGATGTCCTTGGCCAGCTTGTAACCGGGCGCCGCCTTGGAGCCGAAGATGAATACCCGCGGATGCATGTCGTAGTCGGGGTTGGCCAGCAGACGACGATAGAGCGCCATGATGTGGATGAGGTTCAGTTGCTGGCGCTTGTACTCGTGCAGACGCTTGATCTGGACGTCGAAGATCGCCTCGGCACTGACCTCGATACCGGTTTCCGCCTTGATGACCTTGACCAGCTTCTCCTTGTTGTGGCGCTTGATGGTCATGAACTGCTTCTGGAAGGCCTTGTCGTCGGCAAACTTGGTGACGCTGCGCAGCTTGTCCAGTTGCAGCGGCCACTCCTTGCCCACCACTTCGTTGTAGAGCTCGGCCAGTTCCGGGTTGCAGGCCAGCAGCCAGCGACGGGGGGTCACGCCGTTGGTGACGTTGCACATCTTCTCGGGCCACAGCTCGGCATACTCGGGGAAGAGATCTTCCTTCACCAGCTTGGAGTGGATCTCGGCCACGCCGTTCACCTTGGAGGAGCCGATGACACACAGGTTGCCCATGCGCACCTTGCGCACCGCTCCCTCTTCGATGATGGAGAGCTTGGCCTTGATGGCGTCGTTGCCCGGCCACTTGGGCTCCACCAGCTCGCCCAGGAAACGGGCGTTGATTTCGTAAATGATCTCGAGATGGCGCGGCAGCACCTTCTCGAACAGGCTGACCGACCACTTCTCCAGCGCTTCCGGCAGCAGGGTGTGGTTGGTGTAGGAGAACACCTGGTAGCTGATGGCCCAGGCCGCTTCCCAGGTCAGCCCCTCTTCGTCCACCAGCACCCGCATCAGTTCGGGGATGGCGACGGTGGGGTGGGTATCGTTGAGCTGAATGGCGATCTGGGCGGCAAAGTTGCTGAAATCGGCGCCATGCACCCGCTTGTAGCGACGCATGATGTCCTTGATGGAGCAGGCACAGAAGAAGTACTGCTGGATCAGGCGCAGCTCTTTGCCCGCGTCGGTCTCGTCGTTCGGATAGAGCACCTTGGAGATGGTCTCGGCCTGGGCTTTTTCCGCCTGGGAGTCGATATAACCACCAGCGTTGAACACGTCCCAGTCAAAAAACTCGGAGGCGCGAGACTCCCACAGGCGCAGGATGTTGACGGTATGACCGCCAAAACCGACTACCGGAATATCCCAGGGCACCCCTTTGATCTTGCGACCGGCGTGCCACACCTTCTTGAGGCCGCCGTTGTCACCAAAGACGGTCTCCACGTAACCGTAGAGCGGGATCTCCTGCACCGATTCCGGGCGGCAGATCTCCCAAGGGTTGCCATATTCGCGCCAGGAGTCCGGACGCTCAATCTGACGGCCATCCTGAATTTCCTGACGGAACAGACCGTGCTCGTAGTGGATGCCATAGCCGACCGCCGGGTAGTTCAGGGTCGCCAGCGAATCGATGAAGCAGGCGGCCAGACGGCCCAGGCCGCCGTTGCCGAGTGCCATGTCGGGCTCTTGTTCACACAGATCGGTCAGTTCCAGACCGAGTTCGCCCAACGCCTCTTCGCAAATCTTGTACAGGGAGAGGTTGTGCAGGTTGTTGGAGGTCAGGCGCCCCATCAGGAATTCAGCAGAGAGATAGTGAATTGCACGAGTATCTTTCTTGAAGTGAGTCTGCTGAGTGCGGGTCAGGCGCTCGTACACCTGTTCGTTGACGGCGGCTGCGGTCGCTTTCCACCACGCTTCTGGCGAGGCTTTCTGTTCGCTTGTACCCAAGGTAGAACGCAGGTGACGCACGATACTCGCCTTGAGCTGATCTTTATCCAGTTGGAGATCCTGGTCTGTCTTCTTCTTGGTAGCCATAAACCATTTCCTTCGTTACAGAATAATAAATTGTTATCCCATCAGGGACCGGTGCTGTTGTTATCTGAGAATATGTTCCGGCGTGGGCATACTAGCTAAAGCCGCAGCTTGAAAAGTTAACGCAAGTCACACTTTAACGTATAAAAATGACAGTTCAAGTTTGAAAACCCTTTCCTGAAACCTGCAAACACAAACCCATCATTTCCTTTAAAATCAAAACCTTAAGTCTATATCGCAAATATAAATTCATGAATAGGTTTTCAACGATTGCCAAGCGCTGAAAATCCATGAAAATAACTGAAAATTCAGCGCACATTGAAAACGATTTCAATGTGCGCCATTCATGAAAAAATAGAACAGTGCCATTCGGGGAGTGTTCGCCGATCAACCGTGAGCCTTGAACTGGTTGCTCATGGGATCGTAGTGGTAGCCAATCTGCAACAGGCGGGTGGCAAGCTGGTCTTCCGTCATGTCGTAATAGGCCAGCAATTCCTCCAGCCCGTCGCACTCCAGGCGCAGCTTCTCATTGATGATCCCGAGCAGGATATTGGCATCCAGTCGTTGCAAGGTGCTGACGTCCATCCTCATCTCTCCTCTGTACAGGACATACTGTATAACCATGGGCGCCCCTGCCCGCTTTGTCCATAGCCTGAAAAACACCCACCTCAAGATTGAAGTTTATATATTTTAAAATCAATTAGTTAACTTCTTTCATTACCGTTCAGATCACATTTTTGGCCACAAACGGCTTGTCACTACTGCGAACAACAACTACTGTATGCGCATACAGCATGGTTATTCATACAGGAAAACATATGAGCCAGCCCATGAGCCACACCCTTGTCTCCGTCGCCAGCATGAGCACCCCCTGGCCCACTCGCCATCAGGGCAAGCAGGACGAATATCGCCACTCTGCGAGCCTCACCCGGGAGCCGCCGCTGCTCGATGAGCTGGTGCGCTTGAGCCAGGGTGACACGGGCTGGATCCTGCTCATCGCGCCACCCGGTCTGCCCGTGGCCAAACAGTTGCAGGCACAGGGGATCAATCCGGCTCGGGTACTGGTGGTACACAGCCCCAAGATCAAGAACTGGCAATCCACGCTGGAGCAGAGTCTGGGCAACGGCCGCTGCGCCGCCGTGCTGACCTGGCTTCCGGAACAGGTCACGCTGGATCGGGTCAAGCTGAGCAAGCTGGGGCAACGCTGTGGCGTATTGACCCGTTTCTTCGAGCCAGTCGCCTCCTCCCCCGCTCATGGTGGCTCGCTGGTCTATGGCGGACAAGATGTCTATCTCAATCACTGATCCACCCAATCGTGTGAGAAGACATGCGGTTAGGTTGATTTGACAGCGGTTTTTGAATTGGGTGATGAATCGTTTGCCAATCACAGAGTAAAAAGAGCCCTTGCTACCAGACAACAGTGGCAAGGGTGAAGAGACGCCAGCCGACTGACGGACGTGGGATCCAGCGTTGACAGCCTTGTGCACCACGCACAGAGAGCGTCAGTTGGCAGTTCAAATTCGCACGACTGACACGCAGAGGAAAAGAAAAGGCGACCCTGGGGTCGCCTTCGTTTTGTTTGTTATGGCTGAGGCTGCATGACGGCCACATCCATGGCAGTCGCGCATCGCACCCGTGCACTCAGGGCATAAAGACCCGTCTCCATACCGCAGGTGAACAGCCCTCATACATCTTCAACTCACGCCAGCTTGCCATCGAGCTCGGCAATCTTGGCAGACCAGTAGGCCGGCCCGGTCTCGTGGATATTGTTGCCCTGGGAGTCAACCGCCACGGTTACCGGCATGTCCTCGACTTCGAACTCATAGATGGCTTCCATGCCCAGATCGGCGAAGGCCACCACCCGCGCCTTCTTGATGGCCTTGGCCACCAGATAGGCGGCACCACCGACGGCCATCAGATAGACGGCCTGGTGCTGCTTGATGCTCTCGACCGTCTTGGGGCCCCGCTCGGACTTGCCGATCATGCCGATGAGGCCGGTTTCCCCCAGCATCATGTCGGTAAACTTGTCCATCCGGGTGGAGGTGGTCGGGCCGGCCGGGCCGACCACTTCGTCACGCACGGCATCGACCGGGCCCACGTAATAGATGAAGCGGTTGGTGAAATCGACCCCTTCCGGCAGCCCCTCACCTTTTTTCAACATGTCGGCAATGCGCTTGTGAGCGGCATCGCGACCGGTGAGGATCTTGCCGGAGAGCAGCACGGTATCCCCGCTCTTCCAGCTGGCGAGCTCTGCCTTGGTAATGCCGTCGACATTGACCCGGCGCACGTTGCCGCCGGCCGAACGGGTGATCTCCGGCCAATCTTCCAGTTTCGGCGGGGTCAGCTCGGCCGGGCCGGAACCATCCAGCTCGAAGTGGACATGGCGGGTGGCCGCGCAGTTGGGGATCATCACCACCGGCTTGGAAGCGGCATGGGTCGGGGCGGATTTCACCTTCACGTCCAGCACGGTCGTGAGGCCGCCGAGGCCCTGGGCACCGATGCCGAGCTTGTTGACCTTGTCGTAGAGCTCAACCCGCAATTTCTCCTCTGTGGTCTCGGGACCACGGGCGATCAGCTCCTGGATGTCGATGTGCTCCATCAACGCTTCCTTGGCCAGCACGGCCGCCTTCTCGGCAGTACCGCCGATACCGATGCCCAGCATGCCCGGCGGACACCAGCCGGCCCCCATGGTCGGCACTGTCTTGAGCACCCACTCGACGACGTCGTCGGAGGGGTTGAGCATCACCATCTTGGATTTGTTCTCGGAGCCGCCGCCCTTGGCCGCGATGCTCACTTCCACCTTGTTGCCCGGGATCATGTCGATGTGCACCACGGCCGGGGCGTTGTCTTTGGTGTTCTTGCGGCTGCCGGCGGGGTCGGCCAGCACAGAGGCTCGCAGCGGGTTGTCCGGGTTGGTGTAGGCACGGCGCGTCCCTTCATCCACCATCTCCTGCACCGTCATGTCGCTGTCCCACTGCACCTGCATGCCGATCTTGACGAAGCAGGTGACGATGCCTGTATCCTGGCAGAGCGGACGATGGCCTTCGGCGGACATGCGGGAGTTGATCAGGATCTGGGCCAGGGCATCCTTGGCGGCCGGGTTGATCTCCCGGTCATAGGCAGCCTTGGCGGCATGCACGAAATCGAGGGGGTGGTAGTAGGAGATGTACTGCAGGGCGTCGGCGATGGAATCGATAAAATCCTGTTTTTTAATGATGCTCATATCATCCTCACTGGTCCTTGTCTCCCGTGTGGGTTGGAGCAAGGGCTTCCATATGAGCCGTGCTTCGGTGGGGTGGTGCCAGGCGGTCTGCCTGTCTGCCCGATAAGACAACGGCGCGTTTTTTCTAAAAATTCCGGCGCCTATGATACGCTTGCCACCCCCGTACCGGCTAGGGAGCAGGCTGTAAACTGTTGCCTGTGTAACAAAAAATGAAACCAACGCTGCATATCCACCATTTTGAACACCAGATGGCGCTCCATGCGCTGTTCGCCCGCCTTCACCACCAGCCCTGGGCCATGTTGCTGGGATCCGCCGGCCCGCTGGGTGCGGATAACCGCTTCGATATCATCACCGCCGATCCGCTGGCCACCCTGCAGACCGACGGGGCGCTGACCCGCATCGAGCAGGGAGATCAACACGAGTCCAGTGAAGATGATCCGCTTACCCTGCTGGCCCGGTACCAGCGCGATCTGCTGGGAGAGATCACCAGTCAAGCGCCCCCCCTGCCCTTCATCGGCGGGGCGCTCGGCCTGTTTGGCTATGATCTGGGCCGCCGCTTCGAGCGTCTGCCGAACCTGGCCGCCCGCGACGTCACCATCCCTGACATGGCGGTCGGCATCTATGACTGGGCCCTGCTGCGGGAAGTGGCAACAGGCAAATGGCTGCTGGTGCACTGGGGCGACGAGGCCGGCCTTGCCCGCCGGCTGCAGTGGCTGGAGGCGCAGCACGAGCTTGCCGCAGACCCCTTCGCCCTTGCTGGCCCCTGGCGCAGCAACATGAGCCGCGCCGAATATGGCGACAAATTTGCCCGGGTGCAGGCCTATCTGGCGGCAGGGGATTGCTACCAGATCAACCTGACCCAGCGTTTCAGCGCCCCCTATCGGGGTGACGAGTGGCAAGCCTACCAGGCGTTGTCACGGGCCAACCGCGCTCCCTTCTCGGCCTTCCTGCGCTTGCCGCAAGGGGCCATCCTGAGCCTCTCGCCCGAGCGTTTCCTGCTGCTCGACCAGCGCCACATCGAGACCAAGCCCATCAAGGGTACTCGTCCGCGGCTGGCCGACCCTACGCTGGATCAGGCCAGTGCCCGCGAGCTGGCGGAGGCCGACAAGGACAGATCGGAAAATCTGATGATCGTGGATCTGCTGCGCAACGACATCGGCCGGGTGAGCCGGCCCGGTTCGGTCAGCGTGCCCAGCCTGTTTGCGGTGGAATCCTTCCCGGCGGTGCACCACCTAGTCTCCACCATCCACGGCGAACTGGATGCCCGCTGGCAGGGCGTGGATCTGCTGCGCGCCTGCTTCCCCGGTGGCTCCATCACAGGCGCCCCCAAGATCCGGGCCATGGAGATCATCGAGGAGCTGGAGCCCCAGCGGCGCAACGCCTACTGCGGCAGCATCGGCTACCTCAGCCAGCACGGCCGGATGGACACCAGCATCTGCATCCGCACCCTGATCGCCGCACAGGGCCAGCTCCACTGCTGGGCCGGCGGCGGCGTCATCGCCGACTCCGACGTGGACGACGAATATCAGGAAACCTATGACAAGGTGGCCCGCATCCTGCCACTGCTGGACGCACTGCGTTGAAAACCTGACAAAATGATCTCAGCGACTTGCAGGAGTGAAGAAGAATCGAGATGGAACGAGCAGAACTGCTGACCCGCTTTTTGTTGCAACGTCCCGCCCCCGCTCACCGGCTGACGGTGGCCGGGCTCAAGCCCGCCGCCGTGCTGCTGCCGCTGGTTGAACGGGCCGACGGCCTGCAATTGCTGCTGACCCGGCGCAGTCCGCACCTGCGTCACCACGCGGGACAGATAAGCTTCCCCGGTGGCAGGCAGGATCCGGATGACCGGGATCTGATCCACACGGCGCTGCGGGAAACCCAGGAAGAGCTGGGCATAGTCCCGGCCCAGATAGAGGTGCTTGGCACCCTCGCTCCCCTCAACACCGTCTCGCAATATGACGTGCTGCCGGTGCTGGGACTGGTGGCGGCCGACTATCAGCTCACCCTGAGCCGGGACGAGGTCGACCAGGCCTTCGAAGTGCCGCTCAACCACCTGCTGGATCCGCGCCATCATATCGCCCTGACCATTCCCAGAGCCGATCACCTGCATACCATCTACTGGATCCCCTGGCAGGACCATTTTATCTGGGGTGCAACCGCCAGCATGATCCGCCAGCTGTCACGGCAACTATCCAGATAACATATTGCCAACAAATGCCTGTGCAATATTCATGCGTTAACACTAAAATAACGTGATGTTTTATAAAAAATAATTGATTAATTCTTCTTTCGATCACATTTCCATAAAAGAGTGCGGTTTTCAGTCCCATAAAGGTGAATTTGATCAACATTTTTGATTAAAAAAACCGTATCCTTGCGCCGATCCTATAAAAACCACAATTCAGGGGTGAGACACATGTCTAATACTGTCACCGGCGCACAGGATGTTGCGACCTCACAGGAGCAAGGAATCCGCTCAGTCCAATCGCGTGGTTGGACCAAACAAGACACTCGCTGGGTAATCAGCCTGTTCGGTACCGCCGTCGGCGCCGGCATCCTGTTCCTGCCCATCAACGCCGGCATGGGCGGCTTCTGGCCGCTGGTGGTCATGGCGCTGCTGGTCGGCCCCATGACCTATCTGGCACACCGCGGCCTCGCCCGCTTCGTGCTCTCGTCAAGCAAACCCAATGCAGACATCACGGAAGTGGTGGAAGAGCACTTCGGCGTGGGTGCCGGCAAATTAATCACCCTGCTCTACTTCTTCGCCATCTACCCCATCGTGCTGATCTACGGGGTGGGCATCACCAATACCGTGGAAAGCTTCATGGTCAACCAGCTGCAGATGACGGCGCCGCCGCGCTGGATCCTCTCCATCGTGCTGATCATGGGCATGATGTCGGTGATGCTGGCTGGCGAGAAGCTGATGCTCAAAGTGACCGAGTTCCTGGTCTACCCGCTCATCGCCATCCTGGTGGGGATCTCCTTCTACCTGATCCCGGACTGGACCGGTGCCGCCCTCTCCCAGGTACCGTCCGGCAAGGACTTTGCCATCACCCTGTGGCTGACCATCCCGGTGCTGGTGTTCTCCTTCAACCACAGCCCGGCGATCTCCAGCTTCTCCCTGGCCCAGCGCCGCGATCACGGCGAGCAGGCGGTCGAGAAGTCTGACGCCATCCTCAAGCGCACCGCGACCATCCTGCTCGGTTTCGTGATGTTCTTCGTCTTCTCCTGCGTGATGAGCCTGACCCCGGCACAGCTGGCCGAGGCCAAGTCCCAGAACATTGCCGTGCTCTCCTACCTGGCCAACCAGCACTCAAGCCCCATCATCTCCTACTTCGGTCCGCTGGTGGCGTTCGTGGCCATCGTCTCCTCCTTCTTCGGCCACTACCTGGGTGCCCGTGAAGGCCTGAAGGGGATGATCGTCCAGAACCTGCGCAAGTCAGGCAAGGAGCCGAACCACAAGAAGGTCGAGATCTTCATCATCGCCTTCTTCATCCTGACCCTGTGGGGCACTGCTGTGATCAACCCCTCCATCCTCGGCATGATCGAGTCGATGGGCGGCCCCATCATCGCCACCATCCTGTTCATCATGCCGATGTACGCCATCAAGCGCGTGCCGGCCATGGCGAAATATCAGGGCCACATCAGCAACGCCTTCGTGGCCCTGATGGGGATGACTGCCATCTCCGCCATTCTCTACCAGCTGATCGGCTGACACTGACAGAGACCAGCAACAATGCCAGCCGGGTAACCGGCTGGCATTTTTTTATGGTGCAAGGCTGATTGCAGATCTTCACGAGGCAAAAAGAGATGCTCCCTTGAGAGCGAGTTGGCTGGTAAGCCACAACAACCCGGCCATGCCTGCTCACGTTTTCGCTCTGACGACCCACCCTGCTCGGGCTGGTGTATCGAGCCGCCGTCAAGCCGATCAACTCCTGCCGCATCATCCGAGACGGCAAAGCCCTCCCTCTTCCACGCTCGCACACCCCCTTCATCCAGACTCAGTGATATCTGCCGGGTTTCAGGTCGTGAAGCCTTCTTCTCTGTTTGCCGGGAGGGTTGCCAGGAGTCACGACAGCTACCCTACCCATCCGGGCGGCAATAAAAAACGCCCTCGAATGAGGGCGTTGTCGTTGTGATAGGAAGATACGGCTATCAGGCTTCGCTGTTGGGCACCGGCGAGATGTCCAGCAGGGTCTCATCTTCGGCCATGCAGGCCGCGGCGGTGAACAGCACGTCGGTGGAGCTGTTGAGGGCCGTCTCTGCGGAGTCCTGCAGCACGCCGATGATAAAGCCGACCGCCACCACCTGCATGGCGATGTCGTTGCTGATGCCAAACAGGCTGCATGCCAGCGGGATCAGCAGCAGGGAGCCGCCAGCCACACCGGAGGCGCCGCAGGCACTGACGGTCGCAACCACGGAGAGCAGAATGGCCGTCGCCGGATCCACGTCCATCCCCAGGGTGTGGACCGCCGCCATGGAGAGCACGGTAATGGTGATGGCCGCACCGGCCATGTTGATGGTGGCGCCCAGCGGGATGGAGACCGCGTAGGTATCCTCTGGCAGACGCAGTTTTTCGCACAGCGTCATGTTGACCGGAATGTTGGCGGCGGAGCTGCGGGTGAAGAAGGCGGTGACGCCGCTCTCTTTCAGGCAGGTCAGCACCAGCGGATAGGGGTTGCGGCGGATCTTCCAGAATACGATGAGCGGGTTGACCACGAAGGCGATGAACAGCATGCAGCCGATCAGCACCACCAGCAGTTGGGCATAGCCAAACAGGGCCTCAAAACCGGTTTCCGCCAGGGTGGAGGCTACCAGGCCCAGAATGCCGAGCGGTGCGCAGCGGATCACCGCTTTCACAATGGTGGAGACGCCGTGGGACAGGTCGGTGATCACCGCTTTGGTCCCCTCGCTGGCGTGGCGCATGGCGATGCCAAGGCCGATGGCCCAGGCCAGAATGCCGATGTAGTTGGCGTCCAGCAGCGCCTTGACCGGGTTGGTCACCACGTTGAACAGCAGGGTCTGCAGCACCTCGGTGATGCCGCCGGGCGGGGTGATCTCGGCACTGTTCGCCACCAGGTGCAGGTTGGTGGGGAACAGGAAGCTTGCAACCACGGCCACCGCAGCCGCCAGGAAAGTTCCCAGCAGATAGAGCAGCAGGATCGGCTTCATGTTGGTTTTTTGACCCTGCTTGTGGCCGATGATCGCCGCCATCACCAGTACGAAGACCAGCAGCGGCGCCACCGCCTTCAAGGCGCCGACGAACAGGCTGCCGAGCAGACCCGCCGCTTTGGCCCATTCCGGCATGAACATGGCAAGGAGGATACCGAAGACCAGACCGACCAGGATCTGGCTAACCAGGCTGGTGCTGTTGACCAGTCTTATGAGGGGGTGTTGTTGTGTCATCAAATAGTCCCTGAGCACCTAAGTGCGTGAATCATTAGTCCTGTTGGCAACCGCTACACCAGGCGACACCCATGTCACGGGCTGGCGTCGTCTGCCCCGGCAAGCCTTCTGTCGAGCCTGTCCGGAAACACACGGGGTTGCGGACAAGGAATATCCCATCTGCAGCCGCTTTTTTCCACAGAATCACTGAAAAATATCCGCTTCGCCTCACAAAAAACCTACAACACCGAGATAACACAATATCAACAACGCATCAAATGGATGCCATTTTCCCTCCCGATTGGCCGCCAGCCTCCACCCGGCGGTGGTATCATGACGGTTTTGCCGCGGAGCCTTTGCCATGATCTCATCCCTGTTGACCCGTCACTTTGGCTTCGATCGGTTGAGGCCAGGACAGGAAGAGGTGATCAGCCGGCTGCTGGCGGGCAAGAACGCCGCCGCCATCTTCCCCACCGGTTCAGGCAAATCCCTCTGCTATCAGTTGCCGGCACTGGCCCTGCCCCACCTGACCCTGGTGATCTCCCCCCTGATCGCACTGATGCACGATCAGCTCGCCTTTTTGCGCAGCAAGGGGATCGCCGCCGCCACCCTCGACTCCAGCCTGACAGCGGAGGAGAGCCGCCGGGTGATGCAGCAGGCCAACGACGGCCAGCTCAAGATCCTGATGATCTCGGTGGAGCGCCTCAAGAACGAGCGCTTTCGCCGCTTCATCCAGCAGGTGCCGCTGTCAATGCTGGTGGTGGACGAGGCTCACTGCATTTCGGAATGGGGCCACAACTTTCGCCCCGACTACCTCAAGCTGCCTGACTATCGCCGCGAACTGGCCATTCCCCAGGTGCTGCTGCTGACGGCAACCGCCACCCCGGCCGTGATGGCCGACATGCAGGCTAAATTCGACATCGAGGATGACGGGCTCATCGTCACCGGCTTTTATCGCGCCAACCTGGACCTAGCCGTCGTCTCCCTGCCCACCGAGGCGCGCGATGGCTGGCTGCATGGGGAACTGGCGCGCGATCCCGCCGCACCTACCATCATCTACGTCACCCTGCAACACACTGCCGAAACCTGTGCCGCCCAGTTGCAGCAGCGCGGGATCAGGGCCCGAGCCTATCATGCCGGGCTCGACGCCACCTTGCGCAGCCAGATCCAGCACGACTTCATGACCGGCAAGCTGGATTGCATCGTGGCCACCATCGCCTTTGGCATGGGCATCGACAAGGCCGATATTCGCCGGGTGATCCATTACGATCTGCCCAAGTCCATCGAAAACTACAGCCAGGAGATAGGCCGTGCCGGCCGCGACGGCCTGCCTTCCCGCTGCATCGTGCTGGCCAATCGCAGCCAGTTGCCGGTGCTGGAGAATTTCGTCTATGGCGACACTCCGGATCGCTCGGCCATCGTCGCGCTGCTCGAGATCCTGCTACAAAGCGGCAGCCAGTGGGAATTCAGCCTGCTGCGTCTGTCCAATGAGACCAACATCCGCCAGCTGCCGCTCAAGACCCTGCTGGTCTATCTGGAGATGGCGGGCATCATAGCCCCGGCCTACAGCTACTTTGCCGAGTACCGTTTCAAGTTCGTGCTGGAGAAAGCGGAGATCCTGGCCCGCTTCAATCCGGAGCGACGCCTGTTCCTGGAGCAGCTGTTCGCCTGCGCCCCGCAGGCCCGCAGCTGGTGCACCATGGACTTCGATGCGCTCTGGCAAAGCTATCAGGGGGAGCGGCACCGCGCGGCGGCGGCCTTGGACTACCTGCAGCAGCAGGGCTGGATCGAACTGGAAAGCAAGCAGATGACCGAGGTTTACCGGGTGCTGCGCCAGGAGATTGACGTAACTACCCTGGCCGATGAGCTGCACAGCTTGTTTGAAAAGAAAGAACAAAGCGAGCTGGCCCGTCTGCAGGCATTGCTGGGTTTCTTTACCTCAAGCAGTTGCCTGAGCCATGAACTGGCACGCTACTTTGCCGATCAGGCTGCGCCCACTCATTGCGGGCACTGCTCGGTCTGTCGGGGCGAGGTGGCAGAGCTCCCTCCCTTGCCTGGCCGGACACTGCCCAATGAACAGGGGCTAAAAGCCTGGTGCGATCCCCTGGTGGCCCTGTGTCACACCCGGCATCCGCGCGTCCTGACCCGCTTTCTGTGCGGCATCGCCACGCCGCTCACCACCCGGGTCAAGGCGAAAAGCCTGGCCGGATTTGGCCAGCTGGCATCCCACCCCTTCGCCGATGTGCTGGCGGCGGTTTCCCGCATTTATCCGGTCCACCACGATCACTAGCTCACCAAGCAGCGCCGATTGCGCTGAAAAAATAAGACCCTCGCATTTGCGAGGGTCAAGCCAACGGAAACGTGCTTAAACAGAGCTTTGTATCGGCAACCAGCCACTCTCTTGCTAAAGCGCTGACTGCCCGACACAAGGCCAATCTAGAGTAGTCGCAATGTAGCGTCAATGTAAAAATTAGAGCTAAAACACCAAACAATTGACTTTACGTGCACGTAAACGTAATGCCATTTCTGCTGCGTGGCGCGCTCCCCCTTGCCCTGACTGCGCTTGCGGCAGCCGGCCAGGAACAATGCGGTGCAGTTTCCATTTTTTGACAAACATTTATTTTTTATGTCTTTGACATTTGCCTCACTATCATGGCAAAAATAATTTAACAGTCAGTAACATAGGTGTGTCACTGATTGCGCCTTCCCGCATCGGGTCGGGAAGTACCCTTGCAAATTTAAACCAATAGTTGGTGATGGATTACTGGGGGCTGTTGACTAGGCTTAATGAGGTAAACAGAACAAAAGTAGTGATCCACTCTTTTCAGGGTAAGCGACTATAACGAGGGCAAAGTTATGGGCATCTTCGAGCATTATCAACAGCGATATGAGAAAGCCAGGGAAGAGGAATACAGCATCCAGGAGTTCCTGGATATGTGTAAACAGGACAAGTCCTGCTACGCCTCCGCCGCCGAACGTCTGCTGACCGCCATCGGTGAGCCTGAGATGGTCGACACCTCTGCCAATCCCAGACTCAGTCGTCTTTTTTCCAACCGCGTCGTGGCACGCTATCCCGCCTTCAAAGACTTCTACGGCATGGAAGAGGCCATCGAACAGATCGTCTCCTATCTCAAACACTCCGCCCAGGGGCTGGAAGAGAAGAAACAGATCCTCTATCTGCTGGGCCCGGTCGGCGGTGGTAAATCCTCGCTGGCAGAAAAACTCAAATCCCTGATGCAGAAGGTGCCTATCTATCGCATCAAGGGGTCACCGGTCAACGATCACCCCTTCTGCCTGTTCGACATCGAAGAAGATGGCGAGCTGCTGGAAAAAGAGTACGGCATCCCGCGCCGCTACCTGCGCCCTATCATGTCCCCCTGGGTCGCCAAGCGGCTGCACGAGTTTGGTGGCGACATCACCAAGTTCAAGGTGGAGAAGGTCAACCCCTCCATCCTCGACCAGATTGCCATCGCCAAGACCGAACCGGGCGATGACAACAACCAGGACATCTCCTCTCTGGTCGGCAAGGTGGACATCCGCATGCTGGAGCACTTCGCCCAGGATGACGCCGACGCTTACTCCTACTCAGGCGCACTGTGCAAGGCGAACCAGGGGATCATGGAGTTCGTCGAGATGTTCAAGGCCCCCATCAAGGTGCTGCACCCACTGCTGACCGCCACCCAGGAGGGCAACTACAACGGTACCGAGGGGCTATCCGCCCTCCCCTTCGACGGCATCCTGCTGGCTCACTCCAACGAATCCGAGTGGCAGCAGTTCCGCAACAACAAGAATAACGAGGCCTTCCTCGACCGGGTCTACATCGTCAAGGTGCCTTACTGCCTGCGGGTGTCGGAAGAGGTGAAGATCTACGAGAAGCTGCTGGTCAACAGTGAGCTGACCGATGCCAAGTGCGCCCCGGGGACCCTGGAGCTGCTGGGCCAGTTCTCCGTGTTGTCGCGCCTCAAGGAGCCGGAAAACTCCAGCATCTACTCCAAGATGCGGGTCTATGACGGCGAAAGCCTCAAAGACACAGATCCCAAGGCGAAGAGTTATCAGGAGTACCGCGATTACGCCGGCGTCGACGAGGGGATGAATGGCCTCTCCACCCGCTTTGCGTTCAAGATCCTCTCCCGCGTCTTCAACTTCGATCACGCGGAAGTGGCGGCCAACCCGGTACACCTCTTCTATGTGCTGGAGCAGCAGATCGAGCGCGAGCAGTTCCCGCAGGAGCTACACGACCGCTACCTTGAGTTCATCAAGGGCTATCTGACCCCGCGCTACGTGGAGTTCATCGGCAAGGAGATCCAGACCGCCTACCTCGAGTCCTACTCCGAGTACGGTCAGAACATCTTCGATCGCTATGTCACCTACGCCGATTTCTGGATCCAGGATCAGGAGTACCGTGACCCCGAGACCGGCCAGCTGTTTGACCGTGCATCCCTCAACAGCGAGCTGGAGAAAATTGAAAAACCCGCCGGGATCAGCAACCCGAAGGATTTCCGCAACGAAATCGTCAACTTCGTGCTGCGTGCCCGCGCCAACAATGCAGGCCGTAACCCCAACTGGACCAGTTACGAGAAGCTGCGCACCGTGATCGAGAAGAAGATGTTCTCCAACACGGAAGAGCTGCTGCCGGTTATCTCCTTCAACAGCAAAACCTCGGCCGAGGAGCAGAAGAAGCACGATAACTTTGTCGAACGGATGATGGAGAAAGGCTACACCCGCAAACAGGTGCGTCTGCTCTCCGAGTGGTATCTCAGGGTACGCAAGTCATCCTGACCCTGACTGTTCAAGGGGGAGTTATGGCGCATTTTATCGACCGCAGGCTCAACGGTAAAAACAAAAGCGCTGTCAATCGGCAGCGCTTCATCCGCCGCTACAAGAAGCAGATCAAACAAGCGGTCTCTGATGCTGTCTCCAAGCGCAGCATTCAGGACGTGGATACCGGCGAGAGCATCAGCATCCCGACCAAGGACATCGGCGAGCCCCATTTCCATCAGGGGCAAGGCGGTAAACGGGAGATGGTGCACCCCGGCAACGACCAGTTCGTCTCCGGCGACAAGATTGACCGCCCCAAGGGAGGAGGTGGCGGTCAGGGCTCCGGCGAGGGGCAGGCTTCCAATCAGGGAGAGGGGGCGGACGACTTCGTCTTCCAGATCTCCAAGGATGAGTATCTGGACCTGCTGTTTGAAGATCTGGAATTGCCGAGGCTGCAAAAAACCCAGCTCAATCAGCTGATGGAAGTCAAAACCTACCGGGCGGGTTACACCTCCAACGGGGTGCCCGCCAACATCAACGTGGTGCGTTCACTGCAAAACTCGCTGGCCCGCCGCATGGCGCTGCAGGCAGGCAAGAAACGCCAACTGCACGAACTGGAGGATCGTCTCGCCCTGTTGGCCGCCGATCCCAACGAACACTTTGCGGAGATGGCCCAGCTCGAAAAAGAGATCCGTGAGCTGAAGAGGCGGATCGATGCGGTGCCCTTTATCGACACCTTCGATCTCAAGTTCAACAACTTCGTCAAACGGCCCGTGCCTTCCAGCCAGGCGGTGATGTTCTGCCTGATGGACGTGTCAGGCTCCATGGATCAGGCCACCAAGGAGATGGCCAAGCGTTTCTATATCCTGCTCTATCTGTTCCTGAGCCGGACCTACAAGAACGTCGAAGTGGTCTACATCCGTCACCACACCCAGGCCAAGGAAGTGGACGAGCACGAATTTTTCTACTCCCAGGAGACGGGCGGCACCATAGTCTCCAGTGCGCTCAAGATGATGAACGACATCATCAACGAACGTTACCCCGCCAACCAGTGGAACATCTACGCAGCACAGGCGTCAGATGGTGACAACTGGGCCGACGACTCGCCGCAGTGCCGGGAGATCCTGGTGCGGGACATCATGCCGCGGGTGCGGTACTACTCCTACATCGAGATCACCACCCGTGCTCACCAGACCCTGTGGCACGAGTATGAGTCGGTCGCCAGCCAGTTCCCCCACTTCGCGATGGAGCATATTCGCAAGGTCGAGGATATCTATCCGGTATTCCGGGAGCTGTTCAAGAAGCAAGCGGCTTGAGGGAGGTCATATGGTAGAAACCGCAAGAAAAGTAGCGCCGCTGGACGATGGCCCGGACTGGAACTTCGACCTGCTGGACATTTACCATCAAGAAATAGCCCGGGTCGCCAAATTCTATCGACTGGACACCTACCCCAACCAGATAGAGGTGATCACGGCGGAGCAGATGATGGATGCCTACTCCAGCGTCGGCATGCCCATCGGTTATCAGCACTGGTCATTCGGCAAGCGCTTCATCCATACCGAGCGCAACTACAAGCGTGGCCAGATGGGGCTGGCCTACGAGATCGTCATCAACTCCGATCCCTGCATCGCCTATCTGATGGAGGAGAACACCATGCCGATGCAGGCCCTGGTGATGGCCCACGCCTGCTACGGCCACAACTCCTTCTTCAAGAACAACTATCTGTTCAAGGCCTGGACAGATGCCTCTTCCATCATCGACTATCTGCTGTTTGCCAAGAACTACATCACCGAATGCGAAGAGAAGCACGGCATCGACGCGGTGGAGAAACTGCTCGACTCCTGCCATGCGCTGATGAACTTCGGGGTGGATCGTTACAAGCGGCCTCAGAAGATCTCCATGGCCGAAGAGAAGCGACGCCAGAAGGCGCGGGAAGACTATCTGCAGACCCAGGTCAACGAGCTGTGGCGCACCCTGCCCAAACAGCACAAGGCCTCCGGGGTGGAAGACAGGCGCTACCCTGCCGAGCCGCAGGAGAACATTCTCTATTTCATCGAGAAGAATGCCCCCCTGCTGGAGCCCTGGCAGCGCGAGATCGTACGTATCGTGCGCAAGATCAGCCAGTACTTCTACCCGCAGAAACAGACCCAGGTGATGAACGAAGGGTGGGCCACCTTCTGGCACTACACCATCCTCAATCACCTCTATGACGAGGGCAAGATAAGCGATCGCTTCATGATCGAGGTACTGCACAGCCACACCAACGTGGTCTATCAGCCCCCCTACAACAGTCGCTACTACTCGGGGATCAACCCCTACGCCCTCGGTTTTGCCATGTTCACCGATCTGCGCCGCATCTGCGAGCACCCGACCGAGGAGGACAGATACTGGTTCCCCGACTACGCCGGCAGCAACTGGGTGGAGACGCTGCATTTCGCCATGCAGAACTTCAAGGACGAGAGCTTCATCAGCCAGTTCCTGAGTCCCAAGGTGATGCGCGACATGAAGCTGTTTGCCATCGATGACGACGATCTGAAGAACTACCTGAAGGTCTCGGCCATCCACAATGACGAAGGCTATCGTCAGGTGCGCAACACCCTGTCAGCCCAGTACAACCTGAGCAATCTGGAGCCCAACATCCAGGTCTACAACGTGGCGGTGAAGGGGGATCGCTCCCTCACCCTGCGCTATGTGCCACACAACCGGATCCCGCTGGGGGACTCCCGTCACGAGGTGCTCAAGCACCTGCACCAGCTCTGGGGCTTCGATGTGATACTGGAGCAGGACAATGGTGAACTGCCTCCCGACATCATAGGGCGCTGCCCGGAGAAGAAACCGGTCTGATCCCCTCACCTTGCAGCCATAAAAAAACGCGCCAATCGGCGCGTTTTTCTTGCATCAGAACAGGCTCAGTTGTCGCAGAGATTGCTCGGCATGTCCTGGCGCAGACGGGTCCAGAGTTTGCCGGACTCGATGCCGTATTGGCGCACCGTCATGAACACGGCTTCGTGATTCTTGGTCTCGGCCAGGTTAAGCAGGGTCTTGTAGTAGGCATCCGCGGTTTCACGCGCCTGCTTGTCGGAGAAGTAGTAGCGGCCAACCCGGCTGTACAGCCCTTTGAAACCGTTCAGGATCAAGGCGTAGATGGGGTTGCCGGAGGCGAACGACAGCTGATGGTGCAACCGGTAGTCGAAGTCCGCATAGGCTTCGGCGCTGTTCTCCACCTCGGCAGCGCCGCGCAGGATTTCGGCGGCCTGCTCCGGGTTGTTGCGGATCGCGCCACGAATGAAGATGGTGCAGATGTTGGTACGCGCCGACAGCAGCTGAGCCACCAGATCCGGTACCTTGTCCTGATCGAGGCGAGCCAGGGTCTCCAGAATGTTGAGTCCCGAGGTCTCCCAGAAGTTGTTCACCTTGGTCGGTTTGCCATGCTGGATGGTGAGCCAGCCATCGCGGGCCAGACGCTGCAGCACTTCACGCAAGGTGGTTCGGGTCACGCCAATCAGCTCGGACAGCTCGCGCTCGGCCGGCAAGATGGATCCTGGAGGAAAGCGATTGTTCCAGATGGACTCGATGATGTATTCCTCGGCAAACCCTGCGGGGCTCTGCGCTTTTATGACCATGTAGTGACTCTGTTGTAGTACGTAAAAAAGGCTCACGAATAATAGCAAAGCAGGGAGGGCTGGCAAGCAGAAGGTCAGTCCTCTGCTCACATCGGCGGGTGATTTTGTTAAAAAAATGTATTTCAGCCGGCAATAGGTGCCAGCCAACCCCTGTGTTGTCCATAAAACCACCATACTCATGGGCAAGGGCGACTATGTTATTTATAGTTAATGCTCTTTTTGATTAAAATCATGAGGAATCAATCTGATAAGGGACAACATCCGGATGTTCTGGTCGAGCCTGTCTTGACTGCATAGACGCAGATACCAACCACAAAACAGAGACCCATTATTATGCCAATCAGCTTAGGGCAAGCCTTTGCCAGGAACTTTCTAGGCAACGCCCCCCAGTGGTACAAGGCCGCTATTCTTCTATTCCTGCTGATCAACCCGATCGCCTTTTATCTCGATCCCTTCATGGCCGGCTGGCTGCTGGTCGTCGAGTTCATTTTCACCCTGGCCATGGCCCTCAAGTGCTATCCGCTGCAACCCGGCGGCCTGCTGGCCATCGAGGCAGTGCTGATCGGCATGACCTCGGCACAGCAGGTCAAACACGAACTGGTCGCCAATATCGAAGTGCTGCTGCTGCTGGTGTTCATGGTGGCCGGCATCTACTTCATGAAGCAGCTGCTGCTCTACGTGTTCACCAAGCTGCTGATCCGGATCCGCTCCAAAACGATGCTATCCTTGGCGTTTTGTCTGGTCTCCGCCTTCCTGTCAGCCTTCCTCGATGCCCTCACCGTGATTGCCGTGGTGATCAGCGTCGCCACCGGCTTCTACGCCATCTATCACAAGGTCTCCTCCGGCAAGGAGTTTGGCCACTCCCACGATTACACCGATGATGGCACCGTCAACGAGCTCAATCGTCAGCACCTGGATGACTTCCGTGCCTTCCTGCGCAGCCTGATGATGCATGCCGCCATCGGTACTGCCCTCGGTGGCGTCTGCACCCTGGTGGGAGAGCCCCAGAACCTGATCATCGGTGAACAGGCCGGCTGGAACTTCGTCGAATTCGCCATTCGCATGTCTCCGGTCACGGTTCCGGTGTTTATCTGCGGTCTGCTGACCTGCGTCCTGGTCGAAAAGTGTCGCTGGTTTGGCTATGGCGCCAAATTGCCGGACGCGGTACGTCGCATCATGGAGGATTACAACCGTTATGAAGAGGCTGAGCGCACCGCTCAGGACAAGGCCAAGCTGATCGTGCAGGCGGTGATCGCCCTCTGGCTCATTCTGGGGCTTGCCCTGCACCTGGCGGCGGTGGGTCTCATCGGTCTGTCGGTCATCGTACTGGCCACCTCCCTCACCGGCATCACCGAAGAGCACTCCCTCGGCAAGGCATTCCAGGAGGCACTGCCCTTTACCGCCCTGCTGGCCGTCTTCTTCAGCGTGGTCGCCGTCATCATCGATCAGCAGCTGTTCAAGCCGGTGATCCAATGGGTACTGGCGGCCGAGCCGGACGCCCAGCTCGCGCTCTTCTACCTGGCCAACGGCCTGCTCTCCATGGTCAGTGACAACGTCTTCGTCGGCACCGTCTACATCAACGAGGTGAAGACCGCCCTGCTCAACAATGCCATCAGCCGCGAGCAGTTTGAACTGCTGGCGGTGGCCATCAACACCGGTACCAACCTGCCGTCAGTAGCCACCCCCAACGGCCAGGCTGCCTTCCTGTTCATGCTGACGTCGGCACTGGCGCCGCTGCTGCGCCTCTCCTACGGCCGGATGGTGTGGATGGCGCTGCCCTATACCCTGGTGCTGGGTCTGGTGGGTTTCTTCTCGGTGGAGTTTCTGCTCGGCCCGCTCACCGACTGGTACTATCAGGCCGGCTGGTTGACGCTCGACAACGCCGCGCCTGCGGTACTGTCCGCACTCTACTGAGTGCCATGAGGGCCCGCCTGGGCCCTTTCTTTTTGGCCCCTGCTCTGCTCTAATTCAGCCACTGTTTTTTCTGTGAGATCAACCAGATGATTGAGTTTCTGCGCCGTATAGCCGCCCATCGCCTGGCATGGGGCCTGCTTGCAGCCTCCGCCCTGTTCCTCGAGTTGAGCGCCCTCTTCTTCCAGCACGTGCTGGGTCTGCATCCCTGCGTCATGTGCATCTATGAGCGGCTCGCCACTCTCGGGGTCCTCATGGCGGCGCTGCTCGGCATGGTGGCTCCGCAGAAATGGTATGTGCGCTGGAGCGCCCTGCTGATGTGGGGCGCCAGTGCCTTCTGGGGCCTGAAACTGGCGCTCAAGCATGTGGACTATCAGGTGAACCCCTCTCCCTTCAATGTCTGCGAAGGGTTTGTCGACTTCCCGAGCTGGGCACCGCTGGATCAGTGGATCCCCTGGATGTTCTTCCCGGATGGCGACTGCAGCGAGGTCAGCTGGCAGTTCCTGAGCTTCTCCATGCCCCAGTGGCTGGTGGCCATCTTCGCCGCCTACTTGCTGGTGTTCGTTGTGGTGGCCATCGGCAACCTGGTCAAGGGGCGCTGCTGCAACTAGGTCGGATCAACATCATCCGTCGCGAAAAGGGAGCCAGTGGCTCCCTTTTTCATGAAGACTGCGGGCGGCGTCTTGAGCTCTGATATCGCTCTTCAACGTCTCGCTCCCCTGCCAGCCATCCTGGTGACTGCCTGCTTGCTCGCCGATTGGCCTTTCCTCCAGGCTCATCAGTGAGAAATCAGTAATCAGCACCATGCTCAAACAAAAAAGGGAGCCTGCGGCTCCTTCTCATGACACGGCCAACAAGGCTGACTCAGGAAGCCACCTTGCCGGCGTTGAGCTTGGCTTTCACCATGCCGATCACCATGGGCAGCAGCGAGATACCGATGATGCCGAAGATGAGCAGGGTAAAGTTCTGACGCACCACCGGCAGGTTGCCGAAAAAGTGGCCGGCGTAGACAAAGGAGATCACCCACAAGAGCCCTCCCACCAGATTGAACGCCAGGAAGCGCGGATAGGTCATGGCCCCCATGCCCGCCACGAAGGGGGCGAAGGTGCGCACTATGGGCAGGAAGCGGGTGATGATGATGGTCTTGCCGCCGTGTCTGGCGTAGAAGGCGTGGGTCTTGTCCAGATAGTCCCGCCGGAAGATCTTGGAGTCCGGGTTGCGAAACAGCTGCTCGCCGAAGAAGTGACCTATGGTGTAGTTCACCACGTTGCCGAGCACGGCAGCGATGATCAACACGGCCGCCAGGGTGTGCACGTCCAGCACGCTGCCCACGGTGAGGGCACCGGCGGCAAACAGCAGGGAGTCACCCGGCAGGAAGGGGGTGACCACCAGTCCGGTCTCGCAGAAGATGATGAGAAACAGGATGGCGTAAACCCAGATACCGTAGTTTTCAAACAGCTCTTTCAGATGCACGTCAACGTGCAGGATAAAGTCGATTGCAAAGAGGATCAGATCCATTTTTCCATACTCATGATGTGAACGGCGTGGAGTCTACGCCAATGCCAGGCAGGCCACAATCGCTGTGGACTGCCTCCTGTGCTCGCCGCCAGGCGTCGCTCGAATGAAACCGTTTATCCCGCCTCAGCCTCCCCCCGATATCGCAAACCTGTCGTGCCCTGACCGCTCAGGAGACGCTCTCCAGATCCTTTCGCACCGGCGCCGGCAGACAGCGCTCCCAGCCCCACAAGAGGAGCAACAACAGGGTGGCATCATCAAGCCAGCCGACCAGCGGCACCAGGTCGGGCACCAGATCCGCCGGGCTGATGCCGTAGAGCAGCACCAGGATCACTAGCCCCCTGGCCCACCAGGGAGTGGCAGGATGGCGAAAGCCCTGATAGAGGCGACGCAACCGCCGCCAGATGAGCCAGCGTCGGGCGCTCATGACTCGATCAGCTCGCCGCGCAGCCGCTGGATCTGATCCCGCAGCGCCGCCGCCTGTTCGAACTCCAAATCTCGCGCATGCTGGAACATCTGCTCTTCCATCCGTTTGATCTCCTTGGCGATCTCGCTGGCGGAGCGGGCGTGGTACTCCCCTTGCGGCTCGGCGGCCTTGCGGCTCCCCTTGCCGGCCTTGCCCGTGGTGCGGCTGCCCCCCATGTCCATCACATCGCCGATGGACTTGTTGAGCCCCTTCGGCGTGATGCCGTGCTCCAGGTTGTGGGCGTGCTGCAGGGCGCGGCGCCGCTCGGTCTCTTCAATCGCCACCTTCATGGAGTTGGTGATGGTATCCCCGTAGAGGATCACCTTGCCGTTGAGGTTGCGCGCCGCCCGGCCTATGGTCTGGATAAGCGAACGGGTGGAGCGCAGGAAGCCCTCTTTATCAGCATCCAGGATGGCCACCAGGGAGACCTCCGGCATGTCGAGGCCTTCGCGCAGCAGGTTGATGCCCACCAGCACGTCGAATTTGCCCAGACGCAGGTCGCGGATGATCTCCACCCGTTCCACGGTATCGATGTCCGAGTGCAGATAGCGCACCCGCACCTCGTGATCCGCCAGGTATTCGGTCAAGTCCTCCGCCATCCGTTTGGTAAGCGTCGTCACCAGCACCCGCTCCTCCACCGCTACCCGCTTGCGGATCTCGGAGAGCAGATCGTCCACCTGGGTGCTGACCGGCCGCACTTCCACCTCGGGGTCGAGCAGACCGGTTGGGCGCACCACCTGCTGCACCACATCGCCGCCGGATTTGTCCAGCTCGTAAGGGCCTGGGGTCGCCGAGACGAACACCGTCTGCGGCATCAGCGCCTCGAACTCGTCGAACTTGAGCGGCCGGTTATCCAGCGCCGACGGCAGCCGGAAGCCGTACTCCACCAGAGTCTCCTTGCGGGATCTGTCCCCTTTGAACATGGCGCCGATCTGCGGCACGGTGACGTGGGATTCGTCGATGATGAGCAGGCCATCCCCCGGCAGATAGTCGAACAGGGTGGGCGGCGGTTCCCCCGGCGCGCGGCCGGAGAGGTAGCGGCTGTAGTTCTCGATGCCGGAGCAGTAGCCCAGCTCCTGCATCATCTCCATGTCGAACTGGGTGCGCTGGCTGATGCGCTGCTCTTCCACCAGCTTGTTGAGGGACAACAGCTGCTCGCGCCGACCCTTGAGCTCCTCCTTGATGTGCTCGATGGCCCCCAGGATGGTCTCGCGCGGGGTGGCGTAGTGGGTCTTGGGGTAGATGGTGTAGCGCACCACCGTCTGCTCGATGGCGCCGGTCAGCGGATCGAACAGGGAGAGGCGCTCCACCTCCTCGTCAAACAGCTCCACCCGCAGGGCCAGCTTGTCCGATTCTGCGGGGTAGATGTCCATCACCTCCCCCCGCACCCGGAAGGTGCCGCGCTGGAAGGCCATGTCGTTGCGGGTGTATTGCAGCTCGGCGAGGCGACGCAATATGTCCCGCTGGTTGATGACGTCCCCCACTTTGAGGTGCAGCATCATGCTGAGGTAGGCTTGCGGATCCCCCAGGCCGTAGATGGCCGACACCGAGGCGACGATCACCACGTCGCGCCGCTCCAGCAGCGCCTTGGTGGCCGACAGCCGCATCTGCTCGATGTGATCGTTGATGGAGGCATCCTTCTCGATGAAGGTGTCGGTGGTCGGCACATAGGCCTCGGGCTGGTAGTAGTCGTAATAAGAGACGAAATACTCCACCGCGTTGTCGGGGAAGAACTCCTTCATCTCTCCGTAGAGCTGGGCTGCCAGGGTCTTGTTGGGAGCCAGGATCATGGTCGGGCGGTTGAGAGTCGCGATCACATTGGCCATGGTGAAAGTCTTGCCCGAACCGGTCACCCCGAGCAGGGTCTGATGGGCAAGGCCGGACTCGATACCGTCGAGCAGCTGGGCAATGGCCCTCGGTTGATCCCCGGCGGGTTGAAACTGGCTGGCCAGCTTGAATAACTTGCTCATGACGACTCCCGGCAAAAAATACGCAAGAGCAGAAGTGTACTCCGAGATGGGGTGGCCTGGGTATCCACTCTGGCAGAAGAAGCGGCTATTGACCTCGAAATGCGACCTCTGTATGATGCTCCTCCTTGCCTGATGTTCCCCCGTAGTTCAGTCGGTAGAACGGCGGACTGTTAATCCGTATGTCACTGGTTCAAGTCCAGTCGGGGGAGCCAATTCCTCACCATCTCGGTGCAAGTTATCCACTTTAGTGCTTTCCTTTACCAATTTTAATGCACAAGCCGCACCCTGCGGTGACCTCTCCCTTTTTCTCCCCCATCCGCCTCGACAGCGTTTTGTTCTGCTGCGCGTAACTATTTGATTTTTATAGAAACAATCTTTATCCGGTATTTTTTGAACAGCCCTTGCAGCCCAGTATTGGCGCGGGCTACAGCCTGATCACCAAGTTTCATGAACAGGGTTATCCACAGTTTCTGTGGGTAAGTAGGCCAAAGCCAATGACGGCCTAGGCTGGCAGGCCGTTGCCGGCAAGACTGGCACGTTTGACTCGCCAACCTCATTTTCTGCTGTTTTTGCCGCGCCCCCCGAATGGGTCGCCAGTGCCCCCATCAGATGCTTTTTACAGATATCTTTTCGCCATCCCGCCACAGATGGGTCACCCTGCACGGGCGGGTCGCGACCAACCGCCAGACTCATCCCATGCCCATCAGTCAAAAATGCTGCCAGAGAGCCAAATCAGCCGACCAAACAGCAGAGCGTAAAATTTCAAGCGGCCCCCAAAGACGAGGATCACAGATAGCAGGAATCACTAATTGACAGCGGGGCTGGCAGAGAGAAATAGAGGTCATTGCCGCAGGTGCCCCCCAGTTACCCTCATGACCCCGAGGGCGGTGGCGGGTTAGTACCGATTAATGCGCCTTTGACGCTTCTTTATTGGTGAGGGATCCGGCACAATGTCGGCCCCACTTTTTTCCTCGGTTTTTCCGGGCATGACCATAGATTTCGTGACACTGCTACATCAAAGCGACTCCCTGCTGCTGTTCGTGGTACTGGCCTTCGGCCTGCTGCTCGGCAAAGTCAGGGTCGGCAACTTCCAGATAGGCAACACCATAGGCGTGTTGTTTACCGCCCTGCTGTTCGGCCAGATGGGCTTCGAATTCAGCACCACCACGGAGAACGTCGGCTTCATGCTGTTCATCTTCTGCGTGGGGATCGAAGCGGGGCCGCACTTCTTCAGCGTCTTCCTGCGCGACGGCATCCACTACATCACCCTGACCCTGGTGATCCTGCTGACCGCCCTCTTCCTCACCGTGGGACTGGCCAAGTTCTTCAACCTGGGGCCGGGCATGGCCGCCGGCATCCTGGCCGGTTCGCTCACCTCGACCCCGGCGCTGGTGGGGGCTCAGGATGCCCTGCGCAGCGGCCTGCTCAACCTCCCCCATCAAACCGACATGCAGTCGGTGCTCGACAACATGGGCATCGGCTATGCCCTGACTTACCTGGTGGGACTGGTGGGCCTGATGATGGTGGTGCGCTACCTCCCCTCGCTGGCACGGCTCGACCTCAACACCGAGGCGCAGAAGATCGCCCGCGAGCGCGGTCTCTCCGACAACGAGAGCCGCAAGACCTACCTGCCCATCATCCGCGCCTACCGGGTCGGCCCCGAACTGGCGGCCTGGATCGGTGGTCGCACCCTGCGCGAGACCGGTATCTATCCTCACACCGGCTGCTACGTGGAGCGGATCCGCCGCAACGGCATCCTGGCGAGTCCGGATGGTGACGCCGTCATTCAGGAAGGGGACGAGATCGCCCTGGTGGGCTACCCAGAGAGTCACGAGAAGCTCGACGTCAACTACCGCAACGGCAAGGAGGTGTTCGACCGCAACCTGCTTGACCTGCAGATCGTCACCGAAGAGATCGTGGTGAAGAACGACGCTGTGGTGGGTCGCCATCTGGTGGAGCTCAACCTCACCGAGAAGGGCTGCTTCCTCAACCGGGTGGTGCGCTCCCAGATCGAGATGCCGTTCGATCGCAACATCATGCTGCAAAAGGGCGACGTGCTGCAGATCAGTGGCGAGAAGCAGCGGGTCAAGCTGCTGGCCAACAAGATCGGCTTCATCAGCATTCACAGCCAGACCACGGATCTGGTGGCCTTCACCACCTTCTTCGTGCTGGGCCTGCTGATTGGCTCCGTCTCCCTGGTGTTCGGCCAGCTGGAGTTTGGCCTCGGCAACGCCGTCGGCCTGCTGCTGGCGGGGATCCTGATGGGCTACCTGCGCGCCAACCACCCCACGGTCGGCTATGTGCCACCGGGCGCCCTGCGTCTGGCCAAGGATCTCGGTCTGGCGGTATTCATGGTGAGCACCGGCCTCAAAGCAGGTGGCGGCATCCTGGATCACCTGAGCGAAGTGGGGATGGTGGTGCTCTTCTCCGGCATGCTGGTGACCACCTTGCCGGTGCTGGTGGGCTATCTGTTCGGCGTCTGGGTGCTGAAGATGAACCCGGCCCTGCTGCTCGGTGCCATCACCGGGGCCCGTACCTGCGCCCCGGCCATGGACGTGGTGAACGAGGCGGCCAACAGCTCCATCCCGGCGCTCGGCTATGCCGGCACCTATGCGGTGGCCAACGTCATGCTGACCCTGGCGGGCTCCTTCATCATCGGCTTCTGGTTCTAGCGCCGACCAAGTGTCGTCAAAGGGGAGCCACTGAGGCTCCCCTTTTTATTCTCTGCTCTGTCCACCACTTCCCCCGCTCGCCGACCCCTCATCGGATAGGGCCTATGGTGCTATCCACCCCCCGCCGAGCAAACCCAATGAGCTAAGGCGCCCGCCCCATGCCGCTTACACTCAATGAAACAGACGAGGGCAGTATCATGACGCGGTTATGGATCCTCCTCCTGTGCGGACTGCTGTGCGGCCCGCTGCAGGCCGCAACGCCAACGCAGACCGACGCCGAGCCGGCCGCACTGACGTTCAACAGCGACCAGCTGGCCCAGCCCCAGCTTGGCGATCTCGATGCCATGCTGGCACGGCGCTCCATCCGGGTGCTCACCACCTACAACAAGACAGGTTACTTCATCGACAAGGGGATACAGCGGGGCGTCACCTATGACGCCTTCATGCTGCTGGAGAAGCGGCTCAACGAGCAGTTGCGCAAGCAAAAGAACCTCAAGCGCCATCTCAAGCTGCACCTGATCTTCATCCCGGTGGCACGCGAAGCCCTGCTGGATGCCCTCATCGCGGGCAAGGGTGACATCGCCGCAGCCAACCTCACCATCACGGACAAGCGCAAGGAGCAGGGCGTGGCATTCACCGCTCCCCTGCTCGACAACGTGCGGGAGCTGCTCATCTCCGGCCCCCTCTCCCCCAAGGTGGAAAGTGCCGCCGACCTGGCCGGCCAGCGCATCTACGTGCGCCCCTCCTCCAGCTACTTCGAGAGCCTCATGGCCTACAACCAGGCACGCAAGGCGGGGGGAGAGCCGATCATCGACATTCAGCCGGCCCCCGAGGCACTGGAGGACGAAGATCTGGTGGAGATGGTCAACGCCGGCCTGCTCCCTTTCATAGTCATGGACGAGCACAAGGCTCGCTTCTGGCAGAAGATCTTTCCCGCCATCCGGCTCCATGAACAGCCGGTGTTCCGGCAAGGGGGCGTCATCGCCTGGGCGGTGCGTAAGGAGAGCCCGCAACTGCTGGCCATGCTCAACGAACAGATCAAGGCGCTGCGCGGCAAGGCGACCGGGGACGAGCTCCTCGCCCGCTATCTCAAGCAGAACAAGTTCGTCAAGAGCGCCGCCGCCGAGGCCGAGCGCAAGAAGTTTCTGCAAGTGGTGGATCTGTTTCGCGCGTATGGCGAGAAATACGAGGTGGACTGGCTGCTGATGGCAGCTCAGGGTTACCAGGAGTCGGCCCTCAACCATCAGGCGCGCAGCCACGTCGGCGCCATCGGCATCATGCAGATCATGCCCGCCACCGGCAAGGGCCTGAAGGTGGGCGACATCCGCCAGCTTGAGCCCAACATCCATGGCGGCGTCAAATACATGCGCTGGATGATCGACCACTACTATGCGGACGAGCCCATGACAGCCCTCGACAAGGCGCTCTTCTCGTTCGCCTCCTACAATGCCGGTCCCGCCCGGGTGGCACGGCTGCGCACCGAGGCCAAGAAACGAGGACTGGATCCCAACGTCTGGTTTCACAACGTCGAGTACGTGGCGGCGGAGAAGATAGGGCCCGAGACCGTGACCTACGTGGGCAACATCTACAAGTACTACATCGCCTACAAGCTGGTGGTGGAGCAGTTGCAGCGCAAGCAGCAGGCGAGTGAAGCCCTCAAGCAGCAGGGAGCCAGCGGCGACCAGGTCTCCGTCGCACCCGCATCACAGGGATAAGTCAGCTCCCTCTTTCGCGAGGCTCCCCTTCTGACGGGGAGCCTCGCGCCTTTTCAGCCGGCGGCGCAGTGCAGCCTGCCCCCTTCCGGCCTGCCATGAGCGAGCAGTACTCCCTGTCGTGACCAGAATGAACAAAATGGCCACAACAGCCTTAATAGCCATTACGGTCAGATTGTTTTCCAGCCAGACATGATTAATTAACCTTCCCGCAACAATCACAAGGAGAGCACCATGTTGCAAGGAACCTTCAAGCGCACCCTGATCGGTAGCCTGCTCGCACTGAGCTTCGGCGCCCACGCCCAGATCAACGAAGTCCACTTCCTGATCCCGGGCGGCGCTGGCGGCGGCTGGGATACCACGGCCCGCGGCACAGGTGAAGTGCTGGCCAAGTCCGGTCTGGTCAAGACCGTCTCCTATCAGAACATGTCCGCCGGTGGCGGCGCCAAGGCCATCGCCCACCTCATCGAGACCTCGGCCCAGTCCGACAAGACTCTGATGGTCAACTCCACCCCCATCATCGTCAAATCCCTCTCCAAGGAACTGCCCCAGTCCTTCCGTGACCTGACCCCGGTGGCCGCCATCATCGCCGACTACCAGGCGCTGGCGGTCAAGGCGGACTCCCCTTATCAGAACTGGGCCCAGCTGCTGGCCGCCTACGAGGAGAACCCGGCCAAGGTGAAGATCGCCGGGGGCTCCGCCCGTGGCAGCCTGGATCACCTGGTCGCCGCCCTGACCTTCAAGAATGCCGGTGCCGACGCCAGCAAGCTGCGCTACGTCGCCTACGATGCCGGCGGCAGCGCCATGGCCGCCGTGCTGGCCGGGGAGACCCAGGCCATCTCCACCGGCTTTGGCGAGGCGATGGAAGCGGTCAAGTCGGGCCAGATGCGGATCCTAGGGGTCACTTCCGACAAGCGCCTGCCGGGGGCGGAGCAGATCCCCACCTTCAGCGAGCAGAACAATCCCACCATCTTCGCCAACTGGCGCGGTTACTTCGCCTCTCCCACCATCAGCCCGGAGAAATCCGCCGAGTTTGCCGCCCTGCTCAAGCAGATGTACGACAAGCCGGAGTGGGAAGTGGTCCGCAGCCGCAACAGCTGGACCAACCTCTACAAGTCGGGTCCCGAGTTCACCGCCTTCCTCGACGGCCAGGAGCAGCAGATCGGCGGCCTGATGCGCGAGCTCGGCTTCATCAAGTAACCCTCGTTGTCACATCGCAGGCGGGCACAGGCCCGCCGCTCATGTTGGAGTCAAGAGATGAACATCACCAAGGAGCGACTGGGGGGCCTGCTGTTTCTGCTGCTCTCCCTCGCCTATGGCTACTACGCCACCGAGATACCGGGCTACCCCGGCGACGAATACGAACCCTTCACCGCCAGTACCCTACCCTATGCCCTGGCCGGGATCGGGGCGCTGCTCTCCCTGCTGCTGGTGCTCTTTCCCGGGGGTGAGCCCCTGCGCCGGGAAGAGGGGGACTGGCGCCGGGTCTTCATCCTGCTCGGGCTCATGGTCATTTACGGACTGGGGCTCACCTGGTTTGGCTTCGTGCTCTCCACCATCGCCTTCCTGAGCGTGGGCATCCGGGTACTGGGTGAGCCCAGCCTGCGCTACGGCCTGATGATCAGCGTCCCCTTCTCCATCGGTTTCTGGGCCCTGCTCACCAAGGGGCTCAACGTCTATCTGGAGCCGGGTCGCCTGTTCACCCTGCTCGGTTTCTAAGGAGTCACCATGTTAGACGGAATCTTGCAAGGACTCGGCACCGCACTGTTGCCGGTCAACCTGATGATGGTGGTGCTTGGCTGCTTCATCGGCACCTTTATCGGCATGCTGCCGGGCCTTGGCCCGGTCACCGCCATCGCCCTGATGATCCCCATCACCTATGGCCTGGACCCCTCCTCCGGCATCATCCTGATGGCCGGCGTCTATTACGGCGCCATCTTCGGTGGCTCCACCTCCTCCATCCTGATCAACGCCCCCGGCTGCTCCGCCACCGTGGTCACCGCCTTCGACGGCTATCCGCTGGCCTGCAAGGGACAGGCGGGCAAGGCGCTGGCCATCGCCGCCTACGCCTCCTTCACCGGCGGTACCCTCTCCGCCATCATGTTGATGGTGGCAGCGCCCCTGCTGGCCAAAGTCTCCCTCTCCTTCCAGTCGGCGGACTACTTCGCCCTCATGGTGCTGGGGCTCTCCGCCGTGGCGGCCTTTGCCGGCAAGGGGCAGGTGCTCAAGGCGCTGATCATGGCGCTGTTCGGCATCATGCTCTCCACCATCGGCATCGACCGCAGCGTCGGGGTGGACAGGTTCACCTTCGGCCTGCCGGACCTGCGCGACGGCTTCTCCTTCCTGCTGCTGGCCATGGCCACCTTTGCCCTCGCGGAGATCCTGATGGCGGTGCTGCGCCCCGGCAAGGACAACAGCGAGGAAGAGGCCAGGCAGATGCAGCAGCTCGGCAGCCTCAAGCTGAGCAAGGAGGAGGTCAGAGAGATAGCGCCCCCCATCGCCCGCTCCTCGGTGCTTGGCTTTCTCATCGGCGTGCTGCCGGGGGCCGGCGCCACCATCGCCGCCTTCATGGCCTACGGCGCCGAGCGCAACATCGCCGGCAAGCAGCGCCAGGAGCAGTTCGGCCAGGGCAGCCTGCGCGGTCTGGCCGCGCCGGAAGCGGCCAACAATGCCGCCTCCACCGGCTCCTTCGTGCCCCTGCTCACCCTGGGGATCCCGGGATCCGGCACCACGGCCCTCATCCTGGGCGCCCTGGTGGCCTACGGCATCCAGCCGGGCCCGCGTCTGTTCATGGAGCATCCGGACGTCTTCTGGTCGGTGATCATCTCCATGTACCTGGGCAACGTGGTGCTGTTGATCCTCAACCTCCCCCTCATCCCCTATCTGGCCAAGGTACTGGCGGTGCCGCGCCCCGTGCTGATCCCCATGGTGCTGCTGTTCTCCCTGACCGGGGTCTATCTGGTCTCCTTCAACACCATGGACATCCACGTGATGACCCTGGTGGCACTGATCGCCATCGGCCTGCGCCTGCTCACCTTCCCCATGGCACCCATGCTGCTCGGCTTTATCCTGGGGGGCATGCTGGAGGACAACCTGCGCCGGGCCCTGGTGATCAACGACGGCAGCCTGAGCTTCCTGTGGGAGCGCCCCATCACCCTGGCCTTCACGGTGATCACCCTGGTGATGCTGCTGTTGCCGCTGTGGCAGTGGTGGCAGGCACGCCGCGCACCGGCCGCCACACTGCAATCCGAGCCAAGCTGAGTTGGCGGATCTCACACAGCAAAAGAGCGCCGACAGGCGCTCTTTTTATTGGCAAGACAGGATGGGGAGTTACGCCAGTCAGGGCTGGCGATAACGCCGCTCCGGCCGGCCGACGGTGCCGTACTCCAGCTCCGGACTCGCCAGTTGCTGGCCCACCAGAAACTCCAGATAGCGGCGCGCCGTGGTGCGGCTCACCCCGACCCGGCCGCCGATCTCCTCGGCGCTGGCTCCTTGCTGGGTCAAGGCCGCCAGCACCCGCTGCAGGGTAAGGCCGTCGATCCCCTTGGGCAGGCCACCCGCCGCCACCTGCTGCAACGGCGTGCCAAACAGGGCGTCCACCGCCTGCTGATCGATGTCCGCCAGGGCCGCCAGGGCGGCGCGGCTCTGGCAATATTTGTCGAGGGTGTCGCGCAGCCGCTCGAATACCACGGGCTTCAAAATGAAATCCACCACCCCGAGCCGCATCGCCTCCTGCAGGGCTGCGGCCTCCCGCGCCGCGGTGAGCAGGATGACGTCCAGACTGGCCCCGGCCTGGCGCAGCTCGCGCAACAGGGCAAACCCCTCGCCATCGGGCAGCCAGACATCCAGCAGCACCAGATCGGGCTTGAGGATGGCGATCTGCTCCCTGGCATCGAACAGGGTGAGCGCCACCCCCAATACTTCGAAACCTGCCAGCCGCTGCACGAAACGGCGGTGGATCTCGGCGATGGCCGGATCGTCCTCGACGATCAGGATCTTGATCACTCACACCTCCTTGGGAATGTAACAGACGACGCAACTTCCCTGCGCCGTGGCTTCAATGGTGATCTGCCCCTGCAGGGCATCCAGGGTCTTGCGCACCAGAGAGAGGCCGATGCCGTGATCAGGCTCCGCCTTGCTGCTCACCCCCCGCTCGAACAGCCGATCCGCCAGCGCAGGATCGATGCCGCCGGCCCCGTCTTCCACCTCCAGAATGAGATCCTGGCCGAGATCGCTCAGGGCCACCCGCACCGGCTGGTAGGGGGCGCCGTGGCGGCGGGTCGCCTCGAAGGCATTGTCGATGAGGTTGCCCAGTACCGTCACCAGCTGGGAGCCGCTGACGCGAAGGGGGATGTCGTGCAGGCGAGAATCCGGGTCCACCTCCAGCACCAGCCCCAGCTCGTGGGCCCTGTGGTACTTGCCAAGCAGCAGGCCGGCCACCTTGGGTTTGGCGATGGCGGTCATCAGGAAGTTGAGCAGGCTCTGCTCGGTGGCCGCCTCCCGCCCGATGAAGGCGAGCGCCTCGCCGGTGGCGCCCAGCTCGATGAGCCCGGCGATGGTGCCGAGCTGGTTGTGGTGCTCGTGGGTCTGCACCCGCAGCAGATCGCTGTAGGCCTGCACCTGAGAGAGCTGGGCACTGAGCTCTTCCAGCTCGTCCTTGCGCCGAAAGCTCGACACCGCGCCGATCAGCTTGCCGTCCCGCACCAGCGGCAGCCGGTTGACGATGAGGGACTGGCCGTTGAGCACAATTTCTTCATCAAACTGGGGGCGCGGATCCTGAATGAGGGAGAGCATGCGGCTCTCCGGCAGCAGCCGGGTAACCGGCTGGCCGATGGCGGCCCGGGCGGTGGCCTCGTCCAGACGCAGCAAGCGGATGCCATTGGGGTTGAGGGAGGTGAGCCGCCCCTGCTCGTCGATGGTGAGGATACCCTCGCGCACGGTGCGCAGGGTGCAGTCGAGTTCGGTGTAGAGACGCCCCATCTGCTCGGGCTCGAACCCCAGCAGCGCCCGTTTGTAACGGCGGGACAGCCAGGTGGCGGCCAGGCTGTTGAGCAGCACGATGAGCAAGGTCATGGCAAGACCGAAATGCAGAAAGCCCTGCAGATCCGCCTCGATATCCCGCACCAGATAACCGACCGACACCACCCCGATGATCTGACCGAGCTCATCGCGGATGGGGCTCTTGCCACGCACCGAGACCCCGAGGGATCCTTGAGCGCGGGAGATGTAGGACTCCCCCTGCAAGGCCCGTTGCGGGTCATCCCCCATCATGGGCTGGCCGATGCGATCCGCATTGGGGTGCACCAGTCGGCGCGCCTCCTTATCGCCGACGACGATGTAGCTCGCCCCCACCTCGGCGCGGATCCGCTCCACCTGCACATTGAGGCGGGCGGTGTCGGCCCGTTTCACCCCGGCGATGACACCGGACTCCCGCGCCACCAGTCGCGCCACGTCGAGGGCCTGATCCCCTACTTCGCGGTAGCGCTGCTCGGACACATAGTAGTAACTGGCCCCGCTCAGCAGCACCAGCTGCAGCAGACTGACCAGACAGAGTATGAGCAGGATGCGTCCTTGCAACCCCAGCCTCATGCCTCCTTGTCGCCTCGCAACAAGTCGAGCAGCAGGCTGCCGTCGCGCAGGGCCTTGTGCACCTGTACCGAGGTGGGCTTGGTGGGATCTTCGTAGAAGTGGGTGGACTCGATCTGCAACCGTACCAGGTACTCGGCCGGCAGTTGGCTGGCCAGCGACTGGTGCAGCATGGGGAACAGCAGCCGATCGGCGCGGGTGATCTCCCCCCCCAGCAGCAGCTTGCCCGGATTGAGCAGACAGATGAGGTTGGAGAGCACCCGGGAGAGCCGCCCAGCCGCCTGATGGAGAATGTCCTGACAGAGGCTGTTGCCCGCCAGCGCCAGCTCGCACAGCTCGCGAATGGTGACGCTCTCGGGCAGATCGTGCTCCTGCATCCGCTCGCGCAGATCCCGATACTGGGCTTCGAGCGCCTGATTGGTCACCAGGGTGCAGGCACAGCCGAAGCCGCCGCAGTAGCAGCGCTGACCGTAGGGTTCGAGCTGCAGATGGCTGAGATCGCCGAGCAGCGCGTTCTCGCTCTCGATAAGCTGGCCGTTGACCACCATGCCGACCCCGATGTCGTTGTGTACGAACACCAGCACCGCATCGGCGCAGTTCTTGGCGGCTCCCCACTCACGCTCGGCCTGGATCCAGGTGCGCACGTCGCCGCTCACCAGCACCGGCACCGCGAAAGCCTCCTGCAGGGTCGGGCCAAGCGGCCAGTTGCGCAGATCGTAGAAGGGGAAGTGCTTGACCATGCCGGAGTGGCGCTCCACCTGCCCCGGCAGGCAGAGGGCGATGCAGGCCAGACGCAGCGCTTTTTTGGGCAAGAAGCCCTCGATGGCCCGCACCAGGCTGGCCAGCAGGTCGGCGCGCTCCCCTTCGCTGAACACGTGACGATGGCGGGCGAGGGAGCGGCCGGCCAGATCGAACAACGCCATGTCCACATAACCGCGACCAAGGCGCATGGAGAGAAACTGGAAGCGGCGCTCGTTGATGCGCAGCAGGGTCTGGCGGCGACCGCGCCCCACCGAGCTCTCGCCACAGGTGACCACCAGACCGCCGTCCAGCAGCTCGCGGGTGATCTTGGTGATGCTGGCAGGCGAGAGGCCGGTCAGGCGGGAGAGATCGGTACGGGACAGCTCCTTGTGCTCCTCCAGGCTGGCGTAGACCAGGCCATAGTTGAGCTGACGGATCAAATCGATACTGCCTTTCACGATCTCATTCATAGGGTAAGGGGCAACAGCTGACACAGAGGGCGACAATTTTCACACATTATTGATCAATCCCCAAATAAAGTGCGGCCTGAACCGGGGGCCAGGCCGCATCTTGTGAGGGATATCCCCTCTTGTCATCCCATCAGTAGCGGAACTGGGAGACCAGCTTGCGTAGCTTGTCCCCGGTGCTGGCCAGATCGCGGGTGGTGCTGTTGGATTCGACCGCCGCATCGGTCAGCTCGCTGACGATCTGCTGAATGGCCACCAGGTTCTTGTTGATCTCCTCGGAGACCGCATGCTGCTCCTCGGCGGCGGTGGCGATCTGGATGTTCATGTCGTTGATGGTGCTGACCGCCATCACCATGCTGTCGAGGGAGGTGGCGATGTGGCTCGCCTCCTGCACCGTCTCCTGGCTGCGATCCTCGCTCGCCTGCATCACGTCAACCGCCTGTTTCACCCCGCCCTGCAGACGCTGCAGCATCTCGTTGATCTCCTTGGTGCTCTGCTGGGTGCGGCCGGCCAGCGAACGGACTTCATCCGCCACCACTGCAAAGCCGCGCCCCTGCTCGCCGGCCCGGGCCGCCTCGATGGCGGCGTTGAGCGCCAGCAGGTTGGTCTGCTCGGCAATGCCGCGAATGACCTCCACCACGGATCCTATCTTGGCGGTCTCCTGCGCCAGCTGCTCGATGACGCCGGAGGCGGTGTGCACCTCGCCCACCAGCCGGTTGATGCTGTTGATGGCGGTGCCCACCACGCCGCGGGCGGCATCGGACTCGCGCGCCGCATCGCTGGTGGCGGTGGCGGCGTTGGAGGCGCTGGCCGCCACTTCCTGGGCGGTGGAGCTCATCTCGGTCACTGCGGTGACCACCTGATCCGTCTCCCGGCTGTGGCCGTGCATCTGATGGTCATAGTGCTCGCTCAGGTGGTGCAGCTTCTCCACCGCGCTGAACAGGTGGTTGCTGGTCTCCCCCACCTGGCTCACCACCGACTGGATCCGTGCCACGAAACGGTTGAAGGCGGTGGCCAGCTGACCGATCTCGTCGTGACTCTGTACCTTGAGGCGCTGGGTCAGATCCCCCTCCCCGTCGGCGATGTCGTTGAGGGCCGATACCGCGTCCGCCAGCGGCCGGGTGACCCGGTTGCCGATCACCACGGTGGCGGCCAGGGTCACCCCCAGAATGACCAGAATGAGCAGCACGCTGCTCTGCAGCGAGTCACGCATGTTGCTCTCGCGTACGGTACGCAGCGCCGCCAGCTCGTTGTCGATGTCGTCGATATAGAAACCGGTGCCGATGATCCACTGGTATTTGTCGAGTACCAGGTTGAAGGAGAGTTTGGGGGCGTCCCGACCGATGGAGGGCTTGGCGGTCCAGTATTCGGAGAAACCATCCCCCTGGCGCGCCGCCTTGACGATCTCCTGGATCAGCAGCTTGCCCTTGGCATCCTTGTCTTGCCAGCGGTTCTTGCCCTCCATCTCGGGACGGGGAGGCAAGAGTATCGCCGTGCCCTGAAAGTCATAGACGAAGAAGTAGCCGTCGCTGCTGTAGCGCAGTGGACGCAGCATCTCGATCACCTGCTTGCGCACCGCCGGGCTGTCCGGCTGGCTGTAGACGGCATCGATGGCCGTCTTGGCCAGCATCAGATAGCTGCTGAGTAGTTCCTTGCGATCCTTGATCGCATTCTCCCGCGCCACCACCAGATCGGCTTCCAGATCACTCTTTGCAATCATGTAGTTGCTGAGATTGACCACCAGGGCCATCAGGAGCACGGGGACGGCTCCCAACAACAGGATTTTCTGCTTTAGCGTCATCTTTTACATCCTTGCAGCTGTTTTTATGAGTGTTCCGTTCCTACCAGACCAGTATAGGATGCTGGTCGACGGGGACCCGCTTTCGCTACAATCCCCGCCCTCTATCTCTATCGACTCAGATGGCCAGTCACATGAACAAATGCCCTTGCAGTTCAACTCTTTCTCTCGATTTGTGCTGTGGATCACTGCACCAGGGGGCCGCCCCCCAGACCCCGGAGCAGCTGATGCGCTCGCGCTACAGCGCCTTCGTGCTGGGACTGGGGGAGTATCTGGTACACAGCTGGCACCCTGACTATCTGAACGGGCTGACCGCGGAGCAGCTCTCCCAGACCGACACCCAATGGGACGGGCTCGAGATCCTCGCCAGCCAGGGCGGCCCCGCTGACACCCTTGGCATGGTGGAGTTCAAGGCCTGGTTTATGGAGGGTGAAGAGCGCCACTGCCTCCATGAGCGATCCCGTTTCGTACGCCATCAGGGGCGCTGGGTCTATACCGATGGCGAACAGGATCCGGCACCGCTGCGGGTGGGGCGCAACGACCCCTGTCCCTGTGGCAGCGGCAAGAAGTTCAAGAAGTGCTGCGGCTGAGCGCCGTGACTCGTGTCGACAGAGGGGGCCCAGCGGTCCCCTCTGCTGTTATGAGAGTGTGACAACAATCACGATTTGCTCATTAACACCCCTACCAATGAGCGTTTGCGAACATTAACTTGGCCCATATCAAACATTTCTGCCCAGAGACAGGCCACACTGGCACCATCTGGAAGAGATGAGACGGGCAAGAATGAAAAGAATAACCACACAAGTCGTCATCATAGGGGGTGGCGCCACCGGAGCCGGCATCATGCGCGATTGCGCACTGCGCGGCATCGACTGCATCCTGCTTGAGCGGGACGACATCGCCGCCGGCACCACCGGCCGCAACCATGGCCTGCTTCACTCCGGCGCCCGCTACGCGGTGACGGATCAGGAGTCCGCCCGCGAGTGCATTCAGGAGAACCGCATCCTCAAGCGGATCGCCAGCCACTGCGTCGAGGACACCGGCGGCCTCTTCATTACCCTGCCGGAAGATGACATCCATTTTCAAAATACCTTCATGAACGCCTGCGCCCTGGCGGGCATCGACGCCCGCCAGCTGGATCCCGCCGATGCGCTGCGCCTCGAACCCAACGTCAACCCGGCGCTGATCGGTGCCATCCAGGTGCCGGACGGCACGGTCGACCCCTTCCGCCTGGCCGCCGCCAACGTGCTGGATGCCAAGGAGCACGGCGCTCGCATCTTCACCCACAGCAAGGTACTTGGACTCTTGCGCACCCAAGACAGAGTGCACGGGGTCAAGGCGATCAACACCCGCACCGGTGAAGCATTCGAGGTGGAGTGCCAGGAGGTGATCAACGCCGCCGGTATCTGGGGCCAGCAGATCTGCGAGTACGCCGATCTCGGCATCCGCATGTTCCCGGCCAAGGGCTCCCTGCTCATCATGGATTACCGCATCAACCAGCTGGTGCTCAATCGCTGCCGCAAACCGGCGGATGCGGACATCCTGGTGCCGGGCGATACCATCTCCCTCATCGGCACCACCTCGAGCCGCATCGATTACCACAAGATTGACCAGCTCACCGTCGAACCCGAAGAGGTGGAGGTGCTGCTGCGCGAAGGGATAAAACTGGCCCCCATCATGGCCCGCACCCGATTGCTGCGCGCCTATGCCGGGGTACGCCCGCTGGTGGCGGTGGATGGCGACGAGTCCGGCCGCAACATCAGCCGTGGCATAGTGCTGCTGGATCACGCCGAACGTGACGGCCTCAAGGGGTTCAACACCATCACCGGCGGCAAACTGATGACCTACCGGCTGATGGCCGAATGGGCCACCGATCTGCTGGCCAAGAAGTTGGGCAACAGCAAGCCCTGCCGCACCGCCGAGCTGAGTCTGCCCGGCTCGCGGGATCCGGAGAAGGTCTCCGCCCCCGGCCTCTCGGTGCCGGCCGAAGGCTCGGCCCAGTACCGCCACGGCGAGCGGGTCATCGCCTTTTTCCGCGACAATCCCAAGGCCAACGCCCTCATCTGCGAGTGCGAAATGGTCACCGCCGGTGAAATTGAATATGCCCTGCGCGAGCTGGATGTGGACAACCTGGTGGATCTGCGCCGCCGCACTCGCCTCGGCATGGGCCCCTGTCAGGGGGAGCTGTGCGCCTATCGCGCCGCCGGCCTGATGCAGGAATACGGCAAGGCCGACGGCCGCCAGGCCTGCGTCATGCTGCGCCAGTTCCTGGAGGAGCGCTACAAGGGCACCCGGCCGGTGCTGTGGGGCGATGCCCTGCGCGAAGCCGAATTTACCTACTGGATCTACGAGGGGCTGTTCGGCCTTGGCGAGTGGACGGCCCCCCACCTGGTGGCCGAGCCGCCCTTCCCGCAAGACGCCAACACCGCCAATCCCACCAAGGAGCGCAGCCATGAAATTTGACAGCATCGTTATCGGCGGCGGCATGGCGGGCCTCTCCGCGGCCCTGCGTCTGGCCGAGGCCGGCCAGAAGACCCTGCTGATGGCCTCCGGCCAGAGCGCCCTGCACTTCTCCTCCGGCTCGGTGGATCTGCTGGAGAGCGAGGGAGATCCCCGCACCGCCCTGCCCGCCTTTATGGCCGCCAACCCCGAACACCCCTACAGCAAGGTAGGGCTGGCCCATATCGCGGCCAGCCTCGATGATCTGCAGCGCCACTGTGCCGCCCAGGGCTTGCCGCTGTTTCGCCAGGAGCGCAACCACCAGCGGCTGACCCCCATCGGCACCCTCAAAGCCACCTGGATCTCCCCCGACACCTGTGCCTGCGTGACCGATGCGCCGGCCCCCGACGCCATCCTGCTGGCTACCCTGGAGGGATTTCGCGACTTTCACCCCGAGCTCGCGGCGGCTAATCTCGCGACCCACGCGCGCTTCGCCCACTGCCGCATCCTGACCGGGGAAATTCGGCTGCCCCAGCTGGCCGAGTTCAGCCGCAATCCCCACGAGTTTCGCTCTGCCGACATCGCCCGCCTGTTTGATAAGCAGGGCAATGGCCAGCATGACCTGCTGACAGATCTGGCCCGCGAGATCAGCCGCATGGTGCAGGAGAGTGGCGAGCCGCGATGCCGCCACCTGGTGCTGCCCGCCTGCCTGTCACTCGGGCTGGTCGGCCCGCGCCTGGCGGAGCTGGAGCTGCGCACCGGCTGCATCATCAAGGAGGTGGCCACCATGCCGCCGTCACTGATCGGCATGCGGATGCAGGAGGCCCTCAAGCGCCGCTTCATGGCCCTTGGCGGCACCTTCCTCACCAGCGAGCGGGTGCTGGGCGCCCGCTATGACGGCGATCGGGTCATCGGCGTACACAGCCAGAATGGCGACGATCAACTCTTTGAAGCGGATAACTTTGTACTCGCCTCCGGCAGCTTCTTCAGCCGCGGGCTGGAGTCGCGTCTGCGCGGCATTCGTGAGCCCATCTTCAACGCCGACGTGCTAAGCCTGCCCGAGCGCGACGCCTGGGCCGGCCGCCGCCTGTTCGACCACCACCCCTTCATGGGTTTCGGGGTCAAGACCGACGACAAACTCAGAGTGCTGCGTGGCGGCAAACCGCTCGCCAACCTCTACGGCGCCGGCAGCGTGCTGGCGCACTATGACCCCATAAAAGAAGGGTCAGGGTCAGGCGTGGCCGTTGCCACCGGCTGGCAGGCTGCCGGTCATATTTTGAGTTCAGCCCAATGATGATTTCGACCCATATCCCGAGCCTTCACACCCAACGGGAGGAGAACTGACATGCTACTGGATCATGCCAACCAAACCTTCGATCAGTGCATCAAATGCACCGTCTGTACCGCCTACTGCCCGGTGGCCAAGGCCAACCCGGCCTACCCAGGCCCCAAGCAGGCGGGCCCGGATGGGGAGCGGCTGCGCATCAAGAGCCCGGAGCTCTTTGACAGCGCCCTCAAGTACTGCACCAACTGCAAGCGCTGCGAGGTGGCCTGCCCGAGCGGGGTGCGCATCGGCGACATCATCGCCAAGGCCAAGCACCAGTACAGCGGCTTCAAGCCGGGGATCCGCGAGTTCGTGCTCTCCCACACCGACCTGATGGGCAGCATGTCCACCCTGATGGCCCCTGTGGTCAACTTCACCACCGGCCTCAAGCCGATGAAGCTGGTGCTGGACAAGGCGCTGGGGGTCTCCTCCCACCGGGATCTGCCCAAGTACTCCCAGGGCACCTTCCGCGGCTGGTACAAGAAACAGAAAGCGAGTCAGGCCCGCTTTGCGCGCCAAATCGCCTACTTCCACGGCTGCTACGTCAACTACAACCACCCGCAGCTCGGCAAGGAGCTGGTGCAGGTGCTCAACGCCATGAACATCGGCGTCCAGTTGCTGGAGCGGGAGAAGTGCTGCGGCGTGCCGTTGATTGCCAACGGCTTCATGGACAAGGCCAAGCAGCAGGCGGCCTTCAACATCCAGCAGCTGGAGAACACCCTGCTCGGCAACGAGATGCCGCTACTGGCCACCTCCTCCACCTGCGGCTTCACCCTGCGCGACGAATATCCCCACCTGCTGGAGCAGGACAACCACAAGGTGCGCGATCGCATCTCGCTGGTGACCCGCTTCCTGTGGAACGAGTTCTACCAGGGCAACAAGCCGGCGATGAAGCCGCTCAATCTGCACATCGCCTACCACACCCCCTGCCACATGGAGAAGATGGGGGGCGTCATCTATACCCTCGAGCTGCTGCGCGCCATCCCCGGGGTCAAGGTGACGGTGCTGGACTCCCAGTGCTGCGGCATCGCCGGTACCTACGGCTTCAAGTCGGAGAACTACCAGACCAGCCAGGCCATCGGCGAGGGGCTGTTTGATCAGATAAACCGGCTCAAGCCCGATCTGGTGATCACCGACTGCGAAACCTGCAAATGGCAGATCGAGATGAGCACAGCGTTCCCCTGCGAGCACCCCATCCACCTGCTGGCCCAGGCTCTGGCTTGATCCCCTTGCCACGCCCGGCCAGACGGCCCGCTCGGCAAAAAAGCCGACAAGCAAACATCAAATGGAAAAAGAGCCGGCAAGCGCCGGCTCTTTTTATTCACATCCGCCCCATCAAGGGTGCTGGACGATCAGGCTGTGCTGATCCAGCATGCTCTGCAGGATGTCGTGGGACGAGGTGCCGCCAAGCTGCCAGCTGCTCAAGTCCACCCCCTTCAGGGTGATCTGCTGGGTCACCTGGCCATCCCCCGCCGGCGACACAGAGAGGTTCACATCGCTCAGGCCGTTGCTCGCGCTGGTCACCGACGCCTGCAGATGGCCCAGCAGGCCGTCCACGCTACTGTCGGTCACCCCCTTGAGCAGGTCCGCCAGATCGATCCTGTCACCCGCCTGCGGGCTGAAATCGGTGATGGTGTCGATGGCGGGCTGGCCTGCGCTCCCCGCATCCCCCTGCTGCCAGACGAAGAGATCGCTGCCGGCGCCGCCGGTCAGGATGTCATCGCCCTTACCGCCCAGCAGGCGATCATCCCCCGCGCTGCCAAACAGCCAATCCCCCTGATCCGACCCCGTCAGCGTATGACCGGCCTGGGTATGGATGGTCACGGTATCGAGGGGGGAGCTGATGGTAGTGCCCCCCAGACTCGACTCTGCGCTCAGTCCCAGCACATGGTCTCCCGCCGTCAGGCCGTCCAGATAAAGCGGCAGCGAGTGGCCACCCGGAATGAGCCAGTCACCGTTGCTATCGGCATGGCCGACCTGCTGCCCCAGTTCATCCAGCACCTGGGCCCCCGCCAGACCACTGATGCGCAGCGACAGCTCGCCCGGTGCCGGATTGACCACGCTGGCGGTCAGATTGAGCGGCACCATAGCCCCCTGCAGGGCATGGAGCTCGTGGGGCCCCACCGTCAGGCTCGGCAGATCCGGTTCGGCCGTCACCGTGATGATCACTTGATCGGTGTCGCTCAAGGGCCCGCCCGCACCGCTGTTGCCCTGATCCGAGGTGGTGATGGTGAGGTTGTCCTCACCCCAGAAATCCCTGGCCGGTTCATAGTGCAGGTTGCCGGCCAGCAGCTGGTTGAGATCGGCAAGCGACCCCACCAGGGTCATCTCGTTGCTGCCCGCCCCCTGTACCGAGACCGCGCCCGCCGCTCCCAGCAGGGTCAGCACCCCGTGCTCGACCCGCAGTACCATGGCCATGGGCGCACTGCCGGCATCCACATCCTTCACGCTGATGCCGGATAGCGACAGAGAGCTATCCTCTTTCACCGTCATGCTGCCCGGCAGCTGATTGACCGGCGCATCGTTGACCGCCAGCACCTCGATGGGCACTACGTCGGTGTCGCTCAAGGGGCCGCCGCTGCCGGTGTTGCCGCGATCATCGGTCACCATGGTGAGCCGATCCTGGCCGTTGAAGTCCTGCTCACCCAGATAGGTCACGCCGCCCGCCAACAATGCATTGATGGCATCGAGCGGCCCGCTCAGCACCAGGGTTCCCGTACCGTTGCCGGTCAGGGTCACGCCGCTGCCATCCGCCAGGGTGAGGGTGCCGTGCTCCACCGAGAGGCGTACCTCTATGGTGCTGTTGCCCGCATCCACGTCTTTGACCTGCAGACCGTCAATGCGATAGGGCACATCCTCTTCGGCCACCAGCGGCGTCGTGGGCAAAATGTTCTCGGGCGCGTCGTTGACCGCCGCTATGGTGACATCGATGCTGCCATTCACCTCTGGTCCCAGCGCGCCGTTGTCCAGGCTCTGGGCGATCACCTCGAGGCTCAGGGTGCCATTGACGTCGTTGGTCACCAGCAGCAGGCTCGCCAGGTTGCCGCCCACCGTGGTCACCTGCCAGTCGCCGTTCGGCAGTCTGATGGCCTCACCGGCCACCCCGTCAGGCAGGGCGATGGCGGCCCCCTCCGGCACGTTGCGAATGGTCACCCGCACCTGCTCGGCGCCATTTTCATGCACATTGCTCGCACTGCCGCCGGTGGCCTGGGTATCGCGGGTCTCCAGCCCCAGATTGAGCAGGATCCTGTCGCCCTCCACCCCGCTGGCGGTGGGCACCAGATCGCTGATGAGCGCATCCCCCACCGGATTGACGGTCACGGTGAAGCTACCGCTGGTTTCGAGCGGCAAGGTCAACCCCTGGTCGAGGGTAAAGGCGCTCAGGGTGAGATCCACGGTGCCGCTGAAATCAGCCGGCGGGATCAGGATCAGCTTGGCAAAATCGGTGCCTACCGGTACCTGCCAGACACCGCCCCCATTGTTGACCGCCGGGGCCGAGAGGGTGAAACCGTCCGGCACTCCTTTTATCTGCAGCGCCACTATCTGCTCGGAGCCATCGGTGTCGATGAGGGCAGCCCCGAGGCCCGCCAGGCTGATGGCGCCATCCTCGTCGCCCGCCACATCGTGCAGCGTGAGCACGGCCGGATCGTTGACCGGTCGCACCTCAAAGCCGACCTGCCCGCTCCAGCTGCCGCGATCCGTACCCGTGGTGGCGGTGTCGAGAATATCCACCGTCACGTCGAGCGGCACCTGACCGCTGAAGTGCTCTTTGGGCACGAACACCAGATCCTTGAGATCCGCCGGGTCGTTCACCGTGAGGGTGGAGACCGGCTGGCCGTGCTTGTCGAGGAAGTGACCATATTGGGGATCCACGGTCACGACCACCCGTTCCACCGTTTCCAGACCGCCGTTGGCGACCGAGGGGCTGATATCGGCCAGTTTCACCGACAGATCGAGGTGGGTCTCGGTGTCTTCCAGGTTGTCCGGCTGGCCGTCGCCGTTCATATCCTTCACGTTCAGTTGCAGCTCGGGCAGGCCATCCGCCCCGCCATTGATGTCCACCTCCGGGGTGATGGAGAGGGTGATCTCTTTCTCTACCATCCTGGTGTCACCGCTGACAGTGTCGGTGTTGACCAGACGCACCTTGAAGCCCAGGCCGTCGCCGGCGTAATCCTCAGGCAAAGTCAGGGTGAGCCGGTCGAGATCACCGAGGCCACCCGGCAACTTGATCAGGTACTCGCCGTTGACGAAGTCGAAGGTGAGCCCCTGCACATTGACGCCGGCGGGCAGTCCGGTGATGACGATGCTGAGCTCGTCGTCACCGCTGTCTGCCGTGCCCAGGGTCACCATCTGCTTGAGCTGACTGCCGAAATTGACGCTCTGATCCTCCACCCCTGTGATGGGGGCACTGTTGTCGAAATCGACGTCGGCGGCCACCTGGCCCGAGTGGGTCGCGCCATTAAAGTCGGCGCTGGCGGTGAGCTCCCGATAGGCCGGTGCGCTCACATCCCCCTCGTTGTTGTCACCAAGGTCGATCACCCTGGCGCTGACCTTGAAGGTGACGGTGCCGGTGAAGCCATCCGGCGAGCGCAGGGCATAGCTGCCGAGGGCGTCGTGGGGGATGGTCCAGTTGCCCTGACCGTCGTTGATCCCGCCCACCACCACGAAGCCCGGCGGCAGGTCGCTGATCACCAGATAATCGATGGTCTCGACGCTGCTGGGGTCCAGATCCTCGAACACGAAGACGCCGTCCAGCGGGATGTCGTGCCCGTCCGGACTCTCCAGCTGACCGTGCTGCACCAGGTTGCCATCGGGCTCCACCACCGCCTGGATATCCAGATGCAGGGTGCCGTCGATCACCTTCTGGGCGGTGGCGCTGGAGTCCACATCCACCTGCGTCACCGTGACATGGCTCTGGAGTGTGGTGTTCTTGTCGCTGTCTTCGGGCCCTTTCACCAGCAACTGGCCACCGCCGAGCAGGCTCTGCAGCTCGCCGTCGCTCAACTCCACGGCGCCGCCGCTCACGGTCAGCTGGGTCTCGACCCCGCCCACGCGGATCCAGACTTCATACCCAGGCTCGATACCGGAGAGGCCGAGGTGCGTCACCTGCTCGGCGCCGTCGGTCAGGTCAGGCTGCCAGTCGAGGACGGTGAATTGATCCTCCAGGCCATGGCTGGTCTTGGCGTAGTCGGTGGCGTCGATGGCCGGCTCCACCTTGATGGTGAGCGGCACCTCGAAACTCTTGCTGTCGCCGTCGTTCTCGGTCACCACAACATGACCGATGAGGTGCAGATCGGCGGTGCTGTTGGCCGGCGGCTGGATCTGCAGGTTGCCAAGGCTCGACACATCCACCTGATAGAGGGGGTTGCCCTTGCCGTCTAGCCCGGCGAAGGTGAGGGTCAGCGCCTTGCCATTACCGTCGAACACCTTGGCCCCTGCCGGCAGCCCTTCCAGCACCAGGTTCAAGGTTTCCGAGTGATCCAGCGGGGTGTCGGTCCACTCCCCGGAGGTGAGCTTGAAGTCCAGCGGTGCCCGACCATCCTCCTGGATGGTGATGGTGTAGCCGTTGCCATCCTGGCTCCAGCCGGAGGTATTGAGGTCGAAATGGGGCTCGTCCACCACCCCCACCAGATCCACATGCAGGGTCTGGGCGCCGGTCTCCTTCTCGTTCACCACGGTATGGGGCTGGCCATTGGCATCGGTCAGGGTGGCCGTGTCCTTCACTACCCCCTTGATGGTGAGATCGAAGTCGACGTTGCTGTTTTTTGGCGGCAGCAGCTTGAGGTCATTGATGCGATCGAAGGGCACCTCGTAGTAACCGTTGGCATCCAGGGTGACCGCCACCCCGCCGAGCCACAGGGTCGCCCCGGCAGGCAGGCCGCCGATGCGCACGAACAGCTGCTCGGAGCCATCTGTGGTGTCCCCCAGGTGGGCCAGACCAATCTTGCTGCCCAGATCGATCAGGGTGTCCTCCTTGCCCTGAATGTCGCGCACGGTCAGCTTGGCATCATCCGCCAGCGGATTGACGTTGATCACCAGCTCGATGGCATCCCCAAACACCTTGTTCTGGCCGCTGGCGACCGGCGCCTTCTCGGTACTGACCGGGGTGATGGAGAGCTTGATGTCGCCGCTGAAATCCTTGGCAGGGACCACGCTCACCTTGTTGATGTTGCCGGCCGAGACGCTGTAGAGGCCGCTGGCGTTTGGCTTGAGCTCGGCCCCGTTGAGCATGAGGGTGCCCTGACCTGCCTCCCACCGGATCTGGTAGCTCAGGGTCTCTGAGCCATCCGTATCGGTGAGGCCCGCCTGCACATTGAGCCTGATGCCGCTGCTGTCCTCATGGGTGTCGTAGTGCTGGCTGGTATGGTCGGTATCCCACAGCGGCTTGTCGGCCACGCCGCGTACCGTGATGGCGAGATCGCCGGTGACCGGCGCAGGGGCATCCCCCTCGGCCACCCCCACCTGCAATTGCACCTGGAAGTGCAGCGGCTGGCCCTGATTGCTCCAGCTGGACCAGTCGGCCGCCGGCACAAAGGTCACCCCCTGGGTGCGGTAGTGCACGTTATCGCTGGTGACCATGGCCTCGGGCGGCACGATAAACCACTTGCCATCGGCCGTGGTGGTGAGCGCCACTCCGTTGTAATAGAAGCTGCCGTGGGTATTGGCGGGTGCCTGAACAAGGAGCTGCTCCACATGCTCGCCCCGGTCGAAATCGCCGATGTCGAGCTGCATCTGGATGGGGATACCGGCGCTCGGATCCTGCGCCCCCTGATCTTCGTTGCCCAGGGCCGCAGTGACGGTAAAGCTCACCGGCTCATCCTGCAGATGGAGAGTCAGGGTGCTGTCGGCACGGTCACCGTCGCCATCCACCAGATGGGCGGTGATGACCTGGCTCAGCTGTGCATTGTCGTGATCAAACCCGGCCGCCGGGGTGAAACAGTAGCTGCCATCGGCCGAAATGGTGAGAGAGCCCATCACCTGCTTGCCATCCGGGCTCATCACCTCCTGAGTGAGGGAGTCATTGACGGCATGGGTCTGGCCGTTGATGGTGATCGACTCGACCCGGGCACCATCGGCGCCTTCGTTGGCTGCCGGCAGCAGATCGCCGCTGACGGGGGAACTCCCCTCGTTCAGGGTATGCGCCAGCACGGTACCGATGGGCATGTCATCCTCTACCGTCACGGTCACGCTCACATTGGGGCTGCGATCGCCATCGTGATCGGTGACAAAGAGCGGCACCTCGATGGCAAGATCATCTTTACCCTGCACGCCGTGATCGAGCAGCCCCACCAGATAGACGCTGTAGCTGCCGGTGACGTCTAGGTGAACCCAGAAGACCGGTTTGCCACCCTCTGCCGTGGCCAGATACCAGCCCGGGCTGTGGGCCGCCAGGATCACCTCCTTGCCACCCGAGGTGAGGTGGTTTGCCTGATTGAAGGCCGCCACGTCAAGCTCGAGGGAGGCGACCCGATCCGAGCCAGCGCTGATGGTCACCTTGCCGCTGGCCACCTCGCCCTGATCCGCCGGCGTGGTGCCCGGATGCTGGCTGGCGGAGCCATCGAGGGCAGACTCCTTCACCTCGACCGCGTCGATGGCCGAGATGAGAGGAGCCGCGCCGTCCGTCACCCTGATGGTGGCAGACCCCTGGCTCTGGCTGCCATCGCTGTCGGTGACCTGCACCGGCAGTGTCAGCTCAAGCTGGTCATCAGCGCCGTGATCCAGGTTGGTATGCACCGTCACCTGATAGTCGAGGGTCGCAGTGGTGTGAGCGCCGATAGTCGCCGGCACCTGCACCAGGGTCACCGTCATCACCACCAGCCCGCCGGCCGTGACAGCCTGGAAACTATGGCCGTCGCTGCCCACCGCCTGCCAGGTCAAGGCTTCGCCATTATGGGTGATGGGGTTGCCATTGGCATCCACTGCCTGGCCCGCCAAGGTCAGACGCACATCGACCACTGGGTCGGAGTCGGCGGTGATGGTGATCTTGCCGGTGGCCTGCTGATCGTCCGCACTCTGGTTATTGGCGGCGCCATCGAAGCGCCCTTCACCGAGGGTCACGCCGGTAAGCGTCAGCGTCGGTTTCTCCCCCTCACCAATCCAGATGGTGAGGGTGCCACTGGTGCTGTCGTTGTTGCCGCCCGCCTTGTCGTAGTCGTTGACGATCACCTTGATGGGCAGCTCGGTCACGGCGTTGGCGCCCTGATGGAGCCCCTGATAGAGGGTCACCTGATAGTCAAAGCCGTTCTTGCCCGCCTGATCCAGCGTGCCGACCAGCCGCACCTCAAACACCTCGACCCGCTGGCCATCCACCATCACGAAGCCCTTGAGCAGCTGGCTGCCCGGGATCTTCGGATCCCCATCCACCAGCTGATACTGCACCGGCTGACCGAGCGCGGTGAGCGCCGGCTGCTGGCCGGCATCGGCAAAGGCCACTTCGACCACCCGATCCGACCCTGCCTGCACATCGAAATGGCCGGTCTGGCTCAGGCTGTTGCTGCCGGTGAGATCCCCTTCATTCAGGGTGACGCCGCTGCCTGCCACAAAGGTGGGGGCGCGGCCATCGTGAATGGTGAGCGGCAGCGTGGTGCCGATCTCGTCGCCATCCTGGTCGGCCAGCGTCACCGCCAGCGGCAACGAGAGGGCATCGCTCCCCAGATGATCCAGCTCACCCGCGAGGATGACCCTGGCGCTTACGCTCCAGTTGCCGCTTTGCTCGACCAGGCTCAACTCGGCGCGCAGGATCTCGCGTCCATCCGCCGTGATGCCCACCAGCTGGCCATCGGCCGCGAGGGAGAAGCTTACCGGACTACCCTGGCTGGTGAGCCCGGTCAGGGTGCGCTGGATGGTGGCAATGTCAAAACCGAGGGAGGCAGGATCGAGTGCATCGCTGCCATGGGTCACCACGAAACTCATGGTGCTGACCGCTGCCGCCTCCCCTTGCGCCATCTCGGTGATGGCGGTGCCGGTGGCGGCGGAGATGGTCGGATTAGCACCATCGCCTACCGCCACCGTGATGGTTGTGGCCACCTTGTCACCGTCGCTGTCGGTCAGGGTCAGCCCCGCCGTCAGCAGTGCATCCGCACAGCCCTGATCCAGCGGCTGATGGAGGGTAAAGCTGTACTTGCCGTCGTTCCCCAGAGCCAGGGTAAAGACCAGCTCGCCATCTGGGGTACGCCCCTCGATAAGGTGATCGGCCACCGTGACCGTGACGCTCTGCTGGCCCGAGCTGAGCCCCTGCAGGCCCGGCTGATTGACATCAAACACGATGCTCACCAGCGGGTCGCTGCCCGCCGTGATGGCAAGCTCGCCGCCAAGGGTCTGACCCAGCTGCCAGTCGCTGTCCTCGGTGAGGGTCAGGGAAACAGGGTCAACCTGCGGTAAGGCGCCGTCGGTGATGGTGATGTTGAGGGTGCCGAGGTTGCTCCGATCGCCGTCAAAGTCGCGGCCCACCACCTGCAGCCCCAGATTGACGCTGTCGGTGGCCACCGGCTGATCCAGCACGCCGTCGAGTTCAAGATGGTACTTGCCATCGAGATCCAGGGTGACGGTCAGAATGCCCTTGCCGTCTGCGTCCAGCAGGGTGATGAGGTTGCCGTTCACCTGATAGCTGGTCGGCTTGCCACCGCTGGTGAGGCCCGCCAGAGCCGGCTGGCTCGCCTCAAAGCTGAGGGAGACCAGGCGATCGCTGCCCACCGTGACCGGCAGCTGACCATCGATGCTCTGCTGGCCCCCCTCTTGCAGCGAGATCCCCTTGTCCAGACCGAGGGCAGGATCGCGGCCGTCGTCGATAGTCAGGGTCAGGTTGGCACTGGTGGTGTCACCATCAATCTCGCTGGCGCTCACCTGCAACCCCAGCGAGAGGCTGTCGCTGCTCTGATGATCGAGCGGACCTGTGAGGGTGACCACCACCCGGCCGCCCACATCGCTCCCCTGCTGGTCGGCCAGCAGTTGGGCGCGCAGTACTTCAACCCGCTGACCATTGCTACCCGGGTAGTAACCCAGCAGGGTACGATCATCGGCAAATTCGAAGGCAAGCGGATGACCATCGCTGGCAAGGCCTGCACTGTTGAGACTGGCCAGGGTGTCGCTCTGGTTGCTGAACACCAGCGAGTCGGCCAGCAGGGGATCGGCGGTGTGGCCGACCACGAAGCGGCTCTCCCCGACCACGGCGGCGCCGTTGGTAAAGTCATCCTCGGTGAGGGTAATGGCCGGGATCTCGAAGCTCGGCGGGTTGCTGTCCAGCAGAGTGATCACCAGCGGCGCTTTGACCAGATCACCGTCGCCATCGCGGTATTCGAGGTTGAACGGCAGACGCAGGGCATCACCCTGAGTGTGATCCAGACTCTGGTGCCAGACGATGCGATAGCTGCCATCATTGCCAAGGGTCAGGCTAAAGACAGTGACGCCAGCGGCGCTGGCGGTCAGGGTCTGGCCACCCCAGACATAATCCAGTGCCACACCCTGACTGGTGAGTCCCAACCCCTCGAAAGCACTCTGGTCGGCGGCGAAGGTGACCTGCAGGTTGCCATCGATGCCGGCGCCGGTGTTGAGGCTGCCGGTCGCGCTGATCGGGCCATCGGCCAGTCCGGCTTCGGAGAGCGTGAGCGTGAGCGTGAGCGTCTCACTCTGACCGATCAGCGGCGCCCCGTCCAAGGCCGAGTTGCCTGCCAGATCGGTGACGCTGGCGCGCACCTCAAAAGATTGCGTGATGCCAGAGAGATCAAGACCTGATACCTGCCAGCGGCCATCGGCCCCCACCAGTGCGGAGGTTGTGAGCAGCGCCTGCCCGTTGCTGCCAACCAAGGTGATGGTCACGCTCTGGCCTGCTTCCACATTGGTGGTGGTGCCGCTCAGGGTGGCATTGCCGTTGCCAAAGAGGGTGGCGGCGTCGAGATCATCGATATCGATGGCGGCCTGGGTATCGACCTCGATGGTGAGGGTATCGCTGGCCCGGTTGCCGGCGATATCCACCGAATCGACCCGAAAATCATGCGCCCCGTCAGCCAGCGCATCGGGCAGCTGATATTGCCAGTTGCCGTTGCCATCGACGGTGAGAGTGGCGAGCACCTTGCCGCCAAGGGACAGGGTGACGGTGGCGCCGGGCTCCCCCTTGCCCTGCAGCAGCGGGGTATTGTCGCGGGTCAGATCATCGCTCTGGCTGACGCCAGTGTCGCTCTCATCGGCCAGATCCAGGGTGATGGTGGTGATGGTGTCGAGCAGGGTCTGGCCCAGATCGCTGGCGCGGTTGCCGGCGGCATCCTGGGTATCGGCCTGAATGATGAGGGGGCCGTCCACCAGCTTGCCGGTAAGATCGCCAAAATTGGCCTCCCAGACCAAGCCGGGCAATACCACAGTAGTGACGGTGAGTCGGTTGCCATCCTGATCCAGCAGGGTAACGGTAACCGGCTGGCCAACCTCCACATCCTCCACAGTGCCGCGGATGATGACGCCAGTCGCCTCGTCGGCATTGATGATGTTGTCGTCGGTCTGCGGCTCGGTGATGGTGATGGCGGCAAACAGATCACGCTCCCCCTCCAGCAACGGCTCGTCGGTCCGGGGCAAGTCGGCGTGATCCGTATCGAAACCGGCCTCGGCCAGGGTGGCATCATTGGTGCGATCGACCACCACGAAGCCCCCCGAACTGGAGCCGGCCACGCCGCCGATGGTGCCGCCCGCCGCCGGGTTGCCGGCGGCGCTCGCCTCGAACTGGGCAGTGGGGTCGGTACCTGCGCGGATCGCTGCCTGCAGGGCGGCCAGCTCGCCGTCAGCCTCTGCTGCGGGATCGGCGGGCTGCGCGGTGGGCGCCGCCGCCTCACCAGCCGCAGTCCCCTCCTCCTGATGGGAGAGCTCGATGGCGTCGGTCAGCTGGTAGCTGCCTTCACCACTGAGGATCCGGTCGCCCGGTTGCAACAAGACGCCGGCCCTGGCGCGCACCACGGTGCCATCGTCATGAATGACGAAGACGGTTCCCTCCAATTGGGTCATGACGGTGGGTTTTTCGATACGCAGCTCTGCCATACAACCTCCAGCAAATAGTGAGCGGGCCCCGGATGCCAATTCGAGTCAAATTTTGAGCGCTTATTTTATAAGCATGTTACTTGCGGATCTCCCCATAATTTCGATAGAAAATGCGATCACGTAGCGGATACATCCGCTTTTTTGCACGTAAAACGTTTCAATACCGAAACAAGATCCCAATTGAAGACCGCCAGGCAGGATCTGCCTCTCTCCTGCCGGATCCAGTATGGCAAAGGCTGACGCATCTTCCCCCACTCCCCCTGATTGAATCGGACTGCCAACGGGAACCTTGATGCCCTCTTCCGCGCCGCTCATACAGCATATTTATTCACATGGATTTTATTATCCCCAAATAGATAGAAAACCGGCCGCATTGCGGACGTCTCCTTGCCTGACGCGGGCTGGCGGGCAACTGAGCCCACTGTCGCCAGACAGCAGCGTTAACAATGGTGCAATAAGTTGAGTTTCCTCATAATTTAACCGGGATCTCATTTCCGCTTGTTGCCTGCTCCGACAATTGATCTAGCGCAATCCCGCCCCCGATAAATCATCATTCGTTTTACCCATTTGGTAATATCCAGCTCGAGCAATCGCATAAATACATGGGTTTTATTCACCAATAACAATTAATCGGCCTGCCTGCTCCTGCCTTGCGCGGGGGCTGATGCCCAGCTCCAGGATGGAACGGTCAGGCTTGGCAATGAGATCGATTTGGGAGTGATGATCGTGAGTTCACACAACAGACAGACCAGGCTGGGCCTCGCCGCCCTGCTGCTTACCACCGTCCTTGGCACCAGCGGCTGGGCACAGGCGGCCGATGAGGCGCAAATCAAGGGCAAGATAGAGGCGCGCAGCGAGCTGTTCGCCAAGGATCACGCCGATCAGTTCAGCAGCTGGAAGGCCACCGGCGAGAGCCGCGAGCGCACCGATGCCCTGGCCGAGGACCCCAACATGGTGGTGCTCTGGGCCGGCTACGCCTTTGCCAAGGATTACAACAAGCCGCGCGGTCATTTCTATGCCCTGACCGACGTGCGGGAGACCCTGCGCACCGGCGCCCCCAAGAGCGCCGAAGACGGTCCGCTGCCCATGGCCTGCTGGAGCTGCAAAGGCCCGGACGTGGCCCGCGTCATCGATGAAAAGGGTGAGGATGGCTACTTCAAGGGGATGTGGGCAAAAGGCGGACCCGAGATCGTCAACACCATCGGCTGCGCCGACTGCCACGACACCGCCTCGAAAGAGTTCAAGGAGGGCAAACCCGCCCTGCACCTCTCCCGTCCCTATGCCGACCGGGCCATGACCGCCATTGGCAAGCCGTTCAAGGAGCAAGGGCGCTTCGATCAGCAGTCCCAGGTGTGCGGCCAGTGCCACGTGGAGTACTACTTCAGCGGCCCCACCAAGGCGGTGAAATTCCCCTGGGACAAGGGCACCACGGTGGAGCAGATGGAGCAGTACTACGACGAAATAGGCTTCGCCGACTGGACCCACGCTCTCTCCAAGACCCCCATGCTCAAAGCCCAGCACCCCGAGTACGAGACTTGGCGCGCCGGCATTCACGGCCAGAACAACGTCGCCTGCGTCGACTGCCACATGCCCAAGGTGCAGAACGAACAGGGCAAGGTCTACACGGATCACAAGGTGGGCAACCCCTTCGATCGCTTCGACCAGACCTGCCGCAACTGCCACACCCAGAGCAAGGAGATGCTGCAAGGGGTGGTCAAGCAGCGCAAGGATGCCATTCACGATCTCAAGATCAGAGTCGAAAAGCAGCTGGTGCACGCCCACTTTGAAGCCAAGGCCGCCTGGGATGCCGGCGCCACCGAGGCCGAGATGAAGGACATTCTGCAGGACATCCGTCACGCCCAATGGCGCTGGGACTTCTCCATCGCCTCCCACGGGGTGCAGATGCACGCCCCGGAAGTCGCGCTGCGCATGCTGGGGACCTCCCTGGACAAGGCCGCCGATGCCCGCACCAAGCTGGCACGCCTGCTGGCCGCCAAGGGGCTCAGCCAGGAGATCGCCATTCCTGACATCTCCAGCAAGGAGAAGGCCCAGGCCGCTCTTGGCATGGACATGAAGCAGATGAACAGCGACAAGGCCCAGTTCCTCAAGACCACAGTCCCCGCCTGGGATGCCGAGGCCAAAGCGGCCGGACGGCTCGCACAATGACGAGGCAGGCGGGCCCGCAGTGTCGGGCCCGCCGCCGGATGGAGGCTTCCTATGGGTGATTTAACGATGGATTTCTTACGACTGATGCTGATGGCAGCCATGCTGCTGACCAGCCTGCAGGGCCAGGCCGCCGATGCGGCAACCGCCCCGGCACCGACTACACATGAAGTGGAATTTCTGCGCAGTGCCGACAAGGCCTGCACCGACTGCCACAAGGAGCAGGCATACGGTATGCACGGCAAGCATGGCCAGGCGACCAACCCCAACAACCTGGCGCCGGTCACCTGCACCAACTGCCATGGTCAGCCCTCCCCCAAACACCGGGAAGGGGTCAAGGACGTGATGCGCTTTAGCGACAGCTTCCACAACAAACAGAGTACCGAGCGCTACCCCATCGCCGAGCAGAACGGGGTTTGCATGAGCTGTCACGAGCCCAAAGTGCTGCGCGAAGCGCTCTGGGCCCACGACGTGCACGCCACCAAGCTCACCTGCACCAGCTGCCACCAGCTGCACCCGGCCAAGGAGCCCATGGTGGCGATTCCGGAAAAGTCCCGCATCAAGCTCTGCGTCGACTGCCACAGCAAGCAGCATGAGGCCGTCAAGGCGGCCAAGGCGAACACCACCTCGGGCAAGGAGGCACAATGAGCTGCTCTCGCCGTCACTTCATGGCGGGGATGAGCGCGGGGGCCCTCATCATGATGACGGGGGCTGCTCGTGCCACCACCCTCGCCCACAGCCAGACCATCGACGGGGTACGCTACGGCATGCTCCACGACGAGACGGCCTGCATCGGCTGCACCGCCTGCATGGACGCCTGCCGGGAGGTAAACCAGGTGCCACAGGGGGTCTCGCGCCTCGAGATCATCCGCTCCGGCCCTATCGGTGAATTTCCCGATGCCGAGTACCACTTCTTTCGCAAGTCCTGCCAGCACTGCGACAACGCCCCCTGCGTGCACGTCTGCCCGACCGGTGCCTCCCATATCCGCAAGGAGGATGGCATCGTCGACGTCAACCCGGATCTCTGCGTTGGCTGCATGTACTGTCTGGCCGCCTGCCCCTATCAGGTGCGCTTTATCAACCCTGTGACCAAGGTTGCCGACAAGTGCGACTTTTGCCGCAAGACCAACCTGGCGGCGGGCAAGGAGCCGGCCTGCGTGGAGTCCTGCCCCACCAAGGCGCTGGTGTTCGGCAATCTGGATGACCCGGACAGCCCCATCGCCAAACGGCTGGTGAAGGAGACCACCTATCGCTACAAGCAGGCACTCGGCACTTCGCCCAAGATGTACCGCGTGCCCAAAGGGGAGATAAAGTCATGACCATGCAAGCGGCGTTTCACTTCCCCTCGTTGGTGTGGGGATTTGCCCCATCGCCATCTACCACGGCAATAGCCAATGGAGGGAATGACCATGTGGCATGACGCATTTCACTTCCCTTCCCTCGTGTGGGACTGGCCGATCGCGATCTATCTCTTTCTGCTCGGCATCTCCGCCGGGGCCACCACCCTCTCGGTGCTGCTGCGCCGCAAGGGGGCCGGCAGCGAGAGCGGCATCATCAAGGCGACCGCCATTCTGGCGCCGGTGAGCGTGGTGCTGGGGTTACTGATCCTCATCTTCCATCTGGCCCGCCCCTGGACCTTCTGGAAGCTGATGTTCCACTACCAGTTCGACTCCGTGATGTCGATGGGGGTCATGCTGTTCCAGGTCTACATGGCTGTGCTGTTCGCCTGGCTGGCGGTGGTGTTTCGGACCGAGATCGAGACCTTGCGCAGGCACCTGCTGCAAGAGAAGTTCGCCTTTGTGGATGGCCTCATTGGCTGGCTCGCCCGCATCGAGCGGCTGCTGGCGCCGCTCTTGCTGCTGCTTGCCGTGCTCTTGGGGGCCTACACCGGCTTTCTGCTGTCGGCGCTCAAGACCTATCCGCTGTTGAACAACCCGGTACTGCCGGTGCTGTTCCTCATCTCCGGCGTCAGCTCCGGCATCGCCTCCACCATCTTGCTGGCGGTCACCCTGTTCAAGGAGAACCATCACAGCCAGGGGGTGAGCTTCGTCCACCGCTTCGAGCGGCCGGTGCTGGCGGTGGAGGTGTTGCTGCTGGTCTGCTTCTTTACCGGCCTCTACTTCGGTGGCGGCCAGAAGGAGGCAGCCATGTGGGCCGCCATCGGCAGCGGCTTCTGGGCTCAGGTGTTCTGGCTCGGGGTGGTGGGCATCGGCATGCTGCTGCCCCAGTTGCTGGCCCTGCTGGCCCCCGCACCGCTGCGGGCCAAAAACGGCTATCTGGTGCTGGTCTGCAGCCTGACCCTGGTGGGGATCCTGCTGCTGCGCTACTTCGTGCTATACGCCGGCCAGATGACGGTAATTTAAAGGCATGATCACCAGCGCCAGCCGCCCTCCGGTGACTGGCGCTGATTTGTTGCTGGCCCAATGAATTTCTGGTGATGCCACACCCGTTGCTTGGCAATGTTTTTCCCCAAAGGAAGACGACGCGGCGTGTGTGGCATGACATGAATGACATCAAAGATTGAAACGGAGGTTGTGTGCTGGCAGAGCTCGGCTATCTCTCACTGTTGCTGGCGACCGGACTCGCCCTGCTGCAAGGGCTGCTGCCCTGGCTGGGATTGCGGCTCGCCTCACGCCCGCTGCTCGGCTGCGCAACACCGCTGGCCCTCCTGGTCGCGCTCCTGCTCGGGGCCGCCCTGCTGCTGCTCGCCAGCTGTTTTGGCCAGGATGACTTCACCCTGGTCTATGTGGCCCAGCACGCCAACAGCGCCCTGCCCCTTGGCTTCAAGCTGGCGGCCGTGTGGGGCGGCCACGAGGGCTCCATGCTGTTCTTTGTCTTTGCCCTGGGGCTGTGGGGCGCGCTGGTAGCCCTTTGCTCCAAGCGGGTCGATCCGCTGATCCGCACCCGGGTATTGGCCATCATGGGGCTGATCGTCGGGCTGTTCGGCCTCTATACCCTGATCTTCTCCAGCCCGTTTGACCGCCAGTTCCCGGGGCCGCTGGAGGGGCGCGATCTCAACCCCATGCTGCAGGATATCGGCCTCATCATCCACCCGCCCCTGCTCTATCTCGGCTATGTCGGCTTTGCGGTCAACTTCGCCTTCGCCATGGCGGCGCTGCACTCGGGCCGGCTCGATGGCGCCGTGGCCCACTGGAGCCGCCCCTGGACGCTCGGCTCCTGGGTCTTTCTCACCGCCGGTATCGTGCTGGGTTCCTGGTGGGCCTACTACGAACTCGGCTGGGGTGGCTGGTGGTTCTGGGATCCGGTGGAAAATGCCTCCCTCTTGCCCTGGCTGCTCGGCACCGCCCTGCTGCACGCCCTGGTGGTGTGCGAGAAGCGCGGCGCATACGGTCACGCCGTGCTGCTGCTCTCCATCTTTACCTTTTCGCTGAGCCTGCTCGGCACCTTCGTGGTGCGCTCCGGGGTGCTCACCTCGGTGCACGCCTTTGCGGTGGACCCCAGCCGCGGCCTCACCCTCTTGTTGCTGCTCGGCTTGCTATTGACCTGCGCCCTCACCCTGTTTGCCCTGCGGGCGGACATTCGCGCCCCCTATGCCCACTTTGGCTTGCGGTCAAAAGAGGGGCTGCTCGGCGCCGCCATCATGCTGCTTTGCGTGGCCTGCGCCAGCGTGCTGCTCGGCACCTTCTACCCCATGGTGTTCCAGTCGCTCCATCTGGGCTCGCTCTCGGTGGGCGCCCCCTACTTCAATACCATCTTCGTACCGCTGGCCCTCTGCCTGATGGCGCTGATGACCCAGCTGCCGCGCCTGCGCTGGCAGCATCTGGCAGCCCAGCGCCGCATCAAGGTGCTGCTCCCATGCCTGTTCGGCCTGCTGGGGGGCGCCTTGCTGAGCCTCGCCTATCCAGAGCCGCTGCGGGCAAGCTGGCTGGGGCTCGCGGCCAACGTGCTGAGCCTCTGGCTGATGGCCAGCCTGCTGCTCCCGCTCTTGCAACCGACGTCGCTGCGCGAGCTCACCCTCAATCGGTTCGGCAGCCTGCTGGCCCACCTCGGGGTGGCGGTGTGCGCCCTCGGCATTGCACAGGTGAGTCACCACAGCCAGGAGGGGGGCGCCGTACTCGCCGCAGGCCAGCCCTATCGGCTCGGCGCCTTCGAGTTTCGCTATGAGGGGAGCGAGCCGATCATCGGCCCCAACTACACCGCCGAGCGCATCACTCTCAGCGTGCATAAGAACGGTAAAGAGGTGGCCAGGCTCACCCCGGAGCGGCGCCACTACAGCGTGCGCACCATGAACATGAACGAGCCCGGCATCGCGTGGGGGCTGTTTGGCGACCTCTACGTGGTGCTTGGCGAGAAGATGGGGCCCGGCGCCTATGCCATGCGGCTGCACCATAAGCCGCTGGTGCGCTGGATCTGGCTCGGCGGCCTGTTGATGATGGCGGGCGGCGCCCTGCGTCTGCTCGCCCGCCGACCGCTGCTGGCTAGCCATCCTGCGCCAGCGACCGCCCCTTACCCTCGGCTTGAACAGGAGTCCTTATGAACGCCCGTCTGCGCCTGTTCGTGCCGCTCGTGCTCACCCTGGTGCTCGGTGCTCTGCTCTGGCTCGGCCTTGGCAACAATCCCTACAGCCAGGATGAGGCCGTCGCCGGGCGTACCCTGCCCGCCTGGCAGAGTGACGATCTGTTTGGTGGCGCCCCCATCCACACTGCTGCGCTCAAGGGGGAGCCCTTCGTGCTCAACGTCTGGGCCAGCTGGTGCCCCAACTGCCGCACCGAGCATCCGCTGCTGGGTGAGCTGGCCAGCGCCGTGCCCCTCTACGGCCTCAACTACCGGGACAAGGGGAACGCCGCCCGCGCCTGGCTCACCGAGGCGGGCAACCCCTATCGCGCCGTGCTGGCCGACCCCGACGGCCGACTCGCGCTGGAGCTCGGCGTCTACGGCACGCCGGAGACCTATCTCTTTGCCGGCGACGGCACCCTGCTGACCCGCCACACGGGTGAGCTCACCCGGGAAGTCTGGCAACGCCAGTTTGCCCCCCTGCTGGCAAAGGCCCGCAGCAACACCGCCAGCCAGCCCGAAGTGGAGAGAGAAGTGGAGATACAAGTGGAGAGAGAAGTGCAGGAGAGCAAGCAATGAGCCGTCTCGGCCATACCCTTATCGCGCCACTCTTGCTGGCCTTGAGCCTCGGGGCCCTTGCCAGCGGGGTCGACACCTATCAGTTTCGCCACCCCGAGCGGCAGACCCGCGCTCAGGAGCTGGCCCGCGCCCTGCGCTGCCCCCAGTGTCAGAACCAGAACCTGGTAGAGTCCAACTCTCCCATCGCCCGGGATCTGCGGCTCGAGGTCTATCGCTGGGTGGACGAGGGACAGTCTGATGAGCAGGTGATCGCTCGCATGACGGAGCGCTTCGGCGATTTCGTGCGCTACGATCCCCCCTTCAAAGCCAGCACGGCGCTGCTGTGGGGCGGCCCCGCCCTCTTGCTGTTGCTGGCGCTCCATCGCCTGCGCAGGAGCCTGTATCGCCGGCAACCGGCGCGGGTGCCGCTTGTCGGCGACAAAGCCGAGGGGGCGCTCGCCCACGACCCCAGGGCCGAGCTGAACCGGCTGATCATGGCCGAGCAGCAGGCGGGGCTTGCCCCCCACAGCCGCCTCTACCGGGAGCTGGAGCTGGCTCGCCTCGCCAACGCCACCCCCACCGCCGAGCTGGCCCTGAGCAAGCGGCTGGCAAGAGATAGCACCGCTCGTCCGCAGCGTAGGCTGCGGTCATGGATACTGCTTGGGGCCCTGTTGCTGGCGCTGATGGCCGGCATTTATGCCGGCACCGGCCGCTATCAGGCGTGGCAGGCTTATCAGTCGCGCCCCGATCCGCTGGCGGGATTGAGCCCGCGGGATCTGCAGGACAAGGAGCTGGGCGCCCTGCACCAGCGCCTGCAAGCCAACCCTACCGATCTCGACGGCTGGGCGGCGCTCGGCCAGTTGTATCTCTATCGGGACGAGTACGCCAACGCCCTGCTCGCCTACCAGCGCCTCGCCCTGCTGGAGGGCGGCGCCAGCGCCGCGACTCAGGCCGCCCAGGCCACCGTGCTCTACTACCAGGCGGGCCAGCAGCTGACCCCGGAGGCGCAGCGCCTGCTGGGTAGTGCGCTCAAACAGGACAAGGGTGAGGTGAGTGCCCTGATGCTGCTCGCCTCCGATCACTTCCTGCACGGTCGCTACTCCCGGGCCATCGCCCTCTGGCAGCAGTTGCTGGACGAGGAGCGCCCCCGCATCAACCGGGCCGCGCTGATCGAGGCGATCCAGACCGCCCGTATGATGGGAGGCTGACCGCACGCGTGACAGGGGCTGAATGCCCCTGTCACGTTGGGCCCGCAAAAACTCCGCCGGCAGGGAAATCACTTGCCAACCTCCCGTCGGCGGCCGAACAATAGGCGTCCATTGAACCTGTTATTGGAGCCTATCCCATGATCCCCATTCGCTGTAAAACCGTCTCCGGTGTCGCCCTCTCAACGATTGATGGTGAAACAAAGCTGCTGGTGATGAAACGCGTAAAGGGTGGTTTCTGGTGCCATGTGGCGGGCACGGTCGAGGCGGGGGAAACCGGCTGGCAGACCATTATTCGCGAATTTGGCGAGGAGACGGGTATCAGAGTTTGCGAGTTATACACAGCCCATTATCTGGAACAATTTTATGAAAGCGTTTCAAATACGGTGGAGGTAGTGCCGGTCTTTGTGGTCTATTGCCCGCCCAATCAGCTGGTCACCCTCAATGATGAGCACACCGAATATCGCTGGTGCACCTTGGCCGAGGCCAAGGCACTGGTGAGTTTCCCCGGCCAGCAGGCACTCTATGATCACCTCTGGCACTACTTTGTCGAAAACAGCCCCTCGGCGCTGATGCGGGTAACCATGACGCCATAGCGCGTGAATGCCAGGAGCCCTCTCGTTATCTTCTTGATCCTGTGGTGATCCGCTGCCGGCCATGGCCGCCATCAGCACATGTTGCCCCCCTGAACAGGCCGTTTTCAACAGAGATGATCACCAGGAATGAGTGAAGATAGGGACGCAGGCAATAGAGACCGCTAAAAGATCGATCATCTGACGGCAAGAGGGCGCCACCAGCCGCACACTGCAGCCATGTTTCTCACGCCGACCAACCCTATCATTACTCGTATGAAGCCGCTCATGGCGCTCATTACCGTTATTTCAAGGTGCGCCATCCCATAAAATTGAAATATCGGGCCATTAGACGTTGTGAAGCGTCAATTACCGTCATATAACTTAGCCAAATATCCCTGTCAGCCGTACGGTAGCGTCAAATCATGATTACTCGCCCTTTTCTTACCCTGTTGCTCGGTGCCTTCCTTGTTCCCGTCAGCATGGAGAGCGCCCAGGCCAATCCGTTTTCAGCCCAGTCCCACTCCCCCAACAGCTTTCTGGAGCAGCGCAACGATCTGGCGCTGAGCTCCGCCGCCTTCGTGGTGGCCAACCCGCGCACCGGTGAAGTGCTGTCGGAGCGCAACGCCAACCGGGTGATGCCGATAGCCTCCATCACCAAGCTGATGACGGCACTGGTGGTGCTCGATGCCAACCAGCGTCTCTCCGAGATGCTGACCGTTACCATGGCCGACGTGGACAGGCTCAAGGGCACCGGGTCGCGACTGGCGGTGGGCTCGCGCCTGAGCCGAGCCGACATGCTGCACATCGCCCTGATGTCGTCGGAAAACCGCGCCGCCTCGGCGCTGGCCAGAAACTACCCGGGTGGCCAGCGCGCCTTCATCGAGGCGATGAATGCCAAGGCCCGCATGCTCGGCATGTGGAGCACCCAGTTCTCCGACAGTACCGGGCTCACCCCTCGCAACGTCTCCAGCGCCCACGATCTCGCCAAGCTGGTGGCGGCGGCATCCACCTATCCGCTCATTCGCCAGTACTCCTCCACCGAGGAGCGCATGGTGCGCAACGGCAAGCGTCAGCTGCACTACCTCAACTCCAACCGACTAGTACGCGAAGGGAGCTGGCCCATCTCCCTCTCCAAGACCGGCTACATCCGCGAGGCGGGTCGCTGCCTGGTGATGGCCACCCAGATCAACCGCGAGCCGGTGATCATGGTGCTGCTCAACGCCGACACTCCCAACGCCCGGGTGGCCGATGCCAAGCGGATCAAATCCTGGCTGGAGACCTCCGGTCGCATGAGCCTGACCGCCCAGTCCAGCCCCCGGACCAAGCTGTTCAGCAGCCAGTAAGGCTCCCGGCCATCATCGCTAAAAAAGCCCCCGCATCCAGGTGCGGGGGCTTTTGTTATTGAGCCTTGTGCTCAAGCCTGCTGGCTACGGCGCCGAAGTGCTGGCGATCAGAGCGGCTTGAGCCGTGCGGTGAAGTGGCGCAGCAGCGGCGGCTCGTAGTCGAAGGTAAGCCCGCAAATGTCGCTGGCCCGTGCTTTCACCGCGATCAGGCAGTCGGCCACATAGTCCATGTGATCCCGGGTGTAGACTCGGCGCGGAATGGTCAGGCGCAACAGCTCAAAGTCCGCCGCCTCCTGCTTGCCGGTGGCGGGATCGCGCCCCAGCAGCAGGGAGCCTATCTCCACCCCGCGCACGCCCCCTTCCAGATAGAGCTCACAGGCGAGCGCATGGGCCGGGAACTGCTCGGCCGGGATATGGGGCAGCAGCTTCTTGGCGTCCACAAACACCGCATGGCCGCCAGTGGGGGTCTGGATGGGGATACCGGCCTCGGCCAGCCGCTCGCCGAGATAAGCCACCTGACTGATGCGATAGGTCAGATACTCCTCATCCATCCCCTCGCGCAGGCCGATGGCAAGCGCCGCCATGTCCCGCCCGGCAAGGCCGCCATAGGTGACAAACCCCTCCATCGCCACGCAGCGCACCTGCACCGCGCGAAACAGCTCGAGATCCTCTTTGAAACAGCAGAGCCCGCCGATATTGACCAACCCGTCCTTCTTGGCCGACATGGTGAAGATGTCCCCCAGCGCAAACATCTGGCGCACTATCTCCTTGATGCTGCACTTGGCATAGGCCGGGTCCCGCTCCTTGATAAACCAGGCGTTCTCGGCAAAACGGGCGGCATCGATCACCACCGGAATATAGTGGCGACGGGCCAGCTCGGCGACCGCCTCCATATTGGCCATGGAGACCGGCTGGCCACCGGCGCTGTTGCAGGTGACCGTGATGATGATGCCGGCCACGTTGGCGCCCCCCAGGGTCTCGATGGTGTCGCTCAGGCGAGGGAGATCAAAATCCCCCTTCCAGGGGTAAGGGGCCGTGGTGTCGAGGGCTTTCGGGGTGAGCAGGTTGATGGCCCGCGCGCCGGCCAACTCCACGTGGGCCTTGGTGGTGTCGAAGTGGTAGTTGGAGATGAAGACCGGCGCCTTGCCCTGGCAGCGCTTGACCAGCTCGGGGAAGAGGATCTGCTCGGCCCCTCGCCCCTGGTGGGTGGGCATCACATGCTGGTAGCCAAAAATCTCGCGCACCGTGCGCTCCAGCTCGACGAAGTTGCGGCTGCCCGCATAGGCCTCGTCCCCCATCATGATGCCGGCCCACTGACGATCGGACATGGCGCCGGTACCGCTGTCGGTCAGCAGATCGATGTAGACATCTTCGGCCAGCAGCAGGAAGGGGTTCCAGCCAGCGGCCTCCAGGGCGGCGCGGCGTTCGGCGCCAGTGGTCTGTTTGATGGGCTCGACCATCTTGATACGAAACGGCTCGGGTATACGACGCATATAAGACTCCTCACCGGCGCAAGGCCAGTGTGTTTGAAATTGGAATTGGCAAAGAGGCCGGGGCGATCAAGGTCGTCCGGCTGACAAATTCAAACGGCGGCTGCCGCCAATCAGCGGTGAGGAAAGTCGAGGGTCAGAATGGGATCCCGGGTGTACCAGTGGGCGAGCAGGCAGGCTGCCCGGGGCGTAGCTGTCACGATTGGCATCACTCCCCTCCATGTCGGTTGTAACCAGTCGGTGGCCAATAAGATCCATTGATGGGTGCTGCCAGCAGGCAGCCTCGCCAAGTTAACAACTGGTTGCCATACAAACAATCTGAGTGTCAACGGGTTGTGCGTCTGCTCACAAAGCGCCCATTCAGCGGACTCGATACAGGCGACAGTGATCTCCCCAGCACCCAGCTTCGTTAAGCTGTTATCCCGGTGACTTGACCCTGTTCACGCCGCTTATTGCCAACCATCGGAAGTCCCATGCATCGCAAAGCCCATCTGCCCGAGAAGATCTGCCCCGTCTGCCAGCGCCCCTTTAGCTGGCGGCGCAAGTGGGCAAATTGCTGGGAGGAGGTTCGCTACTGCAGCGAGCGCTGTCGCTACGCTCGCCACAACAACCGTCAACATAATGGGGAACCAGCCTGATGGAAGTGCGCCTGGTACTCGGCGATCAGCTGAACGCCGCTCACAGCTGGTTTCGCACCCCGGATCCAGCGGTCTGCTACCTGATGGCGGAGCTGCGCCAAGAGACCGACTACTGCCGCCACCACCGCCAGAAGGTGCTGGCCTTCTTTGCCGCCATGCGCGCCTTCGCGGCGGCTCTCAAAAAAGCTGGCCACCGCGTCTGTTACCTGACCCTCGATGAGAGCGCCCGCTGGCCCGACTTGCCCAGTCTGCTGACGGCCCAGCTTGAAGCGCATCAGGCCGACAGCTTCGCCTGGCAGAGCCCGGACGAGTGGCGCCTCGCAAGCCAGCTAAAAAGCTGGGCGGCGGGCCTGACCATCCCTGCCACCGAGGTGGAGAGCGAACATTTTCTCACCCCCCGCGATGGCTGGCAGCGCTACCCCCACAGCCGGATGGAGTTCTTCTACCGCGCCCTGCGAAGGCAGTACCGGGTGCTGCTCGATGAGCGCAGCCAGCCCCTTGGCGGGCGCTGGAACTTCGATGACGAGAACCGCGCCAAACTGCCGGCGAGCCAGCCCATCCCGGCACCCCTCACCTTTGCCAACGAGGTGAGCGACATCGATGCCATGCTGACCCGCCACGGGGTCGCCACCATCGGCGAGGCGGATGCCAGCAAGCTGCCGTGGCCCATCAGCCGGCGCCAGAGCCGCGAGCTGCTGGCCCATTTTCTGGCGCACTGTCTGCCCCACTTTGGCCGCTATCAGGATGCCCTGAGCGAGCGGGGCTGGAGCCTGTTTCATAGCCGCCTGTCGTTTTCCCTCAACAGCAAGATGCTCCATCCCCTCGAGGTGATCCGCGCAGCCGAAGCCCATTGGCAGGCCAATCAGGGCACCATCACCCTGGCGCAGGTGGAAGGGTTTATTCGCCAGATCCTCGGCTGGCGCGAGTTCGTACGCGCCCTCTACTGGGAAAAGATGCCTGCCTATCAGCGCACCAATTATCTCGGGGCCGAACGGCCGCTGCCCAGTTTCTTCTGGAGTGGAGAAACCAGGATGGCCTGCGTGCGTCACGCCATTCGCCAGTCTCTGGATCACGCCTACGCCCACCATATCCAGCGGCTGATGGTGACCGGCAACTTTGCCCTGCTGGCGGGGATCGCTCCCGACGAGGTGGATGCCTGGTATCTCGGCATCTATGTGGATGCCATCGAGTGGGTGGAGCTGCCCAACACCCGCGGCATGAGCCAGTTTGCCGATGGCGGCCTGATGGGCAGCAAGCCCTACGCCAGCAGCGGCGCCTATCTCGAGCGGATGGGCCACTACTGCAAGGGATGCCACTACCAGGTGAAGGCCCGCAGCGGCGACGGGAGTTGCCCCTTCAACAGCCTCTACTGGCATTTTTTATGGCGCAACCGGGACAAACTTGGCAGCAATCCTCGCCTCACCCTGCCCTATGCCAACTGGGATGGCCAGGCCGCCGAACAGCAGCACGCCATCCTGGCGACGGCGGAGCAGTACCTGATCCGGTTGGAGCAGCTCTGACTGCCACAGCTAATGCCAACAAGTCCACAAATTTCAACATTGAAAACCAGTTAAATAATTGTAAATAGATATATATCCCAATTATATCTACACCAGTTGAATATCCTGTGGCGGCTGATTAATGTGAGGGCCCCAGTCAAGGAGAGACAAGATGGACATAGTGGTACTCGGTGGTGGCGTGGTCGGCGTGACCAGCGCCTGGTATCTGGCCAAGGCGGGTCACAAGGTGACCCTGCTGGAGCGGCGTGACGGGGTGGCCCTTGAAACCAGCCACGCCAATGCCGGCCAGATCTCCCCCGGTTACGCGGCCCCCTGGGCGGCCCCCGGCATTCCCCTCAAGGCCGCCAAGTGGCTGCTGCAAAAACACGCCCCCTTCACGGTGCGGCCGACCTCGGATCCCTTCCAGCTGCGCTGGATGTTGAAGATGTTTGCCAACTGCACCCCGGCAGCCTATGCGGTCAACAAGGGGCGCATGGTGCGTCTGGCCGAATACAGCCGCGACTGTATGAAGCTGCTGCGCGATGAGTTGGCGCTGGACTACGAGGGGCGCCAGCTCGGCACCCTGCAACTGTTTCGCAGTCAGGCCCAGCTCGATGCCAGCAAGCGCGACATCGAGGTGCTGGAAGAGTACGGCGTGCCCTATCAGTCCCTCGATGCCGCTGGCTGTGAAGGGGCAGAGCCGGCACTGGCCCGGGTACGCGGCAAGATAGTGGGCGGCCTGCGCCTGCCGGGGGACGAGACCGGTGACTGCTTCCGCTTCACCAAGGCCATGGCAGCAGAAGCGCAGCGACTCGGGGTCAAGTTCGTGTTCAACTGCGCCATCGACGAGATCGAGCTGGCGCAGGGACGCGCCGTGGCGGTGCGGGCCGGCGAGCAGCGCTTCAAGGCCGACGCCATCGTCTGTGCCCTCGGCAGCTATGCCACCGGCTTCCTGCGCCCGCTCGGGCTCGATCTGCCGGTCTACCCGGTCAAGGGCTACTCCCTCACCCTGCCGATGATCAACGCCGAGGCCGCGCCGCGCAGCACTGTGCTGGATGAAACCTACAAGGTGGCCATCACCCGTTTCGATGAGCGGATCCGGGTCGGCGGCATGGCGGAGCTGTCGGGCTACAACCTGGCCCTCAACCCGAAACGGCACGACACCCTGGCCATGGTGGTCGGTGATCTCTTCCCCGAGGGGGGCGACATCAGCCGCGCCGACTTCTGGACCGGGCTGCGCCCCATGACGCCGGACGGCACCCCGCTGGTGGGTCCGAGCCCCATCCCCGGCCTCTGGCTCAACACCGGCCATGGCACCCTGGGCTGGACCATGGCGGCGGGCTCGGGTCAGCTGCTGTGCGATCTCATCAGCGGCAGCGACACTGCCATCAGCGACGAAGGGCTCACCCTGGCCCGCTACGGCTGAGCCTTGTCCTCCGTCTCTCTTATCCCAACGAGGGAGTGCCTGGCACTCCCTCGTTCTTTGAACTTGTTCAGTTTGTCCAGCCATGCAGTGCCAAGGCACAGACAACAAAAAGGCCCCGTGAGGGGCCTTGCTTATGGACCGACCGGCGCGCCGGTTTCACCCTGCGCCGGGTGCAGCGCCAGGTTGAACAGTGCCGCCACCATGTCCGACTGGGTCAGGATCCCCACCAGTTGCTCGCCATCTAACACCGGCATGTGGTGCAGGCCTCCATCGGAGAAGGCCCCCACCAGATCGTAGAGCGGCTGATCGTGGCGGGCGGTCGACACCTTGCGGGTCATCAGATCTGCGACCCGCAACTCAGCCAGCTCTGCCGCGCCTCGCGGCTGTTGTAGTGCCCGGTCGATCATCAGGTCGTGCAGGGTGATGATGCCGGTCAGCCGGCCGGCCTCGTCCACCACCGGCAGCGCCTTGACCTGATGGTGGGAGAGCAGTTGCCAGGCCGCCATGGCCGGCTGCGGCGCCGCTATCAGGATCAGATCCCGCGACATCACCTCCTGCACCCGCACCGTGCCCACCCTGGCCCGCAGGGCGTGTAGCTGGGCCTCCTGCAGCAGCGCCTGCAGATCCTGGCGGCTGATGTCGAGCAGCTCGCCGTGCTTTTCCAGCGCAAAGTCGATGTCCTCCGCCTGGGTCGCCACCCGCTCGCTCGGCTGGGGATCGGCGGTCTGATGGCGGTTGGGCCGGGCCTGACCGCTGTTGGGGTAACGGCGCCCCAGCAGCCGGTTGTAGCAGAGCGCCAGTAGCAGCAACAACAGCGAATTGAGCAGCACCGGCAGCAGCACATAGCCGACCCCGAGCTGGCGGATCCCCTCGCCACCGATGACAGCGGTCAAGGCCACGGCGCCGCCGGGGGGATGCAGGCTGCGGGTGAGCAACATGGCGGCGATGGCCAGCATCACGGCAAGAGCCGCAGCCAGCGCCGGATCCGCCACCAGGCTGGCACTCAGCACCCCCATCAGCGCCGACACCCCGTTGCCCACCAGGATGGACCAGGGCTGGGCCAGCGGGCTGGCTGGCGCTGCAAACAGCAGCACGGCGGAGGCCCCCATGGGGGCGATCAGCCAGTGTACCTCAAGCCCCAGCCCCCAGCGGCACAAGAGGGCGGTGCCCAACAGCCCGACGAAGGCGCCCAGGGCGCCGTAACAACTCTCTTTGAGACTGGTATTGGTGGATACCGGAAAGAAATCCCTGAACTGCATGGGGCTCCTGCGAGGATAACATTCATTTCAAATGCGCGATTTTAACGACATACCGCCGCCAAATGCCACCAGGAGGTGCGATCTACTCCGCTCAACCATCCCGCCCCAGGAAAACAGGAATCATACGGAAATACCCCTGTTCCATCCGAGCACTCTGAAACTGTGACTCAGCAACAAATTTTTACAAAAAATGGCGTCCCCCCCTCATTTTTCTCTTTTCTTAACCTCGGCTTAAGAAATGTCGTGTCACCTTGAGGCCATATTCATGCACGGAGCCACTACTTATGAGCACTATCAGAGTTGCCCTGCGCCGCTTCGACGGTCAGCGCCGCTGCTGGACCGCCGGGCTGGAGCGGGCAGCCCTCGCCTGGCTCGCGCGTCAAGGCCGACTGCCGGCAGCCAGCCAGCCTCCCCAGCGGATCCTGGTCATTCGCAGCACCTGCCGCATCGGCAACAACCTGTTTCTGCTGCCCTTCCTGCAAAAGGTACGCAGTGCCCACCCCCATGCCGAGATAGAGCTGGTGTGCATCGGCGGCCAGCTGCTCCCCTTCCTGGCCGATCTGCAGCTGCAGCGCATTCACCCGGTCAGGTTGCAGGGCAAGCGTCTGCTGGCCTCCCTGTCGGTGCTATGGCAGCTGCGCCGTCAGCATTACGATCGGGTCTATGTGCCCTTTGCCTCCAGCACCGATCACCTCATCGCCGGCTGGGTAAAGGCCCGCGAGAAGCTGGGCTTTGACGATGCCAAGGGGGATGCCCTGTTCCCCCAGCCCCTCACTCCCAACGATCACTGCCACTACGCCCACCAGCCGCTGCAACTGCTCGGCATGCACGGTCATCTCGCCGATCAGATTGAGCTCGGCAGCTTGTTGCACAGCGCCAGCCCACGGCTGCTGGCGCTCAGGCAGGACTACCCGGAACGGCCGCTCATCGGCTTTTTCACCGGTGCCCGCAAGGGCAAGGGGCTCTCCCTGCCCCAGTGGCAGCGGCTGCTCGGGGATCTGCGCCGCCACTATCCCGCCGCCCTGCTGATCCAGCTCGAGGATCCCGCCGATCCCCAGCCCCAGCTCGGCGACGTGCAGGTCTCCCTCTCCAGCCTGAGCGAGCTGGCCCGCTTTGCCGGCGGCCTCTCCCTCTTCGTCAGCGGCGACACCGGGCCATTGCACCTGGCCGCCGCCAGCGGCGTGCCCTGCCTCGGTCTCTTTACCCAGACCGATCCCGCCCGCTACGGCTGCCTCGGTGCCCAGCACCTCAATCTGGTGATCGGCGATCGCAATGCCATCCCCCTCGATCACCACTGGCTGGCCGGGGTCATGGCACGCACCCCGCTCAATCAGGAGAGGTTACCTGCGCCAACCCCGGCCCCTTGCTTGTCAGGTGCGCCCTTGCCAATCCCTGCTGCGGGCTGATCCAGCCTGCGCCCACACCGGCAGGGCGATTCAGCTCGTCCTGCCGTTCCATTCCTCTTTTCATCATCAGCGTCAACGATAGTGAGCCTCCATCCTGGCCAGCTCGCCACTTTGCCGCAATCGCGCCAAGATGCGAGTCAACTCGTCCACCCTGGCGGCGAAGGGGGATGAGTTGGCAATACAGAGGTGAAGCGGTGTCAGCTCCAGTTGCAGGGGGACTTCCGTGATCGTTCCCGCCAATCCCAGCTGAGCCAGCTTGAAGCGCGCCACCAGAGGATCCGTGATCATCAGATCCCCCCGACCAGCCGCCAGCAACTTGAAGACATTGTCCACATTGCTGGTGAGATGGACCTTGAAACCGACCAGGTTCTCCTTGCCCCAGCCATTGCCGATGTAGTCGAGAATGGTGAACGCCTTGAGATCGCTCAAGGCGAGGGCCTGGTTGAGACGAGCCAGGGCCGGATGCCCGGTTTGCGTGAACAGGGTCAAGGGTGAGAAGGCCACCGGGGCTTCGACCACCCGGGTATAGGCTCGCCGCTCCCGGGTCGGCACGGTGACGAAGCCGTCGGCTTGACCGGCACGGACCAGTTTCTGCGCCCGCAACCAGGGATATCCCTCATGATGCACCTGAACCCCAAGCTCGAGCCCTACCCTGTCCATCACATCCACCATGAGGCCGCGCATCTTGCCCTCCTCGTCACGCCACGAGTAGGGGGCAAAATCATCGAAATAGACCATGTTGAGCGAAGAGACGGCAACCGCCTGGGAAGATGCCGCCAACAGCAGCCCCCATAAACACCAAAACCAGAGACCCGCTTTCATCATGTCAGCCCCACCGTCATCACCCTGCCCTGAGCCTAGCGCAAGCGCATCGAATGAAAAAATGGGCGAGGCCTCGCCGGCGCAGGCGGGGTGATATCGTCAAGCGGCCACGCTTGCTGGTCGAGGAGCCAGCCTTGCAAAACAGAGTGGATATGGCGGGGGTTATGGGGGCTGCGTCCAGTATTCCGGGACCGACGTGCCACCCGGCCTGCCCGCGCCGTCATTGCTACAGATCTTCCCCCGGCCAACATCAACGGCTGATCCGGCATAAAAAGAGAGAGGGAAGGCTTGCGCCTTCCCTCGTTCGTTATGCCCGTACTCTCTTGTTGTTTGCAGATGTTCTTCAGGCCAGCTCGGCACGCAGCGCCTTGGTGGCATCGACCATCACCTTGAGGGCGGCCTCGGTCTCTTCCCAGCCGCGGGTCTTGAGGCCGCAGTCCGGGTTGACCCACAGCCGCTCTGCCGGGATCTGCTTGGCCGCTTTGCGGATCAGATCCTCAATCCAGCCCTGGCTCGGCACGTTTGGCGAGTGGATGTCATAGACGCCCGGGCCGATTTCGTTGGGGTAGTTGAAGCGCTCGAACGCCCCCAGCAGCTGCATCTGGCTACGGCTGGTCTCGATGGTGATCACGTCCGCATCGAGCGCCGCCACCGCCTCTATGATGAGGTTGAAGTCGCTGTAACACATGTGGGTGTGGATCTGGGTGCTGTCCACCACCGGGCTCGCGCTCAGACGGAAGGCGCGCACCGCCCAGTCGAGATAAGCCTGGTGATCCTGTTTGCGCAGGGGCAGACCTTCACGGATCGCCGGTTCGTCGATCTGGATGATCTTGATGCCGGCGGCTTCCAGGTCTGCCACCTCGTCGCGAATGGCCAGGCCAATCTGCAGGGCGGACTGTTCGCGGCTCACGTCTTCGCGCGGGAAGGACCAGCAGAGGATGGTCACAGGGCCGGTCAGCATACCCTTGACCGGCTTGTCGGTCAGGCTCTGGGCAAACTGGGTCCACGCCAGGGTCATGGGGGTCGGCCGGTCGATGTCACGGGTGATCACCGGCGGCTTGACGCAGCGCGAGCCATAGCTCTGTACCCAGCCGAAGCGGGTGATGGCAAAGCCATCCAGCAGCTCACCGAAGTACTCCACCATGTCGTTGCGCTCGGCTTCGCCGTGCACCAGCACGTCCAGCCCGATGGCCTCCTGGCGCAGGATGGCATCCTTGATCTGGGCCTGAATGCCCGCCTCGTAGGCACCATCGTCGATACGACCGGCTCGCCACTCCTGGCGCAGCACCCGAATTTCCGAGGTCTGCGGGAAGGAGCCGATGGTGGTGGTCGGCAAGAGCGGCAGCTTGAGATCCGCGCGCTGCGCCTCGGCCCGCACCGGGTAGGCGCTGTGGCGTTCGAAATCGCTGTTGGTGAGGCTGGCGAGGCGTGACTGCACCGCCTTCTTGTGCACCCGGCTGTCAGATTCCCGATCCACGATGGGCTGGCTGTAGGCATTGATCTTGTCCAGCTCCCCGCCGTTTAGATGGTCAGCCAGCAGGCCCAGCTCGTAGCATTTTTGCAGGGCAAAGGCGAACCAGCTGCGGGTCTGGGGATCCAGCTCGTGCTCCAGGGTCAAATCCACCGGGCTGTGCAGCAAGGAGCAGGAGGAGCCGACCCAGAGCCGCTCGCCAAGCCTGGCTTTCAGTGCTTTCAGGGTCGGTACCAGCTTGGCCAGATTGGCACGCCAGACGTTGCGACCGTTGATGACACCGGCCGAGATGACCCACTGGGCCGGCAGGTGCGGGACCAGGGTCTCCAGCTGCTCGGGGGCCGCCACCAGATCCAGGTGCAGGCCATCCACCTTCAGGCTGGTGATGATGTCGCGCTGATGGGCAACAGAGCCAAAATAGGTGGTGAGCAGCAGCTTGCAGGGACCAGCCAGACGCTCATAGGCATTGAGATAGGCGAGGCGCCACTCGTCCGGCAGGTCCAGCGCCAGCGCCGGCTCGTCGATCTGCACCCACTCCACCCCCTGGGCGGCCAGTTTCGCCAGGATCTCCTGATAGACGATGAGCAGGCGGTCGAGCAGCTCGAGACGGGAGAAGCCGCTCTCTTTCTCCTTGCCAAGCCAGAGGTAAGAGACGGGCCCCAGCAGCACCGCCTTGACCGGCAGCCCCAGCGCCTTGGCCTCCTCCACTTCGTCAAACAGCTGGCTCCAGCCCAGTTTGAAACGCTGGTCGCGGCTGAACTCGGGCACCAGGTAGTGGTAGTTGGTGTTGAACCACTTGGTCATCTCGGCGGCGGCGGCGGCCGGACCGGTCGGCGCACGGCCACGGGCGACCCGGAACAGGGTATCGAGATCGGTGTCGCCATGGCGGTGACGGGCGGGGATGGCATCCACCAGCAGGCTGGTGCCGAGCACCTGATCGTACCAGGCGAAGTCACCCACCGGCAGCAGGGTCACGCCGGCCTGTTGCTGGGCCTGCCAGTGACGCTCACGCAGGCTCTTGCCGGTGGCGATGAGTTCAGCCTGGCTGGTCTCGCCGCGCCAGTAGGATTCGAGGGCAAATTTCAGCTCGCGCTTGGCTCCGATACGGGGAAAGCCAAGGGTGTGTGCGCAGGTCATAGGTTCCATTCCTTATGCTCATTCATCTGATGGTGAACTGGATGATTTAGCCATCCAGATGTTTACACATCCAAAATGACAAGATAAGGTGGCGTTGGCTATTGAATCCTTTTCAACTGGCTCTCAAGAAATTCTCAAGGCGCCACTCAGGCACAACAAGGAGGGATACCATGGCGGTGTCAAGCAACCCGGGGATCGACATCAAGCACCTGAAAACGGTGAGCGCGCTGGCCGAGCAGGGCTCGCTGGCCGGGGCGGCACTGACCCTCAACCTCACCCAGTCCGCCCTCTCCCACCAGCTCAAGGAGCTGGAGACCCGCCTCAACCTGGAGCTCTATCTGCGCAAGAGCCGCCCGCTGGTGCTGACCGCGGCCGGCAACCAGCTGCTGGGGCTGGCCCGCCAGGTGCTGCCGGCGCTCGCGCAGACCGAGAAACAGCTGCAGGCCCTGCACAGCGGCGAGGCCGGTCGCCTTCACCTGGCGCTCGATTGCCACAGCTGCATCCAGTGGCTGCTGCCGCTGTTGCCCGATTTTCGCCGCCAGTGGCCGGGAGTGGATCTGGAGGTGGAATCGGTACCGGGCTTTGATGCCATCAGCGCCCTGCTCGGCGGCCAGCTCGACCTGCTGCTCACCTCGGACGTGCAGGCGCGCGGCGATCTTCACTTCGAGCCGCTGTTCGCCTTCGAGCTGGTGCTGGTGATGGCGCCGGATCACCCCCTCTGTGGACAGCAGACCATCAAGCCTGAGGATCTGCGCCCCGAGGTGCTGCTGGTCTACCCGGTGGAGCGGGCCCGGATGGACGTGTTCAGCCGCTTCCTGCAGCCGGCCGGCATCGAACCCGCCCGCTGCAAGCCGGTGGACAACACCTCCGTGATGCTGCAGATGGCCGCCGCCGGCCTGGGCGTCGCTGCCCTGCCGCGCTGGGCCTGCGAGGAGTTTGTCCGCCAAGGGCTGCTCGAGGCGCGCCCGCTCGCCGAGGGAGTACGCCGTCATATGTATGGCGCCGTGCGCGCCGCCGACCGGGATCAAGCCTGTCTGCAGAGCCTGTTTGAACGAATTCGCAGCAAGATGGGCGACACAAAGGCGCAGTAATGTGCAGAAGAAGGGACACTGCGCCGGCTTACCTGCAGACGGCAGATTCGTATCAAGCATGGGCGATGTAAAAGCGCAGTCATCCATATGGCAAGGCGCAGTAAAAAGCCGCCTGAGGGCGGCTTGTCATCACGCAGGGCTTCTTATTCAAGCCCCCTCTTCACAGCTCGCCGCCCCCTGCCGCCGCGGGCAGTTGGCGCACAGCTCACCATCGCGGCGCTTGTAGTGCAGGCAGCAGCGCTGGCGCACGTAACCGACCAAGCCGGCCGCTGGCGGCCAGGGCGCCGGCTGCCAGCCCGCCAGATGTTCGGTCGGCAGACCGCAGGCGGCAAGCCAGTGCGGCGCATGGGCCGCCACCTCGGCGGGGCTTATCTCGTCAAAGAACGCGGGCACCCGCACCAGCGCCGCCAGCAGATCGTCCGCCAAGAGCGGCCGCACGAAACCGGGTCGCAGCCGCTGCACCTGCCCGAGCGCTGCGAACAGTGCCTGCCAATGGGTCTGCAGCCGCTCACCCGCCGTCTTGATCAAGAGCTCCAGCTCCCCCTTGATCATGGGTTCGGCCGGCAGGGTAAAGCCCGATACCAGCCCATCCTGATAGCCCTGGCCCAACCTATCCAGCACCGGCACGGCCCGCAGCCGATAGACGGCCACCATGGCCAGATAGATGGATTGCCAGCAGAGCATGCCCCAGCTGCGGGTGAGCCAGTAGGCGGGACCTGCCTCCGGATGGGCCAGTCGCCAATACTCGTGCAGTGCGGCCGCCACCTCGGCCGGCGTGGCCTGCTTGGTCGTCGTCAACAGTGCCGCAGCTTCGCCGGCGGCCACCAGCCGCCCCTTGAGGGATGGGATAAGCCCGGCGGCGGCCGCGAACAGGGCGCCGTGATCCGCCAGTGACTGCAGATCCGGCTCGCGCCGCGCATCCCGGCTGCGGATACGGTGGCCGGCGCCGGTCATGGGGTGAGAGAGTCCCGGGCGCGGCCCGGGACGCAGGGTCAGAATACGTATTTGAGTCGCGCCTCCACGCTGCGCTCTGCGCCGAACCAGCAGTTGTTCTGGTCGTAGCAGGAGTAGTAGGTCTTGTTGAACAGGTTGCTGGCGCTGAGTGACACCTCCACCCCTTGCAGGCGCTGGCTGAGTTGGGCCAGATCGTAGGAGGCGGCCATGTCCATCAGCAGGTAATCCGGCACTGTCTCGGTGTTGGCGGCATCAAGCTGGGCCTCCCCCACGTAGCGCAGGCCAGCCCCCAGGCGCGCTCCTTCCAGCGGGCCGGCCGGCAGGTAGTTGCTCCACAGCGAAGCCATTTGCTTGGGTACCCAGACCGGCGTCTTGCCCTGCAGGCTGGTGGTGTCGCGGGTGATTTCCATATCCTGACGGGTATAGCTCAGCGCCAGATCCCAGCGGCTGGTGAGATCGAGTCTCCCCTCCAGCTCGACCCCCTTGGAGACCATCTCGCCGGTCTGCAGCTTGGGTCCGTAAACGTTGTCCGGATCCGTCACCAGGGCATTTTGCTTGGTGATGTGGAACGCCGAGAGAGTGGCGGTCTTGCTCATGTCCTCGGAGAGGAACTTGAGCCCCCCTTCCCACTGCCGGCCGGTGGCCGGTTTGAACGCCTGGCCCTGCTTGTCTGCCCCCGCCACCGGTTCGAAACTCTCGGCATAGCTCACATAGGGCGAGAGGCCGTGATCCAGCTCGTAGAGGGCACCGAGGCGCAGCGAGAGGTTGTCCTGATCAATCTGGGCCAGGCTGTTGCTCGCCGCCCCCTGATAGAGGGTCCGGCTGTCGGTGTCCATCCGGTAGCGGTCGTAGCGGGCGCCGCCGATGACCACCAGCCGATCGAGGCGCACCTGATCCTGCAGGTAGAGGCCGCTCTGATACTGGCGGATGGTTCGGTTGTCCTGATAGTTGAAGGCCAGGTCTGCCGGCACTATCTGCTGGTGGTTCGGGTTGAAGATGTCGATGGCGGGAGCGGAATAGTCGAGGGTATCCCGGTAGAGAATGCGCGCATCCAGATACTGGTAATCGACCCCCAGCAGCAGGTTGTGCTGGGCCTTGCCGGTCTGCACCTTGCCCGCCAGCTGGTTGTCGATGACAAAACCGCGGGACTCTTCATCGGTCAGGTAGGCGTTGCGGGCCAGGGTGCGGTGGTCGGCCGCCAATGCCGCGTTGTAGGTGTTCTGCTGGTTGGCCGAGGCATCCATGTAGCGGGCGTTTTGCAGCAGCTGCCAGTTGGCGTTGAAGTCGTGGCTCAGCTTGTAGCCAAGCAGGGTCACCTCCCGGCTGTAGTGGTTCCAGTTTTCATCGCCAAGGAAGGTATCGCTACCCAACTGGCCAATCGGGTTGGATTTGACCGAGCCGCTGGCCGGCACAGTGGTGTAGATGCCAGCGGCGGGGTCTTTCTGGTAATAGAGGTTGAGGTTTAGCAGGGTGCGATCACTCAACTGCCAGTCGAGAGAGGGCGCCAGCACGAAGCGCTCCTCCTCTGAAGTCACCGCCTGGCCGTCTTTCTGGCGGGCCAGCCCCACCAGCCGATAGGCAAACTGATCGTTGAGGGCGCCGGTGCTGTCGAGGGTCAGCTCCTTGAGGGTGCCCGTCCCGCTCGCCACGCTGACACTGTGCCTGCTCTCCCGCTGGGGGCGCTTGGCGATGAGGTTGACCATGCCGCCGGGGGGCATGCTGCCGTAGAGCACGGAGGTGGGTCCCTTGAACACTTCCAGCTGCTCGATGGCCACCGGATCGATCTGGGGCTGCAGGTTCCAGTCGTTGTACTGCAGCAGCAGACCGTCGTAGAAGTTCTGGTAGTTGTCAAAGCCGCGAATGTTGAACAGATCCAGCCGGTTGACCGCCCCGCCCCGCAGCTCGGTATTGACGCCAGGCACGTAGCGCAGCGCCTCGCTCACCGAGCTGACGCCGCGCTGCTCCAGGGTGTCACCCTCAACCACTGAAATGGCCTGGGGCGTCTCCAGGGGGTCGAGCCGGGTCTTGGTCGCGGTGTTGCGATAGGTCTCGCCGAGCACGGTCAGGGTCTCGTCGGCCCGGGTCTGTGTCAGGCGCTCGGCAGCGGCTGCCTGCACAGGGCCAGCCAACAGGGCGGAGAGGGTCGCGGCGACCAGGGTCAAAGGGGGGTGAGTGGCGTACATCTGATCCTCGAATGCAATGAGTGAATAGTAACAAATCTCATTTGCATTTTATTGGGTCATTTTGCCCTTGAATTAACAATTTGGGGCATGTTGGCACTGAAAAGGGAGAAAATGCGGCCAGCTTGGCCCCATCCGGCAACCTGATATGACGACAGCAACGCAGGCGATGTCGAATGGATAACAAAGCCTGGCGCAGTCAAAAGGGAAAGAGGGATAGCAGCGCCCGGCATCCGCCGGGCAAGAGGTGGCCAGCTCAGAGAGGGGCGACGGGCAGCCAATACTCCATGCGGGCATCCGGCTGGTTGCCGTCAAAATCGGGGGCGTAGCGCTCCAGCTCGAAACCGTCCAGCCCGCGATAGCCGGAGCTCGGCAGCCAGTGCAGGATGAACCAGTTGAGGGTCTGCCCCAGCTGACTGACCGGGCCCACGTGACTCAGCACCGCGTAGGTCTGGGCCGGCACCGGGAGGCGCGCCAGAGCGGCGGGCAGGCTGGCCCCCTCCTCCATCACGCTGCCCGCCCAGTAGGGGAGCGACTCGCCAACGCCAGAAACATCCACCACCCCCACCCGCTCCTGCCCGGGTGGCAAACCGCCCGCCGTGCGCAGGGCGCGCCAGATGGCGGGCACCGTCTGCTGAAAGTCGGGGGCAGCGGCAAACAGCCCGCGGATCTGCCCCATCACCCCCTGCAGGCTAAAGCCCGGCTGGCTCTCGATCCGTACCTGTACCAGCCTGGCAGGCATGGGCTGCGGCAAAGTCGCCCGCACCAGGGGGGTACGCAGTCCCAGCCGCAGACCCCGCTTGCGATAGGCCAGCGGCGAGCATCCAAACTGCTGCTTGAAGGCGCGGCTGAAGCTCACCTCGGAGCCAAAACCGTAACAGAGCGCCAGATCCAGCACCCGCTGGCGGCCAGAAAGCAGCGCCTCTGCCGCCTGGCTCAGCTTGAGCTCGCGCACATAGTGGGCCACCGTCAGCCCCGTCTCATGGAGGAACACCCGCTGCAACTGCCAGCGCGACCAGCAGCTCTGCTCCGCCAGCTCGGCCAGCGCCAGCGGCTGATCCAGGTTGGCGTGGATATAGTCGAGCACCCGCTCGATGCGGGTCAGCTGGCTGTGCGGCTGAGGCACGGCGTCAGGGATGGTGGACAAGATGGTCATGACGAGATCGGATCTGGCTATCGGCAAGGCGCTGCGCGCAAGGGCCCCATTAAACATGGCCGCCACCTTGGCGGCAAGGGCTGGCGATATGGTCACGTCCGCCCTCTTGCCAGGTGGCTCGAGTGCTGGTCCGTCAAGCCAGCTTGGCAGGCTGTCACAAAAGTGACGCGTTTCCCTGTCAGATTGTTTGAAAACAAATATATCAATTACCCAAAAAAGCCCATAAAGTCCTCGTTCGAATCTTTTATGCAGGGAGAGCCTAGATGAAGAAAGTTGCCTTGATCACCGGAGCCCGTGGCGGCATCGGATCCGCCATCACCACCGCCTTGCTGGCCCAGGGGTATCGCATCATCGCCACCCACTCCAGCGCCAACGGCGCGGCGGCGCACGACTGGTATGCAGAGCAGGGCTTTAGGCCGGATCAGGTGCGGCTGCTGGCGCTGGACGTGGCCGACACCGCCATGTGCCGCGAGGCCCTGGGCCGCTTGCTGCAGGATGAAGGGCGGGTGGACGTGCTGGTCAACAATGCCGGCATCACCCGGGACGGGGCCTTCAAGCGGATGACCCCGGAGCAGTGGTTCGAGGTGATCCACACCAACCTGTGCAGCCTCTACAACGTGACCCAGCCGCTGTTCGACGCCATGTGCGAGCAACGCGATGCCCGCATCATCAACATCTCCTCGGTCAATGGCCAGAAGGGGCAGTTCGGCCAGGTCAACTACTCGGCCGCCAAGGCGGGCATGCTGGGCTTCACCAAGGCGCTGGCGGCGGAAGGGGCCCGCTTCGGGGTGACGGTCAACGCCATCGCCCCCGGCTACACCGCCACCCCCATGGTGGAGGCGATCCGCACCGACATCCTCGACAGCATCAAGGCCGACATCCCCATGCGCCGACTGGCCAAGCCGGAGGAGATCGCCGCCGCCGTGGTGTTTCTTGCCAGCGAGGCGGGTGCCTATATCACCGGCGAGACCCTGGCCATCAACGGCGGCCTCTATATGAAGTGAGGCCTGGCCTTATCTAATCGACATAGCACATCGACAGAGGGCAGCCCGCGGGCTGCCCTCTTTTTTGATCCGGCCAACCGGAACGGCCTTCTTCCTTGCCCGGACTACGGACGTGTCGCCGTGGCCCCCACCGGCTCGGCGAAGTGGCTGCGCAGGGCGGCGATCACCCGGCGCACCTTCTCCGGGATCTCCCGCTGCGGGGTGATGGCGTGGATCTCCATGGGCGGCACCCGAAAGCCCGGCAGCAGTTCCAGCAGGCGACCCGAGGCGAGATCTTCTGCGATCTCCCCCTCCGGCTGCAGCGACACCCCCTGCCCCGCCAGGGTGAACTGGCGCAGCGGCAGCACGTTGTTGCACACCACCCGCGGCTTGGGCTTGACCCTGTGCCCCTGCCCCTTTTCATCGAAGAAGGTCAGGCCGCCGCTCAGCATGTCGGCGGCCAGCCAGTCGTGTTCCAGCAGCGCCTCCGGACTGCGCGGGGTGCCCTTGCGCGCCAGATAGGCAGGTGAGGCGCACAGCAGCATCCGGGTCTGGCCCAGCTTGCGCGCCACCAGGGTGGAGTCTTCGAGTGTGCCGACCCGCAGCGCCACGTCGATACGCTCCTTGATGAGATCCCGCTTCTCGTCGTCGGCGATGATCTGGATGCACAGGCCGGGGTGGGCCTGCAGCAACGGCGACAGTGCCCGTGCCAGCGGCTGGCCGGCCATCCCCACCGGGGCGGTGATCCGCACCTCCCCCAGCAGGCTGTCACGCACCTCCGAGAGGCGCAGCTCGGTCTGGTTGAGGGTCTGCTGCAGGGACTGGCACCCCTGCCACACCACCTCCCCCGCCTCGGTCAGGTTGAGGCGGCGGGTGGAGCGGTGCAGCAGGGTGAGCCCGAGCAGGCTCTCCAGCTGGCTGATATGCTGACTGACGGCGGAGGGTGTCATGCCGAGGGCCTTGGCGGCGCCGGTCATGCTGCCCGCCTCGACCACGGCGGCGAAAATGGCGTAACGCTTGAGCTGTTCCATTATTAAATCCAGCTTATAAGTGAATGCAATTTACAACGGATTATTAAATCACATTCGGGGGCGTAGGATAGCCCCATTCCAACAGTGAAGGAGAATCTCCCATGAAAATTGCCCTGATCGGTGCCAGCGGTTTTGTCGGTACAGCCATCCTCAATGAAGCCGTCAGCCGCGGCCATCACGTCACCGCCATCGTGCGTGACGTGAACAAGGTCGCCGCTCACCCGCAAGTCACCGCCGTGGCGGTGGATGCCCAGGACAGCCAGGCGCTGGCCAAGGTGCTCAAGGGGCACGATCGGGTGATCAGCGCCTACAACCCGGGCTGGACCACCCCGGACATCTACGACCAGTACCTCAAGGGGGCCAGCGCCATCGTGGCTGCCGCCGTCGCGGCCAACAGCTGGCTGCTGGTGGTCGGCGGCGCCGGCAGTCTGGAAATTGCCCCTGGCGTGCAACTGGTGGATACCCCGGAATTCCCGGCCGAGTGGAAACAGGGGGCCCTGGCCGCCCGCGACGGCCTCACGGCGCTTCGCCGTGAAACCACCCTCGACTGGCGTTTCGTCTCCCCGCCCGTGTTCCTGGAACCCGGCGAGAAGCGTGGCGACTACCGGCTCGGTGCCGATCAGGTGCTATTCAGCGGTGAACAACCGGCCGGGATCACGGTCGGCGATCTGGCCGATGGCGTGCTCAACGAAGCGGAAAAACCGGCCCACCTGCGCCAGCGCTTCACCCTGGGTTACTGAGCCTAACCTCGGTACCACACAGGGCCGCTGCGCCCGTCACACAAAGGGAGGCATCAGCCTCCCTTTTTGCATCTCTGCATTTTGCGCATCTCTGTGTTGCCAGCGATGTTCGCCTCTTTTTGGCTCAAGTCGCGCTCACATTGCACACAAGCCGGTACATTCTTGGTCAGGCCAACATGGACGCCAAGTGCGCCGGTATATTGCCATCATTGCCGCTCAATCCGCAGCCACCCGGATGGGTGGCGAATTCTATTTCGATTTTTGTATATAACTAAGAATAATTTGTTGTTTCCGTCTTATAACTCCGAACAGTAGCATCTCCCTCAATCCAAATGACGCTATTCCTGGCAACAGGGCGGTGGCCGGTTCATCGGTCAAGGCGTCGTCGTTTTCATGTCAGGTGTGCGGGTAGCCTCTCGCCCCTGGCCAGTGAGGAGGTGCACATGGAACATTCACCACTGCCGATCATCGATCTCGCCGCCCTCGATGGCGCCCCCGAGACCCGTCGCCAGATGCTGGCCACCCTTGGCCGGGCGGCCCGCGAGGTGGGCTTTTTCTATCTGGTCGGCCATGGCCTGAGCGAGCAAGAGCAGCAGGAAACCCTGGCGCTGGCGGCCCGCTTCTTCGCCCTGCCGCAGCAGGAGAAGCTGGCGGTGCAGATGGTGCACTCCCCCCACTTTCGCGGCTACAACCAGGTGGGGGCCGAGCTCACCCGGGCGCGGCCGGATCTGCGCGAGCAGTTCGATATCATGAATGAGGCGCAGGCCCTGGCTTCGGCGCAGATCCGTGAACCCTGGCAGCGGCTCATCGGCCCCAACCAGTGGCCCATAGCCCTGCCCGACATGCAAGCGCAGCTGCTGGCGTGGCAGGAGAAGTTGAGCGCCATCAGCCTCACCCTGCTGGCCGCCTTCGCCGAGGTGCTGGAGCAACCAGCCGGGGTGTTTGACGACAGCATTCGCGGCGCCCCCTATCAGCACATGAAGCTCATTCACTACCCGGGGCAAGCCGCAGGGGGCAGCGGTCAGGGGGTGGGAGCCCACAAGGATCCCGGCTACCTGACTCTGGTGATGCAGGATCATCACTCCGGGCTCGAGGTGGAGACAGCGAGTGGCTGGATCTCGACACCGCCCCTGCCGGGGGCCCTGGTGGTCAATATCGGCGAGCTGCTGGAGCTCGCCTCCAACGGCTACCTCAAGGCCACCCTGCACCGGGTAGCAAGCCCGCCGCCCGGCGTCTCGCGCCTCTCCTGCGCCTTCTTCATGGCGGCGCGGCTGGATGCCACCGTGCCGCTGCTCAGCCTCTCCCCCGCGCTGGCAGCCCAGGCGCTGGGACCCGAGAGCGACTCGACCAACCCGCTCTTTTATCAGGTGGGGGAGAACGTACTCAAAGGGAGGCTGCGCTCCCACCCGGATGTGGCGGTCCGCCACTATGGCGTCGCCCCGCCGTCGGCCAATCCGCAGATGACAAACGGGCAAACTACAAAGCGCGATCGGCGCGAGCCACAACTCGCCTGACGCTGTCATACCTAATAGACGGGGGGCGCCGCGGCGCGCCCTTCAAACGACACAAGCAGTTGGGCCACAGCCTGGCAATGACGGAGCAATACAATGAAATTCAAAACCATGAGCGTGCACAGCGGCCAGCGGATCGATCCCCAGACCGGTGCCCTCACCACCCCACTCTACCAGAGCAGCACCTTCAGCTACTTCAACGCCCAGGCGGGCAAGGAGCGCTTCGCAGGTCAAGCCCCCGGCTTTATCTACAGCCGCTTTGGCAACCCCACCACCGCCGAGCTGGAGCAGAAGCTGGCGGCCCTGGAAGGGGCCGACGAGGCGCTGGTGGTGGCGAGCGGCATGGCGGCGGTGAGCGCCATCATGTATGCCCTGGCCGACAGCGGCGATGAAGTGGCCTATATCGGCCCCCTCTACGGCGGTACCGATGCCTTCCTCAAGCAGACCTTCAGCCGCGCCGGCATCAAGGTCACCGCCTACGAGAGCGATCAGGATCTACTGGCCAACATCCGCCCCGCCACCAAGGTGGTACTGTTCGAAACCCTGACCAACCCCACCCTCAAGGTGGTGGATCCGCGGGTGGTGGTGGAGGCGGCTCGCAAGGTGGGCGCCATTACTGTGTGTGACAACACCTTCCTCACCCCCTACCTGCTGCGCCCACTGGAGCTTGGCATCGACATCGTGATGCACAGCGGCACCAAATACCTGGGCGGTCACGGCGACATCATCGCCGGGGTGGTGGCGGGCTCTCACGCACTGATGAAGTCGATCCGCACCGTGGCCCTCAAGCACATCGGCTCCCCCATCGGCCCGCAGGAGGCCTACCTGCTGCAGCGCGGGGTCAAGACCCTGCCCCTGCGCATGGATGCCCACCTGCACAATGCCCAGAAGGTGGCCGACTTCCTGGCCGCCCACCCGGCGGTGAAGAAGGTGATCTACCCGGGTCTTGCCAACCATCCTGGCCACGATGCCCTCGGCGCCTTCGCCAGCGGTTTTGGCGGCATGGTGAGCATCGAGCTGGAAGGCGGATTTGCCCGTTGCGCCACCCTGCTCGACAACCTGCAGCTGTTCGTGCAGGCGGTGAGCCTGGGGGATCTCGAGAGCCTGGCCTGCCATCCGGCCAGCACCACCCACGCCGCCATGGACGAGGCGAGCCGCCTCGCCGCCGGGGTCAATGACGATCTCATCCGCTTCAGCATCGGGGTGGAGGACGCCGACGATCTGATTGCCGATCTGGCCGCCGCCCTGGCCCTGATCTGACCGCCTGTCTCTTTTGAATGAAAAAAACAGCCCGCCCCCTGCCAGGGGGCGGGCTGTTTTGCTTGCGGCCGGAGCCCAATAGGAGCAAACCCACTTAAGGCGTGGCAGAGAGGCGCTGCACCGGCCAGCCCAGTGCGGCCAGCTCGGGGGCCAGCACCTTGGCATCCCCCACCACCAGGATCACCATGTCGTCGGGATCGAGCCAGCGGCGGGCCAGCTCACGCAGGGTAAAGGGGGAGAGCTGGCTCACCTGCTGCACCTGCTGCTCCACATAATCCTGCGGCCACCCTTTGAGCAGGATGGGTTGCATGTAGGCCACCTCCTGCGGCAGCGTCTCGTAGTCGAGCGCCTGACCATTGAGCACCCGATCCCGCAGGGTACGCACCTCCAGCCGGGTCGGCCCCAGCCGCTGATACTTGTCGAGCTCCTGCAGGATCTGCCGCAGCGCCGCCCCGGTCACTGCGCTGCGCACGCTGCTTTGCAGCAGGAAATAGCCCGCATCGACGTTGCCCTCGAAGGTGGCGCCGATAAAGTAGGTGTAACCCAGCTCCTCACGCAGCCGGATGTTCAACCGCTCGGCGAGGGAGACATTCATCAGCCGGGTCAGGTACTGCTCGCCGAAGGCATCCTCCGCCATGGCGCGCCGCCCCACCCGGATCTGGCTGAGCGCAGCCCCGGGATTGTCCAGCAGATAGATGGCCCGTTTGGCCTGCTGCCCACGCCACTCCAGAGAGCGCAGGGCCGCCGGCTGACCCGTTGGCTCGACCAGAAACCCGAGGGCTTTCATCACCCGTTCCTGGGCCAGATCCCCGCTCACCACCACTTGGGCTTCCCCGCTGCGATGGACCGACTGATAAAAATGGCGCACATCGTCCAAGGTCAGCGCCCGCAGGCTGGCCACGGGATCCAGCGGCTTGACCCCCTTGAGCAGGGCGCCGAACTGCCAGTCCGCCTGCCACTGGGGATCGCGAGCCAGCTGTTGCAGCCACTGGCTGTAGTCAAACTGGCTGCGCTCGAAATCGGCGCTGCGCATGGCGGGCTGCAGCACCAATTCCCGTACCAGCGCCAGCACCTCCTCGAAATGGGAGGTGAGCCCCTGGACCTCGATGGAGCTGCGCTCCTCACCATGTTCGAATCTGATGCTGGCTCCCAGCTGGCGCGCCCGCTCCTCGATGCTCGCCTCCTGCAGCTGTTCGCTGCCAAGGGAGAGCATGGCGTCAGTCAGGGTGGCGACCCCGCCCTTGCCCTCCGGCTCGGCCCGCTCACCGCCCGGCCAGTTGATGCTCATGGCAAAGGCCGGCACTTCATCGCTGTAGTGACCGAGCAGAGAGACCCGCTCACCCAGCTTGGCATGCCACAGGGTCGGCATGGGCACCGGCAAAGCACCGCCACTGGCCGGCTCCTGGCGTCGATCCAGGGTCTCCTTGATCTGCCTGGGAGCCAGCGTCTGCTGCGGCCGGGCCAGCGGCAAGGGGGGGGGCTCGACGAAATTGGGGTTGCCCGCCTGCCACTCGGGATGCTCGGCCGGCACCACGCTCAGCACCACCCTGGGCTTGTTCAACACATAGCGCGTCAATGCCCGCTGCAGATCGGCCGGCGTCACCCGGGCAAGGCGCTTGAGGTTGCGGTACTGGAAGTTGGGATCCTGAAACAGGGTATAACCTGTGCCCAGCTGCTCCACCTTGCCGGCCACGCTGTCCAGCGGCCAAATCCGTTTGGCGCGCAGGGCATTGACCGAGTGGGCCAGCTGCTCGCGGGTGCCCCCGTCGTTGGCGAGCTGGCCGATGACCCGATCGATCTCCGCCTTGATGGGGCCAAGCTCGGCCCCTTTGGCTAGATTGGGAATGGCATGGATCATCAACTTGCATGCCAGCACATTGCATTCATGGCTGGCAAAGACGGAGACCAGCCTGCCGCTTTGCTGCAGCTCTCGCTGCAACAGGCCACTGGCCGAGCCCCCCAGCTGATCCGCCAGCAGATCGAGAGCCTCGACCCCGGGATCACTGGCAGAGACGGTCGGATAGGCCAGCACCAGCAGGGGTTCGGCCACCCGCTCGGTCAGGGTGCGATAGCGGCTCTTCTTCAGCGTCACCGGACGCACCAGCGGCCGAGTCTGGGCCGGGGTGGCGGGCAAGGCCCCGAAATAGCGCTCGACCCAGGCCAGGGTCTGGGCCGGCTGAATGTCACCGCCGATCACCAGGGTGGCGTTGTTGGGCCCATACCAACGCAGGAAGAATTGACGCACGTCCTCCAGGGTGAGGCGATCCAGATCCGCAGCCCGGCCAAACGGCGTGTTGAAGTAGGGGTGATTTGGCGGGTAAAGCGTGCGATTCAGCGCCTCATAGAAGCGCCCATAGGGTTGATCTTCGATCAGGTTGGCGCGCTCGTTCTTGATGATGTCGCGCTGCACGTCCAGCTTCTGCTGATAGAGGGTATCGAGCAGAAACCCCATGCGATCCGCCTCCAGCCAGAGCACCTTCTCCAGCTGATTGGCCGGCAGCGTCTGGAAATAGCGGGTCTGATCCTCCTGGGTCCAGCCGTTCACATCCTTTGATCCCATCTGTTGCAGCAGGCGGTTATGGCCCTCCTCCCCCGCGTGAGCCGAGCCCTGAAACATCATGTGCTCGAACAGGTGGGCCAGCCCGGACTGGCCCGGCGCCTCTTCTTCCAGCCCCACCCGGTAGTGGACCGCCACGTGCACCAGGGGATCGGAGTGATCCTGGGTCAGGATCACCGTCAGGCCATTGTCGAGCCGATATTGCTGATAGGGCACGATCAAGGGATCGGCCACTTTTTTCTGCTCCTTGACCAGCACCGGGCCGGCCAAGGCCAAGACACTGAAGAAATAGAGCAAACTCCACACGACTCTCATGTAATTTCCCAATTCTCGAACCTGAACATTATTATGGGTCACCGTTGCTGCCCTTCATTGGTCTCGCAGCAAGGGGAAAACGGCGACGGCACGCCATGGGCGTAACGCGCACTATTGAGCATATAAATATTATTTTCGCCCCCCACGGGGCTGCCGCGAGCCGGCCGCCACGCCGCGTCGGATCACCTGGCGCCACGGCCTCGTGGTATCGGCCTGGCCAGGCGGTCAGTGTAATCAATCGGGCTCGCAGTGGATATCTTGAATGGATATTCATTTGTAACAAGGCATATATCCCGCCCATCCCGCGAGCCCACCGCACCCTATTTTGTGGTACAGATGGAATAGAACGAGTCGGCTACCAGGGCGGCTGCGGGAATATATTTCCGGCACTGACTGCTCAGTCAGGAAATAATCGATGCGCCACTGTTAATATCTATTTAGTTAATAACAGTGTCGCTGCATTACAAAACCAAGACCCCATGCCTTGCAGCGTCAATGGCATCGAGCCTGCCCTGTTTCTGCCAAAAAAACAGGGGGCCTGAGCCCCCTGTCGTCGTTCCCGATTGCCATCACCCGCGGTCCAGCAGGATATTGAGCATGCGGCGCAGCGGCTCGGCGGCGCCCCACAACAGCTGGTCGCCCACGGTGAAGGCGGCCAAATACTCCGGACCCATGTTGAGCTTGCGCAGACGACCGACCGGGATGCTGAGGGTGCCGGTGACGGCGGCCGGGGTCAGCTCGCGGGCGGTGATGTCGCGATCGTTGGGGATCACTTTCACCCAGTCGTTGTGGGCGGCCAGCAGGGCTTCGATCTCGGCCAGCGGCACATCCTTTTTCAGCTTGATGGTGAAGGCCTGGCTGTGGCAGCGCAGGGCACCGATGCGCACGCACAGGCCATCCACCGGAATGGCGGCGTTTTCGATACCCAGGATCTTGTTGGTCTCGGCCTGGCCCTTCCACTCTTCGCGGCTCTGGCCGTTGTCGAGCTTGGTGTCGATCCAGGGGATGAGGCCACCGGCCAGCGGTACGCCGAAGTTGTCCACCGGCAGGGTGCCGGAGCGGGTCTTTTCGGTGATCTTGCGCTCGATGTCGAGGATGGCGGAGGCGGGATCCGCCAGCTCCACCGCCACTTCATCACGCAGCAGCCCCATCTGGGTGACCAGCTCACGCATGTGGCGCGCACCGCCGCCGGAGGCAGCCTGATAGGTGGCCACGCTCACCCACTCCACCAGATCGGCCTTGAACAGGCCACCCAGGGCCAGCAGCATCAGACTGACGGTGCAGTTGCCGCCGACGAAGGTCTTGATGCCGTCGTTCAGGGCATGTTCGATGACATCGCCGTTGACCGGATCCAGGATGATGACCGCGTCCTTCTCCATGCGCAGGGAGGAGGCGGCATCAATCCAGTAACCCTGCCAGCCGGCGGCTTTCAGGCGCGGATAGACATCCTTGGTGTAGTCGCCGCCCTGGGCGGTGATGATGACGTCCTGTGCGGCCAGCGCCTCGATGTCGAAGGCATCCTGCAGGGTGCCGGCATCGACGCCGAAATTGGGGGCGGCCTCACCGGCCTGGGAGGTGGTGAAGAAGGTGGGCTGAATGCGGGCAAAATCCTTCTCTTCCTGCATCCGGCTCATCAACACCGAACCCACCATGCCACGCCAACCGACCAAACCTACTTTTTTCATAATGTCCTACCCTGGATAGCTGCTTATAGAAACCGAGTGTGATACCCGTGATCCCTTGTCCGGCGCGGGCCGTTTACAAGCGGTTCACAAAATATGGGTTGCGAAAAATGCGTCTGTCCACATTACGGATTGTGACGGCGGGCGCAAGTCGAATTGCGCAATATTCTGTGCCGTTCGCTGCAATATCCGTCAGCCTGGCCGGCCTGCGGCCAGCCGGTTGGCATCCCGCCACGACTTGGGGCATCATTGAGACCGACCGGCAGCCCCGCTGCCCCTCGGGGACGACCCCGAGGCCTCCTGATGCGCAGGGACGACCCTGCTTCCTGCGGAATCTGCCTTATGTCCTGGTTGCTCCTGCTGCTGGCCGGCCTGTTCGAGGTCGCCTGGGCCATCGGCCTCAAGTACACCGACGGTTTCAGCCGTCCCCTCCCCACCCTGCTGACCCTGCTCGCCATGGGAGTGAGCGTGCTGCTGCTCGCCATGGCGGTCAAACAGCTGCCCCTTGGCACCGCCTACGCAGTCTGGACCGGCATCGGCGCGGTCGGCACCGTGCTGATGGGGATCTGGCTGTTCAACGAACCGGCCACCCTCGCCCGGGTGCTCTGCCTGCTGCTGATCATCGGCGGGATCCTGGGTCTGAAATTCATCGGCTGAGGCACGCCCCAAGGCGGTTGAAAGGAGAGCAAAACGGGGCATGGGCCCCGTTTTTTGCCTGCCAAACGCGCCGACCCCTGCTATTATCTGCGGCCAAACATGAGCCAATAAAAATCAGGATATCGTGATGACCGACCACACTTTTATTCCCGGCAAGGACGCGGCGCTGGAAGACTCCATCGAACGTTTCCAGACCAAGCTGCAAGCCCTGGGGTTTGATATCGAAGAGGCCTCCTGGCTCAACCCCGTGCCCAACGTCTGGTCCGTGCACATCCGGGACAAGGAGTGCTCCCTCTGTTTCACCAACGGCAAGGGTGCCAGCAAGAAGGCGGCGCTCGCCTCCGCCCTCGGCGAATATTTCGAGCGTCTCTCCACCAACTACTTCTTCGCCGACTTCTATCTGGGCGAGCAGGTTGCCAATGGCGACTTCGTGCACTACCCGAACGAGAAGTGGTTCCCCATCGAGGGGGATCAGCTGCCCACTGGTCTGCTCGACAGCTTCACCCGCAAGTTCTACAACCCGGACGGTGAAGTGACCGCCGACATGCTGGTGGACCTGCAATCCGGCAACGAAGAGCGCGGCATCGTCGCCCTGCCCTTCGAGCGCCAGTCCGATCACCAGACCGTCTACATCCCGATGAACATCATCGGCAACCTCTACGTCTCCAACGGCATGAGCGCCGGCAACACCAAGACCGAAGCCCGCACCCAGGGCTTGTCCGAGGTGTTCGAGCGCCACGTCAAAAACAAGATCATCGCAGAAGCGCTGAGCCTGCCGGAGATCCCGGCCGAGGTGATCGCCCGTTACCCCGGCATCAAGGCCTCCATCGAGGCGCTGGAAGCCGAAGGCTTCCCCATCTACAGCTTCGATGCCTCCCTGGGTGGTCGCTACCCGGTCATCTGCGTGGTGCTGCTCAACCCGAGCAACGGCACCTGCTTTGCCTCCTTCGGCGCCCACCCGCGTTTCGAAGTGGCCTTCGAGCGCACCGTCACTGAGCTGCTGCAGGGCCGCAGCCTCAAGGATCTGGATGTGTTCGTACCGCCCTCGTTTGACAACGAGCAGGTGGCGGATCACCACAACCTAGAGACACACTTCATCGACTCCTCCGGCCTCATCAGCTGGGACCTGTTCAAGCAGGATGTGGACTTCGAGTTTGCCGACTGGGACTTCCGCGGCACCTCGCAGGAGGAGTTCGACCACCTGATCGGCATCTTCCACGAGCTGGAGCAGCCGGTCTACATCGCCGACTACGAGCACCTGGGCGTCTACGCCTGCCGCATCCTGGTGCCCGGCATGTCCGACATCTATCCGGCCGAAGATCTGCTGCTGGCCAACAACACCATGGGTGCCCACCTGCGGGAAACCATACTGGCGCTGCCGGCGCTGGAGTGGGACGCGGAGCAGTACATGGCGCTGTTCGACCAGCTGGATGAAGAGGGTCACGACGAGCGCACCCGGGTGCGCGAGCTGCTCGGCATCGCCGCCGCCAAGGGCACCGCCCTGCACACCCTGCGGGTCGGCGAGCTCAAAGCCATGCTGGCGCTGGCCGCCGGTGAACTCGACACGGCGCTCGATCTCATCGACTGGACCATGGAGTTCAACCAGTCGGTGTTCCCGGCCGATCGCGCCAACTTCTATCGCGCCCTGCGCGCCTGTGTCGAGCTGTTCCTGGACGAGGATCGCGATCCCGAGCAGTACCGCGCCGTGTTTGCCCGCATGTATGGCGAAGAGACGCTGACGCAGGCTTGGGCCCACGCCAGCGGTGAAGCGCGCTTCCACGGACTGGCAGCCGCCGATCTCTCCCTCAGCCAGTTCCCGCTGCACCAGAAACTGCTGGCTGCCTACGAGAAGCTGCAGAAGGCCAAACGAGCCCATTCATGGGGTTGATGTGGTAACATTCCGAAGGGGCCCTGATGGCCCCTTCTCTTTTATGGTCAGCCAAGTGGCCATTTGTTATTCAAAGATGAAATAAAAAACAAAAAATACCTCTTAGGGGGTTGCCAACAAGGAGTAGCGAGTGCTGGGGAGACGCAAAGATGCCTTGCCGGCACACTTTTTCAGGGATGAAAAATAAATTGTTTAAAATCATGATATTAAAAAAACCACGTTTCTGTTTCAGCTGAAACCTGGTGTAAAGAATCGCTGCCGGGGGACTCAAATATTTGTAGTAAAATTACATTCACAATCTGCAATTCTTGATCGGAGTCAATTTTGACGATCTGGCCCTTTGTTATGATTTCCACAGGCAAAACATCAGGTACATGAGAATTGAAAGCAGAATCTCCCTTTGATTGTCTCAAGCCAGAAGCCATCGCTGCACTGGCAGAAGATATAACCTATGCCAAGGCCACCAAGCCCGCATACAAGGTCATCCCCCTGGCCATCACAGCTGGCGCCTTCATCGCCATCGCTTTCGTCTTCTACATCACAGTCACCACCGGTGCCGGCAATGTGGCCTGGGGCCTCAGCAAGCTGGTCGGCGGTCTCTGTTTCGCTCTTGGCCTGATCCTCTGCGTGCTGCTCGGCGCCGAGCTGTTCACCTCCACCACCCTCACCCTGGTGGCCAAGGCGGCAAATCGCATCACCTGGGCCCAGCTGTTCAAGAACTGGGGACTGGTCTACTTCGGCAACCTCATCGGCGGTCTCATCATTGTCGGCCTCATCATCATGTCGGCCGAATACATGGCGGCAGATGGTCAGTGGGGCCTCAACGCCCTCAAGGTGGCCCAGCACAAGATCCACCACACCTTCTTCGAAGCCGTGGCGCTTGGCATCCTCTGCAACCTCATGGTGTGTCTCGCCGTGTGGATGGCGTTCGGCGCCCGCAGTGCCACCGACAAGGTGATGGTCATGCTGCTCCCCGTCGCCATGTTCGTGGCCTCCGGTTTTGAGCACAGCATCGCAAACATGTTTATGATCCCGGTCGGCATCGCCATTCACAGCGTCGCAGGCCCGGAATTCTGGCAGGCCATCGGCCAGGACCCGGCGACCTTTGCCGACCTGACCGTATCCAACTTCGTCCTGCACAACCTCATTCCTGTCACCATAGGTAATATCATTGGTGGTGGCGTCATGGTTGGGCTGACTTACTGGTTTATCTTCCGTCGCCATCATTAAGGATGGCGGCAGACACATAAATACCTTGAGAGGTAATGAAAATGGCAGAACTTAACGAACAGTTCCAAAAAGCATGGGAAGGCTTCGCAGCCGGTGAATGGCAGACCTCTGTCAACACCCGTGACTTCATCCAGAAGAACTACACCCCGTATGAAGGTGACGAGTCCTTCCTGGCTGGCGCGACCGAAGCTACCACCAAGCTGTGGGACAAGGTCATGGAAGGCATCAAGATCGAGAACCGCACCCACGCGCCGGTCGATTTTGATACCGACCTGCCCTCCACCATTACCGCTCACGATGCCGGCTATATCGATCAGAGCCTGGAGCAAATTGTTGGTCTGCAGACCGACAAGCCGCTCAAGCGCGCCATCATCGCCAACGGTGGCATCAAGATGGTCAAGACCTCTTGCGAAGTGTACGGTCGTCAACTGGACCCCATGGTCGAGAAGATCTTCACCGAGTACCGCAAGACTCACAACCAGGGCGTGTTTGACGTCTACACCAAAGACATCCTGAACTGCCGCAAGTCCGGCGTCATCACTGGTCTGCCGGATGCCTACGGTCGTGGCCGTATCATCGGTGACTACCGTCGTGTTGCCCTGTACGGTATCGACTTCCTGATGGCCGACAAACTGGCCCAGTTCAAGTCCCTGCAGGCTGACCTGGAAAACGGTGTCAACCTGGAAGCCACCATCCGTCTGCGCGAAGAGATCTCCGAGCAGCACCGTGCCCTGGCCCAGATGAAGGTGATGGCTGCCAAATATGGTTGCGACATCTCCGTTCCGGCCAAGACCGCCAAAGAAGCCGTACAGTGGACCTACTTCGCCTACCTGGCGGCAGTCAAGTCCCAGAACGGCGCGGCCATGTCCTTCGGTCGTACCTCCAGCTTCCTGGACATCTACATCGAGCGTGACCTGCAAAAAGGCCTGATCACCGAGCAAGAAGCCCAGGAGCTGATGGACCACATGGTCATGAAGCTGCGTATGGTTCGCTTCCTGCGTACCCCGGAATACGATTCACTGTTCTCCGGCGACCCGATGTGGGCTACCGAGACCCTGGCAGGTATGGGCGTTGACGGCCGTACCCTGGTCACCAAGAACAGCTTCCGTATGCTGAACACCCTGTACACCATGGGCCCGTCCCCTGAGCCGAACCTGACCATCCTGTGGTCCGAGAAGCTGCCGGTCGGTTTCAAGAAGTACTGCGCCAAGGTATCCATCGAGACCTCTTCCGTTCAGTACGAGAACGACGACCTGATGCGTCCGGACTTCAACAACGATGACTACGCCATCGCTTGCTGTGTGTCCCCGATGATCGTCGGCAAACAGATGCAGTTCTTCGGTGCTCGTGCCAACCTGGCCAAGACCATGCTGTACGCCATCAACGGCGGTATGGACGAGAAGATGAAGCTGCAGGTGGGTCCGAAGACCGACATGATCACCTCCGAGTACCTCGAGTACAACGACGTGATGGATCGTCTGGATCACTTCATGGACTGGCTGGCCAAGCAATACGTTGCCGCGCTGAACATCATCCACTACATGCACGACAAGTACAGCTACGAAGCCTCTCTGATGGCGCTGCACGACCGCGACGTCTATCGCACCATGGCTTGCGGCATCGCCGGTTTGTCCGTGGCCGCTGACTCCCTGTCTGCCATCAAGTACGCCAAGGTCAAGCCGGTTCGTGACGAAGATGGCGTGGCCATCGACTTCGAAATCGAAGGCGAGTACCCGCAGTTCGGTAACAACGACGCTCGCGTCGATGACATCGCCTGCGACCTAGTCGAGCGCTTCATGAAGAAAATTCAGAAGCTGAACACCTACCGTGGTGCCGTGGCTACCCAGTCCGTGCTGACCATCACTTCCAACGTGGTGTACGGCAAGAAGACCGGTAACACTCCGGATGGCCGTCGCGCCGGTGCGCCGTTCGGCCCGGGTGCCAACCCGATGCACGGTCGTGATCAGAAGGGCGCCGTTGCTTCCCTGACGTCCGTCGCCAAGCTGCCGTTCGCCTACGCCAAAGATGGTATCTCCTATACCTTCTCCATCGTGCCGAACGCCCTGGGCAAAGACATGGAAGCCCAGAAAGCCAACCTGGCTGGCCTGATGGATGGTTACTTCCACCACGAAGCCAACCTGGAAGGCGGTCAGCACCTGAACGTCAACGTGATGAACCGTGAAATGCTGCTGGACGCCATGGAAAACCCGGAAAAATATCCGCAGTTGACCATCCGCGTATCCGGTTATGCCGTTCGCTTCAACTCCTTGACCAAAGAGCAACAGCAAGACGTCATCACCCGTACCTTCACCGCTTCTCTGTAATAGAGTCTCGGTGAGCAAAAACCGGCGCCAAGGCGCCGGTTTTTTTATGCCTGATAGTCAGGGAGCATGGCCTGAAAACCTGCAGGCAAGGTCGGCACTCCCCTCCTCTCACCCCGCCCTGTTCAGGGCCGCTCGCCTGCCGCCAGACGGCGGTTGATATCGGCAATCACCGGGGCGATATCGGCCAGGGTGTCGATAACGTAGTGCGCCCCCGCCGCCCGCAGTTTGGCCTCCGCCGGTGCACGACGAGCGGCAATCTGCGCCTCGCTCATGGCGGCAAACTCCTCCCAGGTGGCACCAAATTCGTTGCCGGAAACCGACAATCCCACGGTCCACATGCCCGCGTTCAACCCTTCGCTGATGCCAGGCACGGCATCATCCACCTTGATACAGCGATGCACCGCGCTTATTCCCAGCTCAATCACGTTGGCCAACGCCATCCAGGGGCCGGGACGGCCACCCGCCTTGAGGTCATCGGTGGCGACCCAGTGATCAGGCCGATAGCCGTGAGCGGCCGCCGCCGGTACCAGCGCCTCCATCACCGGACGGGGATAACCGGAACAGGAGCCGATCCGCAGCCCTTGTGCTCGAAGCCCATCCAGCACCGGCAGCACCCCGGGAATGGGGGCGGCGAAGCGGGTCACGGCGGCAATCTGCAGCGGCATAAAGGTGTGATAAATGTGGTCCACCTCGGCGTGGCTCATGGGGTGGCCAAAGCGAGCCTGCCAGCGCGCATCCACCGAGGGCAGACGCCCCAGCGTCGCGATATGATCCCATTTGCCAAGGCCCATGGGCTGGCGCGCCTCATCCAGGGTCACAGCAAAGTCATAGGCGCGGGCGAAGGCCTCGACGAAGATGGAAGTGGGGGCGAAGGAGCCGAAATCAACCACGGTACCGGCCCAGTCGAGGAGCAGCGCCTCCACGTCGGTGGTCGGTTGGATGGCAATCTGCAAGTCAGTCATGGTGATCTTCCTGTTTCGGGAAAAGTGCAATCTCGCCAAGGGCGCGATCGAGAATGGCGATGGCGCGCACCAGATCGGCGCGAGCGATATTGAGCGGGGGCGAGAGCTGGATGACATTGCCCTGGGAGACCTTGAAGCTGAGCCCGAGTTTCAGACAGCGGTAGAGCAGCCGCTCGGCGGCCTCGCTATTGCGAGTGCGACTCTGATGATCGACCACCAGATCGAGCGCCCAGAGCAAACCGATACCGCGCACCTGGCCGATCAGAGGGTGGCGCTCGGCAAGCGCCGCAAGCTCGCGCGCCATAAAGCGGTCGTCCTCCCGCGCTTTTTCCAGCAGTCCCTCTTCACGGATGGTGGCGATGGTGGCGAGGGCCGCCGCACAGCCGACGGGGCTCTTCTCGTGGGTGTAGTGACCGAGCGAAATAGCCGCCGCCTGATTGAAACGATCGCGAGTGATGAGCGCGGCAAACGGCACCACCCCGCCCCCCAACCCCTTGCCAAGGCAGATGATGTCAGGCTCGATGCCGAACTCTTCGAAGCTGAACCAGTGGCCGGTGCGACCCAGGGCATTGGGGATCTCGTCGACAATCAGCAGCACCTGGTGGCGATCGCAGATCTCCCGCACCCGCTGCCAATATGCCCTTGAGGGCACCTGCACATCGGTGTTGCGGATGGGCTCGGCGATAAAGGCGCCGATTCCTCCCTCCTTCTCGATGACGTACTCCAGATAATCGGCGTAGTGCAGGTCATCCCCCTCGCCGCGATACCAGACGCCGCGATAACGGGTGGGCGGCGGGATGCGCTCCACACCGGCCATCAGCGGGCCCATATCGGCGCGAAAACAGGCCTCGCCACCGACCGAGATGGCATCGAGGGAGGCGCCGTGAAAGGCGTCCCACAGGGATACCACCTTGCTGTTGCCGGTAATGAAGCGGGCAAGCTTCAAGGCAATGCCCACCACCTCGCTGCCGCCGGGGGCGAACAGCACCCGGTTGAGATCGCCGGGAGCCAGTTCGGCCAAAGTGCGGGCGCAGTCGATAGCGACCCGATGGGTGTAGCGGCGGGGGGCGAACGGCAAGTCGGCGAGTTGCTGCTGCACCGCGGCCACCACCCTGGGGTGACCGTGGCCCAGCTGATGGACGCTGTTGCCGTGAAAATCCAGGTACTGCTTGCCCGATACGCTGGTCAGCCAGCTCCCCTGCGCGCTCTCAAGCAGATCGAGACAGGGGGTGGAGAGGGCCTGATGGAGAAAGTAGCGGCTATCCTCCGCCAATCCGGCCTGTACATCTTCGCTCTGACCCGCCCACCAGCGCGCCCGCCCCTCGCCGAGGTTGATATCCCCTTCACTGTCGGCGCGGCCACTGCCGTGCAGCTTATCGCCACGCAGATCGCGACCGTGAAGCGCTAGGCTCGTCATCG
>NZ_CDBH01000016.1 GCF_000820305.1 Aeromonas dhakensis
GCATCAGGGTGCGATGGCGCAGCTCCGTCATCTGCTCCAGCCAGTCGAGATCCTGCTCCAGCAGCCGATCGATCGCCCGATCTGCAGACCGCCCCTGCAGTGAATAGAGAGAGCCGAGCCCCGCCACCATCACGGTTTCGGCGTTCTCCATCTGGCTGCGGGCCAGCTCCGCCACCTGACCGGCGGCCGTCACCAGGCGGGAGCGCAAGGCGCTACCGTCGGCCATCAGCGTCAGCCGCTCCCCCACCAGCCAGCCCTGCTGGCCCAGGTTGCCGATGATGGTCTGGCTGAGGCGATGCAGCTCATCTGGGGTCTGCTTGCCGCCACCATGACCCAACTGCTCCAGCACCTGTTGCATCTGCTGCCCCTGCAGGGTGAGCAGCCGCCCCTGATGCACCCGCTCCCCCTCGCTGGTGGCGGAGGCCAGCAGGTGAGATGAGCTCTGGATCTCGCCGCCGAGCCGCGCCAGGGTGCGGGCCAGCTCCTGATCCGCCAGGGTCTGCTGCACCCCCTGCTCCAGCTGGCGCAGGTGGCTGAGCCCGAACCAGCCCAGCAGGGAGGCCCCCAGGGTCAACAGCGCCATCAGGGAGAAGGCCAGCAGCAGCTTGCCACCCAGGCCGGAAAAGATTCTCAATCGAAGCCCCTTGGTTGTGGTCGACTTTGACCGGATAATATGGCCCCACACTTTAACAAAACCCCCGGCCATGCGAAGCGTCTGTCTCTCCCTGTTGCTCCTGCTGCTCCCGGCCTGCGCCCTCGCCTTCGAGGTGGATCACTGGCCGGACGGCGCCTTCGGCGGCAAGCCGGCCCGTCTGAACTGGCAAGGGCCCACCCCGCCCCCCCTGACCCTGTGCGCCCTCTACCCCCACCTGCGCGACGCCTACTGGCTGTCGGTCAATCAGGGCATGGGGGAGGAGGCCAAGCGACTTCGCGTGAAGCTGCGCATCCACGAGGCGGGCGG
>NZ_CDBH01000017.1 GCF_000820305.1 Aeromonas dhakensis
GGCCGAGCTGCTGACCGGCGTCAAGGTCACCGACGAAGCGAGCGCCCGCGAGGCGGCCGCCCGTTTCCACCAGATGGGCATTGCGGACGTGATGATCACCCTGGGGTCGCAAGGAGTCTATTGCAGCAAGGGGCAGCAGCAAGCGCTCATCCCGGGCTTTCGGGTGAAAGCAGTAGACACCACGGCGGCCGGCGATACCTTCAACGGTGCCCTCTTGGCGGCTGAGCTCGCCGGCGCCGACTTTGACGCGGCCGTGCGCTTTGCCCACGGCGCCGCGGCGCTCTCCGTCACCCGGTTTGGTGCCCAGAGCTCCATCCCGAGCAAGCAGGAGGTCGACGCCTTCCTGCTTGAGCAGATTGCGCAGGGGCACTGATGGCCAATATCAAGGAGGTGGCGGCGCTGGCGGGGGTGTCGACCACCACCGTCTCCCACGTCATCAACGAGACCCGTTTCGTCGCCGAGGAGACCCGCGAGCGGGTCTTCGCCGCCATGCGCGATCTCAACTACGCCCCGAGCCTGGTGGCCCGCAGCCTCAAGGTGAAGGAGACCAACAGTATCGGCATGCTGGTCACCACCTCCAGCAACCCCTTCTTTGCCGAGGTGGTACGCGGGGTGGAACGCTACTGCTTCGAGCAGGGCTACAACCTGATGCTGGGCAACACCGAGGGGCAGGCCGAGACCGCCCTCTCCTACCTCAAGATGATGCTGCGCAAGCGGGTCGACGGCCTGCTCATCATGTGCAGCGAAGGGCAGCAGGAGGTGTTCAACCAGCTCGACTGGCTCAAGAGCCTGCCGGTGGTGGTGATGGACTGGGGGATGGAGAGTGCCGACGTGGACCTCATCGCCGACAACTCCCATCGTGGCGGCTACCTGGCGACCCGCCACCTGCTGGGGCTGGGTCACAACGCCATCGGCTGCATCACGGGCCCCCACAGCCGCGCCCCCGCTAACCAGCGGCAGGCGGGCTTCGAGCAGGCGATGCAGGAGGCCGGTCTCACCGTCAATCCGGACTGGGTCCAGGAGGGTGACTTTGACTGCGCCAGCGGCCATCAAGCGATGCGCCGCCTGCTGGCGCTGCCCGAGCGTCCCACTGCGCTGTTCGTCTGCAACGACATGATGGCGATGGGGGCCATCAGCGCGGCGCATCAGGCGGGACTGGTGATCCCGCGGGATCTCTCCATCGTCGGCTATGACAACGTGGCGCTGGCCGAATTCATGTCGCCACCACTCACCACCGTCAATCAGCCGAAAGAGGAGCTGGGCCGCCTCGCCGTCACCCGGCTGCTGGCGCGCATCAACGGCGAGGCGCTGGCGGATCACCTGATCACCGTCGATCCCGACCTGGTGATCAGAGATTCCTGCGCCCCTCGCCCCTGACATACACGTACAATAAAAAACAAGGCGGCCCCAGGGTCGCCTTGTTTCATTCCATCTTTGCTCAGCGCAATCCTTGTTGCCACTCAGGCCAGTTGTCTTGCCTCACCGCCCGCCAGCACCTGCAGTTGCACCAGCCCCAGTCGCCAGGCCAGCGGCTGCAACAACTCGCCATGTTCATCATCCTGCGGTAACCAGTAGCGCACGGGCCAGCCGGCCGCCAGCTGCGCCGGGGTGGCGCTGCCAATGTCTCTGAGCGCCAGGGTGCAACCCTGCTGCCGCAATCCCGCCAGCAAGGCAGTATCCGGTTGCAGTGCCGGCACCAGCAGCACCAGCGGCGTGCGGGATGCCCCCGGCATACAGGCCAGTACTTGGGCCAGCTGAGCCTGATTGTCGAGCGGGATCAACAGCCCCCGACCATCGCCATGCAGCGTCTCGTGCGCCTGCAGCAGCCGGGCCAGCACGGGGCCCTGCACGCCGCACTCCTGCAGCCAGCGCATGGGACAGGATGTACCCTGCTCTTGCCAGTAGAGCGCCAGTTGCCACAGGCCGTTGCCCTGTTCATCCGTCATCGCCTGCAGTGCCACCCGCAGCGGCGCCGGCTCGCGTCCGGCCAGCCAGTCGCGCAGCTGATGCAGCTGGTGCTGGGTCAACTGCAACTGCTGCAGCATGGCCGGCGCAAACCAGCTGATGTCCCCCTCCTGGCTGCGCTTGGCCTGATTGAGGGCCAGGATGGCCTGATCCAGCAGCCGGCCGGCATCCTGCTGCTGCGCCCTGGCCACCCCGAGCCGGCAGGCCAGCTCGAAGCTGCACTCCCGGGTCACGAACTCGAAGTGGAGCAGGCTCATCAGCTGGTGGATGCGCGCTTCCAGCGTCCCGTCCGCCGTGGTCAGCACCACGGCGAACTCGTCGCCACCGAGCCGGTAGGCGTGGCTGCCGTGGGCCTGCTGCAGCTTGTCGGCCACCGTCTGCAACAGCCGATCACCCACCTGATAGCCGAGCAGATCATTGACCTGCTTGAAGCGCTTGAGATCGAGTACCACCAGGGCGCTCGCCTCGCCGGCATACAGGGCGCGAGAGAGCTGCTCCTGCAGGGCGCGGCGGTTGCCAAGCCGGGTCAGGGGGTCGAGCAGGGCGAGCCGGCGATTGGCAAGGTTGGCACGAATGAGGGCGGCCACCAGAGCGCCGCCAGTCAGCAACAGGATCAGTTGCCAGATCTGCAACCAGAACAGGCTGCTGCGGATCTGGCTCACCGAACGTTCCCGCTCCTGACCGGAGAGGATTTGGTTGCCTATCTGCTCGATGAGCCGGGTCTGGCTGGCGATCTCCTCCTGCAGGCGGGCGAGTTGGGCCCCTTCCCGCAGCGCCCCTGCCGCCATCTGGGGCTCAAGCCGCTTGATCTGCTCGAACAGTCCGGCCAGCGCCCTGCCAAGCCCGTGCCGCTCGCGCGCCTCGGCGGTTTCACTGCTGATGAGAAAGATGTCGAGCCGGTTCCACAGCAGATCGTAATCGAGGCTCAGGGTCTCCATCTCCACTTGACCGACCCGATAGAGCCGCAGATCGGCGAGGAAACGCTGGGATTCGAGCATCACCTGGCTGATGTTCCAGTGGATGTTGCGATAGAAGGTGTCGACCAGCTGCTCCTGGCGATGCTGCAGATAGAGGCTGCTGCCCGATGAGAGCAGAAACAGCAGCGAGACCGCCACCAGCAGCAGTTTGTGGCGGGATAGCCCCATCAATCGACGATCTCGATGCGGGTCACCTGCCACACCATGCAGTTGTGGATGGCGGGCACGTCCAGCTTGGGGTAGCTGGTAAACGGGATGAGCAACCAGAGCGGCCCCTTGTTGCGCCGGGTCAGCGGCTTGCCGTCCTCCGCACGCACCAGGGTCAGCGGCACGCCGTCGAACAGGGCCAGATCCACCACCTGTTGATAACCGTTGAGGGCCGAGACGGCGATCTTGCGGGCATCCTGGATCCCTTGTGCCGCCAGCACGGTTGCCAGGGTCGGCCCACGATAGTGGTGGGCGCCCTGGGTCCAGGGAGTGGTGGTGGTAAACTCGGTCTGTGGCAAGGCGGAGAGGGTCGCCTCATCGAGGGCCACTTGCTGGCCGCCTGGCAACACCAGAGTCATCAGGGAGGCCTGTGCCGATGCGCCGGCACAGGCCAGCATCAGGAGGGAAAAAGCGATCCATTGCTTGAGAGTGATCATGTAAGTTGCGCCAACTGCGTCCCATTTTTTGGCTGCCAGTGTGGCGATTTCACCGGTTCATTGCAACTGCGCTGATGCACAATAGCTAGGGGCCGCGCATCTCCATCCAGTTGTGCCCCTCGATCTGCGCCGGCTGGTGTACGCCGCAGCGTTGCAGCAGCTCATCCACATAGGCCGGCACCAGCAGGGAAGCCGGACCGTAGCGCTTCTCGTCAAACTGGCTGCCCACTTCGCTCGGCTCCAGATTGAGCTCTATGGTGTGGGCCCCGTTCAATCCCGCTTCGTGTACGAAACCGGCCGCCGGATAGACGGCGCCAGAGGTGCCGATGGAGATGAACAGATCGCATTGGGCCAGCGCGCTGTAGATGCGATCCAGCCCGAGCGGCATCTCGCCAAACCAGACCACGTGCGGGCGCAGCGGCTGGGGAAACTGGCAACAGGTGCACAGCTCCTCCTGATGGAGATCGCCGCGCCACTCGATCACCTGACCCGAGCCTGGGCAGCGCGCCTTGAGCAGCTCACCGTGCATGTGAATGAGGTTCTTGCTGCCGGCGCTCTCGTGCAGGTTGTCGATGTTCTGGGTCACCAGGGTGACGCAGCCCGGTAGCAGGCGCTCGAGCCGGGCCAGCGCATAGTGGGCCGGATTGGGGTGAATGTGGGGTTGCTGCAGCTGATGGCGGCGAGAGTTGTAAAAGCCCTGTACCAGCTCAGGATCCCGGGCATAGCCCTCCGGCGTCGCCACATCCTCCACCCTGTGCTCCTCCCACAGACCGTCACAGGCGCGAAAGGTCTTGATGCCCGACTCGGCCGAGATCCCGGCACCGGTAAGAATGACGATGTGTTTCGCTGACTGCACCATGACTGACTCCCTCTGGCTAGCTCTCTGGCTGACCTTAGCACAGGGTGAAAAACCGGCCTATTCGCCCTTGGTCTTATTATGATGGCGCTTACAGGGTGTCGAACACGCTCAAATCGAGTCGCACGAACACCAGCTCCCGCCCTGTCACCAGGGTGAGCGGCAGGCCCAGCCCGCGCAGCAGCGCCAGCATGGGGCGATTCTGGGGCAGCACCTCCGCCGTCCATTCGCGGATCCCCTCGCCGCGCGCCAGCAAGGCCAGCGCCAGCAGGATGCGCCGCCCCGCCCCTCTGTGCTGGAAGTGATCGGCGACGATGCAGGAGAACTCGGCCCGATCCGGGTGCAGCCGCCGCCGGATGGACTGGGCCTGGGCCAGCGGCCGCCCCTGACCGTCGGTCAGCAGCAGGCCAATCTGGTGTTCCCTAGGGTAATCGAGGAAGAAGGCGAGCTGCTCATCGCTCAACCTCTGCTTGGCGCGCATGAAGCGCAGGTAGACGCTCTGCTCGCCGAGTTCGTCATAAGCCGCCCGGATGCGGGCGGGATCGGCCCCCGCCAGCTCCTGCAAACGGCAGGGAACGCCCCCGACCTCCATCATCAAGGGCAGGTCGGCGCGGGTACGAGGATGAAGCCAGCCGGCCAGGGAGCGCCGCAGCCGGGCTTCGTCCGGCGGCCAGCAGAGGTAGCGGGCCACCCTCTACCAGCGCCCCGCCATGCCGCGATCGCGCCACAGATTGTGGTCCAGCAGATTGAAGGGGTCGTCCAGATAGAGGGCGATGCCAAGCTCCCTGGCTCGGTTGATGAAGCGCCCCAGCAGGGAGTCCGGGGTCATGGCCTCCAGGCTCGGCAGCAGGCTCTGCCCCAACAGCAGGTGCTGCAGCGGCATCCGCTCCAGCAAGTCGAACGGAATGTGCTGATCGTTGTCCAGCAGCAGGGCGAGCCGTGCCCCCGCCAGACTAGCCTGCAGCACCAGGGCAAAACGCTCCGCCTGGCTCAACAGGTGGTCGCGCCGGTGGATCAGCAGGGTGAGCTCGCCAGGCTCCCTGCCCCGCTGGACGAGCCACTCGCGCACCAGCTCCCAGCGCGGCGGCAAGCCGGTCACCGCCAGCCAGATGGGCAAGGGGGACGGGGGATCGGACAAGAGTCCGAGCAACCCCTTCTCCTCCCCCTGCCAGGTGCGGATGGTACGGCGCAGTCCGCTCAGGCGTCGCTGACGCTGCGGCCCCAGATAAAGCCCCTTGAGCAGGCTCAGCAGATCGTCGGCCAGCAGCGGCTTGGCCAGGGCCGCCAGCACGTTGAACCCGGCATCGTGCAGCAGGCGGCGGGCACCGTCGATCAGGGTCTGGTCGTGGGCGGAGAGCAGCACGATGGGCAGGCCGCTGTGCTGGTATTGGGGCTGGCTCATCAGCAGGCTGATGGCATCCTGATCCACCAGGCTGAGATCGCTCACCAGCAGCTTGACTTCGCCACCGGCCAGCGCCTTGATGCAGGCATTGCCATCCTGCACCCACTGACAGGGCAATCCCAGTCCCCTGATCTCCTGCTGAATGTGGGCCCCCTGAAACGGGTGATCCTCCAGCAACAACACCTGGGTCTGGGCCAGCCACTCCTGCCACGCCAGATAGCGGCCATTGACCCCCGCCAGCCAGTCATCAGTGAGGCGATAGATCCCCTCCGCCTGCGCTGTCAATTGCGGCAGGTAGTCGGCACCAGCGTGGGAGTCGGGATCGAACAGGGCGATGGCGCCGGCGGCAAACAGACCTTCCCACTGCCAGCAGGCATCGGGCCGGGTGCGGCGCAGGGTGGCAAATTCCGGCAGTTCGACGGCTTTTGCCGCCCGATAGGCAACCCCGTCCAGGGCATAGATGGTCACGGGGTGGAACAGGCGCTCATCCGTCTCTTCCGAGTTCAGCAAGGCCAGTAACTCTTCATCTGTGATGATCATGTCAGAGCCTCTCACGTAGTCGCCGGCACACCTCGTCCAGAGCTTGCCGCAGCGGGGGTAGCAGGGGTTGCCGTGGATCCCGTTTCCACTGTTCAATCACCTGGACGAGCGGGGTCACGCCCACCATTTTGGCGGCCCCCTTCATCTTGTGTAAAGCGGCTTCCAGTGCCATCTCGTCTGCTTGTGTGACACAGCGCTCAATGTCGGCCAGATCCTGGCCGGTCGCCTCCAGATAGAGGGAGATGAGCTCGGGGGTGAGCAGCGGCATCTGGGCTTCTGACCAAGAAGCAGGCGCTGCCGCCTTCTGCTCCGGGTTCGGCTCGGGTGCGGGATCCCCCAGAGTGCGCAGCAGATTGGCGAGATCCTTGAGCAGCAGCGGCTTGTCCAGATGACCACGACAACCGCAGCTGGCCAGCTGCGCCGCCGCCGGCTCGCTGAGATCGGCGGTGATCACGTAGGTGGGCAGATGTTGCCAGCGCGGGGTGTCGCGCAGTCGGCGGCAGAGCTCGGCCCCGTCCATCACCGGCATCTGCAGATCGGTCAGCACCAGATCGACCGTCTCGTGCTGCAGCATGTCGAGCGCCAACTGGCCGTTGGCCGCGCTGATCACCTGGGCCCCCAGCTGGGTCAGCTGCATGCTGATCAATACCCGGTTCACCTCGTGATCTTCAACCAGCAGCACCCGCATCCCCTGCCCCGGCAACGTGATCATGCCCTGGGCGGAGGGCACCAGCCGCGGCTGCATCAGGCTGACTACAGAGCCCGGCACCCAGGGTTCGCCCTGCCAGTCCCAGTAGCGCAGCCCCTGTTCATCCTGGCGGGCGCTCAGTACCGGGCCGGCCGGATCGTCCGGCAGATCGAGCTCGCCGAGCCAGGGCAGCAGATAGTCCCGCTCCGCCCCGTCGAGTGCCACATGGACGCTGCTCACCCGCGGGCGCCAGCGCGGCATCTCCTGCAGCAGCACCAGCGGCAATGCACAGGTGAAGCGGCTGCCGCCGGTTGTGCGCGGCTCGACCCGGATCTCGCCCCCCATCTGCTCCATCAGCTGGCGACAGATGGCGAGCCCGAGCCCGGTCCCCTGGGCCCGCGGCTGGCCCTCCTCCCCACCCTGTTCAAAGGGCAGGAACAGGCGCGGCAGCAGCTCGGCACTGATGCCGGGCCCCTCGTCATCCACCCCGCACAACAGCTGGGTGCCGTCCCGGCGGGCCCACAGCACCACCTCGCCACGGCTGCTGAACTTGATGGCATTGGCCAGCAGGTTGTGCAGCACCTGCTGCACCCGATGGGGATCCAGCTCCACCTGAGCGGGCAGCCGGTGATCCAGATCCAGCCGCAGCTGCAGCCGCTTGGAGCGAGCCTTGGACCAGTGCACGGCTGCCACATGCTCGCACAAGTCCACCAGATCGGTAGGCTGGGGCGAGAGCGCCAGCTGCCGGTTCTCGTTGCGGCTGAAATCGAGCACGTCGTTGAGCAGGCCCAGCAGCTCGTCCCCTGCCTGCCTGACATGGGAGAGCGCAGAGTGCTGCTCGGCATTGAGGGGGGTGTGGCTGAGCCACTCCAGCAGCCCCAGGATGGCGTTCATGGGGGTGCGAATTTCGTGGCTCACCGCCGCGAGGAAGCGGCCCTTGGCCAGCACGGCCTGCTCGGCCCGCTCATGGGAGGCCTGCAGTGCCTGCTCCTGCTCGACCCGCACCGTCACATCCTGCACCACCCCGTATACCCGCCACCCCTGCTCGGGCAGGCTGCGCCCCCGGCCGTAGAACTGCAGCCAGCGGGTACCCTTGAGCGGATGCTGGTAGCGCAGGGCATAGGAGAAGGGCTGGCCGGCCTGCAGCATCTCGCGCATGGGCTGCTGCATCTCGACCTTGTCCTGCGGCGCAAGCCGTCCCAGCGCCTCGCCCGGGTTGCGGCGGATCTGCTGACTGGCCAGCCCCAGCAGCTCATAGCTGCCGCGGCTGATGAACTCCACCTGGCGGATCCCCTCCTCGTGCAGCAGGAACTGGATCACCACGCCGGGTACCGTGTTGGTCAGCGCCCGCAGGCGCCGCTCGGCCTGACGCAACAAGCGGGTGCGCTCGCGCAGGGCACTGATGTTGGAGAGCGCGATGAGATCCCCCGCCGGCGACTGCTTGCCGAGCTGGAGCGGGATCTGGGCGTAGGAGTAAACCTGATCACCCAGCGCCATCTCCCCCTCGCTCTCTTGCAACTGGGCCTGCGGCAGCTGCAGTTCCGCCAGGTAGCGGGCCTCCAGCCGCTTGGCCTGCTTGTTGCGCTTGATGATCTCGCCCTGATTGTCCCGCAGGAACACCGGCACCGGCAGTGCCTGGAACAGGGACTCCCGGAACTGGCTCTCCAGAGCCAGGGTCCGCTCCATCGCCTGGCGCTGACTCACCTCCCGGGCCAGCTGCTGGCGCGAGCGCCAGATCAGCCAGATGACACCGGCACTGATCAGCAGCGCCAGCAACACCGAACCCAGCCAGATCCCGTAGCTGACCCCGGCCTGCTGGGTCAGTACCAGACGGTGCCAGCGCAGTTTGAGATCGTCATTCTGCTTGCCGGTGAGGGTCATCAGACTCTGCTCCATCACCCCGGCAAGCCTGGGGCTGTGCCGACTGATGGCAAACCCCAACCCGAAACGCTGCGGCAGCTCCCGCACCTCCAGCCCGTCCAGCTGGTTGTTGCGAAGCGGGTATTGCAGCTGATAGAGCTCGGCCAGCATGGCGTCGGCCGCGCCGCTCTGTACCGCCGCGATCCCCGCTGCCAGGGTGTCGCTCTTGCGCCAGTGATGCGCACCCTCCAGGCGGGTCAGCATCTCTTCGTCATAGAGGGTGGCGGGCACCGCTATCCTGCCCTTCACCGCCGCCAGCGTCTCGAACGGCTGGGTCTTGCGGCTCACCAGGGCATAACGGCTGACCGCCATGATCCGGGTAAAGTCGAAGGCATCGGTCAGCGCCGGCGTCTCCAGCAGGCCGACCATCATGTCAGCCTCGCCGCTTTGCAGCTTGGCCAGCGCCTCTTCTCGGCTTGCGGTGGGGATCACGTGGAAGTTGAGCCCGGTCTGCTGGCTCACCAGTTTCAGCACGTCCGCGCTCCACCCCTTGAGATCGCCCTGCTCGTCGAGGCCGCTGTAGGGCATCAGATCCGGGTTGACCACCAGCTTGATGGCGCTGGAGGTGCCGACCAGCCAGGCCTGCTCCTTGTCGGTGAAGTGGAGCGGGTTGATGTCCTGCTCCCCCTGCGCCAGGTAGCGGTCGAGATCCTGATAGAGGGAGCCCGGCGGCAGGTAGCGGATGGCGGTGTCGATCAGCTCGCGCAGCGCCGGTTTGTCCCGCATCATCAGCCGGTAGCTCACCACCAGCTCGTCGCTGCGCAGGCGGCGCAGCCGCAGCCCGGTGTCCGGGTATTCGCGCATCAGGTAACGCAGTTGCAGGTAGTCGCCGAGGTAGGCCGTCCCCTTGCCCGCCGCCAGCGCCGCGTACCAGTTGTCCGCCTCGGTCAGGGGCTGCTGGGTTGAATGGGGATAGAGGGCCCGCAGCACCTCGTTCGCCTGCCAGATGGGCGAGACCAGAAACCTGGCCTGCTCCAGCTCGCCGCGATAGAGGATGGCGGACTCGGCCTCCAGCATGGCACGACTGAGCGCCATCCCGGGCAGTGCTTCCAGAGAGGGGCCCACGTTGGGAATGAGATCGCAGCGCCCCTCCAGCAATCCGCTGCGCACGGCAGACCAGTTGGGCAGCTTCTGATAGATGAGCGGAAAGGGGAGCTGTTCGGCCAGTCGCTCCATCTGATCGACCAGCAGCCCTCCCGACTCATCGAGATAAGGCGGTCTGATGAGCGCCGGATAACAGATGGTCAGCGACTTGGTGGCATCGGCAAATGCCTTGGCTGTCGTGGAGAGAGGCAGATCCATCGCCTGCAGTGGCGCGGCCAGCAGCAGACCTAGCAAAAGACTGGTTTTTATCATGAAAAAGTAAAAGCCAGGCGGTTGCCTGGCTTTTTGTCACTCGTTGGGTTCAACATTTTCTACCCTGGCCTTGAGTTTCTGACCAGGCCGGAAGGTGACCACCCGCCGGGCGCTGATGGGAATATCTTCGCCGGTTTTCGGGTTACGTCCTGGACGCTGGTTCTTCTCACGAAGATCAAAGTTACCGAAGCCTGAAATCTTGACTTGTTCACCACGCTCAAGCGCTTGTCTGATCTCTTCAAAGAAGGCTTCCACCATATCTTTGGCTTCACGCTTGCTCATCCCGAGCTGGGTGAACAGGTGCTCTGCAATGTCGGCTTTGGTAAGCGCCATAGATCAATCCCTCAAGGATGCATTCAACTCTTCACCAAGGGCCCGCACGACATTGTCTACGGTCTCGGCAATCTCTTTCTCCTCCAGAGTGCGCTGGGTGTCTTGCAGAACAAGACTGATGGCCAGGCTCTTCTTGTCCTCGGCCATACCAGCACCCTGGTATACGTCAAACAAGTTTATTCCAACTACCTGATTTCCGCCAACTTTTTTAATTACTGCCAGCACATCGCCAGCCAGAACCGCAACATCAACCACCACGGCGATGTCACGACGGTTGGCCGGGAAGCGGGAAACTTCGGCTGCAACCGGCACCTTGGCCGGGGTCAGCTTGTCCAGTTCCAGCTCGAACATCACGGCGCGGCTCTTGAGGCCCAGCTTCTTCTCGAGGCTCGGATGGATCACACCGATGTGGCCGATGACCTCGCCATTGCGCAGGATCGCCGCGCTCTGGCCCGGGTGCAGGGCACTGTGCTCGGCACGCTCGAAGGTGAAGGTGGCGCCTTCGGCGGTCAAGTCCAGCACCGCTTCCAGATCCCCTTTCAGATCAAAGAAGTCGGCAGCGCGGCTCTTGATGTCCCAGTGCTCGTCGCTCTGGTTGCCGGTGATGATGCCGGCCAGCATGGGCTCCTGACGGATGCCGTTCTCCGCATTTTCGTCCTTGATGAAACGCAGGCCCTGCTCGAACAGACGCACCCGCGGCTGCTGACGGTTCTGGTTGTAGACCACCGCCTGCACCAGACCCGGGAACAGAGAGACACGCATGGCAGACATCTCGACCGAGATCGGGTTCGGCAGCACGATGGCATCGCTATGCGGGAACAGGGTCTGCTGAGCCTTGGGATCCACGAAGCTGTAGGTGATCGCTTCCTGGAAGCCGCGATCGACCAGCAGGTCGCGCACCCGCTTCAGGGTCACCTGCCCTTCTGCCTGCTCGACCATCGCGAGCGATGCGGCGGGCTTGAGGTTCGGGATGTTGTTGTAGCCGTAGATGCGGGCCACTTCCTCGATGAGGTCTTCCTCGATGGCGATATCGAAACGCCAGGAGGGGGCCAGCGCAGTCCAGCCGTCGGCATCCACAGTCACCTGCATGCCGAGGCGAGTCAGGATCTCGACCACCTGCGCATCCGCTACGCTGATGCCGATCACCTTGTCGAGCTTGCTACGACGCAGCTTGGTGGGGGCAGCCTTGGGCAGATGGGCATCGGATTTGACCTCGATGACTGGACCCGCTTCACCGCCGCAGATATCCAGCAGCAGACGGGTGGCACGATCCATCACCTTGGCCTGCAGCTCAGGGTCGACGCCGCGCTCGAAGCGGTGGGAGGAGTCGGTGTGCAGACCGTAGGCACGGGCACGGCCGGTGATGGAGAGCGGCGCGAAGAAGGCGCACTCCAGCAGGATGTCGGTGGTGGTCTCGGAGACACCGGTGCGATTGCCGCCGAAGATGCCGGCCATGCAGGCAGGGCCCTGGGCGTCTGCGATAACGAGCGTGGTCTCTTTGAGCTTCACTTCGTTGCCATCGAGCAGGGTCATGGGCTCGTCGGCCTTGGCGCGGCGCACCACCAGTTCCCCTTCAAGCGTCGCCAGGTCGAAGGCGTGCATCGGCTGACCGTATTCCAGCAGCAGGTAGTTGGTGATGTCGACGATGGCATCGATGGAACGGATACCACCACGGCGCAGCTTCTCCTGCATCCAGAGCGGGCTCTGGGCGTGCAGGTTCAGCCCCTTGATGACGCGGCCGAGATAACGGGGGCAGTCTGCCGGCGCTTCAACCCGGATCGGGAAGGTAGCGTCGATGGTGGCAGCAGCAGGGGTCCAGGTCGGCTCGACCACGTCAACGCTGTTGAGCACGCCGATTTCACGGGCCAGACCGGCGATGCCGAGGCAGTCGGCGCGGTTCGGGGTCAGATCCACGTCGATGCTGACGTCGTTGAGCGCCAGGTAGTCGCGGATATCGGTGCCGATGGGGGCGTCAAGCGGCAGCTCGATGATGCCATCGGCCTCGACGTCGATACCCAGCTCGCTGAAGGAGCAGAGCATGCCGTGGGACGGCTGGCCGCGCAGCTTGGCTTTCTTGATGGTGAAATCACCCGGCAGGGTCGCCCCGACCTTGGCCACGCACACTTTGAGGCCGGCGCGGCAGTTCGGTGCACCGCAGACGATGTCCAGCAGCTCTTCTTCGCCCACGTTGACCTTGGTCACCCGCAGCTTGTCGGCGTCCGGGTGCTGGGCGCACTCGACCACTTCACCCACCACCACGTTGTTGAACTGCCCGGCCACCGCTTCCACTGCGTCCACTTCCAGACCGGCCATGGTGATTTGCTCGGCCAGTGCGTTGTCACTCAACTCGGTGCGGACCCACTCCATCACCCAGGATTTACTGAATTTCATGTTCTCTCGCCCTTACTTGAACTGCTTGAGGAAGCGCAGGTCGTTTTCGAAGAAGGCACGCAGGTCGTTGACCCCGTAACGCAGCATGGTTAGGCGTTCAACGCCCATGCCGAAGGCAAAGCCGGAGTATTTTTCCGGATCGATGCCGACCGAACGCAGCACGTTCGGGTGCACCATGCCGCAGCCCAGCACTTCCAGCCACTTGCCGTTCTTGCCCATCACGTCCACTTCGGCGCTCGGCTCGGTGAACGGGAAGTAGGAAGGACGGAAGCGAATGGTCAAGTCTTCCTCGAAGTAGTTGCGCAGGAAGTCGTGCAGGATGCCCTTGAGCTCGGTGAAGCTGGCATGCTCGTCAACCAGCAGGCCTTCGACCTGATGGAACATCGGGGTGTGGGTCATGTCGTAGTCGTTACGATAGACGCGGCCCGGCGCTATGATGCGGATCGGCGGCTGCTGATGTTCCATGGTGCGGATCTGCACGCCCGAGGTGTGGGTGCGCAGCATCAGATCAGGATTGAAGTAGAAGGTATCGTGATCGGTACGCGCCGGGTGATGGGCCGGGATATTCAGCGCATCGAAGTTGTGGAAGCCATCTTCAATCTCGGGACCACGGGCAACCTTGAAGCCCATCTCGCCAAACAGGCGCTCGATGCGCTCGATGGTGCGGGTCACCGGGTGCAGACCGCCATTCTCGATGCGGCGGCCCGGCAGGCTGACGTCGATGGTCTCGGCGGCCAGCTTCTGGTTCAACACGGCAACTTCGAGGGCTTCACGACGCCCGTTCAGGGCATCCTGAACCTGCTGTTTGGCCTGGTTGATCACGGCGCCCGCGGCGGGACGCTCTTCAGCGGACAGGGCGCCCAGGCCCTTCATCTGCTCGGTAAAAAAGCCCTTTTTACCCAGATATTTGACCCGGATTTCGTCAAGGGCGGCGATGTCGCTTACGCCCTCAATTTCGGCCCTGGCTTGGCCGACTACTTCTTCAAGCTGTTGCATGTCTTCCTCGTCACCACTCCCGGTACAGGAGCCTTTAGGCTAAATAAGGTCAAGAGGGGAATAATACAAAAAAAGCCCCTTCACTGACCATAGTTAAGGTGCCCTTTTCTCCCTAGAAATCATTTTGTTATCAAGTAGGGCTTCGAGCCGGACCTGCTTCTTCTTTGCGATTGGGTACACAATTTTAGTTTGATGGCATATGAAGCCATATGTATAGCTATCATGATGGTAGAGTCATCGCCGCCTGCAAGCGACAAATGACAGACAACAAAAAAGGAGGCCTAGGCCTCCTTTTAGCATTTATAACAGAACCGGATTAAACCAGAGCTGCTTTGGCCTTTTCAACCAGGGCGGTGAAAGCCAGCTTGTCGTGAACGGCGATATCGGACAGGATCTTGCGATCGATCTCGATGGAAGCCTTCTTCAGACCGTTGATCAGACGGCTGTAGGACAGACCGTTCTGACGGGCTGCTGCGTTGATACGAGCAATCCACAGTTGACGGAACTGACGCTTTTTCTGGCGACGGTCACGGTAGGCATACTGACCAGCTTTGGTTACCGCTTGTACCGCTACGCGGTAGACACGAGAACGGGCGCCGTAGTAACCCTTGGCGGCTTTCATTACTTTCTTGTGACGAGCGCGAGCGGTCACACCACGTTTAACTCTTGGCATTTTTCACATCCCCCCTTATGCGTACGGCAGACAAGCGACAACACGTTTGTGGTCGGCAGCGGAAACAAAGAACTTCGGTCCCAGCTGACGCTTACGCTTACTGCTCTTCTTGGTCAGGATGTGACGCAGGTGGTTGTGCTTGCACTTGAAGCGACCTGAGCCAGTCTTCTTGAAGCGCTTTGCGGCGCCCCGGTTGGTTTTCATCTTCGGCATTTCATACTCCGCATTGTGAGTGACAACAAAATCGCAAGGCGAACCGACTCATGGGGCTGGCCCCATGAGTCAATTTCTTGTGGGCCTTAAGATTTCTTCTTGGGTGCGAGGACCATCACAGCTTGACGGCCTTCGACTTTCGGGAACGATTCGACTACGGCCAGCTCTTCCAGGTCGTTCTTGACGCGCTCCAAAACCTTGATACCAAGATCCTGGTGTGCCATTTCACGACCACGGAAGCGCAGGGTGACCTTTGCCTTGTCCCCGTCTTCCAGAAAGCGAACCAGGTTGCGTAGTTTTACCTGATAGTCGCCTTCGTCGGTGCCAGGACGGAATTTGATTTCCTTGACCTGGACGACTTTCTGCTTTTTCTTCTGTTCTTTGGTGGTTTTGCTCTTTTCGTAGAGGAATTTGCCGTAATCCATGATCCGGCAAACGGGCGGCTCAGCGTTCGGACTGATCTCGACCAGATCCACTCCGGCCTCAAGGGCCAAGTTCAGAGCATCCTGGATGGAGGTGATGCCAATGGCTTCACCATCCAGGCCAGTCAGACGAACTTCTTTCAGACGGATCTCTTCGTTGATCCGGTGAGCGCGGGCTTGCGGTTGCTTGCCCAGTTTTTTTCCGCCTTTTATAGCTTATTCCTCCACTTTCTTTTGTCCGCGGGTCTGAACTTCCTGGGTCAACAGAGCAATCAGCTCTTCAACAGGATAAGAGCCCAGGTCAGCCCCTTTACGGGTACGTACTGCAATCTTGCCGACTTCTACTTCTTTGTCGCCGCAGACCAGCATAAAAGGTACCCGCTTCAAAGTATGCTCGCGGATTTTAAAGCCAATCTTCTCATTTCTCAAGTCCGCTTTTGCGCGAAGGCCCGCATCATTCAATGCTTTGGCTACTTTCACCGCATAATCGGCCTGATTGTCGGTAATATTCATGACCACGGCCTGGGTAGGTGCCAACCAGGTCGGGAACAGTCCGGCGTACTCTTCGGTCAGGATCCCGATGAAACGCTCCAGCGAGCCCAGAATGGCGCGGTGGATCATCACGGGGACGTGACGTTCGTTGTCTTCGCCCACATAGGTGGCACCCAGACGGCCCGGCAGGGCAAAATCGAGCTGCACGGTACCACATTGCCAGGCACGGTCAAGGCAGTCATGCAGGGTGAATTCGATCTTGGGACCGTAGAAGGCCCCCTCGCCCGGCTGCAGGTCGTACTTCAGACCGTTCAGCACCAGCGCTTCGGCCAGTGCGGCCTCGGCGCGATCCCAGGCTTCGTCGGAGCCGATACGCTGTTCCGGACGAGTGGAGAGCTTGACCACGATGTTCTCGAAACCGAAGGTGCCGTAGACGTCGTAGACCATGCGGATGCACGCAGACACCTCTTCCATGATCTGCTCTTCGGTACAGAAGATGTGGGCATCATCCTGAGTGAAACCCCGTACCCGCATCAGGCCGTGCAGGGAGCCTGACGGCTCGTTGCGGTGGCAGGAGCCGAACTCGGCCATGCGCAGCGGCAGGTCGCGGTAGGATTTCAGACCCTGGTTGAAGATCTGCACGTGACCCGGGCAGTTCATCGGCTTGATGGCGTACTCGCGGTTCTCGGACTGGGTGGTGAACATGGCCTGGGCGTACTTCTCCCAGTGACCTGAACGCTCCCACAGCACGCGATCCATCATGAAGGGACCCTTCACTTCCTGATAGTCGTACTCTTTGAGCTTGCCGCGGATAAAGGTTTCCAGCTCGCGGAAGATGGTCCAGCCGTCGTTGTGCCAGAACACCATGCCAGGCGCTTCTTCCTGCATGTGGTACAGGTCGAGCTGCTTGCCGATCTTGCGGTGGTCGCGCTTGGCGGCCTCTTCCAGACGCTGCAGATAGGCCTTGAGCTGCTTCTTGTCGGCCCAGGCGGTACCGTAGATGCGCTGCAGCATCTTGTTGTTGGAGTCGCCGCGCCAGTAGGCACCGGACATCTTCTGCAACTTGAAGTGGTGGCAATGACGCATGTTGGGCACGTGCGGGCCGCGACACATGTCGATGTACTCTTCGTGATGATAAAGACCTGGCTGGTCATCACGGGCAATGTTCTGATCCAGGATCTCGACCTTGTAAGTCTCGCCACGGGCTTCGAACACATCGCGTGCTTCCTGCCAGGAGACCTTCTTCTTGACGACGTCGTAATCCTTGGCGGCCAGCGCCAGCATGCGCTCTTCCAGGGCAGCCAGATCTTCATCGGTCAGGGTACGGTCGAGATCGATGTCGTAGTAGAAACCGTTGTCGATGACGGGACCGATGGCCATCTTGGTCTGGGGCCAGAGTTGCTTGATGGCATGACCCAGCAGGTGAGCACAGGAGTGGCGCAGAATGTCCAGACCTTCTTCGTCTTTGGCGGTGATGATGGCCAGGGAGGCATCGGCTTCGATCAGCTCGCAGGCATCCACCAGTTCACCGTTTACCCGACCGGCAATGCACGCCTTGGCGAGACCGGGACCGATGTCCGCGGCCACGTCCATGACGGAAACGGCGTGGGCAAATTGACGTTGGCTGCCATCAGGCAGAGTAATGATTGGCATTGTGTGTTTCCTTATACAGTGGTGCCCCCTACCAAAGGGCACATGCGGGATGGAAAGATTCATTCAAAAATGGGTGATGTTCTGGCTCTCCACAGCACTTTGCGAAGACGCCCCGTGACGCAAACAACCCGTTCAACGTCGCAAGACAAACCAAAAACCGAACCATGCTACCAGAAGTAGGCGGGGCTGTATCGGGTTTGCTGAGATTTTCTACAACCAGATGAACCGCTTGGAGGTTATTCTCCTAGCAGAGGCTGCCAGTTGAAGTCGAACGTGGAGCTCCCCTCCTGGGCCAGTTCCAGCTCCTGCAGCACCTTGAGCGCCAGCTGGTTGCCCTGCCTGGCGGCCTGATAGAGCCACTCCTTGGCACGGGGCAAATCGACCCGCCCGCTGACCCCCATCAGATGGAGCACCCCCACCTTCAACATGGCGGGCACATCGCCGTTCCTGGCCGCCAGCTCCATCCAGTGAAATGCCTCGCGCAGATCCCGCTTCACCCCGGCACCCCGCAAATAGAGCTCCCCCAGCCGGTATTGGCCGAAGGCGTCCCCCGCCTGCGCCGCCTGACGATAGAGGCTGATGGCGCGATCCATATCCTGCTCGCTCCCCTGCCCCATTTCATGGCTCCAGCCCATCAGCGCCTGCGCCCGTGGCTGGCCCTGATCCGCCAGCGGCGACCAGATCCGGGTTGCCTCATCGAAGTGACCGGTGCGCCAGGCGCGGTTGGCCGAGGCCAGCTCCTGCTCGGTAGAGAGCGGGATCAGGCGCCAGATAACCAGCGCAATGACAGCGATGAAGAGCCAGCGGTAGGTGATGGGTGCCATGATGATTTCCGTGATCCAGTTCGCATTTCGTCTATGTAAACGAAATGTAGCGCCGCGATCAAGCAAGAGATCCTTTTGACATGCTTTTTATGGCGGGATAGGTCGGCAGAACTTGCATTCGGCAATGGGGGGCAGCATGATAACTGTATATATAAACAGTGCTAGTGCAATGCGATGGCAGGACGAGGCAGTTCCCACAATGTTGATCACCGTTTCAGCGGCCAGCGGGTCGATGCGGTCGACGACGGCTGGACCCAACCCGAGTGGGAAGCGGCATTCGCCGCCAGCGCTCCCCGCACCGAGGTGACGGAGATCAGCGCCCGCAGCATCATCAGTTACAACAGTTCCCCCGACGTTCCCTTCGGCCGCTCCATCAATCCCTATCAGGGGTGCGAACACGGTTGCATTTACTGTTATGCCAGACCGAGCCACGCCTATCTCGAGCTCTCCCCCGGCCTCGATTTCGAAACCCGGCTGTTCGCCAAGCTCAATGCCGCCGAGCTGCTGCGCCGGGAGTTTGCCAGACCCGCCTATCAGCCGCAGACCATAGTGCTGGGGGCCAATACCGACCCTTATCAGCCCATCGAGCACCACTATCGCCTCACCCGCCAGTTGCTGGAAGTGATGCTGGCCCATCGCCATCCGGTGGGGATCATCACCAAGAGCGCCATGATATTGCGCGACCTCGATCTGCTGACGGAGCTGGCCCAAGAGGGCCTCTGCCAGGTGATGGTGTCGGTCACCACCTTGAATGAAACCCTGCGGCGACAACTGGAGCCAAGAGCAAGCACGGGGGCCGGCCGGCTCAAGGTGGTGGAGAGACTGGCCCGCGCCGGCGTGCCGGTCGGCGTGCTGGCGGCCCCCATGATCCCGCGGCTCAACGAACCCGAGCTCGAGCAGATCATCAAGAGCGCCGCCGAGGCCGGCGCCCACTGCGCCGACTATATCCTGCTGCGACTGCCCCACGAGCTGGCACCGCTGTTCAGTGACTGGCTGGAACAATACTACCCAGGCCAGAAGGAGGCGATCCTCAACCAGCTGCGAGCCAGCCGGGACGGCGCCCTCAACAGTCCAGCCTTCGGGACCCGGATGCGGGGAGAAGGCCAGTTTGCCGATCTGCCGGCCCAGCGCTTTCGCTTGATCGCCAAGCGGCTCGGGCTCGGCAAGCGCCACTTTCAACTGCGCCAGGATGCCTTCATCCGCCCGGGCGAGCAGCTGCGGCTGTTTTAATTCCCGTCATGACGCCAGCCCGTGGGCATGACCAAGTCAGCCTCGGGGGCGCACTCCTACAGCGCGCTCGCGGGCAATCAGCTCGACCGGCAGCCTCGCCGGTTCATGGGCCACTTCCAGCTCCTGTTCGTGCTGCGCCTCGTCCCTCCCGGCTTCGCCCCATACCCGGCTCCACCAGATTTCCCACATCACCCAGCTGGTCATAAGATGCTCCTGTGCGGCAGAGGCCGCCGTTGTGATCGCCGACGCAGGCAAGATGCCCTGCCCCCATGACAGAGGCATGACGCCCCGATGACATCTCGGTTGCCGCTCTGGCGGCAGCCTGGCTGGGGCGGCCAACGGCGGGCATAAAAAAAGAGCGACCTGAAGGTCGCTCTTTCGTATCGGGCAAAAGGGGAACGATTACTCGTCGCCCGCCTCCCCGGCATCGACAGCACCGGTGTCCGCGGCGGTATCGGTGCCTTCAGACACCTCACCCTCGACGGCCAGCGCCTCGGTTTCCTCTTCGTCGCTCTCGGCAACGCGCTGCAGACCGACCACGGTTTCGTCTTCACCGGTACGGATCAGACGCACACCGCCGGTGTTGCGGCCGATGACGCTCACCTCGGACACCCGGGTACGTACCAGGGTACCGCCGTTGGTGATCAGCATGATCTGGTCGGTATCCTCGACCTGGATCGCATCGATCACCTTGCCGTTGCGCTCATCCACCTTGATGGAGATAACGCCCTGGGTACCACGGCTCTTGGTCGGGTATTCGTCCAGCGCGGTACGCTTGCCGTAACCGTTCTCGGTGGCGGTGAGGATGGCACCGTCGCCACGGGGCACGATGAGGGAGACCACCTTGTCACCGGCGCCGAGCTTGATGCCGCGCACACCGGCAGCGGTACGACCCATGGGACGCACGCCCTTGAAGGTGCCCTTGCTTTCGGTGCCTTCGCCGTTGTCGCTGCCATCATCGTCGTTGCCGGCGTCGTCGTCGGTTTCGACCTCGTCAGTGGCATCGGCATCGGCGCGACCGCTGCCTTCCGCGAAGCGAACAACCTTGCCCGCATCGGAGAACAGCATGATTTCGTTGCTGCCATCGGTGATGTCCACCCCGATCAGCTCATCACCCTCTTTGAGGTTGATGGCGCGGATGCCGGAGGAGAGCGGACGGCTGAAGTCGGACAGGCTGGTCTTCTTCACGGTACCGTTGGCAGTGGCGAAGAAGACATACTTGTCGGCGTCATATTCCTTGACCGGCAGAATGGCGGTGATGCGCTCACCCTCATCCAGCGGCAGCAGGTTGATGATCGGACGACCGCGGGCGCCACGGGACGCCTCCGGCAGTTGATACACCTTGAGCCAGTAGACCTTGCCACGGGTGGAGAAGCACAGAATGGTGTCGTGGGTGTTGGCCACCAGCAGACGCTCCACAAAGTCCTCTTCCTTGATCCGGGTGGCCGACTTGCCACGACCACCGCGGCGCTGGGCCTCGTAGTCGGAGAGCGGCTGATACTTCACGTAACCCTGGTGAGACAGGGTAACGACCACGTCTTCCGGGGTGATCAGATCTTCGATGTTGATCTCGGCGCTGGACATGCTGATTTCGGTACGACGCTCGTCGCCGTACTGCTCGCGCACGGCCAGCAGTTCGTCGCGGATCACTTCCATCAACCGTACCGGGCTTGCCAGGATGAACAGCAGCTCGGCGATGAGATCCAGCAGAGATTGGTACTCTTCCAGGATCTTCTCATGCTCGAGGCCGGTCAGCTTGTGCAGACGCAGGTCAAGGATGGCCTGGGCCTGCTGCTCGGTCAGGTAGTAGTGACCCTCGCGAATACCGAACTCGGGCTCCAGCCACTCGGGGCGGGCCGCGTCGTCACCGGCTTTTTCCAGCATGGCAGCCACGTTACCGAGCTCCCAGCCTTTGGCAACCAGGCCCGCTTTCGCATCGGCCGGGGTCGCACTGTGGCGAATGAGCTCGATCACCGGATCGATGTTGGCCAGGGCTACCGCCAGACCTTCCAGGATGTGGGCCCGATCCCGCGCTTTGCGCAGTTCGAACACGGTCCGGCGGGTCACCACTTCGCGGCGGTGCAGCAGGAACGCATCCAGGATCTCTTTGAGGTTCATCACCTTGGGCTGGTTATTGTCCAGCGCCACCATGTTGATGCCGAAGGTGGTCTGCATCTGGGTGTGCTTGTAGAGATTGTTCAGCACAATCTCGCCGGACTCGCCGCGCTTGATCTCGATGACGATGCGCATGCCGTCCTTGTCGGACTCATCGCGCAGGGCACTGATGCCCTCGATCTTCTTCTCTTTGACCAGCTCGGCGATCTTCTCAATCAGGCGAGCTTTGTTCACCTGATAGGGGATCTCGTGGACGATGATGGTCTCGCGACTGGTCTTCTCGTCTACTTCCACCTCGGCCTTGGCGCGCACGTAGATGGAGCCACGACCGGTACGGTACGCCTGCACGATGCCGGAACGACCGTTGATGATGCCACCGGTGGGGAAATCCGGGCCGGTGATGTAGGTCATCAGCTCGTCGATGGTGAGGTCGCCGTTCTCGATCAACGCCAGACAGCCGTTGACTATCTCGGTGAGGTTGTGAGGCGGAATGTTGGTCGCCATGCCCACCGCAATACCGGAGGAGCCGTTGACCAGCAGGTTGGGAACCTTGGTGGGCATGACAGCCGGGATCATCTCGGTGCCGTCATAGTTCGGCACCCAGTCCACGGTCTCTTTGTCCAGATCGGCCAGCAGCTCGTGGGAGATGCGGGCCATCCGCACTTCGGTATAACGCATGGCCGCGGCGCTGTCGCCATCGACCGAACCGAAGTTGCCCTGACCGTCGACCAGCATGTAACGCATGGAGAAATCCTGCGCCATGCGGACGATGGTGTCATACACGGCACTGTCGCCGTGCGGGTGATATTTACCGATTACGTCACCGACCACGCGGGCCGATTTTTTATAGGGCTTGTTCCAGTCGTTCCCCAGCTCGTTCATTGCATACAGAACGCGGCGGTGAACCGGTTTCAAGCCATCACGCACATCCGGCAGAGCTCGTCCTACGATCACGCTCATGGCGTAATCAAGATAGGAACTCTTGAGCTCTTCTTCGATGTTGACCGGCGTGATCTCTCTGGCCAGATCGCTCATAGAAAGCCTTAATCCCTAATTAGTTGTTCTTTGGCTTAAACAGCGCGACATGGTAACACACTGAGCCAAATATCTTAAGCCACAAATCCGGTAACAAGTCGGGCTGGTGTGACAAAGTCCGTCCGTTATAATGCCCGCCAGGACAATAGATTGCGCGCGCACTACCCTGCCTGCGCGCCCTTGCCACAGGATCATCAAAAAATGCACAGTGATGCCAATGTCGATCTGACAGAAATCGCCAAATTCGAAGCCATCGCCTCCCGCTGGTGGGACATGGAGGGAGAGTTCAAGCCGCTGCATCAAATCAACCCGGTGCGCCTTGACTGGATCACCGACAAGAGCGGCGGCCTGTTTGGCAAGCGCATCCTCGACATCGGCTGCGGCGGCGGCATCCTCGCCGAGAGCATGGCTCGTCGCGGCGCCCAGGTCACCGGCATCGACATGGGCAAAGAGCCCCTGGGCGTCGCCCGCCTGCATGCCCTGGAAGCGGGTGTGGAGCTCGAGTATCGCCAGATCACCGCCGAGGCCCACGCCGACGAAGCCCCGGGTCAGTACGACGTGGTCACCTGCATGGAGATGCTGGAGCACGTGCCGGATCCTGCCTCCGTGCTGCGCGCCATCGCCACCCTGGTGCGCCCGGGCGGCAAGGTGTTCGTCTCCACCATCAACCGCAACCCGAAAGCCTATCTGATGATGATCCTCGGCGCCGAGTACCTGATGAAGATGGTCCCCAAGGGTACCCACGATCACAAGAAATTCATCACCCCGGCCGAACTGTGTCGCATGGGTGAGGCGGCAGGCCTGCTGGTACGGGACATGAGCGGCGTCCACTACGCGCCTCTCTCCAACAGCTTCAAGCTTGGTCGCAACGTCGACGTCAACTACATGGTGGCGTTCGAGCGCCCGGAGCAAGGCTGATGACGACTCACCCTGCTGCGCCCCTTGGCTGCGTGCTGTTTGATCTGGACGGTACCCTGCTCGACACCGCGCCGGATCTCGGCGCTGCCGTCAACCATGTGCTGATAAGCGAAGGCTTTGCGCCGCTCTCTGACGACATCATTCGTCAGACCACCTCTCACGGGGCCCTGGGGCTGCTCAGGGCCGGTCTTGGTGACGAGCTGCTGGAGGAGCTGGGCGCCACCCGCCTTCGCACCGCCCTGCTCGACTACTACGCGGCCAACCTCTGTGTTGGCACCCGCCCCTATGAAGGCATGGTGGATCTCATCGAGTGGCTCGACGAGAAAAAGCTGCCCTGGGGCATCGTAACCAACAAGCCAGGCTTTCTCACCGAGCCGCTGCTGGCTGCGCTGCCGGCGCTTGCCAGTTGCGGCGTCACCGTCAGCGCCGACACTCTGCCGGTGCGCAAGCCCGACCCCGCCCCCATGTTCTTTGCCTGCGAGCAGCTTGGCGTCGCGGCCAACCACTGTCTCTATGTGGGGGATCATGTGCGCGACATCGAGGCCGGACGCAATGCCGGCATGCGTACCGCCGTCGCCGGCTGGGGTTACCTCAATGACGACGAGGATCCGGCCCAGTGGGGCGCCGATCTTCACTTTGATACCGTGCAGGCCCTGCATCACTGGCTGCGCTACGAGCTGGATTAAGCGGCCGCCTGCCTGAGCAGTCGGGCAAGGCTGCCGTGGATACATATAGAAGTGGATGATCAGGGGGAGCTCCACGCTTGGGTTCTCTTGGATAACGCAGCAGGTGGATAACACAAGAGATGGATATCAGACGCAGCTTTGCGACCATCCCTTGAGCTGAGCGGTGAAAATGACGCCCATCTGGTCACTCGCGCAGCAAAACGGAGGATCGGCAATTGATCCCCCGTTTTGCCGGTTTGACAAGCAGTGCGGCAGCGGGATCGGACACCTTTTGACCCTTGCTGCACAAGGGATAATCAGGCTGAATTTGCTAGTAAAAACACCCCGTTTTCGCAAGCAAAAAAAGTTATTTAAATTTTCCATGTTCGATCATCAGACTTGCATTTACCGGATCGGACGGATGAAAACCCGTTCGCTGTGAGCGTCCACTAACTCCATCGACAACACCCACAATTTATCCACAGCAATTGCCTTATCCACAGATTGCAAAGCCGGGCAGACCTCACTATCTTGTAGCTCGAATTCAAAATAACACTATATCTTGTGATTCATCGCACAATAGGTACTCACCTCCATCGCCCTGCCCGGGCCGGAGGCCAACGCCGTGCGATGGTTTTTCGGGAATCAACTAAAGGTCATCAGCCAATGAACTTGTTTGTGACGAAGCGTAACGGCCACAAAGAACCCATCGATCTGGATAAAATTCACCGCGTGCTGGACTGGGCCGCCGAGGGTCTCGACAACGTGTCGGTCTCCCAGGTGGAACTCAAGTCCCACATCCAGTTCTATGACGGCATCCGTACCGCCGATATCCACGAAACCGTCATCAAGGCCGCTGCTGATCTGATCTCCGAGCAAAGCCCGGACTACCAGTACATGGCCGCCCGTCTGGCCATCTTCCACCTGCGCAAGAAGGCCTACGGCCAGTTCGAGCCGCCCCACCTCTACCAGCACGTCGCCAAGCTGGTGGACATGGGCAAGTACGACAAGCACCTGCTGGAAGACTACAGCCAGGCCGAGTTCGAGGAGCTGAACGCCCACCTCGACCACTGGCGCGACATGGACTTCTCCTACGCCGCGGTCAAGCAGCTGGAAGGCAAGTACCTGGTCCAGAACCGCGTCACCGGCGAAATTTACGAGAGCCCGCAGTTCCTCTACATCCTGGTAGCGGCCTGCCTCTTCTCCAAGTATCCGAAAGATACCCGTCTGGACTACATCAAGCGCTTCTATGATGCAGTCTCGACCTTCAAGATCTCGCTGCCGACCCCGATCATGAGCGGCGTGCGCACCCCGACCCGTCAGTTCAGCTCCTGCGTGCTGATCGAGTGCGACGACAGCCTGGATTCCATCAATGCCACCGCCAGCGCCATCGTGCGTTACGTCTCCCAGCGCGCCGGCATCGGCATCAACGCCGGCCGCATTCGTGGTCTTGGCAGCCCCATCCGTGGCGGTGAAGCCTTCCACACTGGCTGCATCCCCTTCTACAAGTACTTCCAGACTGCCGTGAAGTGCTGCTCCCAGGGCGGCGTGCGCGGCGGGGCGGCCACCCTGTTCTACCCGCTGTGGCACACCGAGGTGGAGAGCCTGCTGGTACTGAAGAACAACCGTGGCGTGGAAGAGAACCGGGTCCGTCACATGGACTACGGCGTGCAGATCAACAAGCTGATGTACCAGCGCCTGATCAAGGGCGGCGACATCACCCTGTTCTCCCCGTCCGATGCGCCGGGTCTGTACGATGCCTTCTTCGCAGATCAGGACAAGTTCGAAGAGCTCTACGTCAAGTACGAGCAGGATCCGAGCATTCGCAAGAAGACCCTCAAGGCGGTGGATCTCTTCTCCCTGATGATGCAGGAGCGCGCCGGCACCGGTCGCATCTACATCCAGAACGTGGACCACTGCAACACCCACAGCCCGTTCGATCCGAGCGTGGCGCCGGTACGCCAGTCCAACCTCTGCCTCGAGATTGCGCTGCCCACCAAGCCGCTCAACAACGTGGATGACGAGGATGGCGAGATCGCCCTGTGCACCCTGTCGGCCTTCAACCTGGGCGCCATCGAGAAGCTGGAAGATCTGGAAGAGATGGCCGAGCTGGCCGTGCGCGCCCTGGATGCCCTGCTCGACTATCAGGACTACCCGCTCAAGGCCGCCAAGAAGGGCAGCATGAACCGTCGTACCCTGGGGATCGGCGTCATCAACTACGCCTACTACCTGGCGAAGAACGGTGCCCGCTACTCCGACGGTTCTGGTCTGGCGCTGACTCACCGCACCTTCGAGGCGATCCAGTACTACCTGCTGAAGGCCTCCGTGCAGCTGGCCCGCGAGTTCGGCCCCTGCCCGGCCTTCAACGAAACCACCTATGCCCAGGGGATCCTGCCCATCGATACCTATAAAAAGGATCTGGACAACCTGTGCAACGAGCCGCTGCACCTGGACTGGGAAGCGCTGCGCGAGGAGATCCGCACCGTGGGTCTGCGCAACTCCACCCTGACCGCCCTGATGCCGAGCGAGACCTCCAGCCAGATCTCCAACGCCACCAACGGCATCGAGCCGCCGCGCGGTCTGGTCTCTGTCAAGGCCTCCAAGGACGGCATCCTCAAGCAGGTGGTGCCCGAGTATGACCGTCTGAAGGATCAATACGAACTGCTCTGGAAGCAACCGAGCGTCGATGGTTACCTGCAGCTGGTCGGTATCATGCAGAAGTTCGTGGATCAGGCGATCTCCGCCAACACCAACTATGATCCCGCCCGTTTCGAAGGCAACAAGGTACCGATGAAGCAGCTGCTCAAGGACTTGCTGACCGCCTACAAATACGGCCTCAAGACCCTGTACTATCACAACACCCGTGATGGTGCGGACGATGCCCAGACCGATCTGCAAGATGACGGTTGTGCCGGCGGCGCCTGCAAGATCTGATGAACCGGGCGGGAGCGACAAGCTCCCGCCCTCCTGTTTCCCCTACTTCGCGATATTCGACAACCATGGCCTATTCAACTTTCTGCCAGACCCAAAACGACCAGCTCAAGGAGCCGATGTTCTTCGGCCAGTCGGTCAACGTGGCCCGTTATGACCAGCAAAAACACGAAGTGTTCGAGCGCCTGATCGAGAAGCAGCTCTCCTTCTTCTGGCGCCCGGAAGAGGTGGACGTCTCCCACGACCGCATCGACTTCCAGGCCCTGCCGCCCCACGAGCAGCACATCTTCATCTCCAACCTGAAGTACCAGACCCTGCTGGATTCCATTCAGGGCCGCAGCCCCAACGTGGCGCTGCTGCCGCTGGTCTCCATTCCGGAGCTGGAAACCTGGATCGAGACCTGGGCTTTCTCCGAGACCATTCACTCGCGCTCCTACACCCACATCATCCGCAACATCGTCAACACCCCTGCCCAGGTGTTCGACGACATCGTCACCAACGAGCAGATCCTGAAGCGCGCCGGCTCCATCAGCCACTTCTACGACGATCTGATCGAAGCGACCGCGCTCTACCACCTGCACGGTGAAGGCACCCATCAGGTGGCCGGCCGCGAGGTGTCCATCACCTTGCGCGAGCTCAAGAAGAAGCTCTACCTGTGCCTGATGAGCGTCAACGCACTGGAAGCGATCCGCTTCTACGTCAGCTTCGCCTGCTCCTTCGCCTTCGCCGAGCGCGAGCTGATGGAGGGCAACGCCAAGATCATCAAGATGATCGCCCGCGACGAAGCACTGCACCTGACCGGCACTCAGCACATGCTGAACCTGATGCGCAGCGGCCAGGACGACCCCGAGATGGCCGAGATCGCCCGCGAGTGCGAGCAGGCCTGCTTCGATCTGTTCAAGGAAGCCGCCATCCAGGAGAAGGAGTGGGCCGAGTACCTGTTCCAGGACGGCTCCATGATCGGCCTGAACAAGGACATCCTCTGCCAGTACGTGGAGTACATCACCAACCTGCGGATGGCCGCCGTTGGCCTGCAACCGGCCTTTGCCGGCGCCAAGCAGAACCCGATCCCCTGGATCAACACCTGGCTCTCCTCCGACAACGTGCAGGTCGCCCCGCAGGAAGTGGAAGTGAGCTCCTACCTGGTGGGTCAGATCGACAGCGAAGTGAACGCCGAAGACCTGGGTGATTTCGAGCTGTGAGTGACGCCACCGGCACGCTGACCGAGCCCCTGCACACCGCCCCCGCCAAGAGCGAGACGGGCGCACCGCAGGTACACACCCGGGATGGCGTGCTGCACGCCCACCCCGGCGAGAGCGTGCTGGAGACTCTGGAGCGTCACGGTCATCACGTGGAGTTCCAGTGCCGCAGCGGCTATTGCGGCGCCTGCCGCACCCCGCTGCTGGCAGGCAAGGTGCACTATGCCGCCGTGCCGCTCGCCTTTGTCTCGCAGGGAGAGTGCCTGCCCTGCTGTTGCAAGCCGGTGGGGGCCATCCGGCTCGACATCAAGAAGGGCTGAGACCACCCTCTCTTGATATGTCCAAGCTCACCTCGCTAAACAAAAAGCCGCCGGATTGCTCCGGCGGCTTTTTTACATCCATCTCTATGCCTCGTGGGCGGGCGGCTGATGCACAACCGCCCCCACAAGACCTTACAGCCAGGGCGCGGCGGTCGGCCCATGGTGCAGGCCCAGTTTCCAGACCCGCCCGAAGTGCTTGTAGTGACCGGCCGCAACACCGGCCTTCTCGCCCATGCCGTGGTAGAGGTCGAGGTGACCCTTCTTCACCGCCCCGCCCACATCCAGCGCGATCAACAGCCGCAGCTGATGCTTGCCGGTCCAGTTGCCCTCTTTGTCCAGCAGCGGTACTTCCGCCAGGATCGGCGTACCCATCGGCAGCAGGGTCTTGTCGGCGGCCACCGCAGCCATCGGCAACAGCGGGATGCCGGCGGCCCCGATCACATCGTTGGTGGGGCGACGCTCGAAGAAGACATAGGAGGGGTTCTGCTCCACCAGCTCCTTGACGCTCTCCTCCGGCTGACGGTTTGCCCACTCCTTGATGGCCTTCATGGACATCTGCTCCCTGGGCACCTCGCCGCGATCGATCAGCACCCGGCCGATGCTGACGTAACCGTGACCGTTCTTGCCGCTGTAGCCCAGATACTGCAGCCTGTCGTCATCGCCATAGTGAACAAAGCCCGAGCCCTGCACGTCCATCAGGAAGTTGTCGATAAGAGACTTGCTGTAGCCCAGCTCCAGCCCGCGGTTGGCCAGCGCCCCCTGGTGGATCTGGGCCCGGGTCGGACAACGACTGCCGCAGTTGGGCATGGCGTAGATGGGGTACTTGTATTTCGCATCCGGGCGGTGGCGCACCTCCAGCACCGGCGAGTAGTAACCGGTGAACAGCACGTTGCCCATCCGATCCGAGCCGCCCAGCTGGGCCAGGCTGATGCCGTAGCGGGTAATGTCGGCGGGATTGCCGCCGTTCGCCACCCAGCGGGAGAGCTGGTGATAGAGTTCGCCATAGCGGCGGGTCATCTTGCCGGAGCGCTCCAGCACCAGCCTGCTCTGGGGGCCGAACTTGCTGTAGTCGGCGCGCACGCGGCTGTTGACGCGCTCAACCCGCACCAGATCGTCGGGCAGCATGCCGTCCAGATACTGCTTGCCCAGATTTTCCGGCACCTCGCAGTTGAGAAAACATCTGGCATCGGGTTTGTTTTTGGGCACCTGGGCTTGCTCAGAGTTGCCCGCACAACCGGCCAACCCCAGCACAGCGGCGGTCAGCCAGTACGCGTGTTTATTCATATGTCCTCATATAACACCAAGCGTCATGTTCGGCGGGGAAGATGCCAAATTTGCAGGGGGAAAGCAAACGCCTTCAAGCCTGCAACGACGGATTTCTCCAAAGGGGATCTTCTGGGTTATAACAAGGTAACAAGGTGTGAGGGGCCATGGATGGAACAGCTCGAAATCTTCCCGCTGCAGAGCCCCTGCATCGGGGTCTGTGAAGTGAACAACAAGGGCTACTGCAAGGGGTGTTTGCGCAGCCGCGAAGAGCGTTTCAACTGGCTCACCATGACCCCGGCCCAGCAGCAGGAGGTAATGCGCCTGTGCCGAGGCCGCAAGGCGCGGGTGGAAGCCGCCCGCCGCAAAGCGCTGGAGGGGGCCCAGAACGAGCCGCAAGAGCAACCGGGTTGGGATTTCTAGTTTCTCCCCCTCCTCCTTTCACGACAAACATAAAAAAGCGGCCCGCAGGCCGCTTTTCTTTTTGACACTATGAGATGTTGCCGGATCGCAAGGCTTATGCCGTGGCCAGCTTGGCCTGCTCTTCACCGCGTTTGAGCATGGCGTAAGCCACCCCGGTCAGCAGCGACCCTGCCGCAATCGCCACGATATACATCATGACGTTGCTGATGGCGTTCGGGATGAACAGCACGAACAAACCGCCGTGGGGTGCCATCAGCTCGCAGCCGAACAGCATGGAGAGCGCACCGGTCAGGGCGCCGCCCGCCATGCAGGCAGGGATGACGCGCATCGGATCCTTGGCGGCAAACGGGATGGCCCCCTCGGAGATGAAGCACAGACCCAGCACGAAGGAGGCCTTGCCCGCTTCCTGCTCCGCCTTGATGAACTTGGTGCGGGCCAGGAAGGTGGCGATCCCCATCCCCAGTGCCGGCACCATGCCGGCGGCCATCACGGCTGCCATGGGAGCGTAGGTCTTGGAGGCCAGCAGGCCGACCCCGAAGGCGTAGGCTGCCTTGTTGACCGGGCCACCCATGTCGAAGCACATCATGGCACCGATGATGACACCCAGCAGCACGGCGTTGGCAGAGCCCATGTTGTTGAGGAACTCGGTCATGGCATTCATGATGCCGGCCACCGGGCCGCCCACCACGTAGATCATCACCAAGCCGGTAAACAGGCTGGCAAACAGCGGAATGATCAGAATGGGCTTGAGCGCTTCCAGGGTCACCGGCAGACGCACCTTGTCGCTCAGGTACTTGGCGCTGTAACCGGCCAGGAAACCGGCCACGATGCCGCCAAGGAAACCGGCACCCAGCGAGCTTGCCAGCATGCCGCCGATCATGCCGGGAGCGAGACCCGGGCGGTCAGCGATGGAGTAGGCAATGTAGCCGGCCAGCACCGGGATCATCAGGGCGAAGGCGGAGCCGCCACCGATCTTCATCAGGGCGGCGGCCAGGGTGCCTTCCACCTTGAACGCCTCGATACCGAACACGAACGAGAGCGCGATGATGAGGCCGCCCGCCACCACCATGGGCAGCATGAAGGAGACCCCGGTCAGCAGATGCTTGTAGGGGCCGGCTTTTTCCTCTTTCTTGGGTTGGCTGGCACCGCTGTGGCGATAGGTCTTGGCCTCGTTCCAGGCCTTGTCGAGCTCGGCACGGGTTTTCTTGAGCGCCGCGCCCGTGCTGGTGCGATAGACCGGCTTGCCGTCGAAGCGAGCCATGTCCACTTCGATGTCGGTAGCGAGGAACACCAGGTCGGCGGATGCAATCTCCTCGGCAGTCAGGGCGTTCTGGGCACCGACCGAGCCTTGGGTCTCGACGCGGATCTGATGACCCAGCTGTTTGGCCATGGTCTCCAGCGCTTCTGCCGACATAAAGGTGTGAGCCACCCCGGTCGGACAGGCGGTCACCGCCACGATGCGCTTGCCAGCGGCGGCCGGTTTGGTAGCTGCGGGCGCAGCTTGATGGCGATAGACGCTGGCGCCGCTGGCGGCGGCCTCCAGCAGTGCGGCCGGATCCTGCAGGGCGAGATCCATGCTGCCCTGATAGACCCGCTTGCCGTCATAGGCGGCGAGATCCACCGGGGCGCTGGCGACAACCAGCACCAGCTCGGCCGCAGCAATCTGCTCCTTGCCCGGTACCTGACGGGGCTGCACGCTGGAGCCGACGTCGAGGGTGAGCTCCCAGCCTGCCAGTTTGGCCTGCTGTTCTATTCGTTTTGCAGCGAGAAAGCTGGTGGCAATGCCCGCCGGGCAAGCCGTAACCAAGATTGCTTTCATTGGGCATCTCCTGAGTTTTCCATTGAGGGGGTATGGCATTGAACCGGTGCCAGCGCATCCAGACGCTGTACGCGCACCTGTTCAAGCAAGGGGTCGAGCACACTGATATCGTCAAAGCCGACCGCCACCTGGCTGACCGCCAGCGCCGAGACGGCGGTGGCGAGGCGCAGGGTCTGCTCCGGCGTCCAGCCAAGGCTGAGACCATGGGCGAGACCGGCCACCAGAGAGTCGCCGGCACCAACCGTGCTGACCACCTGCATGCGCGGCGGAATGGCCTGCCAGACGGCATCCGGGGCAAACCAGATGAGGCCATCCGCGCCATTGGAGATCACCACGTTGGGGATCCCGCTTGCCTGCAGCGTGCGGGCACACTCGGCCTGCTCGCTCAGGGTCTTGATGGGGCGGCCGGCCCACTTGCCGAGCTCCTCCAGATTGGGTTTGACCAGGGTCGGCGCCGCCTTGATCCCTTCGCTTAACGCCGCGCCGCTGCAATCGAAGATCACCTGCTTGCCTTTGGCCTTGAGCAGGCGAATGAGGCGGGCGCAGTAATCGGGGGCCACCCCTTTGGGCAGGCTGCCTGCCAGCACAAACCAGTCGGCGTGAGGGGTCAATTGGTCGATGGCCTGCTCCAACGCGCCCACTTCACCCTCATGGATGGTGAGCCCCGGCAGATTGAGATCGGTGACCCGGCCGGATTGCTCGGAGATCTTGACGTTGATGCGGGTGCTGCCCGCCACGCGCACGAAGTGATCGGCCAGGGCCCGCTCCGTAAACAGGGAGACGAAGCTCTGCTGGTTATCGGCGCCAAGCCAGCCGGTGACGCCTACGTCGCGGCCCAAGTCCTTGAGCACCATGGCCACGTTGATCCCCTTGCCCGCCGCACGCAGATTGGCCTCGCTCACCAGGTTCACCTCGCCCAGGCTCATCGCCTCCAGACGGGCGGTGAGATCGAGCGCCGGGTTGAGGGTGATGGTCACTATGTCCATCAGTGCGCCCCCTCGCCCAGCCCGGCCGCAATGGCGGCGCCTATGCCCTTGAGGGCCGCTTCGGCGTCAGCCCCTTCGGCGCGAAACGCCAGACGATGGCCACACTTGACGCCAAGGCCGATCACCTTCATCAGGCTCTTAGCGGAGACCGCCTCGCCGCTGCCATCCAGGTTCGCCACCCGAATGTCGGATTCATACTCCTTGGCCACCTTGACCAGCATGGCGCCGGGACGGGCATGCAACCCGTGGGGGTTGATGATGGTGAAGGTTTCACTAAGACCGCTCGCCGGGCCCGCCTGCAGCATGGCCAGCCCCTCACTACCTGCCAAGGTGGCCAGCTGACCGGCAGCGGCCAGCTTGGCCAAGTTGTCGAGCTGCGCCAGATGGCCGCTATCTGCGGCGCACAGCAGCAGCAGGGCGCTGACCGGTTGCTCCCCGGCGTTCAGTGCAGTGCTAGGCGTGGCCAGCACCCAACCGGTCTGGGCCGCTTGCACGCGGGCAAGCCAGATCCCCTCGCCCAGGTAGGCGGGGTCGCTTGCCAGCAGGGCGCTTACCATGGCGGCATCGCCCCAGCCGGCGGATTTGGCGCGGGCGGCGGCGCCCAGCAGCAGCTGGTCGCGATCGTCTGCCGGGAAGTCGGCCAAAGCCAGGAACTGCACCTCTTTGGGCGCCGTGGCACCGGTCAGGATATTGATGATGGTGTCGGCATCGGTGGCCTCTTTCAATTGCGCCGCCGCCTGCTCGTCACCCAACACGTGGGTGAGCTGGCGCAAAATGCCCAGATGTTCGTCAGATTTGGCGGCGATGCCGATGGCGAAGTAGGCGATCTGCCCCTCATCCCATTCGATGCCATTGGGGAACTGGGCCACCATGACGCCTGTGTTCTTCACCAGATGCCGGGTGTCGGTGGTGCCGTGGGGAATGGCGATGCCGCTGCCAAGATAGGTGGCGTGCTGCGCTTCACGCGCCAGCATGCCATCTACATATCCCGCTTCCACCAGACCGGCTTCGGTCAGTTTGCCTGCCAACAGGGCAATGGCTTCGGCCTTGGTCGCCACCGACTGCCCCAGCAGGATCTGCTGTCGCGCCAACTTCAACATAGAGATTCTCCATCAGGTGCCGGGCGGCCTGACCGTACCGGCGCATCAAACATAACCATTCGTGCCACTCGCCAGCTGACAATAGACCGGATTGCATCCCTTCGGGAGCCATGCCGGGTTTTTATGCCCGGCCATCGATTGTCTGCTGACAAGCTGAATCGTTTCACTTACACTCAGACTGAATCGTTTCAGCGAATTGATCAAGTACCCACAAAGAGTGCTTTTCAATGATATGATCCCGCGCACACTTTTCGGTGCCCTCACCAGGCAGTGCCCGTGGGCCTTGCAACTCAAACAGAGCCAATATGATGAAACTGGATGAAATCGCCGCCCTCGCCGGTGTCTCGCGCACCACGGCCAGCTATGTGATCAATGGCAAGGCCGATCAATACCGCATCAGCCAGGTCACCCGCGACAAGGTGATGGCGGTGGTCACCGCCCACAACTACCAGCCGGACAGCCGCGCCGCCTCCCTGCGTGGCGGCCAGACCAGGACCCTGGGCTTCATCCTGCCCGACCTCGAGAATGCCAGTTACGCCAAGCTCGCCAAACGGCTGGAGCAAGGGGCGCGGGTACAGGGTTATCAGCTGCTGATCGTCTGCTCGGAAGATGACCCCGCCACCGAGAAGGAGCTGGCCGAGATGCTTGCCAGTCGCCATGTGGATGCGCTGCTGGTGGCCAGTTGCCTGCCACCCGAAGATCCCTTCTACCTTGGCCTGCAGACGCGCGGCATTCAGGTGCTCGCCATCGACCGTGCCATGGCAGCCGACAAGTTCGTCACCGTCGCCAGCGAGAACCAGAAGGCGAGCTTTGATCTCACCGCCTCCCTGCTCTCGCCGGCAATCAAGCACATCGCCCTGATCACCGCACTGCCGGCGCTCACGATCAGCCGTGAACGCAAAGCCGGCTTCGAGCAGGCTGTTGCCAGCCACAGCACGGCTTGCCATCTGTGTGAAGGGGCCCATTTCTCCCGCGCCGAAGGCTATCGCCTGATCAAGACGCTGCATCAGCAGCTCGGCCAGCTGCCCCAGGCACTGGTCGCCACCTCCTACATCCTGATGGAGGGGGTGCTCGACTATCTGCTTGAGCAGGAGACCGACATGAGCCGGCTCGCCATGGCCACCTTCGGCGATGATCGCCTGCTCGATTTCCTCCCCTTCGGCATCAACTCCCTGCCCCAGCAGCACGATGCCCTCGCCAGCCAGGCGCTGGAGCTGGCCCTCAAGGCGATTGGCGGCGAATACCAATGCGGCCTCCACTATGTGAGCCGCACCCTCAAACGCCGCCGCTGATCCCCTCTCCATGGCGCGCCGCTGCGGCCTCCCTCGCAGCGGCGCGTTTTTTCACCACCCCAAAACCATATCTGTCATCATTTATTTCCACATATTCTGCCAACCCAGTACAAAATCCGCTTTTTCAGGCTTGTTTCCACCATTTTGATCCGTTAACTTGGCAACCAACTTTTACAACCACAGGTTTTTCGTAACGATGGGTTCACTCCGATATTGCTAGCCTCCGGTCTCGACCCCGGAGGCGCCTTGCCAACACCTCATATGCCTGCTGTGCACCGCGCAGTTTCTCGATTCGGATGGACACCATGAACACCAAAACCCTGGGATGTACCCTGTTGATTGCCGGCACCACCATAGGCGCCGGCATGCTGGCCCTGCCGCTGGCCTCTTCGTCGCTCGGCGGCCCCGCCACCCTGCTGCTGATGATCGGCCTCTGGGCCCTGATGGCCTTTACCGCCATGCTGCAGGTGGAAGCCAGCCTCAACACCGGCAAGTGGTACCTGCACCAGCTGGCGGATCACCTGCTCGGCCCCTGGGGCAAGCGCATCGCCTCCTTCTGCATCCTGATGCTGTTCTACTCGCTGGCCTCCGCCTACATCAGCGGCGGCAGCAGCCTGCTGGCCCAGGCGCTGGCCGATGCCGGCCTCCCCCTCAGTCAGGAGCAGGCGGCCTGGGCCTTTACCCTGCTGTTTGGCGGCATGGTCTGTGTCGGCACCAAGCAGGTGGATTACCTCAACCGGCTGATGTTCACCGTCAAGCTGGTGATCATGGTGGCGGTACTGGCACTGCTGTTGCCGCGCACCGAAGGGCAGCACCTACTCGCCCTGCCGCTGGGCCAGGGGCTGTTGCTGGCGGGTCTGCCGGTCATCTTCACCTCGTTCGGCTTTCACGGCTCCATCCCGAGCGTGATGCTCTACCTGGGGGACTGCCCCAAGCAGCTGCGCCGGGTCTTCGTGTGGGGATCCGCCCTGCCGCTCATTCTCTACGTGCTGTGGCAGGTCGCCATCCTGGGTCTGCTGGGTCAACAGGCCCTGCTCCAGAGCGGTGGCGCGCTGGACACCCTGCTGGCCAACGTCGGCAAGCTGGTGAGCTGGCCCGCTTTCAACCAGGCCATGCACCTGTTTGCCGATCTGGCGCTGGCCACCTCCTTCCTCGGGGTTACCCTGGGTCTGTTTGACTTCATGGCCAAGGTGACCCGTCGCAAGGACAACTGGCAGGGTCGCACCCAGACCGGCCTCATCACCTTCGTGCCGCCCCTGCTGTTTGCCCTCTACTTCCCGCAGGGCTTCATCATGGCGCTCGGCTACGCCGCCATTGCGCTGGCGATACTGGCGGTACTGCTGCCGGTGGCCCTGGTGTGGCAGAGCCGCAAGCAGGCCGAGACGCACCACTACCGCGCCCCGGGTGGCGTGCTGTCCCTCGGCCTTGCCGGTGCCATGGGCGTGCTGATCGTCGGGGTGCAGGTGAGCGTCAGCATGGGACTGTTGCCGGCGCTCTAAGCCAGAGCCGGTATTGCATGCCCCAATAGCAAAAAAGAAAAAGCCCCTCCAACCCATTTGGCGGGGCTTTTTCTATGTCATCGGTATATGCCATCGATATAAAGGGACCCACCGGTGCGGTGATCATCTCCTTGTGCATCAAACGTTCATATATGCACCATGCATCGACACTCTGTATATATGTGAACAATTCTTGTACACTGATAACAAATCGCCTTTTTGGCAACAGAATACACGCTCAATCCAGTAAGGAGCCTGACATGGTCGCAACCGCACACGTTCAACGGCAAGATGGCGCCATTGATCCCAGCAAGGCGCTGCCGGTGGTGTTTCGCATCCTGGACAAATGGCAGTGCAACACAGATGAACAGTTGCGACTGCTCGGCATCTCTTCGCGTTCAACTTTGAACAAGTACAAGGAGTCCCACGGCGGGATCAGACTGAGTGCGGACCTGCAGGAGCGAATGAGCTACCTTCTCAACATTCACAAGAGTCTCCGGGTACTGTTCAGCGCGGACGAGAGCATCTATGGCTGGGTACGCAAGTCCAACAGCCACCCCTTCTTCGCCGGCCGCAGCGCCATGGAGGTGATGCAGGGTGGCCGCGTGGCCGATCTCTATGAGGTCGCTACCCGCCTGCACGCCTGGCGCGGAGGCATGGCCTGATGCAGACGCCCCCGCAGCGCGTATTCAAGGACGAGTCAGCCTACCGGATCATCCCGAGTCGCTACCCCACCATCTGCCTCTATGAGGATGTGGCCAACGCCGACGAGCTGGAGGCGGTCTGGGCCATCGAGGCACTGACCAACGACAGGCTGAAGGAAGAGGCCGGCGAGCTGACGCGGGTACCGAAAGCGGACTGGCTGGTGGGCTTGGCTGGTGGCAGCCATGTGATGGCTGCCTTCACCCACCTCAATCCGGAAGGGGCCCGCTTCACCACCGGTGATTTTGGCGGTTATTACTGCGCCCCCAACCTCGACACCGCCATTAAGGAGACGGTCTACCACCAGGAGCGCGTCTTCGGCTACACCCGTGAACCCGCCCAGAAGGTGCAGATGCGGGTGATCCATGCCGAGTTCAGTGCCAGCCTGGTCGACATTACCGGCGCGGCCTTTCTCGCCACTCCGCTCTACCATGCTACCGACTACGGATATTCCCAGGCCTTCGCCCGCGAGCAGAAAGCCCTAGATGTGGACGGCATCTGTTACCGCTCGGTGCGCCACAGCGGCCACGACTGCTACCTGCTCTATCGCCCGCGCCTGGTCAGCCGCGTCCATCAGCCCCGCCATCTGGAGTACCACTGGAACGGCAGCGCCATCGCCAACGTGCTGCAAATCAAGCTCTATGGGGCACCATAATTAATAAATGAAAGGAGCAGAGGATGAGGCAGCTACAAATAACTATGCGATGAAATTGGCTTTTTTTGGAACCTTTGAATTGACCATCTGAACTGAAAAATGCACTCTATTTATCGACGTTTATTCAGTTGAAGTGCGCTACATTTCATGGCTTCCTCTCTTCTTTCATGTAATGCAGCCGCAAATTTGTAAACATTATTTAACCTGTCACAGGGTATAGGTGAAGCTATGGAAGAAAAGATCTTTTTTAATCAGGGAAATGTTAGTGTCAGTAACAGTCGGTTTATTGTAGATGGTCAAACATACGCAATGAATAATGTGACGTCCGTCAAGTCGGGCGTAATCGAACCTAACAGGACTGGTTCCATCATCCTTGGCATCATTGGCCTATTAATGTTATTTGGAAGCAGTGGGGGCTGGCTCATTGCAGGCTTGGTACTGCTGGGCCTTGCCGTACTAGCTTGGAAAGGCAACAAGAGACAGTTCACGGTACTTTTGAACTCTTCATCGGGTGAGAACAAAGCTCTAGTAAGCACTGATGAATCTTACATAAAGACTGTAATTAACTCTCTGAACGATGCAATTGTAAGTCGAGGATGAACTCACTTACATCCAATACTACTTGTCACCCTTTCAACGGACCTGCTATCTAAAGCAGCTTGCTAGGATGATGGTCTGTTTTTGAACCAACAACCGACGTTGTATTAATGACAAAAGCCCCGCCAGACTGGCGGGGCTTTTTACATCAACCGAGCGAGGGAGCAGGCTCCCAGGCCGTTTACTGGTTGTGGGTAGCGCGACGGGGACGACGAGCCTGGGCCGGTTTGCCGGCACCATCGGCCGGACGCTGGCCGCCCTGGGGCTTGGGCTTGCCGCCGTTGCCAGTGCGATTGCCACCACCGTTACCACCGACGCCATTGCCGGAGCGACCGGCACCCTGGCGCTGGCCCTGGCCTTGCGGGCGCGGCGCACGGCGCTGCTCGCTCGGATCGCGCGGTTCTTTGCGCAGCGGCGCCCCGATGCCACGGGCGATGTTGTCGAGCGTCTCGCGGGAGGCTTCAAAACCGGCCACCTGCTCGCAGGGGATGCTCTGCTTGGTCAGCCGCTCGATGGCCTTGATGAGCTTGCCTTCATCGGCCGCGACCAGGGAGATGGCGTGACCGGCGGCGCCGGCACGGCCGGTACGGCCGATACGGTGTACGTAATCTTCCGCCACGTTTGGCAGCTCGAAGTTCACTACCTGGGGCAGCTTGTCGATGTCGAGGCCGCGGGCGGCGATGTCGGTCGCGACCATGACGCGCACGCTGCCATCCTTGAAGCCGGACAGGGCGCGAGTACGGGCCCCCTGGCTCTTGTTGCCGTGGATGGCGGCGGCGCTGATGCCGTCCTTCTCAAGCTTCTCGGCAACCCGGTTGGCGATGTGCTTGGTGCGGGTAAACACCAGCACCTGCTGCCAGTTGTTGCTGGAGATGAGGTGGCTCAGCAGGGCAATCTTGTTGGCCTTGTCGCACGGGTGCACCAGCTGCTCGATGCGCTCGGCGGTGCTGTTGCGCGGGGTCACTTCGATCACCGCCGGGTTGTCCAGGAGGCCAGTGGCCAGCTCGCGAATTTCGTCGGCGAAGGTGGCGGAGAAGAGCAGGTTCTGACGCTTTTTCGGCAACAGAGCCAGGATGCGGCGGATATCGCGGATAAAGCCCATGTCGAGCATGCGGTCCGCTTCGTCCAGCACCAGGATCTCGACTTCGTCGAACTTGACGGCGTTCTGGTTGTAAAGGTCCATCAGACGGCCCGGGCAGGCCACCAGCACGTCCAGACCACGGCGGGTCGCCATCATCTGCGGGTTGATGCTCACGCCGCCAAATACCACGTGGCTGCGGATCGGCAGGTGCTTGCCGTAGTTGCGCACGCTCTCGCCCACCTGGGCGGCCAGTTCGCGGGTCGGGGTCAGCACCAGGGCACGGATGCGGTTCGGGGAGACCTTGCGCTTGCTCTCGGTCAAGCGTTGCAGCATCGGCAGGGTAAAACCTGCGGTCTTGCCGGTCCCGGTCTGGGCGGCGGCCATCAGATCACGGCCAGCCAGTACCGCCGGGATCGCTTGTTGCTGAATGGGAGACGGGGTGTCGTAGCCTTGCTCGGCAACGGCACGCAACAAGGGTTCGGCCAGACCGAGGGAAGTAAAACTCATAGTTACCTGCTAGGGATAGGGGCGCCGGGGATCCGTGATGGGGCTCCTCTGCTGAGCCGATGCCATCTCGCCAGATCCGGGCCTGTTGAGAACACAACGATTTCCCCGGGGAGCAGAGCAAAGGGGAAAGAATAGGGGCGCAGTCTAACGGAGTTATTGAGGAGAAACGAGAAAAATGTGATGTTCCTCCCAGCATGTTTGCCAAAAGCCGGTCACCGTCCCGCCGAGAAAAGCCGTTCAAGAACTCATTCGAATCAGGCTATGCTTGATGCCAGACCATGGCGACGCCGCCGCGGCGATCCTGCAACAAGGAGGTTCAGGTTCATGCGTGTTCATTTTCTGCCTGCCGGCCGCTACTGGCTGCTTCTGCTGATGCTTGCCCTCACTCTGCCGCTGCAGGCCAACACCAGGTTGTCCGTCGCCTGGGGTCACTGGCCTCCGTTCAGCTACATCAATGCCCAGGGGACGCTGGATGGGCTGGACGTGAGCCTGACCCGCCAGATCCTGGCCCAGGCGGGGCTCACGCCCCGCTTTCGCAATCTGCCCTGGGCTCGGGCCCTTCATCTAATAGAGCAGCAGCAACTCGATCTCGCCATGGGGGCGCTCGATACGCCGGAGCGGCGTGCCTTCGCCCGTTTCTCGGCCCCCTATCGGCGCAGCACCTTTGTGCTGCTGAGCAGCGATCCCATTCCGGGCCAGCGCGAGCCCTGGCAGGATGTGCAGAGCCTGCAGGGGCTCTGCCAGCAAAGCCAGCTGCGCCTTGGCAAGCTACGCGGCACCCGGCCGACCCAGCTGATGGCATCCTGCCCTGCCCTGAAACAGGCGAGTGAATACAACAGCGACGATCGGCTGATCGATCTGCTGCTGGCCCGCCGCCTCGACGGCATCATCGTCGAGTGGCAATACGCCCGTTACCGGTTGCAGCAGTTGGGGGCCGACGGTTTTATCCACTGCCAGCTGCTGCTCCACCACCAGCCGGTCAGCCTGATGTTTGCCAACAGCGCCATCGATGACGACACCCTGGCCCGGGTCGATGCGGCGATCGCCAACCTGCCGCCGGCAAGCGGCAACCCTACCCCGCCCACCTGCCGGCTCGACAACCCGGCGGCCGACACGTCCCCTGGCCCACTCGCCAAGAGGGGGTGAATAGCCATCAAAAAGGCGACCCTGAGGTCGCCTTTCTATTGTGTCTGCGATAGCGCCACCCGATCAGCCGAGTGGTGAACAGGCCGATCAGCGCAACTGCGGAGTATGCGTCAGCACGCCCTGGTTCTGGGCACGGTGGCGCAGCAGGTGATCCATCAACACCAGGGCCAGCATTGCCTCGGCGATGGGCACGGCGCGAATGCCGACGCAAGGATCGTGGCGACCCTTGGTGATCATCTCGATGGCCTCGCCTTCGGTATTGATCGTTTTGCCCGGCACCGTGATGCTGGAGGTGGGTTTGAGCGCCATGCTCACCACGATATCCTGACCCGACGAGATGCCGCCCAGAATGCCGCCCGCATGGTTGCTGGCAAAGCCGGCCGGGGTCATTTCGTCGCGATGCTCGGAGCCCTTTTGCTCCACCACCGCAAACCCGTCACCGATCTCCACCCCTTTCACCGCATTGATGCCCATCATGGCGTGGGCGATGTCGGCGTCGAGACGATCGAACACCGGCTCCCCCAGGCCCACCGGCACATTGCTGGCGATGACCTGCACCTTGGCGCCGATACTGTTGCCCTCTTTCTTCAGGTCGCGCATGTATTGATCGAGCGCTTCCAGCTTGCCCGCATCGGGGAAGAAGAAGGGATTCTGCTCGATCTGCGCGGCGTCGAATGCTTCAGCCTTGATGGGGCCGAGCTGGGAGAGAAAGCCGGTGATCTCGATGCCGTGCACCTGTTTCAGGTACTTCTTGGCAATGGCCCCCGCCGCCACCCGCATGGCGGTTTCACGGGCGGAGGAGCGACCGCCGCCACGATAGTCGCGCTGGCCGTACTTCTGGTGATAGGTGTAATCGGCGTGGCCCGGACGGAACAAGTCCTTGATGTCGGAGTAGTCCTTGGAGCGCTGATCGGTGTTCTCGATCAAGAGCCCGATGGAGGTGCCTGTGGTCTTGCCCTCGAACACCCCGGAGAGGATCTTCACCTCGTCCGGCTCGCGGCGTGGCGTGGTGTAGCGGGAAGTGCCGGGCTTGCGCCGGTCCAGATCCCCCTGCAGATCCGCTTCGCTTATCTCCAGCCCCGGCGGGCAGCCGTCGACCACGGCGCCCAACGCCAGGCCGTGGCTCTCGCCGAAGGTGGTAACCCGAAAGAGTTGGCCGAAACTGTTCCCTGCCATGCTTGCTCCTGCTTAGCTCTTGTAAATCGCGAAATGGTCCTGGTACTGCACCAGCTCGGCACGGGTCATCACGAACACGCCGTGACCGCCGTTCTCGAACTCCACCCAGGTGAAGGGCACGTCAGGGAACTGGGCTTCCAGATGGATCATGCTGTTGCCCACCTCAACCACCAGCACACCATCGTCTTTCAGGAAATCGGCGGCATTGGCCAGCAGACGCTTGGTGAGCTTGAGGCCGTCGGAGCCGGAGGCCAGCGCCAGCTCGGGTTCGTGGCGAAACTCGTCCGGCAGATCCGACATGTCTTCGGAGTCCACGTAGGGCGGGTTGGAGACGATGAGATCGTACTTGTCGCCGACCGGCAGATCGCGGAACAGGTCGGAGCGGATCGGAATGACCTGCTGCTCCAGCCCGTGATCGTTGATGTTGCGCTCGGCCACGTTGAGGGCATCGACGCTGATGTCGATGGCATCCACTTCCGCTTCCGGGAACTCGTGGGCCATGATGATTGCGATGCAGCCGGAGCCGGTGCACAAGTCCATGATCCGGGTCGGTTCGTCTTTCAGGAAGGGGGCGAAGCGGTTGGCCACCATCTCGGCGATAGGGGAGCGGGGAATGAGCACCCGCTCGTCCACGTAGAACTCCCAACCGGCATACCAGGCCTTGTTGGTCAGGTAGGGGGCGGGAATGCGCTCCTGCACACGGCGGATGATGAGCTCGGCGATGCGGTGCCGTTCGCTGGTGGTCAGGCGGGAGTGGCGCATGGCCGGATCCACGTCCGGCGGCAGATGTAGCGCGGGCAGTACCAGCTGCACGGCCTCATCCCAGGCGTTGTCGGTACCATGTCCGTAGAAGATCCCGGCGTCGTTGAAACGACTCATGGCCCAGCGCAACATGTCCTGGATGGTGTGCATCTCGGCAACCACCTCATCGATAAATATCTTGTCCAAATCCACCTCCAAGTCGAGTAATATCCGGCCCGAGAATTCTATACAGCGAGCAAGACGAGTACCTGATGAAAAAAACGCCCTCACCGACAGACGAGGAAACCCTGCTGTTCCGCGATGCGATAAAAGGTACCCGGAAAATCAAGCAAGATACCATAAGGGCCGAGTTACGCCCGGTCAAGCAGAAACGCGAAATGCGTGAGAGCCGCGAATCCCTTGGGGTTGACCACTATTTCAGCGATGAATACCAGCCCCATCTGGAAGAGGATGGACCGACCCGTTACGTGCGCGACGACGTGTCGAAATTCGAGCTGAAAAAGCTCAAGCGCGGCAGCTATCCGCCGGAGATCTACCTGGACCTGCACGGCATGAACCAGCAGCAGGCCAAACAGGAGTTGGCGGCCCTGCTCACCCTCTGCCGACGCGAGAACATTCACGTCGCCTCCGTGATGCACGGCATCGGCAAACACATCCTCAAGCAGCGCATCCCGAGCTGGCTGGCCCAGCATCCCAATGTGCAGGCGTTCCATCAGGCCCCCCGCGAGTGGGGCGGTGACAGCGCCATCCTGGTGCTGCTGGATATCGAGGAGTAACGCCTTCGCGCCACCCGCCGGCAACGCCTGCGGTATGAGCCCCGCAATCAAGGTGCAATAAAAAACCACCGACGTCTGGCGGTGGTTTTTTATTGGTACTGGCACCTCTCCCCTAGCCTGCCGCCTCCACGTAGCGCTTGAAGTTGTCGAGGATCCCCTGCCAGCCCGCCTGCTGCTGGGCCGGGGTGTGGCTCGACTCGGCATCGAAGGTCTCCTGCACCCGGGTGCCGCCCGCCTCGCTCGCAAACTGCACATCGACCTCGCGCCCGTCATCCATCAAGAACGAGAGGCGGGTCGGCGCCTCCACCCGGGTAAAGGTGCCGGTGAAATCAAAACCTGCGCTGCCATCCTTGGCGGCCATGTGATGGCAAAAGCGCCCACCCACCACCAGATCGACCCGGCTGCTGGTGGTGTGCCAGTCGCTGGAGGCCGCATTCCACCTGGCGATGCAGTCCGGATCGTTCCAGGCCCACCAGACCGCCTCTATCTCCTGCTCGATATGAGCCTCGATGCTGATCTTCATCTCGCCCTCCCTGCTTCGTTGCGCTGACCAGACCGCTGCGCCGGATCCGGTGCCGTTTGTAGATGCCCGCAAGTAAAGCCCAATCCGGGCCGACCGGCCAGTTTGCCAGAGCGGACGCTCTGTGGCCGGCCCCTGCCCGGCTCCGTCAACCGGGCATCAAAGCGGCCGCACTATACTGAATATCAATATGTTATTCGCCATGGAGGTTGCATGTTCACACAGGGTTCCCACGCCGATATCAAGTCCTCTCTCGATGCCATCGGTGCCGCCGTCGCGGTGTTTTCCCTCGACAAGGACGATCGCTTTACCCTCATCTCCGCCAACGACACCTTTGCCCAGGCTTTCGAGCTGGATGTGCTGGGCTGCATCGGCAAGCGCCTGGGCGAGATGTTTCCCCGCTACATCACCGGCAGCATAGAGCAGCCGATGCACGAGTGTGTGAGCCAACAGACCGGGCTCGAGAGCGAGCTGCCCATCGATACCCTGTCGCGCACCAGCTGGTGGCGCTTTGTCATCTCCCCCATCATTCCCGAGCAGTCCCGCATCACCCGCATCATGGTCACCGCCATCGACATCACCGCCAAAAAACAGCTGGAGGAGGCGCTCAAAATGAGCCGCAAGCGCTTCGAGGCGGTGGTCAACTCCGCCTATGACGGCATCATCAGCGTCAGCAGCGAGTCGCGCATCGAACTTATCAACACCGCCGCCTGCGAGATGTTCGGGGTGGACGAAAGCTACCTCGGCAAGCGGCTGGAGACCCTGCTGCCCCAGCGCTTTCGGGCCAACCACGACGGCTATTTCAAGGCGTTCAGCAACTCCCCCATCAACTCGCGCCCCATGCACGCCCGCGCCTCCGTGATGGGGCTGCGCCGCGACGGCAGCGAATTTCCGCTGGAAGTGACCATCGCCAAGATCAACCTGGGTCAGACCACCGAGATGACCGCCATCCTGCGGGACATCTCGGAGCGGGCCAAGCTGGTGGAGGAGCTCAAGGTGGCCGCCACCACGGATCCCCTCACCGGGATCGCCAACCGGCGCCGCTTCGACGAGCTGGTCAAGCTGGAGATGCAGCGCTGCCAGCGCTTCAGTCACACCATGAGCCTGCTGCTGATCGACATCGATCACTTCAAGCAGATCAACGACACCTATGGCCATCAACAGGGCGATCAGGCCATCCTCAGCCTGGTCAAGCGGGTCGCCAAACAGCTGCGGGAGGTGGACATGCTGGGCCGCTGGGGCGGCGAGGAGTTCATCGTATTGCTGCCGGAAACCTCGCTGGAGCTGGCCTGGGCCAGTGCGGAGCGGATCCGCCTCGCCGTCGAGTCGCAGCTGCATCAGCTGGGCGCAGGCACCGAGGTACCGCTCACCATCAGCGTCGGCATCAGTGCCAGCCTGGGCCCGCAGGATACGGTGGAGCGCATGGTGCGCCGGGCCGATACCGCCCTCTATCTGGCCAAGAAACAAGGGCGCAACTGCTCAAGGAAGGCGCTGCCAGATTCCCCCTGATAGGCGACGCCAAGCCTGATAGACAATCATCAAACCTGGCGCCTTCCTCGATTCAAGGTAGCGAGACCATGTTCACTGCCCGGCCGGGCAAAGAAACGCTGCGGCCCGCCAGCGTCGTCACATGCCAGCGACACCTCCAGCACGGCCCCGTTGGCCAGCTGCCACTCGAAGAAGTCGTCAAATCCCGCCACGGTCAGCGCCCGGATCACCTTGGCCACCACGCCGTGCGCCACCAGCAACACCCGCTCCTGATGGCAACTCTGCGCCAGTTCCGCCAATCCCTGCCCGACCCGGGCAATGACTTCGTCCAGCGATTCGCCGCCGGGCGGTGCCTCGGCCCAGCGCCGGGTGATGTTGCGGGCCCACAGCGCAGGATAACGCTCCCGCGCCTCTTGCTGGGTCAGCCCCTCGAACACCCCGACATGGCGCTCGCGAAACGCGGGGGCAAGGATTCCCGGCAACGCCAGCTCGTCCGCCACCAGGGCCGTGCTTTGCCGTGCCCGCAGCAAGGGAGAGCTCAGCAGCCGCTGAAACGGAGCCTGCGCCAAGACCAGCATCTTTGCCTGCGTTCTGATCTGGGCCACGCCGGTGTCGCTTAGACCGATATCCAGCGCTCCCTGATAGCGCCCCTCGGCATTGGCCTGAGTTTGCCCGTGGCGCATCACTACCAATTGCATGGTCTGTTCCTTTGATTGCGGCCGATGCTCACGCTACCTCGCCCCCATGCTCACGGCTTGGGTGCAAACTGCTCGAACACCTGCTGACCAGTCAGGGTAGGTGTCTCGTTTTTCAGCTCGTAAAAATCGGGCTTTTCATCGATGAAGATCTGGCTCGCCAGCTGGAAAGATTCGTTTTGAAACAGGCCGGCCGGCACTATGTACTCATCCGTCGGCAACAGGTGATAGAAAAGGTGGGTGCCGCAGGTGGGACAAAAGCCCCGCTCCGCCCACTCCGAGGAGCGATAGGCCACCGGGGTGAGTCCGCTAAAGTGCACCTCCTTGCCGCAGTGCACCGCAAACAGCGGGCCGCCCGACCAGCGCCGACAGGTGCTGCAGTGGCACAACCCCACCTCCTTATGATCGCCGGCCGAGACCTCAACCCCGCCACACAGACAATGTCCCTTCATCACTCCTCCCTGCGTCTTGCTGTCGCTTGTCGTCGCTGACCTGACCGAGTCATTGCAGCCACTACCGGATCAGATGAGTACCATGTTGCGCCCTCGTCGGCCACCATCCCCATCACAAAACCGGCTGCGAGATGACTAACAAAGCCGCCGGCCAGCACTCCTTTAATGCAATCCGACTGCCTTCCGGGTCCTGAAATTTGGCCACCTTGATGCCCTCCCCGACCTCTGTCACTGGGATTTCGAAATGCACGGCAATAGTGAACATGGGGTTGCTCCCTGATGTTGACTCATTTACGCATACGCAGTGATGCCTTATGACGGGATGGCGGCCAATCCTTTTAACTCTTGCATGTCGTCGCCCGATAAAATATCGGCTGGGTGAGGCATGCCTGATGGATTAAATAAGGGGCATTTCAATAAGGCAACACATCATCAATGCCAAACTGAATAAATCTCAGCTGACGCCCCCCCAAGATAAAAAACTGAGTCAGTCCGATATAGATGACTGACTTACTGCATCAGCATCGGCAGCTGTCGGCTATTACCCCCCCCTCATTGGGCCCTCATATAAGTGATAAGGGCCTGAGTATCACCCTCTCTTTCCAAATTAAATGCAAGCTCAATTTTTCCATGTCGGATATTGCAAAAGGGGGACAATATGTCCCCCGCATTGGCTTGAAAAGCTGTTATCAACCACCTCGCGAATTGATATTGGCCGCTTTGCTTTATTTCGTCGGCACCAGCACCCAGGGATCCCCCTTGCCCGGTTCATTGCCCTGGGTCCACCACTTGGCCTGATAGATGGCCCCCTTGTAGCTCACCTGATTGCCTGCGGTATAGACCTTGCTGGCACTCCAGGCAGGTACATCGCCCACCGGGGGATCGGTCGGGTCAACCGGCGCAGGATCCAGCTTGGCCACCACTCTCACCTTGGGCCAGTTGGCGTGGGAGCCGTAGAAGTTGGTCACGCACTTCTCGTAATCTCCTGGCACCAGCGCCGAGTAGGCGGTCTGGAACCCCACCAGCTCACACTCGAACGAGTAGCCACCTGGCCGATCCGGGTAGTATTTCCAGTTGCCGTCCCAGTTGGTGTAGAGCACGTCGGTGGCGCCGTTGAGGTTGAGGCTGCCATAGGGGGTCTGCTGCCAGCAGGTGTTCTTCTCGTCGGCCTTGACCGGGATCTCGTAATGCTTGGCCAGCCCTTCCCAGTAGCGGATGCGGTTGACCGGCTGACCCTTGTCCTTGTTCTGCTCGCCGCACTCGATGCCGCCGTTGATGACGTTGATGGTGGTGCCAAAACCGTAGCCGATGCCAGCGGCGATCTCGCGCTGGGAGGGCACCCAGGTGCGGTCAATCACGTGCAGCATGGCAGGCTTGGGAGCCTGCGGGGTCAGGAAGAACCAGATAGCGGAGGCGAGGTTGAGCCAGGAGTCCGCCACCAGCCCGGGGTTGTTAAGCAGCACGGTCGCATCGCCGTCAAACATCGCCTCGGAGAAGGCACCGTAGTTGAAATGGTAGGAGAGCTGCTTGGCGCCGCGACCGAAATAACCCTGCCCTGTGCTGCAGGGCCACTTCTTGTTCTGCCAGTCGTTCTGGCCGCAGCCGGTGGTGTAGCCGGTCTGCCCCTCCGACCAGCCCATCTCGCGCACGTGCACCAGCGCCTGTTGCCACTCCTCCAGGGCCAACGGGTTGTCGGAGATATTCTCCTTGGCAATGTGGCCGCCGGTCTCCTGGGCGAAATGGGCAAAAGCGGTGATGATGGATTTTTTGCAGATGGCATCGGCATCACGGCCATCGGTATATTCACCGCAAAAAGCCGGGAATTTACCGACCGCCCGCAAGAAGCGCTCGTAGGTATATTCAGGTGCCGCCATCTGGGTTAAATAATCCCAGTCCGATTCGGTGAATACCCGCTCGACCCGTTTGACGTTATCCGGATTGCTCGCTGCCCTCGGTTTGATGGCATCAACAATGGTATTGGAACGTGTCGCCAACGCCTTTGCCCAAATCCCGTACATGGGATTGGCCGTCTTGGATTTTTCAACCGCCGCCAGATCCGGTGCGGCAATCACATATCCACCGGCATTTTGTGGGTCGGGTTGAATATTCATGGCATGACTTGGCAATGCGCAGGCAGCCGCAACCAGCCAGGCACAATGTGTAGGCTTGAACATAACAGACAGTCCTTATGTCAGAATAACGTCGGGATAAGAGTCGCCTCGAGAGTAATATTATCAGCCACTAAATTCACGATGAAAATTAAGAATATTATCGGAACTGTGAGCCAATTCACTCTGTCGGTCGGCCCCCATAAAATGCATTGTGAACCGATGTTTTGACGCGGCGGCCGGATATATGTAAATAAACCGAAGAAAAATGAAAAAAGAGCGATAAAGCCGCTCTTTCAACGAAACAAACGCCCCAGTCGGCGACCTCGAAGGTTAAACAGCAAGCCGCTGCAACAGACCCCGCAACGAAGGGCCCCGCCGCTTATTTTTCTGGCGTGCGCACCGCGCGGATCAGGATATTGCGGGGAGTCATGGGCTTGTCGCAAAACTCGCCCACTTCCACCCGGTAGCCCTGCTCCTGCAGGAAGAGGGCGCGATCCAGCACCAGCCAGAGCTCCAGCGGTCGACGAAACAGGTGACGCACCAGCTCCATGCGGGCGACATCGCCATAACGCGCCTCCCCCTTTGCCAGAAACCCGGCGTAGTCGAGGCTGGCCGGCAACACCAGCCCCTTTCGCTCGGCGGCCCAGCCACAGAAATCCTCGAAGGTGCCGGTCAGCAGGCTCTTTTGCATGTTGGGCACCGGCAGATATTCATCCACCCCGCGCACCTGGCGCTGCAGGCAGTCAAAGGCCAGCCGCCAGGCCACCTCCTGCTCGCGCAGGCGGGCGATGCGGGCGCCACCGGTGACCGTCTCCTGCAGCGGCAACTTCAGATCGCTCTTGGCAAGCTGCAGCGCACTGGCCTTGGCCGGGCCGGAGAGCGGGCGGTAGTGGCTGGTGCGGATCAGGTGATAACAGCAGGGGGAGAGGGTCACCCCCTCGGCACCGCGCGCCGCTACCTGTTCAATCAGATGGGTGTGCAGCTCGCCGCAGGCGTGCAGCGCCATGGCGTGATGGGCCGGAGCGATCAGCTGGGCGGTCTCATCGGCGAAGGCATCGGCACAGACAAATGCCATCCGGGCGCCGTCACGGGCGGCCAGCAGGCGCCCCTCTTCGCACAGGGGCGCCTGCAGCTCCAGGCTCAGCACCTCGGCCTGACGGTGCAGGGAGACCAGCCGCCCTAGGTGGCCCTTGCCTGCACACCACTCCAGATAGGGGCCGCGATGGGCGGGCAGGCAGGCGGTGAAGGCTTCAATCTGGGCCTGCTTGCGCCCCGGCATGTACATCGCCATGGTCCGCTCGCACGGGATGGGTTCGCCCGTCAGGGTCGGCAACGCACTCAGGGCATGCAGCGCCGAGCCCTGCGGGATCCAGGGGGCCAGCAGCTCGCACAGTGCGGGCATGTCGCCATCAAGCCGCTCAATCTCGGCCAGCGACAGGGCATTGAGCCGCTCGGCCAGCGCCGGCGTCGTCTTGGCAAAGGCGAGGTCAAGGTGATGATAGGGTTGATATTGCCACCAGTGCCGGGCTTCGCTCAGCAGTCGATCCAGTTGTTGAAAACGTTGAGCCAGCACGCGCGCCCCTGTTCTGCCGTCAAAATGGAGGCTCATTCTAGCGATCCCGCGCCAAAAAGCACTCTCATCCATGCTGCGCCGGCGTGGTTGTGCCACCATCCCCCAGCTTCAGCACGGGCAAAGAGAGCCCCTTAGGTCAATCCCTCCGGCCCGCCATAACCCTGCGGCGGGGCTTAGCCTGACAAAGAGCGGGGTTTTGTGGTATATTCCGCCCCTTCATTATCTTGGCCTGCCCAGCGCGGGCCATTTTACCAACGTGAATGGAACCAAAACATGACCATCAATGCCATCCTGCAAGCGCGCGCGGGCGCCAAGTGTGAACTGTGCGGTGCCGAACAGGCACTGACTGCCTTCGCGGTCCCCCACTCTCCGGCCAGCGATGATGATCACAGCGTTGCCCTGTGCGACACCTGCCATGGCCAGCTGGAGCAGCCAGAAACCACAGTGGTCAACCACTGGCGCTGCCTGGGTGACAGCATGTGGAGCCAGGTACCTGCGGTACAGGTCATGGCGTGGCGCCAGCTGAAAAACCTCTCCGCCCAGGGCGAGGTGTGGGCCCAGGACATGCTGGACATGATGTACATGGAAGACGAGACCAAGGCCTGGGCCGAAGCCGGCCTGGCCAGCGAGGATGACGACAGCGTACCGACCGTCGACTCCAACGGCGCCGTACTGGTCGAAGGTGACTCGGTGACCCTGATCAAGGATCTGGACGTCAAGGGGGCGGGCTTCACCGCCAAGCGCGGCACCCTGGTGAAGGGCATCCGCCTCACCAACAACCCGCTGCACATTGAAGGCAAGGTCAACGGCGTGCAGATCGTGCTGGTCGCCGCCTACCTGAAAAAGGCCTGATCGCCCTCACGAACCGATAGCAAGAGCGCCCCGCGGGGCGCTTTTTTTATGGCTGCCAATTGCCCTGCAGCGACCCTGTTCTGGCTTCGTAGCGTCGCAGCACAAGGCCCTACACCGGCATGCTGTCTGCCGTTATTTTGAGCGAAAGGTTGGTGTCATCAGCTACCCTGTGGCACTCTGGGGGTTCATGGACTGACCTACCCCGACACCGCGAGTGTCATCATTGCAAAAGGAGCACGCCAGATGGCCAAAGTCAGCAAGAAAGAGATCAAGAAGAAGATCGCCACCCGCCTCGAGAAAATTGCCAAGCACGAGAGCAAGATCAAGAAGCTGAAGAAAGCCCTGAAATAAGGGCCGACACAATAAAAAACCGCCAGTTGGCGGTTTTTTATTGGCTGGGTCACATCAGGCGGGCGCGGCCAAATACCCGGATTGAACTGCCGGGCTCGGGGGGGATCTCGGCGTGCAGGTGCGATGCCATCCCCATCTCCTCCCCCTGCAAGAGATCGATGATGCCACCGTGGGGCCAGTGCAGGTCCCGCAGGTAACCGGCAAAGGCTGCGGTGGCCGCGCCGGTGGCGGGATCTTCATAGACGCCACCATAGGCAAAGGGGTTGCGGGTATGAAACAGCTGCTCGCGGGCGGCGTGAACCAGCAAGATGGTGACCAGCCCCTCTTGTTGCATCAGGGTGCGCCCCGCGGCCATCTCGTAGTGCATGGCCGCCAGGGCCGCGCGGCTGTTGAGGGCCAGCACCAGATGATCGGCGCCGCCATGGATAAGGGCCGGCGGAATGCGGGGATCCAGATCAGCCCGGGTATAACCAAACAGCGCCAGCGCATCTCTTACCAACGCTGCGGGAGCGGGCTTGCTGCGAGTGGGCGGTGACTGCAATGCCGCCTGCCACTCCCCTTCCCCATCCAGCCAGCTCGATACCGAAATGGTGGCCTGATTGAGCTGCAACCCATACTCACCGGGGCCAACCCGGCGGCCCAGCGCCACCCCAAGGGCAATGGTGGCATGGCCGCAAAAAGGCACCTCGGCCAGTGGAGAGAAGTAACGCACCCGCCACTGCGACGCCGCCGTCCCGGCCGTCCCATCGGCAATGGCGAGCGGCGCGGCAAAGGCCGTCTCTGAAAAACCCACCTCGGCGGCGATGCGCTGCATCTCCTCGGCAGCGGGCAGCTGAGCACCAAGCCAGACCCCGGCCGGATTGCCTCCCGTCTCCCCAGAAGAGAAGGCGGCAATACGCACCAACTCGGGTTTCCACTGTGCTGCTGGCTCTGTCATGACTTGCTCCTGACGATGGCTGATAACCCTGGCCTGCCGACTGTGTTTGCACATACCGCAGGCCGTTTTTCATAAGATAGCGAGCCCGTCGTGGCCGGTAAATTAAATGGTACACGGGTGCCGCTTGGGCGCCGCAGAGCCGGGCGGCAGCAACTACCTTTGAGGCGTGTCTGTATAAGGTCCTGCAGTGGAGCACCCTATGTATTCTTACACCCTCACCTTCAAGGAGGAGGTCGACAAGCTGACCGCCCCCGAACATGAGATCGGCCTGCACAGCCCCGCCCAGGCCGGTGATTTCATCATCCTCTCCGATGGCAGCCGCCATCAGGTGATGTTCGTCACCCATCGTGCTCACTACAGCAGCCTCTACCTCGACAAGGGGGTTCGAGTGCCGCAGGGCTAGAGGAAAGCCATCAGCCGCTGCAGACAACCAAAGCGCGGCTCCTGGCCGCGCGTTGAACGTTCCGGGCAGATCAAGGGATATCAGAGCACCTTGATCACCGGCTGATGCATGATGGCGACCTCGTTCTGATAGACCACCAGCTCACCCGGCGGCATGCCCTGCTCACCCAAAACGGTCACGGCGCACTCGTAGCGGTAAGGGCCGCTGGTGAATTGAAAGGTGTGGTTGCCTCCTGTGCCCTCCACCCTGACGGTGCCATTGCTGAGCACCAGGTCCGGTTTGTCGCTGAGCGCCTTGCCCTTGGCCCAGGAGGCGTAGCGATAGCGGCCATCCCCCAACTCGTCGATGCGAATGGTAAATTTCTCGGTCTGCCACATCAGCTCGGGGCGTTTGTACTCCCGCAGGCCGGGATAAAGATCGCTTTTCTGTTTGGCGACAAGCTCGGCCTTGCGTTTTGCAGCCTGCGCCGTCTGATGATTGATACCGATCACCTTGCCATCGAAATCCAGCCACACCTCGCCACTGCCGAGCATGATGCCGCGCCAGCCCATGGCCTGCCAATCCTGCCCGGCCCGGGAGCTGGCGATGCGCTTTAAAATGGCCTCATCAAACACCTCGTCGAAACGGGCCACCATCTCGGACGAATTATTGATGACCGGGATGGGATACTCCTGCTTGAAGGGGTACTTGATCTGGCGGGCCAGCGCCTGCTGATCCCGCGCCTTGGCGGCATCGATCACCCGCTGCACCAGGGGCTGATACTCGGCGGCGAGCTGCGGCTTCTCGGCGTAGGCCGGCATCATAGCCAGCAGCCAGCCCAGCAGCGACACCAGCATCAGACTCCCCCAACGAAGCGCCATTTTCCCCGGCGCTTTGCCTTTCTCACCAACAGCCCACTGCACCTTGTTCATCTCATCTCCTTCAGTGGCTTGCAGCCTGCCCTGTTCATATCGTCATTCAGGGCGCATCCGGTAACCAATATTCATAGAAATCTGTTTCAGCATGCTTGGGGTTTGGCCCAAGATATCGCCACCCGCAGCGTCGATAGAAACGCAGCGCACGCAGGTTGAGGCGGCTGACCGACAGCACTGCCCGCCGGCAACCGGCCTGCTGCATTGTGTGGGCAACGTGCTGGAGCAGCAATGCGGCCAGGCCCTGTCCGCGCGCCTGCGGCGTCAAATAGATCAGGTGAACGTAGCCGCTATCCGGCTCGGATGAAGAGGTACGAAATTCCAGCTGCCCTACTATTTCGCCACCGCGCCATACATGCAGATAATGCCACTCCCGGCTGGTCAGCCTCGTCGTCATCCGTTCCCGATAGCCCGCCAGGAACGCGTCAAATCCGTCGTCGCGATGGAAGCTGCACACATAGGCGTCCCGGCGCGCTGCCACACAAAACTCATAGTCACGGGCCAGATTGACCCTGTTGAACGCGAGGTTCATTCACCATCCTTGTCATAGCGCTTGCTTATCATGGTCTGAACCGAGCTCAGGAGCATTGGATGACATCAGTCAAATGCATTCTCAGCATCTCTGATGGTGGAAGATATCAGTTTTTCGAAGATTTCCATTTGTCCGGCAGGAATAAGCTGAGATTGCATCAATCTACGTTTTTCCGGACCAAAACACCGTTCGGCCACCCAGCCAATCAAATAAACCAAGGAGAGGCAGCCGCCTGCCGTTGCAATATTTCCTTGCACTACCAGGGGAGAGTCTTGAACATCTCCCCCCATCTCCAGCAACCGGGCTTTGGCTGCAGGGTTGGTTGTCAATTTCTTTCCCTTCAGCAAACCCAGTTCATGCAATATGAATGAACCTGCGCATATTGAGCCAATCAGCTGCCGCTGCGGCTCCAGTCGCAACGCGGACATGAACTCATGGTCCTGCAGCGCGGCAGGGATGCCACGCTGCCCGCTGGTGATCAGCACCACATCCTGATCACGGGCTTCCGTCACATGTCCATCCGTCTTTACGTTGATACCCAGTGCAGAGCCATGCTCCGGTTTGGTTCCCAGTATTTTCACCGACCAGCTATCTTTGCTTCTCCCAAGCAGGTCATACATCAAGAAAAAATCCACATCGGTGAAATCATCAAATAAAACAATACCAACCTTGTACATGGCTACCCCGCCCTCCCGTGCAGATAATCAGATGGATATGTAACGCGCCGCATGAAATATCGCGTCATGTCGCCTTGAGGTGCTTTTTTACCTTCTTCAACGCCATAGTGCGCTTGCGCGGCGAGAGATAATCGATAAACAGATTTCCCTGCAGGTGATCGATCTCATGCTGCATCACGACGGCCAGGAAATCGCAGCTCTTTACCGTGATCGGGACGCCATGACGATCCAGCGCCGACACCCCCACTGTGCTGTAACGTTCGACGTCGGCGTAATAATCGGGCACGGAGAGACACCCCTCTTGCCCAAGCGCCGGTTCAGGACCGCTTATCACTTGCGGATTGATCAATACCAGCGGTTGATCCCTGTTCTTTGACAGGTCGATGATGACGATGACCTCCTTGCGCCCCACTTGCGTGGCGGCGAGACCAATACCATTGTCGGTGGCATAGAGGGTCTCCAGCATGTCATCGATCAGGCCTTGCACGGCCGCAATATCCTCAACCCGCTCGGCCTTGACTCTCAACCTGGGGTCGGGAACCGTTAAAATATCCAGCCTTGCCATCAATACGCTCCCTCAACCATGGGCACCCCATGACTCTTCCCTCGTCACCGGTCGGGACAAGGAGACGAACGCCGGCTCCTCCGCCACCACCTGATAACCGAGGCGCCGATAAAACCGCATCGCCCCCTGATTAGCGGTAAAACTCGACAGGGTCACCCGGTGTCTCCCCTCAGATGCCGCTTCGCGATGCAGCCGCGCCATGACGGCCGAACCAAGCTGCCGGCCCTGATGGCGAGGGAAGATGATCAGCAGATGGACGTGCAGCGCATCCTCGTATGGCTTGCAGCAGAGCAGGCCGACTCGCTCCCCCTCTACCAGGATCCACGAAAACCAGTGCGGCTCATATTCGCTGGTCAACCGCGCGCGCTGCATCTCGTCATCCCAGCCAAACACTGCCTCGACATAGGGAAAGATCCCCTCTTTGACGGCCGCAAAGCGCTGTTCACACTCACTTGGCGGGATCCCTGCCAGTGTTATCTCCATTTCATCCCTCTGATCTGTTCGGCGCCATGACGACCAATGCCCCCATCACAGCCCCCGCGATGGTGACGATGCTGCGGGGTTTGGCCCCAATATTGATTTTCATTTGGATATCTTACTAAACAATCTGGAGATGAAAAGGTTGCAGGTACAAACCGGTGGCAATAAGTGTGATGAGACGTCCCTCGTCGGAGGATGGAGGAAAGCAAATCAAGGGGAAGATGACAGGGGATAGCGTCCGGTGCGGCACCGGGCATGGGAAGAAATCGGGCCAACCGTGGGCCCGATGGGTTTAAGGGAGGCTCACCTCCTCCATAAAAATCAGCCGCAGCGGCTCTGCCAGCAGAACCTCGGCCTGGGCGGCAAAGGCCAGGAAATAGTCCGTCTGGCAGTGACTGTCCAGCGCGGCCTGATTGATGAACGCCTCGCGCATGTAGAAGGTGCCCGGCTCCTCCTGCAATTCAAACAACACGTAATCCAGGTTGCCCGGCTCGCGCCGCGTCGGCGCAATAAGCTTGAGCAGCTCGCGGCGCAGTTGCTCTCTCATGCCGGTGCGGGCCTTCAGCACGGCGATAGACACCAGTTTGTCTGTCTCTTTTTTCATCCATCCTTCTCCGTTTTACATCGTCAACACACTAGAGAGTGCAGCCTGGACAGCTATTTATAGTGCCGGATGCCCCCCATCAGAAGTTGCCCAGTGTAGGCAGGACGGTGGAGGCCATATAGGGGGGCAGAATGAACACAGTGTTCACCACGCCGTGCACAGAGGAACAAACGAGCGGGAGGGATCATTGCGCAAAGGGTGTCAACGTGACCCGCCAGGAGGCGGCACGGCTTACAACCCCCTGGCTAAGGGCTAAGGGTCTGCAGACCAGGATTCAACATCAAGGCAATAGGTGGTGAAAGGGTGTTCGCCCAGACGTGTTTTCCTCACCCAGATGGCCCGTCTGGCGAGGGAGCGGTAAGGCGGGCGGGTATCCAGCAGGTGAAAGAGGATCGACCGATGGCCAAGCTCCCTCGCCCACCCCATCATCTCGTTGAAAATCACCACGCCGCTTCCCCAGCCGGCCCTGGCGAGCACAATGGCAAGCTCCACCCCCTCGTCATCGGGCTGGATGCCGCACCACCCCACCAGGGTGCCGTCGAGGAAGATGGCACGCACGCGGCAGCCTGGCCGGGCGTCGACTCCCAGCTTGTACGCCATCCAGTCGCACACCCCGGCCACATCGAAAAGCGGGTGAGGGATCAGGTGCTTTCGCAGCCTCTCGTCGTTGAGCAGCGGCAGAAAATCCTCTGCCCTGACAGCAGAAAAGGGGCTGAACACCATGGAAGTCTCTCTCATTGCGCGAATAGGCGCCCCTAGTAGGGGCGGCCATCCTTGTGTCTGGCTGACCAGGCGCCATCGGCACCCTGTACCAGGGCCAGATCGTCATCGGGATAGTCGACAGTGTCCCCTGGCAGCCTGTCCCCCACCTCGAGATAGACGGCGTCCACTTCACCGTGGTTGAGCAACTGGTGGGCCAGGCCGCTGCCGCCCTTGAAGCCGATGCACTCCCCCGGCGACATCCGGTACTCCTCCTCCCCGTGGCGCAGGGTGGGATTGCCCGAGAGCACATAGACGAACTCGTCCTGCAGGCCGTGATGGTGCTTGAGCGCCGAGATGGCCCCCGGTGCCAGGGTCGTCAGATTGACCCCGAAATTGGCGAGGCCGAAATGATCCCCCAGCCTGCGCCGGGTGCGGTGCTTGACCAAGGAGGCAAAGGGCTCCGGATAAAGGGACTTTGCCTTGTGCTCGGGGATGGCCGCTGCCTGAATGGCGCGCTTGTCAGTCATGTTCTGATCCTCCCTGTGAATGACGTCTCGCTTTATAGCCTGCTCCTTAGCGGCGAAACATGGGCAGGGGGTTGAAGGGGGGTCTCACACACCATGCCATGCCCGGTTGCAGCAAACGCCGGTGAAATCCTCCCCTGTCACCCCTTTGAAGGGAAACATGATCGCCTCCACCCACGGCAAGGGGTGTTCCATATGCATTCAACTTCCCCTGCTCCTGCCCGATGCCCGCCTGACCGATTGCCGCCAGATGGCAAAGACTCGCTGATTTTCGTTTGGCTATCTTAATTGCACACCGGAAAATGGGAAGTCGTGTTGGCAACATCACCAATGGAATGAAGAAGATGGCCCGCGATCACTGGGAAGCGCCCTCTTCCAGCGGCCCGGGTATGGAGGGGCGCCAGCACATGCAGACCCGGTGACTAGAGCACCTCAATCCTGACCTTGATAAGCCCGGCGCGGGGATTGCCGATGGCGCTGAACGCCGCCTTGGAGAGATCGATGATGCGCCCGCGCGGGAAATTGCCCCTGTCGTTGACCCGCACCACCACGCTCTTGCCGTTGGCGAGGTTGGTGACCCGCACCATGGCACCGAAGGGCAACTCCATGTGGGCGGCGGTGTTGGCGTGGCGCTGATAAGGCTCACCGCTGGCGGTGCGCTTGTTGTGGTAGCGATCGGCGTAGTAGGAAGCGAGCCCCGTCTCGCTATAGCCGCGCCAGCTGCCGCCATGGCTCTCGTCATAGCGACTGCTGCAGGCGGCCAGCAGCACGGTGAGCGACAGCAGCAGCCCCTTTCGCAAAAATTGCCCCTTTTCAACCATGTGCCTTGTCCTTGCTCCCCTGCGGGGTTGTCGATGCCAATGAAGCGGTAGCGGGCATGAGCGAACCGGCGTGGTGCCGGCCAGCCATGGCCGCGCCGCTACTTTGCCACAGTTTCCAAACAAAACGGGAGGCCAAGCCTCCCGTTTTCATACCTCGTCCGTCAGCCTCTGTCAGGCGATGAGCTTGTCGTCGGCGAAGCCAAAACCGCGCAGGCCCACTACATGTACGTGCTCGTGCTTGCCCTGCACCTTGCGGATGAGCTTGTAGGTGGTGCCCTTCTCGGGGCTGATGTTCTCGGGCGCGGCGATGAGGAGCTGCATGTCCTGCCGCTCGCACAGCTCGAACAGGGTGGCGATGGATTTGCCATCCAGCCGCGCCGCTTCGTCGAGGAACAGCAGGCGGCAGGGGGCTATGTCCTTGCCGCGCAGACGACGGGACTCCTCCTCCCAGCTGATCAGCACCATCAACAGGATGGCCTGACCGGTACCGATCGCCTCGCCGGTGGAGAGCGCGCCGCTTTCGGCCCGCAGCCAGCCATCGGCCCCGCGCTGCACCTCGATCTCCAGCTCCAGGTAGTTGCGATAGTCGAGCAGCACGTCGCCCATCACCTGATAGCTGCGATCCCCCTGCTCCACCTGAGGGTTGAGGCGCTGGAACAGCTTGGCCATCGCCTCGGAGAAGCTGAGCTCCTTGTCGGCGAACAGATCGTTGTGCATGGCGGTTTGGTCAGCCAGCGCCGTCAGCAGACGGGTGTGAGCCTCGCGAATATTGACGTTGAGGCGCACCCCGCGTACCAGACCGAAGGCAATGTTCTGCAAGCCCTGGTTGAGCACCCGGATACGGTTCTGCTCGCGGCGGATGATGTTGGTGATCTTGGCCGCTACCTCGTGAGAGGAGAGCGACAGATGGGTTTCCCGCTGCTTGAGCTCGTCGGCCAGACGGGCCAGCTCGATCTCCATCTCCTCGATGGCCTCCACCGGATCATCGGAGCGGATGATGTCATTGCGGATGCGATCTTTCAGGTAACGGTAAACCTGAATATAGAAGGCCACCTTCTGCTCGGTGCTGCGGTTGCCCTCCGACAGGCGCAGCGCATCACGCAGGGCCTCGTCGTGGGCCACCGCCACCCGCAGGGCGCCGAGGGCCTTGTCCGACATGGAGCGCAGCTCGTCGCTGTCAAGGTACGCCAGCTCGCGCTTGTTGAGGCGCTTCTCGACGTCAGTCTCCCGCGCCAGCCGCACCACCCGCGACCAGCTCGCCTTGTGACCCACCAGGGATTTGCGAGCGCCATAGTAATCCTTGCCTTCCAGCTTGAGACGACCGCCGAGAGATTCGATCTCGCGCTTGGTGACCTGCAGCTGGGCCTCGGCGCTGGTGCGACGGGAACGGGTGCGGATCAGCAGCTCTTCGATCTCTTTCTTGTGGGCGCGCGCCTTCTCTTCCATGTCGTCAGAGAGGGTCAGCCCCATGGCCGCCAGCTCCTGCTCGAACTCGGTCAGGGTCTGGCGCTTGGCCTCGACGCTGGAGTTGAGCGCGGTGCGCAGCTGCAACGCCTCGGTGTGGCGCTGGGCAATCTGCTTGTGCTGCTCGCCAGCGGTGCGGGCGGCAAGCTCGGCGGCTTTGAGCTTCTCTTTGAGTCGCTCGCTCATTTCGGAGGCCTTGCCCAGCAGGTCTTGCGCATCCTGATAGGCAAAGTGCGGCAGGCGGGCCACCAGCTGATCGAGGGCGTAGCAACGGCGCTTCTGCTCGGCCAGCAATTCGTTGGCTTCGTCAAACGCCGCCTGTAGGGCAGAGAGATCCTGCGGATCCTGACGCAGCACCTGCACCATGGTTTCCAGCTTCTCGAGCGACTTGCCGTGCTTGGCGATAAAGGCTTCGGCCTGTTTCAACGCTTCCACGTCAGCGTGAGCCGCCTCGAGGCGGGCAGCCAGCTCAGTCTCTGCAAACAGGTGGGCAAAGGGCAGCATCCCCTGCACCAGCTGGATATGGCGAGTCAGCTGGGCGGCGGCCGCTTTGGCCTCTGTCAGCTGCTTGTTGCACTCGGCGATGGTCTCTTGCAGCTTGCGCTGCTCGGCCTGTTTGGCCTGCACTTCCGCTTCCGGGTCGGGGCGGAAGGCGATATCCAGATGCTGGCCGATAAAGTCGCGGAAGTGACCGTAGAGGCGGTGGTACTTCTGCTGCTCGAAGGCGGCCTTGGCGTAACCCTCGATAAGCTCTTCGCGCTCAAGGTCGAGCTGTTCGATCCGTTTTTCCCGGGCGGCGCGGCCAAACAGCGGCAGCTCGGGGTAGCGGGAGAAGCGCACCTGACGCTTGCTGGTGCGCACCAACACGGCGTCACCCAGCTCGTCCGCTTCCACCAGATCCTCGTCAAAGGAGTCGGGGTTGCCCTGAATGAGGTAGATATCCTCCGGGCAATCTTCCAGCTTTTTCAGCCGCTCGATGGCGCCTTCCAGGTCGAGCACCACCAGGGCGCTGCGAGCCGGGCCGTAGAGGGCGGAGTAGTAAGGGGCATCGTCGATGGAGATGTCGTCATAGACATCGGAGAGCAGCACGCCCCCCACCTGTTCGGCGATGCGGGCAAGACGGGGATCCGCCTCACCGGCCCCCAGCTGCAGGTTGCGAATTTGCAGCTCCAGCGCCTGTTTCTGCGCCGCGATGCGGTTGCTCTCCTGCTCGAACTCGCGCTCCTTGTCGAGCACGCTCTGCATGCCGGAAGAAAGTTCTTCGGCGGTGGCGAGCGGCAGCCCACTCTGCTCGCGCAGCTGCTCAAGTTTTTCGAAGGATTTCAGCCAGCGCGGGGCCAGCTTGGTGAGCTCCGCGATATCGCGGCCAAGCTGAGTGCCCTGATGCTCGAGGCTGGCACGGCGCTGATTGACCTCGGCCTGTTGCTCGGCCAGCTCCTCCTGACGGGTGCGCTGGGCTTCGAGGAAGATCTCCAGCTCATCGCTGCTGGCAATCAGCTGGCCAGAGGCCTGCTGCAGCTCGTCACGCAGCTTGAAGAGACTCTTCTGGCTTTCGCTCTCTTTCTCGAGGCGAGCCAGCGCGGCGCGCAGCCCCTGCCCCTGGGCGATGCGGGCCTTGTCTTCGATATGACGCTTGAGCAGTGCCTGGGCGGTGGGCCAGGCAGCCTCGCGAGCGGTTTCAGGGGCAATGTTCAAAAGCAGCGCCAGCGCCGCTTCGTGCTCGGCCACCGCCGCCTTGGCCAGCGCCAACTGCTGCTCGGCCCCCAGCACCCGGCTGGTGAGGCTCTGCTCGGCGGCGCGGAACTGGTGCAGGGTGTCGCTCGCCTGTTCGGCGGTCAGCCCCGGCAGCTCGCACTGCTCGCGGGCGTTTTCCAGCGCCTGCACCGCCTGACGGTACTGGATGGCACGGGTCTGCTGGATATCCAGCGCCTGCTGATAGTCGGCCAGCTGGGTCTTGAGGCTGTCTACCTCTGCCTGGGCCAGCTCCTTGCGCTCTTCCACCTCCAGCAACTGGCCGTGGATCTCCTCCACCACCGCCTGCTGCTGTTCGAGTTTGTCAGAGAGATCCGCCAGATCGGCGCGGTACATCTCGATCTTCTTTTGCAGTGCCACGGCGGCCATCACCTTGGCCAGGTGCTCGGCGGCGGACTCCAGCTCGTCGGTCAGCAACTTCTCGCGGTTGGTGAGCTGTTCTACCTCGTCGGCCAGATAGATGGCACGCTGCTTCTCTTCGGCCAGCAGGCGGCGCTTGCCGGCCAGCTCGGCACGGGCCTTGAGGGCCAGCTCGGAGAGGCGGTTCTTCTCGGCGGCGTTGCGCACGTAATCCGCCGCCACATAGTGGGTGGTCTCGGTAATGAGGTTCTTGAACAGATCCCGCTGACCCTGGGTCTCCTTGATCGCCTCCAGAGTGCGGCGGTTCTCGTAGATGGCCGCCTCCATGTCCTGGAACGCCTTGCGCACCCCGGAGTTTTCCGGCAGCAGGTATTCGCGCAAGGAGCGGCTGATGGACGAGGAGATGCCGCCGTAGAGGGAGGCCTCGATCAGACGGTAGAACTTGCCGCGATCTTTTTGATCACGCAGCTTCTTCGGGGTGATGCCGAACTCGAACATGAAGTTGTGATAGTCGGTCACCGTATTGAACTTGGCGACCTTGATGGCGCCAAGCTCCGCCGCCGCCCCTTTCAGATCGGCGAAGGCACGCACCCGCCCCTTGCCGTCGTCGAGCTTCTCCAGCAGCAAATCGGTGGGCGCCAGATTGTCCGGCACATCCACCAGCGCAAACGGGGTGATGTTGACCTTGTTGTCACGGTTGGCCACCTGCTCCAGGTGCACGCCGACCCAGATCCGCTGCTCACGGCTGTTCATCACTTCCAGCAGCGAATAGCAGTGGCCGCGCTGCAGCTTGCCGTAGAGCCCCTTGTCACGGGAGGCGCTGCTGGAACCCGCCTCCGTGGTGTTGCGGAAGTGAAGCAGGGACTGGTCGGGGATGAGGGCCGCGATAAAGGCCGCCATGGTAGTGGACTTGCCCGCACCGTTGCCGCCGGAGAGGGTGGTGACCAGCTGGTCGAGATCGAAGGTCCGGGCGAAGAAGCCGTTCCAGTTGACCATGGTCAGGGATTTGAACTTGCCTCGCACCTTTATACCTCCAGATCCAGTTGTTCTTCATCGAGGTCCGCCTCGATGTCATCAAACAGCGAGTCGCTGCTCGGCATTTCGTCGTCGTGGAAGATGGCCTCCCCCTCCTGGATCATCCGCAGCTGCACGGCGCGCGGATCCTCATCGGAGCGCACGTCCGCGGCGAAGCGGAACACCGACTCGTTGACCCGGAATTTGTCACTGTTGCCAAGGGCGGTGATCATGCCAAGGCGGCGCAGGCGGCGCATGGAGGTGCGGATCTTCTCCAGCAGTTTCTTCTTGTCCAGATCGGTGCCACCGGAGCGGCTGTTGACCATCCTCAGCAGCTGCTTCTCGTCGGCCAGGCTCAGCACCTCTTCCTGCAGCTCGCCCATGGCGAACACCCCTTCCGAGGCGAGCCGATCCGGGCTCAGGTAGAGGTAGCAGAGTACCTTGCCCACCAGCATGTCGAGCTCGGAAAGGACTGTGGTGCCGATGTCGGCACTCGGGCGCGGGCGTAGGTAGAAGAAGCCTTCCGGCGCCTTGATGAGTTCCACCTGATAGCGGCCGTAGAAGATCTCCAGCTCCTGGTGATACTCCACCAGCGCCGAGTGCTGCTCGAACTCATCGGCACTGATGTGGCGACCGGAGCGCAGGGCGGTGTCGATGCGCGGAAACAAGGGATTGGCAATCGCCTCTGCGAGCCGCAGCGGCAAGGGAAACTCAGTATTGATCAATGACATAGGCCTGAACCTTGGATCCAGCTTGGTTAATGGGTTTCCATGCGGGCTGACGATGCAGCTGGTGCTCGCCGCTGGCATGGCCCAGGCGCACGGCCTGGTCGATCAGAAGACGCGCCACGTCGAAGTGGGCATGGGCCGGGTAGTCCAGCAGATATTCGCGCAGCACGTCGGCCAAATCCAGCTGCTGACCCTGCTCGGGATAGCGGGCCAGATAGCGCTCGATACGCTCGGCCAGCTCCTGGTTGATGTCCACCATCTCCATGTATTCCATCTCGAGGGGCACCTCGCCGGTCACCTCCTCGTCGTGGATGGCGATGGTTTCGTCGCGCAGTTCCAGCAGGCGGGGCTCTTCGGCCACCCGCAGCTGCCAGTTGTGCTGATCGAAGTTGCGGATGGATTCGCGCAGCCGCTGGCTGAAGGCGCGGTTCTTGTCCATGTCGATGGCATTGCGGATGAACTTGTGGACGTGCCTGTCGTAGCGGGCCCACAGCTCGATACACTGCTGGCCCCAACTGGTGATGACGTCAAGGCGCCCCTGCAGGGCGTGGGTCAGCTCCTCGACGTGGAACAGATCCTCGCGCCCCTGGGCGGCTTCCTGAATGTTGAGCAGGCCCGCCTGCAGGCGGTGGCCGGCGGCGTCCAGGGTATCCTGCAGCTCGCGCAGGGTCTGGCCGGTCTCGTGCAGCAGTTTTTCGCAGCTGTGGATGGCATCGACCCAGTTCTGGGTCAGCAGGGCCGCGATCTCGCTTTTGACCTGATTCTGCTGCTCATCCATGGCGCGCTGGGTGAGATCGATGCGTCCCAGCGTCTCTTCCAGGGAGAAGGTGAGGCGCGGCAGCACCTCGGCATCCCACTGCTCGCGGGTGTTGGTCTCGAGCGCCGCCTTGCGGGCGGTGTCGAGCTCGGCCGCCAGGTGCTCGAGCAGGATGGAAAGCTTGATGGAGTCGACCTGGCGCTGATCCATAAAGAAGTCGACGATGCTCATGCCAAGACGCGACAGGCGATAGAGGCTCTCCCCCGCCACCATGTCGGTGTTGAAACGCGACAGCAGCTGCTGGCGAATGAGATCGTTGATGGCGTTGTTGGCGCGACCGGTGAGGGTCTCATCCATCTGGCCGAAGGCATTGCTGACGTAGCCGAAGGCATCGTGCAGGGCCGCTTCCGACAGGTCCGACTCATCTTCGGACAGGGTCTTGATTGCAATCAGAAAGGCCAGCCGGTCGGTGGGCAGGCTCAATGCCAGCCCCTCCTGCCTGACCCATCCCACCATCTCTGGCAGGGTACGGGATGTACTCATCATGACGTTGTCATCTCGTTGTTGTATTGGGCGCAAAGCCTTGCGCGCGGCTACATCCGGTAGCATCGAAAAAGGGGGCCTCAGCCGGCGGGTTTCTGCGCCATCACGTGGATATAGCGCCCCAGGGAGATAAACGGCTCCTGCCGGCAATATTGCTGCTCCATGGCCAGCAGATCGTCGAACTTCTCCAGCTGATCCTGCTTGTGGCGCATGTAATCGTGGATCACCCGCACCCCGGTCTTGCCGATGATCTTGAGCCCGCCCCGGCCAATCCAGTCATACACCTGCTCCGGCAGCTGGGGATTGGTGGGGGTCAGCGCCGTCTGCCGCTTCTTGCGAAGACCCAGGCGCACATAATCAAAATTGCCCACCACCAGGCTCTGGAACAGCAGGCCGTGGCGGTTGTAGAAAAGCAGCGACAGTATGCCCCCGGCATTGACGAAAGGGAACAGACCGAGCAAGGTCTGGCGCGGCTCGGCGAGCCACTCCAGCACCGCATGACAGAGCACCAGATCGAAGGTGCCGGTCACGTGTTGCTTCAGATCCTGAATGGGACAATGGATGAGACGAATTCTGTCTTCCAGCCCCTTCTCGGCGATCTGGCTGCGGGCCAGCGCCAGCATTTCGGCGGAGAGATCGCACAGCTCCACCTGATGGCCCATGGCCGCCAGCTTCTGGGCAAAGTAGCCAAACCCGCCGCCCGCATCCAGGATGCGCAGAGGCCGGTTGCCAAGGCGGGCCAGGCAGGCTTCGATGTCGCTCCAGACCACTGTGGTGCGGATGCGCCCCTTGGTGGAGTCATAAATGTTGCGGGCGAACTTGTCGGCCCGCCCGTCGAAACTCTGATCGTGCTTCAAGGAGAAACTCAACTATTGCGCCACAGGGTTGTGGCCATCCCAAAAAAGAGAGGTATTCTGTCACATCCCGAATTTGCTGAAAACTCAAGGAACTCTCTGCCGTGTTTGTGCTTAAAAAGTGGCTAGGTCAGCTGCTGATGCCGCTCCCCTTCTCCGTCACCCTGCTGTTGCTGGCGCTGCTGCTGCTCTGGTTCACCCGTTTTCAGAAAACCGGCAAGCTGCTGGCGACCCTGGCCCTGCTCATCGTCGCCCTGATGGGGATGCGGCCGGTGAGCTACCAGCTGGCCCGCCCGCTGGAGCAGACCTTCCCCCCCTTCGAGGTGAGCCAGCATCCGGACATCGAGGCCATCGTCGTGCTTGGCAACGGCCATGTGAGCGACCCGGCCGTCCCTGAGCGCAGCTGGCAGAACAACATCGCCCTGGCCCGCACTCTGGAGGGGGTACGGCTGGCCCAGGCTTATCCGCAGGCGGAGCTCATCTTCTCGGGCTATGTGTCGGGGGATCCTCTCTCGAACGCCGAGGTCAACGCCCGCATGGCGGCAAGCCTCGGCATCCCGCGCTCGCGGATGACGTTGTTTGAAAACAACAAAGACACCCACGACGAGGCGGTCAGCATCAGCCAGCATCTCAAGGGCAAGCGGGTGGCGCTGGTGAGCTCGGCCACCCACCTGCCGCGGGCCATGGCGCTCTATCAGGGTCAGGGACTCAATGCCGTGCCGGCCCCCACCGACTACACCGCCAAGCAGAGCCAGGTGGTGCAACCCCTCTACAGCTACCTGCCCAAGGGGCGCTATCTGATGTATTCCGAGGCTGCCATTCACGAATGGATTGGGGTATGGTGGGCCCGTCTGCGGGGTCAGGTCACCGATTGAGCGATCGAGCCTTTCATTCCTGATTTGGATCAGGAAAGCGAAAAAAAATTACGTCATTTGCCGCCGGGTCAGCTATCTTGGGCTCGGTTCAATTCATATAATGTCGCGCAATCAAATGCCTAGGAGATATAGAAGATGAGACAGCACCTGGTAATGGGTAACTGGAAACTGAACGGCACCAAGGCTTCCGTCGAAGCACTGATCAAAGGACTGACCCCGGCGGCTGCCGCTCATCCTTCTGTACAAGTCGCCGTCTGCCCGCCGGTTATCTTTTTGGGTCTGGTTGAGCAGCTGACCGCCGGCAGCAAGATTGCCTACGGTGCCCAGAACGCCGACGTTCACGAGTCTGGCGCCTTCACCGGCGAGAACGCTCCGTCCATGCTCAAAGCCTTCGGTTGCACCTACTCCCTGGTCGGCCACAGCGAGCGTCGTACCCTGCACGCAGAGACCGACGAGGTGGTTGCTGCCAAGTACGAAGCCATCCAGAAAGGCGGCCTGATCCCCGTGCTGTGCATCGGTGAGACTCTGGCCCAGTTCGAAGCCGGCACCACCAACTCCGTGGTCGAAACCCAGCTCAAAGCCGTGATCGACCGTTGCGGTATCGCCTCCTTCGAGAACACCGTCGTGGCTTACGAACCGGTATGGGCCATCGGCACCGGCAAGACCGCTACCCCGGAAATCGCACAGGCCGTGCACGCTCACATCCGCCAGTACCTGGCCGGGTTTGATGCCGCCGTGGCTGCCAAGGTACAGATCCTGTACGGCGGCTCCGTGACCGGTGCTACCGCTGCCGACCTGTTCGGTCAGCCGGACATCGACGGCGGCCTGGTAGGCGGTGCGTCCCTGAAAGTGGACGACTTCTCCCAGATCATCGCTGGCGCGGCCAAGTAATCGGCTGCCTTGGAGGGGGCGCTTGCCCCCTCCTGCGTATCGCTTTTCCTATGGCAGCCAGCGCATCCCATATGAAAGCCGATATAGTAAAAGTGGCTTGTCTCATTTAACCCTTTCGTATTCGACAACTCAGATCCAGAGGCACTCATGACCAAACAAATCAAACGTATTGGTGTTTTGACCAGTGGTGGCGACGCACCGGGTATGAACGCAGCCATTCGCGCCGTGGTGCGCGCCGGCCTGCATCATGGCCTGGAAGTCTACGGCATCTATGATGGCTACCTCGGTCTGCACCAGGACCGTATCGTCAAGCTGGAGCGCCACAGTGTCTCCGACGTGGTCAACCGTGGCGGTACCTTCCTCGGCTCCGCCCGTTTCCCGGCCTTCAAAGATCCGAAAGTGCGCGCCGAAGCGATCGAGAACCTGAAAAAGCACGGCATCGACGCCCTGGTGGTGATCGGCGGTGACGGCTCCTACATGGGCGCCAAGAAGCTGACCGAAGAGGGTTTCCCCTGCATCGGCCTGCCGGGCACCATCGACAACGACATCGCCGGTACCGACTTCACCATCGGCTTTGACACCGCCCTCAACGTGGTAGTGGATGCCATCGACCGTCTGCGCGACACCTGCAGCTCCCACCACCGCATCTCAGTGGTCGAGATCATGGGTCGCCACTGCGGCGACCTGGCCATGTCTGCCGCCGTCGCCGGCGGTGCCGAGTACGTGATCGTGCCGGAAGTGGCCTTCGACAAAGAGAAGCTGCTGCAACAGATCAAGGAAGGGGAAGCCAAAGGCAAGCGCCACGCCATCATCACCATCTGTGAGCATGTCACCGACGTGAACGCCTTGGCCAAGGATATCGAGGCCATGACAGGTCGCGAAACCCGCGCCACCATCCTGGGCCACATCCAGCGCGGTGGCTCCCCGACCGCCCGCGATCGCATCATGTCCAGCCGCATGGGCGCCTTCGCCGTCGAGCAGCTGCTGGCCGGTCAGGGTGGTCGCTGCGTCGGTATTCAAGGCAACGAGATGGTGCACCACGACATCATCGACTGCATCGAGAACCTGAAGCGTCCCTTCAACCAGGAGCTCTACGATCTCTCCACCACCCTGTTCTAAGCCCCGCTTGTTCAGGCTGTTGTGACAAAAAACCCTCCGCTGGAGGGTTTTTTATTGGCGTGGGCCACCTGCCGGCACGCCCGCTCCCATTCTACCCTCTGGCCATGTCTGCCGTTATCCCCGCCCATGGCTCCCTGCCTTCCCCTTGCCTCTTCAGGCCGCCCGGTCAGGGCGATGCAGCCAGCAAACCTCCCCACCTGCCATTGACTCACAGCGAAACCAGGGCCATCGCGCTGTGCAGTCAGCTCACCCTCCATGCCATCAAGTGGCCATGTACCTGCCATCAGCAGCCCCCATCGAGCCGCCAACATGCCGTGAAAAGAGTCGAACAGGGTCGGTTCAATGGCTGCACGACTGCCATCAACCGCAGGATTTCTGCAAATTTGCGAGAGTGCTGCCGCCAGAAGGTGGCGTCACTACTGGGAAAAATCCCCGGAGCACGAAAAGAAATGCTGGGGGTAGGGAAAATGGGGCTGACAGCAGTCCAAACCATGCCAGACTCACTCCATCGCCAGCAAAACTGTCTGCTTTTGCCGACAAAATTTTAAAAAACCAAAAAAGCCTCATATAAAGCCCTGTATGGAACACAACAAGAATAAAGATAATTCATTGATTTTATTGAATAAAAACACCATAAAATCCTATGGAAAGCCCAGCCACCATCTTGAAGCTGATAAAACAGCCTTAGATTTATAAAAATGACGCTTTCGAGCGCTACGCGACAACTATGGCCACATAAACACACTTTACTATTGTTTTACTGCGCAATTGTGGTATCTTGGTTCCATCATCAGTCAGCCAAGGGAGACAATAATATGAAAGAGTTTGTGGTTACTGCCGTTTTCACCGTGTTTTTCACTCTGGTTGCCGTCTCTCTGCCGTCGCTGTCACAGCTTTGAGCCGGTTGGTTGCCCACTTCGTGATCCGCATGGGCAACGACAGGCACCAGTGCGCTGGTTAATTCACCGCATTCAGTCATTTTTGGTCGTTTCATTGAAAATGAGTGCAGACAAGGTGGTTAGCACCAGTCGGTGTATATAAACAGAGCTGTCGTGCTACGGCAGCGTAAATAGGGGGAGCCAGTGGCTCCCCCTGTTGCATTTGTGTCTGCGGGATTTACTCTTGCCCCCCTGCCCGTCACAATATCCGCTGGATTCGCCATGCAGGAATTACCATGACACAGGATGCGCTAAGCCATTGGCGTCGTGATCTTCATCGTCTGCCCGAAGCGGCCTGGTGTGAATTTCGTACCAGCTCCCTCATCGCTCACCACCTCAATGAACTCGGTTTCTCCATCATGCTGGGTGACAAGCTGCTGGCCAGCAACCTCATCATGGGACGCAACATAGACGTGCAGGCCCAGAAGGAGCGAGCCCTGCGCCAGGGCGCCCATCCAGACTGGCTGGGCCGGATCGAAGAGATAACGGGGGTGATGGGACTGTGGGACAGCGGCCGACCGGGCCCGACCCTGGCCTTTCGCTTCGACATCGATGCGGTGGAGGTCGAGGAGAGCCAGGATGAACTGCATCCCCCCAGCCAAGAGGGGTGGCACTCGCGCAACCCCGGCTGGATGCACGCCTGCGCCCATGACGGCCATACCGCCATCGGGCTGGTGCTGGCCGAGCGCATCGCCGCCCTCGCCGATCGACTGAACGGCCGTATCAAACTGTTCTTCCAGCCCGCCGAAGAGGGGTGTCGCGGCGGCAAGGCGCTGGCCGCCGGTGGCCAGCTCGATGACGTGGATGCCCTGCTGGCGCTGCACATCGGCATTCATGCCAACAGCGGCGAGCTGGTGGTCAATCCCACCGAGTTTCTCTGCTCCACCAAGTTCGACGTGGAGTTCATGGGGCGCGCCGCCCACGCGGGGCTCGAGCCCAACGCCGGCAGCAATGCGCTGGCGGCGGCCTGCATGGCCACTACCGCCATGCTCGGCATCGCCCGCCACCGCGACGGCATGACCCGCATCAACGTCGGCCAGCTCCATGCGGGCAGTGGCCGCAACGTGATCCCGGGCCATGCCCTGCTGCAGGGAGAGACCCGGGGCGCCACACCGGCCCTCAACGACTACATGTTCAGCCAGGTGCAGCAGATGGTGGAAGGGGCGGCCATGATGCAGGGCGCCACCTACCTCATTCGCAAACAGGGCGAGGCCATCGGCATCGACAACAGCCCGGCCCTGCTCGAGGAGATCATCCCGCTCGCCCAGGCGCTCAAGCTGGAGACCATTCACACCCGTCGCTTCGGCGCCAGCGAGGATGCCGGTTTTCTCATCGAGCGGGTGCAGCGAAACGGCGGCCAGGCTGCCTACTTGATCCTGGGGGCCAATCTGGCGGCGCCCCATCATCACCCGGAGTTCGACTTCGACGAAGCCGTGCTGGCGCCCGGCGTGGCCTTGCTGGAGTCCTGGTTGCTGGCCCGCCTCGGCCGCTAGCAAGAGCCGGATACAAACAAGGCAGCCCGCGGGCTGCCTTGTTTTTTTCATTTCCCCTGCTCAGCAGAGGAAAATGGCGTTCCTATTCGCCCAGCACGATGGCCGAAAGGTGGGCGAAGTGGTGGATCTCGTGGGTCGCCTCGCTCGGCCCATCCTGACGGGCCGGGTTGTACCAGCAGGTCGCCAGCCCCTGGGCCGCGGCGCCGGCAATATCGGTCTTGGGGTTGTCCCCCACCATCAGCACCCGCGCCGGACTCGGCTGTCCCATCAGTGCCAGCGCGTGCTGGAAGATGGCCGGCGCCGGCTTGGTCACCTGCACCTCATCCGAGATCACCAGCGGTTCGAACCAGGCCTGCCAGCCCAGCTTGTCGAGGCGCCCGCGCTGGGGCAGGCTGAAACCGTTGGTGATGATCCCCATCTTCACCTTGCTCTTCAGCGCCTGCAGAGTCTCCTCTACCCCCTCCAGCGGCACGCTCAGGGTGATGATCTGCTGCAGGAAGGTGTCATTCATCGCCATCGGCGCCACGTCCACCTGCTCGGCAAAGAGGGAGAAACGGGTCTGCTGCAGGTGGACGGCATCGATCTCGCCGGAGTTGTACTGCTGCCAGAGCCGATGGTTGAGGGCATGGTACTCCGCCATCTTGGGCGGAGTCGGCGTCACGCCGTAAATGTGCAGTGTCTGCTCCAGCGCCTGAGCGACCGGGAAATCGACCAGGGTTTCATCCAGATCGAACAACACCCAGTCATAACTTGGTTCTTTCACGGGATCCCTTACTGTTCTGGTTGATCAAGTTCATTGCGCCGCCCCAGCGGGCCGGCCAGCAGTTCCAGCGTCAATCTGACCCCGAAACCAGTCACCTCGCTGCTGACTACGCCATTGCCGCCCTTGTTGCGAAAGCCACTCAAGTCGAGGTGCAGCCAGGGGGTCTGGGCAGGCACGAAACGGCTGAGGAAGCGGGCCGCATCGATGTGATCCGGCGAGGCGCCGGGCGCACACTGTAACAGATCGGCCCACTCGCTATCGAGGTTGTCGTCGTAATCCTCATCCAGCGGGAAGGGCCAGACTCGCTCACCGCTGCGCTGACCCAGGCTGATCAGCTCGCTCAGCCACTGGGGCCGGTTGGTAAAAGCGCCACTGTAGCGGCTGCCGAGCGCCCGCTTGCAGGCCCCGGTCAGGGTGGCGTAGTCGATCAGCAGATCCGGGTTGTCCTGCACCGCCATGCTGAGGGTGTCGGCCAGCACCATGCGCCCCTCGGCATCGGTATCCACCACCTCGATGGTGGTGCCATTGAGGGCGGTCACCACCTCCCCCGGCCGGTAGGCGAGCGGCCCTATGTGGTTCTCGGCGATGGCGAGCCAGCAGTGCACCTCGTAGGGCAGCCTGGCCCGGCTGATGGCGTGAAGCGTGCCCAGCGCCACCGCGCTGCCCCCCATGTCCAGATGCATGCCGTACATGCTGCCGGAAACCTTGAGGTTGTAGCCGCCCGAGTCGTGACAGATCCCCTTGCCCACCAGGGCCACTCGCCGCACCGCATTGGGTGGACAGTAGCTCAGCTTGACCATGGCGGCCTGGTTGTCTTCCGAGCCGCGAGCCACCGCGATGAAGGCACCGGCCCCCTGCTCGGCCAGCTGGGCCTGATCGTACTCATGCCACTGCCACCCCTCGCTCTGAGCCAGCTGACGTACCCATTCGCGGTAGCTGCGGGCGGTCAGATCGGAAGCGGGCGACACCGCCAGATGGCGGGCGATACCGTTGCCCTCGGCCTCGGCATAGATCCGCGCCAGATCCAGCACGCAATTGGGAGAGACCGCGATCTGCTGATAGCGCCAGGGATCTTCGCTGCGATGCTTGTGGCTTGGCAGCGGCACGTTGGCTGCCAGCAGGGTGGCCAGCGCCAGTTCGGCCAGGAGAGTGGTATCGGCCTCGTCAAACCCTTCCAGATGCAGCCCCAGTCGCTCAATCTTGAGCCCGGCCAGCGGCGCAACCCAGCTGCGCACCTGCTTGTAGAGGGCATGATCACGAGAGGGACGGGCCGGCAGGAAGACCAGCAGTTGCAGGGTATTGTGCAGCACCAGGCTGTAGGGGGCTTTCTGCCCCAGTGCGATCTGGGCGCTGACGGCGGCAAGCTCGGGCAGGGCCAGCAGGCTCTCGCGCCGCTCTTCGGCACAGATCAGCAGGTTGGCGGCCAGGCCATTGGTGAGGACGGCAGAAAGGCTGGCGTCGTGAATGTCGATCTGCGGCGGCAGATAGGTAAATGGTTGCATCATCGGGCAAGGCCCTCGTCCATGAAGAGATACCAGAGATGATACCCAACAAAGCGGGGTCACAGCCAGATTGCACTTGAAAATCAATATCAAGCGTGAAGGCGACACAAAGCAGAAAGACCGCGCAGGCGGCTGGATGACAAGCTAGAGGATCAAGGTAATAAAGAAGGAAAGTTGGTTGCGGGGGCCGGA
>NZ_CDBH01000018.1 GCF_000820305.1 Aeromonas dhakensis
AGTCGGCGGAGCTGGACCATCTGCCGGAGGACGTGGACAACAGCAACGACAACAACCTCATCAGCTTGGCCAATGGCAAGGTGCTGCTGAGTGCGACCGTGACGGTGGTGGACGGCGACAACGACACCGCGACCGGGACGGTGAGTGCGGACCTGGGTGGCAACATCAACTTTGAGGACGATGTGCCGAGCGTGACCATCAATGCGGTGGCAGACGGTGGCATCACCCTAACCACCCAGGATGCGCAGACCATCGGTGCGGCCAGTGACACGGCGACCGGCAGCTTTGCGGCGGCGTTCCTGGCGGCGGCGGTGCCGAACTATGGGGCGGACGGTGCGGGCAGCACCACGGTGAGCGGCTACAGCCTGAGCGTGACCGACAGCAACAGCGGGCTGACCAGCAACGGGCTGGCCATCACCCTGACCAAGGTGGGCAACGATATCGTGGGGTCGACCACGGACGGGGAGGTATTCCGTATCAGCGTGGCGAGCAACGGCACGGTGACGCTGACGCAGTCGGCGGAGCTGGACCATCTGCCGGAGGACGTGGACAACAGCAACGACAACAACCTCATCAGCTTGGCCAATGGCAAGGTGCTGCTGAGTGCGACCGTGACGGTGGTGGACGGCGACAACGACACCGCGACCGGGACGGTGAGTGCGGACCTGGGCGGCAACATCAACTTTGAGGACGATGTGCCGACAGCCAAGGACAACAGCATCGTCATTACTGAGGCGGGCTTGCCGCCTTTCAACCTCGTGATGGTGATCGATACCTCGGGCAGCATGTTGTGGCAGATAGGTACGACGTCAAATGGCTCGCCAAACCGTCTGGAACTGGCCAAGGATGCCCTGAACCACATGATCGACTCGTATGTGGCGCTGGGGGTTCCATTGGTCATTACGGTCATTGATTTTGCCAGTGGTGCAGTCCTGATCCCGCAAACCAGTGATCCTGATGTGGCCAAGGCCAGCATTTCCGGTTTGCCGACGGATGGCGGTGGTACCAACTACAACGCCCCCCTGGTACTGGCGCAGAATCAACTGACAACGGATTTGGCAAACCCTGCCTTGGCCGGGTATGAAACCAAGGTCTATTTCCTGTCGGATGGCGCGCCCAATGAAGGCAATGTCCCCGCTGGCTGGACCAGCTTTGTGAACAACAACAACGTTGAAGTTTACGCCGTTGGTCTGAACGTGAGCGGCAATGCCTCGGCGATCGCCCAGCTGGGACTGGTGGAAGACAACGGAGATGCGGTGACGCTGGTCAACAATATCTATGACCTGGATGCCACTTTGCAGGCGACTGTGCCGCCTCCTGCCACCGGCAATGTGATCACGGATGTGGATGCGACTGCCGGCGTGGACAGTGCAGGCGCCGATGCCCCCGCAACCGTGTTCCAGGTCAGCTTCACCGTCAGCAATCCGGCCGCGTATGTGGGGGTTGCCGACAGCATCAATGGCAATGTCGTGACCTTCCTGGTGCAAGGAGGAACAACGGGTCCCATGACTACGCCTCTGGGTGGCCAGTTGGTGGTCAATGCCGACGGCTCCTACTCCTACACACCGCCCAATGATGTAGCAGTGGATACGTTGGAGACCTTTACCTACACCATAGTGGATACAGATGGTGACACCTCCAGTGCCTTGCTGAAGATACTGGTGCTGGATACCACACCGATCACGGCCTCCGTATTCGAGGATGGCTTGCCCACCGGCCTGCCCGGCAACGCCCCGTCCCTGACAACCGTGGGCGGCTCACTGGCCCATATGGTGATTGACAGCGCCGGCGTCAGTTTCGGTGTTGGCAGCACAGCAGGCTTGCCGGCGTTGACCTCAGGCGGTGTGCCGATCACCTACAGCATCGTCCATGGTGTCGGGGTGGATACCCTAGTGGCCATGGCCGGCAGCAAACCGATCTTTACGCTGGCGGTGGAGGAGGATGGTGATTACACCTTCACCCTGCAGGGGCCGATAGATCATGCTCAGGCTGATGGCAATGATCTGGAACTGAAGGCGTTGAACCTCTCCAGTGCGATCACTGCCCATGAAGGACCGGACAATGTGACTTTGGTGCGGGATTTCATCGTGCAGGTTGAAGATGATGTGCCCCTTGTCATGACGCCCGCAATGGGAGTCATGCTGAACCAGTCCGGGCTTACTGAGACCTTCCTGCTGGATGGCGATGGCTCGCTGTTGAACAACTACGGGGCTGATGGTGGTTCGATCCGCTTTGACAGCAGTCTGAATGGCAGCAGTGGCCTGACCTCGGGTGGCTTGCCCATCACTTACGCCTTGTCGTCGGATGGTATCACCCTGACAGCTACAACGGCGGCCGGCACCGTGTTCATTGCCACCTTGCAACCTGCATCCGGGACCTATCAGATCCAGATGATTGGCGAAGTGGACGGCGGGCAAACCACCATCGACTTCAACGGCGGGGGTTACGACTTCGTTGGCGGCAATGCGTCCTGGGCCGGTTTTAATACGGCAGCGAATGACAACAGCAAGGATCTGCTGCTGACGGCGATGACCAATGGTGTGGATGGCGGTACCGTCAACACCTCTGCCAACACGGGGGGGATCAGTAGCGGTTCATCCGTCGGGTCGGGTGAGGCGATGCGGATAGACTTTGTCATCGATCTGACCGGCAACCCGGTCAGTGGTGGCTCCTACGGCGTCCTGGCGAACCAGACCCATGCCTTTGAGGCTCACTACGATGTAAATGGTGCCTCCGCCATGTTTACGGCGATCAATAGCAGCTCCAGTGTAAAACTGGTAGCCCGTCAGGATGTGGACAATGACAACGATATTGGCGATGGCAACAAGGAGTCGCTGACCGCCGTGGCAATCAGCTACAACGGTTCAACCAGGATTGTCAGTATCGGAGCCGGCATGTCCCAGGTTGTCTCGGTGGGAGGCCACAGCTTTACGGTCAACTTTACCGATGACGATCCGACCGCTGGTGTGGCCTATGTCGCGACAGTTGCCGGGGTGATCTCCAATACCAAACTGGCGGCGTATACCGCAGATGGTTACAACAGCCTGGAGTTCCACTATGCCGCAGGGAGCACCTTCAAGATTGGCGACTTCGGCTCCAGCGTGGCGACTCCGGGTGTTCCGGTCAACTTGCAGTTGCCGGTCACACTGACGGACGGCGATGGTGATGCCGTTCACAGCAACATCGGTCTGAGCCTGCTGCCGGATGCCCCCTTTACCGTGGACTACGAAGACTCCGCCAGCGCGGTGAATGTGACCCTGACCAGTACGCAAGGGCATGCCATCGGGTCCGACTTTGGAGACAGCATCACGGGCAACAGCCTGGACAACATCCTGTCGGGTGGTGATGGTGATGATCTGCTGTACGGGATGGGAGGCAAAGACACCCTGGTTGGCGGGTCGGGCAATGATGTGCTGGATGGTGGCAGCGGCAACGATACCCTCTATGGGGAATCCGGCAATGACACCCTGATCGGCGGAATTGGCAATGACATATTGCAAGGAGGAGATGGCAACGATCTGTTGATCGGTGGTCTGGGCAGCGACACCATGACGGGGGGCGCTGGCAGCGATACCTTCAAGTGGATTGCTGGCGATGCGGATGGCAGTACCGACACCATTACCGACTTCACGCTGGGCAACCCGTCCAACGGGGGGGATGTGCTGGATCTGTCGGATCTGCTGGTCGGTGTCCCCTCGGGGTTCAACAACAATGATCTGGCCACGGTGCTCAACAACTATCTGCAGTTCGACACCACGACCAACAAGCTGACCATAGACACGAACGGATCGGCGAGTGGTGGCTCTCAATTGACCGTCCAGTTCCAGGGCAACCTGGATCTGGATCAAAACGGAGGGCTCACAACCAACCACGACATCATCAAGCAGCTGCTGGATGACGGCAACCTCAAGGTTGATCCGTAACCAGCGAACGGGGCCGGGCCATGCCTGGCCCCTGTTTTTTGACTGAGGGGGCGGCTAAGATAGCGGCAGTACAGGAGAGGGTCACCATGCAGTCATTTAATTGGATCGATATCGATGGCATTCGCTACAGCTGGGACGGGCAGGGCAGCATTACCTGTACCGGCCAGTTTGGCTATCACGCCACGATGGCGGGTGATCGGATTGATGCGCTGGATCTGGAGAGCGATGATGGCGAGGTGGCGGGTTCACTGAATGTGGACTTTGCTGCAGTAACCATTTCCTTCACGCCGGCCCAGGGTGAGCAGCCACCTCATATGATGGTGCTGGTTGGCCATGAGCAGGGGGAGCAGGAGTATACGCTGCAAAGTCTGAGCGATATCAGCCTGCAGGATCTGCTCGGTCATTCCGACAACATCGACTGCGCCCCTCTGACGGTGGATACCATGGCAGACCCGGTTACCCCGCTTGCCGGACACGTTCTGTCGTGGGACTCCTTCCACTTCGATGATGATGTGTTGCTCAGCTCCCGCAGTGCCTCCCCCGTAGCGGCTGGCTATCCGGAGCCGGCTGGCAGTGAGATCAGCATCAATATCGACATGACCAATCAGGTACTGGATCAGATCCCGCCGTTGCACGATATATGAATCCCATTCGGCGACGGGCATAATGACCTCACTCCAATAGATTGAGGTCTTTTTTTATGTGGCGTTCCCTTCTTACCCTGTCCGCTCTGGTGGTCAGTGCTCCCCTGTTTGCCATCGAAGTGCCGCAGGCTCCCCATCTGGTGGTGAGCGGCTATGCCGAGCAAAAAGCAGAGCCCGACATGCTGACCCTGAATGTCTCCGTGACAGCGCTGGAGAAGCAGGGCATCAAGGCCAAACAGCAGGTGGATGGCAAGGTCGCCGCCTTCTTTGGTCAGCTCGAAGGGCTGGGCATCAAGCGCACTGACGTTGAGGCGGGCAATCTGGTGATCTCCCCGGAGTATCAGTATCCGCAGAACAAGAAACCGGAACTGGTGGGTTATCGTGCTCAGCGCCAGCTGGCGGTCAAGCTCTATCAACTCGACAAGCTGAGCGAGCTGATGGATACCGCGCTCAAGGCCGGGCTGGAATCCGTTTCCCAGATTGAATACGGCCTAAAGACACCGCAAGCCATGAAAGAACAGGCTCGCCTCGGTGCGGTTGAGGATGCCAGAAGCAAGGCGGAGTCGCTGGCCAAGGCGTTTGGCATGAAGCTCGGCAAGGTTTACAGCGTCGAATATCGCAACAATACCCCCATGCCGATCTACAGCCGGGCCCTCAAGGCTGCCGCCATGTCGCCCGCCGCCGACATGATGGAAAACAGCTATCAACAGCAGCAGATCAGCATTACCGACAACGTGGAAGCCGTCTTCCTGCTGGAATAATCCAGCGGCTTTCACCCTTGTCGCCTCCAAGCCCGAGCCCAGTGTCTCGGGCTTGTTGCTTTCAGGGAGAAGCCCTCTTGCTGACAGACTTTGGCGGGCTGTGCCGGCCCGCGCTTGAGGCTAACCCGGCCCCAGGTCATCTGCATATGGTGTCATCTACATAGGTGAAGAGGGGGGCCGATATGGATGTTGGTTCGCGGAGGGAACGCCGGCCAGAAAAATGCCGGTCAGTGACCGGCATTGAAGAGGTGCGAGGAAAGGGGTTAGCCGAGGTTGGTCGCCACCCGTCTCTGGCGTTTTTGTTTGAGCTGATAGCCGATGGCCAGCACGATGATCCAGACCGGGATGAGCAGTACCGAGATCTGGATGCCCGGGGTCAGGTACATGATGACCAGGATGCCAGCCATGAAGGCGAGGCAGAGATAATTGCCGAACGGGTACCAGAACGCCTTGAACTTGGGCTGAACGCCTTCTGCGACCTTGGCTTTGCGAAACTTCAGGTGCGCGAGACTTATCATGGCCCAGTTGATGACCAGGGCGGAGACCACCAGCGCCATCAGCAGTTCGAACGCCTTGCCCGGCATCAGGTAGTTGATGAGTACGCAGAGCAGGGTTGCCGCGGCGGAGACGGAGATGGCCACTACCGGCACACCGCTCTTGTTGGTCTTGAGCAGGCTGCGCGGGCCGTTGCCCTGCTTGGCCAGACCAAACAGCATGCGGCTGTTGCAGTAGACACAGCTGTTGTAAACCGACAGCGCTGCGGTCAGTACCACCATGTTGAGCACGGTGGCCACCAGATTGCTGTCCAGTGCGTGGAAGATCATGACGAAGGGACTGCCACCTTCTACCACCTTGCCCCAGGGGTAGAGGGACATCAGCACGGCCAGGGCGCCGATGTAGAAGATGAGGATCCGGTAGATCACCTGATTGGTGGCCTTGGGGATGCTCTTCTCGGGATTGTCGGCCTCGGCGGCCGTGATGCCGACCAGCTCGAGCCCGCCGAACGAGAACATGATCACCGCCATCGCCATCACCAGACCGCTGATGCCGTTGGGGAAGAAGCCGCCCTGAGCCCACAGGTTGCTGATGCTGGCGTCCGGGCCGCCGTTGCCGCTGGCCAGCAGGTAGCCGCCAAAGCCAATCATGCCGATGATGGCCACCACCTTGATGATGGCGAACCAGAACTCCATCTCGCCAAACGCCTTGACGTTGGAGAGGTTGATGGCGTTGATCAGCACGAAGAAGAAGGCCGCCGACATCCAGGTCGGGATCTCGGGCCACCAGTACTGAACATAAATGCCCACCGCGGTCAGCTCGGCCATGCTCACCAGTACGTAGAGCACCCAGTAGTTCCAGCCGGAGGCAAAGCCGGCGAAGTCACCCCAGTATTTGTAGGCGAAGTGGCTGAAGGAGCCGGCTACCGGCTCTTCCACCACCATCTCGCCCAGCTGGCGCATGATCAGGAAGGCGATAAAACCGCCGATGGCATAGCCAAGCAGCACGGAGGGGCCCGCCATCTTGATGGTCTGGGCAATGCCGAGAAACAGGCCGGTGCCGATGGCGCCGCCCAGTGCGATGAGCTGGATATGGCGGTTTTTCAAACCGCGCTTCAGCTCCTCGCCGTTTTGTTGAAGATCCATTCTTCCTTCCTTACGTCTTCTGAAGTCATTCGTCTGTCATCTCGTCCGTCGGGTCACTCCATGTGACCGTGCACGGCAAAGCGTGCCTGAAACGTGACGAAATCCGTATTTATTTCGTTACGGCTGGTCGCTTTCTGTTTTTTATGGCGACTACCAACGGAAGCAGAATAGTGATAATCCATCGCGGATGCACCTGTTTTCCTCATCATTCGCTGGTTTTTTCGGCGAAAAGCAGGTTTTTAGGGAGCGATGAAGCTGGCAGGGAAGTGTTTGGCTGTATTGTGAACAATCGAATGCTGCTCGGTTGACTCTTCTGGTATTTCCTGTTTTATGAAGCCTCCTGTGCAACAAGGATGCGCTTCATGCAACGTATTATTGGCAGTTTGCTGGCCGTCGCGCTGTGGCTGACCGTGTGGCTTTCGCCCCTGCTGCTGACCATGGCGGCGGGATGCCTGCTGGTGTGGGCCGTGCAGGGTGATGACTATCTGGTGATGCACTTGCGGACTGTCTTGTTGATCGCCGGTGCCATCGGCCTGCTGCCGGCCCTCTGGCTGACTGAACGGGTACGGCGGCGTCACGGTGTGCTCAACTTCTACGCCATGCTGATGAACAACAGAGAGCTGAACCGCCCGGGCTCCCAATCCCGTTGAGGTTCAGTCCACAAGCGCCGGATACAGATGTATCCGGCGCTTTTTTATGGTTGTTTGCCGTGTCACCAGCTTGCCGGCGCGCGGCTCTCTTCAATAAAGCTGACGGCGCAGGCCGGTGGCCTCGAGGATCTTGGCGCTGATCTCCTCCACCGAGTGGGAGCTGGTGTCGAGGAAGCGGATCGCCTCCTGGCGAAAAAGCCGCTCGACGCAGGCCAGCTCCTGTTCGCACTGCTCCAGCGAGGAGTAGCGGCTGTTGGCGCGGCGCTGGTTGCGGATCTCGTGCAGCCGCTGGGGGGCGATGGTGAGGCCGAACAGCTTGTGGCGATTGGCCTTGAGGGCGGCCGGCAGATCCAGGACCCCCATGTCCTGCTCGATGAAGGGGTAGTTGGCGGCGCGAATGCCGAACTGCAGCGCCAGGTAGAGGCTGGTCGGCGTTTTACCGCAGCGGGAGACCCCGATCAGGATGATGTCGGCCTCCTCATACTCCTTGGTGGTGATGCCATCGTCGTTGGCCAGCGCGAAGTTGACCGCCTCGATGCGGTCGTCATAGAGCTTGCGGTTCTCCATGCCGTGGGTGCGGTGCAGCCTGGGCTCGGCCTTCACCCCGAGCTCGTGCTCCAGCGGGCTGACGAAGGTGTTGAGAAAGTCGTGGCTGCTGGCCTGGGCCTTGAGCACCTCCTCGCGCACCTGATGATCGACGATGGTGTGGAACAGAATGGGGCGAACCCCGGTCTGGCGGAACTGCTCGTCGATGCGCATCCGTACCTGGCGCGCCTTCTCCAGGGTTTCGACAAAGGGGATGGTGATCTGCTCGAAGGCCAGCGGAAACTGGCTCAACACGGCGTGGCCGAACACTTCGGCGGTGATGGCAGTGCCGTCTGAAACATAGAATACGGTGTGCACTGGGGGCTCCTGTGAGGGGGTCGGCGAGCTGGCTGGCAAGAAGTATCTCTCGAAACCATATCGTTTTTGTCAACCGGTCTGCCGTGCCCAAGTTGTGAAGTGGCTTGCAAACCTGAGTCGTTACCTTTTTGTGTTGGCATTGTAGAATGTCTGTGTCATTCGACCATCCCCAAATCTTGCTCGGGGATTTTTTTGACAATAAGTAGAAAACGTTTTCATGGTCGTTGGCAACAGTAGAAACAGACAATAACGCACATAAACTGGCGCACAAGGTGCCATAGCGGCACAGTGCCCACCAACCTGGAGACATGCAAGTGCAACAGTACGTACTCTGGTACGAGCAACTCGGAATGCAGGATGTAGAACGAGTTGGCGGCAAAAATGCATCCCTTGGCGAGATGATCAGCAACCTCTCTGGTGCCGGAGTGTCGGTGCCGGGCGGGTTTGCCACCACCGCCTTTGCGTTTAACGAGTTTCTGGAGTCAAGCGGCCTCAACGGCAAGATCCACGATCTGCTCGACAGCCTGGATGTGGACGACATCGCCGCCCTCAACCGGGCCGGCCAGCAGATCCGTGACTGGGTGATTGAAGCCCCGTTCCAGAGCGAGCTGGAGCAGGCGATCCGGGTTGCCTACGACAAGCTCAGCGGCGGGCTTGACGCGTCCTTTGCGGTGCGCTCCTCCGCCACTGCCGAGGACATGCCGGATGCCTCCTTTGCCGGCCAGCAGGAGACCTTCCTCAACGTGCGCGGCATCGACGCCGTCATGATTGCCGTCAAGCATGTGTTTGCTTCACTGTTCAACGATCGCGCCATCTCCTATCGGGTGCATCAGGGCTATGACCACAAGGGCGTCGCCCTGTCGGCCGGGATCCAGCGCATGGTGCGCTCGGATCTCGCCGCCTCCGGCGTCATGTTCACCCTGGATACCGAGTCGGGTTTCAACGACGTGGTGTTCATCACCGGCGCCCAAGGCCTTGGCGAGATGGTGGTGCAGGGGGCGGTCAACCCCGACGAGTTCTACGTGCACAAACCGACCCTCAAGGCAGGACGCCCGGCGGTGGTGCGCAAGACCCTCGGCTCCAAACTCATCAAGATGACCTATTCCGGCGATGCCAGCCACGGCCGCCAGGTGCAGATTGTCGACACCGATGAGGCCGAGCGCAGCCGCTTCTGCATCACGGATGCCGAGGTGATGGAGCTGGCCAAGCAGGCTCTCATCATCGAGCAGCACTATGGCCGCCCGATGGACATCGAGTGGGCCAAGGACGGGCAGGATGGCAAGCTCTACATCGTGCAGGCACGTCCGGAAACCGTGCGCAGCCGCCAGGAGGCCAATACCCTCGAGCGCTTCGCCCTCAAGCAAACGGGCAAGGTGCTGATCGAGGGGCGCGCCATCGGCCACAAAATCGGGGCGGGCCCGGCGCGGGTCATATCCTCCATCAGCCAGATGGACGAAGTACAGCCCGGCGACGTGCTGGTCACCGACATGACCGACCCGGACTGGGAGCCCATCATGAAGCGGGCCTCCGCCATCGTCACCAACCGGGGCGGCCGTACCTGTCACGCCGCCATCATCGCTCGCGAACTGGGCATTCCGGCGGTGGTGGGTTGCGGTGATGCCACCAAGCGCATCGAACCGGGCCAGCTCATCACCGTCTCCTGCGCGGAAGGGGACACCGGTTTCATCTACGACGGTGAACTCGACTTCGACGTGGCGGTGACCGAGGTGGGCAACATGCCGCGCCTGCCCATCAAGATCATGATGAACGTCGGCAACCCGGACAGAGCCTTCGACTTCGCCCAGCTGCCGAACGCCGGTGTTGGGCTGGCCCGCCTCGAGTTCATCATCAACCGGATGATTGGGGTACACCCCAAGGCGCTGCTGGAGTTTGACAGCCAGAGCCCCGAGCTCAAGGCCACCATCGGCAAGATGATCGCCGGCTACGAGAGCCCGCGTGAGTTCTACGTCGCCAAGCTGACCGAGGGCATCGCCACCCTGGCTGCCGCCTTCTGGCCGGAGCGGGTGATCGTGCGGATGTCGGACTTCAAGTCCAACGAGTACGCCAACCTGGTGGGCGGCCGTGGCTACGAGCCTCATGAAGAGAACCCGATGATCGGTTTTCGTGGTGCGTCGCGCTACATCGCCGACAGCTTCCGCCCCTGCTTTGCCCTGGAGTGCGAGGCGATCAAGCGGGTGCGTGATGTCATGGGGCTGACCAACGTCGAGGTGATGATCCCCTTCGTGCGCACCGTAGGCGAGGCAGAGCAGGTGATCGACATCCTGGCCGAGAACGGTCTGCGCCGTGGCGAGCGGGGGCTCAAGGTGATCATGATGTGCGAGATCCCGAGCAACGCCCTCCTTGCAGACAAGTTCCTCGAGCACGTGGACGGCTTCTCCATCGGCTCCAACGACATGACCCAGCTGACCCTTGGGCTGGACAGGGACTCGGGCCTTATCGCCCACCTGTTCGACGAGCGCAACGAGGCGGTCAAAGCGCTGCTGGCGATGGCCATTGCCGCCGCCCGCAAGGCGGGCAAGTACGTGGGGATCTGCGGCCAGGGGCCGTCCGATCACCCGGACTTCGCCGCCTGGCTGGTCGAGCAGGGGATTGACTCGGTGTCGCTCAACCCGGATACCGTGGTCGATACCTGGCTCTATCTGGCCGAGCAGCACAAGGCGAACTGACGCAGGCTGTACTGCCCCCATCAAAATGGCGCCCACGGGCGCCATTTTTCATGGCCGAACCTGACACAACTGGTCCGATATGGCAGCCAGATGTGCCCAAAATGGCGCGCTGGCGCGTGCTTTTACACTCCGTTACATCTGCTCGCTTTGCAACCGCCCCATAATGGTCCCGCCAGCCCGCAGCACGGGGTGGCAGGCCCTCCGGCAGTGGCGGGCCGGGGGATCACGAGCAGTTTCCTGTCAGCACGGAGGCCAGGACGGCAGATGTCACAGAGCGTATCAAACCAGGTGATCAGACGAATGCTGGGAGCCTGCCAGCAGCAGGGGGGCGATCCCGATGCCATTTTGATGGCGGGCGGCCTCACGTCGTTCGACATCGAGCGGGAGCAGGGCCGGCTGCCGGCCCACAGCCACTACCGGATGCTGCAACTGATGCAGCCCTATCTGGCCAGTTTTCACGAAACCATCCTCTCCTACGACATCGGCCAGCTCTACCAGCACTATCCACCCCTTATCAGCCTGTGCCTGAACCAGCCCTCGCCGCGGGCGGCACTCGAGGTGCTGCTGGCCTATCGCCCCATCATCGGCAGTTGTGACGAACTGCGGGTGCGGCGGGGGGCGCAGGCCAGCCAATACCTGTATGTCAATCAGGGGCCCGCCAGCCTGGGGGCGAGTCAGGCCATCCCCAACTTCATCATGCTCTACCGGATTTTGCGGGTCTATCTGGCGGATCCCCGGGTCTCGGTGGGCTTCACGGGGCGGCCGCCACCGCGCCATCAGCTGCTGGACCAATTCTTTGGAACCCGTTGCCGCTGGGAGCAGGGGGAAAACACCCTGACCATCGACAACGCCCAGCTCGACTGTCCCAGCCACTGCTACAACGAACCGCTGGGTCGTCTGCAACTGGCTCAGCTGGCACAGATCTGCGCTGACATCGCCGAGCGGGCCCCCTTTGCCTGTCTGGTGGGGGAGCGGATCCGCCACAAGATCCGGGAAGGGGAGCTGGAGAGCGACGAGAGCCTGCTCAAGGAGGTGTGCGCGGCCATGAACGTCAGCCGCTGGACCCTCAATCGCAAATTGCAGGGGGAGGGGAGCAGCTTCTCGACCCTGCTGAGGGACGCGAGGGTGAGCGAAGCCTGCCGCTTGCTGGGGGAGGGGGATCAACCGCTGCAGAACATCAGCGATCGGGTCGGCTTCTCGTCCCAGAGCGCCTTCAACCGCTTCTTCAAGGCCAACACCCGCATGACGCCGCTGGCCTATCGTAACGCCCGCCAATAAGAACGGGACCGGCGCAAGGCCGGTCCCGTGGTCGGGTCATTGTTGAGCAACTGTCAGGCAAGGCAAGGCTGGGTGCCCGGCCGTGCCTGCCCATGTTAGCGGGTGATGGTGGTGACGCTGGTGGGATCCACCCCGGCCGGCAGTGCCAGTGCCCCTGGCGTGGTGTTGCTCACCACTATCTCCTTGCTCACCGTGAAGCTGACCGGCGTACTGCTGGAGACATCCGACGAGGGGCTGATGTAGGCGCTGTAGCGACCCGGCTCCACGATCCACTGGTTGCTGGCCTCATCGAAGCTGGCGAGGATGCTGGCCGGAATGGTGAAGCTCAGCTGTTCGCTGGCCCCCGGTGCCAGTTGCGCCGTCTTGGCAAAGGCCTTGAGCTCGATGAGCGGTTTCTTCAGCTTGACCTCGGGGGCGGTCACATAGACCTGGGCCGCCTCCTTGCCTGCCACGGCGCCGGTGTTGGTGATGGTGGCGGTCAGCACCAGGTTGCCGGCGCTGCCACCCTCCAGGGTATTGCTGGCGATGGCGGGGCTGGTGTAGCTGAAGCTGGTGTAGGAGAGACCGAAGCCGAACGGGTAGGAGACCGCCTGCTCGAAGGTGTTGTAGTAGCGATAGCCCACGTAGATCCCCTCGTTGTAGTAGAGATCGTCCGGTTCGCCATCTCCGTCGGTGTCCTCACCCGGGAAGGTGCCGGCGGAGGGGACGCTGGCGTAACTTTGCGGGAAGCTCTGGGCCAGCTTGCCGCTCGGGTTGACCGCGCCTGAGAGCACATCCGCCACCGCGTGGCCGGTCTCCTGGCCAGCCATGTAGGCCAGCAGGATGCCATCCACCTTGTCGCCCCATTGGGCGGTGTCGATGACGCCGTTGACGTTGAGCACCACCACCACCTTTTTGCCCTGGGCGTGGAAGGCGCTGCTCACTGCGTCGATGAGGGCGCGCTCGTCATCACCGAGCAGATAGTCCCCCTTGCCGCTGCTGCGATCCGCCCCTTCCCCGGCCTGGCGGCCGATGCTGATGACGGCGGCTTGCTGGGTGGCGGCCGCACTGGCGATCAGGGCCTCCAGATCTCCGCTGATCGGTGCCTCGGCACAGGTGTAGTAGCCCTTGGCGCCAAATTGCCCCTCGTGGTAGACCTTGTTGTTCTCGTAAAAATCGCGGTAGTAGCTCTGCAGCGCCTCGTTGACCGGGAAGCGTGCCGCCAGTCCCTGCGCGATGGTGGCGGTGCTGGCGGCGTTCACATCCCCGCTGCCGGTGCCGCCCTTGTAGGTGTTGATCTGGTTGATGCCAAAACTGGCCAGCGTGCTGCTTGCCGAAAGCGGCAGGGCCGCGGCCTCGTTGCGCAGCAGCACCATGCTCTCGGCGCCGGCCTGACGGGCCAGTTTGGCGTGGGCGGTCAGATCCGGGCTGTTGCTGATGGCCAGCTGGTTGTAGGAGGGGCTCTTCATCACCTGGGTCAGGATGTGGATGGCGGCCTCGTTCACCTTGGCCTCGTCGAGATCGCCGTGCTCGATGGATTGCTGCAACTGCTCCTTGACGTTGCCAGGCTCGATCAAATCCTGCCCCGCCAGCACCTGCTTGTAGGCGTTGTTGGCCACATCGCCAGCAAACCAGTCGGACATCACCAGGCCGTCGAACTTCCACTCGCCGCGCAGCAGGTCGGTCACTGCATCCCTGCGTTCGTTGACATAGGTGCCGTTGACCTTGTTGTAGGAGGTCATCACCGCCCAGGGCTGGGCCTCGTCTACCGCTATCTGGAAGCCGCGCAGATAGATCTCGCGGAAGGTTCTCGGCTCGCCGATGTCGTTGATCTGGTTGCGGTTGGTCTCGGAGTTGTTGCCGAAGTAGTGCTTGATGGTGGTGCCTACCCCGTTGCTCTCTACCCCGTTGACCATGGCGGCGCCGATTTTGCCGGTCAGCAGGGGATCTTCCGAGTAGTACTCGAAGTTGCGGCCATTGAGCGGGTTGCGCTGGATGTTCATGCCCGGGGCCAGCAGGATGTCGACCCCGTACTGGCGCACCTCGTCCCCCATGGCTTCGCCGACGGCCTTGACAAGCTTGACGTCCCAGCTGGAGGCGAGCAGCGAGCCGATGGGCCAGGCGGTGGCGTAGTAGCTGGCGTTGTCACCGTCGCGGTTGGCGTTGATCCGCACCCCGGCCGGCCCGTCCGCCAGTTTGAGGGCCGGAATGTCGATGCCGTCTGCGCTGCGCAGTACGCCGTTGATGTAACCCGCCACGCCGGGCACGTCCTGCTTGACGTTGATGGCGCCGTTGGCACTGCCGTAACCGGGGCCGGAGAGCAGGTCCAGCTTCTCGCTCAGGGTCAGCCTGGCCACCATGGCCTCGGCTTGGCCGCGGTAATAGGCATCGTCCTTGACCAAGGGATCCGAGTCATTCTGGTTGCAACCGACCAGCAGGCCGGCCAGCGCCAGGCTGACGCCCAGTGAAACCGCTTTCAATTTTGTGGTGATAGGCATGAAGACGTCCTCGTAACTGTCTGAATAAAAATAAAAAGGAGATATCGACACCGGGCGCAAGGCATCAGCCCGGGCTGGGCCGCTCTGCTGGCGGCTGCCATTGGATATCGCAAGGAAGACCGAACGGGCCCGTGGGCCGGCGTTTGGCTGCAGGCAGGTTAACAAGCCGGGGGATGGCCGCCTTGCCCCGGGGGAGCGAGAAATGTGCCGGCGGGAGCAAGGGGACAGAGTTGTGAGCAAGGTCGCATCGAAAGGCGGTGCCAAACCAAGGGTGGAAGGTGGCAAGAGGGGGAAAGGGCGGGAAAGATGCGGGAAAACGGGTGGCCTGATGGCCAATGACGCTGGCCGCGGGCAATACGCGAGGGGGCCGGTGGCCCCCTCGAAGATAAATCAAAGCGTCCGGGCGCTGGCCCGGAGCGGCTCACTTGGGCCGTTTGAGGGCCCCGGCGAGCTCAATCTGTACCTTGACCCCCTCCTGCTTGAGCGCCGTGGCGACGGCGTTCAGATCGGTGCCCGGCTTGGCCTCCAGCAGGGCGATGCCGCCGCTGCTCTGCTTGAAGCGCAGGCCGTGGCGGCTGGCCAACGCGCTGGCCTGGTTGTCATCGGCTTCCACCAGCAGGGTGCCGCTGGCGGTGAGCTCCGGGCTGGCCACCCCTTGCAGCAGCACGTCGCCGCTGCGCAGGGTTTGCCGGGGCGTCTTGCCGTCTGCGCTGCGGGCGACCCGCTGCTTGCTGCCGTTGTCCGGGGTGAGGTAGGTCTGACCGTTCACCTCTATGGTGCGGTACTGCTTGCCGTCGATCACCACCGATTCATCGGCGGCGTGCACGCCGGCCGAAGCCAGAAAGCCGGCCAGGGCCAGGCCGAGTAAGCTGTGTTTCATCTTGTGACTCCTTGTGATCATGAGCGGGCGGCATCGTGGCCGATCACCCGCAGGGACCAGTTGAGCAGTTGACCCGGCTGGCTGTTGTTGCGCTCGGTCAGCGTGCTGCGGCGGTTAGTGTTGAGGTCAACCAGGGTCAGCTGGCGGCTGCTGTTGGATACGTCGGTCACCTCCAGTCGCCACTCGCCCTGGGCCGCTTCGCCATAGAACTTGTGGGAGAGCATGCGCATGTCGCGCAGCCCCTTGGTGCGCACATAACCCAGCTGCTGCCGGTCGAGGGATTGCCCCACCAGGCTGTTGTTGGGGTTGAGCAGCACGCTGCGGGTGCCGGATGGGGAGACCAGCTCGATCAGCAGGTCGGGCAGGCGCTGATGATCCAGGCTCACCGTGACCTGGACCGCTTCCACGGTCAAGGCTTGCGCCACCTGGGTGCTGGAGCGGGTGGCACTGCTGCCCACATCCGCGATGCTCCCTTCACTGCGCGGCACAGTCACCTTCTGAGCCGGCAACTGTACCAGCGGCGGCAGCGGGGTGTGGCTGGCGGCGGCCGTCAGGGTCTTGTTCACGTCGATGAGACCAAAGCCATAGGTGGGGCTGTACCAGAGACCGGCGGCGTTGCGCTCCCACCCTTCCAGGCCGGTGACCTGGCGGGGTTGACCGTTGGCGGCGGTATAGCTGACCTGAACCGGCTGCTGGCCGGCATCGATGCGGGTGGCGTTGCGGGCCAGCAGATCGCGCAGATCCCGCACCGACAGATCCGGGTAGGCGGACATCAGCAGCGCCATGGCGCCCGAGGTGTTGGGGGTGGCCGACGAGGTACCGTTCATCACGCCGTTGTAGTCGCAGGTGGCATCCAGCTGCGGGTTGTTGTGCAGCCGGTTGGTGCTGGGATCGTCGGTGCGGTTGTAGCCCATGTCGCAGCCGGGCAGATCCGTGGTCACCATGGCCGGCGCATCGGTACCGTACTCGCCGCCGGGGGCGCTCAGGAAGACGTTGCTGCCGACGCTGGAGTAGGAGGAACGCACTCCGTCGGCATTGATGGCGCTCACCACCAGGTTCCAGAAGTTGCTGTTGGAGGGGTCTATGTTGCTGTTCTCGAACGGCAGCTTGGGCAGGACGCCAGTGCGGCTGAACATGTAGTCGCCCGCGGCGATGCGGTTGAAGCCGTTGCCTGCCGCCTTGATATAGGCCGCGCCCTGCGCCTGCTGGGTCTGCTGCTCGAACAGGCGATCGAGCTGTACCTGATCCAGCCCGCTGGCGCTTTGCGGATCCACCAGACTCATGCCGTAGCTCTGGTTGAAGACCCGGTTGTCGGCGGTGGCGGGGCTGCCGCCCAGCGCATAGAGCCAGTCTTTCTGCAGCTGCTTGCTGCGCTCATCCAGCAGGTTGAACCCCTGCAGCTGGACGCGAGGGGCCACCCCCAGGGTGCCGATGCGGTTGTCGACCGCCCCGATAAGGCCGGAGACCGAGGTGCCGTGGGCACTGTCCGGATCGGTCGGGGTGGGGTCGCTGCTGCCGGTCACCACGTTTTTCGAGCCGGGGCGCACATTGTCGGCCAGGTCGGGGTGGGCGATGGCCAGGCCGTCATCCACCACGGCCACGTTGATGCCCTGGCCCTGCACGCCGGTACGGTGTGCCCACCAGAGGTTGAGGTCGTTGCCTGCCACGCCGCCGCGGGGGCTGAAGGCATTCTGGCCGCTGTTGAGCAGGTGCCACTGCTGATCCTGCAGCGGGTTGATGCCGGGCAGGCAGCGCTCGGCGCTGCTGCGGCCGGTATCGAGGCCGACTTCCTTGCCGGTCAATGGGGTGCAACTCTCACTCGCCTGAACTGAAGCGATGGGCAGGGCCGAGAGCAGGGCCGAGATTGCCAACGCTAACGATGTTTTTCTCATTAATAAACTCCATCTTATATCGCACCGTCCTGGGTGCGACTGGCATCTATACATGGGAAGAACAGAGTCAAAAAGCACTCATTTTCATTCTGAGATAAGGCTCAAAGAAATCTCACAACAAATAATCGACAGACCATGTGGGGGTTCCTGTGAATCCTTTTCTGTGCTGTATTGAGAACTTTTCTCAGCTTGCTGCTATTGATGTTTATCTTTTTATATCAATTGATTAGTAACCATTTGTTAACGTCTGACGGGCCGTTACCGGTGTGAGAGAGGCGGGGCGGATCTGCGCAGGATGGGGGAATCTTCGCGCTGGCGGGAGCGCCGCTGCGATGAAAACAGGGAGCACTGCAGGCAAGCCACACGGCGCCAATGGCGCCGTGTGGGATGACGTAGCTGGCCGGCAGGAGGGCTATTTGATCAACGCCAGAATGGATCGAAACGCCGGATGGCGACAATCGCCCAGCAGCTCGTAGAGGCACATCTCCACCGAGGTGAGTTCGGCCCCGTGCGCCGCCAGCTTGTGGATGGCGAGCTCCCGGTTGGCGGTGCTGCGCGACGACACCGCATCCACCACCAGCGACACCTGGCTGCCCGCGTCCAGCAATCCCAACACAGTCTGGTAGACGCAGATATGGGCCTCGATGCCGCACACCAGCCAGTGGCTGACGCCCTGGCGGGCGAGGGCGTCGGCCAGCGCCGGCTCCCCCAGCGCGCCGAAGCTGTGCTTGGCCAGCACCAGATCGCCTGCCTGCATCAGCTGCAGCTCGGGCACGGTGGCCCCGAGCTTGTCCGGGTTCTGCTCCAGCCAGACAACCGGCAGGCCCAGCAGTCTGGCCCCCGCCACCAGCCTGGCGGTGTTGGCGATGAGGGCATCGCTCCCCTCGACCAGACGGGCCAGTTTGCCTTGAATATCGACGACCAGCAGGCCGGTGTTCGTGGTGGTCAGCATGGATACTCTCCCGGATCAGAGTGAAACAGTGGCACCGAGTGGGCGGGCGAGGGAGGCGCGCGACTGGTTCCACAGATAGATGAGGGTCAGCGCGATGACGGTACCGATCGGAAAGGCGAACAACTGCAGGGCGACGAAGCACCAGAAGACCACCTTGAAGGTCGTCACCTGTTCGGTGAGCCCGCGGTAGGCCACATAGTTGAAGGCGAGCACAAACATGGCGATGGCGGTTGCCAGGCCAAGGCTGAGACTCTGCGACGGCGCCATGTCAGCCGGGTGGAGCGGACTGACCGTGACGACGGCCCAGGCAACGAAGGCGATCATGGCCAGGGAGAACAGAGTGGCAAGGATAAAGATGGCCTTGGCGAGCAGATGTTGTTTGGGGGTCATGAATACTCCTTGAATAGGGGGGGTCGTGCTCCCTGCTGGTGAGTTAGCGAACCCTCCATGTCGTTCGCGACTGACAGGGTGACGTATAAAATATGAGTCACGGCACTGTGTCGATAAGGCATAAACCTACCGGCAGGGACGGAGCAGGTCAAAAATAAAGTAATTCAAATTGTAAATTTGGTAGCAACCAAGCCATAAAATGTAGCAGCTCTGAGCCGAAGTATTTTTCCTGCACCTGCCTGCCAGTTGAAAAAACAACCATCACTTCATCTGGATTTGGTTAATTGGGATGCCCGTTTTTTATCTCTTACCCATAATACTGAGTTGTCTGTCTTCTTCATCTCGAACAAGTCAATTGCCATGAACAGGTCACTGAGTTTTTTAAAGCCATAATTTCGTTGATCGAATGAGGCATGATTTGAGATATGGCTGCCAATTGGGCTTAACCTTGCCCAGCCTCCGCCTTCTTCAACTGCTTCAATGGCTTGTCTGAGCAAATTGATGAGGCGTGTATCACTCTTGAGATTTTTGGCTTGCTTGGTAACGGGGTGCTCTTCTTGAATATCCTGCAGTTCTGCATCCAGATAGAGAAAGCGAGAGCAGCTATTGACGAAAGGCATCGAGGCTTTACGCTCGCCAAAACCTATCACAAACTTGCCATCAGCCAGACATCGGGTAACAAGAGGGGTGAAGTCACAGTCAGAAGAGACGAGGCAGATGACATCCACATCCTTGGTATAAAGCACATCCATAACATCGATGACCAAAGCCATATCGGTCGCATTTTTTCCCTTGGTCAAGTCGAATTGCTGCACGGGTTGAATGGCAAATTCGTGCAATATTTCTTCCCATGACTTGAGGGCGGGGTTTTTCCAGTTGCCATATGCCTTACGAATATTGACTACACCATAGCGAGCCAGTTCTGACAATACCCTGTCCATCTTGCTGGCTGGTGCATTATCTGCATCGATAAAGACCGCTATTTTCTCTTTATCTTTCAAGTGACCTCCTGTCATCACAATAAATTCAGTTGTAAAAATTTATCACTGTCTGGGCACTTTTCCCGTTCGAAATAAAAACTGCGCTGCAGTCTGTTCTATGTATGGAATATTCTTGGCCTGCAAAATGAGAGCATTGAGTGCCAGATATGTGTCCACAGCAGTTTCTTTGCTGGTTGAATAACAAGGTCCATCACACGCAACAGCCATCAAGTGACCACGATAAGCCAGCCAGGGCCGATTAGGGGAGAGGGCAAAAGCAATAACTGTGTGGTTTATCAAAGATTTCTTGTTTGGGTATCCAGCAAGGTTGAAAGCCGGGGTTAGCAAGCATCCGGCAAACCTTGCCCGGTTTTGTTGCTTGGCGAAGAGAAACGGCTCTGTTATGGTGTACTTAATTAGCCGTTTGGATGGCTAGATGGTTGTGGTGGTTCAAGCACGGCTCTGCCATCGAGTCAGCCGTTGAGATCTTTACAGGGAGTTTTTATGCAGCGTCGTTCCTTCTTTGCTCTTTCCGCCCTGGCCCTGCTGGCCGGAACCCTGCCATTGGCCGCGCTGGCCGCCGATCCGGCCAAACAGGCGATCGTCATCGGCACCACTGTGGGGGATTTTGCCGACATGGTGACCGACTCCATCAAGCCGCAGCTCGAAGCCAAGGGTTATCAGGTCAAACTGGTGGAGTTCACCGACTATGTGACCCCCAATATTGCGCTGGCCGACGGCTCGCTCGATGTGAACTGCTTCCAGCACAAGCCCTATCTGGAGAGCTTTGCCAAGGATCGGGGGCTGTCGCTTGCCCCCATCACCCAGGTGCCGACCGGCCCCATGGGGCTCTATGCCGGCAAGCTGGGAGATCTGAAGGCGGTGCAGAAGGGGAGCACGGTGGCCATACCGAACGACCCCACCAATCAGGCGCGGGCGCTGCTGATGCTGCAGGATCTGGGCTGGCTGACCCTCAAGGAGGGGATCAACCCGCTCAAGGCGAGCGAGTTCGACGTGGTGCAAAACCCGCACAATCTCAAGCTGGTGCTGTTGGAGGCGGCCCAGCTGCCCCGCTCGCGCGAAGACGTGGACTTCTCGGTCATCAACGGCAACTTTGCCGCCTCAAGCGGCATTCCTTTCAGTTCCGGGTTGTTCCTTGAGCGCAGCTACGACTTCATCAACTGGGTGGTGGTAAAAAGTGCCGATGCGGACAAGCCCTTCGCCAAAGATGTGGCAGAGGCCTACAACTCGGCCGCCTTCAAGGCCTATGCCGCCAAGCGCTTCGTCGGCTACAAGTACCCGCAGGGGTGGCAGGGCGCGAGCGCCAGCAACTGAGCCACCACGGCAGAGAGAGCAGAGAACAAAAACGGGCACCCGCAGGTGCCCGTTTTTTGTATCGTGCGGATGTTAGTAACGGCGCAGCCACCAGCGCACCGCGAACAGCGAGGTGAGGCTGCCGAGCAGGGCACTTGCCAGCACATCCAGTGGCCAGTGCATGCCGATCAGCATGCGCGACAGGCCGACACCGATGGCCCACAGCGGCAGCAACCAGGCGCCGGCGGGGGCGCGCGCCAGCCAGATCAGGCCGAAGAACTGGGCCAGGCTCATGGCGGCGATGCTGTGGCCGGAGGGGAAGGCGTAGTTCACCTCCGCCTGCCAGTGGTTGGCGAGCCACTCGGGCAGCGCCAGCAGCTGGCTGGCCGCATGGACCTGTTCGCTGCGCACCTCCACCTTGCCGGCGTAGAACTGCTGGATGGCGGGGATCAGGTTCTGGCTCTCCAGCCAGAGCAGGTAGGGGCGGGGCTCCTCGGTCAGATGCTTGATCAGGCTCTTGATGAGCCAGTCGCCGGCCAGCACGGCAAACAGGGCGGCGCCGAGGGCCAGCAGTGCCGGCAGGCTGAGCGTCAGCTTGTGTCGGGTCAGCAGCAGCAGGGCCAGGATGCTGACGCCGATGCCGGGCACATCCACCATGCGGGTGAGGGCGTAGGGCCACCAGAGCCAGTTCGAGTGCAGGGCCTGGCTCATGAACGGTTGCCAGGGCAGGCAGACCAGCAGGAGCAGCGGCAGGATCAGGGCGGCACTGAAACACAGCACCTGGCGGCGCGGCAGAGAAGAGGCGTGAGTCGGCATAACGAGGCTCGGCAAGGTGCCCATTCCTGGGCAGAAAAAAAAGAGGCGTCATTGTGCCAGCCCAACCCGGTCGGTCAAGTCGTGCCCCGCTCCCTGTAACACGGGGTTACAAATGAGTGTGGTGATGGTCTGATTGTTGACCAAGGCCCGCTGATGACGGGGGCGGTCAGCAGATATGGTCCGGGCAGGGCGCTTCATCGGGCGCAGATGAGGCAACAGCGCACCCACCCCGGCAGAAAGTCGCGGCGACGGCCGCGTATGGGTGAATAAGCATCTGAAACTTCGGTCTGTTTGGGCTAGAATGGCGCGCTTGTGGCCGCTAGCGAAGTGAGAGAGCCCGATGAAGATCGTCGTTGATGAAAATATGCCCCACGCCCGTGAGTTGTTTGCCGAGTTTGGCGAGGTCGTCCCGCTGCCCGGCAGGCAGATGCAGGCGGCGGATCTGCAAGAGGCCGACGTGCTGCTGGTGCGCTCCGTCACCCGGGTGGACGCCGCCCTCTTGGCCAGCTGTCCGCAGCTGAGCTTCGTCGGCACCGCCACCATCGGCACCGATCACGTGGACAAGGCGCTGCTGGCCGAACGAGGCATTCCCTTCTTCAGTGCCCCCGGCTGCAACAAATATTCGGTCGGCGACTATGTGCTCTCCGCCCTGCTGGTGCTGGCCGAGCGCCATGAGCTCAACTTGAGCGAGATGAGCCTCGCGGTCATCGGCGCCGGCAATACCGGCGAGTGCGTGGCAGGCAAGGCTGAAGCCCTCGGCATGCGGGTGCTGCGCTGCGATCCGCCCCGTGCCCGCGCCGCCGAAGCCAACGAGGCTGTGCAGTTTGTCGATTACCTGCAGGCCCTTGAGGCCGACATCGTCAGCTTCCACGTTCCCATTACCCGTCAGGGGCCGGATGCCACCTTCCACCTGCTGGATGCGGCGCAGATTGCCGCCCGCCCGGCCGGGCAGATCCTTATCAACGCCTCCCGCGGCGAGGTGTGGGACAACCAGGCCTTGCTGGCGCGCCAGCAGAGCCAGGCGCCGCTGCGACTGGTGATGGACGTGTGGGAAGGGGAGCCGGAGCCGCTGCAGGCCCTGGTGCCCCATACCGAGCTGGCGACACCGCACATTGCAGGTTACAGCCTGGAGGGCAAGGCCCGTGGCACCTGGATGCTCTATGAGGCGCTCTGCCGCCAACTGGGGCGCACGCCGCGCCAGGATCTGCAGAGTCTGCTGCCCATCCCCGAGGTGCGCGAGGTGACGCCGGGCCAGCCGGCGGATCAGGCATTGATCAAGCAACTGGTCCACCTTATTTATGACGTGCGCCGTGATGACGCCCGTTTTCGCAACCGGCTCGGTATGGCGGGCAGCTTCGATGAGCAACGCAAAGATTATCCGGAGCGGCGCGAGCTCTCGGCCCTGCAGCTGAAGGGGCCGTTTGCGAGCGATACCCTGGCCCGGCTCGGGTTTGTCTGCCAGCCCGGCTGAGCGCTCTACATACTTGAAGGGGCGGGAGCCATGTCCCGCCCATACCCGGTCTGGCTGACGCCAGACCCGCTATCAGGCAGGTCCGCCTGCCAGCGGTGATGCCAGCGCGCGTCACCGGCACCATCATAGGAGAGAACAGCAGTGAGTCAGCAATTCAACGTAGCGGTATTGGGCGCCAGCGGCGCCGTGGGCGAGGCAATGATCGAGATCCTGGAAGAGCGTGCCTTCCCGATCGCCACCCTCTATCCGCTGGCCTCCAGCCGCAGCGCCGGCGACACGGTGCGTTTTGCCGGCAAGAACGTCGAGATCCTGGATGTGGAGGAGTTTGACTGGAGCCAGGTGCAGATCGCCCTCTTCTCCGCCGGGGCCGAGGTCTCTGCCAAGTGGGCGCCGATTGCCGCCGAGCACGGCTGCATCGTCATCGACAACACCTCCTGCTTCCGTTACGACGAAGAGATCCCCCTGGTCATTCCGGAAGTGAACCCGGACGCCCTGGCCGATTTTCGCAACCGCAACATCATCGCCAACCCCAACTGCTCCACCATCCAGATGCTGGTGGCACTGAAGCCTTTGCACGATGAGGTGGGTATCGCTCGCATCAACGTGGCGACCTATCAGTCCGTCTCCGGCTCCGGCAAGGAGGGGGTGAGCGAGCTGGCCGGCCAGACCGCCCATCTGCTCAACGGTCGTCCGGTGGAGCCCAGCCTCTACCCGCAGCAGATCGCCTTCAACCTCATTCCGCAGATCGACAGCTTCACCGACAACGGCTACACCCGGGAAGAGATGAAGATGGTGTGGGAGACCCAGAAGATCCTGGGGGATGCCAGCATCGCCGTGAACCCCACCTGCGTGCGGGTGCCGGTGTTCTATGGTCATGCCGAGGTTGTCCACGTCGAGCTGCATCAGCCGCTCGACGCCGAACAGGTAAAAGAGCTGCTGCGCAATGCGCCGGGCGTCACCCTGTTTGACGACGAGCATGACTATCCGACCCCGGTGCGCGATGCAACCGGCAAGGACGAGGTACAGGTGGGCCGGGTTCGCCAGGATATTTCTCACCCCTGCGGTATAAATATGTGGATCGTGGCCGATAACGTTCGTAAGGGTGCCGCGACCAACAGCGTGCAGATTGCCGAACTGCTGGTGCGTGATTACCTCTGATCGGCGAGTTCAAGGGGCTGGCGGGGAGGGATGCCCGCCAGAGATGGCACCGCCGAGCGCGAGGCAGATGTGACCGGGGGCGCACAGTGCGACTTCTGGAATGTTTCGCGATATCAACTGATTAAGTTTTTTCCTACACTCAGGGGCAAGTTGGGTGCTAAATGTGTCGGACTGCTGGCTTGCAACCTGAGCCTGATTTATATTGAACCGACTGTTTTGGGGTAACTATCCAGATTTTTCAATGTGATAGGGCCGTCATACGAAGGAACGAATATGGGACATTCCCGCATAACATTGGCAACGCTACTCGCATTGGGTCTGCTGGGCATGGCCCAGGCCGAAGACTCGACGCGGGAGCCCTTTTTTGTTGAGCTCAAAGGCCCGGACGAGCCGGCTCCGCCCGCCGTCAATTCCCTGCCGCTGGCACAACCCGTCGCCACACCCAGCGCCACGCCCCAGCCCAGCCGAGCGACGGCCCAGCCGATCGTGCGGCAGGTTGCGAGCAATGCCGGCAGTTATGGTCCCATTCGTCCCACCGACACCCTCTGGAGCCTGGCGAGCAAGTACCGCCCCTCCAACAGTGTCAGCGTCTACCAGACCATGGTGGCGATCTACGAGAAGAATCCCCGCAGTTTCGCTGACGGCAACATCAACCACATTCTGGTGGGCTCGCGCATCCTGCTGCCCACCGCCGCCGAGGCCAGCGTCATCACGGATGCCGAGGCCCGCGCCAAATTCCGCAGTGACAACGCCAGCTGGAAAGGGCTGAGCCCGAAATACCTGGCCAACAAGCATGTTCAACCTGCCAAACCGGTGGCCACCAAGCCGGCCCAGCCCAAGGCGGCCCCCACCAAGGCAGCCGAGCCGGCCAAGCCCGAGGTTGCCAAGGTAGCGCCCGCCAAGGCTGCGCCCATTCCGGCCCCGGCTCCCAAGGTGGAGGCGCCCCAGCCGGCCACCGAGGTCAAGGAGGTCGCCAAGGCCCCCGAGCCGGTCGCGAGCCAGGCCGCGGCAACCAGTGCCGCCACCGCCAGTGCACCGGCCCCGCTGCCGGCCGACCTCGACAAGCCGGTCGGCAAGCCCTCCACCGAGATGGCGCTGGCGCTGGAAGATGCCAATGCCCAGCTCGGTCAGGTTACCGAGATGAACCACAGGCTCAAGCTGCGACTGCAGTCGCTGACCGAAGAGGTGGAGACCCTCAAGGCCCAGCTGCAGGATCAGACCGCCCTGCAAAAAGAGATTGCCGAGCTCAAGGCCAAGCCGGTTCCGCCGGCGGCGCCGGCCCCCGAGCCCAAGCAGAACTGGCTGATGGACCTGCTCTCCTCGCCGCTCAACCTCGCCATGATCATCCTGTTGCCTGTGCTGCTGGTGCTGGCGCTGGTGACCCTCTGGCTGCGGGCCCGGGCTCGCCGCGAGCTGGAAGAGCAGGAGAAGAGCCTGTCCGAGTCCACCGCCATGGTGATGGATCAGGAGAGCAGCGAGTTTGACGAGCTGATGACGGTCGGCATCACAGATGACGAACCGATGCGGCCGACACCGGATCTCAACACGCCCGATGGCTACATGGCGGTGGAAGAGCCCGCCGCGCCGGCCGATCTGGTGTTCAGCGACGATGGCGAGATGGATCTGGCCAGCTTCGATGCCGAGCCGGCACCGGCCGCCAAGGCCGCCATCCGGGATCCGGATCTGGTGCCCGATCTGGATCTGGCCCATGACGATCCCATCACCCTCGACACCGAGCCGGATCTCGATCTCGCCAGCGAGTTCAATCCCAAGCCCAAGGCCGACAACGAGGTCATGAGCGAAGAGGAGCTGCAGGCTGCCCTGTTCGCCGAGCTGGATGCGGATCTGGAGGCCGACCTGACGCTGGATGGCGCCGATGACGGCCAGCCGGACGCCGAGGCGGTGGTGAGCGATGAGGATCTCGCCTCCTTCGATCTGAGCGATTTCGAGACCGCCTTTGCCGAACCGGGGGCCGACCAGGCTGCCGCTGCCGGCGCCGACGAGATGCTGGCTGAGCTGGGGCTGGAGCCCGAGCCGGTCAAAGGTAAGAAAGAGGCAGAACCGGATTGGGATCCCAACGAGATGGCCCTCTCCGATTTTGAGGATGCCTTCGCCGAAGTGGAGCCCCATCAGGGCGAGGTCAAGCCGCGCGAGCAGGCCCAGGAGAGCGGTTATGTCGAGATCGACAAGCTGCTGGCCGAGGCCGATGCCACCACCACGGAGCAGGAACCCTATCAGGGCTTCTCGCTGGATGTGGGGCTGGATGGCTTCCCCGAGGTGCTGCCGGAGTCCACCGGATTTGACGTGGATGCCGACGATGGCGGAGTGGGGGCCAAGCTGGATCTGGCACGCGCCTACCTCGAGATCGACGACAAGGACAGCGCCCGCGAGCTGCTGCAGGAGGCGGCGGAGCAGGGCACCGAGCATCAGCGGGCCGAGGCCGAGAAGCTGCTCAAGCGCCTTGGCTAGGTAGCCAAAGCACCATGATGACAGCAGGGGCAGCCGACGGGCTGCCCCTTCTTTTTGGCGCCAGGTCTGGCCTGGGCGCTGCGATTTGGGATTTTTGAAGCGAGATGGGTATAATCCGCCCCGTTTCTTTCACCGCATCCTTTCATCAGAAGACAAGTTTATCCATGCGAATTGCCCTAGGTATTGAATACGACGGCAGCCGGTATTTCGGCTGGCAGCGTCAGCGCGAAGTGATCAGCGTACAGGAGGAGCTGGAGAAAGCCCTCAGCCGGATCGCCAATCACCCCGTCTCCATCCAGTGTGCAGGACGCACCGATGCCGGCGTCCACGCCACCGGCCAGGTCATCCACTTCGATACCGATGCGAACCGTGCCGAAGGGGCCTGGACCCTGGGGCTCAACTCCAACCTGCCGCCCGACATCGCGGTGCGCTGGGTCAAGGAGGTGGACGAGGGGTTCCATGCCCGCTTCAGCGCCACCGCCCGTCGCTACCGCTACGTCATCTACAACCACAACTACCGGCCGGCCATCCTCGGCAGCGGCGTCAGCCACTACCACGAAGCGATCGACGCGACACTGATGCACCAGGCGGGCCAGTGCCTTCTGGGCGAGCAGGACTTCAGCTCGTTTCGGGCCGTCGGCTGTCAGTCCAAGACCCCGTGGCGCAATGTGACCCACCTGTGCGTCAGCCGCCAGGGCCCCTATATCGTGCTGGATATCCGGGCCAACGCCTTCCTGCATCACATGGTGCGCAACATCACCGGCTCCCTGCTGCTGGTGGGGCAGGGCCTCAAACCGGTGGAGTGGGTGGCCGAGGTGCTGGCGGCCCGGGATCGCAACCTGGCAGGCCCCACCGCCAAGGCGGGGGGACTCTATCTGGTGGACGTGGATTACCCGCTGGAACTGGGCTTGCCGCGGGTGCCGCTCGGTCCGTTGTGGCTGCCGGACTCGGCACCGGGTACGACCAGTTTTTAGTAACTGGGCCCGAAAATTTGTGGTTTAATGATCCGTCATTTATTGCCATCGAGCTATTAAGTCATTGAACAATCTAGGCTCGATGCGTTTTGTCAGGCACAAAAGCATTAAGGAATTCCATGAGCTGGCTTGAGAAGATCCTTCCCAAGAGCAAGATCACTGCCCCGCGTCGCCACAACATTCCGGAAGGGGTGTGGACCAAGTGCAGTGCTTGTGAACAGGTGCTCTACCGGGCAGAGTTGGAGCGCAATCTCGAAGTGTGCCCCAAGTGTGATCATCATATGCGCATCAGCGCCCGTGCCCGCCTCGAGAGCTTTCTCGACGAGCAGGGCCGCACCGAAGTCGGTGCCGAGCTGGAGCCGCAGGATGTACTGAAATTCAAGGATTCCAAGCGCTACAAGGATCGTTTGTCAGCCGCCCAGAAGGATACGGGCGAGAAAGATGCGCTGGTGGTGATGAAGGGGACCCTCAAGGGGGTGCCGGTCGTTGCCTGTTCGTTCGAGTTCTCCTTCATCGGTGGCTCCATGTCCTCCGTGGTGGGCGCCCGCTTCGTGCGCGCCGTCGAGGAGAGCATCAAGGAAGGGCGCGGTCTGGTCTGTTTCTCCACCTCTGGTGGTGCCCGCATGCAGGAGGCGCTGTTCTCCCTGATGCAAATGGCCAAGACCAGTGCGGCGCTGGACCGACTCTCCAAAGCCGGCCTGCCTTATATCTCGGTGCTGACCGACCCCACCATGGGGGGCGTCTCCGCCAGTCTGGCCATGCTGGGTGACATCAACGTGGGCGAGCCCAAGGCGCTGATCGGCTTTGCCGGTCCCCGCGTCATCGAGCAGACCGTGCGCGAGAAGCTGCCGGAAGGCTTCCAGCGCTCCGAGTTCCTGCTGGAGAAGGGCGCCATCGATCTCATCATCGATCGCCGCGACATGCGCAACCGTCTGGCCAGCCTGCTCGCCAAAATGCTGAATACTCACGTCATCGAAGAGTGAAGATGAGTTCCAACATGCAACAATCCCAAAGCCGGTCGCTGGTCGACTGGCTTTCTTATTTGGAGCAGATCCACCCGGTCAACATCGACATGGGACTGGATCGGGTCGGCACCGTGGCCCGCCGCATGGGTCTTACCCAACTGCCGTTCAAGGTGATCACGGTGGCAGGCACCAACGGCAAGGGCTCCAGCTGCGCCATGGCGGCCAGCATCCTGATGGCCGCCGGTTACCAGGTCGGCGTTTACTCCTCTCCCCATCTGCTACGCTTCACCGAGCGGGTGCGGATCAACGGGGCCGAGCTGGCCGACCGCGATCACTGCACCGCCTTTGCCGAGGTGGAAGCAGCCCGCGGCGAGATAGCCCTTACCTTCTTCGAGTTCGCCACCCTGGCCGGTTTGTGGCTGTTTCGCCGCGCCGCGCCGGATGTGCTCTTGCTGGAAGTAGGGCTGGGCGGCCGGCTCGATGCCACCAATGTGGTGGAATCCGATGTCGCCATGATCACCTCCATTGCGCTGGATCACTGCGACTGGCTGGGTGATACCCGCGAGGCGGTGGCGGTGGAGAAGGCGGGCGTGTATCGCGCCGGCAAACCCGCCATCAGCGGTGAGCCCAACCCGCCCGCCACCATCGCCAGCGAGGCGGCCCGCCTCGGCGCCTCCTTGCGCCAGGTCGGCCGTGACTTCCACGGGGATGAGCACGACGACAGTTGGGACTACCACGGCCTGCACCACTGGCTGGGGCTGCCCAAGCTAGCCCTGCCGCTGATGAACGCGGTGACCGTGCTGGCGGCGCTGGAATCCCTCGGTTTGCCGCTGCCGGAGTCCGCCATCCGTGACGGGCTGGCCAATGCCAGGCTGGCTGGTCGGATGCAACAGTTGCAAACTGCGCCGCTGGTCATCGTCGACGTGGCCCACAACCCCCATTCGGCCGCCTATCTGGCCGCCCAGCTGCGCAAGCAACCCTGCAGCGGCGTGCGCCGCGCCGTGGTCGGCATGCTCAAGGACAAGGACATGGCGGGTTCGCTTGCCGAGCTCGATGGCCTTATCGGCGAGTGGTATCTGGCGAGCCTGAGCGGCCCGCGGGCGGCGAGCGCGGCCCAGTTGGCGGCAGCTCTTGGCAGCGAGCGGGGGCCGGCGACCCCCTTTGACGACGTGGGGCAGGCCTATGCTGCCGCGTTGGCCGCATCGAGTCCTGATGATATGGTCATTGTGTTTGGTTCGTTTTACACTGTCGCCGACATTCTGGCGGGTGTCGCCGTCTAGGCCACACCCCGGCTCCCCGGCCCTTTGGCGGGGAGCCAGATCGCATATTGAGTTACGTAAAGGTAGGATTCAACTTGGCCTCTAAGTTTCAAAACCGTCTGGTAGGGACCGTCATCCTGGTGGCCCTGGTAGTCATTTTTCTGCCGGATCTGATGGACGGCCACAAGCTGGAGCAGAAGGAAGAGGCGTTTGCCAAGATCCCGCTGCGCCCCGAGCTGGAACCCGCCAAGCCCGCCTTGCAGGTATCGGCCGCCAGCACCCTGCCGGCGGAGCATCTGGCCAGCCAGCAGCAGGCGTCGGCTGCCGAACAGTGGCAGGTGGAAGAGGTGCCCGAGCCGGTCACCCTGGGGGCCAAGCAGGGCCAGCCGCAGGTGCAGCAGCCGGCCGCCAAGCCGGTGACCCAGCCCGTTACACCGCCTGCGGCCAAGCCCCAGCCCAAGCCTGAAGTGATCGCCAAGAAACCGGTGGAGCAGCCCAAGCCCAAAGTGGTGCCGCCCAAGCCGGTAGAGGTGCAAAAACCGGTGGAGAGCAAGCCGCAGGCGGGCCAGATCAGGTCGATGGACGATCTCATCGCCAGCAAGATGGGGCAAGCGACCACGACCGTAGCCCCGGCGCCTGCAGCTACTGCACCGGCCCAGGGCAGCTGGATCCTGCAGCTCGGCGCCTTCAAGAACGTCGACAGCGTCAACGCGCTGGTGGGCAAGCTGCGGGCGGCGGGTTACTCGGCGCACACCTCGCCGCGCACGCCGGTGCAGGGTCAGCTCAACCGGGTCTTCATCGGACCGGATGTCTCCAAGACCAAGCTGCAGGGCATGCAGAGTCGCATCGGCCAGATGACCGGCCTGAGTGGTTCCGTGGTGGCTTACAACCCTTAAGAGGGGCCACAAGATAAAAAAATACCGCGCTTCATTCTGGATGGGCGCGGTATTTTTTTAGATGCATTTCACCGGTTTGGGCAGGCCGCCAATCTTGGTGGCCTGCTTGGCCGGGCCTTCCGGGAACAGCTTGTAGAGGTAGCGGCTGTTGCCCTTCTCGGGGCCGTACTGCTTCTCCATCGCCTTGACCAGGGCGCGAATGGCGGGGGAGGTGTTGAACTCCAGATAGAAGGCGCGCACGAAACGCACCACTTCCCAGTGCGGCTCCTCCAGCACTATGCCTTCCTGCTCGGCCAGTACCAGTGCCAGCGCCTCGCTCCAGTCGTTGCTGTTGAGCAGATAACCCTTGGCATCGATTTCGATGAGTTGGCCGTTGAATTCCAGCTGGTGATGCTCGGACATGGTGGGCTCCTTGTGGCCTGTCAGGATTGGGCGGGCATGGTAGCGCCTTGTTCCCGGGTGAGCAACCGGCTCTCGTTGGCCAGGGTGAGCAACTCATCCGCCAGCTGGCTGATGAGGTTGAGCTGCTGGGTCAGCATCAGCTGCTCCTCGCTGCTGTCCGGGGTGATGACAGGGCACTGCCCCTCGATCTGCTCCGGCATCTCTCCCGCCAGATGGCCGGCGGCCCGCTCCAGGGTGTGGCTCAGGTGGCGGCTGATCTCGTCCAGCTCACCGATGGCCTCCAGCTTGTCGCGATGGGCGCCCAGCGCCGAGATGTAGGAGAGCAGGGCATGGTTGCGCCAGGTGAGGGTGAAGCAGAGGTCGAGGAAACGACGGCGCTTTTGCGGCTCCACCAGCATGCTCTGCCAGGCCATGGCCAGTTCGCTGTCCGCCAGATGGGCGCTCTTGCGCGCCACCCGGTAGTCGAGTGACTCATCCCGCTGCTGCTGCAGGCTGGCGAGCACTGCTGAGAGGTAACGGGCGTTGGCGGAGAGCGAATTGGCGATCAGGGTCGGCAGCCGTTTGTACTGCCAGTCCGGCCAGAGCCAGGCCACCAGGGCGTAGGAGAGCAGGCAGCCGAGCAGGGTATCGAGCATGCGCGGCCCCAGGATGGCAAAGCCGATGCCGTCCAGCAGGTTGAACGCCATCAACACGTAGAGGGTGATGAAGCAGACCGCGGCGCTGTAGTTGCTGCGTACCTGGGTGAAAAACAGGAAGGCGGCCAGCCCCATCACCACCAGCTGCACGTGCAGCTCGGGGAAGAGCCAGAGCACCGGGATCCCCACCAGCAGGCCGGCGAAGGTGCCGAGCATGCGCTGCACCAGCCGACGACGGGTGGCGCTGTAGCTGGGTTGGCAGACGAACAGCACGGTCAGCAGGATCCAGTAGCCCTTGTCCAGCTGGAAGGCCTGCAGAATGCCATAGCCCACCACCAGCCCGAGGGACAGTCGCAGGGCATGGCGAAACACCATGGAATTGGGGGTCAGGTGCTGCTTGAGCTGGGTCAGCAGCGGCAGGCGGGCGGGCCTGGCCAGGGGCGGCAGGCTCAGCGGGGCCTGCTCGGGATTTTGCAGCTCCTCGGCGCTTTGCAGCAGCTGGTTGATGCTGGCCAGGTTGCGGCGCAGAAACTTCATCGGCGTCAGCAGAGTTTTCGGGTAGTGCTGTTTGAGGTGAGTGAACTCCAGCTGATCGCCGAGGGCCTCCAGCGTCCAGTGGATGCGCTTGTTGTGGGCATAGGGTTTGTGCACCAGGATGGCGTAGCCGAGCCGTTGGCACGCCTCGGAGAGTTGCAAAAAGACCTCCTGGAAGCCATCCAGCACGATGCCCTGCTTGAGCTCGGCTTCCAGCTTGCTGTAGGGGTAGTGGCTGGAGGTGGCCCGCTCGTGGATCTCCAGCGCCAGCAGGTAGAGGCGCAGCAGGCTCGCCAGCTCGGGGGAGGCCCGGTGACGGGTGCTGAGGCGGGCGTTGAGCGCCGACTTGGTGAGCGTCAGGGCATTGACCAGATTGATGTTGAGCTGGGCTAGGTTGTGGCGAATGGCCTGGGCGCCGTGCTCGTCGGCCGGAAAGAAGCGGGATTTTTCCAGCAGATAGCGGGAGAGAGCAAAGTAACTCTGGGCCAGCTGCTCGTGCAGGGTCTTGTAGGGCAGCAGCCAGAGCCAGACCAGCGACACCAGGCCATACCAGAGCGCCCCGGCGCCGAGGGCCAGCGGCTGATAGAAGAGATCCGGCGCCTTGGCGGCTCCCAGCATGGTGTAGATGGCGATAAGCAGGGAGCCAAAGCTGATGGTGGCGTAACGCTGACCGAGCGCCCCCACCATCACGAAGATAAAGGTGGAGCCCGCGAGCCCGATGGCGAACAGCCAAGGGGTGGGGAAGAGATACTGCACGCAGAGGGAGGCGAACAGGAAGCAGAGCAGGGTCATGGCGAGGTTCTTGACCCGGCCCCACAGGCTGTCGTCGGTCTCGGCGATGGCGCCGGCCACCACCCCGAGGGAGAGCAGCACGGTGAGCTGGATGTCGCCGGTCGCCAGGGTGAAGGCGAGCAGCCCCATGATGGCCAGCAACACCTTGAGGGCGAAATAGATATGACTGTCAGTCAGCAGCCGGCGCAGCAGGCCAGAGAAATCCGTGGGCATGGGAGAGCGCAACCCTTGAGCGAAACGAAAGCGAGAGCATAACCGGTCAACAACGAAGTGGCCCTGATTTGGATCAGGGCCACTTCGCTTCATATCCTTGATTTGCAACTTATCCTGACAGAAACAGGCGCCAATAAAAACCCCGCCGAAGCGGGGTATTTGATTAGTTGCGGTTGCCGCCAAGCAGGCTCAGCAGACTCAGGAAGATGTTGTAGATGGAGACATACAGGGTGACGGTGGCGGAGATGTAGTTGGTCTCGCCGCCGCGCACGATCTGCTGGGTGGTCAGCAGGATGGCGCCGGAGGAGAACAGCATGAACATGGCGGAGAGGGCCAGGCTCAGGGCGCTCATCTGCAGGAAGATGTTGGCGATCATGGCCACCAGCAGCACCCAGAAACCGACGAACAGCATGCCGCCGATGAAAGAAAGATCACGCTTGGTGGTCAGGGCATAGGCCGACAGACCGAAGAAGGTGAGCGCGGTGCCGCCGAGCGCGGTCATCACGATCTCGCCGCCGCCGTTGTTCATGTACATGTTGATGATGGGGCCCAGGCTATAGCCCAGCAGACCGGTCAGGGCGAAGGTGAACACCAGCCCCATGCCGTTGTCACGATTCTTCTCGGTCAGGAACATCAGACCGTAGACGCCGATGAGGAAGATGGCCCAGTGCAGGGGCGGCATGTTCATCACGGTGGCGACCCCGGCCACCACGGCAGAGAAGCCAAGAGTGAGGGAGAGCAGCATATAGGTGTTGCGCAGTACCTTGTTGGTATCGCGCGCGGCACTCTGGGTGCCGGTATAGATAGAACGGGTATCCATCTTGGGTGTCCTCTTGATTTCCGGGGTGAGACGGCAACGCCGCCTCGTTAACGCATTGTATGCACTGAATGTCGGGATGACGAGCGCTGATTTCAAGCCCCACCCCAGCCTGTTGCCCCCTACTATTCCAAATCAAATATGTATTGCATATGAACAAGGGGCTGACGTAGTATGCACGCCGTTCGGAGGGGTGGCAGAGCGGCTGAATGCACCGGTCTTGAAAACCGGCGATGGGCGACCATCCGTGGGTTCAAATCCCACCTCCTCCGCCATCTTCAGAAAAGCCCCGGCAACCTGGTTGCCGGGGCTTTTTGCTATGCAGATTTGACCATAGAACGAAGGGCCCGTGATGCCCCCTTGCACTTTTAACCGCGAATGGTCGCCGAGTGCTGGCAGCTTGCAAAGGCCGTGAGTGGGGGGCTCTCGAGAGTCAAAGCCTCTGCTTGATGCAGCATGCGACTGATCAGGTCCACCATGATCTCCAGATCGAGCTTGTCCAGCCACTCACGAGCCCAGAGCAGGGTTGTGTGTTCATCCGTGCTGCTAAGCTGTAGCACCGGCCAATCGGCCATATTGGCGAGCGATGTTGCCTGAACGTCCCCCAGCGGAATGAACAGGGTAACCAGCTGATCCCGCTGTCGGACATGGAGGCTGAGCGCGCCGACCGGGATGTCCAGTCCATCCCCATGCAGATACTCCTGTGGCAGGGAGAGATGGCGGCAGAGGGCAGATAGCAGGGCATTGAACATCATCGGGACTCCTGACTGGTGGTATCAAAAACGGACTCGGTGGGCGGCCAGAGATTGGCGATCGGGGGCTTGTCCGGTGTGCCGACCAGGCGAGCGCCGATGGTGGCAGCCCAAGGATCAATAACCTTGGCATTAGGGCCCCAGCTCTGGGGCTTGGAGAGTTCACTCCCTTCGGCCCGACCGATCACCACGAAGCAGTGGGTCTGGGAGTGCCCCTGAGCGCCACGATGAGCCAGTACTTCGATCCGCTGATCGCTGTTGTGGCGCAGCAGCTCGGCCGCGGCCGAGTAGGCCAGGGTTGAACAGCAACCCGCTTTGGCTTCATCCACCGCCTTGGCGATGTTCTCCATGGTACGCAGTGAGATGGGCTGCTTGTGACGGGTTATTTGAATGGCGGCCATGTTGGCGCTGTTATTGGCGCGCTGATTGGCGGCCAGACGTTGTGGATCCTGTCCGAAGGCATTGAGCTTGCCAATGATCTTCTGGTACGACGGGTTACTCGGCTGCACGAAGGTCTGGGCATCGGTACAGGCATAGCTGCCCAACTTTTCCAGGCCCGCCATGCTCCGTTGCAATAACGCCTGTGCTCCGCCGCCGACCACGCGAGTGGTCTGTTGCTGGGGTCTGGCGATGGCACCCTGCTCCGCCAGCGCCTGTTTCAACTCGGTCAGACGAGCGCCACGGGCCGCCACCTCCTTGGGGTGATGCTGCTCCCAGTGCTGGATGGCGTCTTGTACCCGCTGTGCCCTGCCTGCATCCGGGGTGGTCTGCAGTTGGCGCAGCGCATGAATGACACTCTTCAGGTCGCCGCTCTGAAAATGACCGATGCCCCGCTGTACCGATTGCTCAAACAGTGTGTTCCCCCGAGCCAGCAGAGGACTGCCCTGGGATGATTGGGAAGAGACGGGGGCTTGCTGAACGGGTCCCCCGATGGCAGATAAGGCCATGCTGTTGTTCCTGAAATGGCTGACGAGTACGAATCATAACGAGTCATGGATGTGTGCTATATCAATCCGCGGTCGGGGATTTGTCAGTTTTTCGTGTCAGGGGGGCTGCGTTTACCACTGCGGACCTTCACTCTGGCGCCACTGCTCCAGCCAGCGCAGTACCTCGGCGGTCGCCTCTATCTGATCGGCGGGGATGTAATTATTGATCAGGGCATCACGATAGAGGGCACGGGCCAGCGGAATGCGCTGCAGCACCGGAATACCCTCCTCTTCGGCAATCTTGCGCACCAACAGTGCCTGGGCATCGGTGAACTTGAGGGTGACCACCGGCAGCGGGGTCTCCCCCCGCTCATAGCGAATGCCGATGGCGATATGGGTCGGGTTGGCCACGATGACCGAGGAGCGCTTCACGTCGGCGCGCATGTTGCTCGATTGCAGCTCCTGGTGGAATTGACGACGCTTGCTCTTGATCTCGGGGCTCCCCTCCATCTCCTTGTACTCCCGTTTCACCTCGTCCTTGCTCATCTTGAGCTGCTTGATGTGTTGATGATGCTCGAAGGCATAGTCGGCGATGGCGATCACCACGAAACCCATGGCGCAGATCGCCATCAGCTGGCCCAGCATGCCTCCCAGCACAGGCGCGATGCAGCTCATGCCACAGCCGGGCAATTGCAGCATGGCCTGCAGGTTACCCTCTATGGTGACCCACACCAGCAGGCTCAAGAGGCTCACCTTGAGCAGCGATTTGACGAATTCCATCAGGCTCTTGATGGAGAAGATCTTCTTGGCCCCCTCTACCGGATTGATCTTCTTGATATCGGGTTTGATCGATTCGCCGCTCAGCAAAAAGCCGTACTGGACGATGTGAGAGACGAGCACCACCAGCGCCGAAACCGCCAAAATGGGGATGCAGAGGTAGGCGAGCTCCTGCAACAGATTCTCAACCACATGGTTGAGGGCTTGGGCAAAGGGGAGATTGAGGTGGGACTCCGGGATCAGCATCAGCTTGCCCAGATGCTCGAGGTAGTAATCGGACATCGCCATCAGCATGCCGACCAGGCTCAGGATGATGGCGGTGGAGACCACCTCCTTGCTCTTGACCACCTGCCCCTTGTTGCGGGCATCGCGCAATTTCTTGGCGGTGGGCTGTTCGGTCTTCTCGCCGCTCATCGTGGCTCCAGTATGGGGGCAAGCAGCCGGAGGGGATCCATCACCGCCAGCACCTGCCTATAGGCGTGATCCATCATCAGCTTGATGTAGATGACCAGCAGCAGGCTGGCGACGGCGCTTTTGATCGGCATCGCCAGTACGAAGACGTTGAGGGAGGGGGCGAAGCGGCTGATGAGGGCCAGCCCGAATTCGGCCAGAAACATGGCGATCAGGAGCGGCGCCGCCAGCAGGGCGCAGAGCAGCAACATCTGGCTGAACTGGCTGTAGAAGAAGCTCACCCAGAGATCGCCGATGGCGGGAAAAAAGCGGGTGACCGGCCAGCTGGCATAGCTCTGAAACAGGGCCGAGAGCAGGGCGAGAAAGGCACCTCCGGAGAAGAAGAGGGTGATCAGGGTCTGGGTCAGCAGCAGGCCGGTGGGGCTGGTCTGGCTGGCGAGACTCGGGTTGAAAAGCGAGGCCATGGCCGCACCGCGCTGGTTGTCTACCAGAAAGCCGCTTGCCTCGACGGCCCAGAAGGGGATGGCGGCGACAAAACCGATCAGCAGGCCGAGTAGCACCTCCTTGGCCACCAAGAGCGCCAGATCGAGGGCATCGATGGTGGGGGGCAGGGTGTCGGCCACCATGGGATAGGCGAATAGCGCCAGCGAGCAGACCACGCCGTTGCGGATCATCGCCCCCCCCAGCATCTGTTTGCTCAGCACAGGCAGCATGACGAAGCAGCTGATAAAGCGTGGCAGCAGCATGGTGTAGGCCAGCATCTGGCCCTGCAGACTCTCGAAGGTCATTGGATCTGCGGTACCTTGAGCAGCACCATGTCGGCAAAGCTGTAGAGCTCGTTTCCCAGCCAGGCGGTGGTGGCAAACAGGGTGATCACTACGGCGACGAGCTTGGCGACAAAGCCCAGCGTCTGCTCCTGGATCTGGGTCAGCGCCTGCAGCAGCGAGACGAGGGTGCCCACCAGTGCTGCCACCAGCACGGGGGGCATCGAGAGGATCAGCACCAGCCAGAGGGTCTGGCTGGTGAAGTGAAGAATATCGGCATGACTCATGACTAGCCTCCGTAACTGGTAACCAGCCCGTGGGTGAGGCGGGCCCAGCCATCGAGCAGCACAAACAGCAGCAGCTTGAAGGGGAGCGAGATGGTCATGGGGGAGACCATCATCATCCCCATCGCCAGCAGAATGTTGGAGATGATGAGATCGATGGCGATAAAGGGCAGATAAATCAGAAACCCAATCTCGAAGGCACGGCTCAGCTCGCTCACGGTAAAGGCGGGTAGCAGGATCAGCAGGCTGTCTGGCTCCAGCCGGTCGGCATATTCGCTGGGCCAGAGCTGCTTGGTGCTGTCGATGAAGAAGGCATGCTCCCGCGGCTTGATCTGCTTTTTCAGAAAAGCTCGGTAGGGTGCCATCCCCTCGTCGAGAAACTTCTCCACCGATTCTGACTTGGTGAGCGATACCTCGTTCTGGCGCAGGTAATCCTGGGTGGCAAACCCGACCGGTGCCATCACATAGATGCTGAGGATGATGGCCAGCCCGTACATCGCCATGTTGGGGGGGATCTGCTGCACCCCGAGGGCGTTGCGCAGCAGCGAGAAGACCACCGCCAGCTTGACGAAGGAAGTGGCCATCACGGCGATAAAGGGGAGCAGGGCCAGCAGGGCCAAGCCGACGATGAGATTGAGCTCGTCCGGCAACTGGATCATGATTGCGACTCGCTCTTGAGGCGCTCGACCCGTACCCCGAGCCGTCCCTGGATTTCGACCAGTCGACCGCTGCCGAGCAGGTGACCATTGCTGATGATACGCACCTCGCCATCGATGGGGGCGCCGAGATCGACAAGGGAGCCCGGTTGCAGTGTGGTGAGAGTGTGCCAATCCAGCGTCTGGCGGCCCACTTCGAAGGTGACCTGAACGGGCAGGCCCTCCAGCTGGCTGGCGTCGAGGGTGTCATCGGGGGCGGCGTTGTGCATGGCAGTCAGTTCCAGATGTTGTTGATGGGGGTGGCAGTAGGCAAAGGGGCGTCCCTCGACGCAGACCAGTAGTTGCTGGCCGAGCAAGGGGCTCGGCGGCGGCAGCAGCACATCGCCACAGGCCAGCGTCTCGACATCGGCGATGGCGACGCGCATAGTCCCCCATTGCAAGGAGAGGGTGAGCGGCAGCGGCAACCGTTGTTGGATAGGCCGGGGAGGCAGTTTGCCAAGCAGTGGGCCGGGCTTGGCGAGCCAGAGGGCGAGGGTCGCCCCCTCGCGCTTGAGCAGGAGTTGCAGCGCAGGCTCGTCGGCTTCTTCACCGATAGCATGAGCGGCCAGCGCCGAGCAGATGAGGCCGCCAAGGGGCTGCCCCAGCCGCTCGATCAGTGCCAGCTGCAGGGATTCGGGCAGGCTCAGCAGGGCCGCCTGCTGCAGATCCGGTGCCAGCCAGCGGGCCAGCTCGGCGCCATGGCACAGAAGTGGCACAGAGAGCCCCTGCCACTGCAGTTGCAAGCGGCAGTCGAGGCTGGCCGGCAGCGGCGCGATGGCGAGTCGGAGCTCGCCGCCGCTCCAGTCGTAGTGGTGGCGGCACTGGCTGAGCCGCTGCTGCAGGGTCAGCTCAGTCTGCGAGGCAAAGGTAAAGGCAATCGATGTCATGCGTCGGCATCCCACTCGTCATAGATGGATCGTTTCTGGCGCGATCCCTGTTCGCTGTCGCCTCGGGTGAAGAGATCGAAGGCGACCCGCTCACCGGGGTAGAGGCGCTGCAGGCGATCGATGAGTTCACTGCGCCCCTGATTGAGCAGCAGCTGTCCCTGCTCGCTGGCGAGGATCTCCACCTGCAGCGCCCCCTGATGGTGCTCGATGCGGATGGCGAGATCGCCGAGTGCAGGCAGGGTGAGCTGCAGCAAGGGAGGGCGATCCGGGCGACCCACTTCCAGCTGAATGTCTACCGCAAGCCGGCGCAGCAGCTGACTCAGCTCGTGGTTATCGGAACTGGGGGCAACCCGAGCCAACAGCAGATCCCCCGGTGTCACTGTGAGGGGGGGCACCCGGATGAGCGAGCCGACAAAGCTTCCCCCCTCAGGTGGTACTTCCTCGTCGCTGATGGGCGCACTCTCGAGCGGCTCCTCTTTTGGTGGTGACGGCTCAAGGCATCGCAGGGATGCGAGCTCGCCGCGCTCCGGCAGTGTGTCGCTCTCTGTCGGGGGCTGGCTTTCTACTTGCAGAGCCGGTGCGTGCACATAGGGTTGTTCCTGCGCACCGGGTTCGGCTGCAACAGGGGACGTGGCATCGCTTGCGATATCGCGCGGCAACCTCGTCTCCTGAGCGTCCTCGCTCCCTTGTTGTGCAACCTGCGCCGTGTTGCCTTCCCCTGTTGATGGTGACGCGGCGGGCAGTGGTTGGGCTTCCTGCCGATCGCTTCCCTCTGGCAGGTCGGAGGATTCCTTGGGCCGTGGGGCCTGGCGAGCTTGCCGCTTCTGCGCGAGTCTTCTCTCTTCGGCGGCGCCCTGGCGGCCGGCAAGGTCGTCATCCGGTGTCGACCTGCGGCTCTCGTTCGGTTTGCCGAGCCGCTCCTGTGGACCACTTGCCTTCTGCTGTGTGGACACGAGGCGCAGGGCCTGCTCGAAGCGCTGCTGCTGCGCTTGATCGGCCTTGATGAGCTCCTGTCGCAGACTCAGCGGCTCGGAGGCGGCCATGGTGTCTGCACTGGGGGTGATGAGTCGGTTCATCTCTGGTCACATCCTGATCTGCTGGCGGAACTCTTCCTGTTCCTGCTCTTCGTTGTAGTCGCGCAGGGCTTGCCGGGCGGCCTGCTCCTGTCGGTGTAATTCGGCAAACTTCTCTTGCTGCTGGCGAGCGCGGTGCACCGCCAGTTGGCACGCCTGCAAGCGGGTGCGCTCCTCGGCCACCCGTTCGCCTTGCTCGGCCGCCATCTGCTCGAGGTGCGCCTCTTTCTCTCGCAGCAGGGCGACCTTCTGTTGCCACGCCTTGAGCCCCTTGCGATCGAGCTGCTCTTGCTGACAGAGGGCAAACAGGCGGTCCTCCTCGGCAAGGCGCCACTGGCGGTAGTCCTGGCTCTCCTGTTCGGCTTCCCGCTGACGGGCGTGGGCCTGTTGCAGCCGGGCCTGCTGGGCCGCGAGCTGCTGCTCGGCTCGTTCCAGCCGCAAGTGCTTGATTTTTTGCAAACGCCCGATCATTGGGTCAGTGCATCCAGGGTGGCGAGCGCGTCTGGCAGGGCGCTCGGCTCATGGGTTCCTTGTCTCAACCACTGCCGGATCGCCTCGATACGGGCGATCGCCTCGTCGGCCACCTTGTCCTGCCCCTTCTGGTATTCGCCGATCTGCAACAGCAGCTCCACCTCTTCGTACTTGGCCAGCCAGCTGCGCAGGCGACCGGCCTGTGCCTGATGGTCTGGCGTTATGATCTGGTTCATCACCCGGCTGGCGGAGCGCAGCACGTCGATGGCCGGGTAGTGGTTGGCCGCCGCCAGCTTGCGCGAGAGGATGATGTGACCATCGAGGATGGAGCGGGTCTCATCGGCCACCGGCTCTGTCATGTCGTCCCCCTCCACCAGCACGGTGTAGAGGGCGGTGATGGAGCCCTTGTCCGACTGACCGGCCCGCTCCATCAGGCGGGGCAGGGCGGCGAAGACGGACGGCGGGTAGCCTCGCCGGGTCGGCGGCTCGCCGGCGGCCAGACCAATCTCGCGCTGGGCGCGGGCGAAGCGGGTGACAGAGTCCATCAGCAGCAGAACCCGCTTGCCCTGATCCCGAAAATACTCGGCGATGGAGGTGGCGACAAAGCCGGCCTTGGCCCGCTCCATGGCGGGGCGATCCGAGGTGGCCACTACCAGCACGGCTTTCTTGAGACCCTCTTCCCCCAGATCTGCCTCGATAAATTCCCGCACCTCCCGGCCCCGCTCACCGATCAGCGCCAGCACTGTGACATCCACCTCGGCGCTGCGGATAAGCGATGCCAGCAGGGTACTTTTGCCACCACCGGCGGCGGCGAAGATCCCCATCCGCTGCCCCTCGCCGCAGGTGAGCAGCCCATCGATGGCGCGAATGCCCAGCGAAATTGGTTGTTCTATTCGCTTGCGACTCATGGGGGCCGGTGCATCCCGATAGACCGGATACCAGGCGGCGGGCTCCGGTAGCTGGCCGCCCGAGAAGGGGTTGCCAAGGCCATCCAGTACCTGGCCCAGCAGATGTTCGCCGACCCCGACCTGATGCATGGCACCGGTCGGGCTCACTTCGGTATTGGAAGAGATGCCAAACATCTCGCCCAGCGGGGTGAGCAGCGCCTGATGCTGGGCAAAACCGATCACCTCGGCCTGCAGGGAGAGGGTGTTGTCGGGGTTGCGCAGATGGCAGAGCTCGCCGATGCGCACTCCGGGCACCACGGCTTTGAGCAGGGTGCCGGTCACCTGGGTGACCCGGCCACGGATCTGGATAAGACGGCACTCGTCGATGGCATGACGTAATTGGCCGGAGATGTGGTCGAGGGAAAGGGTCATGAAACTGCACCAGTGGAAACGGTGGCCACTATAAGGAAACCCTGTCGTGCTGGATTTCAGCACGAGTCGGGACTTTTTAGAAAACGGTTGGGGCAGGCCTAAAAATTCACGGCTGATTTTGGCATAGGTGCAATGAGGCGGTTTTTATAATGCCACCCTCATCAAACCATTCATCACGGGAGTTTCCATGGCCATTATCCAGAGCAACCCCTACGTTACCGCTACCCAACATGAAGGACGCGGGGAGGAGGCTTCTCGGCAACAACTTCCTCTGCCGGGAGGGTTGTTTCAGGGCGAGCGGGTCGTGCTGGCTTCTGCGTCTCAATCCCTGGCAGATGCCGCGGAAGAGCTCACCTTTGTCTTCTCCGAACGTTCAGAGATCTCGCTCGCCAAGCGCAAGCTGAGTGACAGCCATGCCCGTATCAGCGAGATCGAGGCACTGGTGGGCGACTATCTGGACAAGGTGCCCGAGCTCGAGCGCCAGCAGAAGATCAAGGAGATGGTCAGCCATCTTGGCAGCGGCAGGCTGGCCAATCTCTCTCAGCTGCTGGCTTATCTGGAAAGCTATTCCGGCGAAGTCAGTGAACAGTTTGAGGCGCTCTGTCAGGCCCGCAAGGCGCTGGCCGGGCGGCCCGAGATGCAGGGAACCCTCAATCTTATCGAGCAGGCGCTGGCCAAGCTGGCTGAGGAGCAAGGTGCCGCTATCGTGCTGGGTGCCCGTATCACAGGGCCGGCGGCCGATGCAGCCAGACAAGGAGTCGGCAGTGAGCAGGACTTGCGTGATCTCTACCGTGATGCGGTACAAGACTATCGCGCACTCTCGGTGGCCTGGCGTGATATTCACAGCCGCTTTGGCAACGGTGCATTGGAAAAGGTAACCGGCTTCATGATGAAGGCCCTCAGCGCCGATCTGGATAGCCAGCAACGTTGGCTCGATCCGGTCAAGCTGGAGCGGGTGATGAGCGACATGCACAAACTGCGGCTGCTCAATACCTTGTCGGCCCAGGTAGATGAGCTGTGGCAACGAGTGAAGGAGGGAACGGCCCATGGCATACGGGCCTTCTGATCTGATGGGCGATCTGATTGCACTGGTGGAAAAACGCTGGGCAACCGTCCGTGATGTGGAGCAGGTCGGGGCGGCGCTTGAACTGGATGAGGTCCAGACGCAGGTGTTGCTCTACCAGGAGCTCAAGCGATTGGTCCGGTTGCTGCCGGTGGAGCTCTTCAGTGAAGAAGAGCAGCGTCAGAACCTGTTGCAATGTTGTCAGGGGGCGCTCGATAACGCCATCGAGCGCGAAGAGGATGAGCTGTCTGGAGACCCGTCATGAACTGGATTGAACCTCAGCTGGTGCAATTTTGCCAGGATCTGGGTATTACCATCGGGGATAACCCCCATTCCCTGATCCAGCTTGAACTGGAGCAGAGCGGCACCCTGCAACTGGAACGTCATCAGGGGCAGCTGACCCTCTGGCTGGCTCGCCGAGTGCCATGGCACCAGAGTGGTGAGGCCATCCGCCGTGCCATGAGCCTCACCGCCGCAGCTCAGGCTCCCGCCCTGCCGGTACGTTGCGGCTGGCTGGAAGAGGATCAGTTGATCCTGTTCGTCACACTGGATGAGCGAAACGTCACCCTTCCTCTTCTGCACCAGGCGCTGCACACCCTGACCCAGTTGCAGCGTGAGGCCCTGGTGTCATGAGTCGTATTACTGCGGCCCATATCGGTATCGAGCAACTGAGTGCCATCCGGCTCGACGAGCAGGATCAGAGCCTGCCGGGGCGTTATGCCCTGTTGCCGGATGGCCAATCCATCGAACCCCATATCACCAGGCTTTATCCCGAGCGTCTGGCCGAGCGGGCGCTGCTGGACTTCGCTGCGCCAGACCGTGGCTTTCACGACTTGCGGCGACCGCGGGATTTCAGCCTGGCGATGCAGGGGCTACGAGCCGTGCTGATGGAGGGGCAGACGGCCGAGCTAAAGGCGGCCGGATTACTGCTCGAGCGGATGCACGAGGATGAACAATTGATGCAGATGACCCTCCATCTGTTGCACAAGGTATGACCATGATTCTTTCGTCACAGCAGCAGGATCTGTTGCTGCTCACTGGTTGGCTGCATCTGCAGTACGGCCACGCCGATCGTGCGACCACACTGCTGGCCGCCCTGTTGCAGCTCTACCCGGCGCATCAGGCCGGACGACGCATGCTGCTGGTGTCACTGCTCAAGCTGGGCCGTGGCGAGGAGGCGCTGGCGCACGTGGAACAGCTGGTGGCTGAAGGTGAGGCGGATGGGGCCTTGTGGCTCTGTCGCAGCCGTGCCTGCCAGTTGGCAGGAAGACTGGATGAAGCCCGCTTCGCCTATCAACACTATCTCGAACTGGAAGAGCAGAATGAATCAACGCTCCCTTGAGCTGCTGCGCCGGATAGGCGAGCGCAAGGACATCATGCTGGCGGTGCTGCTGCTGGCCATCGTCTTCATGATGGTCTTGCCGCTGCCGCCGGTGGCCCTCGATATTCTGATTGCCATCAACATGACCATCTCGGTGGTGCTGTTGATGATGGCGGTTTATATCAATTCGCCGCTGCAGTTTTCCGCCTTTCCCGCGGTGCTGCTGATCACCACCCTGTTCCGGCTTGCCCTGTCGGTGAGCACCACCCGGATGATCCTGCTGCAGGCTGATGCGGGGCAGATCGTCTACACCTTCGGCAACTTCGTGGTGGGGGGCAATCTGGTGGTGGGGATCGTCATCTTCCTCATCATCACCATCGTCCAGTTTCTGGTGATCACCAAGGGGTCGGAGCGGGTGGCGGAAGTCAGTGCCCGTTTCTCTCTGGATGCCATGCCTGGCAAGCAGATGAGTATCGATGGCGACATGCGTGCTGGCGTAATCGATGTCCATGAAGCACGGGAGCGGCGCAGCATCATCGAGAAGGAGAGCCAGATGTTCGGCTCCATGGATGGTGCCATGAAGTTCGTGAAAGGGGACGCCATCGCGGGCCTCATCATCATCTTCGTCAACATCCTCGGCGGGGTCACCATAGGGGTCACCCAGAAGGGGCTGGCGGCAGCCGAGGCTCTGCAACTCTACTCCATTCTGACGGTGGGGGATGGCATGGTGTCTCAGGTGCCGGCCCTGCTGATCGCCATTACGGCGGGCATTATCGTCACCAGGGTCTCTTCCGAAGAGTCCGCCGATCTTGGTTCCGATATCGGCGCCCAGGTGGTGGCCCAGCCCAAGGCTATGCTGATTGGCGGCGTACTGCTGGTGTTGTTCGGGTTGATCCCGGGTTTCCCCATGATCACCTTCTTTACTTTGGCCGCTGTGGTCACGGCAGGCGGCTACTTTATCGGCGTGCGCCAGCACAAGGCGCTGAGCAACAACAGCCAGGATCTCCCTGCTGTGTTGGCGCAGGGGGCCGGGGCGCCCGCTGCCCGTAGCAAGCCCAAGGCCGGCAGCAAACCTCGCGGCAAGCTTGCTGAAAAGGAGGAGTTCGCCATGACGGTGCCCCTTCTGATCGATGTGGATGCCGCCCTGCAGGCCGAGCTGGAAGCCATCGCGCTCAACGATGAGCTGGTACGGGTGCGGCGGGCGCTGTATCTCGACCTCGGGGTGCCCTTTCCGGGTATTCATCTGCGTTTCAATGAAGGCATGGGGCAGGGTGAGTACCTGATCCAGTTGCAAGAGGTCCCGGTGGCTCGTGGTCTGTTGCGACCGGGTCATCTGCTGGTGCAGGAGAGTGCTTCCCAGCTCGATCTGTTGGGGGTTCCCTATGAAGAGGGGGCACCTCTGCTGCCCGGACAACCGACCCTGTGGGTGGCAAGGGAGCACGAGGAGCGGCTTGAGAAGACCAGGCTGGCTTCGTTGACCCCCGATCAGGTGGTGACCTGGCATCTTTCCCATGTATTGCGCGAGTATGCCGAGGACTTCATCGGCATTCAGGAGACCCGCTATCTGCTGGAGCAGATGGAGGGCAGCTATGGGGAGCTGGTGAAGGAGGCTCAGCGGATCATTCCGTTGCAGCGCATGACCGAAATCCTGCAGCGGCTGGTGGGGGAGGACATCTCCATCCGCAACATGCGAGCCATCCTGGAAGCCATGGTGGAGTGGGGTCAGAAGGAGAAGGATGTGGTGCAGCTCACCGAGTACATCCGCAGCAGTCTCAAGCGCTACATCTGCTACAAGTACGCCAACGGCAACAACATACTGCCTGCGTATCTGCTCGATCAGCAGGTGGAAGAGCAGATACGCGGTGGCATTCGCCAGACCAGTGCCGGTAGTTATCTGGCGCTCGATCCCACCATTACTCAAGGCTTTCTCGATCAGGTTCGCCATACGGTGGGAGATTTGACGCAGATGCAGAACAAGCCAGTGCTCATCGTCTCCATGGATATCCGCCGCTATGTGCGCAAGCTCATTGAGGGGGATTATAATGCCCTGCCGGTGCTCTCCTATCAGGAGTTGACCCAGCAGATCAATATTCAGCCGCTAGGAAGGGTCTGCCTGTGAGTGTCGAGCGGCCGACCTGCGAGCCCCTGACACCCTGGTTGCATGCCAGGGGGCTAGAGGTGGCGCCCTACTATCTCGGCAATACCCCAGTCCAGCTTGGTCACGGTTTTTGGTACCGCAGTGTCTATCTCGCCTGGCGGGTCGATCCCGCAACCCGGCGGGTGTGGATACTGTTGGTACGCCGCCACGGTGAGCGGCCCGGGCTGGCCAACCCCTTCGCCGCCCTCTATCTGCTGGCTGAAGCCACTCTGGCAGTGCTCGGACCGGGCCATTTTCTCTACGGCAACGTCGATGTCTTTCGCGGCAGCTCCTTGAGCGGCGAACGGCTCAGCCGCTTCTACTCGCGCTGGACCGGCGCCAGCGAACCCGAGCCGGGCTGGTTCATGTTGGCGGCCGAGCGCGTCTGTTCATTGCGAGATATGCGAAAACGACAAAAGGGCGGCCTTGCGTGACAGGCATGCCCAAAAGGGCCTCATAGAATAGGAGCCAAGATGAAACAACCGCGTTATGCCCACCATAGCGAAACCGTCGCCCAGGCGGAGCAGGCCATTGCAGACAATGATCACCGCCATGCCCTGTTGCAGGAGATGCTGGCCGGACTGGATCTGTCAGAACAGACCTGTCAACTGCTGTTCGATGCACCGACCGAACAGGTGGCTGTGGCCGAACAGGAGATGCTGGCGGAGATCCAGCGCCGGCAGGCGTTATCTCCATCCCAGCCGGGAGAGTCCCGCAAGAGCCGTCGCCCTACCATGATGCGCGGACTGATGATTTAAGGAGTCGTGATGAGCACTATCCCTGATTACAACACCAACCCCGGCGGGTTCGTCGGCTGGCTCGACGGGCAATCGCTCGACCAGTTGCCTGGCAATAAAAATCCCAAACTGGCCGAGTTGCTCGCCTTGCTCGACGGCAAGATCACCCTCAGCGCCGACCAACCGACACTGCTGACCAAGGCACAGCTTGAGAAGTTGTTGGCCGCCTATCTGACCAACCCTGACGCCATTCATGGGGGCTGGGCCACAGGCCAGTTCCAGGCAGGCCAAGAGGCGGCAATTGATGCCATCAAAGGCATGATCGAGCGGGGGAAGAATCAGACTCCGCCGAAGACACAGTGGAGCGTATCTGAATTCATGCTGCTATCTCTCAGCGCGTTGACCATGGATCGTCTGGATGACGACATCATCACCACCTTTACCGGAGTGATGGCGTTTCAGGACAACAAGCGCAAGGTGCTCAGTGACGAGCTCAAGGGGATGACCGCCGAGCTGAAGATTTATGGGGTGATCCAGTCGGAGATCAACAAGGCGCTCTCTGCAAAATCTGACCAGACCTTCAAGACCGACTTCAACCTGATGGATTACAAGCTCTATGGCTATGGCTCGGAGGCTCAATTCAAACTGGGGGCTGAGTTCAAGTTGCTTGCGCAAATGCAAGATAGTGCCGGCAAGGTGACGGTGAAGGCATTTCTTGAAAGCGACAAGAAGCAGAGCGGAGCCATGAGTGGTATAGAGGCCGAGTATGCCTATAACAAGGACAACAACAAGCTTGGCAACTTCTCCACCAGCGTGAGTGACCGCTCGCGGCCGCTCAACGATCAGGTCAGTGAAAAAACCACCCGCCTCAACGACGTCAGCTCGCGCTACAACGCCGCCATCGAGGCACTCAACCGCTTTATCCAGAAATACGACAGCATCATGCGCGACATTCTTGGCGCCATTTGAGGAGAGAACATGCAGACCGATACCACCCAGACTCCGGAATATGAAGCAAAGCTGGAAGCCTTTATGGCCGATGGTGGCACCCTGGCCATGCTGCAGGATATCTCAGGTGACACCCTGGAGCAGCTTTATGCGTTGGCCTTTGGTCAGTATCAGGCAGGCAAGTGGGAGGATGCCCACAAGATTTTTCAGGCCCTCTGCATGCTGGATCACTACGAGCCGCGCTATTTCCTCGGGCTCGGTGCTTGCCGGCAGGCGATGGGAGAGTTCGAGACGGCGGTCGAGAGCTACAGCTTTGGCGCCATGCTCGATCTGAACGATCCCCGTTTCCCGTTTCATGCCGCCGAGTGCCGGTTGCAACAAGGTGATTTGAACGGGGCCGAGAGTGGCTTCTACTCGGCCCACCTGCTGGCGGACGCGGATCCGTCGCAGGCCGATCTGGCGGCAAGCGCCAAGGTCATGTTGGAAGCCATCGCAATCAGAAGGGATCAGCAAGATGAACCCGATCAGCAATGAAAGAAGCGTTTCCTCGCTGGGAAACACAGGTGACGTAACGGGTCTGAAGCCCGTTGCTCAGCCTCACAGTGAAACGCGGCTCGATGCCGCGACGGCCTCAGCCAGTGGGCAGGTCCGCAAGCCGGGTGTTTCTTTGAACGCCCCCCTGGCAGTGAGCAATGGTCAACCCGCTTCTCAGCAATTGACTGACGTCAGCAGATTGCTGACACAGGTCAAGCAGAATGCCACCCTGCTCCTGCCGCACACCAACGCATTGGTTTCGGCCGCCTTTACCTCGCCGGAAGCCTTTGAAATTGAGCTGGGCAAGTTGACCAGTGATCTGGAGAAGACCCAGAACAGGCTCAAACTCGCCGATCTCGATCGGGCCCGCACCCAGAACGAGAAGAAGATCGCCGAGAACCAGGAGAAGATCAAAGAGGCTGAAGAGAGTGCCCAGAAGGCCAAAAAATCAGGTCTGGCCAGCAAGATCTTTGGCTGGATCAGTGCCATCGCGTCCATGATCATCGGGGCCATCATGGTGGCGACCGGTGTCGGGGCCGCAGCAGGTGCACTGATGATTGCCGCTGGTGCGGTCGGTGTCGTCAATATGGCGGTACAGCAGGCAGCTGAGGATGGTCTTATCTCCAAGGAGGTGATGGAGAAGCTGGGACCTGTGCTTATGGCGGTGGAAATTATCCTCGCAGTTGCCTCGGCGGTGGTGACGTTTGGCGCGGGAGCGGTCAAGGGACTTGCCAAGCTGGGGGTAAAAATGGGCTTCAAGATGGCGGGCAAGGGGGCGAGTGAAATGGGCCTCAAGCTTATCCAGAACTCCGCCAAGGTTTATATGAAGGCCGCCGACATCTCGGCCAAAGTAGCAGGGAATGCCGCGAGTACCACGGCGAAAATGGCCAAGATAGGTACCCAAACAGCGGATATCATCGTCGATGTGGGCAATGGTGTGACCAAGACCGTTGATAGTGCAAACCAGGCCAAGCTGTTGCTCAAGCAAGCGGATCTACTGGAGAACCGCCAAGAGATGACGGCGCTGCAAGGGGTGATCGACAAACTCAAAGAGGCGATTGCCCAGATGATCGAGGCGTTTCAGCAGACCATGGAGATGATCTTTCAGATGCTCAACGCCAAGGGTGACATGATGAACAACCTGGCCCGCAGGCCGGCCGCTATCTAAGGAGTATTGCTCATGATTAACAGTGATTATGCCAATGGCGTAAACCATACCAGCCTGTTACCCGAAATGCGCACCGGCGAGAGCCAACAGGTTCGTCACCCGGAAACGATCCATGAGGCTGCTGGCTCGGGCGGTCAGCGAGCGGCAGAGAACAAGAGCCTGCCAGTGCTTCCGCGTCCCTCCGTTCCCTTTGATACCAAGGGCGTTACCCAGATGACGGAACAGCTTGAAAGCGTGATGGACATGATGTCGCTGCTCTTCAAGCTGGCACGTCAGGCCCGTGAAATGGGACTGGTACAGCGGGATACCGAGAACAAGCTGGTTATCGGTCATCAGCAGGCGCAAGTCGATGAGATGCGCCATGGCGCCATGTTGATGATTGCCACTGCCGTGGTCTCCGGTGTGATGGCTGTTGCATCGGCGGTCATGGGAGGCTTCTCCATGGCCAAATCGGCCAAGACGATCAAACAGGACAAGGCGCTGAATGCCAATATTGCCGGGCGACAGCAGGAGCTGAAGCAGATCGGGGATATCAAGAAGACGGCGGGTCTTGAGATGGGGGATGCTGGCCAGGATCTGACTGCAAGGATCAAGAACGACAAGGCAGCCCTGCTGACGTTGAACAAGAAGTTTGATGCCAACAATAGCCGTCAACAACTTGCCGGCACCGTGACCCAGTCAGTGGGACAAATGAGTAATTCTGCAGTGCAGGTATCGCAGGGGACGAGCCAGGCAGAGGCCAAGGAAGACGAGGTCAAAGCGACTATCAGTCAGGCCGAGAAGCAGAAGATTGAGGACAACATGTCCTTCAATGTCAACTTCATGAAAGACGTGCTGCAACTGATGCAGCAGTATGCTCAGAGCCAGAACCAGGCTTGGAAAGCGGCCTTTGGTGTTGCATAAACACCATGATCGTCGGGGCGCCCATTCGGGCGCCTTTTTGTTTTCCGGCCATTTTTCATAAAAGAGCCGACCTTGAGTGACAGCCTGAGGTGGAATGGCAGGCTACCATCCTCTCCTCTCTGCTGGAGGACATCATGGATCTACCCCTCATCATCAATCAGCTGCTTGCTGAGTTTGCTACCAAGTACGGCCTGCCATCTCTGGTTTTGAACCAGGAAGGTGTTGCGGCATTGTGTTTTGATGATCACTTGCAACTAGCCTTGATCCTGGTTTCAGAGCGAGATCAGCTGGTCTTGCAGGCCAACGTAGCCGAGCTGCATCAGGTTGGTGAGGGTATATTCCGCCAGTTGGCTAGTTTCAACCGTCATTGGTATCAATTCAATTTGCACTTCGGTTTTGACGAATCGTCACTGATGGTACAGCTCTATCGTCAGATGCCAGCCAGCCAGCTGACGTTGGCCTCTCTTGAAACAAGCCTTGCCAGCATGCTTGAACATGCCGAGTTCTGGCAGGAGCTGCTGAGGTCATCACATCACGTTGAGACGAATCATGATGAGATGCAGGGTGTTCGGGTATAACCATGAAGATACAAGAGCAGCAAGTGACGGCCCTGTCGCAAGGTGCCGCACGATCTCAAGATGGCAACTTTGCCGGGCGGGAGATGCATATAGTTTCGATTGGCAGTGATCCTCAACCGTTGGCGGTACAATTGCGTGCTTCCATCCACCTTGATCAAACTCATGAGGTGGCGTTGCAACGCTTGCAGCAGGGAGAACATTTGCCACTGTCGGAGCGGAGGATCAGGGTCGTATGAAAAAATGGCTGGTGTTGATGATGTTGGGCCTGCTGACAGGCTGCGTCACGACGCCGATGGTCAAGCCAGCGTTGAGGCAATTGAAGGGAGAGGTTCATCTGGCTGGAACACTCCCTCGGCCTGCCCGAGTGGAGGTCACTGCGCTGAGCGTTATCGACGGTCGTCCTCTGGTGGTGGCTGCAACGGAATACGAAGTAACCATGTTGCCACTGACATTCGAGCTACGTCTGACACCGCTGCAAATGGCAGAAGGCAATATATATCTGCGAGCCAGATTGCGTTTCCTTGACAGTTCAGTTGTGCAAGCAGCGTATCAACAAAAAGTTTTTAAGGAATTTAATCCGGATACATATCATTTCGAATTGCGGCCAAGATCTTGTTATCCACAATGTCAATAAATGCTGAACTAACAAACGACGCTAAAATCAATTGTTTATCAACAATCTGTCTTATTGGAAAAGTTTATTTTTGTAACAAACTATCATCCTCATATAACGACAGCTTTAGTTTAGTCATCAAAATGATACATCAATAGTGTATTGGCTCTAATTTATGACTGGTTTTCTTGCGCATAGCTGTTGTAGGATGCTCCCCCTCATTTCAAAGGTGATTAATTAATTGCCTATATTGGAATCAGTTAATTCAATACAGAATAAATAAAACGCCAATAATAAGACGCCCGGCAGAAATCCTGTCTTTGCTGAGGAGTCACAGGCACCACGCGCAGATTCAGGAAAACGACAATATGAAAGGCATTACAACCACAGAGAAGGGCGATATAGCCCAGCTCCAGTGGTGCATGTCTGCTTTTAGTGTCATTGAGCATTCGCAGGAGGGAATATATATCCTCTTGGATGGAACTATGACCTGGCAGGACTGCACCGATACTTACGAGTTATCCGCTAACGAGTTGATGTTCGTGCGCCGTGGCAATTATGCGGTCTGTACCGGTGAAGCGCCTTGTCACCTGCTTTGGTTACCCCTCTCAAATACTTTTCTGCAAGGTTTTTTGCAACGTTTTGGTGCACTGTTGAGTGACGTGCCCAGAATAGACACGATTGCACCTAGTTTATTGCCATTCGGCACCTCACCGTTGCTGGCTCAATGCATCCAAGGGTTGCATGGCCTGACTGAACACGAATATCCACCAGCCCTTGCCCAATTGCGTACCGAGGAACTGCTGTTTCTGCTGGCATTTGGGGAGCACGGTCCGCAATTGATGTCCATCTTGCGTCAACTGAGTAATCGACAGGTTGAGCGCTTGCAGCATTTCATGGAAAAGCACTACCTGATGGAGTGGAAACTCAGCGAGTTTGCCAAAGAGTTTGGTATGGGACTGACCACCTTCAAGGAGCTTTTCGGCTCTATCTATGGTGTCTCTCCTCGTGCCTGGATCAGCGAGCGCCGTATTCTCTATGCTCATCAGTTATTGCTCAATAGCGAGATGAGCATAGTGGATATTGCGATGGAGGCCGGTTTCTCCAGCCAGTCCTATTTCACTCAAAGTTATCGGCGCCGGTTTGGTTGTACGCCAAGCCGCGCCAGACATGGCAAAGATTAACGCCGGACTAAAATAATCTGACGTTTTTTATAAGTCGGAAGAGGGAGTAATGGATAGAATAGCCCGCATATCAACACACTATTCGATTATTGCCCGCAGCAAGATGAGCAAGGCATAGCATGAGTCAGCAAGATCACCACTCCCCAAAACGAGGCTTGTTTGCAGGCCGTCGGGTTACGGTTGTCCAGCCAGAGCGTCTTTCTCTAGAGCAGCTGGTTGGCCAGCAATCCGTGCTCTGCTACCAGGATGCCGGTGTGCTCACGGCACAGCAACTGAACCTGCTGCAGCGTGTGTTGCCCAGAACCCGATTGGAGGGTCTGCTTGCATCTGTCTGGCTGCAGCGCCGCATGGAGGTTGCCATGGCTGTGTCACGTCAGGACATGCAACGGATCCTGCGCTCGGCTGCGAACGCAGAAGAGGGCTCCTGGGTCGAGCAACTGGGAGATGCTATCAACCTGGCTGAACGCCCGTTACTGTGGCACTGGGTGCTCTACCCCCTGCATCGCTGGTGGGTTTGCCATCAGGAGCCTCTCCACTCAGGCTGGACAACCGAATTGGCGCAACTGCAGATCATGCGGCGTCAATTGAATGCTCAAGCAGTTTTCTGGCAGACGGTGGTGGATGTCCAATCCGGTATCGAGAGCAAGATTGACGCCCAGCTTGCCCAGTTGACTCGGCGTGAACAGGAGCTGCTGCAGTTGCAAGCCGAATGTGAAACACGTCTTCATCTGGCTTGGCCTGCGTGGTATGCACGGCACACAACAGAGGGCGAGCTACAGACATTGATGCCGGTCCCGCTGGAGCTGGAAAAATTCTGGCATTTGCTGGAAGCCCTGCCAGTTCAGTCCACAGCTGCCGAGCCATTGCATGCGTGGCTGGCAGAAAGAGGATTGGCCCTTTCCCAGGATCGTTTCTACTGGCTGCCACAGGCCCGCTAGATAACCCGAGGACCTATGCAAACTCTACTCAATCGATTGGCCAAAAAGCTGGGCCAAGGGCCTTTTGTTGCCGATGTTCAGGGAAAGTACCATCTGCGGCTTGATGGTTATCCTCTTTTTCTGTTGCCAAGACCAAATGAACTCTTGGTGAGTACGCCCCTGGCAAGTGCCGCCGGGCAGCGAGGCCAAGTGTTGGAACCGGCGCTGTTGAAGCGTCTTCTGCAACAAGCTGTCGCCTGGGCGCGCCATGCACCCCAGGCTTTGGTACTGGACGAATTGGGCAATCTGCAGTTGGAGGCTCGACTCACCCTTGAGTGGTTGGATGAGCATGTGCTGGAAGTGCATTTGAGCCAGCACATTACCCTGCTGGAAAAACTGGAGCCCCAACTGAATGAGGCGGCCATGGCCCCCCAATGGAGACAGATGATATGGCATCCCTGAGCGTGCAACGCCTGCTTCGTCCTCTGTTGTGGTTCTGTATGGGAGCGATGGCATGGTCTCGCCCCGCTCTGGCGCAAGAATTGGATTGGCTTCCCATGCCTTACAGCTATGTAGCTGAAGGGGAAAGTCTGCGGGATGTACTGGTCAATTTTGGTGCTAACTACGAGGTTTCCGTAGTGGTGAGCGACAAGATCAACGATCAGGTGAATGGCCAGTTTGAACATGAGGAACCCTTGGCATTCTTGCAGCAGCTGGCATCCCTCTACAACCTGGTCTGGTACTACGACGGCAACGTGTTGTATGTGTTCAAGAACAGTGAAGTCCAGTCCCGGCTCATCAAGTTGGCACAGACCGGTGCCGCGGAGCTGAAGCAGGCTCTGTTGCGTGCAGGTATCTGGGAGCCTCGTTTTGGCTGGCGTCCGGACGCAGATAATCGTCTGGTTTATGTCTCCGGTCCTCCGCGTTACCTCGAACTTATTGAGCAGACCGCCATGGCGCTGGAGCAGCAGTCCCAACTGCGCAGCGAAAAGACTGGACCACTTGCCATCGAGATTTTTCCGCTCAAGTACGCGTCAGCCACCGACCGGGCCATTCAATATCGTGACAAAGATGTCGATGCCCCCGGTGTCGCCACCATTCTTTCCCGGTTGCTCAGCGATGCAGGTGTACAGATGGTCAATGGCGAAGGCGCAAAAGGGGTTGGCACCCATTCGGGCCAGGCCATTGTCCAGGCAGACCCTTCCCTCAATGCCGTGCTGGTACGTGATGCGCCGGAGCGGATGGCCATGTATGGCAAGCTGATTGCGGCTCTGGACAAACCTGCCGCTCGTATCGAAGTTGCGCTCTCCATCATTGACATCAACGCCGAGGATCTCTCCCAGCTGGGGGTTGATTGGCGAGTGGGGATCCGTACCGGTTCCAACCAACAGGTGATTATCAAGACCACGGGGGACCGCAAAGGGATAGAAGGGGGGGCCGCTCTCGGCAGTCTGGTGGACTCCAGAGGACTCGATTATCTGCTGGCCAGGGTCAATCTGCTGGAAAATGAAGGAAATGCCCAGGTGGTGTCTCGGCCGACCTTGCTGACCCAGGAAAATACTCAGGCCGTGATCGATCACAGTGAAACCTATTACGTCAAGATCAGCGGAGAACGGGTAGCAGAGCTGAAAGGAATTACCTACGGCACCATGTTGAGGATGACGCCCAGGGTGATCCAATTGGGAGACAGGCCGGAAGTGAGCCTGAGCCTGCACATTGAGGATGGCAGTCAGAAACCCAACAGTTCGGGTCTGGATGGTATTCCTACCATCAGTCGTACCGTTGTGGATACCATTGCTCGGGTTGGACATGGGCAGAGCCTGCTCATCGGTGGGATTTACCGTGACGAATTGAGCGAGAGCCTGAGCAAGGTACCTTTTCTGGGGGATATCCCCTATCTGGGGGCTCTGTTTCGCAGCAAGGAGAGCCAGACACGCCGTCAGGTGAGGTTATTCATCATCGAGCCCCGGCTGATCGATGATGGCATCGCTCATTACCTGTCGTTGGGGCATGGGCAGGATCTGCGCGCCGGGGTGCTGGGTGTCGATGAGATCTCCAATCAGAGTCTCTCCCTTGGCAAGGTGCTCGGCGGAGCCCAGTGTCAACCCTTGGCCGCAGCCCGTGAGGTACAGCAACTGCTGCGCCAGGGGGGCAGGAGCTCTTCTCTGACTCGTTGTCAGATGGGTCGTGAGCAGGGGTGGCGCCTGGTCGAAATGAGCAAAGAACAGAAATGCACACCGGCTCTGGAGTGGTGTGTGCAAGCCGGGGAAGCGCGATGAGCTGGAAATGTCGCATATACCGCGGGTTGAATCAGGGGGTCGAAGTCACGCTGCCAGAGGGGCGTCTGGTCATCGGTGCAGATCCGCTGCAAGCCGATCTGGTTTTGGTGGATGAGGGAATGGCTCCCGTTCACCTGACCTTGATGGTGACCTCGGAAGGGATCACTTTGCAGGAGTGGGCTGAAGGGGTTGTCCCTACCCAGGACGGAGACGTGCTGGAGGTAGGAGCCTTGCTCAAGGCGGCTACCCGGCTTGAAGCCGGCCCGCTGCTCTGGAGTTTTTGTGATGGCAGTCTATCACTGCCAGAGCAGTTGGAACCGCTATTGGTGGCTCAGACTGTTCTTCGCCCACCAAAGCGTGCCCGGCGCGCCGATCTCTGGATGGGGGGATTGTGTCTGGTGCTGGTCATCGCAGTGCTGGTTCTGCTTGGACATGGCTGGTGGCAGGGAAACAGTGACAATGACGTTGTTCGTCAGGAGCAGACCCTGAAGCGTTTTCTTGTGTCACCGGCTTATCAGCAGGTAACGCTCAGCAGTGATGTCCTGGGTTTGTGGCTGCTGTCCGGTTATGTGGATGAGAACAGCACTCGACTGGCACTGCAACAGTATTTGGACGGCAGTGGTTTCAATTATCGGCTGGATGTTCGCACCATGGAGGATCTTCGCCAGGGTGCCGGCTTCATCTTGCAGAAGTTGGGTTATGAGCAGTTGCAGATCCGTAATGGCAAGGAGCCTGGCTGGCTGCGGTTGAGCGGCGAGATTGATACGCAGGATCCAAATTGGAACAAGCTTGATTCCCTGCTCAGACAGGAGGTCCCCGGGCTGATGGGGATTGAAAATCAGGTGCAGATCGCAGGTACTTATCGCGAGCGGCTGGATGGATTGTTGCAGGAACAAGGACTGTCCCGTGCGCTGCGCGTGAGTGAAACGAAAGGGCGGCTTGAAGCTTCCGGGCAGTTGGATGGCACCCAGCTTGTCAAGTTTCAATTGGTACAACAGCAATTTCGGCGGGAGTTTGGTGCTCATCCTGTGTTGGAGCTGATTAATCAGACCAGGACGCCACGGCAGGATGAGTTGGAATTTGAGGTACGCAGTGTCTCGTTTGGCCGCGTTCCTTACGTGATCCTGGCTGATAACCAGCGTTATCCCGTCGGTGGTGCGACGGCTGGTGGGGTTCGCGTGCTGGCCATCCGTCCGGATGCCGTGGTGGTCAGCAAGGGAAAACAACAATATATCGTCAAGTTAAAAGGAGTCGAGCGTCATGATGACCAATTTGGAAGCGCGACTGTCCGGCGTTGATCCCACCTTTGCTCGCGATCTTCACGAGCAGCTGGTGCAGGCACTGGGGGCTGTGAAACGGCAACTGCTGCGCGGTGGAACCCCGCAACAATATCGAGAGTGGCAACAGGAGGCTGACGCCATTGAGGCGGGGCTCAAGATCATTGGCAAGATAAAGGAGTACAACCATGGCTGATTACTTTACCTATACAGACAAGAACAGTAACACCCTCGATCAGGTGGCAACCAACCTCTCGGAACAGGCCAATACGGCCAATACTGAGGTCAACAAGGCCATTGGGGCGATGAAAACCAACCCGGACAACCCTGCGTTGCTTGCCGAGCTGCAGCACAAGATCAACAAATGGTCGGTCATCTACAACATCAACTCCACGGTGACTCGGGCCATGAAAGACCTGATGCAGGGCATTTTGCAGAAGATTTGATGATGAATATTCAACTCAAGAAGCTTCTGGCAGAACTGGCTCTGGCGGGCACAGGGCATCATTGCCATCGGGAGGCGGTTTCCATTGCCGACTGGCTGGATCATGAAACATCCATGGCTGAATGCGTGACCTTGATCCGCCTGTCCTCCCTGATGAATCAAGGGGACTATCAGGGTGCTCTGTTACTGGGGCGTACTCAGTCTTCGCCGGATATTGAGCCCTGGTTAGCCCTGTGTGAATGGCGCCTTGATATGCATGATGAGCTGGTTGTGCGCCTGACAAGGCTGGAAGAGAGCGGGCAACCCGCTTTGCAGCAGTTTGCGGCTGGCTTGCGTGAGCAGATGGCATCATGAAGATTGAAGGCGGCGTCAATTCCCCTGGCTATGGGGAGGGGCAGTCCGAGACGTTTTCCAAGCCGCTGGTGCAGCACGGGTTTGAACGTCTGCTGGCTCGCACGGATGAACCAACACTGTTTGAACGCTGGGAACAGGGCTCTGCACTGGAATCCCTATTGCAGGGGGCGTCACCTGCGGTTCAGCGGGATCTGCTATGGCAAATTCATCAGCAAGGAGGGGAGCAGGCAAAATTGGTTGGCAGTCAGCTGTTTCAGCCGGTGATAGACAAGCTGATCGCCCATTTTTCAGGTCGTCAGTTGCCTGTCGTGGCCGCGATTGATCTGCCGGAGTTGCGGGCTCTGATGCGCGAGTTTGACCCGTTGCCGTCGCGACGGGAGAAGGTACTCCTAAACGTAATGGCAGACCTCAAGAAAGTTGCCACCGGAGATCAAACTGACCTGATATATCTCGATGAATTGGCCCGCCGTGAATTGATGACGCTGATCCCGCTTAACGGCATGGTGAACAACCTGATGCGACACTCGCACAAACTAGATCTGGAGGCATGATGGAAATTTCCCAGTCAGCCCAGGCGGTCGTAACCAGCCTGGATGAGTTGAAGACGACGGATGCGACCTCTTCCCAAGTTGCCAGTTTTGAACAGGCAATGAGTTCCCCATCCCAGGGGATTGGTGGTTCTTTGCTTGGGGAGTTGGGGGAGATCAGGCAGCAATTTGTAGAAGCCAAGGAGAGCCTGCGCGCCGAGCTATCGACGCCGGGTGATGATCCCAACAGTCTGATGCAGATGCAGTGGTCATTGATGCGGATCACCATGCAGGAAGAACTGATTGCCAAGACGGTCGGCAAGATGAGCCAGAACGTTGAAACTCTGTTAAAGACCCAGTGAGGTAGTGTGAAGAGATCAATGTTGATGGTGGTGGTGTTCACCTCACTGCTGCTCGGTGGCTGCAAGGTGGAACTCTATACCGGGGTCAGTCAGAAGGAAGGCAATGAGATGCTGGCGTTGCTGCGTACCGAGGGGATCTCCTCGGACAAGCAGCCGGATAAGGATGGCCATGTCAAATTGCTGGTGGAGGAGTCTGATGTAGCGCAGGCCATAGAGGCACTCAAGCGTAAAGGCTATCCGCGCGAGAGCTTTTCCACCTTGCAAGATGTCTTTCCCAAAGATGGACTCATTTCATCCCCGACTGAGGAGCGGGCACGCCTCAACTATGCTAAGGCCCAGGAAATTTCCCATACCCTGTCCGAAATAGACGGTGTACTGGTAGCCAGGGTGCATGTGGTTCTGCCCGAGGGGAATGAAGGGATCAGCAAGAAACCTTCCCCCGCATCGGCTTCCGTTTTTATCAAGCATGCGGCAGACATCCAGCTGGATACCTATATTCCGCAGATAAAACAACTGGTCAATAACAGTATCGAAGGGCTGGCTTATGACAGGATCAGCGTTGTGCTGGTGCCTTCTGCAGATATTCGCCAAATGCCTCTGGTATCGCGCAATACCAGCATTTTCTCCATCGAGGTGAGCGAGTCATCGAAGTGGCGGTTGACGGGGTTGATTGCCCTCTTGTTGATGCTGGTGGTGACCACCAACCTGGCCCAATATATGTGGCATCGAAGCCGGAGTCGTTGATGACGGTTGGTCTGACGCCCTATCAATTGCGATTTTGCCCGGCAGCCTATCTTGATGAGGGGCATTTTCCCGAGTCTTGGTGCTGGGTGCAGGAAACCATGCCGGAGTGGCGCACTCTGCCTGCCGTCAACGAGGCGTTGCTGGATGAACTGGCATTGGACACTGTCTATGAGCTGCCTTCCCCTCTGGGTGGATTGGCTCTCTTTCCTCGGAGTGAACTCATCCGCCTGCTGACATACCTCGGTGCCGTCTTGCACGGTGAGTCCATTCGTCATTGCCTGCTGGCTTCCACCTTGCGCCATATCATCAATTGGTTGGGGGAAGATGGGTACCGAACCCTGTTGTCCCAGCTTGACTTGTTGATCGGTCCCTGGCCTGCCGGTTGGCAGCAACCCTTGCCGCAACAGCTGAATGATGCCTGCCTGGAGGCCACCGGATTGCAATTCTGGCTGGCGGCAGCGGGAGACACTGCGCCCGGCTGGTGTCAGCGGCTGGTGTTGCGGTTGCCTCCAATGATTCCTGCACCAACATGGCATATGGCAACTGAGCAGGTGCCACTTGCCCGGGCGCTTTGTCTCAAAATAGCCAAACAGGTAACGCCGCAATGCTGCCATTTGTTGAAATAAAGAGTGAACACCTGCAGCTGGCCCCAGGTCAGCGTATCTTGCGTAGTCAGGATTATCAGTCCTATTTGAGTGCACAGGCCCTGGTTGATGCGGCCAGAGCACAGGCTGCCGAGATAGTGCAGGAGGCGCACAGCGTATATGAGCAGCAGCGCGAACTTGGCTGGCAAGCCGGCATGGAGCAGGCTCGTCGTGAGCAAGCCGTGTTGATCCATCAGACCCAGTTGCAGTGTCAGGGGTACTATCGCACTGTGGAGCAGCAGATGAGCGAGGTCGTGTTGCAGGCCGTGCGCAAGATCCTGCATGACTATGACCAAGTTGCGTTGACTCTCAAGGTAGTGCGCGAAGCACTCTCGTTGGTGAGCAACCAGAAACAGGTAACGGTTCGGGTAAACCCTGAACAGGTTGCGGCGGTGCGTGAGCAGATCGCCAAGGTACACAAGGATTTCCCCGAAATCGGTTATCTGGAGATCTCTGCTGATGCTCGTCTGGATCAGGGCGGCTGTATTTTGGAAACCGAAGTGGGAATTATCGATGCCAGTCTGGATGGTCAGTTGGAGGCTTTGTCTCGGGCCATTTCTTTGACCCTGGAACGGGGCGAAGCACGCTCATAGCACACATATATAGCATCACGACATCGCAGTGAGTTTCGTCAGTGGATGGCGGGCTCTTGGGTATTGAGAAAAGCCCCGGCAACCTGGTTGCCGGGGCTTTTTGCTGTCTGCAGCATGCGGAATGCGCTGCTCATGGCTGGCTGCCGACGTCGGGCTGCTTGTATCTGCCGAGCACCAGCAGGGTGAGCAGGCAGCAGGCGGCGCCGGCGTAGAAGGTGCAGGCGGCGCCCAGAGTGTCCCACAGCAGCCCGGCCAGCAGGCTGGCCAGCAACATGGCGAGGCCGCAGACCAGATTGAAGAAGCCGAACGCACTGCCGCGCAGCTCCGCGGGCGCGCTGGCGGCCACCATGGCGGCCAGCAGACCCTGGGTCATCCCCAGATGAATGCCCCACAATATCACCCCCAACAGCAATGACCCCCAGTGGGGGCTGGCCGCCAGCACCAGATCGGCGGCCACCAGCACCAGCAACCCCCAGACCAGCAGGGTACGGTGACTCATTTGATCCGAGAGGCGCCCGAACGGATAGGCGCCGAGGGCATAGACCAGGTTCATCGCCACCATGACCAGCGGTACCAGGGCGAGCGCCATGCCGCTTTGTTGGGCGCGCAGCACCAGAAAGGCTTCGCTGAAACGGGCCAGGGTAAACAGGGCGCCGATGAGTACTACCCAGCGATAGGGTTTACCCAGCCGTTGCAGGTTGTCGCGCCGCAAGGGGTTGCTGCGGGCGTGGTGGCCAGCCGCTTTGGGTTCACGCAGGCCGATGGCGAGCAGGGTGACCGAGGCCAGCCCAGGCACCACCGCCAGCCAGAAGATGGCACGAAAATCATCGTGCCAGAGCAGCATCAGCCCCACTGCCAGCAGCGGCCCCAGCAGGGCGCCGACCGTGTCGAGGGATTGGCGCAGGCCGAAGGCAGCGCCGCGCAGTTCCGGCGGAGTGAGGTCGGCCACCAGCGCATCGCGGGGGGCGCCACGGATGCCCTTGCCAACTCTGTCCAGCAGGCGGGCGGTCAGGATCAGTCCGCTGCCGGTAGCGATGGCAAACAGCGGCTTGGTCAGGGCTCCCAGCCCATAGCCCAGCAGGGCCAACCCCTTGCGACGTCCCAGATAGTCACTCAGGGTGCCGGAGAAGACCTTGACCATCAGGGCCGTGGCCTCCGCCATCCCTTCGATGAGGCCGATGGTGAGGGCACTGCTGCCAAGCACGGTCACCATGAACAGGGGTAGCAGGCTGTGGATCATTTCAGAAGAGATGTCCATCAGCAGGCTGACAAACCCCAGCACCCAGACGCCGCCCGGGATCCGGCCGGTGGGTTGGGGAGCGGGGGGACGGCTGGTCGTGGTCATGGGGTTCTCCTGTCTTGCATCGATTCACCCAGAGCATAGCCAGCCCGGCCGCCACAAGGCTGCCGGGCTGGCTGATCATGTCTGCAACCGTGACCGCAGACGGTTGCCTGCGGCCACGGCATCATTGCTCGATGTCGAGCTCGGCCCGAACCGGTTGCAGGTTGCGCAGGGTCGAGATGAGCACCAGGGTGGCGATGGCGGCCAGCAGGGCAAAGGAGGCGGAGTAACGGCTCAGTTCAAGCCCGCCCTTGCTGAGCGGCTTGTCCAGAAAATCCCCCACCACGGCGCCAAGGGGCCTGGTCAGGATGAAGGCGGCCCAGAACAGCAGGGTGCGCGATACCCGGGTCAGGTAGTAGGCGGCAATGATGGCGGCCAGCATGCCGCCAAACAGCAGGGTGCTGCCCGCATAGCCAAAGCCGGCCTCGTCAGCGATCCAGTCGCCCAGTGCGGTGCCCAGGGTCTGGGAGAACATGATGGTCACCCAGTAGAACAGCTCGGTGCGCGGCGTGGTGATGCTGCCGGTGGAGATGCTGCCCTGCAGCCGATACCAGAGCAGGAAGGAGCCCATCAGCAAGGCCAGCAGCAGGGTGGAGCCGCCGGCATAGCCCAGCCCGAGCGAGCGATCGACAAAGTCTGCCAGGGTGGTGCCGACCGTGGTGGTGGCGATGATGGTGGTCCAGTAAAGGAGGGGGTTGTAGGAGGTTGCCGCGATCTGCGCGCTGACCGAGACGAAGAAGATCACGGCAAAGATGCCTGTGCTCACCAGATAACCGAGCTCCATCGACATGGAAACGGCGTCTCCCCCTGTCTCCCCCAGGGTGGTCGCCAGGATCTTGATGACCCAGAACGCCAGGGTGATCTCTGGCACCTTGCTGATCGCTGCCTTGCTGTTGTCGTGCATGTTAACCCTCTCTCGTATCTGTCGTATGACGAGGACTCGTCAGGAGACAGCGTCGCCGAGCACTCTTAAGCAAAACTTAAGCGCGGGAGAGGGACCTGAAAAATGGTGGTAACGACGTGCCGATGGGAGGGCGTTGTCATTCAATATGACAGCGAGCCGGTTTTTTGAGCAATCACATAACACGGATTGCTTAATTCTTCCTTAAGTTTTGCCGGTTAGGCTGTCGGTTTGCTGTGATTGTTGATATTCATCACATTATTAAAAATGTCTGAAAATATCGCATTTGGCGTTTTCAACACACTGTTAATATCCGGCGCCAAATATCGGCGTGTCGACTCCGGAACGGGTATTTCAAGGTGTAATAAAGAAGTGTAACAGGGAGATATACATGCCTTCTTTTCTTAGAATAAGAATTGTTCCATTTGTGTTTTTGCTGGCATTCATCTTTGCCTTCTTGCTGAACTGGCCAGTATTGCTGCATTTTTATGAAATATTGACGCAGCTTGAACATTTTAAAATCGGGTTTGCCATCTCTATTCCCATCGTGCTGGTTGCGGCATTGAACTTTGTCTTCATGCCATTTTCTGTACGTTATTTAATCAAGCCTTTCTTTGCTTTTCTGTTTATCACGGGTGCCATTGCCAGCTACACCATGATGAAATACAAGGTGCTGTTTGATGGCGACATGATCCAGAACATCTTTGAGACCAACCAGAGCGAGGCGCACTCCTATCTGAGCGTGCCCATCGTGATCTGGGTATTGCTGGCCGGGGTACTGCCAGCGGTGCTGCTGTTCTTCGTCAAGATAGAGTATCCGGCCAGATGGTATCAGGGGCTGCTGCAGCGCGGGCTCTCCATGCTGGCCTCCCTCGTGGTGCTGGGGCTCATCGCCGCGGCCTACTACCAGGACTACGCCTCGGTCGGGCGCAACAACCAGACCCTGAACCGGGAGATAGTGCCGGCCAACTACATGTACAGCACCGCCAGGTATCTGCAGAAACGCTATCTGACAGAGCCGGTGCCGTTCCAGCGCCTGGGCGACGACGCCAAGCGGGTGGCCGGTGCGGACAAGCCGACCATGATGTTCCTGGTGGTGGGGGAGACGGCGCGCGGCAAGAACTTCTCCATGAACGGCTATCACAAGGAGACCAACCCCTTCACCAGCAAGCAGGCGGGGATCATCTCCTTCAACGACGTGCGCTCCTGCGGCACGGCGACCGCGGTCTCGGTGCCCTGCATGTTCTCCAACATGGGGCGCAACCAGTTCGACGGCAACCAGGCCCGCAACAGCGAAGGGCTGCTGGACGTGCTGCAAAAGAGCGGCGTCTCCATCTTCTGGAAGGAGAACGACGGCGGCTGCAAGGGGGTGTGCGATCGGGTGCCCAACATGGTGGTCAACCCCAAGGATCACCCCAAGTTCTGCGACAAGAACACCTGTTATGACGAGGTGGTGCTGGAGGGGCTGGATGACGAACTGGCGGGCATGAAGGGGGACAAGCTGGTGGGTTTCCACCTCATCGGCAGCCATGGGCCGACCTATTACAAGCGTTATCCGGGCTCGCACCGCCACTTCCTGCCGGATTGCCAGCGCAGCGACATCGAGAACTGCACCGATCAGGAGCTGGAGAATACCTATGACAACACCATTCGCTACACCGATTATGTGATTGCCAGCATGATCGAGCGCTTGAAAAAGTACGAGGACAAATACAATACGGCGCTGGTCTATATTTCCGACCACGGTGAGTCACTGGGGGCATTGGGACTTTATCTGCACGGCACCCCTTATAAATTTGCGCCGGATGATCAGACCCGGGTCCCCATGCAGGTGTGGATGTCATCGGGTTTTGCCAAAGAGAAGGGGATGAACCTCGACTGTTTGCAGCAGAAGGCGGCCAATACCCGTTATTCTCACGACAACCTGTTCTCCTCCATGTTGGGGATCTGGGATGTGAATACGGCCGTGTATGAACAGCCGCTGGATATCTTCAGCCAGTGTCGCAGCGTGCAATAACGCCATAGCGATATAAAGGGGAGCCAGGCTCCCCTTTTTTATTTTAGCGCGCCACTATGATGATTCTTTGAGCGACTTGCCGCACCAACCAGATGGGGCGGGCGGATCCCTTTATCTGGTGTATGATATTTCTGTTTATTAATTGTTCAGAGCGATGGCGGGATGCGGGCCTGTGTCGCCGGGGAATTAATCCGGCCAGGGCTGAGTAATTTATTTTCACGGCGAGACTCGTCTTTTGCAAAAGAGTCGATATAAAGTGGGATGCCATGCTGGGGCGTGCTGGTTTGCCGGATGATCAGGTCGTCACGCTCACCTTCCCGGCTCGCCCGTCATGGCGCATCACACAGCAGTCAAAGAGCAAGAGGCGAGTATGTGCCAGGGGCACTGCCCGCCTCGGTGCAATGTTCAGCAACATGACGCAGGCAGCCATCAGCCGCGTCGGTAGGGATTGGCAATGCGGCGTCATCTGTTTATCTGGTTAGGCCCGTTATGTAGCTTGTTGTTGTTGGGGGCGGCGCTGGTCGTCCTCTATCGTTTGACCCACCTCTGGCACTGGCACGACATCCGGCTGGCCATCTGGTCTTTGCCGCTGCCGCTGTTGGGGGGTGCCCTGTTGCTGACCCTGCTCAGCTATGGCTGTCTCTGCTGCTACGACATGCTGGCGGTGCACGCCCTCGGCAAGCGGCTGCCCTGGCAGCAGGTGGGAGTCACCTCGTTTATCGCCTACACCTTCTCCAATACCCTGGGTTTCGCCCTGCTGACCGGCTCGTCGGTGCGCTATCGCATCTACTCGGCCCTCGGGCTCAACACCGGGGAGGTGGCCAGGATCATCCTCTTCTGCTCGGTGACCTTCTTCCTCGGCCTGCTGGCCTGGGGGGGCTCTGCCCTGTTGGTGGGGCAGGCCACCACCCTGTTGCCGGACTGGCCGCTGTGGGCCGATCAGCTGCTCAACCTGGCGGGGGGGCTGGCGCTCTTGGCGGTGCTTGGCTACCTGTTCTGGCCAAAGCCCGTGCTGGTCTGGCGTGGCCATGAGCTGGTATTGCCGATATTCAGAACCCGGTTGCTGCAACTGCTGGTGGCGCTGCTGGACTGGATGGCCGCTGCCGCCGTGCTCTATGTGCTGCTGCCGGCAGACAGCGTCTCCTATCCGGTGCTGCTCAGTGCCTTCGTGCTGGCCAGCTTCCTCGGGGTGTTGGCCCATGTGCCCGGCGGGATCGGGGTGTTCGAGGCGAGCATGAGCCTGCTGCTGGCCAAGTACCTGCCGGTGGACAAGCTCTTGGCCTCCCTGCTGCTCTATCGCTGCATCTACTATGTGCTGCCCTTTTTGTGCGCCCTGCTGCTGTTCACCAGTCAGGAGCTGCTGCAACAGAAGGCGCGCTGGAGCCGGTTGCAGGGCATCATGAGCGCGGTGCGCGAGTTCCTGCCGGCCCTCATCAGCCTGGGGGCGTTCGCGGCGGGCAGCCTGCTGCTCTGCTCCGGGATGATCCCCACCATGCGCGGGCGCATCGAGATGTTCCTGCAGGTATTGCCGTTGCACCTGCTGGAGCTCTCCCATGTGCTGGGCAGCGTCAGTGGCGTGCTGCTGATCCTGCTGGCCCGCAGCCTCTACCGGCGCCACGATGCGGCGTTTCGCATCACCCAGCTGCTGCTGGGGCTGGGGATGATCTTCTCCCTGCTCAAGGGGTTCGACTGGGAGTCGGCCCTGCTGCTCGGGCTGTTCCTGCTCATCATCACCCCCTGTCGCTCACTGTTCTATCGCAAGGGCTCCCTGCTGCACGCCCAGTTCACCCCGGGCTGGCTCATCTCGGTGGGGGCCGTGCTGCTGGGGGCGCTCTGGCTGCTGCTCTTCTCCTACCGCCAGGTGGAGTATGACCACGCCCTCTGGTTCCACTTCTCGCCCCATGGCGCCGCCTCCCGCGGGCTGCGGGCCATGGGCAGCGTGGTGGCGGTGCTGGCCGTGGTCGGGGTGGCCCAGCTGCTGGCGCCGCTGCGGGTCTCCGGGCGCAAGCCGGAGCCGGACGAGCTGGCCCGTGCCCATGCCCTGGTGCTGCGCGAGGGGGGTGGCCACGGTTACCTGGCCCAGCTTGGCGACAAGTCGCTGCTGTTTCACCCCGGCGGCGAGGCGTTTCTGATGTACGGCGTCGAGGGCAACGGCTGGATCGTGATGGGGGATCCCATCGGTCAGCCTGAGCTTATCGAGGAGCTGCTCTGGCAGTTTCGCGAGCTGTGCGATCAGCACGATGCCAGCCCGGTGTTCTACCAGGTGTCGGCCCGCTACCTGCCGCTCTATCTGGAGCTGGGGCTGATCCCGTTCAAGCTGGGGGAGGAAGCCATCGTCGATCTGGCGGCCTTCGAGCTGGCCGGCAGCCGGCTGCGCAACCTGCGTCAGAGCCATGCCAAGGGCAAGCGGGAGGGGTTGTCGTTCGAGGTGGTGGCGCCGGAGTGCGTGCCTGCGCTGCTGCCCCGCCTCAAGGAGGTGTCGGACACCTGGCTGCAGAGCAAGCAGGGCAAGGAGAAGGGCTTCTCGGTGGGCAGTTTCGAGCCGGCCTATCTCAGTCTGAGCCCGGCCGCCCTGGTGTGGCACGAGGGGCAGATCGTCGGCTTTGCCAACCTCTGGGTCAGCGACAACAAGGCGAGCCTCTCCATCGACCTGATGCGCTACAGCCTGGACACGGGCACGGCCCCCATCATGGATTTCCTGTTCGTCGAGCTGCTGCTGTGGGGCAAGGGCGAGGGCTACGCCAGCTTCAACCTCGGCATGGCGCCCATGTCCGGCTTCAACGATCACCCCCTGAGCGGTTACTGGACCAAGCTTGGCAACACCATCTTCACCCGGGGCAGCCGTTTCTACAATTTTCAGGGGCTCAGGCGCTACAAGGAGAAGTTCTCGCCGGACTGGGAGCCGCGCTACCTGCTCTGCGCCAGCAAGCTGGTGTTGCCGCGGGTGCTGACCAACCTGATCTCCCTGATCAGCCGAGGCCCGTTCGGGCTCATCAAAAAGTAGGAGTCGTTCATGAGGATCCTGTTATTGCTGCTGGCGTGCTGCGCCTTCTCGCTCTCGGCCGCGCCGGTGAAAGAAGATCTCGGGTTGGTGGAGCTGCCGGTGGCGCAAGCCTCGAGTGCCCCCATGGTGGTGTTTCTGAGCGGTGATGGCGGCTGGGCCGCGCTGGACAAGGGGCTCAGCGCCCAGTTGCAGCAGCACGGCATGCCGGTGGTGGGCTGGAGCTCGCTCACCTACTACTGGAAGAAGAAAGATCCAGAGCAGGTCACCGCCGATCTGGTGCGGATCCTGGACGATTACCAGTCCCGCTGGGGGCGCCAGCGCTGGCTGCTGGTGGGCTTCTCCTTCGGGGCGGAAATCGTGCCCTTCGTCATCAACCGGCTGCCCGAACCCTACCGCAAGAGCCTGATCGGAGCCGTGATGCTCTCCCCCTCGACCGCCTCCGACTTCGAGATCCACGTCAGCGACATGGTGACCCGCGACAAGGCGGGCAGCTATCCCACCCAGCCCGAGGTCAACGCCATTCACTCCCTGCCGATGCTCTGCCTGCAGGGGGCGGCAGACGACTCGCCGGTACGGCTCTGCCCCCACTTGCAGCAGCCCAACGTGACTACTGTGACCCTGCCGGGATCCCACCATTTCGAGGATGACTACCCTGTGCTGTACCAGGCCATCGCCAGCCATCTCCGCCTGCAGTAAGTGTGAACGCGGGTAGAAAAACTTGATGTAAATCAAAGTTCATTCCCTATCAGGCCGGATTGTGCGTAGCCGGCCTGTTTCTTTTTGATTTCGCCTTTACAGGCGTGGATTGCTTCCCAACACTCTACTGAGAAATAAAACAGTAGAGGGGGCTGCATGCGCGAACAAAGAGCTCATCTAATTGATCAGGAAGTGGATTTCGCCGCTGATGAACAGCTGGTGTCCACCACGGATCTGCGGGGCGTGATCACCTACGCCAATGACAACTTCTGCCGGGTCGCCGGTTACAGCCGAGCCGAGCTGGTGGGGCAGCACCACAACATGGTGCGCCACCCCGACATGCCCAAGGCGGCATTTGCCGACCTGTGGGGCAAGCTCAAGCAGGGCCAACCATGGCGCGGCATGGTGAAGAATCGCTGCCAGGATGGTCGCTACTACTGGGTGGATGCCTATGTCACCCCCATCTTCGAGCAGGGCAAGATCAGCGGCTACCAGTCGGTGCGCTGCCGCGCCGATCCTCAAATGAAGCAGATCGCCGCTCGCACCTATGCGCGGCTGCGGGCGGCGGAACAGGGCGGTGGCAGGCCCAGAATTTCACTGGCGCGGCTGCGCCACGGGGTGGCGGTGGCCGGGCTGCTGGCACTGGGTTGGCTCGGCACAGTAGAACTGGGCGGCTGGGCCGCTCTTTACATGGCGCTGCCGCTGATCTTGCTGGGGTTGCTCTATCGTCACGAGCTCATCACCACCCCCCGTTACCTGCAGCAACTGGCCGGTGAGTATGACAGCCTGACCCGCCTCATCTACTCGGGGCAGGAGCCGAGCGCCATCGCCGACTTTCACATCAAGCTGCTGCAGGCCCGTATTCGCACCGTGCTTGGCCGGGTGGACGACGCCACGCACTCGTTGCAGGATCTGGCGGTACATCTGAAGAGCGCCTCCAGCGAGGCGAGCTCGGACATCGCCGAGCAGGATGCCCAGACCCAGCAGATGGCGACCGCCATCACAGAGATGGCGAGCACGGCGCAGGAGATTGCCCGCAACATCCAGGATACCAACAGCCAGATCGCCGAGGCCAAGGCTCACTGCCAGCACACGGATCAGCAGTTGATCGAGACCGAGCACAAGATCACCGATCTGGCGAAGGAGGCGGAGCACGCCTTTGCCTCGGCGGTGGCGCTGGCCAGCGAGTCGGATCGCATCGGGGTGCTGATGGGGGAAATCCAGGGCATCGCCGATCAGACCAACCTGCTGGCGCTCAACGCCTCCATCGAGGCGGCCCGGGCCGGCGAGCAGGGGCGCGGCTTTGCGGTGGTGGCGGACGAGGTGCGCACCCTGTCTACCCGCACCCACAAGGCCACCGAACAGATCCAGGGCAGCATCGGCCAGATCCAGCGCACCCTGAACGGCTGGAAAGGGATGATGCAGAACAACCTGCAACAGACCCAGGCCTGCGTGGAGATGACCCGGATGGGGTCGGACAGCCTGCATCAGGTGCTGGCGGAGATCGAGCTGGTGATGGACTTCTCGGCCCAGATCTCGGCGGCGGCGGAGCAGCAGCAGGCGGTGGTGGAGGACATCAGCCAGAACGTCAACCTCATCTCCCAGCACTCCCACGCCAACAGCAACAAGATGCAGGACGTGGACGAGTCGAGCGAGATCCTGCTGACCAAGGCCAGACAGCTCAAATCCCTGGGGCAGACCTTCGGCTAGCCGGCGCCTGTCATCAACAAGAGAACAAGGCCACCCACGGGTGGCCTTGTTCTGTCAGGCGTGTCGATCAGGCAGTGGCCTGGCTCAGCGGGTTTCCCTTGTCGTGGTACATGGCGCGGTCGGCCTGGATCAACCACTGCTCGGGACGCCAGCCCGGCTGGTACTGGCTGATGCCGACGCTGATGCCGACCGACAGCGGGACTCCCTCCACCTCGAATGGCGGCTGCATGGTGGCCCTGATCTGCTCGGCGATGGCGTCAGCCTGCGCCTGATCATGGTCCGGCAACAGCAACACGAACTCGTCGCCGGCCAGCCTGGCGAAGAAGTGCTGCGGCCCGAGGCTGCGGCTGATCCGCTCCGCCAGTTGGCAGAGGAGGGCATCGCCGTGGCTGTGGCCGAAGTTGTCGTTGACCTGCTTGAAGTCGTTGAGATCGCAAAACAGCAGGCAGCCTGGCGCCGGCCCCTTGACCTGGGCGTCGAGCCGCTCCATAAGGCTCAGCCGGTTGGGCAGGTTGGTGAGGGGGTCGCGGCGGGCCAGCTGCCAGATCTCCTCTTCCCGCTGACGGCGCAGGGCAATTTCGCGGTTGAGCCGCTGGTTGCACATCAATAGATAGAGGGCCAGCAGCAGGATCAGCACGCTGGCCGCCAGGCTCAACAGGAACCAGGGGCGCCAGAAGATCCACTGCTCGGAGGGGGCCTGATAGAGAAAGTCGCTCAAGGAGACCGGCTTTGACACCAACCCGATCTCCACCAGCTGCTGCATGATATGGGCCATGCGGTCAGGATTCATATACCCGATCTCCACATAGAGCGGCTGGATCATCTCCTTGCTCACCTGCAGCTCGTACTCCATGTGGGCCTGACTGCGGTTGACGCCATACTCCTTGCGCAGCAGGGCGATGGCCTCCTGCGGGTGGGCCAGGGCGTAGCGCCAGCCGGCCAGGCTGGCGGCCCGAAAGCGGGCCACCCGATCCGGATGAGCATGCTCCTGGGCCTGGGTGGTGAACAGGATGTCGCTGTAGAAATCGATGCCGTAGTTGCGCGGATTGATGACGGAGACGGGGATGCCGCGTTCCTCCAGATAGAAGGGCTCGTTGCTGAGGTAGGCGTTGAAGATGTCGACCCGTCCCTGGATGAGATCCTCGATGTTGACCGAGGTGGGCAGCGGGATGAGCTGACGCTCGCTCAGCCCCTGATAGAAGAGGGTGGCCAGCAGTTCGGCGTCCTGATGGGCCGAAAACATCATGATCCGTTTGCCACGCATGTCATCAACGGTGAGAATGCCGCTGTCACGGCGGGCCAGAAAGATGGACGGCGAGTGCTGATAGACGCTGGCGAGCGCCAGCAGCGGCTTGCCGTTGGCATAGCTGGTCAGCACCTCGGTGTTGCCGACCCCGAAGTCGGCTCGTCCACTCAGCACCTCTTCTACCGGGCTGATGCCCTTGCCGCCGGGCCGTATCTCGACGTCCAGCCCTGCACTGGCATAGAAGCCCTTGGCCTTGGCCATGTGATAGCCAACGAACTGGGGCTGGTGCAGCCAGCGCAACTGGAGCACCACCCGCTCCGGGGCTTCAAGGGGGGATTCGCTGGCCCGCAGGGGAACAGCATGGCTGATACCGATCAGCAGCAGCCAAAGCAAGCATCTCTTCATCCGTGCGAGTCTTGTTCTGAGTGTTCATGGGGTGCGACCCCGCAGGGTCATCTTCTTGTAATTAAAAACATTCTAAAGGGTTATTGATGTACCGGATACTAGCGCAGCACAAAGATTTCATGGTTATCAACAAGGGACCCGGGCTCGGCATGCACGACGAGACCGACGAGTCCGGTCTGCTCCATCCTGGCCTGGTCAGCCGGGTCAAGGCCGACACGGGTCTGCTGCTCTATCCGGTGCATCGGCTCGACAAGATGACCTCCGGGCTGGTGCTGCTGGCCCGCACCACCGAGGCCAACCGGGCCCTCAGCATGGCCTTTGCCGCGCGGGAGGTGAGCAAGCAGTATCTGGCCCTCTCCGATCGCAAGCCCAAGAAGAAGCAGGGCTGGGTGAAGGGGGACATGCAGAAGGGACGGGGCGGTAGCTGGATGCTGGCGCGCAGCCATGACAACCCGGCCATCAGCTGGTTCGACTCCGTGTCGGTACGCGAGGGGCTGCGCCTTTATCGCATCAAGCCTCAAACCGGCAAGACTCACCAGATCCGGGTGGCCTTGAAGAGCGTGGGAGCGCCGATCCTCGGGGATGAGCGCTACGGCGGCACGGCGGCCGATCGCGGCTATCTGCACGCCTGGCGCCTCGCGTTCACCCTGGCGGGGGAGGCGTTCGATTTCGTCTGTCCGCCCGACGAAGGCACGCTGTTTGTGCTGCCCGAGTTGCATGCCGCCATCGCGGGGTTGGCCGAATGAAGGGGGCAACAGTACCAGGAGTGCCGGATCTGCCCGCCAGCGGCTGGATCCTAGCGGATTTTGACGACACCCTGGCGCCGGATGACAGCCATGCCGGGCTGCTGCGCTTCATCCTGCGTCGCCGCATCTGGCCGCTGCTGCTGTGGCCTGTGATGGCGATGGGGGGGCTGGTCTATCTGCTGCCAAGCCAGCGCAGGCGCGGCATTTCACTGATCTGGTGGGCCATCACCCTTGGGCTGTCGCCGCTAGGGTGGCGCCGTATGGTGCGGGCCTATTGCCGCACCCGACCTGGGCTGTTTCGTGAGGCGCGCGCCCTGTTGCTGGCCGAAGGGCAGCGCTGCTGGGTGCTCTCCGCCAGCCCCCGCGCCCTGGTGCGGGGTCAGCTCCATCAGCAGCTGCCCGGCCAGCTGCCCCATCGCATTTTGGGGTCGCGGATGCACTATCGCCTCGGCGGCCTGATGCCGCGTTTTTACTGTCACGGCCGCCACAAGATCCTGCCCGGGATCCAGGCCCTCGGTGCCACCCTGGCCCTGAGCGACAGCCTGCACGACTTGCCACTGCTGGCTGAGGGGCAGGCGGCCTGGCTCATCAACCCCACCCCGGCGCGGCTGCAACGCGCGCGGCAGTCACTGTCCCGCATCGAGCCCAGATACTGGTCCCTGTAAGGCAAAACTGACAGCCTTGTGGGTCGCCACCGAGCGCGCCACAAGGCTGCGGCTTCAATGTCACAATCTATTTACATCTTTTGGCGCCGCCCCCCGCCAAACTATCTGAACGCCGCCTCTTTTCTTCCGCTACGCCCCTGCCTCTAATGAAACAAGTTGTTAACAACGCCGGTGGCAGCTGCCCGCAGCGCCCCGGTGTGACCCGTTTCGTTATCAGTCAATCGCAAGGAGCGCATCATGACGACCACTTCTTCTGCCCGTACTCACACCATCAACCCGCTCGGTACCGATGGTTTCGAATTCGTCGAGTACACGGCGCCCGATGCCAAGGGCATTGCCGCCCTCAAGGCGCTGTTCGTCTCGCTGGGCTTTGCCGAGGTGGCCAAGCACAAGCACAAGCAGTGCTGGCTCTATCGCCAGGGGGACATCAACTTCGTGGTCAATGCCGAGCCCCACTCCCAGGCCGAGCAGTTTGCCAGCCTGCACGGGCCGAGTGTCTGCGGCATGGCGTTTCGGGTGAGCGATGCCGGCAAGGCCCAGCAGTACGCCATCGCCAAGGGCGCCAAGCCGTTTGTCGGCAAGATTGGCCCCATGGAGCTCAACATCCCCGCCATCTACGGCATCGGCGAGAGCACCCTCTCCTTTGTCGACCGCTACGGCGACAAGGGCTCCATCTATGATGTGGACTTCATCTTCTATCCGGACTGGCAGGCGCGCATGGCCGAGGTGGATGCAGGGCTCTACGAGATTGACCACCTGACCCACAACGTGCAGCGCGGCAACATGGATGTCTGGTCCAATTTCTACGAGCGGATCGGCAACTTTCGGGAGATCCGCTATTTCGACATCGAGGGCAAGCTGACCGGGCTCCATTCCCGCGCCATGACTGCCCCTTGCGGCAAAATTCGCATCCCCATCAACGAATCCTCCGACGACAAGTCCCAGATTGAAGAGTACCTGCGTCAGTACAAGGGGGAGGGGATCCAGCACATCGCCATGGCGTCGAGCGACATCTACCACACCATCCGCACCCTGCGCGGCCGTGGCACCGGCTTCATGCCGACCCCGGACACCTACTACGAGAAGGTGGACAGCCGGGTCGAGGGGCACCAGGAGGATCTGGCGGCGCTCAAAGAGCTGCGCATCCTCATCGACGGCTCTCCCACCAAGGACGGCATCCTGCTGCAGATCTTCACCGACACCGTCATCGGCCCGGTGTTCTTCGAGATCATCCAGCGCAAGGGCAACGAAGGCTTTGGCGAGGGCAACTTCCAGGCACTGTTCGAATCCATCGAGCTGGATCAGATCCGTCGCGGGGTGCTCAATGATGCGTAACGAAAGCCGCCACGCGCAGGTTGTCGGTCAGGCAAGGGAGGTTGGCAATGCGTAACTGGATTAACTTTCCCCACCGGGAGGGGACCCACTCCCGCCAGGCTCATGCCGACCTGCCCGAGCAGGCCATCTATGAGCGTGAACTGGGCCGCTCCGGCTTTTTCGGGCCGGCCACCCACATGCACCACAAGCATGCCCCCACCGACTGGATCAACTGGGAGGGGCCGCTGCGGCCACGGCTGTTTGACCTTAATGCCCTCGGCGAGGAGGTGAGTTCCCTCTCCCCCTGGGTGATGCCGGATATTCTGAGCAACCCCCACTGCCGCTACCGCATCTGGCGCCTGCATGAGCCCATGCTGTTTCTGGTGCGCAACGCCGATGGCGACGAGCTCCTGTTCATCCACGAGGGGAGCGGCGAGTTTTACTGCGACTATGGTCACCTGACCCTGCGGGACGGCGACTACCTGGTGATCCCCCGCGGCACCATGTGGCGCATCGAGCCGACGGCCCCCCTCTTCATCCTGATGATCGAGGCGACCAACGACAGCTACCAGCTGCCGGACAAGGGGCTGGTGGGCAATCACGCCATCTTCGACCCGGCGGCGCTTGACGTGCCGGCCATCAACGAGCGCTTCCTGGCCCAGCAGGATGAGAATCCCTGGTCGCTGCAGGTCAAGCGTCACGACCAGGTGTCGGTCATCACCTGGCCGTTCAATCCGCTGGATGCGCAAGGGTGGCACGGGGACTTGTGCGTGGTGCGCCTCAACTGGCGGGACATCCGCCCACTGATGAGCCACCGCTACCACCTGCCGCCGTCGGCTCACTCCACCTTCGTGGCGAGCCGGTTCGTGGTCTGCACCTTCGTGCCGCGCCCCATCGAGAGCGATCCCGGCGCCCTCAAAGTGCCCTTCTACCACAGCAACGATGACTACGACGAGGTGCTCTTCTACCACGCCGGGGATTTCTTCAGTCGGGACAACATAGAGCGGGGCATGGTCACCTTCCATCCCGCCGGATTTACCCACGGTCCCCATCCCAAGGCGTTTGCGGCGGGTCAGGCCTACGCCAAGAAGTTCACCGACGAGGTGGCGGTGATGCTCGATACCCGCGATGCGCTCAACGTCGGCAGCCTGTGTGACGGGGTGGAGAACCCGCGTTACGTCACCAGCTGGTTGCGCCCGGAACTCACACCCGCCACCAACGGCAAATAAAAGGAATCCCTATGAAACTGGCAACCCTGAACAATGGCAAACGGGACGGCGCCCTGGTGGTGGTGAGTCGCGATCTGAGCCGCGCGGTGCGCGTGCCGCACCTTGCCGCCACCCTGCAGGCGGCCCTCGACGAGTGGGCCGAGCTTGCGCCCAAGCTGACCGCCGTCTATCAGCAGCTCAATGATGGCGCCTGCCCTGACGCCTTCCCGTTCGACGAGACGGCCTGTCTCTCCCCGCTGCCGCGCGCCTACCAGTGGGCCGACGGCAGCGCCTACGTCAACCACGTGGAGCTGGTGCGCAAGGCGCGCGGCGCCGAGATGCCGGAAAGCTTCTGGCACGATCCCCTGATGTATCAGGGGGGCTCGGACAGCTTCCTGCCGCCGCGGGGTGCCATCCCGATGGGGTCGGAGGAGTGGGGCATCGATTTCGAGTCGGAGATCGCCGTCATCACCGACGACGTGCCGATGGGCATCAGCCCGCAGGCCGCCGCCAGCCACATCAAGCTGCTGATGCTGGTCAACGACGTGAGCCTGCGCAACCTCATCCCGGGCGAGCTTGCCAAGGGCTTTGGCTTCTTTCAGTCCAAGCCCTCCAGCAGCTTCTCGCCGCTGGCCATCACCCCGGACGAGCTGGGGGATGACTGGCGCGATGGCAAGGTGCATCTGCCCCTCGAGACCCACCTCAATGGCGCCCTGTTCGGGGCCCCCGACGCCGGGGTGGACATGACCTTCAACTTTTATGAGCTGATCGCCCACGCCGCCAAGACTCGGCCGCTCGGGGCGGGCTGCATCATCGGCTCGGGCACCGTCTCCAACTACGACAGAAGCCGCGGCTCATCCTGCCTCGCCGAGCTGCGAATGCTGGAAATTATCGAGTCAGGTCAAGCCACTACACCCTTTCTGCGCTTTGGTGATACAGTGTCCATCGCGATGCAGGATCGCAACGGGATGAGTCTGTTTGGCACCATTTTGCAGCGGGTCACGCCGGCAGAGGCCAGTCAGACGAAGTGAAGGGGCCGGCATGGACACGAGGCCGACGGGTGAGCGGCAGGTGTCCATGCACCTGTCAACACAGGGACAAAGTATGTTGCAGTTGTTTGGATATTGGCGTTCATCGGCAAGTTATCGGGTGCGGATCGTGATGCAGCTCAAGGGGCTCGACTACGAGCAGCATCCGGTCAATCTGCGGCAGGGCGAGCAGCGCGAGAAGGCCTATCGCCGGCTCAATCCCCAGGGGCTGGTGCCGTTTCTGGTGGATGGCGAGGTGCAGGTGGGTCAGTCGGTGGCCATCATGGAGTACCTCGACGAAACTTACCCCGCCCACCCACTGATGCCGTCCGCCCCCGAGGAGCGTGCCCGGGTACGCCAGATCGTCAACATGATTGCCTGCGACATCCATCCCCTCAACAACCTGCGGGTGCTCAATTACCTGGGAGAGCACCTCAGGGCGGGCAAGGAGCAGGAAGCGGCCTGGTATCGCCACTGGATTGACGAAACCTTCAGCGCGCTGGAGCAACTGTTGATGACCACCGCCGGCATCTATTGCGTCGGCAACGAGGTGACCCTGGCGGACTGCATGCTGGTGCCCCAGGTCTACAACGCCCGCCGCTACGACATGTCGCTGGAAGACTATCCCACCATCAACCGCATCGTCGCCAACTGCGAGCAGTTGCAGGCCTTTATCAAGGCCGCCCCCGCCAATCAGCCGGATGCCCAGCCCTGAGGCTGCGCCTCCCTGCCAGGTTCCAATTATCGAGCCCCGCACCGTCAGCCGACCGTGCGGGGCTTTCATATCAGGGGCGCGCTAGCCGCGGGTGGGCTTGGGCTGGAAATAGGCGATGAACTTGCCGAATTTCTCCCCGTCGTAGCTGTCCCCCTTCTCCAGCAGCCCGGTGTTGAAGGATTCGAGCAGCTTGCCCTTGCCATCCAGCACGTAGAAGTGGGGCACCCCCAGGTACTCGGGATAATCTTTGAGGAAGGATTCGTTCTTGTTCTGCTTGCTGACGTTCACCTTGACCACCACGAAGGTGCGGTTGAACTGGCCGGCGAGAGCGGGCTCCCGGTCCAGAAAGTGGTTCATCTCCTGGCACCAGCTGCACCACTCGCCCCCGACCAGCAGCAGGACTTTCTTGCCCTCTGCACTGGCCTTGGCGGTGGCGGCGGCGAGATCGCGGGCCGGATCCCGCTGCTCGTCATAGCCCTGGCTGTAATCGGGCAGGGTCTGGCTCCAGAGGTGGTCGGCGCTGTACACCTCGCCATGAAACAGGGCGGTGCCAAGCACAAGCGGCAATAGCAGTCGGTTCATCACGTGCTCCTTGTGTTGTTGTGGTTGCTTCCAAGCCGCAACAATGTGACACGAGCGAGCCCGGCCGCCAAGGGCGAGATGGGCCCTTGTTATGCAAAAAGCGGGAATGGGTCGACGGGAAAAACAAAGCCCCTCGCAGGAGGGGCTTGGCATTCAGGCAAGGGTGGTCGCCGGCAGATCAGTAACCCTGCTGGTGCACGTCCATCACGGCGCGACCGGACGGGTCGGCCATCTCCTTGAACTTGGCATCCCATTCCAGCGCAGTCGGGGTGGAGCAGGCGACCGACTTGCCGTAGGGCACGGTGCGGGCGGCGGACTCCAGCGGGAAGTGCTCGTCAAAGATGGCGCGGTAGAAGTAGGCCTCCTTGGTGAGCGGGGTGTTGACGGGGAAGCGGAAGGCCGCCGCCTCGAACATCTGATCCGTCACTTCCTGCTCGACCATGGCTTTCAGGCTGTCGATCCACGAATAGCCTACGCCGTCGGAGAACTGCTCCTTCTGACGCCACGCCACTTCATGGGGCAGCAGATCCTCGAACGCTTCACGCAGGATGTGCTTCTCGATCTTGCCCTTGCCGCACATCTTGTCGGCGGGGTTGAGGCGCATCGCCACGTCCATGAACTCCTTGTCGAGGAAGGGCACGCGACCCTCCACGCCCCAGGCGGCCATGGACTTGTTGGCCCGCAGGCAGTCATAGAGGTGCAGGGCAGACAGCTTGCGTACCGTCTCCTCGTGGAACTCTTTAGCGTTCGGCGCCTTGTGGAAGTAGAGGTAGCCGCCAAACAGCTCGTCAGAGCCCTCGCCCGAGAGCACCATCTTGATGCCCATGGCCTTGATGTAGCGCGCCATCAGGTACATGGGGGTGGAGGCGCGGATGGTGGTGACGTCATAGGTCTCGAGGTGATAGATGACGTCCCGCAGGGCATCCAGACCTTCCTGCACCGTGAAGTGGATCTGGTGGTGGATGGTGCCGAGGTGATCGGCCACCTTGCGGGCGGCGGCGAGATCCGGCGAGCCTTCCAGGCCGACGGCGAAGGAGTGCAGCTGGGGCCACCAGGCTTCGCTCTTGCCATCGTCTTCTACCCGGCGGGCGGCGTAGAGCTTGGTGATGGCGGAGATGACGGACGAATCCAGACCGCCGGAGAGCAGCACGCCGTAGGGCACGTCACACATCAGCTGGCGCTTGACCGCCGCTTCCAGTGCGGCCTTGAGCTCGGCTCTGTCGCTCTGGTTGTGCTCGACCGCACCGTATTCCATCCAGTCGCGTTTGTACCAAGTTTTAAGCTCGCCATCCTTGCTCCACAGGTAGTGTCCCGGCGGGAAGGTTTCGACGCTCTTGCAGACCGGTACCAGCGCCTTCATCTCGGAAGCGACGTAGAAGTTGCCGTGCTCGTCGCGACCGGTATAGAGGGGGATGATCCCCATGTGGTCGCGGCCAATCAGGTAGGCATCCTGCTCGGCGTCATAGAGGATGAAGGCGAAGATGCCGTTCAGGTCATCCAGGAAGGCGGGGCCCTTCTCCTTGTAGAGGGCCAGCAGCACCTCGCAGTCGGAGTGGGTCTGGAACTGGAAGTCGACCTTGAGGTTCTTCTCCAGCTCCTTATGGTTGTAGATCTCGCCGTTGACGGCCAACACATGGGTGCGCTCGGGGTTGTAGAGCGGCTGGGCGCCGTTGCCCGGATCGACGATGGCCAGGCGCTCGTGCACCAGAATGGCTTTGTCGGAGCTGTAGACGCCGGACCAGTCAGGACCGCGGTGACGCAATCGCTTGGACATCTCCAGCGCCGATTTGCGCAGCGCGGCCGCATCGGATTTGATGTCCAGAATGCCGAAAATAGAACACATTGGCGGTAATCCTCTTGATTTTTATATGAGCCCCCCACGTTCGGGCTCGAAATTCCATTTACATTCCTCGCCAATCACAATGCCTAGTGCAAAAACCTTTTGCAAGCGGGAAAACCGCAGAAAATCATGCCGTAAGCGTCAAGCCGACAGGGGAGTGCGGCGACCCGTCCGGCCGCCGGAAAAAAGAAGGAAGGTTGACGTGAACGTCAGCTGGCAGGCTCGAAGATCACATAGAGCTTGCGGCAGGGGGTGAGGGTCTCCCACTGCCCGACAAAGCCGGCGGGAATGACGAACTGATCGCCGGGCTTGAGGGGCAGCCTGCCGCCCTGGCTGTCGTGGATCACCGCCTCGCCCTCCAGCAGCTGGCAGTATTCATGCTCGGTATAGTGGATGGCCCAGCGGCCGGGCTCGCAGCTCCAGAAGCCGACGTGGAACTGCTGGCTCGGATCTGAGTAGTGGTTCCAAACCGTCTG
>NZ_CDBH01000019.1 GCF_000820305.1 Aeromonas dhakensis
CAGCGTAGCTTGCTGGAAGAGGCTGCGCGCCAGCGCGACGACGTCGCCCGGCAAACCCAGCTGCCCGCCGCGCCAGCAACCCCCACTCCCGAAGCCGCAGGCCCCTGCTTTGTGGTGACTGTTATCCGCTTCGAGGGCGCAGGCCAGCTTGATGCGGATGCTCGCACCACGCTGACCCATCCGTTTTTACACACCTGTATGGGGTTGCCCCATATCAACGCCTTGATCCGCGATGTCAGCCAGTGGTACCTGGCACAGGGCTTTATCACCAGCCGCGCGTTCCTGCCCGAGCAAGATCTGGCCAGCGGTACGCTGACGATTGCCGTGCTGGAAGGGCGAGTGGAGCGCATCGTTGTCGATGGTCAGCCTGACCGGATCACCCGAACCCTTTTCCCGGGTCTGGTGGGGGAGGTGCTCAATCTGCGGGATCTGGAGCAAGGGGTGGATCAGCTCTCCCGCCTGCGCACCCTCTCTTATCAACTGGACATTCAGCCGGGCACGGCGGCGGGCCAATCCATCGTCAATCTGAAAGGGTCGCGCAGACTTCCCTTGCAGGGCAGCCTCGAGTTTGACAACAGCGGACAGCAGAGCACGGGAGAAGAGCAGGGGCGGATGTCGCTGAGTGCTGACAACCTGTGGTCACTGGCCGAGCAGTGGAGCCTGGGAGGTTCACGCAGCACGGATGGGCGGGCTGCCCATGATGCGACCAGTTGGCAGGCCGGCTTGAGCCTGCCGTATGGCTATTGGCTGTTTGATGCCGGCTATCAGTACAGCGACTATCGCAATGATCTGCTGTCGCGCGGCTATGTGTATGACAGTCGCGGCAACACACGCACCAGTACCGGTACGCTGTCGCGCACCCTCTATCGCGATGGTCAGAGCAAGGTGTCCGCCGTGCTGGGGATCACCCACCGGCAAAGCCGCAACTTCATCATGGAGCAGTTGCTGGAGAGCAGTAGCTACCGCCTCTCTTCACTGCGCAGCGGGCTCAACCTGGCGACCCGGGTCGATCATCATTTCTTCACGCTCAATCCGACGCTCACTCTGGGCACGGACTGGTTTGGCGCCGACAGTGACCGCGGCCGGTCAGTCGCGGTTCCCCGGGCTCAGTTTGAGAAGTGGGGGCTGTTTGGCAGTTACAGCACGGCCTGGCAGCAGCTGGGCTGGCTCTCCACCCTCTATGGCCAATGGAGCCCTGACACGCTTTACAGCGTGGAGCGGGTCTCGTTGGGTGGGGATGCCTCGGTGCGGGGCTTTAAAGAGCAGAGCCTCAGTGGCGATGTTGGCGGTTACCTGCGCAACGAGCTGAGCTGGCAGGCCCAGACGCCAGCCTGGCTCGGTCAGTGGCGAGGGTGGCTGGCCCTCGACATGGGGCGTGTTGACCTTGGCAACCAAGGTGACCGCTGGCGCGGGATGGTGGGCACGGCCCTTGGCTGGGAGCAGCGCTATCGCCATGTGGCCGGCAACCTCAGCGTGGGGTTCCCGATCAGCGCCCCGGCCTGGCTCAATGCCGATCCCTATGTTGTGAACTACCGCCTGAGCATCAATTTTTAACGGAAACACAGTGATGTCGACACCCAAGTTGCCCCTGACCCTTCGCCTGCTTGCTTACCACCTGAGCGCATTGTTGGCCTTGCAGCCTGCACACCCTGCCTTTGCCGAGGGGATTGCGGTGGCAACGGGCAGCACCACGCTCAATCAGGCGGGCAATGGCGTACCGGTTGTCGACATCGCAACGCCCAACGGGGCCGGGGTATCACACAACCTCTACCAGGATTTCAATGTGGCGCAGCCTGGCGTCATCCTCAACAACGCCACAGGCCAGCTGACCCAGACCCAGCTCGGCGGGCTTATCCAGAACAACCCTCATCTCACCGGTACGCCGGCCAACGTCATCATCAACGAAGTGATCGGTGCCAACCCCTCTCAGTTACAAGGCTATCTGGAGGTGGCGGGTCAACAGGCTGGCGTGGTAGTGGCCAACCCCAACGGCCTGACCTGTGATGGTTGTGGCTTTATCAATACCCCCAATGTCACGTTGTCCACTGGCAAACCGGTGCTGGATGCCCATGGCCAACTGCAGATGCTGGATGTGAAACAAGGGGCGTTGACGGTGGGGGGCAAGGGATTGGATGGCAGCCGTCAGGCGTCTGTCGACCTGATTGCCCGCGCGGTGCAGCTCAACGGCGCCTTGCATGGCAAGGAGGTCAACGTGATCGCCGGGGCAAACACGGTCAACCGGCAGACGGGGGAGATCCGTGCTCAGCAGGGGGACGGTGCTGTGCCGGAAGTGGCCATCGACACGGCAGCTATGGGGGGCATGTATGCCGGCAAGATCCGGCTGGTGTCGACCGAGCAAGGGGTAGGAGTCAATCTGGCCAATGCGGTGGCAACGCAGGGGGAGCTGACCCTGGATGCCAACGGCAAGATCCGGCTGCGTGACAGCAGCAGTGCTGGCAACCTGCAAGTCAGCAGCCAGGGTGAGTTGGCGGTGGCGGGGGCTATCCACAGCGCTGGTGCAGCGAAGCTGGCCGCTGGCGGTGAGTTGACGGCGCAAGATGCCGATATCGCGGCAAAAGGCGATGCCACGTTGCAGGCGCGTACGCAGCACTTACAGCGGACCAAGGTCAGCAGCGGTGGCACCTTGGGGTTGCAGGCGAGCGATGCGCTGGTGGTGCGAGAAGGCGAGTTGCAGGGTGAGAGGCTCCATGCCACGGCGCAACAGTTGGACACCCAGTCGGCACTAACGGCAAAGGACGTGACACTGCAGGCCGAACAGTTGCGTCAGGCGGGCCAGGTGCAGGGCACCTCGGTGCGGTTGGCGGCGGGTGCGCTGCGCCATGAGGGCACGACCCAGGCAGCACAGAACCTGGCTATCGATGCGACGACGCTGGATAACCAGGGAACGTTGAAGAGTGGGCAGGTGATGAGCGTCGCGCTCGGGGAGCGAGGCCATAACGCCGGTGAGCTGAGTGCGGGCGACAACCTGGCGATACGAGCCGGTACGCGCTGGGAGCAGGGAGAGCAGGGCAAGAGCAACGCAGGTCAGCGTATGCAGCTGCAGGCGCAACAGGTGAGCCTGGCGGGTGACGTAGGTGCTCCGACGCTGGATATCAACGGCAATGAGCTGACCGTAGCGGGCAAGGTGAAAGGCAACGCGGTGCAGTTGCAGGCGGGTGTGCTGACCAACCGGGGCGAGGTGCAGGCAGGGCAGACCCTGAACTGGCAGGGTAGCCGATTGGCCAACAGCGGTACCCTGCAAGGGGACAAACAACTGGTGCTCAAGGGGGATGCCTTGCAGAACCAAGGCACCCTGGCGGGAGGCGACAGCCTGACGTTGCAGGCCGACACCCTCGACAACGAGGGGCGTATCGCCAGTCAGCTGGCGACGCTGGCCGGTCGCCAGCTGCGCAGCAGTGGCACCTTGCTTGGGGTCTCCCGGCTGACTCTCAAAGGGGATGAGCTGGCCCTGACGGGGCAGCAGCTGACCGACGGTGAACTGGAACTGGGCAGCCGATTGCTGCAGTTGAGTGGCCAAAGTCTGGTCGGTGGCCAGGCCCGGGTGACGGCCGAGACAGGCAATTTCGATGGTGTGCTGAAGGCGCAGTCGTTGGTGCTGGCAATCAAGGAGGCGACGAGCGAGGGCAAGCTGCATAGTCGGGAAGGTATTGCGTGGGAAGGGCAACGGCTTGCGACGGGCAGTGCGAGCGAGCTGCTGGTCAACCAGGGCGTGAGTCTGAGCGGCGACCAGCTGGTACTGGGTGGTACGGTTGGTGCGGGCCAGAATATGGCCATCAAGGGCAAGCAGGTCACGCAACATGGCCGGCTGATCAGCGGGCAGATCTTGAATATCGATACCGATGAGTTGCTGCTGGAGGGAGAGACAGAAGCAGCCGCGTTGAATGTTCACAGTAATGAGCTGACCGTAGCGGGCAAGGTGAAAGGCAACGCGGTGCAGTTGCAGGCGGGTGTGCTGACCAACCGGGGCGAGGTGCAGGCAGGGCAGACCCTGAACTGGCAGGGTAGCCGACTGGCCAACAGCGGCACCCTGCAAGGGGACAAACAACTGGTGCTCAAGGGGGATGCCTTGCAGAACCAGGGAACCCTGGCGGGAGGCGACAACCTGACGTTGCAGGCCGACACCCTCGACAACGAGGGGCGTATCGCCAGTCAGCTGGCGACGCTGACCGGTCGTCAGCTGCGCAGCAGCGGCACCTTGCTTGGGGTCTCCCGGCTGACTCTCAAAGGGGATGAGCTGGCCCTGACGGGGCAGCAGCTGACCGACGGTGAACTGGAACTGGGCAGCCGATTGCTGCAGTTGAGTGGCCAAAGTCTGGTCGGTGGCCAGGCCCGGGTGACGGCCGAGACAGGCAATTTCGATGGTGTGCTGAAGGCGCAGTCGTTGGTGCTGGCAATCAAGGAGGCGACGAGCGAGGGCAAGCTGCACAGTCGGGAAGGTATTGCGTGGGAAGGGCAACGGCTTGCGACGGGCAGTGCGAGCGAGCTGCTGGCCAACCAGGGCGTGAGCCTGAGCGGCGACCAGCTGGTACTGGGTGGTACGGTTGGTGCGGGCCAGGATATGGTCATCAAGGGCAAGCGGGTGACACAACATGGTCAGCTTGCCAGTGGCCAGGGGATGAAGGTCGATGCCGATGAACTGGCGTTGGCCGGGCAGGTACAAGGGCGTGCAATTACCCTGACCAGTGAGCGTGCGACCCAGCAGGGGCGCATCCTGGCCAGCGATACGCTGAACTGGCACAGCAAGCAGCTGGATGGCAATGGCTGGCTGCAGGCCGGCCAGGCTCTGAATTTGAACGGGGAGCGGCTGACCCACAGCGGTACGGCTGTGACGGCCGGCAAGCTGGCGCTCACCTTTGTAGAACTGAACAGCACGGGGGGCCTGTTTGCCAATGAGATGGCGGTGACGGGGTCCCGCCTGCTGTTGAAGGGGGGGCTGGAAAGCAAGTCATCCGCGCAGATAACGGCCGACGAGTTGCAACTGGGGGGCGAGCTGCGCACCGGGGCTGACCTGGCACTGGGGGCGACCTTGTTGACGCTGTCCGGAACTCAGCATGTTGGCGGCGACCTGCAACTGCAGGCCGAGCAGGCCGAGGTGAGCGGAGAGCTGGAAGTCGGCAAGCTGCTCAAGCTGGATGCCAAGATGCTTGCCAGCAGTGGCAAGCTGCTGGCAAGCCAGGCTGATATTGCGGCGGCCAACTGGCAACAGCGTGGCGAATTGACCACCGACAATGCGCTGGTCTGGCGTGGTGACAAGCTGACTCAAGAGGCTGGCAGCGCCCTGCGCGCCGGTGGTGTGCTTAACCTGAGCGGTGATGACATCACTCTGGCCGGGGAGGTGGCAGCCAAAGGTGATGTGGCAGTGGTGGCCAATGCGTACCAGCAACAGGGGACCATGAATGCGGCCCAGGGGCTGCGTATCGATGCGACCAGGCTACAACTGGATGGCACTACCCAGGCGAAGACGGCGCAGCTGCATAGTCAAGTGGGAAGTAGCCGTGGCCAACATTTGATAGGCCAGCAGCTCAACTGGCAGAGCGACACCCTGACCAACCTGGGGTGGCTGCAAGCGGGAGAGAGTCTCGCGCTGACAGGGCGTGCGCTTGATAACGAAGGCACAATCATTGCCGGTGGCGACCACCAGCTCAACGCCACGGAGCGCCTCACCAATCAGGGCAACCTGGCAGGCAAGACACTTTCTCTGACAACCAAAGCGTTGCAAAACGGCGGGCTGTTGCAGGGTAAGCAGGATATTACGCTGCAGGCGGAAGAGGCCACCTTGACCGGGCGCTTGGTCAGTCAGGGGGCGGTCCAGCTGGGCGCAAAACTGCTGGCGCTGGGCGGCAATGCAAACATCGGTGGCGCCCTCACCTTGCAGGGGGATACGCAGCAGCTGGCCGGCATCTGGCGGGTTGGCGGGTTGCTGCAAAGCACCGGTAAACAACTGACGTTGGCTGGTGACTGGCAGGCAGGTCAGTGGCAACTGCAGGCTGATGCGCTCACCAACAAGGGGCGCCTGGCCAGCGAACAGGCGGCCAATTTTAAGGTGACGGAGTGGCACAACGAGCAGGGCGCGACCCTGGTTGCCGCGGGACCGTTGAACCTGACCGGCCAGCGCTTGCTGCAACAAGGGAGCTGGCTGGGTAATGGCAGCCAAACCCTGATGGTCGACGAGATAACCCAGCAAGGTCAGTGGCTGGGTGACGGTGCCTTGCAGGTGAAAGGGAGCAAGTTGGTCAACAGCGGCACGTTGCGGGCCGCCGGTCTTGACCTGACCGTGAATGAGCTTGAAAACCGAAGCCGGATGGAGAGCGGCGGTGAGCTGAACTGGCAGGGGACGCAGTGGCGCAATCTTGGCGCGCTGTTGGCAGGGCATGCCACGTTGACGGGCGATACCTTGCTCAACAGCGGGGATGTGGGCACCCGTCAACTGACCATGAAGGCGGCCACCCGTCTGGACAACCGCGGTGTATTGGTTGGCAAGGAGGGGATAAACCTGACGGCGGCGACCCTGGACTCGCAGGGTGACATGCTGAGCAATGGTTCCATGCAGTTGGGGGCCTCACTACTAAACCTGAATGGTTTGACCCAGGCCGACGGTGAGCTGGTTATGGCTGCGGAGCAGGCAACGTTGGCCGGCAACCTGGCAGTTGACCAACTGCAGTGGCGCGGCAAGACGCTGGTGATGTCGGGCACGGCGGCGGCGCGAGATGCCACCTTGAGTGGTGAACAAGTGACGTTGGGTGGCACCCTCAAAGGGGAGCATCAACAGGTGACTGCGACCACCCTCACTACCGGTCAGCAGAGTCAATTGTTGGCCAAAGCAGGGCAACAGCTGACGGCTGACCAGATGACGCTACAGGGCAGTGCGGTAGCGGGAGGGGCTCAGCGCATCGAAGCTACCCAGTTGTCACAACAGGGGGTATTGGCCAGCGGTGGCTCACTGTCACTGCAGGTCGCCGATACCCTGCGCAATGATGGCAAGGTGTCGGCGCAAGCGATAACGCTGACGGCGGCACACATCGAAAACGGTGGTGCGCTGGTCAGCAAGGACGCACTGAACCTGAAGACGGGCACCCTGACTAACCGGGGCCACTGGCAATCGGACCAGGGCATCACCTTGACGGCCAACCGGCTGCTCAACAGCGGTCAGTGGGTCAGCGGCCTGGGTCAGACATTGACACTGGATACACTGGATAATAGCGGAACGTTGCTTGCCGGTGCGGGCCTTACCATCAACGCCCCCCAGCTGAGCAGCAGCGGCAAGCTGCTGGCCAATAAAGACCTTGTTCTGAACACCAACGAAGCCACGCTGGGCAGTGACAGCATCACGGCCAGCAATGGCCAGTTGCAACTTCATGCGGGCACATTGACCAGCCAGGGGACGCTGTCATCAGCGGGCAATCTGAGCTGGCAAGGCGCGAATTTGGCGCACAGCGGCAGTGCCGTGACCAATGGCGCGCTCACCCTGCAGGGTGAGTCCGTCACCCTGGACGGTGACCTGCAAGGGGAGCGGGTGTTGCTGGACACCGGCACATTGACCAGTCGCGGCAAACTGACCAGCCGTGGTGACCTGGCGGTCAATGCCCGTGGTGCGGTGCAGTACCATGGCCAACTGCAAGGCAATCAGGTTGTGCTACGCAGTGCCAGCTGGCAGGGAAGCGGTGGCGTCGGCAGTGGCGGCGCGCTTGAACTGCGTACCGGCCAGCTGCAACTGGCCGGCCCGTGGCGTATTCGTGGCGAGGCAGACATTCAGGCCGATACCATGACGCTGGGGGGCTCGCTGGTGAGTGGCGGCAACCTGACGCTTACCAGTCGGGGGGCATTGACCAGTCAGGCGGGCAGCCAACTGGTGTCGGGAGGAGCACTGTCGCTTGATGGCGCTACCCTGACGCAACAAGGGCTGTGGCAGTCGGCGCGTGGCATGAGCCTCAAGGGCTCGCGGTTCGAGCAGCAGGGTGACTTGCTGGCTGGCGGTGACCTGCTCTTGCGCAGCGGCTATTGGCAACAAGGTGGCAAGACCCGGGCAAACGGGGGACTGAACGCCGAGCTGACCGAGGGGGCGACCCTTGCAGGCACAGTGCAGGCCGATGGCAATGCAACCCTCTCGGCGCCCGCGCTCACCCTCAAGGGGACTCTGGCCGCCAAAGGCAATGTTGCGCTTAGTGCCAATACCCTGATAAGCCAGCTCGGTAACCTGCTGAGCGGTGGTGAGCTGGCCATGAATGCCGCGCGCATTGAGCAGCAGGGTCGTGTTGAAACGACTCGCCTGCAAAGCGGCGGTGCGCTGCAAAATGATGGGGTGATGTTGGTGGCCGGTCAGGGCAGCATCAGCGGTGTCCGACTGGATAACCGGGGCACCCTGCAGGGGGACGGCCTCACCATCAGCAGTCGCCAGCTCGACAATCGTGGTGCCTTACTGGGCAATACCCTGACACTGACCCATGACATCCTGGTCAACCGAGGACGGGTACAGGGCGGTACGCTGAACCTGACGACCCAGCAACTGGACAACGGCCAGGGGGCCGTTCTGCGCGGCCTGCATGTGGGGGACATCACTGCCACAACGCTGACCAACGCCGGTGAACTCTCCTCGGCCGGCCAACTTTTACTCAAGGGCAACCAGCTCGACAACAGTGGCCTCATCAGCGCCAATTTACTGGAGGCCTCGCCACTGGCGCGACTGGCCAACAGCGGCACCCTGTTTGGGCAACAGCTGACCCTGCGCAGCGGCGAGCTGTATGCACCGGGCAAGATACTGGCGGGGCAGAAAGCGACGCTGGATGCGGGTCGGGTAACTGGTATCGGTGAATGGCTGTCGGGTGGTGACTTGGCACTCAAGACGGGGTCATCGCTGACCAGCCAGGGCACCCTCAGCGCCAAGGGTACGTTGGACCTGCAGGTGCAGGGGGACTGGCAACATCAGGGGCAGTGGGGGGCAGGACAGCGTTTCAATGCGAATGTCACCGGTCAGCTTAATAACCGCGGTGCGTTGGTGAGCAATGGTGTCATGCAGTTGGGTGCTCAGCGGCTGGAAAATAGCGGCAGCGTGCAGAGTGGGCAAGGGCTGACGCTCAATACACAGGGCGAACTGCGCAACACCGGTATGCTGGCCAGCCAGGGTGACCTGGGGTGGCAGGGTGAGTCGCTGTTTAATGGCGGGACTGTGTATAGCGGTGGCAGCCAAATGCTCACCGCAAATAGCAACCTGGCCAACGAATATGGCACGCTGCTGGCGGAGCGGGGCGCATCACTCAAGGTCAATCAGGGTCAGCTAATCAACGCATCTGGAACGATTGATGC
>NZ_CDBH01000020.1 GCF_000820305.1 Aeromonas dhakensis
CAGTTCAACCCGGCCTTCGGGGCCGACGGGGCGGGCAGCATCGGCTACAGCCTGGCGCTGAGCGGCAGCAACGTGGCGAGCGGCCTCTATGCGGTGGATCCGCTGGCCGCCAACGGCCAGGGGGCGGCCATCCTGCTCAATCAGGTGGGCAACGTCATCACCGGCAGCGCGGGCGGGGTGGATTACTTCACCCTGACCATCAACCCGACCAGCGGGGAAGTGACCCTGGCCCTGCTGGACAACGTCTGGCATGGCGACACCAGCAATGCAGATGACAGCGTGGCACTGACCGTGGGGCAGGGCGTGCTGACCCTGGTGCAGACCGTGACCGACGCCGATGGCGACCGTGCCAGTGCGGCGGTGGATCTGGGCGCCAACAGCGTGTTCCGCTTTGAGGATGACGGCCCGCGGGCTGGCCTCGCAGAAGAGGCGCCGAGCCTGGGGGCGACCGTGGACGAGAGCCTGGTCAGCCTGGGCGGGGTGGGCGGCGACGGGGTGGCCAGTGCCAGCCTGAGCGCGGCCGACGTGCAGGCCCAGTTCAACCCGGCCTTCGGGGCCGACGGGGCGGGCAGCATCGGCTACAGCC
>NZ_CDBH01000021.1 GCF_000820305.1 Aeromonas dhakensis
CCAGGTGTGCGGCGAGCTGCGCCAGCTGGTGGGGGAGATCCAGGGGGCGGTGGGGCAGGTAGACGGGGCCTGCGGTGAGGTGAGCAGCACCACCCGCGCCATCGTCACCGATCTGGCGAGCCAGAATCAGCGGGTCGATACGGTGGCGGCGGCCATCGAGCAGATGTCGGTCAGCACCCGGGATGTGGCGGGCAATATCGCCGAAGCGGCGCGGGCCGCCCAGCAGGCCGAGCAGCAGACCCGCCAGGGCGGCCACGAGCTGACCCGCATGACGGCCACCATGCAGCAGATTGCCGCCATGATTGCCCAGGCGAACGAGGCGATGGGCCAGCTCAGCAGCCAGAGCGAGCAGGTGGGACGCGTCACCGAGGTGATCGCCACCATCGCCGAGCAGACCAATCTGCTGGCGCTCAACGCCGCCATCGAGGCGGCGCGGGCTGGCGAGCAGGGGCGCGGTTTTGCGGTGGTGGCCGACGAGGTGCGCCTGCTGGCGAGCCGCACCAGCCAGTCCACCGAGGAGATCAGCCAGACCATCGCCAGCATCCAGCAGCAGACCCGCCAGACCGTCAACACGGTCGGCAGCGGTACCCGGCTGGTGGAGGAGGGGCGCGGCGCCGTCGACTCGGTGACCGCGACCCTGGACGCCATGTTGCAGCTGGTGCAGGACTTGTCGGGTCAGCTAGGGGCCATCGCCACCGCGACCGAGCAGCAGTCGCGGGTGGCGCAGGAGGTGGCGGGCACGGTGGAGGAGATCGCCGGGCTCAGCCGGCAGTCGAGCCAGCGCAGCCAGCAGGGGGAGGAGATAGTGGCCAGGCTGGCGCAGGATACCGGCCGCTTGACGGCGGTGATCAGCCGCTTCGAACTGGATGCCTGAGGCTGACAAGGCCCATGAAAACGGGGCAGGCCGCTTGGCCTGCCCCGTTTCTTTTCAGCCTTGCTGGCAAGAGATGGTTGCTCTGACCTGGCGGGTCACTCCAGCCGGCGGAAGGACTGGTTGTCGAAGCTGCTGCTGGTCTCCTGGTTGAGCAGGCTCACCAGCAGGATCGCGCGTTTGTCGCCATCCGGCTCCAGATAGATGGCCTCAAAGCCGGCCAGCGGACCGGATTCTATCAATACCTTGTCGCCCTGGGTTGGCAGGTTGGCGTAGCTGGCGCGTGCCTCGTCGCTGTCGTCCCGGCTCATCAGCTGATAGACCAGCTGGCTGTTGATGGCAGTCCACTCCCGCCCGAAGTGGATGATCCGGCTGATGCCGCGGGTGGACTTCAGGGTGACCGGGGTGACCTCTTCCAGATCCACGTAGATGAACAGGTAGTTGGGGAACATGGGCTCCCGCACCGGGACTCGCTTGCCCCGCCGCAGTTTTTCAATTTCCACCATGGGATAGTAGGACTCGATCCCCTGGGCTTCGAGATGGGCGCGGGCGCGGGCCTCTTCTTTTGGCTTGCAGTAGGCCAGATACCATTTTTTCATGTGATGAATATGTTCGTGTTGCCGTGCTCGCCGATATGATAGCGGCAGCAATAAAAAAGGCCACGCATTGCGTGGCCTTTTTTGCCGAGTGAGTGATTACCAACCTTTCACCAGGCCGCCTTTGAACAGTTCCAGCCCTTTCTTGTAGACGTCATCGGTCTGGAAGGCCTGTACGAACTGTTTGACCTTCTCGTCGTCCTTGTTGTTGTCGCGGGCGACGATCAGGTTGACGTAGGGGGACTCCTTGTCCTCGACAAACAGGCCGTTCTCGGTCGGGGTCAGGCCGATCTGACCGGCGAAGGTGTTGTTGATGATGGCCAAGTCCACGTCTTCCAGCGAGCGCGGCAGCTGGGCAGCTTCCAGCTCGACGATCTTGAAGTTGCGCGGGTTGCTGGCGATGTCCAGCACGGTCGCTTCCAGACCAGCACCCTCTTTGAGCTTCAGCAGACCCTGCTTCTCCAGCAGGATCAGGGAGCGGCCCAGGTTGGTCGGATCGTTCGGCACCGCGATCTGGGCACCATCTTTCAGCTCGGAGAGGGCCTTGATATTCTTGGAGTAACCGGCGATCGGGTAGACGAAGGTGTTGCCGACCGGCACCAGCTTGAAGCCGCGATCACGGATCTGGGCATCCAGATAGGGCTTGTGCTGGAAGGCGTTGACGTCAACGCTGCCATCGTTCAGGGCCACGTTCGGGGTGACGTAGTCGGAGAAGTTGACCACCTCGACGGTCAGGCCGTATTTCTCCTTGGCCACTTTGGCGGCCACTTCAACCAGTTCGGTCTCGGGACCGGCGATGGCGCCCACTTTCAGGGTCTTGTTCTCTTCTTTTTGACCGCAACCGGCCAGTACCAGGGTAGCCAGCAGGGCAGCCGCTACGGATTTGATGCCAAATTTCATAAAACCTCCTGTCAGAAATCGACGATTAACGATGATCACATTTGTTGACCAGGCGCTCACCCGCGCTCTGGATGAGTTGAACCAGCACTACCAGGATCACGACGGTGACCAGCATGACGGTCGGGTCAAAGCGCTGATAGCCGTAGCGAATACCCACATCGCCCAGTCCACCGCCCCCGATGGCACCAGCCATGGCGGAGTAGTTCACCAGCGTGACGAGGGTGATGGTGACGCTGTTGAGGATGCCGGGCAGGGCCTCGGGCAGCAGCACCTTGGTGATGATTTGCAATGGCTTGGCGCCCATCGCCTTGGCCGCTTCCAGCAGGCCGTCCGGCACCTCCATCAGGGCCCCTTCCACCAGGCGGGCGATGAAGGGGATGCAACCGACGGTCAGCGGCACGATGGCGGCGATGGTGCCGATGCTGGTGCCGACGATCAGCCGGGTCAGCGGGATGATGGCGACCAGCAGGATGATGAAGGGTACCGAGCGACCCACGTTGACCACCATGCCCAGGGTGCGGTTGAGCAGCGGGTTGGCCAGGATCTGGCCGGCCTTGGTCACGTGCAGCGCCACGCCGAGCGGCAGACCGAGCAGGCAGCCGAACAGGGCGGAGGCAAACACCATGATGAGGGTGTCGCCCAGGGCCGTGAACAGCAGATTAATCATTGCTTCGGACATAACCCATTACCTCCAGCTGAATATGGTTGTCGATGAAGAACTGCTGGGTGGCCTCGCACTGGACCTCATCCCCGAACAGTTCCGCCAGCAGGAAGCCGAACTTGACGCCACCGGCGTACTCGATGTCGGCGCTCAGAATGCTGATGTCGATGTTGAAGCGGCGGCTTGCCTCCGAGATGAGCGGCGTGTCGACCGTGCTGCCGGTAAAGCCGAGTTTCACCAGCGGATAGCTGGCGGGTACTCGATTGCTACTCATCCGATCCTGATACTCCTGGGGCACTTCCAGGTGGATGGTGGAGTGGATGAAATCCCGCGCCAGCTGGGTCTTGGCATTGCTGAAGAACCAGGCCACTTCGCCCTGCTCGATCAGCCGGCCGTCACTGATGATGGCCACTTCGTCGCAGATCCCCTTCACCACGTCCATCTCGTGGGTGATGAGCAGTATGGTGAGACCCAGCTTGACGTTGATCTCCTTGAGCAGGGTCAGGATCGAGCGGGTGGTCTGCGGGTCGAGGGCCGAGGTGGCCTCGTCGCACAGCAGCACCTTGGGGGCCGGGGCCAGCGCCCGGGCGATGGCGACCCTCTGCTTCTGGCCGCCGGATAGCTCTGACGGATAGGCGTGGGCGCGGGCTTCCAGCCCGACCAGCACCAGCAGTTCGGTGACCCGGCTCTGGATCTTGTCCTTGCTCCAGCCCGCCAGCTCCAGCGGAAAGGCGATGTTGGCGGAGACGGTGCGGGAGGCCAGCAGGTTGAAGTGCTGGAAGATCATCCCGATCTGGCGGCGGGCCTGGGTCAGATCCCGCTCGCTCAGGGCGACCAGATCCTGGCCGTCGACGATGACCTGGCCATCCGTCGGGCGCTCCAGCAGGTTGACGCAGCGGATGAGGGTGCTCTTGCCGGCACCGGAGGCACCGATCACCCCGAAAATTTTGCCTTGCGGCACATGCAGGCTGACATCACGCAGGGCGTGCACGGCATCACTGCCTTTACCGTAGACTTTGTTGAGACCGATCAACTTAATCATGGATTCTTCCGTGCTAACAGCCTTAAAGCACAGGGCGCTACAGGCGGGTGAATTGGGCAGAGGTTTCACTGGGTTGCTCTGCCATCATGGAGGATGATGCTAAGATGTCTGGATGGCCGTGTCAACGCGTGTTTATACATCTAGACGTCTAAAAAAGTGCTAAGGATTGCCACTGGTTGACTAAGGCCGACGGTGATCCGGTTCACATCAATATTGTATTTGGCAGTGTAGTAGGATTGCCGAATATCAAATGGCAAATACACCATTATCACTTCCTTTATTAGTCGTGAGACGGATTCAGCTGCTCATCCTTTTACTCCCCCCGGGTTGGCACAAATCATTCCATTTTGTGTCGATCGCTGCTTTCTTGGCCGGCTTCTTGATGCAGCACAACAAGGGCCGTGCTTTGGCTTGGCTTGCAATAGCCTGTTTTTTATACTGAATGGGCACGACATACAGGAGGGCAACCTGATGCGATTTCAACAAATCAAAGACTTGCTGCTCTATCTGGAGCAGGTGCATCACCAGCTTGGACTCTGTTACGGGCGCCTCATGACCCAGGTGGATGGCGAGCGCAGCCGGCTGCTGCTGGCCTATCTGCAGCAGCGGGAGGAGGCGGCTGGTACCCAGCTGGATGACTACCTGAGCGAACTTGGCGAAGGGGTGAAGGAGACCTGGCTGGAGCGGGGCTTCAGCGAGGATCTGCTGCCCGGGATCCGGCGCCTTGACCTGCCCGCCACGGCCCAGACCCAGGACATAGTGCAGCTGGTGTGCCGGCAGGAGGAGAAACTCATCGGTGAGCTCAGCCATCTGGCCCGGGAGTGTCCGACCGAGGAGACGGTGCGGCTGCTCGGTGGCCTGGCCACGCAGGAGCAGACCCGCCTGACCCGGTTGGTGCACGGCGCCCATCGGCTCGACGACCTCTAGGGGATGGCCGCTGTCGAGGTGTGCGGCGCATAGTGAAAAATGTGTGGGGAAAACAGCAGAGGCCCGGCAATGCCGGGCCTCTGCTGTTTGTTGTTCACGACGGGCTCATGCCGACTGGCGGGCGGCGGTGAGTTCGGCGGCGTGCAGGGCGGCGCCTATGATGCCGGCCTGATTGAGGTTGGCGGCCGCTACCAGCGGGGCACGGGTCTCAATCTTGTCGATGAACTTGTCGAGCTTGGCGGCGCTGCCGCTGCCCAGGATGAAGAGGTCGGGGGAGAACAGAAACTCGAGGCGAGACAGGTACTTGTTGAAGCGCTTGCCCCAGCGGCCCCAGGAGAGATCCTCGCGCTTGCGCACCGCGTCCGAGCAGTAGTGCTCGGCCACCATCCCTTCCAGCATCAGGTGACCCAGCTCGGTGTTGGGCAGCAGATGGCCGTTGACGAAGACGGCGGTGCCGATGCCGGTGCCGACCGTGATGAGGATGATCACCCCCTGGCGATCCCGGCCGTTGCCGTAGCGCATCTCCGCCAGACCGGCCGCATCGGCGTCGTTCAGCACGTGGCAGGGCTGGCCGGTCACGTCGCCGAACAGGTGGGCGACGTCGGTCTCAATCCAGCTCTTGTCGATGTTGGCCGCACTCTTGGCGATGCCGTTGTGGATGGTGGCGGGAAAGCCGCAGCCCACCGGGCCCTTCCAGTCGAAGTGTTCCACCAGCGCCTTGAGGGTATGCGCCACGGCGGCCGGGGTGGCCGGCTGCGGCGTCACCAGCCGGTGGCGTTCGCCAATCAGCTCGCCCGTTGCGGTGTCGACCAGGCATCCCTTGATCCCCGAACCACCGATATCCACTCCCAACATCTGCATCAGCTTGTTCCTTTTGTTGTGCCGACCATCGACCGTCGGCAGAGCATGAAAAAATGACCTGGATCCGGCAAGGGGCAGATCGTCTATGCGTGATCCGGCAGACCTTTTTCGATGCAGCGGATCAGCAAGCGGGTCTTTTTGTTGTCATCCTGCTGGCGCCGGGCCAGGGTCGCCAGCGCCCACTCGATATGTTCGGCCACCATGGGCTCGGCTTCCGTCAGCGCCTGCTGCAGGGCCATCATTACCTCCTGACTGGCCGGGCCGTTGCCAAGGGCCACCGCCAGGTTGCGGCGCCAGCGCTGATAGCCGATGCGGCGAATGGGGCTGCCTTCCGTGTGCTTGAGAAACTCGCTCTCGCTCCAGCCCCACAAGGTCAAGAGGGGCGGGCGGTGCAGATTGGGGCGCGGGCTGAAGTCGGGCTCAGGGCTGGCATTGGCGTAGCGGTTCCAGGGGCAGATGAGCTGGCAGTCGTCACAGCCATAGATGCGGTTGCCCATCAGCGGCCGGAACTCTACGGGGATGGGGCCGTCGTTTTCGATGGTGAGATAGGAGATGCAGCGGCGGCCATCCACCACGTAGGGGGCGACAATGGCGCCGGTGGGGCAGATGTTGATGCAGGCCACGCACTTGCCGCACTGCTCTTTCTCCACCGCCGCATCCAGCGGCAGCGGCAGGCTGAGCAGCAGCTCCCCCAGAAAGAAGAAGGAGCCCGCCGACTCGTTGAGCAGCAGCGAGTGTTTGCCCACCCAGCCGAGGCCGGCCTTGGCCGCCAGCGGTCGCTCCAGAATGGGGGCCGAGTCGACGAAGGGGCGCCAGCCCAGCGCCTCGCAGCGCTGCTCGATGCGCTCCCCCAACTGCTTGAGCCGGCTGCGCAGCAGCTTGTGGTAGTCGCGACCAAGGGCATAGCGGCTGATGTAGCCGAGGGTGGGATCGCGCAGGGTGGCGGCGAAGCCCGCCTCGAACGGGAGATAGTTCATCCGCACCGACAGCACCCGCAAGGTGCCCGGTAGCAGCTCGTGGGGGCGAGCCCGCATCATGCCGTGGCGCGCCATGTAGTCCATGCTGCCGTGATAGCCAGCGTCCAGCCAGGCTTGCAGCCTGGGCTCTTCGAGGGTGAGATCCGTGTCGGTGATGCCGGCCTGGTCGAATCCTAGCTCGTTCGCCCAGAGCTTGATATCTTGGGCCAGTTGATGAAGTTCGGCCGTGGTCATGGCGCCGCCGGTCCTGCTGGCGGGCGGCCTGAGCGTGCACCGGGATGGGAGTGTACTGTCATGCTGTATCGCATCTCTGGGGGCTTGCTGCCAAGGTTAACCGATGAGGGCGTTTGCCGCCGTCATACTGCATCATGAGCCCGGTGCCCGCCGGACCGGATCAATGGATGAGAGTCAGGAGCCGTCATGGAACAGGTCATCGGGGATGCTATCAGCGGGAAAGAGGGGCAGAGCTTACCACAATCACTGTGGCGGACTGAACAGATCCGTGCCCTGGAGCGGGAGTGGGCCGAACGCGAGGGACTGAGCCTCTATGCCCTGATGGAGCGCGCCGGCGCTGCGCTGCGCACCTACGCCACCCACCACTGGCCGCACAGCCGGTGCTGGTGGATCTTTACCGGCCCCGGCAACAACGGTGGCGACGGCTACGTGCTGGCCCGCCTGGCGAGACAGCTGGGTCTTGAGCCCCAGGTGATTGCCGTGCGAGATCCCGCCGAGCTGATGGGGGATGCCAGGCGGGCCGCCGACGAGTGGCTGGCGATGGGGGGCACAGTGGTGTCGCCCGAGGAGCGGGAACTCGACCGGCTGCCGGCCCCGGATCTGGTGATAGATGCACTGCTTGGCACCGGTGTCCATATCCGGCTGTCACCGCTCATGACAAAGATCGTCGCAACAATCAATGGCTTGCAGGTGCCCGTGTTGGCGGTGGATCTCCCCTCCGGCCTCAATGCCGATACCGGCTGCGCCATGGGAGCCGTGGTGCGCGCCAGCCGTACCCTCACCTTCATCGGCATCAAGCAGGGCATGCTCACCGCCGACGGGGTGGATTGCGTTGGTCGGCTCGACTGCGACACCCTCGGCGTCACCGCGCCGCCCGAGTGGCAGGCGGCCGCCGCGCGCGTCGATTATCCTTCTCTTCGCGCCAGGCTGACGCCGCGCCAGCGCTCGTCCCACAAGGGCTCCCACGGCAAGGTGCTGCTGGTGGGGGGCAATGCGGGGATGCAGGGGGCCATCGTGCTGGCCGCGCGCGCCTGCCTGCGGGCCGGTGCTGGTCTGGTCCGGGTGTGCCAGCATCCTGATCACCTGCCCGCCAGCCTCTACCAGGCCGAATTGATGGGCAGTCAGGCCGGCGGGGATGAAAGCTGGGCCTCGGTGCGGGTGGTGGGACCGGGTCTGGGTCAGGATGAGTGGGGTCGGCGCCATTTTGAGTCATTTGTTAACGAGCAGGTGCCACTGGTATTGGATGCCGATGGATTGAATTGGCTGGCGCAATGTCCTCGTCATCAGGATAATTGGGTGCTCACGCCCCATCCGGGCGAGGCGGCCCGCCTGCTGGGCTGCACCATTGCCGAGATCGCCGCGGATCGCTTTGCCGCGGTGCAGCGTCTGCAGCAGCGCTTCGGCGGTGTGGTGCTGCTCAAGGGGGCGGGGACGCTGATCCACGACGGCAAGGGGATGGCGCTCTGCAACGAGGGCAATCCCGGCATGGCCAGTGGCGGCATGGGCGACCTGTTATCTGGTATAATCGCCGCCCTTTTGGCCCAGGGCTGGTCTGCCGCCGAGGCAGCCCGACTGGGCGCCGTGATCCACGGGGAAGCGGCCGATCTGGCCGCTGCAGACGGAGAGCGGGGCATGCTGGCATCAGACCTGCTGCCCTTTATCCGTCGACTGGTTAATCCCGACACCATAACAAGCTAAAGAAGAACATGGCAAAACAGTTGATGATGACACTGCCGGACGAGGCAGCAACCGTGGCACTGGGTGGCCGTCTGGCCCACGCCTGCCAGCAGGCGACCACTGTCTTCCTGCATGGGGCCCTCGGGGCCGGCAAGACCACCCTGACTCGTGGCTGGGTGCAGGGGCTGGGTCATGAGGGCAAGGTCAAGAGCCCGACCTACACCCTGGTGGAGCCCTACGAGCTGGCCGACTGGCAGCTTTACCACTTCGATCTCTATCGGCTGGCCGACCCGGAAGAGCTGGAGTTCATGGGGATCCGCGACTACTTCGGCGCCAACACCCTCTGTCTGGTGGAGTGGCCGGAAAAGGGCGACGGCTGGCTGCCTGCGCCGGATCTCGAGATCACCCTGAGTTATGCAAACGAGCAGCGTGAGGTGCAGATTGACGCCCGCACTGCTATTGGCGAAGCCATTCTGGAACGGTTGTCATCTACGTGCGCTTGATCCTTGTTATTGCCCTCTCCCTGCTGGCCTTACCCTCCTGGGCGAATCAGCTCAAGAGCGTGCGGGTGTGGCCATCGCCGGACAACACCCGGGTGGTGCTCGACATGAGCAGCGCCCCCAATTACAACTACTTCACCCTGACCGGCCCGGACCGGCTGGTGATCGACCTGAAAGGGGCGAGCAACGTCACCAATCTGGCCCGCATCGAGAACAAGAGCGAGCTGGTGCGCAAGATCCGCGAGAGCTCGCCGCTGGAAAAAGGCGGGCTGCGGCTGGTGCTGGACCTGAGTTCAGCCATCAAGCCGGTGGTCTTTCCGCTTGCGCCGGCCGGCCCCTACGGCCACCGGCTGGTGATCGACCTGCCCTATGAAGAGAAGGCCTCTGCCACCGCTCAGGCGGCACCGGTGGGCGGCAAGGGCAAGGGGGTGGTGATCGCCATCGACCCGGGCCACGGCGGGGAAGACCCGGGCTCCATCGGCCCGCGCCGTACCTACGAGAAGCGGGTGACCCTGGCGGTCTCCCAGAAACTGGCCGCCCTCATCGACCGCGAACCCGGCATGCGCGCCGTGCTGACCCGGCGCGGCGACTACTTCGTCGATCTGAACAAGCGTTCCGAGATTGCCCGCAAGGCCAAGGCCGACCTGCTAGTGTCGGTGCATGCCGACAGCTTCCACAACTCGACCCCGCGCGGCGCCTCCGTCTGGGTGCTGTCGACCAACCGTGCCAACCGCGAGATGGGCAGCTGGCTGGAGAAGCAGGAGAAACAGGGCGAGCTGCTGGGGGGCGTTGGCAAGGTGTTGGCCGAATCCGATCCCAACCCCTACCTGGCGCAGACCTTCCTCGACCTCTCCATGGACAAGTCGCGGGCCGAGGGCTATGACGTCAGCCGCCAGATCCTGCGCTCGCTGGGCCGGGTGGCCCGGTTGCACAAGAAGGCGCCGGAACACGCCAGCCTGGCGGTGCTGAAGGCGCCTGACATTCCCTCCGTGCTGGTGGAGACGGGCTTTATCTCCAACCACGCCGAAGAGAAGCTGCTGGCGACCTCCAGCTATCAGGATCAACTGGCTCGCGCCATCTTCGAGGGGATCCGCAACTACTACCGGGCTCACCCGACCAAGGGCGCCATGCTCACCGGCAAGGGGCAGGCCAGCAACAAGCAGGCCGCGGTCAGCCGACCCGCCCCAGCCAGCAAGCCGGTCGCCGTCAGCAAACTGGCGGCGCAGCCGGTGCAGCAGGTGGTAACCAACCGGATGCCGGCCACCGAACCGAACCGCAGCAGCGACGGCGGGGCGCCGGTCAGCAGCGTCGGCGGCTCTTCGTCCGGTGCCGGGGTGATCAAGCCCTACGTGGTGGCAGCCAAGGAGCCGAGCGTGCCGGTGACCAGCGTGCAGAGCAACGACAAGGCCAACATGATCCGTCATGTGGTCACCCGCGGGCAGAGCCTCTCCCGGCTCGCCGAGAAATACGGGGTCAGTCAGGCGCGACTGGTGGAGATCAACAAGCTAAAGTCGCGGGACATCCAGATAGGGCAGGTGCTCTATATCCCGCAAAAGTAGCGCTGGATGAGGCGCCGGGTCCGTCCCTGCCAGTGGCAAGGGCTGACCCGGCTAGTCCTCATCGCCCCCGCCGATTACCCGCACCTTCAACCATCAGGAGTCAGCGATGCCGATCCGTACCTTGTCCCCAGTGCTGGCCAGCCAGACGAGCGCGGGCTGTGATACGGCGGCGTGGCGCCCAGTCGGGGCGGTTGCCACAGCCATCCCGTTCAACCAGCAGGAGTAAGCGATGCCAATCCGTATATTGCCGCCGATTCTGGCCAACCAGATTGCTGCCGGTGAGGTGGTGGAGCGGCCCTCCTCCGTGGTCAAGGAGCTGGTGGAAAACAGCCTGGATGCAGGGGCCGACCGGGTCGAGATCGACATCGACAAGGGCGGTGCCAAGCTTATTCGCATTCGCGACAATGGCGGTGGCGTCGCCAAGGATGAGCTGGTGCTGGCGCTGTCGCGCCACGCCACCTCCAAGGTGGCGACCCTCGACGATCTGGAAGGGATCAACAGCCTGGGCTTTCGCGGCGAGGCGCTCGCCTCCATCAGTTCGGTCTCCCGTCTCACCTTTACCTCCCGTACGGCGGAGCAGTCCGAAGCCTGGCAGGCACAGGCCGAAGGGCGCGAGATGAGCGTCACCGTCAAGCCGGCGGCCCACCCGGTGGGCACCACTGTGGAGGTGGTGGACCTCTTCTTCAACACCCCGGCCCGGCGCAAGTTCATGCGCAGCGAAAAGACCGAGTTTGCCCACATCGACGAGCTGGTGCGTCGCATCGCGCTCTCCCGCTTCGACGTCACCCTGATCCTGCGCCACAACGGCAAGGTGGTGCGCCAGTACAAGGCCGCCAACACGGTGGCGGAGCAGGAGCGCCGGCTCGCCGCGGTGTGCGGCTCTCCCTTCATGCACCACGCGCTGGCGGTGGAGAGCGAGCACAGCGACGTGCGGCTGTGGGGCTGGCTGGCCACGCCCGCCGGCGCCAGACCGCAAAACGATCTGCAATACACCTATGTCAACGGCCGCATGATGCGCGACAAGCTCATCAACCACGCCATTCGCCAGGCCTATGACGAACTGCTGCCGACCGACCGGTTCGCGGCCTACGTGCTCTACATCGAGCTGGATCCGCGTCAGGTGGACGTCAACGTCCATCCGGCCAAGCACGAGGTGCGTTTTCATCAGGCGCGCCTCATTCACGACTTCATCTTCCAGGCGCTCTTTACCGCCCTGCGCCAGCCAGGGGCGGCAAGCGACGAGAGCGACCAGCCTCTGGCCGAGACCCTGGTCGAGCTGCCGGTCAGTGCCCCCATCGAGTATCCGGGCCAGGCGCCCAGAGCCGAGTGGTATGGTGCCGAGCACAACTACCGGGCCCCGGCCCGGGAAGTGCGGGAAGGAAGTGGCGCCGGGCGACCCGGCAACTACCAGCCGCCCGAGCCCCCGAGCCGGGAGGCGATGCGCGGCATGGGAGCCCTACTCACCACCCTGCCGACGGTGCATGACACGCCGCTGGCAGAGGCTGAAACCATGCCTGTTGCCGCCGTGGCGGCCAAGGCGGGGGCGTGGCGGGCCTTGACCCTGGTGGAGCAGGCCTATCTGCTGCTGGAGCGAGACAACCGGCTGGCCCTGCTGTCGCTGGTGCGGGCCGAGCGCCTGCTGCTGCGCCACTGGCTGCTGGAAACCTGGGGCCAGGGGCTGGCGGCCCAGCCGCTGCTGCTGCCGGTCTCCTTCAAGCTGCCGAAAAACCTGGTCGCGCTGGTGGAAACGCAGGAGCGTTTGCTCAAACGGATGGGGCTGGAGTTGAAAAGCGGCGGGCGCGACACCATGATCCTGACTCGGGTGCCGGCGCTGCTGCGCCAGACCGATCTGGTGCGCTTATTACCCGAATTGCTGCAACTGATCGAGAGCGGATCTGACAGTGATACTGGCCAGCAGGCTGAAGTACTATGCCAATGGCTGGTGGAGCAGGGGATAAGTCGCGAAAAAGTATATGATTTTGCCACGGCCAACCGCTTGCTGACGGAACTTGTTGCCGATTTCAGTGACCAACTGGCAGACGTTCGCATGGTGCGCCCGCTGTCGCTGGCGAGCGTGCTGGCCGAGTTCGCCGATGGCCATTGAGGGAAATGCCCTCTTGAATCCATAAACCAGTTTTTTGCAGGTGCGCCGCTAAGGGGTGGCGACCATGCAAGGGGAGTTTTTCACGTGGCTGACTTGCCGACTGCAATTTTTCTGATGGGGCCGACGGCCTCCGGCAAGACGGATCTCGCCATTGAACTGTGCCAGGCGCTGCCCTGCGACATCATCAGCGTGGATTCCGCGCTCATCTATCGCGGCATGGATATCGGCACCGCCAAGCCTACGCCGGCCGAACTGGCGCAGGCGCCACACCGGCTGATCGACATCCTGGATCCCGCCATGAGCTATTCGGCGGCCGATTTTTGCCGTGATGCGCTGCGGGAGATGAAAGAGATTGCCGAGCGCGGCCGCATTCCGCTGCTGGTGGGCGGCACCATGCTCTATTTCAAGGCGCTGCTGGAGGGACTCTCTCCGTTGCCCTCCGCCGACCCCGTCATTCGGGCCGGCATCGAGGAGGAAGCCGCCCGCCTTGGCTGGCAAGCGCTGCACGATGAGCTGGTGCGCATCGACCCGGTGGCCGGGGCCCGCATCCATCCCAATGACCCGCAGCGGCTCAGCCGGGCGCTCGAGGTCTACCGCATCAGCGGCAAGACCCTCACCGAGTTGACCCAGGTGCAGGGGGAGGGGTTGCCCTATCGGGTGCTGCAGTTTGCCATCGCGCCGAGCGATCGCGCCGTGCTGCACCAGCGCATCGAGCTGCGCTTTGACAAGATGCTGCAGGGCGGCTTTGAACAGGAGGTCAGGGGCCTCTACCAACGGGGCGATCTCACCCCGGATCTTCCCTCCATCCGCTGCGTGGGATACCGCCAAATGTGGGACTACCTGGCGGGGGAAGTGGAGTATGATGAGATGCGCTATCGCGGAATTGTTGCCACCCGCCAGTTGGCCAAGCGTCAAATGACCTGGTTGCGCGGTTGGTCTGATGTGACCTGGTTGGAATCTGGTGAGTCTGGCAATCTGGCAAGGGTCGTCGCCCGTGCCGGAGTGGCTTGACACTCCTGTATAATCAGGTTGTTATATTGATATCCGGTGTTTAAAAACAACAAACTATAAGGAAAAGAAGATGGCTAAGGGGCAATCTCTCCAAGACCCGTTTTTGAATGCGCTGCGCCGTGAGCGGATTCCTGTTTCTATCTATTTGGTGAACGGCATCAAGCTGCAGGGTCAGATCGAATCGTTTGACCAGTTTGTCATTTTGCTGAAGAACACCGTGAGCCAGATGGTTTACAAGCACGCCATCTCCACCGTGGTGCCGGCCCGTGCCGTCAACCATCACCAGCACGCCCAGGGCGCGGCTGGCGAAGAGCAGGGTGAAGCCGAGGCGTGATATCCCGGGACGAGGCGACTCGTCAACCCAGATTCATCATGATTCCTGTCAAGGAGCAAGCGCTTGTTTGACCGTTATGAAGCCGGCGAACAGGCCGTTCTGGTACATGTCAACTTCAGTGATGAGGGTGAGCGGGAGGATCTGGAAGAGCTCAAGATGCTGGTGAGCTCGGCCGGGGTCAATGCGCTGGGGGTGATCACCACCAGCCGCAGTGCGCCCAGCGCCAAATTTTTTGTCGGCAGCGGCAAGGCTGAAGAGATCGCGTCCCAGGTCCAGATGCTGGACGCCGAGGTCGTCATCTTCAACCATGCCCTGACCCCTGCCCAGGAGCGCAACCTGGAGCGTCTGTTCCAGTGCCGGGTAGTGGACAGGACCGGCCTGATCCTCGATATCTTCGCTCAGCGTGCCCGTACTCACGAAGGCAAGTTGCAGGTCGAACTGGCCCAGTTGCGCCATCTCTCTACTCGCCTGGTGCGAGGCTGGACCCACCTTGAACGTCAGAAGGGGGGGATCGGCCTGCGCGGCCCGGGTGAAACCCAGCTGGAAACCGACCGCCGCCTGTTGCGTGAACGCATCAAGGCGATTTTGCGCCGGCTCGACAAGGTGGCCAAGCAGCGGGAACAGGGACGTCGTGCCCGCAACCGCAACGAGGTGCCGACCGTTTCTCTGGTGGGTTACACCAACGCCGGAAAGTCCACTTTGTTCAACCAACTTACAGCTGCCAGCGTGTATGCTGCCGACCAATTGTTCGCAACCCTGGATCCGACTCTGCGCAAATTGGTGATCCGGGATGTGGGTGATGTGATTCTGGCGGATACAGTTGGATTTATTCGACACTTGCCCCATGATCTGGTCGCGGCCTTCAAGGCGACGCTGCAGGAGACTCGCGAAGCGGACCTGCTGCTGCACGTGGTGGACTGTGCCGACGAGCAGATGCAGGAGAATATCGAGTCGGTGCAGCAGGTGCTGGCCGAGATCGAAGCCGATGACCGCCCCCAGCTGATGATCTGTAACAAGATCGACAAGCTGGGTGAACACCCGGTCGGGCTGGAGCGTGACGAAGAGGGGCGCCCGGTGCGGGTCTGGCTGTCTGCCCAGACTGGCGAGGGGTGTGACGATCTGTTTGTTGCCCTGACCGAGCTGCTGGCCGGCTCCATGGTGCACCACACCCTGCAGTTGCCCCCTTCGGCCGCCAGATTGCGCAGTGCGCTCTATCGCCTCAAGGGCATCGAGCAGGAAGGTTTCAGCGAGGAGGGGGATTTTGTGTTGGAAGTCCGCCTGCAACTGGCTGATTGGAACCGCCTCGTGAAGCAAGAAGGTGAGAGTTTACAACGCTTTATCAGGCATTGATTCGTCGATGAGATGAATGTTTGCTGGCTTCATCAACGGTTGATGGCCCGATAGAGATGATATCCATCCGCATGTATTAATGGAGACGCTGATGGCTTGGAATGAGCCTGGTAATAACGGCAAAGACCGTGACCCCTGGGGGAACAACGGCAAGAATCAGGGACCCCCTGATCTGGACGAAATGCTGCGCAAGGTGAGCCGCCGTTTTGGTGGTCTGCTGGGAGGCGGCAAATCGGGTGGTGGTGACGTCGGCAAGTTCGGCCTCTCCATCGCGCTGGTGGTGGCGGTAGTGGTGTGGGTCGTCAGCGGCTTCTATACCATTCGCGAAGCCGAGCGTGGCGTGGTGCTGCGCTTTGGCGAGTACTCCCACAACGTGGATCCGGGCCTGCGCTGGAAACCGACCTTCATCGACCGGGTGATCCCGGTGGACGTGGAGTCGGTCCGCTCCCTGCCGGCCTCCGGCTTCATGCTGACCCAGGACGAGAACGTGGTACGGGTCGAGATGGACGTGCAGTATCGCGTGGTCGATCCCGAGCAGTACCTGTTCAGCGTCACCAACGCCGACGAGAGTCTGAGCCAGGCGACCGACAGCGCCCTGCGCTACGTGGTGGGTCATACCCGGATGGACGACGTGCTGACTACGGGTCGTGAGAAGGTGCGTCAGGAGACCTGGCAGGTGATCGACAGCATCATCGAGCCCTATCACATGGGTCTGCAGATCGTCGACGTCAACTTCCTGCCGGCGCGTCCGCCGGAAGAGGTGAAGGATGCGTTCGATGACGCCATCTCCGCTCAGGAAGATGAACAGCGCTTCATTCGTGAAGCCGAAGCCTATGCCCGTGAAGTGGAGCCGAAGGCCCGCGGCCAGGTCAAGCGCCTGGAGCAGGAGGCCGAAGCCTACAAGTCCCAGATCGTGCTGAAGGCCAAGGGTGAAGTCGCTCGCTTCAACGAGCTGCTGCCCCAGTATCAGGCTGCGCCCGAGCTGACCCGTGATCGTATCTACCTGGAAACCATGGAAGAGCTCTATCAGCAGGCCAACAAGGTGGTGGTCGACATGCCGGCTGGCAACAACAGCATGATCTACCTGCCGCTCGACAAGCTCTCCGGCAAGGCCAATGCGGTGCAACCGGCTCGTCCGGCAGGTGCGCCGGTGGTAGAACAGACCCCGCCGTCCAACGAAGGAGCCAACTCCACGCCGACCCCGCTGCGCAGCGGCGACCGTTTCAGCTCAGGGAGAAACTGATAGATGAAAAAGCTAGCTATTGGTGTCATCGCTGTGGCCGCCATGGTCTGCTTCTCTTCGGTCTTCATCGTCGATGAAGGCCAGAAGGGAATCGTGGTGCAGTTTGGCAAGGTGAAGCGGGTTGAATCCGGCGAGCCGCGTCTGTACGAGCCGGGCCTGCACTTCAAGGTGCCGCTCATCGACCAGGTTCGCAAGATGGATGCCCGTATCCAGACCCTGGAAGGGCAGGCGGATCGCTTCGTCACCTCCGAGAAGAAGGACCTCATCATCGACTCCTACGTGAAGTGGAAGATCGAGGACTTCTCCAAGTACTACCTGGCGACCGGCGGTGGCAACAAGATCCAGGCCGAAGACCTGCTCAAGCGCAAGATCAACAACGGTCTGCGTTCCGAAATTGGTAATCGCACCATCAAGGACATCGTCTCTGGCGAGCGCAGTACCGTGATGGAAGATGCCCTGATGAAGATGGCGCGCTCCTCCGAGCTCGGCATCAAGGTGGTGGATGTGCGCATCAAGCAGATCAACCTGCCGGTGGAAGTCTCCAGCTCCATCTATCAGCGGATGCGTGCCGAGCGGACCGCGGTAGCCCGTGAGCATCGCTCCCAGGGCCGCGAGCAGGCCGAGATCCTGCGTGCCGACATCGACCGCAAGGTGACCGTCATGATCGCCGATGCCGAGAGTAACGCCCGTCAGCTGCGTGGTGAAGGGGATGCCGAGGCCGCCAAGATCTATGCCGACAGCTACAAGAAAGACCCCGAGTTTTTCAGCTTCGTGCGCAGCATGGAGGCCTATCGCAAGAGCTTCGCCGGTGGCAATGACCTGATGGTCCTCAAGCCGGACAGCGAGTTCTTCCGCTACCTCAAGTCGCCGCACGGCAGCAAGCAGTAAGCACGTCGTGATTTGACCCAAGGGCCTGATGATTCAGGCCCTTTTGTTTGCCGGTCATCGGCTGGCAGCGGGGGGCAGTGTGTGAAGCGCTTGTGGTTGGGGCGCATTCAGACGAGAAAGGAGGTTGTATGCTGACATCCATCCTGGTGGGGCTGGGCTTGCTGCTGCTGTTCGAAGGGCTGGGGCCGCTCTTGATGCCGCGCGCCTGGCAGCAGATGTTGCGGCTGCTGAGCGATCAGCCGGCCGAGCAGTTGCGCCGTATCGGCGGTTGTCTGGTGGTGGCCGGGGCCGTTATCTTGTGGGCGCTGGCCCGCTAGCTCCTGGTTGAAACGACAGTGGTACAGTGAGTGCGGACAATAAAAAAGAGGCCCTCTGGCCTCTTTTTTATTGTCCGCCGGCTGGCATCAGGCGCTGCGCTGCACCGCCATGTGGGCCAGGGTTTCCAGCGCCTGCTTGTGCCGGGAGTCCGGCAGGATGGCGAGGGCCGCGATGGCCTTGTCGGCCTCTTCCCGGGCCCGCATGCGGGAGTACTCCAGCGCGCCGGTACGGTCGAGGATGGCCAGGATCCGGTCGAGGTGCTCCATGCCGTTGCGGTGCTCGATGGCGTCGCGCACCAGCTGGCGCTCTTCCGGGCTACCCACTTCCATGGCACGCAACAGCGGCAGGGTCGGCTTGCCTTCGGCCAGATCGTCGCCCACGTTCTTGCCCATCTCGTCGCTCTGGGAGCAGTAGTCCATCACGTCGTCGATGATTTGGAAGGCGGTGCCCAGATACTTGCCGTAGTCGGTCATCGCCTGTTCGATCGGCGCGGGCTGATGGGTCAGCACGGCGGCGAGACGGGTGGCGGCTTCGAATAGCTTGGCGGTCTTGCAATAGATGACCGTCATGTAGCTCTCTTCGGTGGTATCCGGGTCGTTGCAGTTCATCAGCTGCAGCACTTCCCCTTCGGCGATGGTGTTGGTGGCCTCGGAGAGGATCTCCATCACCCGCAGGTTGGAGAGCTCGCTCATCATCTGGAAGGAGCGGCTGTAGAGGTAGTCACCCACCAGCACGCTGGCGGCGTTGCCGAACATGGCGTTGGCGGTTTCCCGGCCGCGGCGCAGGTCGGATTCGTCGACCACGTCGTCGTGCAGCAGGGTGGAAGTGTGAATGAATTCGATGATGGCAGCCAGTTTCAGATGATCCTCACCCTCATATCCCAGTGCGCGGGCGGCCATGACGGTCAGCATGGGGCGCATCCGTTTCCCGCCTGCACTGACAATATAGAAACCCAGCTGGTTGATCAGGCTGACATCGGACTGGAGTCGCGCCAGGATCAGTTCATTGACCGCCGTCATGTCGGCGGCACAGAGCGCACGGATAGTCTGTTGGTCCATAAGTCTCGTAACGTGACGGCAGTGATGACTGCGATTTTAGCAATGGCGGGGATTCTACACGATTTCACAATGGGTTACAGTTAAGCGTTTATTCACGGCGGCAGATATGCGCACAAAATAAACTTTTTGCTAAATTGGCCTTGCCTGAGCAAATCGATTTGCGTAGAATGCCCGCCCATTGTTATAGGTTTTTGCGCGTGTCTGGCCTTGAGCAAAAGACACGCCTTTACGGAGTTAATCAAATGTACGCGGTATTCCAAAGCGGCGGAAAACAACACCGTGTGGCCGAAGGTCAAATCGTTCGTCTGGAAAAGCTGAACGTTGAGACTGGCGCTACCATCGACTTCAACGAAGTGCTGATGGTTGCTGCAGGCGACACTTTTAAAGTAGGTGCTCCTTTCGTTGAAGGTGGCAAGGTTGTAGCTGAAGTTGTGGCTCACGGCCGTGGCGAGAAAGTGACTATCGTCAAGTTCCGTCGTCGTAAGCACCACCGTAAGCAAGCGGGCCACCGTCAGTGGTTCACTGAAGTCAAAATCACTGGCATCAGCGCTTAATTAGAGGAGTACGATAGATGGCACACAAAAAAGCTGGCGGTTCATCCCGCAACGGCCGCGATTCAGAAGCTAAACGCCTGGGCGTGAAGCGTTTCGGCGGCGAAACAGTTCTGGCTGGCAGCATCATCGTTCGTCAGCGCGGCACCAAGTTCCACGCTGGTGAGAACGTTGGTCTGGGCAAGGACCACACCCTGTTCGCTACCGCGAACGGCAAGGTGCAGTTCGAAGTCAAAGGTCCGCTGAACCGTAAGTACGTAAGCATCGTTGCTGAGTAATTACGGACCGCAAGGATCCGAAGCCCCGCCAACAGGCGGGGCTTTTGTTTTTCTGATGTAGTTGACGAAAAAACGGCACGCAGCCGACCCTGGCTCTGAAGGGGCGACTGGCAAGATGCGTATCGCCCGCAGGGGTCTGTACCACTATAATGGCGTATCGGTTTTTCGAATTAAGGTGACGGTTACCTATGAAGTTTGTTGATGAAGTCCAGATTCGAGTCGATGCCGGTGACGGTGGTAACGGTTGTGTGAGCTTTCGCCGGGAGAAATACATTCCGAACGGCGGTCCGGACGGCGGTGACGGCGGTGACGGTGGCGACGTGTATCTGGTTGCCGATGAAAACCTGAACACCCTGATCGACTACCGTTTCGAGCGTTTCCACGCCGCCGAGCGTGGCGAGAATGGCCAGAGCGCCAACTGTACCGGTCGTCGCGGCAAGGACAAGATCCTGCGCGTGCCGGTCGGTACCCGTGCGACCGATGAAGATACCGGCGAACTGCTGGGGGATCTGACCCACCACGAGCAGAAGCTGCTGGTCGCCAAGGGTGGTTTCCACGGTCTTGGCAACACCCGCTTCAAGAGCTCGGTCAACCGTGCGCCGCGCCAGAAGAGCAACGGCACCCCGGGTGAAGTACGTACCCTGAAGCTGGAGCTGCTGCTGCTGGCCGACGTCGGCATGCTTGGCCTGCCCAACGCCGGCAAGTCCACCTTCATCCGTGCCGTCTCTGCGGCCCGTCCGAAAGTGGCCGACTACCCCTTCACCACGCTGGTGCCGAACCTGGGCGTGGTACGTGGCGAGAACTCCCGCTCCTTCGTCATTGCCGACATTCCGGGCCTGATCGAGGGTGCAGCCGAAGGAGCCGGCCTCGGTATCCGCTTCCTCAAGCACCTCGAGCGCTGCCGTGTGCTGGTCCATCTGGTGGATATCTGCCCGGTGGATGGCTCCGATCCGGCCGAGAATGCCGTGACCATCGTCCGTGAGCTGGAGAAGTACAGCCCGGAGCTCGCGAGCAAGCCACGCTGGCTGGTGTTCAACAAGATGGACCTGATCCTGGAAGAAGAGGCAGGTGAAGTGATGGAGCGCGTGAAGGCCGCCCTGAACCACGAAGGGCCGGTTTACGCCATCACCGCCATCAGCAAGGAAGGGACCAAGAAGGTCTGCTACGACATCCTTGATCTGCTGGATACCATGCCCCGTCAGCTGGCGGAAGATGCCAAGGAAGCCATCGAGAAGGTGGAGTTCAAGTGGGACGACTACCACAAGAACCAGCTGGCCAAGGCCGAAGCGGATGCGCTGGCTGCCTCCAAGGCGTTTGACGAGTCGCTGGACGACGATGACTGGGACGACGAAGACGATGATGGCGTGGAAGTCATCTACGTGCGTGACTGACCCCCATCCTGCGGGTGCGCGCAGCGCCGCCACCCGCCGCTGAAAAACCGGAGCCTTGCCAGGCTCCGGTTTTTTTATGGGGATCGACTGGATCACCATATAGATATATTTCTCATGTCACTTATTGCCTGCCAACCGCAACTGATTATACTGCGCTCCTGAATGTAACCTTAACGAAACAATGTGCTAACCATTTGTAATGAATTGATATGTGCATCTGTTTGGGTACATTCTTATGGAAGGTTTGCCTGTAAAAATATTTATGCTTGAAATGATCCATTAAAAGCTTGTTTGTGCATTTTTTTGGAGTATTCTTGCGCCCGTTTTGTCGGGTGAGAGCATGGGTATGCAGGTTCGCCTGGCTAAGGAAAAGTAACATTAAGGCTGTAAACCATGCTGGAAAAGACTCTGCAAGCACCTGCGCTCAATACCCGTCGCAACGTGCTGATGTTCCTGGTCCCGTCACTCATCGGGATCCTGCTGTTCATGACTCCCGTTCTCTATGACGGCAACGTTACCATCCCGGTAGCCGTACTGGCGAAGCTGGTACAGAGAGTGTTTGCCGACTATCTGGTGGCCATGGTCAGCGCCATCATCACCACCACCATGCTGATGACTCTGATTGCCTGGTTGTTCAAGCCGGCGATCCTGGTGAAGCGCCCCTTCCTCAACAGCCTGTTCAACGTCTCACCCTTCTGGGCCTGCGTACGGGTGCTTGGCGGCATCTTCGTGCTGCTGACCTTCTTCGAGGCCGGTCCCAAGGTGCTGCGTTCCGGGGCAACCGGTGGTCTGGTGCTGCACGATCTGCTGCCGGTGCTGTTCTCCGTCTTCATCTTCGCCGGCCTGCTGCTGCCGCTGCTGCTCGATTTCGGTCTGCTGGAGTTCGTCGGCACCATGATGACCCGCATCATGCGTCCAGTGTTCCGCCTGCCGGGCCGCTCCGCGGTGGACTGCTTCGCCTCCTGGCTCGGGGATGGCAGCGTCGGCATCCTGCTCACCAGCAAACAGTACGAAGGCAAGTTCTACACTCAGCGGGAAGCCGCCGTCATCGGCACCACTTTCTCTGCCGTTTCCATCACCTTCTGCCTGGTGGTGATCTCCCAGGTGAAGCTGGAACACATGTTCGTGCCCTTCTACCTGACCGTCTGCCTGGCCGGGGTAGTGGCCGCCATCGTGGTGCCGCGCCTGCCGCCGCTCTCCTGGAAGAAGGATGTCTACAGCGACGGTACTCCCCTGTGCCGCAAGCAGGAGGCGATCCCCCATCAGCACAGCGTGCTGAGCTATGGCTATGAGCGGGCCCTGACCAAGGCCGACAGCATGACGGATCTCGGCGCCGTGGCGCGGGAAGGGGTGAAGAATGCCCTGGACATGGTGTTTGGCGTGTTGCCGGTGGTGATGGCGGTGGGTACCTGTGCCCTGATGCTGGCCGAGCACACCCCCATCTTCAACTGGCTGGGGGCCCCCTTCGTCCCCTTGCTGGAGCTGCTGCAACTGCCGGAGGCGGAAGCCGCTTCCAAGACCATCATGGTGGGCTTCGCCGACATGTTCATTCCGGCGGTGCTGGCTTCCACCATCGAGAGCGAGATGACCCGCTTCGTGATCGCCGCCATGTCGGTCACCCAGCTCATCTACATGTCGGAAGTGGGCGCCCTGCTGCTGGGCAGCAAGATCCCGGTCAAGCTGTGGGAGCTGTTCGTGATCTTCCTGCTGCGCACCCTGATCACCCTGCCGGTCATCGCCGGGGTGGCGCACCTGCTGTTCTGATCTGCCCCGCGTCTGTAAACGGTCAACTTCGGTTGGCCGTTTTTTATGGCCGCTATTAGACCAAAGTGAGTCTTTTACGAGGAGTGATTTTACATTAATGTAACAAGCTGAAAAAACACGCCAGCCGAGCAGTAGGCAATACCAACCTATGTGGCCAGGAGTCACCCCATGACCTCACTGCTCAGCTACCGGGCCGGTCCTTGCGATCAGCCGCTGCTTCACCAGACCATAGGCGCCTACCTGCAAGAGGTGGCGGAACGTTTCCCCGAGCGGCCCGCCGTGGTGGTGCGCCACCAGCAGATCCGCTGGAACTACCGGGAATACCTGACCCAGATAGACCGGCTGGCGCTGGGCCTGCTGGCGCTCGGGATCCGGCCAGGGGATCGGGTCGGCATCTGGTCGCCCAACAACATCGAGTGGTGCCTGGTGCAGTTCGCTACGGCCCGCATCGGGGCCATCATGGTCTGCATCAACCCCGCCTACCGCAACTACGAGCTCGCCTTTGCCATCAACAACGTGGGTTGTCGGGCCCTGATCTGCGCCAGCGCGTTCAAGGGTTGCGACTACCTCGCCATGCTGGGCGAGCTGGCCCCCGAGCTGGCGAGCTGTCCGCCAGGCCGCCTGACATCATCCCGGCTGCCAAGCCTGGAGATGGTGATCCGGCTTGGGGAGCAGCAAAGCGCCGGCATGCTCAACTTTCCCGAGGTGCTGGCTCTGGGCGACCTGCAGGATCCGGCCTGGCTGGCCCGGGTGGCCGCCACCCTCAAACCCGATGACGCCATCAACATCCAGTTCACTTCGGGCACCACGGGCAACCCCAAGGGGGCTACCCTCAGTCACAGCAACATCCTCAACAACGGCCGCCAGGTGGCGCAAGGCATGGCGTTCAGCGAGCAGGATCGGCTCTGCATCCCGGTGCCGCTCTACCACTGTTTCGGCATGGTGCTCGGCAATCTGGTCTGCATCAGTGTGGGGGCCTGCGCCCTGTTTCCGGCCGAAGCCTTCGATCCGGCGGCCACCCTGCGGATGGTGAGCGAGGAGCGCTGCACCGCCCTGCACGGGGTGCCGACCATGTTCATCGCCGAGCTGGAGCTGGCGGAGTTTGATCAGTTCGATCTCTCCTCCCTGCGCACCGGCATCATGGCCGGTGCCATCTGCCCCGAGCCCTTGATGCGCAAGGTGCAGACCCTGATGCACATGACCGAGGTGACCATCGCCTACGGCCAGACCGAGTGCAGTCCCATCAATCACATGACTGCCATCGACGCGCCGCTGGACAAGCGGGTCACCACGGTCGGCCGCGCCATCGGTCACACCGAGATCAAGCTGGTCGACCCCAGCGGAGAGATAGTGGCCATCGGCGAGCGGGGAGAGATCTGCTGTCGCAGCAACGGGGTGATGCAAGGGTACTGGCAGGATCCGGCCAAGACGGCGGATACCATAGATGAGGAAGGGTGGCTGCACTCGGGGGACATCGGCATCATGGATGAAGAGGGCTATGTACGGATCGTCGGGCGCAGCAAGGAGCTGATCATTCGCGGTGGCGAGAACATCTACCCGCGCGAGATCGAGGAGCGGCTCTATGATCATCCGGCGGTGCAGGATGCAGCCGTGTTCGGGGTCGACAGCGAGCGCTATGGCGAGGAAGTGTGTGCCTGGGTCAAGCTCAGGCCCCACCAAGAGGCCAGCGAGGAGGAGCTGAAGCAGTTCCTGTCGGCCCGCATCGCCTATTTCAAGGTGCCAAGATACATCCGTTTCGTGGAGGAGTACCCCATGACGGTAACCGGCAAGCTGCAAAAATTCAGGATGCGGGAACTGATGAGCGACGAGCTGGCCCGCCAGCACGCCGAGGCGATGCGCTGAGCGTGGCGACATCGGAAAAAAGGGCCTGCGGGCCCTTTTGTCAGCGTCCCAGCGGGTGGGGCTGTGTCGGCTTGCGGGGGCACTGCACCAGCAGAGTATGGGTGGTGAAGGTGCTGCTCTGGGGGAAGCTTGGGCGAAATCCCGTCATCGGATCGGCGGCCCCCATGCTCATCTGATGGGAAGTGAAGGTGTGCTGGCGGCGTTCGGTCTCCTGATAGCCGAGCGGGCAGCTCAGCGTCGCCTGCTGCTGGCACTCCTCCAGTGCGGCGCACTCGATCTGGAAGCGTTGCAGTGCGGGATTAGCGGAGGCGAGTTCGGTGACGGTGGCGGGCGCCGGCAGCAGGGCGCAGCCGGACAGCAAGAGGCTGCCCAGCAGGAAAATTCGGGGTGACATAAGAGAGTGGTGCTCGATGAAACAAGAAAAGGGTGGCTAGCGGCCGGCCGGGGCCATCTGCCTCGTGCCGGCCGCAAAGCGTGGATCAGCGCGGCGTGATGCCCATATCGACCGGACACTGGATGGTCAGGGAGTGCACCGTGTTGGCCATGCGATAGGGTTTGCCAGCCTTGTAGACCTTCTTCTCGTCGTCATAGCTGCCCGCGGTGTACTGGGTGCTGTAGAGCGTCTGCTGACGGCGATCCGTCTCCTGGTAGCCCTGCGGGCAGGTCTGGTTGGCCTGCTGGAAGCAGGCCGTCATGCTGCTGCACTCGATGTAGAAGCCGCGCTGGCTGGCATCGGCCAGGTGTACCGGGGTGACGGTCGGGGCGGGGGGAGACAGCAGGGAGCAGCCGGACAGCGTCAGCGCGCCCAGCATGATGAGATGTTTTGACATAGATAACCTGAACAGTGTGGTGTGACAAAGAGTGAGGGGGAGTCTATTGCTCCCCCTTCGCTATAGGGGCACCGTTATAACCAGCCGGGGGCGTTCAGGCCAGCCCGCAAATGTAAGAAAATATGACCCGGCCCTAGGCTAGTCCGGCCAGCAGGGCGTTTTCATCCACCTGATCCAGCTGTTCGGGGGCGAGGAATCTCCCGGCGTAATCGCGCCAGATGCCGCTGCTGACGAACAGGGCAAACAGGGCGGGATCGATGTGCTGCTCGCGCACCATGCTCTGCATGATGGCCAGCGACTGGGAGACCGTCTTGCCCGATTTGTAGGGGCGATCGCTGGCGGTCAGCGCTTCGAAGATGTCGGCGATGGCCATGATGCGGGCGGGGATGCTCATCTGGCTGCCCAGCAGCTGGCGCGGGTAGCCCTTGCCGTCCATCCGCTCGTGATGGCCGCCGGCAATCTCGGGCACGCTGCGCAGATGGCGGGGGAAGGGGAGGCGTTCGAGCATGCGAATGGTCTGGATGATGTGCTCGTTGATCTTGTAGCGCTCCTCCTCGGTGAGGGTGCCGCGGCCGATGGCGAGGTTGTAGCGCTCGCCGCGGTTGTAGAGGTGAGTGGGCACCCGCACCTTGAAGCCCCAGGGATTGCGCTCGTCCAGCTGATCGTGGACGGGGCGGGGGATGAGGTGGGCGGCCTTGTCCGCCAGCAGGGGCTCGACGCAGGGCAGCGGTGCGGCCGGCTCCCCCTGGCGCAGCTTGAGCTCCTCCCGGCTGATGCCGAGCCGATCGTCCAGGGTGCGCAGCCAGGTGCGGCTGGCGATGGCATCCAGCCTGGTCAGCTTCTCCGGTGCCATCCATTCGCCGCCCAGGTTGCACTCGGCGACGAAGGCGAACTCCTCGTCCAGGGTGCTCCAGAGCGGTGCCACCGCCGCCCTGGCCGCTTCCCGCTCCGATGCCGGCAGGCGGGCCGCCAGCGCCTCTATGTAGCCGTCGCGCTTGAGCACCTCGAAGCGGGTACGGATCTCGTGGATCCGATCGTAAAGGGTCTCCAGCTTGGTGGCCTTGTCCACCACGAACTCGGGGGTAGTCACCTTGCCGCAGTCGTGCAGCCAGCTGGCGATATGGATGGCCTCCCACTCCTCCTCGTTGAGCCGGAACTCGGCGAACGGCCCCTGCTGCTGGGCACAGGCGGCTTCGGTCAGCATCCGGGTCAGCTCCGGCACCCGCTGGCAATGGCCGCCGGTGTAGGGGCTCTTGGCGTCGATCGCGCCGGCCATCAGCTCGATGAAGGACTCCAGCAGCTGTTTCTGCTCCTCCAGCAGGCGCTGATTCTCGATGGCGGAGGCCGAGGTGCCCGCCAGCGCCTCGATCAGACTGATGCGCGAGGCCAGTTCACGGGCCGAGCAGTCAGGCAGGATCAGCAGCAGGCAGCCGATCAGCTCCTGGCGATGGTTGCGCAGGGGCTCGGCCACCAGTTGGCAGGGGCCGGGGAAGGGGCCCCAGTCGGCCAGATGCTGCTGCCAGCCCTGCTGGTCGATGGCGAGGCTGAGCCGCTCACCCCGGGCCAGCTCGCCAAACAGGGCCTGCTGCCAGCGGATCTGCCCGGCCGGCAGCGGTGCTTTGCGCCACAGCGCCTGCACCGCCACCATCCCCTGCTCCTGAGCCAGGTAGAGACAACCCCCTTCGGCCTGCACCGCGGCGATGGTTTCGTGCAGGATGCGGCTGAGCAGGGAGTCGAAGCGGTGTTCGGCCGCCAGTGCCCGTCCCATGTTCATGAAGTTGCCGAGGGTCAGCCGCATGCCTGACATGGTATGGGCCAGATCGTCGATCTCGCGGATAGAAGACTCGGGGACCCGGCTCTCGCCAAAATCGAAGTGCTGGATCCGCTCCGCCTCCTTGGTGAGCGCCAGCAGCGGGGTGGCGGTACGCCGCGAGACCAGCCAGATCACCGGCAGCAGCAGCAGCAGGCCCGCCAGCGCCCAGCCCAGATTGACCAGGGCCTCGTCTCTGGCCTGCTGATAGAGCAGGTCGGCCGACACCAGCAGGGCGATATGGAAGGGGGAGTCGCTCCCGAGGGGGGAGAGGTTGACCAGCCAGTCGCTGCCATCGGCGGCAGTCAGGTTGAGCTCGGCCGGGTCGCTCAGCAAGGTGGGCTGGCTGATGATCCGTTGTTGCAGGTCCGCCAGGGCCGGGTGGGGCAGGCTGGCCAGCATGGGCAGCTGGCTCAGCTGCTCGAAGCTGGGCAGGTGCCTGGGATCGGCGGCCAGCAGGGTGGCGTACTCATCGAACAGGATCACCTGGCTCTGGGCAGGCAGCTGCAGCTTGCCGATCAGGGCTGACAACCCCTCGACGCTGGTGTCGAGCCCGATCACGGCGCGTCTGTCGTCGCTCTCCACCGCCAGGGTCATGCCTGGCTCCTTGGTGGTGAAGAAGAGGTAGGGGTTGGTGGTGGCGATCCCCGCTCGCCAGCGGGCCTGCTTGTACCAGTCGCGGCTGCGGGGATCGTAGCGGTAGTTCGGCATGGGGCGCCGCTCGAGCAGGCTCAGCCGCTGATCGAAATAGAGAAACTCTCCCTTGCCCTGGCTGAGGCTCTGCACCAGCAGGCTGCTGGTGGCCGGCACGCCCCCCAGCTGGGTCTTGGCCCGCTCGGTCAGTTTGCGCACCAGAAAGAAGTCGCCATCCTCGTAGCCGGCATAGACGGCCCCATAGCTGGGGCTGTTGGCCAGCACCTCCGCCAGTTGCGGCAGGTAGGCCAGGCGTTCGGTCAGTGTGGTCATGGCGGCCAGCTGGCCGCTGCGCAGCAGGCTCAGCGACATGCGGGCCGGCCGCTCGTTCAGTTGCAGGGCGAGGGCCAGCTGCTGGCGATACTGCAGAAAGTTCTGTCGCTCGTGCTCCAGCCCCTGGCGGGCCCCTTGCTGGAACTGCAAGGCGATGAGGGCGCTGCCGAGCAGGGTGAACAGCAGGATGAAGAGGGTGGCGATATGCACATAGAAGGGTTTACGACCTGGCCTGGCAGTTGTCATGGACACATCCTTGTCACACGGGCGATTGCAGAGACGATCAACCTGCAGTGTGCCTGCAGGATGACAATAAACACAATAACCCATTCAGAGAGATCGAGATGTGACAGAGAGAAACTCCCCCTGCTGGTGCTCCCGGAACCCGTGTCCGTCAATTTTGCCGACCGATCAGGTGATTCATTCAGGTATCCCGTGCTACATTGCCCCCCTTGTTACTGGTCTGTGAATCAATGGAGTGACCCATGTCTGCCATCCCCTATTCCGTGCTCGATCTGGTGCCCGTTGCCGAAGGCTCCCAGCCGGCCGAATCGTTTCGCCGCTCGCTGGATCTGGCCCGTCATGCCGAGCGCTGGGGTTACAACCGCTACTGGCTGGCCGAGCACCACAACATGCCGGGCATCGCCAGCGCCGCCACCTCTGTGCTGATCGGCCACCTGGCCGGCGGCACCAATACTCTGCGCATCGGCGCCGGCGGCATCATGCTGCCGAACCACTCGCCGCTGGTCATTGCCGAGCAGTTCGGCACCCTGGCGTCACTCTATCCGGATCGCATCGATCTCGGCCTTGGCCGCGCGCCGGGCACCGATCAGCGCACCATGCGGGCACTCAGACGCCAGCGCAGCGGCGAGGTGGATGACTTCCCGGCGGATGTGCGCGAGCTGATGGGCTACTTTGGCGACGAGGTGGGCGCGGTGCAGGCGGTGCCGGGCCAGGGGCTGCATCTGCCCATCTGGCTGCTGGGGTCCAGCCTCTACAGCGCCCAGCTGGCGGCGGCCATGGGGCTGCCGTTCGGCTTTGCCTCCCACTTCGCCCCCGCCATGCTGCTGCAGGCGCTGGAAATTTACCGCGCCCAGTATCGCCCCTCCGCCCGCTGGCCCAAGCCCCATGCGGTGGTCTGCATCAACATGATCGCCGCCGACAGCGAGCGGGAGGCGCGCTTCCAGTTCACTACCCTGCAGCAGCAGTTCCTGCGCCTGCATCGCGGCAACGCGGGCAAGTTGCCGGCGCCCGTCGTCGAACTGAGCGAGGAGTGGTCCGAGCGCGAGCTGGTGGCGATGGAGCAGACCCTGGCCCGCTCGCTGGTGGGCAACCCGGATCAGGTACGCCACGGCCTCAAGGCGCTGCTGGCGGAAACCCGGGCCGACGAGCTGATGTTCAACGGTCCCATCGTCGATCATCAGGCGCGGCTGCGCTCCTTTGAAATTGCCGCCGAGCTGATGCAGGCGCTATAAGCTCGACTCCCCGAAGAGCAGGGCGCTATCTTGCTAGAAGCGCCTCTGTCGCCCTGCTGTCAGGTCATCGAGAGGGGGCGTTGTGGGGAGGACTGATGGGATTTCTGCTCTCTCTATTTTATCTAATGCACTGAATTAAAAGGAAAGTCAGGTTGGTGTCAGGCTGCTGTCGTGTCGCATGCCACCCTCCGGCCCCTATGCTGGCCCCGTCAATCAACCACAAGGAGTTCGAGATGATCGTCAGGAAGTTGAGATTGCAGCGGGGCTGGTCACAGGAGCAGTTGGCCGCCTTTACCGGCCTGAGCGTTCGCACCATTCAGCGGATCGAGCAGGGTCAGCAGCCCGGACTGGAATCCATCAAGGCCCTGGCCGCCGTCTTTGAGCTCGAGGTGGCGCAACTTGACGGTACAAGCCAACAGGAGCATGAGATGAGAGGGAGTGACACGATGGAACGGGATCAGATCCGGGTATCGGTAGAGGAGCGGGCCGCCATGCGTTATGTGGAGGGGCTCAAGGGCTTCTATTACCACATCGCCAGCTACCTGCTGGTAATATGCGGGCTGTTTGTCATCAACTATCTGAGCAACCCGGGCTATATCTGGGCCTGGTGGCCGGCACTGGGCTGGGGGCTGGGGCTGATCTCCCATGCCATCAACCTGTTCCAGCCCTTCAAGCTGTTCGGCCCCGAGTGGGAGCGACAGCAGATCGAGAAACGACTGGGACGCAAGCTCTAGGGTGAGCTGTGCACCATAAAAAACGGGCCCGGCAATACCGGGCCCGTTTTGTTTTATTGTCTGCAGCTACCTGGCGTTGGCGGGACTGTGAGTGGCGATCAGGGCATCATCTTCATGGCACCACAGGGTTGCCCAGGTTCAGCCACTTATCGTCACTTGGCGTAGGTAGGGCAGGGGGTCGCGATCAGGGCATCATCTTCATAACGCCACAGGGTGAGGCTGTTGCCCCAGACGCAGCCGGTGTCGAGCGCCTTGATATCCTGCTTGCCGGTGTTGCCCATCAGGGCCGCCCAGTGGCCGAACACCAGAATGGGGTCGTCCACATGGTGTTCGCGCTGCTCGAACCAGGGGCGCAGGCCCGGGGTCGACTCGGTGGGGCCCTTCTTGCATTTGAAGTCGAGCCGGCCGTCGAAATAGCAGAAGCGCATCCGGGTGAAGGTGTTGATGATGTAGCGGTAGCGCTCGATCCCGACCAGATCGTCCTGCCAGCCATCGGGCTGATCGCCATACATGTTGTGCAGCAACCACTGGTACTGATCACCGCGCAGCAGGCTCTCCACCTCGCGGGCACAGTTGCGGGCGGTGCGGGCGTCCCACGCCGGGGAGATGCCGGCATGCACCATCATGATGGGCAGGTCGGGGTGCTCCGCCAGCAGCGGGCGGTGGCGCAGCCACTCCAGCAGCTCGTCCCGATCCGGGGCGTCCATCAGCTCCTGCAGTCTGTCTTTCTTCTTGAGTGGGGCGACCCCATCGGCGACCGCCAGCAGGTGCAGGTCGTGGTTGCCGAGCACGGTGACGGCACGGTTGCCCAGCCCTTTGACGAAGCGCAGGGTGTTGAGGGAGTCCGGGCCGCGGGCGACCAGATCGCCGCACAGCCAGAGTACGTCGTTAGCGGGATCGAACTCGGCCAGATCCAGCAGACGGCGCAAGTCGTCGTAACAGCCCTGGATATCGCCAACAAAACAGTTCGCCATGAAACCTCAGTTGATAATGTGGGGGACGGCCAGCGTAAAGGGTGCGATGGGCACCTCGAATTGCTGCCCCGACTCGTCTTGCAGGGTATAACTCCCTTCCATCACGCCGAGCGGGGTGGCCAGCGGCACGCCGCTCTGATAGCGGAAGGTCTCGCCGGGGGCGATGACCGGCTGCTCGCCGACCACGCCGGGGCCTTCGACTTCCAGCATCTTGCCATTGGCATCTGTGATGAGCCAGCGTCGGCGCAGCAGTTGCGCCGGGCCGGGCCCCAGGTTCTCGATCTCGATGAGATAGTGGAACTGGTAAGGGTCTTTGCTGTCCGCCACATACGAGGGGTATGGGCGGACCAGGATGTGCGGGGTTGCCACGGGATCAGGCCTTTGGCTGATCCGCCAGCCAGTTGGCGATCATGACGAACTGCTCGAGGGAGAGGTTCTCCGGGCGCAGGTTGCCATCGATACCAAGCTCGGTCAGCTGGGCGTCCGTGATGAAGTTGGAGAAGCTGTTGCGAATGGTCTTGCGACGCTGGCCGAAGCCCTCGGTGCAGACCCGGTTCAGGCAACGAATGTCTTTCGCGACTATGGTGGGGTTCTTGTGCGGGATCAGACGGACCACGGCAGAATCCACCTTGGGCGCCGGCTTGAAGGCGCCAGGGCCCACTTCCAGCACAGGTACTACCTGGCAGTAGTACTGGGTCATCACGCTCAGACGGCCATAGGCCTTGCTGCCCGGGCCGGCGGCCAGACGCAGCACCACTTCCTTTTGCAGCATGAAGTGCATGTCTTCTACCCGATCGGCGAACTCGCACAGGTGGAAGATGAGCGGGGTGGAGATGTTGTAGGGCAGGTTGCCGAAGATGCGCAGCGGCCCCTTGCCTTCCCCCATCAGGGTGCTGAAGTCAAAACGCATGGCATCGGCTTCGATGACGGTGAGCTTGTCCTTCAGGGTCGGGTGCTCGCGCAGGCGCGCCGCCAGATCCCGGTCCAGCTCGACTACGGTCATCTTGTCCATCTGGGCGGCGACCGGCTCGGTCAGCGCGGCCAGACCCGGGCCGATTTCCACCAGGTTCTGACCCGGTTGCGGATTGATGGCGGCCACGATCTGGTCGATCACGTAGCGATCGTGCAAGAAGTTCTGACCGAAACGCTTACGGGCCGTGTGGCCCATGTGCACCTTACTGCTCATATCTTTTTTTCTCTACCATCTTGATGGCGTGGTTGATCGCGGTGATCAGGCTGCCGGAGTCGGCCAGGCCCTTGCCTGCCAGATCCAGTGCGGTGCCGTGATCCACCGAAGTGCGGATGAAAGGGAGTCCAAGGGTGATATTGACCGAACTGCCGAAGCCCTTGTATTTGAGCACGGGCAGCCCCTGGTCGTGGTACATGGCGAGTACCGCATCCGCATCCTTGAGGTATTTCTCCTGGAACAGGGTATCGGCCGGCAGCGGGCCGACCAGATCGATCCCCTCCTGGCGCAGGCCGGCCAGGGCGGGTTCGATCACGTCAATCTCTTCACGGCCGAGGTGGCCGCCTTCCCCTGCGTGGGGGTTGAGGCCGCAGACGTAAATGCGGGGCTTGGCGATGCCAAACTTGGCTTTGAGATCCGCATCCAGGATGCGGATCACCTTGCCGAGGCGATCCTCGGTGATGGCCATCGCCACATAGGCCAGCGGAATGTGGGTGGTCGCCAGCGCGACCCGCAGCCCTTCGGTCGCCAGCAGCATCACCACGTCGGCGGTGTTGGATTGCTGGGCGAAGAACTCGGTGTGACCGCTGAACGAGACGCCAGCCTGGTTGATGATCCCCTTGTGCACCGGCCCGGTCACCACGGCGGCAAATTCGCCGCTTATGTTGCCGTCGCAGGCGCGCTGCAGGGTGGCCAGCACGTAGGCACCATTGCCCTCGTCCAGCTTGCCCGGTATCACGGCGGCGCCGAGGGGAACCGGGCAGACGGTGAGGGTACCCGCCCGCTGCGGCTGCGCCGGCTGACCGGCATCATAGGGCAGCAGCTCGACGGGCAGCCCCAGCAGGGCGGCCCGTTCGCGCAGCAGCGCCGGATCGGCGATCACCACCAGCTGGTGCGGCCAATCCTGCTGGGCTATCTGCAGCACCAGATCCGGGCCGATCCCGGCCGGTTCACCCGGGGTAATGGCGAGGCGACGACAGGTCATCAGCTGCCGGCGCCTTCGATCTGGATGTAGGCCTCGTCACGCAGCTCGTCCAGCCAGGCCTGGGACTCTTCGGTGAAGCGGCGGTTGTAGATCAGCTGATAGGCGCGCTGCTCCTGGGCCTTGGTGGTGGCATCCTGGCTGCGGCGCTCTTCCAGCTGGACGATGTGCCAGCCGTGGGTCGTGCGGAAGGGTTCGCTGATCTGGCCCGGTTGCAGGCGGTTGACCATGTCGCGGAACTCGGGCACGTAGACGTTGGGATCGGACCAGCCCAGTTCGCCACCCTGCACCGCGGAGCCCGGATCCTCGGAGTACTTCTCCGCCAGGCTGGCGAAGCTCGCCTTGCCGCTCTTGATGTCGTGCAGGATGCCATCCAGCATCCCCTTGGCTTTCTCTTCGCTCAGGATGATGGAGGGCTTGATCAGGATGTGGCGGGCGCGCACTTCGGTCTGCACCACCTGCTGCTGGCCCTTGCTGTCGAACACCTTGATGATGTGCAGACCGGCACCGGAGCGCAGCGGGCCGACGATGTCGCCCTTCTTGGCACCTTGCACGGCCTCGGCCATCAGGGTCGGCATCTCTTGCGGGCTCATCCAGCCCCAGTCACCCCCTTCCAGCGCCTTGGGTCCGCTGCTCTCGGCAATGGCCATCTTGCGGAAGTCGGCGCCCTGCTTGAGGGCGGCCAGGATGCGTTCAATCTTGCTCTTGGCGGCGTTGAGCTGCTCGGCGCTAGGGTTGTCCGGCAGGGCAACCTGGATGTGGCCGACATGGTACTGCTGTTGCTGCTGACCCTGCTTGGCCAGGATATCCACTACCTGCTTCACCTCCTGCTCGGAGATGTTGATGCGGCGGCGCACCTGGTTGCGGCGCACCTCGTTCATCAGGATCTCGCGGCGCACCTCTTCCCGATACTGGGCATAGGTCAGCCCTTCGCGATCCAGCTGGGCACGCAGCTGATCCAGGGTCATCTTGTTGTCGGCGGCGATGCTCTGGATCGCTTGCTCCAGCTGGGTATCGCTGATCTTGAGGCCCTGGCGCTCGGCCAGCTGCAACTGCAGGCTCTCCTGGATCAGGCGGTCCAGCGCCTGTTTGCGCAAGGTAGCGTCATCGGGCAGGGACTGGCCGTTTTCCTGGGCGGAGATCTTGACCTTCTGGACCAGGGCCTCCTGCTGGCTGGCCAGCACCACGTCCTTGTTGACCACGGCAAGCACCTTGTCCATCAGCTCGGGGGCGGCGAAGGCACCCTGGCTCATGGCTCCGAACAGGCCTGCAGTCAGCAGGGAAATCAACGTCTTCTTCATATCCATCTCTCAAGGCGTTTGCCAGACCGCTTATTGGTCTCGCAGGTTAAACGGACGAATGTAAGGCAGTGCTTCGGTGTCAAGGGAGGTGCCCTTGGTGCCGGTACCCACGCTACCCAATCCTTTCATTTCAAACTGAATGCCCAGGCTGCGCTCCGAGGTCGGACGCAGGGTCACGTTGTCCGGAGTGTTGACCCACTCCAGGTTGAAGTTGATGCTCCAGCAGCAGGAGTCGTACTTCAGGCCCACCTTGCGATCAGACTTCACGCTCTGGTTGAGCTCCTGGTAGTAACCCCCGTACAGGTGCCACTGATCGTTGAGCGGCGTGGTCAACAGCAGGCCGATCTGGTTGAGGTCGGTGACCTGTCCCCGGTTTTCGAGATCGTAGTTGGCGTCGCGCACGAAACGGTGGTTCAACTGGCTGATCAGCTTCTCGTGGCGATATTCGAGGGCGCTGTTGGCGGAGCTGAGCCGGCTCTGGTCCATATCATATTGCGCGCCGGCATGGGCAAACCACTGCTCGTTGATCTTGGCATCCCCCTCGAAGGAGAGCGGGGAGCGGGTGTTGGTGGTCAGGGTTTCGCTGGGATAGAGCTTGACCCTGGGCGCAACGAAATCGAAAGCTTGGGCAACGGCCAGCCGAATTCGTTCATCGCCGACCTCATCATATACCCGGCTGGTGAGGCCGATGGAGACTCTGTTGGAGTCGCTGATGCGATCCAGGCCGGCGTAGCGGCGGTCGCTGAACAGGCTGTAGTAGTCCTGGCGCATGGTGGTGGAGTCATAGACGCCTATGTTGTCCTGATCCTTGTAGGGCACATAGAGGTACTGGAACTCCGGCTCCAGGGTCTGGTTGGCATCGCCGCCAAACCAGTTCTGGTTGCGCTCGAAGGTCATGCCGCCCTTGAGGCGGAATGAGGGCAGGGTGCGGGTGATGATCCCTTCGTCCAGGGTGACTCCGTTGGCCCCTGCAGGGGTGAAGCGGCTGACGAAGGTCTGGCTCATGTTGTCCGGCACTTCCTGATCGTAACGGGTGTACATCAGCTTGTACTGGCTGTCGAGGTAGTAGCCAGCCTCGTTGATCAGCGGCATGGTCAGGGTCGGGGCCGTGTAGACCCGGGTGCCGGTGTAGGCGCCGCCCTGGTTCTGGGCGATGGCCTGGGCATTGTTGTAGCCGAACTTGGTGATCTCGGTGTTCCAGGCCAGATCGTACCAGCTGCCCTGCTGGTAGTAGTTGTGGTCGATGCGCGGCATCAGCTCGTGGGGCTGCTGGGCGCTGGCCAGCAGGATCTGGTAGGTGCGCACCTCGGTGTTGATGTTCCAGTTGGGCTGGAAGTAACCGGCCATCAGAGACTGCTGCAACTGGTTCTCGACCTGGGTACCCACCTTGGGGGAGAAGTCGTTGAAGTAGTTGTAATCCCGATCCCGCACCTTGGTGTAGTCGAGCGACACCCGCATGGCGTTGTCGGCAAACAGCGAGGTGTGGTTTGCGTTGAGCAGGTAACGGTGACCGTCGGACATGGCCTGGTTGAGGCTCGGGGTCTCGTCGTACTGCTTGTCGTTGGCCAGGTTCTCGAAATAGAGGCTGCCCACGTGAGCCGGATCCGGCATGTAGCGGAACTGCACCTGCTCCATCAGGCCTCGTCTGTCCATGAAGCGGGAGGTGATGGTGGCATCGTAGTTGGGGGCTATGTTCCAGTAGAACGGCTGGGTGATGTCCATGCCGTTCTTGGAGCTCTGGGTGTAACCCGGGTAGAGCAGACCCGTTTTGCGCTCATCCTTGATGGGGAAGTTGATGTACGGGAAGTAGAACACCGGGTAGTCGTAGAGCCAGAGGCTGGCGTTCCAGGCTTCCCCGAACACCTCGGTCTGATCGATGTCGATGCTGCCCGCCTTCAGGGTCCAGACCTCCTGGCCCGGTGGGCAGGTGGTGTACTGGGCCCCTTCCAGGGTGATGTTCTGGTTGTTGTTGGTCATGGTGACCCGGTCGGCGGAGCCGCGCACCGGCGAGCCATGCACCTGATACTTGCCCTCTTCCAGCTCGGAATTCTTGGTATCCAGGTTGGATTTCAGGGTCTTGTCGCTGGTGACCGTGATCTGGCCGTCGTTGTAATAGATGTTGCCGATGGCGATGACGTCCCGGCTCTTCTGATCGAGCTCGGCGTAGTCGGAATCGAACTTGCGCACGCCCTGGCGCACCTTGACGTCGCCCTGATAGACGGCGGTGCCGCCCTGCTTGGCTTCGAGGCGATCGGCATCCACCTCCACGGGCTGGGCATTGGCGTCGGTGCCGGGCGCCAGTTTTTCAATCTTGGGGACATAGTCATAGCAGAGCCCGTCCAGGATCCCGGTGGCGGGAGGCGGCGTCAGCGGCGCTGCCTGCACGATGGCAGGGGTCAGGGCAGGAACAAGGCTGATGGTCAGGGCGATGGGATAGGAGTATCCCAGTGTCCGTTTTGTCATGTGAAAGACTCGCGCAATCCGTGGTAGCTACGGCTGATTCAAGACATGCATTTTACGACAGGATTCATCGAGTTGACATTGCATGTCATTGCTTTATGTTAGCCGGCAATGATAAAGCATTATTGCGGCCAGGGCTAACAGCCAAGTGCTGCTTTCCAATTTGGTCCCCGACTTATGCACGATCGCGATTCCCTCTTGCTGCACTGGGCGCGCCGGATTTCCGGTGATGCCAGCCTTCAGTTGACCCTCATTTCCGGTGACGCCAGTTTTCGCCGCTACCACCGTGGCGGTGGCCTGATCTGGGTGGATGCCAACCCTAAAACCGAAAAGAATCATGAGTTTGTCCGTAATGCCTCGGCCCTGCACACCAGCGGTCTGCTGGCCCCCGAAGTGCGGGCGGTGGACTACGAGCAGGGGCTGCTGGCGGTGACCGATCTGGGGGATACCCAGCTTATCGGCTGCCTGAACGCAGACAATGTGCAGGCCTGGTACGGCAAGGCCATCGCGCTGCTGCCCCGTCTCGGCGCGGTTGAGCTGGACCTTGAGCCTTTTGATTCCGCCTTCATGGCGCGGGAGAACAGCATTTTCCCCGAGTGGCTGCTGGGTCACCATCTGCAACTGACCCTGAGCGATGAAGAGCAGCAGCTGCTGACCGAGACCTTCGCCTGCCTCACCGAGAACAACCTGGCCCAGCCCCAGGGGGTGATGCACCGGGATTTTCACAGCCGCAACCTGATGGTGTGCGGCGGTGAGACCCCGGCCGACAGCGAGCTGGCCGTCATCGACTTCCAGGACATGGTCATAGGGCCGCTCAGCTATGACCTGGTCTCGCTGCTGAAAGACTGCTACGTGCGCTGGCCGGACGCGGTGATCGAGCAGGGCATGGCACTCGGGTTTGACACTTTGCAGCAAGCCAGTCTGCTGGGCGGGCTCGATTACGCCGCGTTTCGTCGCGCGGCTGACCTCACCGGCATGCAGCGCCACCTCAAGGCGGCGGGCATCTTCACCCGGCTCTACCACCGCGACGGCAAGTCCGGCTACCTCAAGGATATTCCCCGTACCCTGGGCTACGTGGTGGATGTCTGCCGCAGCCATGGCGCCGCCTATCCGGTGCTGGCCCGCTTCGGCCAGTGGCTGGAGCAGGTGGTGCTGCCCGGGCTGGCCCGCAGCGGAGTGGCGTCATGAAGGCGATGATTCTGGCCGCCGGGCGCGGCGAGCGGATGCGCCCGCTCACCGACAGCCTGCCCAAGCCGCTGCTGGCGGTGGGGGGCAAGCCGCTCATCGTGCACCATATCGACAAACTCAAGGCGGCCGGCGTGACCGACCTGGTCATCAATCACGCCTGGCTTGGTCACAAGCTGGTGGAAGCGCTCGGCGATGGCCGTGCGCTCGGGGTTTCCATCCACTGGTCGGCCGAGGAGAGCGCGCTGGAGACCGCCGGCGGCATCGTACAGGCGCTGCCGCTGCTGGGGGATGAGCCGTTTCTGGTGATCAACGGCGATACCTGGCTCGACCTGGACTATCGCACCCTGGTGAGCCAGCCCCTTGGCGACCAGCTGGCCCACCTCTGGCTGGTGCCCAACCCGCCGCAGCATCCGGCGGGGGATTTTGCGCTGCAGGCGTGCAAGGTGGTTGATACCCCTGCGCTGACTTTCAGCGGCGTCGGGCTCTATGATCCCGCCGCCTTTGCCGGATTGGCGGCGGGGGCACGCAAGCTGGCGCCCCTGCTGCGGGAGTGGATGGCGAAAGGCAGGGTGGGTGGCAGCCTGCTGGCCGGCGAGTGGCGCGACATAGGGACGGCCCAGCGGCTGCACGAGCTGGACGCTCAGTTGCAAGGACGCACTCATTAATTTCACGAGGTCTTGAACCATGCGTATTTGGGGTAAGGTGCTTGGCGCCTTCTTCGGTTTTCTGCTCGGCAACATCTTCGGTGCCCTGCTAGGCCTGTGGATCGGCCATCGTTTCGATCGGGGCATGGGCTTGAATTTTCGCCGTGCCCCCACCCAGCAGCAACAGGCGGTCTTCTTCCACGCCACCTTCGCCGTCATGGGCCACATCGCCAAGGCGAGCGGCCAGGTGACCGAGCAGGAGATCCGGGTCGCCTCCAACCTGATGGACCGGATGCGGCTGGCTGGCGAGCAGCGGGCTCGCGCTCAGGAGTCGTTCCGCCAGGGCAAGGAGGCGGACTTCCCGCTGCGGGAGACCCTGGCCGAGTTTCGCCAGGCCAGCCAGGGCCAGCGCGATATCCTACGCTTCTTCCTCGAGGTACAGCTGCAGGCCGCCTTCGCCGATGGCAAGGTTGAGGCCAGCGAGCGCGCCATCCTGCACACCATCGCCGACGAACTGGGCTTTAGCCGCATCGAGCTGGCTCGTATCCTGGCGATGGCCGAGGCGCAGATGAACTTCTTCAATCGGGCCCACGGCGGTCAGTATCAGAATGGCGGGCAGGGTGGCCAGCAGTATCGGCAGGAGGCCCCTTCCCGTGACCGGCTCAAGGATGCCTACCAGCTGCTGGGGGTGAGCGAGAGCGACAGCGATCAGGAGATCAAGCGCGCCTACCGCAAGGAGATGAGCAAGCATCACCCGGACAAGCTGGCCGCCAAGGGCTTGCCGCCCGAAATGATGGAGATGGCCAAGGAGAAGACCCAGGAGATCCAGCAGGCCTGGGAGTGGATCCGCGAGGCGCGCGGCATTCGCTGAGCGCCCCTTCATCAGCCATAAAAAAATGCCCGTCGCTGACGGGCATTTTTGTTTGCGCAGTATTTGTTCGTCGCGGCTTAGTGGCTGTCGACCCAGACGAACTTGAGCACGAACAGCAGGGCCACCACCAGCACGCAGGGGTTGATCTCGCCCCAGCGGCCGGTGCCCGCCTTCATCACGCAGTAGGAGATGAAGCCCACGGCGATCCCCTCGGTGATGGAGAAGCTGAATGGCATCATGACGGCGGTCATGAAGGCCGGCACCGCTTCGGTCAGGTCTTCCCACTTCACCCTGGTCAGCTCGGAGCACATCAGCACGCCCACGTAGATGAGGGCCCCCGCCGCCGCATACGCCGGCACCATGGCGGCCACCGGAGAGAAGAAGATGGCCAGCAGGAACAGCAGGCCGACCACGATGGTGGTCAGACCGGTACGGCCGCCTACGGCGACGCCTGAGCTGCTCTCGATGAAGGCGGTGACCGAGGAGGTGCCCATGAAGGCGCCGCCGACGGAGCTGGCGCTATCCACCAGCAGGGCCTGCTTCATGCGCGGGAAGTGACCCTTGTCATCGGCCAGCTTGGCACGGTTGGTGACGCCGATCAGGGTGCCGGAGGAGTCGAACAGGTTGACCAGCATAAAGGAGAAAATGATCCCGGCCAGGCTGATGTCGAGCGACCCCATCAGATCCAGCTGGCCGAACACCGGCTCTATGCTGGGAGGCATGGAGACGAAGCCCTTGAAGGTGACGTCGCCAAACAGCCAGCCCAAGGTGGTGGTCACCACGATGGCGATCAGCACGGCGGAGTGGACGCCGCGGGCCGAGAAGATGCAGATCAGGAAGAAGCCGAGCAGCCCCAGCAGGCAGGGCAGGGAGGTGAGGTTGCCCACCGTCACCATGGTCGCGGGGCTGGCCACCACTATGCCGGCGTTGTGCAGGCCGAGCAGGGCGATCAGCAGGCCGATGCCGGCGGTGATGCCGACCCGCAGGGTGAGCGGAATGTTGGCGATGAGCCAGTAGCGCACCCGCAGCAGGGTGAGGATCAGCAGACCCATGGCGCCCCAGAAGATGGTGCCCATGCCCACTTGCCAGGAGTAGCCCATGCCGGCCACCACCACGAAGGCGAAGAAGGCGTTGAGGCCCATGGCCGGTGCCAGCGCGATGGGCAGGTTGGCGAGCAGGCCCATCAGGATGCTGCCGATGCCGGCGATGAGGCAGGTGGTGACGAACACGGCCTGGGTGTCCATGCCGGCCGCAGAGAGGATCTGCGGGTTGACGAAGACGATGTAGACCATGGTCAGGAAGGTGGTGATGCCGGCGATCACTTCGGTGCGGGCGTTGGTGCCATGGCCCTTCAGGGCAAACAGACGCTCAAGCAATCCTTGCCCGGCGGCCTGTGTGGGGGCCTGGTGTGGTTGATTCATGTTGGATTCCAATAGGTGACGTGAAATAAGCAGCAGGAGAGGGGCATCCTCCATGGGGGAGTGACGCCCGCTTTCTGGTGGTTAAACAACCAGACTCGTCCTGATACCGTGACAGCGCGCACATTTTTACACAGGCGGCGCCGTTTACAAACCCCGGATCTGCGAGGCGGATCAATGAATAGAGCAAAAATTCAAACGTTTTCCAGGCCGAAAATAAAAAAGGTTCTCGCTGGAGAACCTTTTGAGGGGCAGGGGTCGGGTCAGAGGGTCTTGAAGTAACGCTCCACCAGCTGGGCCAGAACGGAGTCGAGCTTGTCCTGCACCTCTCCCAGTTCCCGCCCCATGCGGCGCAGGAAGAGGCTGGCCTGCTCCTCGCTCAGCTTGCGGCCGTCGATGAAGAACTCCTGTTCCGGCAGCTGTTTGTCATAGCGGGGCAGCAGGGTCCAGTTCACCAGCTCCGGCTCCACGGCGGCGAAGATCCTGGCGGCGGCAGCACAGAAGGTCTCGATGTGCGCCTTGCCGTCCGGCCCGAGGCAGCCCGGTTCAACCCGGATCTGGATGGTCAGTTTCTTCTCTGTGGTGGGCTGGGTCGTCATCTTGCTACATCCATGCATAAAAGGTATCCGTCTTGGATTGTAAGCCATCGGGCACAAGAAAGGGGAGCCTGGGCTCCCCTTGTCGCATTTGCCGGTTTACTTGGCGATGCGCTTGTACTTGGCTCTGTGCGGCTGGACCGCCTCGGCGCCGTAGGTCTTCTTCTTCCACTCTTCGTATTCGGTGAAGTTGCCTTCGAAGAATTCGATCTTGCCCTCGTCCTGATAGTCCAGGATGTGGGTGGCGATGCGGTCGAGGAACCAGCGGTCGTGGGAGATGACCATGGCGCAGCCCGGGAACTCCAGCAGGGCGTTCTCGAGGGCGCGCAGGGTTTCGATGTCCAGGTCGTTGGTCGGTTCATCCAGCAGCAGCACGTTGCCGCCGGTCTGCAGCAGCTTGGCCAGGTGCAGACGGCCGCGTTCACCACCGGAGAGCTCACCGACCCGCTTCTGCTGATCGGCTCCCTTGAAGTTGAAGCGGCCGATGTAGGCGCGGCTCGGGAACTCGTAGTTGCCGATGCGCAGGATGTCCTGGCCGTCGGCGACTTCCTCGAACACCGTCTTCTTGTCGTCCATGCTGTCGCGGAACTGATCGACAGAGGCCAGCACCACGGTTTCGCCCAAGGTGATGGCGCCGGAATCCGGCTGCTCCTGACCCGACATCATGCGGAACAGGGTGGATTTACCGGCGCCGTTCGGACCTATGATACCGACGATGGCCCCCTTCGGAATGGCAAACGACAGATCGTCGATCAGCACCCGGTCACCATAGGATTTGCGCAGGTTGGCCACTTCCACCACCTTGTCGCCGAGGCGCGGTCCGGGCGGAATGAACAGCTCGTTGGTCTCGTTGCGCTTCTGGTAGTCGTTGGTGTTGAGCTCTTCGAAGCGGGCCATACGGGCTTTGGATTTGGCCTGACGGCCTTTCGGGTTTTGACGAACCCACTCCAGCTCTTTCTCGATGGACTTGCGACGAGCCGCTTCCGTGCTGGCTTCCTGCGCCAGACGGGCATCTTTTTGCTCCAGCCAGGAGGAGTAGTTGCCCTCCCACGGGATACCCTCGCCGCGGTCCAGCTCCAGGATCCAGCCGGCCACGTTGTCGAGGAAGTAACGGTCGTGGGTGATGGCCACGACGGTGCCCTCGTAGTCGTGCAGGAAGCGCTCCAGCCAGGCCACGGACTCGGCGTCCAGGTGGTTGGTCGGTTCGTCCAAGAGCAGCATGTCCGGCTTTTCCAGCAGCAGGCGGCACAGGGCCACACGGCGGCGCTCACCACCGGAGAGGTGTTTGATCTTGGCATCCCAGGCCGGCAGGCGCAGGGCATCGGCCGCACGCTCCAGCTGGTTTTCCATGTTGTGGCCGCCCTGGGCCTGGATGATGGCTTCCAGCTCGCCCTGTTCGCGGGCCAGCTTGTCAAAGTCGGCATCCGGGTCGGCGTAAGCCGCATAGACCTCGTCCAGCCGGGCCATGGCGCGCTTCACTTCGCCAACGGCCTCTTCGACCGCTTCACGTACGGTCTGCTCCGGATCCAGCTTCGGCTCCTGCGGCAGGTAGCCAATCTTGATACCGGGTTGCGGGCGGGCTTCCCCTTCGATCTCGGTGTCGATGCCCGCCATGATGCGCAGCAGGGTGGATTTACCGGCGCCGTTCAGACCCAGCACGCCGATCTTGGCGCCCGGGAAGAAGGAGAGGGAGATGTTCTTGAGAATATGACGCTTGGGCGGCACTACCTTGCCGACCCTGTTCATGGTGTAAATAAATTGAGCCATTGGCTAATTCTCTTCCTTTTCAGCAGGTTAATGTCTTGGCACTAACAGACTGATGTCGTGGTGGGGCCAGGTCGGCGGGTCGCCAACCGGGTTCCAAAAAACCCGTCGATTGTAAACCAATGGGCGAGGGGGGGCAAAGGTGGCACCCGGCCGGCCATCCCCTTTGCCGGGGCCATCACAGCCTGCTGCAACGGGCTGCCAAACTTGGCATGATGAAGGCCCAGTTTGCCCCGGAGTTTGCATGACCAGCCTGCCTTCAGCCCCGTCTCTGGCGGCCACCCTCGTCGCCATGGGGTTGGCGCCCGCCATCGGTGAGCCGCTTGCCGCCCGCCTGCCTCGTTTGACCTTGCAGCCGGGTCAGCCGCTGCTGGCTCAGGGGGCAATGCAGGAGTCGGCTTTCTATATCGAGCGGGGCATCGCCCGCGCCTGCCACTACGCCCGGGACGGGCAGGAGCGCTGCAAGGAGTTCTACTTCGAAGGGGAGCTCTGCCTGCTTTACGACAGCTGGCTCACCGGGTCGCCTGCCCGCTACCAGCTGGAGGCCGTCACGGCGCTGCAACTGGTGCGGGTGCCGCTCGCCCTGCTGGACGAACCCGCCTGGCAGCCGGTCTGCATGGCCCTGCTGCGCCAACAGCTGTGCTACAAGGAGTGCAAGGAGGCCTTCTTGCTGCTCCACTCCCCCGAAGAGCGCTACCGGGAGCTCTGCCGTACCTTCCCCCACTGGCCGGCGCGGCTCACCCAGGTGCAGCTCGCCAACTACATCGGCATCAGCCCGGTCACCCTGTCGCGGATCCGCCGGCGCATTAACACGGGTTAATGCCGCGCCGCGCCCATTCCCGCCATGCTGGGCCCCTCGAACAAGCCTGGAGTGGGGATGATGTCGCTGTTTTTGTGGTCACAACTGGTGGTGAGCCTGGCGCTGCTGCTGGATCTGCTGTCGTTTCAGCTGCGGGCGCGCCGGGCCATTCTGGCCTGTCTGGCGCTCTCCTGCGCCCTCAATGGCGCCCATTTTGCGCTGCTGGGACAGTGGTCTGCCGCCCTGCTGCTCTGGCTGGCGAGTCTGCGCTTCGTGGTCAGCATGCTGGCCACTCACCGCCTCTTGATGTGGCTCTTTATTGGGTTGTCCTGCCTCGCGGTGCTCGCCACCTATCAGGGGCCGCTCGCCCTGCTGGGGTTGCTGGCCAGCCTGCTGCAGACCCGGGCTGCGTTTTGCCCGGATGATCGCCTGCTGCGGCGCTGGATGCTGCTGGGCACCCTCTGCTGGCTGGTCAACAACCTGCTGGTGGGGTCGCCTGTGGCGGCGCTGATGGAGGGGCTGTTTCTGGTCAGCAATCTGGTGGGCTACTACCGCCACTATGGGCGCAAGGTGTTACCTGCCGGCTGAGGTCAGTCTGCCGAGAAAAAAGCGGGTAATGCCGCAGCATGGGTGTCGTAGGGCAAAGAGGCCGCCACAGTGGCGGCCTCTTTGGAGCTATCAGGCTTTGTTGAAGCCGTTGATGAGCGCCTTTGCGTAATCGATGACGAACTGCTGGCAGTGGATGGCGGTTTGCGGATCGAACACCTCGCCGTGCAGATCGCTGTTGGAGAGCACCCGGATACCGACGAAGGGGACCTTGTAGGCCTCGGCCACCAGGGCGGCGGAGGAGGTTTCCATCTCTTCCGCGGCGGTCTGGTAGGTCTGGTGCAGCCAGTTGATGCGGGCGACCTGGCGGTTCCACTCGTCGGCGGTGCCTATGATGCCGGGGACCACCCGACCGTGGCGATAACGGTCAGCCATGTCGAGGGCGCGGCCGACCAGCTCGGGATCGCCGGCAAAGGCGGTGTGTTCCACCAGCTTGCCGTTGTCGCGCAGGCGCATGGTGACCTCGAAGTTGTGCCATTTGCTCGGATCGACGCCCTGCTCGGCGGGCGTCAGGTCACTGCGGTAGGCCCCCATGTTGAAGCTCTTGGTGCCGATGACGATGTCGCCCCGGTGCAGCGCCGGATCGTGGCCGCCCGCCGTGCCCTGATTGATGACGAGGCGCGGCCGGAAGCGCTCCATGGCGAGGGTGGTGGCCGCGGCGGCATTGGCCAGTCCCACCTCGGTGCGGGAGACGACCACCGGATAACCCGAGAGAGTGCCCTGCCAGTAGGTCCAGGCGCCCACGGTCAGCTCTTGCTTGTCCTTGAGGGCGGCCACCAGGGTCTCGACTTCGACATCCATTGCCCCCTGGATCAGGATGGGGGCGGGGGCCGGAGTGGCTGCCACGACGGCGGAGGAGAAGAGGGCAAACAGGGTGAGCAGGCGCGAGCAGCGTTTGATGAAATTCATGGATTACCTGTAGAACGTGCGAGAAAGCGCCGGATCCTACCGAAAGGCGAACGATTGCGTAAATGCAGGTGTGGTTTTTGTCAATAGCAGGCCGGCAGGAAGTCGGGTTCAGGGCTGCTTGTGGCCGGCGAAGTAGAGCACCCGCCGCACATATTGCTGGGTCTCCTGATAGGGGGGGATTCCACCATACTGCTCCACCGATTTTTCGCCGGCGTTGTAGGCCGCCGACATCAGGGTCCAGTTGCCATCGAAATGGGTGTGCAGCCACTTGAGGTAGGCCACGCCCCCCTTGATGTTCTGCTCCGGATCGAAGGGGCGGGTCACCCCGAAGCGCTGCTGGGTCTCGGGAATGAGCTGCATCAGCCCCTGGGCATTCTTGGGGGAGACGGCGCGGCTGTCGAGGTTGGATTCGGCGATGGCGATGGCCAGTACCAGCCGCTCGTCGATGCGGTGGCGCTTGGCGGCGTGGCGCAGCATGTTGGCCAGCTTCTGTTTGGCGGGCGACTGGCGGGCCAGATAGGCCTCCAGATTGAAGGGGGTGGTGGGGATGGCGGCGAAGTAACCGCCGGATCCGCCGACGCCGCTGCCGCACTGCTCCCCCATCACGGCATTGCCGACCCGGCTGTTGTAGTAACGGATGGCCTGCTGGTTGCCAAGACGGATCGCCATGGCCAGGTAGGCGTTGGCCATGCGGGGGTTGCGAACCGAGCCCGGGCCGGTGGCGAGCAGGCGGCCGATGCGAAAATACCCTTCCGGGTTACCCGTGGTGGCGGCGGCGCAGTAGAAGTGGATGGCCTGGGTCAGGTTGCCCTGACTCTGTGCCTGTTGACCTTGCTTCAGTGCGCTGAGCGCCTTGGGCGCCTGTCTGAAATCCCTGCTTTGCGCCGCTGCCTGCACGTGACCGGCCAGCAACAGCGATAAAAAAAGCAGCAAAAACAGCCTGTTTTCGCTGAGGCTCGACATGGATTCTCTCCTGTTGGGGTACAGAAGATATAGGGGAACATGGCCCGTTCTGCCATTAATCCAGTGGATCCTGTTGTTATTGATCCGGGTATCCAGAGATCAAAACGATATGGAACCAATGACCGATGCAGTCCTAGCAGGGGCTGGCCGTGCATCCAGGTGGTCGGTGGCGATAAAGAGGTGGCTAAATCAGTTGTCCCTGGCCCTCAGACGTCGAGGTGATAGGGCTGCTCGTCCGGCTCGGCAGCGGGCAGCTGGCGATACATCAGGCGAATTTCGCTCGCCACCCAGAGCGAGAGCAGGCCGAGCAGGCTCAGCAGCGGCGCCAGGGTATGGCTCTGTTGCAGTCCGTAGGCAGACAGGGCGGCGCCCAGCAACAGCAGAATACGGATCATGAGGTGACTCCTTCTCATCATGGTGAGGGGGCGGATGCGTGCCCGTGTGGCACCAAGTGCGGCCAGTATACCCCAGCCGGTGCCCGGCAAACCGCCATCCGCCTCACATCCCCATCCTAAGGGGGGAGGTGGTGCGGCGCCATTCCATTAACTCATCAAACAATTTTCAGCCGGCCGTGGCAGGGCGCACCCAGTGTCCGGTCGGGATGGCTACTCCAGCTCAGCGGGTTGGTAGTAGTCGAGATACCAGCGCACGAACGCGGCGACCCCTTCCTCGATGGAGGTGGCGGGGCGCAGGCCGGTGAGGGTGTGAAGGGGCTCACTGTCGGCCCAGGTGGCGTGCATGTCGCCCGCCTGCATCGGCAGCATCCGCTTGATGGCGGGTTTGTCCAGCGCCTGTTCCAGCGCCTCGATGAAGTCGAGCAGCCGCACCGGCTGGCCATGACCGATGTTGAGGATGCGGTAGGGGGCGGCGCTCTCGGCCGGGCTCTGTTCGCCGGCGTGCCAGTGAGGGTTGGGGCGGGGTGGCAGCTCGGCGACGGCGAGGATCCCCTCGACGATGTCGTCGATGAAGGTGAAGTCGCGGCTGAGATCGCCCTGGTTGTAGACGTCGATGGGCTCGCCCGCCAGGATGGCGCGGGTGAACCTGGCGATGGCCATGTCGGGTCGTCCCCAGGGGCCGTAGACGGTGAAGAAGCGCAGCCCTGTGGTGGGCAGACCGTAGAGTGCCGAGTAGGCGTGGGCCATCAGCTCGCCACTCTTCTTGGTGGCGGCATAGAGGGAGACCGGGTGGTCCACCTGCTGATCGGCACTGAACGGCAGCTGTTCGCCCATGCCGTAGACCGAGCTGGAGGAGGCGTAGATCAGATGCTGGATGTCGTGCTGGCGGCACCCCTCCAGCACCGTCAGCATGCCGGTGAGGTTGCTCTCGCTGTAGGCAAAGGGGTTTTCCAGCGAGTGGCGCACTCCCGCCTGGGCGCCCAGGTGGATCACCCGCTCGAACTGCCCCTCGGCAAACAGGGCGGCCATGCCGGCCCGGTCCGCCAGCTCGCCCTCTACGAAGCGAAAGTGGGGGAAGGGGGTCAGCATCGCCAGGCGAGCCTCTTTGAGGCTCACCTCGTAGTAGTCGTTGAGGTTGTCCAGCCCCACCACCTGATGACCCGCCTCGCACAGCCGTCTGGCGACGTGAAAACCGATAAAGCCGGCGGCGCCGGTGACCAGATACTTCATGGCTGGGGTCCTGTGCAGATCATGGGGCTCCTGATGGTGGTGCTGGAGTTGAGGCTGCGCGCGTTGTAGCAGAGCCGGCGCGTCTGTGCCATGGCAAACCGCCCTTTTCGTCAAAGTGGGGGCGGCTCAGGCGCGGCATGCTGCATCTTGGTGCAGCGGCTGTCAATGGAGAATGACAGGCACCAAAACGGGGCGTGGGTGGTGACTATTGTGATCATGGTCGCAAAAAATAGACTGAATCCCATAACGAAGCCCTGTGGACAGGGCTCGCGCCCGCTCTGCGGGCAACAGACACTCTTTCACTTCGCTATTGGATACCGGTTATGGACAACACCCCTGTCTCGGCGCAGTCCGTTCGTACTGCGCACCCCCTCTATGAAGACATCATCGCCCTGCTGACCGCCGCCGGCTTCGTCTCTCTCGGCATCTTTCTGTTTCATCAGGTGGGCCTGCTCACCGGCGGCACTGCCGGGCTGGCACTGCTGCTGCAGCAGGTGACCGGGCTGAGCTTCGGCCTGCTGTTCTTCGGCATGAACCTGCCCTTCTATGCCCTGGCCTGGCTCAGGATGGGGCCGCGCTTCACCCTCAACACCTTCGTCTCGGTGGCGACCGTCTCCTTCATGACGGATCACCTCAATGGCGTGCTGCAGATAGGCAAGATTGAGCCGGTCTACGCGGCGCTCATCGGTGGCACCCTGATCGGCATGGGGCTGCTCATCATGTTCCGCCACAAATCGAGCCTGGGCGGCTTCAACATCCTGGCGCTGTTTATCCAGGATCGCTTCGGCATCCGCGCCGGCAAGCTGCAAATGGGGCTGGATTGCACCATCGTCATCGCCTCCTTCTTCGTGGTGCAGCCCTGGATCCTGGCCCTCTCCGTGGTGGCGGCCATCATCTGTAACCTGGTGTTGACACTCAACCACAAGCCGGGTCGCTATCAGTTGGCGTGAGGCTTCTGTGAGCCGGGTGGAAAAAGGGTGTGCAGCCGATGATCGGGCAGTGGTGAGGAGAGGCCCCAGTGCACCCTGTGCCGCAGCAGATTGCCCTGGGCTTCCAGCCGGATCAGGATCTGGTTGAAGGCTGCCAGCTGCGCCTCGCTCATGCGTTGGCGGTTGAAGGCGATGTAGTAGTTCGCCTCGTGACTCTTCTGCCATAGTTTGATCTTCGAGGCGCCACTGAGGTTGAGTCGATAGAGGGCCACATCCAGGTTGGAGAAGTAGAGGTTGTAGCGCCCCTGTCGTTCTATCTTGAGCAGGTTCGCATAATCATCGTTGACGTTGAGTTCCAGCTGCATCGGGGGGATCCCCTGCTGGTGCAGGGTGTCGTCCAGCTGGCGCAGCAAGGTCTCGCTGAAGGAGCCTCTGGTCACCCCGATCCGTGCGTGACCAAGGCGAGCCAGAGTCAGCGGCGCGTCAATTTCATCGACGTGGGCAAAGATGCCCCAGCTCGCCTTGCACAGCGGTACCGAGTAGCTCAGCGTCTTTGCCCTGGCATCGCTCCAGGCGAGCGGAAACATGCCGTCCACTTCCCCCAGATCCAGCTCCTTTCTGGCCCGCAGATTGGGGCGCAGCGTTATCTGGCACCCCTCAGGCCAGTAGCTGCACGCCTCTTTGACCATGTCCACCATGGCGCCGGTCGGCTGGTTGTCACTGCCCATGAAGCTGTAGGGAGCAAACTCCTGGACGACCAGACGCAGGGGGGCGGCAACGCAGAGAGGGGAGAGGAGCCAGAGCAACAGCAGACGAGCAGGCATGGGGCAAGCATCCGTGATTGACACCCTTGCAGTATGAGCGAGAAATCGCCCTACAGGACGACGGTATACATCCCCTGCGGATCCGTGATCACCCGGGCCGGGTAGTCATAGAGCCGGTCGATGAGATCAGGCGTCAGCACCTCGCGCGGGGTGCCGTCGGCCATCACTCTGCCCTGCTCCAGCATCACCAGCCGGTCGGCGTAACGGGCCGCCAGATTGAGGTCGTGCAACACCACCAGCACGGCGGTATGGCGGGCGGCGAGGGCGCGGGCCATGGTGAGCAGCTGGTGTTGGTACTTGAGATCGAGCGCCGAGGTGGGCTCGTCGAGCAGCAGCAGCCGCGCTTGTTGCGGTTCCTCCGGGGCCTGCCAGATCTGGGCCAGCACCCGGGCGAACTGCACCCGCTGGCGCTCCCCGCCGGAGAGACCGGGATAGAGGCGGCCGGCCAGATGATCCACCCCGGCATGGGTCATGGCGGCCCGCACTATCTCGTCGCGCCGGCTGGTCGGCTCGCTGTGGGGCAGCCGGCCCATGGCCACCACCTCTTCGCACAGGAAGGGGAAATTCAGGGACGAGCTCTGCGGCAACACGCCTACACGGTGGGCTAGCTCGTTGCCGGCCCACTCCCGCCGCTCCCGGCCAAACAGATCTATCTCCCCCTCATGTTCCAGCTCGCCGGTGAGGCACTTGAGCAGCGAGCTCTTGCCGGCGCCGTTGGGGCCGAGCAGGGCGGTGAGGCTGCCCGCCTGCAGGCTGAGATCTAGCCTGTCCAGGATGGGGCGGCCGCCCCGGCTGAGGCTGAGCTGGCGACAGTGCAGCAGGGTCGATGAAGTTGACAAGATGAGTCCTCCGGTTAAAGGGTGCGGCGGCCCTTGACCAGCAGCCAGATGAAGAAGGGGGCGCCCAGCAGGGCGGTGATGATGCCGACCGGCATCTCGGCCGGTGCCAGCAGGGTGCGGGCCAGCATGTCGGCGCCCAGCAGCAGGGCGGCCCCGAGCAGGGCGGAGAGCGGCAGCAGCCGGACGTGGTTGGGGCCGGCCAGCAGTCGCACCAGATGGGGCACCACCAGGCCGACGAAACCTATCATGCCGGCCACCGCCACCGCCACGCCGACCCCGGCGGCAGTGAGCAGGATCAGCCGCCGTTTGAGGGACTGCACCTGGATGCCGAGGTGGCGGGCCTCCCCTTCACCCAGCAGCAGGGCGTTGAGGGGGTTGGCATCGCGCATGAACAGAATGAGCAGGGCAACCAGGGTCAGCAGCGCCAGCGCCACGTCCACCGGCTTGCCTGCCGCCAGCGACCCCATCTGCCACAGGCTCAGGTTGCGCAGCATCTGATCGTCGGCGAGATAGGTGAGCAGACCGATCACGGCGCCAGAGAGCGCCGTGATGGCGACGCCGGCCAGCAGCATGACGGTGACCGAGGTGCCTCCCTCCCGGGTGCCGAGCAGATAGACGAGGGTGGTGGTCAGCGCCCCGCCGAGGAAGGCGAGCAGGGGCAGCAGGCCGAGGCCGAGCAGGCTCTGCCACTGCTGGCCGAGGGGGGCCAGCAGCACGATGGCCAGCGCCGCCCCGAGCGCCGCCCCGCCGGAGACCCCGATGATGCCGGGGTCGGCCAGGGGGTTGCGAAACAGCCCCTGCATCACGGCGCCGCAGAGGCCGAGAATCCCCCCCACGGCGATGCAGAGCAGGGTGCGTGGCAGGCGGATCTCCTGCACGATCAGCAATTTATGGGCCTCAATCCCGCTCCCTTGGCCAGCGAACAGGGCACGCAGGCTCTCGCCAAAGGAGAGGGTCATGGGGCCGGTGGCCAGCGACCCGACCAGCAGCAGCGCCAGTGCGCCGCCGGTGAGGCACAGCAGCCAGGGCAGTGGCAGACGCATCATGAACCCAGCTTGATCCACTTGGCGATCTGGCTGGCCTGCTGCAGCGAGGTGAGGCTGAGCCCCCCTTGCAGGGCGTGACCATCGATGGCATGGATGGCTCTGTTCTTGCCGGCCGGGGTGGCGGAAAGGGCGGGCACCTGGCTCAGCACGGTTTCAGGATCCTGATACTGCTGCCAGTCGCGGCCGCTCACCAGCACCAGATCGGGCTGCAGTTCGATCAGGGATTCGGTGGAGACGGGCTTGTAGTCTTGCAGCTGGGCCACCGGGTTGATGCCGCCGGCCAGGGTGAGCAGGGCGCTGGCGGTGGTGTTGCCGCCGGCGATGCTGGTGGGCTGGCCCTTGTGCAATAGCAGGAAGACCACCTTGAGCGGCTTGTTCTGCTTGGCCTGAGCGGCCAGCAGCTCGCTCTGGGTCTGGATTTCGGCCTTCAGACGGGTGCCGGCGGCCGGGTCCTTGAGCAGGGTGGCCAGGGTATCGATGCGCTGGTTGAGGTTGGCGAGGGTGGGGGCGGTGGGCAGCACGTCCACCGCGACCCCGGCCCGGCGCAGCTGCTCCAGGGCGGGCGGCGGCCCCATCTCGTCGCTGCCGACCAGCCGGGTCGGCGCCAGGCTCAGGATCCCTTCGGCGGCGAGGGCGCGGTGATAGCCAACCCGCGGCAGGTTCTTCGGCTCCGGGCTGCTGATGTCGGTGGCGATGAGGCTCTGCTCGCCCCCGAGTGCCAGAATGAGTTCAGTGGTGGCCGGGCCTATGCTGACGATACGTTCCTGCGCCAGAGTGGGCAGGGACAGGGCTGAGCAGCCGAGCAGGCTGAGTGCGAGGGCAAAACGACGGCCCATGCTAACCTCCGAAGGGTGAATGAAGTGGGATTGCCGCCGAGAATATCAAGCCGTCGAAAAAAATGCACTGAGAATGAAAGCGATTATCAATTGCATTGGTTTGGGGCCTTCATTACAGTATCCGCCATGACAGAACAGGGATGCCGCAGGCATCCCAAGGGAGAACCGATGAGCATTGCACAACGCATTCATGGGCTGCTGGCACAAGATCCCGGCGCTCACCCGTCCACCATCGCCGCCGAGCTGGCCGTCAGCGAATGGGAGGTGGTGCGCCACCTGCCGGCCGAGCTGGTTACCCTGGTGCCCGCCGAGCAGGCAGAAGCCCTGCTGGCGGATCTGGCCGACTGGGGCCAGGTGACCACCATCGTCGAATCCGACGGCTCCATCTTCGAGGTGAAGGCCCCCTTCCCCCGCGGCAAGAGCGCCCGTGGCTACTACAACCTGATGGGGCGTGACGGCGAGATGCACGGCCACCTCAAGCTCGACAACGTGGTCGGTATTGCTCTGGTCAGCAAGCTGTTCATGGGCAAGGAGGGGCACTCCTTCCAGTTCTTCGGCCACAGCGGTCGCTGCATTTTCAAGGTCTATCTGGGGCGTGACGAGCAGCGTCAGCTGCTGCCGGCCCAGGTGGAACGCTTCATGGCCCTGCGCCACCAGTATCAAGAGGAAGTCAAAGCATGAGTGAACGTCAGGAGCGTCTGCAGAACCGCCTGCAACCGGAGATCCGCGAGTTTCGCGACGGTTGCCGCACCCTGCAGCTGGCGACGGTGGACAGTGAAGGCAACCCCAATGCCAGCTATGCCCCCTTCGTGCTGCAGGAAGATGGCTACTATGTGCTCATCTCCGAGATCGCCCGCCACGCCCGCAACCTGCAACAGGTGCCCAAGGTGTCGCTGATGCTGATCGAGGACGAGAACGGGGCCCGCGAACTGTTTGCCCGCAAGCGCCTCACCTTCGATGCGGTGGCCGAAGTGGTGGCCCGCGACGACGTGCGCTGGGAGCAGGCCATTGCGGCGCTGGAAGGGCGCTTCGGCGAGATAGTCAAAGGGCTCTCCAACCTCAAGGACTTCGTGCTGTTTCGCCTCAAGCCTGAGCAGGGGCTGTTCGTCAAGGGCTTCGGCCAGGCGTTCCGGGTCTCCGGCGACGAGCTGGTGGACTTCGTCCACCTGGTGGAAGGGCACAAGCGCGTCGACAACGGTGCCGAGCTGACCAGCCCGGCCGATGCGCCGGTCTGATCTACGCGATCACGAACATGACAAAACGGGCAGCCCTGGGGCTGCCCGTTTTTTTATGGACGGTTTTCCCTCAATCCTGCCAGGAGGCCTTGTTGGGAAAGGCGTCGCGGTCGGCCCGGGTGGCGGTCTCGTTGCATTCACCCCGGATCTTCCAGGAGGTCTGGCTGAGCACTATGTAGCCTTCGCGGCAGTACTTGCGTTCGGTCAGCGCCTGGGTGAGCTGGGCATCCTGCAGCGCTTCGCGCCGCTCCAGCAGGCTCTTGTTCCTGCTCAGCCTGCTGCCGTCATCGTTCTGCAGGCGGGTAGGCAGGGTATCGAGCGGGGCGGCCTCGAAGGTGAAGCGCTTGCTCCCCTCCTCGTTGATGTGGGTCCTGAACAGGGGGGCCGGGCCATCCGGCTGGCGCCCCGGCAAGCCGGAGCAGGCGGTGATTGCCGGTAACAGCAGCGTGAAGGCAACGGCAGAGAGTAGACGCACACAAGACTCCAATCGGGTGATCGCTTCAAAGCGGGCAGATTAACATGCCGGCTCGGGTTGGGTGGCGCCGAGCAGCTCATCCGTCGTGAGCAGGGTCACGCTTCTGCCTTTTGGCAGGCTGAGGTGACGCCACATCCAGTGATGGTGCTCGATGATCTGCTCCGCGCTCAGGTGGGGTCGGTCCGCCGTGGTGTGGGCGTCGGTCACCGCCACCACCTCGAAACCGCGGGCGGCGGCGCTGCGCAATGTGGTGTCGACGCAAAAATCGGTGGCACAGCCGCAGACGAGCAGCCTGTCTACCGGCTGCTCCGCCAGCAGGAAACCGAGCTCGGTATCGAGAAAGCTGTCGCAGGCTGTCTTGCTCACCCGGCTGTCATGCCCCTGCGGGGCGAGATCGGCGTGCAGCTGCCAGCCCGGACTGGCGGGATCCACTTCGGAACCGGGGGCATCGTGCTGCACATAGATGACACGACCCTGTTCTGCCCGCACGCGCTCGGCCAATCGATTGATATTGGCGATGACCTGGGCGTCCTGATGGCGAGGCTGAGTGAACAGCCCCTGTTGCATGTCGATGACCAGTAACACATCCATATGAAATCCTTGGGCAATTGTTTGTCAGGGTGGCAGCCACTGGGCTCCTCAGACGCAAGGTCAGGGTTGCAGCCACTGGCTGCAGTCACGACTGCGGGATTGATGCAGTGCGCCCATATCTTGCTTCATTTCATCGGCATTTAGCCAGCGTTCCGGCAGGGGGGCGATGCCGACCCGCACGTCGGCCACCCGGCCGGCTGCCGCTGCTTGCTCCTTACCCGCTTGCGGCGCCGTCAGCTCAGGCACGACCAGCGCCACCTTGAGGGCCGGGTTGCGGCTGGCGATGCGGCTAGCCAGCCCCAGTCCCCCCTCCACGTGGAAGTTGCCGGCGATGTGCATGATGCGCCGGCCCGGGTGGCTGCGCAGGTAATCCACCATGCTCTCGGCCATGGTGTCGTCCCAGCTGGTCTGGGCGGCAAAACGGCGGGCGTTGCCGTCGGCATCCCCATGATGGAGCGATGCCATGAATTTCTGGCGATAGGGGTCATCGCCGAGGGTGAGGGTGCGGGCCAGCTGGCTGCGACGGCTGGCGGGCAGCTGATCCAGCCAGGCCGGCCCCTCCTGGCCGACACAGCTCACCAGCGGTTTGGGCGCATTGGCGGCGATGACCGGCAGGTGGCGCGCCTTGGCGAACTCCACCAGCGGGCGATAGTCGCTCGGGTAGTTGGGCCAGGCGTTGCCGTCGCGAATGAGGGCTGCCTCGCCGATGCGACCGGCCAGGTAGGCATCCAGCACCGGCTGATCGGCGCGGCTGAACTGCTCCATGGAGAGCACCAGGGGGCGGCCGTCTGCCTGTGCCGTGTCGGCCAGGCCCGCCAGCATTCTGGCCTGCAGCAGGTGCACCGCCGGGTGGGTGTGCAGCTCGCCCACCAGCACTATGTCGGCATCCGCCACCCGGGCCAGGGCCTGCTCCAGGGTGAGCGCATCCCCCTGAGTGGCCTTGAGCTGATAGTGATAGAGGGTGCCGGCATCGTTGACGGGGGCCGTCGTGGCACAGGCGGCCAGCAGCAGGGGCAGGGTGAGCAGGGGCAGAAGTCGGGTCATGGGTGTCTCGCAGCGATGAGGTGCCTGCACCATACAATGGCAGCATGGCGGGCGGGAAAACAGAGGGGCGTAGTGTAGAACCTAATTATAACAAAAGAAAATGAGAATGATTCCGTTTATTATTGATCTTTGTTGAGAGGTGAGTAAGATGCCTGCTGTTTGATAACAGTTCTCAATAAGGATTTGCAGTGGCCCATAACAACACCCTATCGCTGGTCGCCCTTGCCGTGGCGGCCGGCCTCGCTTCCCCGGTTTTTGCGGCGGACAAGAAAGCAGATGACGTCATGGTGGTCAGTGGCTCCCGGATGGAGCAGAAACTGGAAGATGTCTCCGGTCCCATCTCGGTCATTACCGCCGAACAGATTGAAGAGCAGGTGGTGAGCAACGTCGCCGACCTGTTCCGTTACGAGCCGGGCGTCACCGCCCTCGGCGGTGCCGGCGATGCCCAGACCTTCATCATTCGCGGCATGGGTGAGAACCGGGTCAAGATAGTGCGCGACGGCGTGCGCGAGAATGACGCCTACAAGAACGGCGGCGTGGGCCAGAGCTATTTCGACACCGACATGATCAAGCAGGTCGAGGTGGTCAAGGGGCCGGCCTCGGCCGCCTACGGCTCCGATGCACTGGGTGGCGTCATCGCCATCACTACCAAGGATGCGGCGGATTTCCTCAAGGGGCGCGACAGCTATCTGGACGCCACCTCCGGCTATGCCTCCAGCAGCCACCAGAAGATGGCGGGCTTTACCGGTGCCCTGCGTACCGGCGAGCTGGAAAACCTGCTGCGCTACACCTGGCGTGACGGCGGGGTGACCCAGAACTACGACAGCGACAAGAACGAGTTCGACATCGTCAGTCAGGCCGTGCTGTTCAAGAGCCAGTGGAACCTGAGCGATAGCCAGTTCCTCAAGCTGACCGTCGACTACTTCACCGAGGGTCAGGATCCCGACGCGGTCGACCTCACCAAGGCGGGCTCTGTCTTCAACCAGCCGATCACCGACAAGGATACCGACAACCTGTCGCTGGTGCTGGATCACGGCATCGCCCTGCAGGCGCCCTGGGTCGATCGCATCGACAGCAAGATCTACTACGCCCGCACCAAGCAGACCATGGATCAGTACGCCTCCTCCAAATACCCGGTGCGGCCGACCAACCCCTATGTGACCAAGAACTCGCTGGATCACAACGGTTTCGAGCAGAAGAGTCTGGGCGCCCAGGTGAAGTTCAGCAAGGCGCTGGATAGCCAGCGACTGGCCTGGGGCCTGGAGTATGAGCACACCGACAACGAGCGGACCCGCTTCAAGGCGCCGACCGTGCCGGGGGATTTTGAAGGCTACAGCGAGCTGAGCTTCCCCTCCACCACCACAGAGCACGGCGCCCTGTGGGCGTTCGACGAGCTGAAGTTCGGCGAGCGCTGGGTGCTGACGCCGGGGGCCCGCTATGACTACTACCGGATGAACCCGGATCAGGATCCCGCCTACACGGGCGAGAATCTCAAACGCTTCTCCGAAGGGGAGTTCTCGCCCAAGCTGGGACTGGTATTCAAGGCGCACGAGGCGGCCAACCTGTTCGCCCAGTACAGCCACGGCTACAAGACCCCCATGTATGACAACGCCTTCTCCACCCTGAACCACCAGGCGTACGGCTATCGCATCGAGCCCAACACCAACCTCAAGCCCGAGAGCAGCGACGGCATCGATCTGGGGGTGCGCGGCAGCGCCGGCGGCTTCAGCTATGAAGTGGCCACCTTCTACAACAAGTACGACGACTTCATCGAGCTGGGCCAGGTGAGCACCGAAGGGCGCACCGCCGTCTACCAGTACCAGAACCTGGACAAGGCCACCACCAAGGGGGCCGAGGCCAAGGCGGACTACTGGCTGAACGATCTGGTCAACGTCTGGGGCAACCTCTCCTACATCGAGGGCAAGGATGGCGATGGCAACTACATCAACAGCCTGAGCCCGCTCAAGGGGACCCTGGGGGTACGACTGGAGCAGGCCAACTGGAACATCAACACCGCTCTGCGCTTTGCCGACGACATGAGCAAGGTGGGCAAGGATGCCAAGGGCAACGACAACATCAAGAGCGCGGGCTGGGGCGTGGTGGACATCTACGCCCAGTTCAAGCCGGTGCAGGATCTGCAGTTCAACGTGGGCGTCTTCAACCTGTTTGACAAGGAGTACGTCAACTACGAGAGCATCACGGGGCAGAGCGCCAGTGCCAGCACCAGCAACAAGACCGAGCCGGGCCGCAACCTGAGTGCACGGGTCAAGTACGTGTTCTGATGAATACCCATCACGACAAGGGGCCTGCGGGCCCCTTTTTCATGGCGCAAGCGAGCGGCCAAAAAGAAACCCGCCGGTGGCGGGTGGAAGGATTGCAACACTAACCAGGAGGAGGTGTTACTCGATAGACACCAGTCTTGCGCCAATAGTTCAATTTTATTGATGTTTTTCACTATTATCTGAGCGGCTTCCCGCCCGGGATCGCAGGATCCCCACCGGCAAATCGGTTATCATTTGTGCCCCATCTTCCCCCTTGCCGAGGATCTATGCCCGCCTTCTCCTGGTTAGCCCTGTTTTTTGGTGCTTTCTACTTCGTCTATGGTGCCTATCTGCCGTTCTGGTCGCTCTGGCTGGAGGGGATCGGGGTGAGCGCCGAGATGATAGGCCTGCTGCTCGGTGCCGGCATGGCAATCCGCTTTGCCGGCAACCTGATGGTGATGGGGCAGATCAAGGGGGCGGGGCACCTGCTGCCGGTCACCCGCCTGCTCTGCCTGCTCAGTCTGCTGGCCTTCCTCGGCTTTTATCTCAGCCACAATCTCTGGTGGCTGGTGGGACTGACCCTGGTGGCGAACTTCATCTACCCGACCCTGATGCCGGTGGGGGAGGCGCTGGCTACCCGCATGGTGGTGCAGGCGCACCTCGACTACGGCAAGGTACGCCTGTGCGGCTCCTTTGCCTTCATCGTCGCCTCGACCCTGGTGGGGGCCCTGGTGGGGAATTTTGGCAGCGAGTGGGTGCTGCACACCATGGTGGCCGGGCTGCTGTTGATGCTGCTGCTCAGCTGGCTGCCGCTGCACCCGGTGCCGCGGGACATCCAGGGCGAGCGGGCCAAGGCCTCCCTGCTCGATACCCTCAAGTCCCCCCAGGTGCGCCGCTTCCTGCTGATCTCCGCCCTGCTGCAGGGCAGTCACGCCGCCTATTACGGCTTCAGCGCCATTCACTGGAAGGCGGCGGGCTACAGCGGTACCACCATCGGCTATCTGTGGGCGCTGGGGGTGGTGGCGGAGATCGGCATGTTCGCCGCCGACAAGCGCTTCCTCAACCGCTTCGGCGCCCAGACCCTGTTCCTGGTGGGGGCGCTGGGCTGCGTGGTGCGCTGGATCCTGCTCGGTGCCTCCACCGAGATCCTGGTGCTGGTGGCGGGCCAGCTGCTGCATGCGGTCACCTTCTGCGTCAGCCACCTCGGCGCCGTGCGCTTCATGACCCGCCAGCTGCCGGCCGAGCAGCTGATCCCGACCCAGGCGCTCTATGCGGCGCTGGGGCTCGGCATGACGGTGGCCGCCCTGATGACCCTGTGCGGTCTGCTTTACGAACCGCTGGGGGGCAGTATCTTCTTCCTGATGGTGCTGGTGGTGCTGCCGGTGTTCGTGCTGCGCCTGCGCCCAGCTGCGCCGTCTGGGCAGGGGCATGCTCCGGTCTGATACCGACCCGTCTGAATCATCACACAGCAAAAGGGAGAGCCATGGCTCTCCCTTTTTCGTTGCGGCGTGCGGCGTTACCGCGCTTCGCCAAGATAGTAGCGGCTCAGACGGCGCCAGGTCTCCGAGCCTATGGTGCCAGCAAGCAGCTCATTGGATGCGGTATCAAAGCGACCATCCGGCAGCCAGCCCAGCTGGGGCAGCAGCCGGGCCAGGGTGGCGTCATTGTGCTGCAGCTCCCTGTCCAGGGTTTCCCAGAAGGCGCTCCCCTTGACGTAAAAGAGCGGGTAATAGGATCGATCCCCTGCCATCACCTCGCGGGCCGCCCGATAGAGGCCGCTCTCGCCATGGGGCAACTGCTTGCCCCGTTCGGCCAGCTCGTTGACCGCCGTGACCTGATGCAGCCGAAAGCGGCGCAGCGCCTTGATGGCAAGGTACTCGGCAAGGCTCTCGTTGACCCAGGTGGGCTGTGGCGCGGTGCTGAGGATGTGCACCGCCTCGTGGGCGGAGGTGCGCAGCAGACGCAGTGGCGCCTGTGGGGTCGGCTTGCCATCCCTGGTGGGGTAGTTGGCGACAAACACCTGATCCCCGGCGGCGCCGCCGAGGGAGCGGGTCGCCACATCCCGTCCCAGCCACACCAGCCGCCACGGGTAAGTGGGCGGGGTGACATCGAGCTGGAAAGCCAGATAGTCGATGATCTCGTTCAATTGTTGCTGCAGGGCCGGCATATCGAGCTGATTGGCCGTCTCGTCATGGCTGAGCAGCAGCCTGGGATCCCGTTCGGTGACGGGCACTGTGGCCAGACCAAATGGCAGGATCAGCGGCGGCTGGTTGAGGTCCGGCAGCGGCTGGCAACTGCCATCCGGCAGACAGACGTCCCCTTGGCGACTCCCTTGCTGGCGCACCAGATTGCCCCATTCGGTCAATAGCCACCGATTGGGGGCAAACAGTAGCGACTCCTGGGCCGAGGCATCGGCCCCCAGGGCTGGCGCCGGGGTGAGGGTTACCTGCCAGCCGACTTCTTGGCAGGAGAAGGGCTGGTTGAGGGCCACCGGCTGGTTGTCTGCAAGACAGACCAGCTTGGGTGAAACCGGTGAGGAACTGCTCGGCAACTGACGAGGGGGGAGCAGGGTAAAAGGGGGATTGCCCTGCATCGTAAGGCGTATCTGCAACTCATTGGCACGGCTGCCCTGCTCTACAAGGTAGCGGGGGCCGCTGGTGCCATCGGCGGCGCAGGCCCACAGCGGCAGCAACCACAGGGCACACAGGGTGAGATGGCGACTCATAGGGGATCAACGCTCCTCCTCGAAGGCCAGCAGATCCCCGGGCTGGCAGCCCAGTTCGCGGCAGATCGCCTCCAGGGTGGAGAAGCGAACCGCCTTGGCATGGCCGTTTTTCAGGATGGAGAGGTTGGCTTCTGTGATGTTGACCCGCAGGGCCAGCTCGCGGGCGGTCATCTTGCGTTCGGCCAGCAGGGCATCGAGTCGGATGATGATGGGCATGGGATCCTCACACCGTCAGTTGTTGTTCATCGGCCAGCAGTTTGGCCTCGCGCATCACCAGGGCCAGTGCCGAGACGATCAACCCGGCCAGCAGCAGCTGAAAGTCCGACGAGCTGATGTTGATCTTGCCGTGCAGCTCGGGTCCCGGCAGGGTGAGCACTATGTCCAGCAGCGGCGTCGTGCCGATCTTGGTGACGAAGCTGACGCAGAGCAGCAGGCCGATCCACTGGTAGCGACGGATCTGGCTGAAGGTGAACAGCATGGCCTGCCGGTAGCCGCGAAACAGCTGGAGCAGCTGCCACAGCATCAGCATGAACACCAGATCCGGCAGCAGCATCACCAGGGTGCCCAGCAGGCGGGTTCCCAAAGTGAGGGGATAGTCGGCAACGGCGGGTTGGGTGCTGGCCTGCGGGAGCGACTCCGTGGTCAGGGGTACCTTGCCGAGCACCGAACTCTCTTCCACATTCAGCGCTTCTTGCAGCTCCTGCTGCAGGTAGTCGCTGCCGCCGATCAGGTGTGACCAGACCCCCATGACCGTCAGGACGGGGGTGGCCAGCAGAGTAGCCAGCAGGATCCATTCGATCAGGCTGCTCATGCGTTCGAGCTTGTTCTGTTTCATCGTTTACCTCTTTGAGTGAAAGGGTGGGCCACGCGTAGCGCCGAGTTATCGTTTATCAATAAACACAGCCTGATGTTTATCGTTTTTCGATATTTATTCAACCGTTTTTTATTGAAAAACGATAAATTCTCGCCGCAATAAGGAGATGACATTTTCCGGGCAGCTCTCTAGACTGGCTGCTGCTGCGCTTGAATCTTCAACACGGACAAGAGGTTACAGATGCACCAGGGATGGTTGCTGATCGGATTGTCGCTCTCCTACCTGGGGCTGCTGTTTCTGATCGCCTACGTGGCGGACAAGAACAAACGGCGTCGCCTCCAGGGCCAGCCCCTGCTCTACAGCCTGTCGCTGGCGGTCTACTGCACCTCCTGGACCTTCTTCGGCACGGTGGGCCAGGCCAGCGAGTCGCCCTGGTCGCCCGTGCCCATCTATCTGGGCCCAATGCTGGTGTTTCTGTTCGGCTGGCGCTTGCTGGCTCGCCTCATCCTGGTGGCCAAGCGCGAGCACATCACCTCCATCGCCGACTTCATCGCCGCCCGTTACGGCAAGTCCCAGCGCCTCGCCATGGTGATCGCGCTGATCGCCATCATGGGCATACTTCCGTACCTGGTGCTGCAGCTCAAAGCCATCGTCACCGGGCTGGATCTGCTGATGGCCAACCCTGTGCCCGCCGGCCCCACCGGCAATACCGCCGGGCTGGCCCTTGGGGTGGCCCTGCTGCTGGCCCTCTTCAGCATCTTGTTTGGCACCCGCCATCTGGACGCCACCGAGCACCACCGCGGCATGGTGGTGGCCATCGCCTTCGAATCCGTGGTCAAGCTGCTCGCCTTCATGGCGGTGGGGAGCTTCGCGCTCTGGCTCATCCTCAGCAAGCCGAGCCAGGCCCGCACCCTGGTGGCCAGCGATTTTCTCGATGCGGTGGTGGCGGTGACGCCGGGCAGCCTGCTGGAGCTCGCCATCTACACCCTGGTGGCCATGTGCGCCGTCATCTGCCTGCCGCGCCAGTTTCACGTTACCGTGGTGGAGAACAACCAGGGCCAGGATCTGCACTGGGCGCGCTGGTTGTTCCCGCTCTACCTGTTCATGATGGGACTCTTCATCTGGCCGCTGGCGCTGGCGGGCAAGCAGTGGGTGGGGGCCGGCATGGCCTCGGATACCTATGTGATCAGCCTCCCCATGTCGCTCGGGTTCGACGGCATGGCGCTGCTGGCGTTTCTCGGCGGCACTTCGGCGGCCACCGGCATGGTGATCGTCTGCACCATAGCGCTGGCCATCATGGTCAGCAACGATCTGGTGCTGCCGGTGCTGCTGCGCCGCTTCTGGCAGCAGGGGCGGGACGAGCGGCTGGTGCGCCTGCTGCTGCAGGTGCGCCGCGGCGCCATCCTGCTGATCCTGCTGGCGGCCTGGGGACTCTACCTCTGGCTCGGGGATCTCACCAGCCTGTCACGCATCGGTTATCTGTCGTTCGGTGCGGTGGCCCAGTTCGCACCGGCCCTGCTGCTCGGCCTCTACTGGCGGCACGGCAACCGCAAGGGGGTCTATCTCGGCCTCGCCCTCGGGGTGAGCCTCTGGTTCGCCACCCTGCTGGCGGAGAGCGGCCTGCTGGCCGGCTCGCCACTGGCGACCCTGCTGGCGCCGCCCGACTGGCCTGCGGTGCGCGACCTGAGCCTGGGGGCCTGGTGCATCTTCCTGAGCCTGTTGCTCAACCTGGCCGGCTATGTGGCGGGCTCCCTGCTCTCCCGCCCCGCGGTGAGCGAGCGGTTGCAGGCGGCCAACTTCGTCGGCAAGCCGAGCCGCGACACAACGGCGCTCTATCAGGCGCGGGTCTCGGTCAAGGAGCTGGAGATGCTGGCGGCCCGCTTCGTCGGCTCGAGCCGGGTCAAGCGCGCCTTCGGCCGTTTCGCCGGCGAGCGAGGCGGCACCCTGGCGCCCCAGATGCAGGCCTCCGCCGAGCTCATCGCCCACACTGAGCGGCTGCTGGCCGGGGTGTTCGGCACCTCGTCCGCGCGGCTGGTGCTGGCCTCGGCCCTGCAGGGGCGCAACATGCAATTGGAAGAGATCGCCACCATAGTGGACGAGGCCTCTGACGTGTTTCGCTTCAATCGCGGCCTGCTGCAGGGGGCCATCGAACACATGGGGCAGGGGATCTCGGTGGTGGACCGGGAACTCAAGCTGGTGGCCTGGAACCGGCGCTACATCGAGCTGTTCCACTATCCCCCCGGCCTCATCCAGGTGGGCCGCCCCATCGAGGAGATCATCCGCTACAACGCCCAGCAGGGGCTGTGCGGCCCCGGTGATGTGGAGGCCCAGGTGGCGCGGCGGGTCGCCTTCATGCAGCGCGGCAGCCAGCACATCTCGGCCCGCGAGCGCCCCGATGGCCGGGTGATCGAGATGCAGGGCAACCCCATGCCGGCGGGCGGCTTCGTGATGACCTTTACCGACATCACCCCGTTTCGCGACGCTGAGCGGGTGCTGCGCGAGGCCAACGAACACCTGGAGGCGCGGGTGGCCGAGCGCACCCACGAGCTTTCCGAGCTCAACCGCCAATTGCTGCTGGTGAACCAGCAGGTGGAGCGGGCCAACCACTCCAAGAGCCGCTTCCTGGCGGCGGTGAGCCACGATCTGACCCAGCCCCTCAACGCCGCCAAGCTGTTCACCTCCTCCCTGCTGGAGATGCTGCCGCCGGCGGACGAGCCGGCCCGCATCGCCCGCCACATCGACGATGCGCTGGGGGCGACCGAGGATCTCATCACCGATCTGCTCGACATCTCGCGCCTCGAGGCGGGCAAGTTCAAGGCCAAGAAGCTGGATTTCGCCCTGCGCGACGTGTTCGATAACCTCAAGGCGGAGTTCGGGGTGCTGGCCCAGGCGGGGGAGATCCAGTTCTCGGTGGTGGAGAGCAGCCTCGCGGTCTACAGCGACGTGCGCCTGCTGCGGCGGGTGCTGCAAAACTTCCTCACCAACGCCTTTCGCTACAACCCGGGCGGCCGGGTGCTGCTCGGCTGTCGCCGGCTCGGCGACAAGGTGCGCATCGAGGTGTGGGACAACGGCCCCGGCATTCCGGCCGACAAGCAGGAGGCGATCTTCGACGAGTTCTCCCGCCTCGATCACTCCCGCACTGCGCGGGAGCAGGGGCTGGGGCTCGGCCTTGCCATCGCCCGCGGCATCGCCCTGGTGCTTGGCCACAACCTGACCCTGCGCAGCTGGCCGGGGGCGGGCTCGGTGTTTGCCGTCACCCTCAACCTGGCGACCCGTCCTGTCGCAACGACGCAGGTGGCGGCCCCCGCCCAGCGCGACAGCCAACTGGAGGGGATCCGGGTGCTCTGCATCGACAACGAGAGCGATATCCTGATCGCCATGCAGTCACTGCTGGGGCGCTGGGGCTGCGAGGTGGTGTGCGCCCAGAGCCAGGCCCAGGCGGAGGATCTCATCGCCGGCGGCTTCCTGCCGCAGCTGGTGCTCTCCGATTACCATCTGGACGACGGCAAGACCGGATTGCAGGCGCTGCACATGCTGCGCCTCGCTCACGGCAACCATATCGGCGGCATCATCATCAGCGCGGATCGCAAGAGCGAGCTGCAGGCGCAGATCCGGGAACACGGCTACGGCTACATCAGCAAACCGGTCAAACCGCTCAAGCTGCGGGCGCTGATGAACAGCATCTTGCGGCCGGCCAAACTTGATGGTGATCACGAATCCGGGAATTCGTCCGATTTTTAATCGGCGGCCCCCAAGTGACAAGATCGGCACTTTCCGACCCGGAAATGTGCCTTTTCTTCTCGTTTGAGGCTCAAAACCGGTAAAAAGTGACTTATTAATAATCAATCAAGGGTTTGCCCTCTCTCCTTTGACTCCCTTATAGTCAGGTCGCGATTATTTTTATCGCAAATCAAGTTGTGCAAAAGGCAAACCGGACGAAAGTCCGGGACGCAAAGCTTCCGGTCTAAGGGTCAGCGGTACCTAGGATAGCGGGGCCACCACAGGTTGTTTCGTCCATGGGCCAAGCCATGGTGCGATGTTGTCTGCGTTACCTGTCAGGTTGCGTTGCCTTTTTCGTTATCTATTCCAAGAACGAAATAAGGATATTCAACTATGTTAAGTCCAAAACCCTCCGTACTGGCACTGATCGTCGGGGGGCTCTGCGCCTCCTCCGCCTTCGCTGCCGCCCCCGGCAAACCCACCATCGGCTGGGGCGAAACCAAGTTCGCCATCGTCGAAGTGGACCAGGCCGCCACCTCCTACAACAAGCTGGTGACGGTTCACAAGGATGGTGCCCCGGTCAGCGTGAGCTGGAACCTCTGGTCCGGTGATGTCGGCCAGACCGCCAAGGTACTGCTCGACGGCAAGGAGGTGTGGTCCGGCGCCGCCTCCGCCTCCGGCACCGCCAACTTCAAGGTCACCCAGGGGGGCCGCTACCAGATGCAGGTGGCCCTGTGCAACGCCGACGGCTGCACCCTCTCCGACAAGAAAGAGATCCTGGTGGCCGACACCGACGGCAGCCACCTGCTGCCGCTCAAGGCGCCGCTCAAGGAGAACAACAAGCCCTACGTCAACAAGACCGGCAAGGTGATGGGGGCCTACTACGTGGAGTGGGGGGTCTATGGTCGCAAGTTCACCGTGGACAAGATCCCGGCCCAGAACCTGACTCACATCCTCTATGGCTTCACCCCGATCTGCGGTGGCAACGGCATCAACGACAGCCTCAAAGAGATCTCCGGCAGCTTCGAGGCGCTGCAGCGCTCCTGTGCCGGCCGCGAGGACTTCAAGGTCTCCATCCACGATCCCTGGGCCGCCATCCAGATGGGGCAGGGCAACCTCACAGCCTATGACGAACCCTACAAGGGCAACTTCGGCAACCTGATGGCGCTCAAGAAGGCCTATCCGGACCTGAAGATCCTCCCCTCCATCGGTGGCTGGACCCTCTCCGATCCCTTCTTCTTCTTCGGTGACAAGGCCAAGCGCGACACCTTCGTCGGGTCGGTGAAGGAGTTCCTGCAGACCTGGAAATTCTTCGACGGGGTGGATATCGACTGGGAATTCCCGGGTGGCCTCGGGGCCAACCCCAACCTCGGCAGCCCCTCCGATGGCGAGACCTACGTGCTGCTGATGAAGGAGCTGCGCGCCATGCTCGACGAGCTGAGCGCAGAGACGGGCCGCACCTATGAGCTCACCTCCGCCATCAGTGCCGGCGGCGACAAGATTGCCAAGGTGGACTATCGCGCCGCCCAGCAATACATGAATCACATCTTCCTGATGAGCTACGACTTCAACGGCGCCTGGACCAACACCGGGTTGGGTCACCAGACCGCGCTCTACGAGTCGAGCTGGGATCCCAACACCAAGTACACCACCGACAAGGGGGTCAAGGCGCTGCTGGGTCAGGGCGTCGAGCCCGGCAAGGTGGTGGTGGGGGCCGCCATGTATGGCCGCGGCTGGACCGGCGTCAGCGGGTATCAGGGCAACAACCCCTTCACCGGCACCGCCACCGGCCCGATTGCGGGCACCGAAGCGGAAGGGATCTGGGAGAAGGGGGTCATCGATTATCGCGGCATCGCCAAGGGCAAGATGGCCGGCGACTGGCAGTACAGTTATGACGAAGTGGCCGAGGCACCGTCCGTGTTCAAGGCTGCCACCGGCGAGCTCATCACCTTCGATGACGAGCGCTCGGTCAAGGCCAAGGGGCAGTACGTGCTGGCCAACCAGCTCGGGGGCATGTTCGCCTGGGAAATCGACGCCGACAACGGCGACATTCTCAACGCCATGCACGAGGGGCTGGGCCACGGCGATAGCACACCGCCGGTCAACAAGCCGCCGGTGGCCAATGCCGGCACCGATCTCGCGGTGACCGGCCCGGCCGAGCTGGTGCTGGACGGTTCCTCCTCCCGCGATCCGGAAGGGGCGGTACTGAGCTACAGCTGGGCCCAGATCTCCGGTCCCAAGGCGACCCTGAGCGACGCCACCCAGGCCAAGGCCAAGGTGGCCGTCGATGCGGTGAGCCAGGACGTCAATCTGGTGTTCGAGCTGACCGTGACCGATGACCACAACCTCAGCGCCAAGGATCAGGTAGTGGTGACCAATAAGGCGCCGCAACCGAACCTGCCGCCGGTCGTCACGGTGCAGGACAAGGTCTCGGTGCAGGCCGGCAAGCAGGTGAGCATCACCGCCAACGCCAGCGATCCCAACGGCGACACCCTGAGCTATCAGTGGAGCGTGCCGGCCGGGCTCACCGCCAGCGGTCAGAACAGCAAGACCCTGGTAGTGACCGGCCCCAGCGTAACCGTGGAGACCGGCTATGACCTCACCGTCACCGTGACCGACGGCGCACTGGATGCCCAGGCCGCTACCCGCCTCACCGTGACCCCGGTCAGCGGTGGTGGCGACTGCAACGCCACCGATCCGGATGCCGCCAACTGGCCGGCCTGGAAGGCTGCAACCACCTACAACGGTGGCGAGAAGGTGAGCCACAACCAGCTGGTATGGCAGGCCAAATACTGGACCCAGGGCAATGAGCCGAGCCGCAGCGCCGATCAGTGGAAGCTGATAAGCCAGGTGCAGCTGGGTTGGGATGCCAATGTTGCCTATAACGCCGGTGACGTGACCAGCCACAACGGTCGCCAGTGGAAGGCCCAGTACTGGACCCGCGGCAACGAGCCAGGCAAGCACGACGTCTGGCAGGACATCGGCGCCACCAGCTGCAAGTAATTCACCATCCACAGGGGCATGCCAGGCATGCCCCTCCTTTTCCCCCATAACAACAAAAGAGCACCACCATGACCACATGCACCACACGTCTTGCCTGCCTGATCGGCGCAGCCCTGGCAAGCGGCCCGCTGCTGGCCGCCGTTCAGCCACCCACACCACTGGTCTTTGACACCACCCGCCCGCAGAACGCTCTGCAGGGATCGCTGCTGGCCGGGGTCCAGTTTGCCCAGAGCCAGATCCTGCCCGCCCACCCGCGGGAGGGTGACAACCAGCCCCGCCTCACCGCCCTGCGCAAGAGCCTGCTGCTGGTGCGCCCGCTGCAGGCCGGCAACGAGGCGCCGCTGGCGCTCGAGGCCCGCGACGGCGCCGGCAAGTTGCTTGGCAGCCTCACTCTGGAGCCGCCTTCCCGCCTGCCCAAGACCGCCTACTACCTGGAAGGGACGCCGGAGGAGGGGGTCGACTTCACCCCGGGCCCCGGCACCAGTACCGTCATCAACAGCAGCAGCGAGCTGGCCAGGCTGAGCGACCCGAGCGGTGCCTTCCTGCTCGGCAAGTTGCAGCCCCATGCCCTGGTCACCATCCAGACCGCCGACGGCCGCTGGGTGCGCGACATCTTCTTGCCCCGCGATGCGAGCCTGGAGGGCAAGATGGTGCGCCTCGCCTCCAATGCCGGCTACAACTCCACCGTCTACTTCAGCGGCCGTCAGGTGACCCTCTCCCGCGGCCAGAGCCAGCAGTTCAAGTTCGTGCGCGGCCAGTGGATCCGCGATGGCGAGCTGGAAAACAACGGCATTACCTATGCGAGCGACGCCTGGAGCGCCGTGCTGCCGGCCGAGTGGATCATGCCCGGTCTCACCCTGCGCCTGAGCCAGGGGGATCTGAGCGGCGAGCTGACCGACCTCAAGGTGGGGGCGCCGGGGGAGCTGCTCATTCACACCATCGACATCGGCATGCTGACCAGCCCGCGCGACCAGTTCGCCTTTGCCAAAGATAAAGAGGCCCAGCGGGAGTACTTCCAGACCATTCCCGCCAGCCGCCTCGTCGTCAGCCAGTATGCGCCGCTGGCGCTGCCGGAAGTGATGCTGCCGGATGGCACCCTGCTCACCGACTTTGATCCGAGCGAGGGGGGCTGGCACAGCGGCACCATGCGCCAGCGCATCGGCAAGGAGCTGGTCTCCCTTGGCATCGACAACGCCAACTACGGCATCAACAGCACCGCCGGGGAGGGGGAGAGCAGCCATCCCTACGTGGTGGCCCAGCTGGCGGCCCACAACAGCCGTGGCAAGTACGCCAACGGGGTGCAGGTGCACGGCGGCTCCGGCGGGGGCGGCATCGTCACCCTGGACGCCTCTCTTGGCAACGAGTTCAGCCACGAGGTGGGCCACAACTACGGCCTCGGCCACTACGTGGGCGGCTTTGCCGGCTCGGTGCACCGCAGCGCCGACCAGATCAATGCCACCTGGGGCTGGGATGGCGACAAGAACCGCTTCATCCCCAACTTCTTTGCGAGCCGCAGCGGCCAGAGCGCCTGCCTGGACGGTCAGTGCCAGGCCCCGTTTGATGGCCGCAAGTTCGGCTTCGACGCCATGGCCGGCGGCGAGCCGCTCTCCGGCTTCAACCGCTTCACCCTCTACACCCCGAACTCGGCCGCCATCATCCAGCGCTTCCTCGAGAGCAAGGCGGTGTTCGATGCCAGCTCGCCCACCGGCTTCAGCAAGTGGAACGAAAGCCAGGCGAAGATGGAGCCCTACCGCCACCGGGTCACTCTCGCCGAGCAGATCACCGCGCCGGTGAGCGACCTGGGTGAGGTCAGGCTGGCCGCCCTGCTGGCCGAGTACGATCTGGTCAAGGTGGCCATGTGGGATGGCAACTGGACCCGCAACATCCAGTTGCCGGCGGCCTCGGCGGTCAATCGCGGCCGCATCGTCAGCATCGACCACAACGCCGGCTACAACAGCACCCTCTTCATCAACGGCCAGCAGATCACCGTCTCGCGCGGCTTCAAGAAGAGCTACACCTCAGACGGCAGCAGCTGGAACGAGGGGGCGCCGGCGGATCTGGCGGTAGATCGCAAGCCTGCCGCCTTCGGCGTGCCGGTGACCACCCTGGTCGGCTACTACGACCCGCAGGGTCAGCTGCCGAGCTACCTCTACCCGGCGCTGCACGGCGCCTACGGCTTTGCCTATGGCGATGACGGCGAGCGGCTTGGCAACAGCGACTGCCAGCTGCAGGTGGAGACCCGCGACGGCCTGCTGCGCTTCAAGCTGGCCAACCACAGGCTGAACGCCAGCGTGATGAACAAGTTCCACGTCAACGTGCCGACCGCGAGCGAGCCGCGCAGTGCCAGCGTGCTGTGCCGCAACCAGTCACAGGCCGAGGCCCAGCTTGCGTCTGCCCCGGCCGGGCTCGGCTACACGGTCAACGGCATGCCGTTGGCGACGCGCTGATCCCTTTTCGCCTCGCGCAACGCGAGGTGCCACGGGCGGGGGCCAAGCCCCGCCCTTCTCTAGCAAGAGGTAAATATGATGACAAGAAAGTCCTCTGTGGCCACCCTGCTGGCCGCGCTCTGTCTGAGTGGCCAGTTGTGGGCCGCCACCCCTTATGACATCAATCAGGGCTATGCCGGCGGCAGCCAGGTCAGCTTCAACGGCCAGATCTACGAGGCCAAGTGGTACGCCAATCCGGGCCAGAGCCCGGGGGTGCAGGTGGCCAACGAGTGGGACTCGCCGTGGGCGCTGATGGGGGAGGGTGAGGTGACGCCCCCCGCCGGCGGAGAGGGGGTCACTCCGCCTGATCAGGGCGGCAGCGGTACCGCCGACGGCAGCCCCGTCTATCTGAGCCAGAGCGAGCTGGATGCCAGGGAGCAGGCGCTCACCGACTTCCCGGCCATGACGGCGGTCAAGGCCTCCATCGCCACCCGCGACAACGCCGTGGTCGAGGCGGTGGCCCCCGGTCTGCCGCTCAACCCCGCCAACGTCAAACGGGTGGAGGGGCTGCTCAGCGAATCGCAGTTCAATTTCCTGTTCCCGTTGCGGGCGCCGGAGTACACCTATCGCGGCTTCCTGCAGGCGGTGGCCAAGTTCCCGGCCTTCTGCGGCGACTACAGCGACGGGCGCAACGCCGAGGCCATCTGCCGCAAGTCGCTGGCCACCATGTTTGCCCACTTCGCCCAGGAGACCGGCGGCCACGAGAACTGGCGACCCGAGCCCGAGTGGCGCCAGGGGCTGGTGTGGGTGCGGGAGATGGGCTGGACCGAGCAGATGCGCGGCGGCTACAACGCCGAGTGCAACCCCGAGGTGTGGCAGGGTCAGCAGTGGCCGTGCGGCAAGTTCGACAACGGCGAGTTCAAGAGCTACTTCGGTCGCGGTGCCAAGCAGCTGTCGTACAACTACAACTACGGCCCCTTCTCCGAGGCCATGTTCGGCACTGTACGCACCCTGCTGGACAACCCGGAAAAAGTGGCGGACACCTGGCTCAACCTGGCCAGCGCCGTCTTCTTCTTCGTCTATCCGCAGCCGCCCAAGCCCTCCATGCTGCACGTGATCGACGGCACCTGGCAGCCCAATGCCCACGATCGGCAGAACGGCCTGGTGCCGGGCTTCGGGGTGACCACCCAGATCATCAACGGCGGGGTGGAGTGTGGCGGTGCGGCCGAACATGCCCAGTCCCAGAACCGGATCACCTACTACCAGGCCCAGGCCCAGTATCTGGGCGTGCCGGTGCCCGCCGACGAGGTGCTCGGCTGCAAGAACATGAAGGTGTTCGACGAGGCCGGATCCGGCGCCCTGCCCATCTACTGGGAGAACGACTGGAGCTATGTGCCGGGCAACCCCAATGGCGGCAAGAGCTACGCCTGCAAGCTGGTGGGCTACCAGACCCGTTTCAGCGCGTTCAAGGAGCGTGACTACAGCCGCTGCGTGCAGCACTTCTTCCCCGAGGTGGTGATCGAGGACAACGGCGGTGGCACCAACCTGCCGCCGGTGGCCAGCATCAGCGGCCCGAGCGAGGCGCTGGGCGGCGCCACCGTGCTGCTCTCCGGCCAGGGCTCGAGCGATCCGGAAGGCAAGCCCCTCAGCTACGCCTGGACCCTGCCGGCCGGGGCCAGCGCCTCGGATCTGACCCAGTCCACCCTGAGTGCCACCCTGCCGCCGACCCCGGCCAGCGACACCCGCTACGGCTTCGTGCTCAAGGTGACCGACGACAAGGGGCTGAGCCGCAGCGCCACCCACGAGATCCTGATCAAGGGCAGCGGCGGTACCACGCCGCCGGATGGCAACCCGCCCTATAAGGAGGGTACTGCCTACAAAGCCGGTGACAAGGTGAGCAATCTGGGCGGCAACTACCAGTGCAAGCCCCATCCCTACACCGGTTGGTGTGCCGGTGCGGCCTGGGCCTATGAGCCCGGCAAGGGCACGGCCTGGAGCGATGCCTGGATCAAGCTGTAACGGCATCTCCGCGCAATAAAAAAGGCCCGTCAGGGCCTTTTTTCATGGGATGAATGCGCTCACAGCGGCTTTTGCCACAGGCTCAGCAGCAGATCCTGCTCCAGCGCGTCCGGCCCTTGGTGGGTGAAGGCGTGACGCTGCTCGCCGCTGGCCCGCCAGCCGAGGCGGCTGGTCTCCAGAATGTGCTCGCGCAGGCCCTGATCCATCTGCATGCTGAACTGGCAGCGCAGCTGACCCATGGGGTCGAGGCCGGCCAGGCTCGGCCAGCTCAGCGGGTGCTCCATGCTGACCGGGTTGAGGCTGACCCTCAGCTGCCACTGATGGCGCGGCCCCGGTTGCAGGTAGAGCAGGTAGCCGCCCGGTGCCAGCCAGTTGACCAGCAGCTCGGTCTTGACCTTGAGATCGTTGACCAGCAGCAGCTGGGCCGTGCCCGGCATGATGGGGGCACGGGCCGGATCGGCGATGACGAACTGACCCTCCGGCTGCGCCTTGTTGGCGGCGAAGATGGTGTTCTTGGCGATGTCGACGCCGGCAAACTGCCAGCCCGGCAGCCGTTCGGCCAGGGCGCGGCAGTAGTAGCCCTCGCCACAGCCCAGGTGGATCAGCTCGCGCGGTTCGAGGGGGGAGAGCAGGCTGGCCATCGCCTCGACCAGCGGCAGCTGGTGGCCCTGCTCCAGGAAGTGGCGCTTGGCGCGCATCAGGGCGCGGCTGTCACTGTCCTTGGGATTCTTCTTGCCGGGAATGAGATCCAGATAGCCTTCCGGGGCGGGATCGAAGTGGTGCTTGTTGGCGCAGTAGCGCCCCTTGGAGGCGTCATGCAGCTGAAGGGGGCTGCGGCAAATGGGGCATTGAAGGTGCATAGGATCTCTCTTGGCGAAAGCCGTGCTGGCAGGGGCGTTCGGGATTATAGGGGAGGCGATCAGAAAAGGCTGCCGTGGCAGCCTTCTTTATCCGGCGGCCCAGTGCGGGGCCGCCAGTAGCGGGGATCAGCGGGTGCCGAACACCACTATGGTCTTACCGTGGGCGGAGATCAGCTCCTGCTCTTCGAGCATCTTGAGGATCCGGCCGACGGTCTCGCGGGAGCAGCCGACGATCTGGCCGATCTCCTGACGGGTGATCTTGATCTGCATGCCGTCCGGGTGGGTCATGGCATCCGGCTGTTTGGCCAGGTTCAGCAGGGTCTGGGCGATCCGGCCGGTCACGTCCAGGAAGGCGAGGTTGCCGACCTTCTGGCTGGTGTGCTGCAGCCGCTTGGCCATCTGGCCGGAGAGGCGCATCAGGATTTCCGGGTTGACCTGGATCAGCTGGCGGAACTTCTTGTAGGAGATCTCGGCCACTTCGCAGGAGCCTTTGGCACGCACCCAGGCGGAACGCTCGGGATTCTCGTTCTCCTCGAACATGCCCATCTCGCCCAGGAAGTCGCCCTGGTTCAGATAGGAGAGGATCATCTCCTTGCCTTCATCGTCCTTGATCAAGACGGCCACAGTGCCCTTGACGATGTAGTAGAGGGTTTCCGCCTTCTCACCCGCGTGGATCAGGGTGCTCTTGGCGGGATACTTATGAATGTGGCAGTGCGACAAGAACCATTCCAGGGTGGGATCGCTTTGCGGTTTGCCAATGACCATGAGAATTCCTCTGTAGTGTCTTTTTATGGACTCGTGCGTCCGGGCAAGCTGCCAACCTTGCCATTCCTTGTATTAGTCGCAGTAGGATAAGAGCCTTTGTCTGTGCTGACAAGGCTTTGAGGGCTTTTGCCAGCTCCCCTTGCAACCCCTGCTGCGCTCCGTTCGCCATTGTAAGGAAGCTGGGGGCATCAGATGTTGATTTTGATCTAGTTAGCCCGGAAGTTCGTGAAAATGGCGGATATGTGCCGCTGTCGCGCCGTCTGGGGTATGCTATGTCGGTCAGATCTGTCGTCATCAAGAGGAAAAGTGAAATGAAAGCCAAGGTCAGCTGGGTGGAAGGCATGAAGTTTGTGGGCGAGAGTGAGTCCGGTCACCAGGTGATCCTGGACGGCGCCAACCCCGGCGAGGGTGCCAGCCCGATGGAGATGATCCTGCTGGCGGTGGGTGGTTGCAGCTCAATTGATGTGGTCTCCATTCTGGAGAAGGCGCGTCAATCCGTGACCGCCTGTCATGTGGAGCTGGCCGGAGAGCGGGCTGACTCGGTACCGCGGGTGTTCGAGAAGATCCACCTCAACTTCGTGGTGACCGGCAAGGGGCTGGCCGAGAAACAGGTGGCCCGCGCGGTGGATCTGTCGATGGAAAAATATTGTTCAGTTTCCCTGATGTTGGAAAAAGCGGTAGAAATTACCCATAGTTATCAAATTGTTGAAGCCTGATAGCCGTGATTATTCCGATCGAATAACGCCATGACATAAGGAAAGTGCAATGAAAAAAATGATAGTGTTGCTCCCCCTGCTGGGACTGGCGGCCTGCAGCATGCCGCAGCCGACCCAATACCAGTTCAGCCAGTACCAGTGTGGTGAAGAGATGCTGGCCGTGACCTATGACGCCCAGGCCGACATGGTGCAGTTCCCCTATGCCGGCGTCTACCACAAGCTGGGCCGGGTCGAGGCGGAGTCCGGTGCCAAGTATTCCGACGGTGTCACCACCTTCTGGAACCAGGAGAAGCAGGCCATCCTCAGCCAGAAAGGGGTAACCCTGCTGACTTGCCAGCGCAAGTGACTGTCATGGTGTGATCGCAACGGCCTGCTTGATGCAGGCCGTTTTGCATTCAAAGGAAGAGCTCAGCGGGTGGGCAGGGAGTCGAGCATCTTGGCGGCCAGCTGCCGGCTCAGCTGCTGGCGATCCCCTTCGGCGATGGCCACGTCGCTAGCCAGGGAGATGGCGCTGCTCCACACCGCCTGCTGGGTACGCCGGTCGAGCAGCACGATGGCCAGGGTCCCCTTGCGGGCATCGGCCTTGGCCTGCAGCCCGGGCGTCATGCCGAGGCGGGCGAAGATCTCGCCGTCGCTCAGATCCTTGCTGCCGGCCACCCCGATGGCGACCCAGAGGTCGGCCTCGTCGAGGGGCACGCTCTGCCACCCCTTGCTGTCCAGCGCCTGGTTGACTGCCTGCTGGACCGGCTCCAGCCAGCCCTCGGCGCTGTCGCCGGCATACTGGAACTGCTCGGCCAGCGCATAGCGCGGCGTCGCCCCGAACGGCCAGCTGGCCGCCGGGCGCACCACCATGGTGCCCGCCTCCAGGGTCGGTGCAGCGGGGCCGCTGCTGCAGCCACCCAGCAGGGCGGCCAATCCCACAGAGATAAATGCTAACCGCATCGTCAGCTCCTTGGCTCAGGTGATCTTGCCGGTTTCGAGCAGTTGCTGGATCAGCGGGCGCAGGATCAGCTCCATTGCGAAGCCCATCTTGCCGCCCGGCACCACTATGGTGTTCATCCGTGACATGAAGGACCCGTCGATCATCGACAACAGGTAGGGGAAGTCCACCTGCTTGATGCCGCGAAACCGTATCACCAGCATACTCTCGTCCAGGCTCGGGATCACCTTGGCGCTGAAGGGGTTGGAGGTGTCCACCGTCGGCACCCGCTGGAAGTTGATGTGGGTGCGGGAGAACTGGGGGGTAATGAAGTTGATGTAGTCGTCCATGGAGCGGACGATGGAGTCGGTGACCGCTTCGCGCGAATGACCGCGCTCCGAGGTGTCGCGAATGAGCTTCTGGATCCACTCCAGGTTGACGATGGGCACCACCCCGATGAGAAAGTCCACGTGGCGGGCCACGTTGTGATCCTCGGTGACCACGCCGCCGTGCAGCCCTTCGTAGAACAGCAGGTCGGTGTCGTTCGGCAGGTTCTGCCAGGGGGTGAAGGTGCCCGGCATCTGGTTGAAGGGCACCGCCTCGTCGAAGCTGTGCAGGTAGCGCCGATACTGGCCGCTGCCATTCTGGCCGTACTCCTGGAAGAAGCTCTCCAGCAGGCCGAAGTCATTCGCCTCGGGTCCGAAATAGCTGATGTGGCGCCCCTGTTCGCGCGCCTTGCGGATCGCCACGTCCATTTCCGGGCGGGTGTAGCGGTGAAAACTGTCCCCTTCCACCACGGCCGCCTGATAACCGAGCTGATGAAACATGGAGCGAAAGGCGATGGTGGAGGTGGAGGTGCCGGCACCGGACGAACCGGTAACCGCAATGATGGGATGCTTGGCCGACATAGAATTCTCTCTTCCTTGGGAGTTTCCGTTATAAGGGCATGTTCCGAGTTCGGTCAAGTGTGCGGTCTGACAGTACCGCCGCGCAACTGCTTCGCTGGCGTGCCAGCATCGGCGGCAGACAAAAAAAGGGCTGCCATGGCAGCCCTTGCGACAAACAAGAGAAAACTAGTCTGCCTGCTTGTTGCTGGCCGCAGGCTTGATCCCCACCAGCACGGCCCCCAGCAGGATAAACAGCACCCCGAGCGCCTTGCCCGGCTCCAGCGGCTCGGCGAAGAGCGGGATGTTGACCGCCAGCAGGTAGACCAGCGCATAGCTGGTGCTGAGCAGGGGGTAGGCGATGTTGAGCGGGGTGGAGTGCAGCGCCGCCAGCCAGCAGAGCAGCGACAGGGCGTAGCAGCCCACCCCGGCCAGGATTACCAGCAGCGGCAGCGGATGGGCCAGCATCAGGGCGAGATCCGGCTGCCAGGCCGGCAACTGGATCGCTCCCCACTTCATGCCGAGCTGGGCCACCGTCACCAGCACTATGCTGCCGAGCACGTAGAGATACCCCTTCAGCGCCTGCTGATGGCCGTCGCTCATAGCAAACCTCCCAGCAGCAGGGCGCCCACTATGATGGCGCCCACCCCCAGCCAGTTGTGGTAGCTGATCTGCTCGTGAAAGAACAGTCTGGAGCCCACCAGCACCAGCACCAGATTGATGCTGAGCATGGGGTAGGCCATGCCGAGCGGCAGCCGCTGCAGCAGGTAGATCCAGAGCAGCATGCCGCTGCCGAGGGCCGCCACGCTGGCGATGAGCCAGGGGGAACGCAGCTTCTGCCAGTGGTTGCAGGGGCGGCGCTGCCAGCTGATGACCGCCTGCTTTTGCAGCATCTGGCCGCTGCAGGTCAGCAGGCACACCAGCAACAGCAGCAGTATGTCCATCACTGGGCCCCGTGGTAGATGAGCAGGGTCAGCCGGTGGCTGACGATGGTCTCGTCGGCGGGGGGCACGGGCCCGGTGTTGCCGTCGCGATCCGTCTTCATCAGCAGGGCCACCTGGCCATTTTTACGCGCCTGTGCCAGCCAGGCCGGGAAGTCGGCGCGGGCCACGTAGCGCCCCGCTGCATCCGGGTAGCTGAGGCCGTAATGGACCTCCCCCTTGCTGTCGAACAGGTTGATCTCGCTGCGCCGGGTGCCCCAGGCGAGGGAGGAGGCCAGCCCGACGTCGTTGGCCAGCAGGGTGCCTGACTTCATCAGCACGGCCTGGTTGGCCTCGATGAAGCGCTCCGGCAGCTTGGAGTCGATCAGCGATTGCGGCAGTGCCCAGGGCAGGCCGATGGCCAGCACCATGGGGCAGAGCGCGCTCAGGGTCCAGCGCTGGTTGATGGCCTTGAGCTGAACGAAACCGAGCAGACTCCAGCCGGCGAAGATGACCATGGCCACCGCCAGCGCGCCGTGATCCTCCTCGCCATAGACGGCGTGGCGGGGGGAGAAGGCCAGCACCGCCAGCACGATCAGGCAGATGAGGCCGAACAGGCCGTTCAGCCAGGCGTTGACCTTGAAGGCCCGCTCTTTCCCCTCCTTGAGCAGGTCGACGGCGCTGGCGGCCATCAGCATGGCCAGCGGGGCGAAGCAGGGCAGTATGTAGGTGAGCAGCTTGCCCTTGGCCACGCTGAAGAAGAGGAAGGGCAACACCACCCAGGCCAGCAGGTAGAGGGTCTCCGGGTTTATCTTGCGCTCCTGCCAGCCCTTGCGCAGGGCGCCGGGCAGCAGGCCGAGCCAGGGCAGGGTGCCGAGCAGCCCCATGGGCAGGTAGTACCAGAAGGGGGCCTTGTGCTGGGCGTTGTCGGCGGCGAAGCGCTGGATGTGCTCAATCCAGAAGAAGTAGTGCCAGTAGTCCGGCTCGCGCAGGTGCACTGCGATGGCCCAGGGGGCTGCCAGCAGGGCTGCACTCAGGATGGCCAGCGGCCCGAAGCGCACCAGCTCGAGCAGACGGCGTTGATAGATGACGTAGGGCACTATGACCACCACCGGCACCGCCAGGGCGATGAAGCCCTTGGTGAGAAAGCCCATGCCGCAGGCGAGGCCGAACAGCAGATAGCCGCCGATCCGGCTGGCAAGGGAACCCTCCTTGCGGATGATGTAGAAGCTCACCATGGCGGCGTTGAGCCAGAGGGTCACCATGGCGTCCAGTACGCTGTAGGTGCCGATGCCGTAGACGAGCAGCAGCGACAGATAGATGAGCCCGGCGAGGAAGGCCTTGCGCCGGCACTGCCACAGTTGCAGGGCGAACCAGAAGATGAGTACGGCACTGAGGCCGGTGGCGGCGGCCGAGGCGAAGCGCACGGCGAAGTTGGTGTCACCGAACAGCTGCTGGCTGATGCTGTTGAACCAGTAGCCGGCGATGGGCTTCTCGAAGTAGCGCAAGCCCAGGAAGTGGGGGACCACCCAGTCTCCGGTGCTCACCATCTCCCGGCTTATTTCGGCGTAGCGGTTTTCGTCCGGGCTCCAGAGCGGCCGCTGGTCGAGCGGCAGCAGGTAAAAGAAGAGAAAGAACAGGGGCAGGGCCCACTTGGTCAACGTCATGACATCCTCTGTTGCATGGTGTGATTAGCGCTATGGTTAGTCCTGCCACCCGAGGTGGCGTCATTCATCTCAGGCCTCGGCCTTGCAGCCGAGCCAGCCCTCCCGTCCGGGCAGGGTGCCGCGTACCAACCGGCCGGTAGGTAAGCCGGTCGGGTCCGATGGTAACAGATCCCCGAGCGGCACGAAGCGGATGCCGCGCGCCCTGGCTTCGCCGAGCAGGGCATCGAACTGATCCGCCATCACGATCCCTTCCACTTCGGCATGGATGGTGTAGACGTGGGGGCCCTGTACCGGTGGGGTCGCCAGCTGATCCAGCAGGAAACGGTTGAAGCCGTCGACCGTCACCTGATGACCCACCACCTCGTCGAAGGTGGGCAGGTTGACCGGGATCTGCGGGGTGCCGGGGCGACCGTCCTGCAGCAGGGGCCGGAACAGGCCGCTGCCGCGACAGTCGCTGTTGTAGCGAAAGCCGAACTGCTCCTTGGCCTGGGTGGTGAGCGGGTCGGCCCGCCAGCCGGCGGCGGCGGAGCAATCCACTTCGCGCCCCAGGATCTGGTTGAGCGCATCCACCCCGAGCCGGGTCTGACGAATCAGCTCGGCTTCGTCCCAGTGGCCGGTGTTGGCCTGCCAGCCGTGGTGATCCCAGGCGTGCAGCCCCACCTCGTGGCGGGCGCTGTCGGTGTCGCGCATCAGGGAGCCGAGCTGCTTGCCGATGGACTTGCCGGGCCAGGCGGTGCCGGCCAGCAGGATGTCCAGCCCATAGAGGGATGCTGCGTTGGAGCGCAGCATCTTCAGTAGAAAGCGGGGTTTTAGCAGGCGCCACAAGTGGCGCCCCATGTTGTCCGGTCCGACCGAGAAGAAGAAGCTCCCCTTGACCTGATGCTTGTCGAGCAGTTGCAGCAGGCGGGGCACCCCGTCACGGGTCCCCCTGAAGGTATCGACGTCGATCCGCAGACCTACCTCAGTCATGCTCGACTCCCGTGGTGACCGCCCCTTGCAGGAAGAAGTCCAGGGTGTTGCCTATGGTCTCTTCCATCTCGATGGTCGGTTCCCAGTCCAGCAGGCGGCGGGCATTGGCGATGCTCGGCCGGCGGTGGGAGACGTCCTGATAGCCATCGCCGTAGAAGGATTTGCTCTCCACCAGCTTGAAGCCGGCAAACGGCGGGAACTGGTCGCGCAGCGGGTGAGCCTCGAACTTGGCGAGCAGGATCTCGGCCATCTGCTGGATGCTGGCCTCGTTGTCCGGGTTGCCGATGTTGATTATCTGGCCGTCGCAGCGGTTCCCCTTGTTCTCGATGATGCGGAACAGGGCCTCGATGCCGTCCTCGATGTCGGTGAAGCAGCGCTTCTGGGCGCCACCGTCCACCAGCTGGATCGGGGTACCGTCCACCAGGTTGAGGATCAGCTGGGTGATGGCACGGGAGCTGCCGATGCGGGCGGAGTCCAGGCTGTCCAGACGCGGCCCCATCCAGTTGAAGGGACGGAACAGTGTGAAGTTGAGCCCCTCCTTCTTGCCGTAGGCCCAGATGACCCGATCCAGCAGCTGCTTGGAGACCGAGTAGATCCAGCGCTGCTTGTTGATGGGGCCGACGATGAGGCGGGAGCTGTCTTCATCGAAGCTGTGATCGTCGCACATCCCGTACACCTCGGAGGTGGAGGGGAAGATGATCCGCTTGTGATACTTCACGCAGTAGCGGACGATCTTGAGGTTCTCCTCGAAGTCGAGCTCGAACACGCGCAGCGGGTTGCGGGTGTACTCGATGGGGGTGGCGATGGCCACCAGCGGCAGGATCACGTCGCACTTCTTGATGTGATACTCGATCCACTCGGTGTGGATGCTGATGTCCCCCTCCACGAAGTGGAAGTTGGGGTGACCGATGAAGCGGTCCACCGCACTGGAGCCGATGTCTAGGCCATAGACCTCGTAGCCGCCATCCTGGAGCAGGCGCTCGGTCAGGTGGTTGCCGATGAAGCCGTTGACGCCGAGGATCAGCACCCGGGTCAGCCGCGCCTTGCGCAGGGCATTGCTCGCCTTAGCGCCGATCTTCATCCCTTCGACCAGCCCCAGTTCGCGGGCCAGCTGGGCGCCGCGCACATAGAGGCCCCCTTCGGCCTGACCGGCCACGATCTCCAGCACTCCTTCACCGCAGGCGATGCGCAGCGGCTCCTGGCTCAGGATGGTGCCCGGCTGCTTGTCGCTCTGCTGGGCCAGCCAGTGGCTCTTCCACACCGTCAGCTTGCGATCGCCGGCGAAGCTGAAGGCGCCCGGGTAGGGCTGGGTGACGGCGCGCACCAGGTTGTGCAGTTCGTGGGCCGGGCGGTGCCAGTGCAGCTCGCCATCGGCCGGGGTGCGGCGGCCATAGTAGCTGGCCTTGCTCTCATCCTGCGGGGTGAGGCGGATGTCGCCGGCGCGCAGCTTGGGCAGCTCCTGCTCCAGCAGCGCCCGGGCGGCGAGGCGCACCTTGCCGTGCAGGGTCAGCGCGGTGTCGTCGTCGGCAATGGCTACCACCTGCTGGGCGACAATGGCGCCGGCGTCGGGCTTGGCGGTCATCTGGTGCAGGGTGATGCCGGTCTGGGTCTCGCCGTTGACCAGGCACCAGTTGATGGGCGCGCGACCGCGGTAGGCGGGCAGCAGGGAGCCGTGCAGGTTGAAGGCGCCGACGGTCGGGATGTCGAGGATCGCCTGCTTGAGCATGTTGCGGTAGTAGAAGGAGAAGAGGGCCTGGGGCGCCAGCTCCTGAATGCGCTCGATCCAGAGCGGGTGGTTCACGTCCTCGGGGGAGTAGACCGGCAGGTTGTGCTCGGCGCAGAGCTGGGCGACCGAGCCGAAGAAGCGGTTCTCGCCCGGATCATCGGCGTGGGTGAAGACGGCCTGGATCTCGTAGCCTGCCTCGAGCAGGGCCTCGATGCCGGTGCAACCGATATCGTGATAAGCAAAGACGACGACTTTCATTGTTCAGCTTCCTGTTGCGAAGGGGTGGTGGCGGTGCGCACGATCCGGTGGATGAAGTAGCGGGGACGGGCGCGCACGTCTGTGTACATGCGGCCTATGTACTCTCCCAGCAGCCCCATGCCCAGCAGCTGCACGCCGACAAAGGTGAAGAGAATGGCAAAGAGGGTGAAGACGCCATCGGCGGCCCAGTCGGCGCCCAGAGTGAGGCGCATCAGGATCAGCAGGATGGAGAAGGTAAAGCCGATGCCCGCCACCACGCTGCCAACGATGCTGAGCAGACGCAGCGGGGTGGTGGTCATGCAGGTGACCAGGTCATACATCAGGTTGATGAGGTGCATCAGCCCGTATTTGGACTCTCCATGGGCCCGCTCGGCATGGCCCACTTCCAGCTCTATGGTGCGGCGGGCGAAGCTGTTGGCCAGGATGGGGATGAAGGTGCTGCGCTCCTGGCAGCAGAGCATGGCGTCGATGATGTGGCGGCGATAGGCGCGCAGCATGCAGCCGTAGTCGCTCATGTGCACGCCGGTGGCCTTTTGCACCGACTTGTTGATGAGCTTGGAGGCGGTCTTGCGAAACCAGGAGTCCTGGCGGTTGCGGCGCATGGTGCCCACCACGTCGTAGCCCTGCATGGCGGCTTCCACCAGGCGGAGGATCTCCTCCGGCGGGTTCTGCAGATCCGCATCCAGGGTGATCACCAGATCCCCCTTGGCGGTCTCGAAGCCGGCCATGATGGCGGCATGTTGACCGTAGTTGCGGTTGAGCAGCACCCCGACCAGCTTGCTGCCCTCGCGGGCGGCGGCTTCGCTGATGAGCTCGGTGGAGCCGTCATGGCTGCCGTCGTCGATGAGGATCACCTCGTAATCCTGCGACAGCTGATCGCAGGCGGCGGTGACCCGGCTCAGCAGCACGGGCAGGCTGGCCTCCTCGTTGTAGACGGGGATGACCACCGAAACCAGCTTGATGTCAGTGTTGTTCACGTTTGGTTACTCCAATATGTCGATAAGGGCCGCGACCACGCGGTCAACGTCGGCCAGCGTCATGTCCGGGAAGAGTGGCAGGGTGCACAGGCGTGAGGAGTTCCACTCGGTATGGGGCAGGCTGAGGGTCGGGTAGCGTTCGCGGTAGTACTTCTGGGTGTGGGCTGCCCGAAAGTGCAGACCGGTACCGATGCCACGCTCCTGCAGCGCCTGCATCAGCTGATCCCGATCGAGGCCGCAGCGCTCGGGGTCGACCCGCACCATGAACAGGTGCCAGGCGTGCAGGTGGGGGTAGCCCGGCACGGCGAGCGGTGCCAGCGGCAGACCGGCCAGCCGCTCCTGGTAGCGGGCCACCAGTTCGGCCCGTTTGGCATTGAGCTCGGGCAGGCGTGCCAGTTGCACCAGGGCGATGGCGGCGTTGATGTCGGCCAGGTTGTATTTGAAGCCCGGGGTGATCACCTCCGCCTGCGGCTTGCGGCCCAGGCTCATGCGATCAAAGGCATCCACGCCCAGGCCGTGGAATTTGAGCATCCGCACCTTGTCTGCCAGCGCCTTGTCGTCGGTTACCAGCATGCCCCCTTCGGCGCAGGTCATGTTCTTGATGGCGTGGAAGGAGAAGATGGCGGTGCCGCTGGCGCCGATCCAGCGCTCCCGATAGCGGGTGCCGACCGCGTGGGCGGCATCCTCGATGACCGGAATGCCGTGCCGGCCGGCCAGCTCGAGGATGGGGTCCAGGTCGATGGGGGCGCCGGCATAGTGCACCGGGATGATGGCCTTGGTCCTGGCGGTGATGAGCGGGGCGATCAGCTCGACGCTGGTCATCAGGGTATCCGGGTCCACGTCGACGAAGACCGGCTCGGCCCCCAGCAGGGTGATGATGTTGATGGTGGAGACCCAGGTCTGGGAGGGGGTGATCACCTCGTCTCCCGGGCCTATGCCCAGCGCCATCAGGGTGACGTGCATACCGGCGGTGGCGGAGCAGAGGGCGACGGCATGCTGGCAGCCGAAGGTATGGCAGAATTGCTGCTCCAGTTCATGATTCTTCGGGCCCGTGGTGATCCAGCCCGACTTCAATACATCACAGACAGCACTTATCTCGGCATCGCCCATGGCTGGCCGTGAAAATGGCAGAAAATCTTGCATATGAGATCCAACAAAGAATATTAATCAGCGCCCACGAAATTGGGCTCCCCCAAACGGTTTTACTCAACATACGGATATAAAAGCGGGCCTGCAATGGTCCAGAAACAGCTGGTAACAATTAACTGGTGCGGACATCTTAGGTAATGTGATAAATATTTATAACCCCCCAAACTCTTTGTTTTTCCAAATTACAAATTCTCTGACATTCTGGTTGTATCAATATGAACATTACTGTATTTGGAAGTGGCTACGTGGGCCTGGTTCAGGCCACCGTGCTGGCCGACGTTGGTCACCAGGTCATCTGTGTCGATGTCGATGAACAGCGGGTGGCTGCCCTGATGGACGGTCATGTCCCTATCTATGAACCCGGGCTCGACACCCTGCTGCAACGCAACATCAAGAGCGGTGCCCTGGTGTTCACCACGGATGCCGTACAGGCCGTCGAACACGGTGATGTGCAGTTTCTGGCGGTGGGGACGCCACCGGGGGAAGATGGCTCCGCCGATCTCAGCCACGTGCTGACGGTGGCCGAAACCATCGCCAGGCATCGTGACCGGCCCGTCATCATAGTCAACAAGTCGACCGTGCCGGTGGGCACCGCCGACAAGGTGACCGCCAGGGTCAACGCCATCCTGCAGCAGCGGGATCAGTCGTTTTCCTTCGACGTGGTCTCCAACCCCGAATTTCTGAAAGAGGGCTCCGCCATCCAGGACTGCCTGCGACCGGATCGCATCGTGGTGGGTACCGCCAATGAGGCCTCCCGCCAGCTGATGCGCGAGCTCTACGAGCCGTTCAACCGCAACCACGACCGCATCCTGTTCATGGATGTGCGCAGCGCCGAGCTGACCAAGTATGCCGCCAACTGCATGCTGGCCACCAAGATAAGCTTCATCAACGAGATGGCCGGACTGGCCGAGCGGGTCGGCGCCGACATCGAGATGGTGCGCCAGGGGATAGGCTCGGATCAGCGCATCGGCTATCAGTTCATCTACCCGGGTTGTGGCTATGGCGGCTCCTGTTTTCCCAAGGATGTCAAAGCCTTGCTGGCCACGGCCCAGGAGCTGGAGTACGACACGCCGCTGATCCGGGCGGTGGAGCGGGTCAACGAATTGCAAAAGTCGCGGCTGTTTCAGCTGCTGTCAGCGTTCTTCCGCTCCGAAGGGGATACCCTGGCCGGCAAGACCATCGCCCTGTGGGGGCTGGCGTTCAAGCCCAACACGGACGACATGCGCGAGGCGCCGAGCCGGGCCCTGATGGAGGCGCTGTGGCAGGCCGGTGCGACCGTGCAGGCCTATGATCCCGAGGCGATGCAGGAGGCCCAGCAGATCTACGGCAACTGCGACAAGCTGCGCTTGATGGGCACCAAGGAGGCCGCCCTGTTTGGTGCGGATGCCCTGGTGATCTGCACCGAGTGGAACCACTTCAAGGCCCCCAACTTTGCCGCCATCAAGCAGGCGTTGAAGTGTCCCCTGATCGTGGATGGTCGCAATCTGTTTGATCCGGGTCGCATGAAAGATCATGGGTTCCATTATTACGCCATCGGCCGGGGCGAATCGGTAATGAAATAACATCTTGTCATATCGGGCCGCCATCAATAATCAGCTGTGTGGCGGATTAATCTGCTGGATATTGGCTGAAGCGAGATATTGCTCTCACTATTTTTATGGGGAGGGCGAGTTTTGTCATCATAATTTAATATTGCGAAGCGCTTCACTTTATTTATTCTATTTTGTCGATATGGCCCGGCGCTTAATTATTGCGGTCAACCTTGTCGTTATCTGCTATCGGGGAGACAGGGCAGGCCGCGCCAGGGGCGCAGGGTGTTTGCAGAACCGGCATGAACAAGATTTGGCAAGATGGCAGCAATGCCAGTCAACATGGCCCTGCGCAGTCGCGCAGGGCCATGTTGTTTTATCGGGTGCAGGGAGATCCGGCGGGAACAGACAGGGAGAAGGGCGGCCAGGGTGGCAGGCCCGCAACGGCGATGGGCAGGCTATTGCAGTAGGTCGTCCACCTGCGCCCTGTCGAGGGTCGCCTTGGGCACTATGTTCACGCTTTCGTGCAGCTCGCTGTACACGATCACCGCCACGCCCTGCTGCAGCTGAGCTCTAACATCGTCGACCTTGTCGGCCAGACTGACATCCTGTTCGCCATACTCGGTGCCTTCCTGCAGCACGAAGTGCTCGAGCAGGTTGTTGAGGGTGTCTGCATCCAGCTCTTGCCAGGGGATTATCATGGTTTCATCTTCCGTTACCAGAGAGCGGGTATTGTCTATCTGTGGTCGGCCAGCGCAAGGGATTTATCTGGCCGCCCGCCAATGAGGTGAGAGAGCGGCCTCCATGGCTACCGGCCCGTACCTTGAGTCTGCTCCTGCAGCCACTGGCTGATCCGCTCCTCCAGCCAGAATCTTGGCCGCCAGGGCGTGCCGTGCAGGAAGCCCACGTGGCCGCCCCGCCGGCTCAACTCGTAACGCACCATGGGGGAGAGCTGCTCCGCCTGCGGGATCACCGCCTCGGTCATGAAGGGATCGTCGGCGGCGTGGATCACCAGGGTGGGGATGGGGATCTGCGCCAGCATCCCCAGGCCCGAGCAGCGCTGGTAGTAGTGATCGGCGCTGTCAAAACCGTGCAGCGGCGCCGTGACCTGCTCGTCGAAGTCTCGCAGGGTGGCGATGGCGCGCACCTGCTGCGGCTGCCAGCGGGCGCTGGCTGCCGCCTGTCGCCGGATCTTCTGCTGCAGGTTGTGGCGCATGGTGCCCAGCAGATAACGCTGATAAACCCGCGAGAAGCCCTGATTGACCCGATCGGCGCAGCTGTCCAGCCGCAGCGGCGCCGAGATCACCACCGCCGCCTTCAGCTCGCGCGGGCTGGCGCGCGCCAGCAGATTGACCAGCATGTTGCCCCCCAGCGAATAGCCGATGGCGATGAGCGGCTTGCCGGGAAAGCGGCGGCCGAGCTCGGCGATCACCGCCTGGGCATCCTCGATGGCACCGGAGTGATAGGCCTGCAGCAGCCGGTTCGGCTCGCCGCTGCAGCCGCGAAAGTGCATCAGCACCGCCTCGTTGCCCTGGCGTTGCAGGTGGGCGAACAGCCCCTTGGCATAGTGGGAGTGAATGCTTCCCTCCAGCCCGTGAAACAGCACGATGAGCGGTCGCTCATCCCGGCTGATCTCGCCGCTCCAGGCGAGATCGACGAAGTCGCCGTCCGCCAGCTCGAAGCGCTCGGCCACGAAGCGGGCCGGTTGGCGGCGCAGCCACTTGGGCAGGATGGTTTGCAGGTGGGGATTGCGCGCCCACCAGGGGGCGTGAAAGTGGCTTTCGATCAGCATGCTGGGTCCGGGACAGAAAAGGAAACGGCGAGCAGCCGGGCTGCCCGCCGTCGGGATCAGGCTGGCAGGCTGTCGTGGTGCTCGGCACCGCGCAGCATGGCCTGGATCAGCTCGTTGGCTTCAAACTTGGTCAGCGCCTCGTGGGCACCCACCTGGTGGGCCCGCTCTACGCTGATCTCGCTCGAGAGCGAGGTGTGCAGGATGATATAGGCACCCGCCAGCTTGGCGTCGCTCTGCACCTCGAAGGCCAGCTCGTAGCCATCCAGCCCCGGCATCTCGATGTCGCTCACCAGGATGTCGATGGGGGTCTTCTGGGCGGCCCGGGTCTGCATCAGGGTCAACGCATCCTTGCCGTTGGTGCACACCTCGTAGGGGATGTTGATGTAGTCCAGCGCCGCCATCAGCTGGCGGCGGGCGACCGAGGAGTCATCCACCAGCAGGATCCGCATCGGCTTGATCCGCTCACGCTGTACGTCGGTCAGCACCGGGTAGAGGTGGCTGGGGTCGTCCGGGTAGACCCGGGAGAGGATCAGCTCCACGTCCAGCAGCTGGATCAGCTGGTCATTGACCCGGGTCACGCCGGTCACGAACACGTTGTGGCCGAGGGAGGCGGGGGGCGGCGCTATGTCGCGCCAGTTGCATTCGGTGATCTTGTCGATGCCGCGCACCAGAAAGCCCACCAGGGTGCGGCGGCAGTCGGTGATGATGATGAAGCAGTGCGGCATCTCTTCCTGGCTGATCGGGCGATAACCCACCGCCATGGCCATGTCGATCACCGGGATGGTAGTGCCACGCATGCTGGCGGCGCCGAGCACGGTCGGGTGCGAGTGCGGCATGGCCGTCAGCTGGGTGTAGGGCACTATCTCTTTTACCTTGAGGGTGCCGATGGCGAAGGATTGCTTGGCCGAGAGATGAAACAGCAACATGCCCTGGGATTGGTTGGCCTTGCTTTTCATGGCAGATGTCCTGTGAGTCAAAACGGTATCAGTCGATTCAGGCCCCTAGCATAAAGGATTATAGGAGAAATGGCCCTTCCGTTATTAACGACCGTTTGCCGTAAAACTGGACTCATTTCATCCATTTATTGCGGCGATCCGCCCTGGTGCGAAGCGCCGGGGGCCGAGCTGCGAGGGGGCGGTCAGACCGCGAGCAGGGTCGCCAGCGGGCAGCCGAGCCACTGCTGGCTGGCGCGATCGAGGGTGCTCTCATCCTCGTAACCGAGCTTGCTCGCCACCTGAGGAGCCTTGCTGCCGCTCTTGAGCAGACGCACCGCCTGCAGCAGCTGCCACTGCGCCCGCAGGGCATCGGCCGCCAGTGCCGGCTCACTGAGGCCGCGCTGCGCCAGCGCCTGCTGCCATGCCTCGTTGCCGCCAGCCTGGCCAGCGGCCAGCCCCTGCCAGGCGGTCTGCAGCGCAACATCCGCTTGCGGCTGGATGGGGCAGCCCTGCAGCTCGTCGAGCAGCACCTGCAGCCGGTGACCGTAGGCGCCGTGCCAGTCGCGGGGGCGCTGCCAGTCGGCCAGGCTGTCGAACAGGGGATCCAGCAGCGGGCCGGGTTGCAGCCAGCCCGCCTGGGCGGGCTGGTCGACACGCACCGAGCAGGTCAGCAGATCGTAACGGCAGCCGGCCAGCGGGCTGAACGCGGCAAGGGCATCGGCACAGAGCCAGAAGTGGCTTCCCGCCGTCAGCAGCAGCTCATGGGCGCCGAGTCGCAGCAGCGCCGCACCCCGTGCAATCCGCAGCAGTTGCCCTGCCGGTACGCGTTTGCGAACGCCGACTTGCAGATGGGGGGTGAAAAAATGCTGATGTTCGATGGCGTGATGCATGTAAAAACCCTGATATGATGCTGCCCGGAGGTAACGAAAATGGAAACCAGACGTAAAAAACGCTTCATTGCCGGAGCTGTCTGCCCGGCGTGCGGCAAAATGGACACCATGATGCTGTATATGGAGCATGGAGTCGAGAAGGTGACCTGCGTCGAGTGCGGGGACACCCAGGTGCAGACCGAGGCCGAGGTGGCCAGGGTAACCCGCGAGACCGAGCAGGTGATCGGGGTGTTTCGCCCGGAATAATGGAGGGGCAGAGCGCGGACGGTGCCCATCCCTCGGGCTGATGGCGGTCGCCGGCCTGCACGGACCAGCGCGCCGCTCACTCCCATGAGTGCCGGCCAACGGGATGGCGGGCTGCTTTGCATTGCCATCCCCTGCTGGCTTTTTCATCACGACTGAGCCGGGCCCACCATATGCTTGTCTGCCTTTTTGAGGTATTCTGGGCCCGTTTTTTTCTATCCGCAGGATCCCTGACATGAAAGTAGCTCCCCTGAGCGTGGTTACGCTGGAATACACGGTCACCGACGAACACGGTGAAGTCATCGACACCACTGTCGGTAAAGAGCCTCTGGTGTATCTGCACGGTACCCGTTATCTGGTCTCCGGCCTCGAAGCCGAGCTGGAAGGGCGCAGCGTGGGCGAGGCGTTCGACGTCACCCTGACGCCGAGCCAGGCCTATGGCGAGTACGACGAGAACCTGGTGCAAGAAGTGCCGGGCGAGCTGTTCGACGGCATGGAAGTGTCTGAAGGGGATACTTTTGTGGCCGAGACCGACGAAGGTCACCGTCCGGTGACCGTGGTCGAAGTGTCCGAAGAGTTCGTTAAGGTGGATGGCAACCATCCGCTGGCCGGCGTGACCCTGGGCTTCAAGGTCGAGATCAAGGACGTGCGCGCCGCCACTGCCGAAGAGCTGGCCCACGGCCACGTGCACGGTGCCGGTGGTTGCGGTCACGATCATGGCCACGACCACGATCATGGTCACGACCATGAACACGGCGGTTGCTGCGGCGGTGGTCATCACGGCCACGATCACGGTCATGACCACGGCGACGACCATGGTCACGGCGGCTGCTGCGGTGGCGGCGGTTGCGGTGGCAAGGGCCATCAGCACTGATCTCGGCGTTGCCGATGATAAAAAACCCGCGCCTGGCGCGGGTTTTTTATGGCTGCGCACTCAGTAGTGCGGCGGCGGGGTCTCTTCGGCCATGCTGGCGATCTGGCTTGGCTGCACGCTCTGCAGCTTGTCCACCAGCAGCTGGATCCGATGCTTGAGCCGATCCAGCTCGCGCCCCTGGGTAGTGACCTCCTCGTTGAGCTGCTCCACCGTGTATTCGGCAAAGGCGAGGCGGCTTTCCAGGGTTTCGAGGCGATCGTTTAATTGCTGACTCATGGGCCTTTTGGTCCTTACTTGATAGTCCAGATTTCGGCCAGGCCGCTGGAGCTGGCACTGACAAGGTGGCTATTGTCGCGCAAAGCCACGCCGTAGACCACTGCGCTCGGTGGTTTCACCTTGGGATGGGGCGAGACGCGCCAGCTCTGCAGCAGGCTGCCGTCGCTCACCTGCCACAGGGAGAGCTGGCGGGAGGGGGCGCCGGTGATGAGCCACTTGCCGTCGTTGGCAAAGCGCGCCGTGGTGTAGACCTCGAAGCGGTGGTCGAACTGCAGCCGGCTCAGCTCCTTGCCGGTTTTCAGATCCCAGATGCTGGCCTGGCGGCTGTCGGCGGTGAAGGCGAGCCGTCCGCTCGGGTCTAGCCGGGCCAATACCACCCGGCCGGCGTGGTTGAAGCGCCACACCACCTGGCCGCTGCGGGTATCCCACAGGTAGGCGCTGTAGTCGTTGCCGCCGGTGAGGGCGTAACGGCCGTTGGGGGAGATGTCGACTGTGTTGACCTGCTCGGTGTGGCCGAGGAATTGCAATCTGCGGCCGGTGCGGGTGTCCACCACCTCCGCCTTGCCGTCTTCCCGGCCGATCAGCACCTGGCGGCCGTCGGCGGAGAGGGCGATGTCCCTCAGCCTGGATTCAGGAAGCGAATAGTAGCCTTGGGACTGGCCATCCTTGAGGCGCCAGATCCCGAAGGTATTCAGGCTGGCGGTCACGGCGTGGCTGTTGTCCGCCGAGAAGCGGGTAATGATGACGAAGTCGTCCGGATTGTCGGACTGGCGCCAGCGCCAGCGCTCCTTGTCCTGCTCCAGGTCCCACACTACCGTGCCCTGGCCCAGGCTGGAGACGATGGCCTGCTTGCCGTCACTGGCCAGATCGGCGCTCAGCAGCCCCTGGCTGGCGAGGGTCAGTTGCCGGTCCGGCGATGAGCTCTGTTCGCAGCCTGTCAGTATCAGGCAAACCGCGACGAGATAAATGGCACTTTTTATCATTTTTCCTGTCTCATGCTTTCGTTACCTGCGATCACGGCGTTAGTATAAGGCGCTTATCACGATAAACCTCTCATTTCACGAAGGAACCGAGAGCGGTATTTAGAGTTTTGGAGAAACTGATGAACAATTTTCTGAAGGTGTCCCTGTTGGCTGCGGCGGTTGCCGTAGGTCTGACTGCTTGCCAAAAAGACGAGAAGACTGCTGCGAATACCGCAGAGGTCAAGGCAGAAGCCAGCAAGCCGGCAGAGGCCCCCAAGGCTGAAGCCAAGAGCTTTGAAGAGCAATCCGGCTATGCAATTGGCCTCTCCATGGGTCGTTATATCGCCAATACCCTGGAGCGCCAGCAGGAGCTCGGCATAAAACTGGACAATGCCGTAATCCTGAAGGGCGTCACCGACGGTCTGGGCAAAGAAGCCAAGATGACCGACGAGGATATCCAGAAGGTTCTGCAGCAATACGATGCCAAGATCAACGAGCTGACCAAGGCCAAGGCTGACAAGGATGCGGTGGAAAACCTGAAGAAGGGTGAAGAGTACCTGGCCGCCAACGCCAAGAAAGAGGGCGTGAAGAGCACCGAATCCGGCCTGCAATACCAGGTCGAGAAGATGGGTACCGGCGCCAAGCCGAAGGCCACCGACATCGTCAAGGTACACTACACCGGTACCCTGACCGACGGCACCAAGTTCGACAGCTCCGTCGATCGCGGCGAGCCGGCCACCTTCCCGCTCAACCAGGTGATCCCGGGTTGGACCGAAGGCGTGCAGCTGATGCCGGTCGGTTCCAAGTTCAAGTTCTTCCTGCCGTCCAAGCTGGCCTATGGCGAGCACGGTGCAGGCTCCATCCCGGCCAACGCCGTGCTGGTGTTCGACGTTGAGCTGCTGGCCATCGAGAAGCCGGCTGCCGATGGCGAGAACGCCAAGAAGTAAACGGCCCGCGTTGAAAAAACGGCTCCTTAGGGAGCCGTTTTTGCTTGTATATCCTGCCGAATGGCGGGATAAAAGAGAGAGTCGCCAACTGTGCTAAGATGGCGAAATAGACAACAAAATCAATTGCAAGGATGGCGCCGTGGCGGAAAGCAAACCCCGAGTTCTGCTGGTGGAAGATACCCGCAGTCTGGCAGTGGTCTATGAACAGTATCTGGTCCAGGATGGCTATGAGGTGCTGCGGGCCGACTGTGGCCAGCAGGCCCTGGCCCAGCTGCTGAGCAGCCCACCCCCCGTGGTGCTGCTGGATCTCGAGCTGCCCGACATGTCCGGCATGGACATTCTGCAGCAGATCACCGAACAGCAGCTGCCCTGCTCGGTGGTGGTGATCACCGCCCACGGCTCGGTGGACGTGGCGGTGGAGGCGATGCGGCTCGGCGCCTTCGACTTTCTGACCAAGCCGTTTGACGGCAAGCGGCTGTGCGCCACCGTTCGCAACGCCTTCAAGCACCAGCAACTCAGCTCGCTGGTGGCCCAGTACCGGGAGAACTTCGAGCGCAGCTCGTTTGCCGGTTTTATCGGTGCTTCCATGCCGATGCAGGCGGTCTATCGCATCATAGAGAGCGCGGCGCCGAGCAAGGCGACCGTGTTCATCACCGGCGAGAGCGGTACCGGCAAGGAGGTGTGCGCCGAGGCCATCCACCAGTGCAGCCCGCGTCGCGAGCAACCCTTCATCGCCCTCAACTGTGCAGCCATTCCCCACGACCTGATGGAGAGCGAGATCTTCGGTCACGTGAAGGGGTCGTTCACCGGCGCCCAGGGGGATCGCAAGGGGGCGGCCAGCCTGGCGGATGGTGGCACCCTGTTCCTCGACGAGATCTGCGAGATGGATCTCGACCTGCAGAGCAAGCTGTTGCGCTTCATCCAGACCGGCACCCTGCAGCGGGTCGGCAGCGGCAAGCTGGAGACGGTGGACGTGCGCTTCGTCTGCGCCACCAACCGGGATCCTCTGGTGGAGGTGAAAGCAGGGCGTTTTCGCGAGGATCTCTACTACCGGCTGCACGTGATCCCGCTGAGCCTGCCGCCCCTGCGCGAGCGGGGCGAGGACATACTGCTGCTGGCGCGCAACCTGTTGCAGAGCTATGCCAAGGAAGAGAGCAAGCGTTTCAAGGATTTCGATGCCGAGGCGGCGCGGGTGCTGCTCGACTACCCCTGGCCCGGCAACGTGCGCGAGCTGCAGAACGTGGTGCGCAACATAGTGGTGCTCAACGATCGCGAGTTGGTGAGCCCTGACATCTTGCCGCCGCCCCTCAATGGCAGCCGGGGGGGCCTGCCGCTGGCGGTATCCGCACCGGCGCCGGTCGGCAGCACCGAGCCTGTGATGTCCAATGCCCCGATCCGCCCGCTCTGGCTGGTGGAAAAAGAGACCATAGAGCAGGCCATCGCCAGCTGTGACGGCAACATTCCCAAGGCGGCGGCCCTGCTGGAGATCAGCCCCTCCACCATCTATCGCAAGAAACAGAGCTGGGAAGAGGCGAGCCTGGTCTGACGTCCTGAGGCTACCCCCTCGGGGGATGAAGCGTGCGGGGCGGCCCATTGGCCGCCCCGCTGCGTTTCTGACGATGGTTGACTAGAGCTTGCCCAGCGCCTTGAGTCTGGCCAGCCGCTCGGCCTCGTTGGCCTTGAGCCAGCGATCCTGCGACAGCAGAAACCAGGCACGGGCGAAGTATTCGGCGGCGGCCGGATCATCCAGCACCAGCGCATTCTCCCCCAGCTCTTCGAACACATAGCCATCCTCGGGCGCGCCGGCGGCAGCCATGTCGTCCTTCAGCTGGGTCAGCTCGGCCCGGGCCTGCTCGTGTTGTTCCTGGGCCCGGCTCAGGCGGGCCAGACTCCAGCGGGCGATAAAGGCCTTGGCCTGATTGTTGTGCTGCTCGTGCCAGGCCAGGCATTTTTGCTGGCACTGGCGGGCCTCTTCCAGCCGGCCCAGTTCGAACAGGGTCCAGCCCTGATTGTTGTAGAGGGTGGCGAGCCAGCCGCGCACCTTTGGATCCTGACTGCGCTCCGCCAGCTCCATCGCCAGCTGATGCCAGCGGCTCTGCTCCTCCAGCGGGGCGGCGATGGCCACCATGTGGGCCGCATCGATGGCGAGATAGAGCTCCTTGTGCTTGAGCCCAAGCTGCCACGCCTGTTCAAACAGCGTCCTGGCACTGGCCTTGTCGCCGGCGGAGTTGAAGGTGCGGCCGCGCTCCAGCAAGGCGCGCAGGCGGGCCCGCGGGGTCGCCTCGGTGAGGCGGGGCTCTATCTCGTCGAGCAACTGGTGCGCCTCGGCAAACTGACGTTGCAGCGAATGGGTGCGGGCTATCTGGGTGAGCAGTTCCAGCTCGTATTGCAGGTCGGCGGCGGCGCGCGCCTCGGGCAGCCGAGCATGAAAACGCAGGGCAGTGGCGGCGGGGTCCTTGTAATCCCACTGCGCCATGAAATCAGGCGGATTGTCCATCTGGCCTCCTTGCTGGCGATCCTTTCACCAAGATGCCTGCAAGCCATTGTTTGTACAAGGGGCCCTCGTCACAGAGCGCCCCTTGAGTAATGGCAACGGCTGCGGCCAGCCGGTCAGTAGACCATGGCCAGGCTCATCAGCATCAGGCCGAGGGCGGCGAAGGCTCCCTCCTTGATGGCGAGGCGCGGCACCAGTGCCTTGGGCAGAGCCGGAAACAGGCTGAGGGCAAAGCCGAGCCCCGGCATCAGCCAGTGGAAGGCCGGGTTGCGCAGGCTCGGGTCTGCCGCACCATTGATGATGATGAGCAGAATGAAGAGGGTGAAGGCGGGCAGGATGAACCAGCGGGCGCTGCCGGCCGCGACCGCTCGCAGCGGCGAGATGCGATAGAGCAGCAGGGTCACGATAAACAGCACCAGAGGGGCCAACAGGTAGAGGGGAGCCGGGTTCATAACGGGTATCCTGAAAAAGGGGGTAAACAGCAGTGGCGGGATTTAATCAGCCCGCAGCCGGGATGACCAGCCACAAGGGCCCGGGCTGTGAAGAAGATCCCAGGCAAAGGTTTGCCGGTGGTGTCTCAGCGCAGCCAGTACCAGGCGGCAAAGCCGAGCCAGCTCAATCCCAGCAGCAGCCAGGGCAGGGGATGCTGGCGGGTCACTTCCACCAGTTCGACGAGGTCGTCCTGCTCCTCATCCTGCTGCGCTGGGTGAGACTGTTTGGCCTTGGCCTGCAGTTTTTTCTGGCGATTGGCCTCGCGGGCCCGCGCCTTCATCTGCTTCTTGTATTCGTCTATGCCTTTCTGGATCCCCTGGGCGATCAGCTGGGTCTGCTCCTTGGTCTGTCCCGGTTTCTGGTTGGCGCGGGCAATTTTCATCGCCTCCTGCTGGGTCTCGGGGGAAATCTTGTCGTACTTCGCCATCAAAGGGTCTCCTCGGCATCGATTGGCGGGAAGTATGCCATAAAAACGGCGCCCTCAGGCGCCGTTGCAACAGCTTGTGAGCCGGATCAGGGCTTGTAGTAGGTCACGGTCGCATAGGGCAGCGGATTGAGGGTGCCCTGGGACTCGGCGTACTCCATGAACATCTCGTTCTCGCCCACGCCGGAGTCGACGTAGTCACCCTTGTTGGGCAGCTCTTCGCGCTTGAGCAGACCGCTGTAGCCATCCTTGCCGGAGGCGATGTAGGTGTTGGCACCAACGCGGTAGACCTTCTCGTCATCCAGCGGCAGCCACTGGCCGTTGGCGTCCAGCATCTCCAGCTTGGTGATGCGGGAGCCCTTGGCCAGCTTGCCGTCATAGGTGTAGCTCAGGTGGCCGACGTAGGGGAAGGCACCGCTGGAGGCGGCGATCCCGGTCTCCAGACCGATGGAGTAGTCAACGGCATACTCCAAGGTGGCACGCACGTCCTTGCCCTTGAGGTTGAAGGCGGCGATCTTGTTGCCAAACGGCAGCAGGGTACCCATCACGTAACCGACCGAGAGCGGGCCCGCGTTCACGTCGGCACGCACGCCACCGGCGTTCTGGATGGTGAAGTCCACCTTGGTGTTGAGCTTGTTGAGCTTCCAGTAGAGGGATTCGGCCACCAGGGGATCGATGAGGCCGGCGCCGTCCGGGGTGGTCGGCACGCGCACGTGGGGCAGCTTGGTCGGCACGTCGGCGATGATCTTGGCCTCGAGCTCGGCCACGGCCGGCTTGTACTCGGTGTCGATCACGTCGCGCATGGCGGTGTCTTCCGGCACGATCTCGATGACCGGGGACTTGCTGATGAAGTCGACCACGTTGGTCTGCTCGGTGCCGCTCAGCGGAACCTTCTTCTTGGCCACTTCCTTGGTGAAGTCGTCGCCGGTCATCAGGGTGTTGCGCCCTTCACACTTGGTGAGCTCGCCTTCCTTGCTCAGGGAGACGTTGACCAGGCCGTAGCCCTTGGCCCATTCACCGGCCTGCACGATACAGGTCTTGCCACCGTCCGGGTTGTTGACGATCTGGGCATAGGTGTTGTCGTCGGCCGGGTTCTGGTTGTGGGCGGTGTAGCCGATGCTGTTGAGCTCGGTGATGTCACCGAGGAAGGTCTGGGAGTGACCGCCGACGATCAGGTCGATGCCGTTGACGGCCTTGGCGACCGCCTGGTCATTTTGCAGGCCGATATGGGTGACCATGATGATCTTGTTGGCACCTTTGGACTTGAGGGTATCGACCATTTTCTGGGCGGTCTCAATCATCGGCAGGAATTGGGTGTCTTTGTCCGGTGAGGAAATATCATGCATATTTTCCAGCACCAGTCCGAAAATACCCACGCTCTCGCCATTGACTTCCTTAATGACATATTCGTGAATATTCTCGCTGTCCTTCAGGGTGGCGCTACTGGATTTCACCATATTGGAAGCCAATACCGGGAAATTCACCCGTGAGACGAAGTCTTTAATTGCCTGGTTGCCCAGATCGAATTCATGGTTGCCGAGCACCATGGCATCGATACCCATGTCGGAGAGCAGTCGGGACTCCTCTTCCCCCTTGAACTGGGTGAAGTAGAGGGTGCCCTGGAAGGCGTCACCACCGTTGAGCACCATGAAGTTGCGGCCTTCGCTGGCCGCCTGGCTGCGCAGCTCGTCCAGCTTGAACTTCAGGCGCGGATAGCCGCCCAGCTTGGCGTTGAACTTGAATAGCTCCTGCCCGCTCGGCTGGATCGCCAGGGCATTTTCGGTCGGGTCGAGGTGGGCGTGGGTATCATTGATGTGGGCAATGGTCAGATCCAGCGGAATATGTTCCTTGCTGCTGTTTTCTGAATTGCAGGCGGTCAGCCCGAACAGGGTAATTGAGACGGTGACGGCCAGTAGCGTCTTCTTCATCGGTAATATTCCTCTTGTTGTTATAGTCCTGTATATCGTTCCTGCATGACAGGAGTGTGGCGATTCTAGGCAAAAAGTAATAATTGGAAATAAACAGAGCTGATTCTTTTGAGCTACTGCACATTAATAAAGCAAATAAACGTTTGCGTGATTTTGCGCAGCAGGACAGGGGCGCGGCGGGGATTTTCCATCAGCACGGCGGGTGATGCAACCCTGCCGTGCCCGGGCGGGATTCAGGGTGTTGAAATGATGTTCAGCCGCTGCAGAAATTGTTGCGGGGTGAGCGGGCGACCATAGAGATAGCCCTGCAGGTAGTCGACGTGACGCTCGGTGAGAAAGTCCGCCTGCTCCCGGGTCTCGACCCCCTCGGCGATGGTTTTCAACCCCAGCCGGGTGGCCAGGTTGATGGTGCTGTCGAGAATGTGACGGGAGAGGGCGTTGGTGCCGATCATGGCGACGAAGCTCTGGTCGATCTTGAGATAGTCCACGTGAAACTGCTGCAGATAGGTGAGGCTGGAGTGGCCGGTACCAAAGTCGTCCAGCCCTATCCTGACCCCCATCTGCCGCAACTCGTCAAACAGCTGCCCGGTGAGCTGGTTGGGGGTGATGAGCTCGCGCTCGGTCAGCTCCAGCACCAGGGTGACCTCGTTGGCGGCAAAGGCGGCGAGAAAGGTGCGGCAGTCATCCACCAGGCTCAGCTGCTGGCAGTGACGGGCACAGATGTTGAAGCTGAAGTGGAAGCGGGGTGGCAGCGCCGCCGCATGGGGGGCGAACTGCAGTCGCACCTGCTGCATCAGGGTCTGGGTCATCAGGATGATGAGGCCGCTCTCCTCCGCCAGCGGGATGAAGAGATCCGGTCGGATCAGCCCCTGGCTGTGATGCTGCCAGCGCATCAGCACCTCGCAGCCGTGCAGCTGGCCACTCTGGCTGACGACGATGGGTTGCAGATAGGGGATGAACTCCTGCTTGATGATGGCGCGTCTGAGCTCCTGGGTCGGGGTCGAGATATGGCTCCACCAGCGGTAGGTGGCGAGGCCGGCCAGCCCTCCCAGGAGCAGGATCAGCAGTATGATGGAGCTCTGTTTTTGCAAGGTGGTGGTCAGCACGGCGCTCAGCGGAAATCCCTGATTGAGGCTGTAGTTGAATGCCGCCGAGTCGAGTCGGTAGTTGAAGCCCCGCAGCCTGGGCGGTTGGCCATCGTGCACCTTGCCACGCAGGTCGAGCCACTGCTCGCCTATCTGTACCCAGCTGTGCGCCCCGGCGAGGCGCCACTGCAGCGGTTTGCTCAGGTGATAGGGGTTGATGGCGACCACCACGGCGTTATTCCCCTCACTCAGGTGATAAAACAGCAGCGACGGCTTGCGTCCGAGCCGGGTCACGGCCTCCAGTCTGAGTCGCTCGTGGCGAGCGTCCTGCAGCCGGTCCTCGAGATCGATCTCGTCGAAGATGGAGGAGCAGTAGAGGCGGCCGTTGCGGGAGAGGTTGATCGAGCGCACATAGGGGGAGGTGGCGACCAGCACCCGCAGCTCCCGGGCCACCTCGCGACAGGGGCGGCTGGCCAGCGGCAGGGCCGCCCTGGCCGCCTGGGTCGAATGGGAGAGAGCGCTGTCGATCTGCATGATGGCGCGTTCGGCGGCGGTCTGGGCCTGCTGCCGGGTCATCGACCAGGTTTGCCAGTAGAGGGTGGCAAGGGAGATGAGGATCAGGATGGCGCAGCAGAGCAGGCTGGCCAGGAGACGAGGCATGTTGCTGCTACGCAGAAAGGGGAACACCATGTACCACGCCTCGTGAAGGTTCAATTGAACAAAAAAAGGTCGGACATACTACACAATCACACCTCAATCTCCTAGCCACTACAAGGGGCTTCAGCGACCTCCAAAAAGCAAAGGCGGCCCGCAGGCCGCCTTTATCCGTCATCTCTGGCTGGTCGAGCTTACAGCTGCTCGATGCCGACGATGTGCCAGGGTGCATTGTCCTTGGCCAGGTTGCGCTCGAGGTGCCACACCTCCTTGATGTCCTCCTCTACCTGCTCCTGGCGATCCATGTAGCGGCCGCTGAAGCGCACGCTCACCTGGGCCCAGTCGCTGCCGTAGTCGGCGCGCACCAGCTGGGTATCCACATACATCACCTCGGTGTGCTGCTCACCGGTCAGCTCGGCGCGGTCGGCCTTGAGCTGCTCGAACAGCTCGGGGCTGACGTATTCGCGGATCTTCTCCAGATCGTTCTTGTTCCAGGCTTCCTGCAGGGTGCGGTAGTGATCGCGGGCACCGGCCAGGAAACCGTTCATGTCAAAACCTGGCGGCAGGCGGAACGGCACGTCGCTGTCGGCGAAACCGGTGGCCTGCGGGGCGCTGTGGTTCTGCTCGAACTGCTGGGGAGCCGCACTCTGGGGCGGCTGATAGCCGGCATAGGCCGTCTGTTGCTGCTGCGATGCCGCCATCTTGCCCTTGCGCAGGGTGCGGAACAGGAATACGCCGCCCAGTGCCAGCAGGGCGATCAGCAGGAAGTCCATCCCTTGCAGGCCTTCGAAGGCACCGCTGCCCAGCAGGTAGGCGAACAGGCCGCCGGCCAGCAGACCACCCAGCAGACCACCCATCATGCCGCTCTTTTTCGGCGGGGTCTGGGCGCCCACGGTGGGGTTCTTGGTGTCGACCGGCTTGGCGGCGGGCTGGGCCGGCGCCGTCTTGTAGCTCTTGCCGAAGGATTTGCCGCCGCCAAACTTCTTGGCTTCGGCGTGAGGTGCCCCCAGGCCAATGGCCAGGATCACGGCAAACAGGGTCAGCATCTTTTTCATTTTGACTCTTTTCACTCTCGTCTGTGGGTGGGGCATGCTCTGCTTTGGCAAGCTCAGCGAGGCGCATGGCAGGCTGCATGTCCCTAAATGTGTCGCAGCTTGGGCCGATATGTACCATGATTGGCATGAATTATTCATGAACGAAGAACCACGTCGTGTGGGTGTCAATGGCAGGAGTGTGTCCCATGAAAAACAGACGGTTGAGCCGCAAGGAGCGCAAACTGCGCAGCAAAACCAGACAGAGCAAGGGTGAACTGACCCTGGTCTGGCCCTTTATCGTGGTTTGAGCCCCGTTTTGCGCGGCAACGGAGATCAGGAGGCGATGGCAGCAACCAACAGGAGGGCGGTTGGGCCACAGAGAAGTGAATAGCGCGTATTTGCGCTCGCGATGGCGGGGTTTCTTTTGTAAAATTCCCGTCCCCTTCCCGCTGCGGTTTTTATGTGTATGGCAGAGCAAGTGACGGCGAAAAAAGACGCCAAGACACAACAGCTGAAAGTACCTCCCCACTCTTTTGAGGCCGAACAGTCCGTACTGGGCGGCCTGATGCTGGACAACGAGGCCTGGGATCGGGTCGCCGAACGGGTGATCGACAAGGATTTCTACAGCCGCCCGCACCGCCTGATCTTCCAGGCCATGACCCGCCTCTCCAACGCGGGCAACCCCATCGACCTCATCACCCTGCAGGAGGAGCTCGAGCGCTCCGAGCAACTGGAGGAGGCCGGTGGCTTCGCCTATCTGGTGGAGATCGCCAAGAACACCCCGAGTGCCGCCAACATCAGCGCCTACGCCGAGATAGTGCGTGAGCGGGCGGTGGTGCGGGAGATGATCTCGGTCGCCAACGAGATAGTCGAAGCGGGTTACGAGCCCCAGGGCCGTACCTCCAACGATCTGCTGGATCTTGCCGAGAGCAAGGTGTTCCAGATCGCCGAGCAGCGCACCAGTGCCAATGAGGGCCCCCAGCCGCTCAAGCTCATCCTCGAGCAGACCGTCGACAAGATTGAAGAGCTGTTCAAAACCCCCCACAACGGGGTGACCGGCGTCTCGTCCGGCTACAACGACCTGGACAAGATGACCGCTGGCCTGCAGCGCTCGGATCTGGTCATCGTCGCGGCCCGTCCCTCCATGGGCAAGACCACCTTTGCCATGAACCTGTGCGAGCACGCAGCGCTCACCGCCGACAAGCCGGTGCTTATCTTCTCCCTCGAGATGCCCTCCGAGCAGATCATCATGCGTATGCTCGCCTCGGTGGGGCGCATCGACCAGACCAAGGTGCGGACCGGTCAGCTCGACGACGAGGATTGGGCCCGGCTCTCCTCCACCATGGGGCTGCTGCTGGAGAAGGGCAAGATGTACATCGACGACTCCTCCGGCCTGACCCCGACCGAAGTGCGCTCGCGCGCCCGTCGGGTGGCGCGGGACAACGGCGGCATCAGCATGATCATGGTGGACTACCTGCAACTGATGCGGGTGCCCAGCCTCTCCGACAACCGTACCCTGGAGATCGGTGAAATCTCCCGCTCCCTCAAGGCGCTGGCGAAAGAGCTGCAGTGCCCGGTAGTGGCGCTCTCCCAGCTGAACCGAAGCCTGGAACAGCGCGCCGACAAGCGTCCGGTCAACTCGGACCTTCGTGAATCGGGCTCCATCGAGCAGGATGCGGACTTGATCATGTTCATCTACCGCGACGAGGTCTATCACGACGACAGCCCCGACAAGGGGATCGCCGAGATCATCATCGGCAAACAGCGTAACGGCCCCATCGGCCGGGTGCGGCTCACCTTCCAGGGGCAGTTCTCGCGTTTTGACAACTACGCGGGTCCGGCGTTTGATGATGACTACTGATCATCAGGTGACCCGCTCTGCGTGCGTCACCCTGATGATGGTAAAGAGAGTTCCATAAACAGTTTTCCCGGTTCGACAATTCTGCCGGTCCGGCCTTAGACGATGACATTTGAGGGCTGACACCACCCGGTGCCTGACGCGTTGGCGCGTTATCATGCCCTCGTAAGGGAAAACAGATGAAAGCGGCTATCGCCCAAATCAATACAGCGGCCCTGCGCCACAACCTCGCCGTGGTCAAACGCCACGCCCCCCAATGCAAGATCATTGCGGTGGTCAAGGCCAACGCCTATGGCCACGGTTTGCTGCCGGTTGCCCGTACCCTGGTGGATGCGGACGCCTACGCGGTGGCCCGCATCGAAGAGGCGCTGATGCTGCGCTCCTGCGCCGTGGTCAAGCCCATCGTGCTGCTGGAGGGCTTCTTCAGCGCCGCCGACCTGCCGGTGCTGGCGGCCAACAACCTGCAGACCGCGGTGCACACCTGGGAGCAGCTCGAAGCGCTGGAGCAGGCCGAGCTGCCTGCCCCCGTGGTAGCTTGGCTCAAGCTCGACACCGGCATGCACCGGCTCGGGGTACGGGCTGATGAGATGCCTGCCTTTATCGAGCGGCTCGGCAAGTGCAAGAACGTGGTGCAGCCGTTCAACATCATGACCCACTTCAGCCGCTCCGATGAGCTGGAGCAGCCCACCACCCGCGAGCAGATCGATCTGTTCAGCCAGCTGACCGCGCCGCTGTTGGGCGAGCGGGCCATGGCCAACTCGGCGGGCATCCTGGCCTGGCCGGATTCCCACTGCGACTGGGTGCGCCCGGGCGTCATTCTCTACGGCGTATCGCCCTTCCCCAATACGGTGGCGGCGGATTATGACCTGCAGCCGGTGATGACCCTCAAGACACAACTGATTGCGGTGCGGGATCACAAGGCGGGCGAGCCGGTGGGCTATGGCGCCAACTGGGTGTCGGATCGCGATACCCGGCTCGGGGTCATCGCCATCGGTTACGGCGACGGTTATCCACGGATGGCCCCCAACGGCACGCCTGTGCTGGTCAATGGCCGCATCGTACCCCTGGTGGGGCGGGTCTCCATGGACATGACCACGGTGGATCTCGGCCCAGGCGCCACCGACAAGGCCGGCGACGAGGCGGTGCTGTGGGGCGAGGGGCTGCCGGTGGAGCGGGTGGCCGATCAGATCGGCACCATCCCCTACGAGCTCATCACCAAGCTCACCTCCCGCGTCTTTATGGAATACGTCTAGCTGCCGTGAGCGCCAAACGTGAAAAAGCCCCGCATGCGGGGCTTTTTTTATGATGTTGTTGCGACCTGCAGCTTCTTCTTACTGCCTGTGCATCCGCACGAACTTCTCCATCAGCTGCTCTTCGGTTTCAACGTGGGCTGGATCCCAGATAATGCAGTCGATGGGGCAGACGCTGATGCAGGTCGGCTTCTCGTAGTGACCGACGCACTCGGTGCAGCGACTGGGGTCGATCTCGTAGATCTCCTCACCGAGGCTGATAGCCTGGTTCGGACACTCGGGATCGCACATGTCACAGTTGATGCACTTGTCGGTGATGAGCAGGGACATCTCAGGCGGCCGAGTGGGGCTGACGGGTGTCCTCGCGCTCGCCGAGGTTGCGCAGCAGGATGCCGTAGTTAACGTCCACTTCCTTCGGTACCGGCACGTAGACCACGTGGCCGTTGCCCGGCGCGGTGTCGATGAGCTCGCCCTTGCGGTTCTGCATCTGCTCCAGATTGAAGCTGAGGTTGCCCTGCGGGGTCATCAGCTCCAGGCTGTTGCCCACCAGGAACTTGTTCTTCACCTCGACTTCCACCATGTCACCGTTGCGACCGGTGATCTCGCCGACGAACTGCTGGGTGTCGGAGACCGAGTAGCCGTAGTCGTAGTTCTGGTATTCGCTGTGGTTGTGACGGCGCAGGAAGCCCTCGGTATAGCCGCGGTGGGCCAGGTTCTCGAGGGTGCCCATCAGGCTGCGGTCAAACGGCCGGCCGGCCACCGCATCATCGATCGCTTTGCGATAGACCTGGGCGGTGCGCGCGCAGTAGTAGAAGGACTTGGTACGGCCTTCGATCTTGAGCGAATGCACGCCCATCCTGGTCAGCCGCTCCACGTGCTCGACGGCGCGCAGATCCTTGGAGTTCATGATGTAGGTGCCGTGCTCGTCCTCGAACGCGCTCATGTACTCGCCCGGACGGTTGGACTCTTCCAGCAGCACCAGCGCATCGGTCGGTTTGCCGGCGCCCAGAGTCGGGTCCACTTTCTGCACGGCGATGGGCTCCTGACGATGGACGATTTGGCCCACCTCGTCCTCTTTACCCTCGTGCACCTTGTACTCCCAGCGGCAGGAGTTGGTGCAGGTGCCCTGGTTGGGATCGCGTTTGTTGATGTAGCCGGAGAGCAGGCAGCGGCCGGAGTAGGCCATGCACAACGCTCCGTGGACGAACACTTCCAGCTCCATCTCAGGCACCTGCATGCGGATCTCTTCGATCTCGTCCAGCGACAGCTCGCGAGAGAGGATGGCACGGGTCAGGCCCATCTGATGCCAGAACTTCACCGTGGCCCAGTTGACCGCGTTGGCCTGCACCGAGAGGTGAATGGGCATGTCCGGGAAGGCTTCACGCATCATCATGATGAGACCGGGGTCGGACATGATCAGCGCATCCGGGTTCATCTCCACCACGGGGCGCATGTCGCGGATGAAGGTCTTGAGCTTGGAGTTGTGAGGCTGGATGTTGGCCACCACGTAGAACTGCTTGCCCAGCGCATGGGCTTCGTTGATGCCGAGCTGCAGGTTCTCGTGATCGAATTCGTTGTTGCGCACCCGCAGGCTGTAGCGGGGCTGGCCGGCATAAACGGCATCGGCGCCATAGGCGTAGGCGTAACGCATGTTCTTGAGGGAACCTGCGGGGGAGAGCAATTCTGGTTTAAACATGTCGGACTCTTATGTCTGATTGCAAATCAGGACGGCGCCACCTGATGGCGTCGTATGGGTTGAGCTGCGCCGGGAGTGGAGACTCACACCGCACACCCGGTCACGGCATACCCGGCATCGGCCGGATAAACGGGGTGCGAGATTGTACTCGCCCTCACCGCATCATGCAATTTGGCAGGGAATCATCCCCGGCGCGAGTCGACGGGTAAAATGGGCCGCTCAGGCCCAGCGGGAGAGGGGGGAAGGCATGGCGTAGGCGTAGCCCTGCTGATAGTCGCAGCCGAGCCGGTTGGCTGTCTCGATGTGCTGCAGGGTTTCGACCCCTTCGCACACCACCTTGATGCCAAGCCGCTGCAGGTACTCCACCAGACCGGTCAGCATGCGCAGGGCATGGGGTGTCTTGCTGGCTTGCAGCAGCAGGGAGCGATCCAGCTTGATGATCTCGTAGGGTAGCGCCATCACTCGCTGGAAGTTGCAGGCTTGGGTGCCAAAATCGTCGTAGGCGATGTGGGCACCGTGCTCGCGCAGCACCTCGATCAGCGCCCGATGCGGAGGGTGCAGTGGGGCGTGCTCCAGCACCTCGAACCAGATCTCGATCCCCAGCTTGCGCGCCTGCATCAGCACCAGCAGCAACAGGTTCTGATAGGTGGGGCTGCTCAGGGTCGGGTTGAGGTTGATGGAGAGCAGATAGGAGCCCACCTTTGCCAGGGTCGGTAGATCTCGCATGACGGCTCTGAGCATGACGATGTCCAGATGCAATGTCTGCTCCTCACTGAGAGAGGTAAAGTCGATGCCCTGATAGCTCAGCAGCGCCGGATCCCAGCGTCTGGCCAGCACCTCATAACCCTTGACCTGATGGTCCCGCCCTATGATCGGCTGATAGAAGGGCACAGCAAGCTCGGCCACCGGGATGCTTGCCATGTCACTCATTGGGTACTCTTCTTGAAATGCAAACACGGCACTCACCTGTTGACGGATATGGCCGTGGATAATAGCGGAGGGAGCGCGGAATGTTCTGTAGGAATTCTCTGATAATATGGATGAGTTAGCCGGCTGGATATATGGATGTGCCTCGATGAAATATATTTTTTATATAAAATCAATACTTCCTGACTGCAGGTAATCATGCAGAAGAGAAGTTAACCGGATGCTGGCATTAAATAACAGCGCCTAAATGTCGGCTTGAACAAGTATGTCAACGCTGTATGGCAGGTCAGCATGATTTGGTAACAATTGGGCACGCAAACTGGCGGGTGCCAAGGTGTTGGTGAGGGTTGCCATTCGTTGGATTACCCGTTAGCTGGCCTGCCTTGGTCACCACCTGAGCAGAGCAAAGTCGGCAGGACTTAGGTGGCGTTCCCTCTGGGGTCATCAACCAGGCCAGCAGGGGAGGGGCAAATCGAATGTTTATGAGAAACAGACTTGGTGACTGACAAAAAATATTGATGGCGAGTTTTCAATGTATTTTATCAAGGTTGTTTTCATGGAATCATAGCTTGGCGGGATATTTCGCAGGGATAATGATAGGGGGATTGTGGTGGGAATTGAAGAAATGTACTACCTGGTTGAGAAAATATATCCAGCCGCATGGCCAGCTATAGTGAGTAGCTTGTAGCAAAAGTCTTGGACATAACTTTTAAAATAAACGCCGATATTGAATTCATTTCTGCATGTAACGGTATCGCGGGCACTGACTATCAGCGGGCAATGGCCTCAAGCGGCTGCAATGGGGTTTTGCGCTGTTCTGGCTCTATGGCCTGTGCCAGCCAGTCCCAGTCGAGCAGGGGGGTGTCGGCCTTGAAGCGCTGATAGGCGAGGCCCTTGTCGACCGTCAGGAACAGGGTGGTCGGCAAGCCGATGCGGTTGATATAACGCACCATCACCTCACCCCGGTAGCTGGTCAGCCGCTGCTGCAACTGCTGCAGGTTCAATCCTTTCGCCTGCCCTGCTTCATCCCAGATCTCAAACATGGTCATGTCCTTGAACGATATGGCAATACTGTTTCCAAAAGCGGGCCCACAGGCAATTGTCAGATCTGACAGTGTCAAATGGATAGATGCGTGAAAAGCGAAAACCCGGCACTAGGCCGGGTTTTCTTGAATGATGGTGGAGGGAGAAGGATTCGAACCTTCGAAGGCAGAGCCGTCAGATTTACAGTCTGATCCCTTTGGCCGCTCGGGAACCCCTCCACAGGGGTACTACACAAATTGTTCAGGAATATGGTGGAGGGAGAAGGATTCGAACCTTCGAAGGCAGAGCCGTCAGATTTACAGTCTGATCCCTTTGGCCGCTCGGGAACCCCTCCACGGGGTATTTTCCTGATTGTTGCACTTGAATGGTGGAGGGAGAAGGATTCGAACCTTCGAAGGCAGAGCCGTCAGATTTACAGTCTGATCCCTTTGGCCGCTCGGGAACCCCTCCCCAAGTGCGAGGCGCATACTATCAGATCTTCGCTCTTTGTGAACCCCTTGCGGGCATATCTGGCGACAAAAAAGTATCATTCGGTCATTTTTTGATATTTGTCGCTCATTTTTCACGCTTATCAACGACTTCCCTGCTGCTGTCTGGCATTGATCAGGATGGTGGCGAGGTGTCGCACCAGCCGGTTGCCATCAGGCAGCGTTTTATACTGAAAAATTCACCTTATTTTGTAAGTGTGATGGCTGACCGCTTCACTGATGGACATTGCTGCTGCCGCATTTTACTCTCGCCATGTTATTCAACTGTTAACATGGATTGTGGACTTCTCCTATGCAGGCTCTCGATATCGCCGTGTTGCGCGGCCAGTTCCCCGCTCTCAATCAGCTGGTTGAAGGCAAAACCCCCGTTTTTTTTGACGGCCCCGGCGGGGCCCAGGTGCCACACGCCGTGCTCACGGCCATGACAGATTACCTCGGCCGCTTCAACGCCAATCTGGGCGGCCCCTTTTTCTCGGCCAGGGCGACCGAGCAGCAGGCCCTGCGGGCCAGGCTGGCGGTGGCGGCCTTGCTGGGGGCGGAGCGGGCTGAAGAGATAGTGTTCGGCGCCAACTTCACCACCCTGACCTTTGCGCTGAGTCGTGCCTTGGCCAGAGAGTGGCAGGCGGGGGACGAGATTATCGTCAGCGCGCTCGATCACTACTCCAACGTCTCCAGCTGGCAGCAAGCGGCAGCGGATCGCGGCGTGGTAGTGCATCAGGCAAGAGTAGATGTGACGACCGGGGGGTTGGACTATGCGCATCTGTTCAGCCTGCTCGGGCCCAAAACCCGGCTGGTGGCGGTGACGGCGGCCTCCAACACCACAGGCACTCTGGTCGATATTCCGCGTATCGCCGATGCGGTGCACGGGGTGGGGGCCCTGCTCTATGTAGATGCGGTGCACTTTGCGCCCCATGAGCGCATCGACGTGCAGGCCTGGGATTGCGACTTCCTCGGTTGCTCCGCCTACAAGTTTTTCGGCCCGCACCTCGGCATCCTCTTCGGCAAGCATCGCCACCTGGCGCATTTCACCCCCTACAAAGTCGAGCCGGCCAAAAATGTGGCGCCCTACAAGTGGGAAACCGGTACCCAGAGCTGGGAGGCGCTGGCCGGAGTAGAAGCGACCGTAGAGTATCTGGCCTCCTTGTCCGGGCTGGACGGCACTGAGCATGAGCTGGAAGCTCGCCTCGATCTGGCGTTTGCCCGCAGCCAGGCCCATGAGCGGCAGCTCAGCGAGCATTTGCTGGCCAGGCTGGTTGAGCGCCCCTGGTTCACCCTGCACGGCATTCAGGGCAGCAAGGGGCGCACTCCTACCTTCGCCCTCACTTCAAGCCGGCATAGTCCGGCCGAGATGGCCGAGTTTCTGGGGCAACATCAGGTATGCAGTTGGGCCGGCCACTTCTATGCCTTGGCGCTGGTGGAGCAGCTGGGGGTGAGCGACGGTGTACTGCGAATAGGCTGCATGCACTACAACACCTCGGCGGAGATTGATCGCCTGTTCGCCCTGCTCGACGATATGCCGCATTGAAACAACACAGCCCGGTCAGGCCGGGCTGTGTCACCTCATTTGTCTGCTAGCGTCCCACGATGGCGTGATGGATATCCTGCAGCGGCAGGACATGGCGAGCGGCGCCGAGCTTGATGGCCTCCTTGGGCATGCCGAAGACCACGCAAGAGGCCTCATCCTGGGCGAAGGTATTGGCGCCTGCCTCCATCATCTCGCGCAGACCGCGTGCACCGTCATCCCCCATTCCGGTCATGATGATGCCGGTGGCATTGCTGCCGGCAAACTTGGCCACCGAGCGAAACAGCACGTCCACCGAAGGGCGGTGGCGGTTGATGAGGGGGCCGTCCATCACGTCGACGTGATAGTAGGCGCCGCTGCGCTTGAGCAGCATGTGCTTGCCGCCGGGGGCGATGAGCGCGAGCCCGGGGATCACCCGATCATTGCTTCTGGCCTCCCGCACCTCTATCTGGCACAGGTTGTTGAGCCGCTCGGCAAAGGAGGCGGTGAACTTCTCCGGCATGTGCTGCACGATGACGATGCCGGGGCAGACCCGGGGCAGGGTAGTCAGCACGGCCTCCAGCGCCTGGGTGCCGCCGGTGGAGGTGCCGATCGCCACGATCCGCTCCGTAGTCTGGGCCATGGCATGCTGGCTGGCCGGCGCCATGATGGCGTCGGCATTGAGCTTGGGGGCGACCGTGGTGGACTGGGTTCTGACTTGGCGTCTGACATTGGCCTGGGCGGCGGCGCGCACCGCCATGGCCAGCTCCTGCGCCGACTCCTGCAGAAAGCTTTTCAGACCGACCGTGGGCTTGGTGATGATGTCGACGGCGCCGGCGGCCATCGCCTGCAGCGTGGTTTCCGCCCCCTTCTCGGTCAGGGAGGAGCAGATCACCACTGGGGTGGGGTGCTCGGCCATGATCTTGGTGAGGAAGGTGATGCCATCCATACGTGGCATCTCCACGTCCAGCACGATCACGTCTGGCCACTCCTTCTTCAGTTTCTCTTGTGCAAACAGCGGGTCGGAGGCGGTGGCAATCACCTTGATATCGGGCTCCTGCTCGAGAATGGCCTGCAACACCTGCCTCACCACGGCGGAATCATCCACCAGCATGACTCTTATCTGTTTCATTCCCGTCCCCTTAGCGGTGTGGCAAGCGATGATGACGTACCCAGACATTGCCGTTGGCCAGCTCGAAAATCAGACTTCTGTGTCCCGCATGGCCAAGATGGTGGGCCTTGATGGTCAGGCCCAGGTGCTGGGTCAGCTGCCAGGCCGCCTTGATGTTCTTGATGGCCACATTCATGGTGTTGAGCGTTTGCTGTTCGATAAACATGTTGCCGCCGCCAAACAGCTTGACCTCGTATTCGTGGATGGGGGCGGGGTGCTTGCCTATTTCGTGGATAAACAGCTGGATTGCCTCATCGGCATAACGACCGTCCAGACCCGGTGCGCTGTGGCCGCGGCTGGGCAGCATGTAATGGCACATGCCACCTCGCTTCTGCTCCGGATGCCACATGGTAATGGCCACGCAGGAGCCAAGATGGGTGCGGATGATGGCGTCATCCTGCCCAAAGAAGAACTCGCCCGGTTGCAGCATGACCTCTTTCATACTGAAAAAACTCAAGGTTTCAAATAGATGGAAGGGGATACCAGTTGCAGGCCGTGGGGCAGGCCGTTCAGGCTCTCGGCGTGACTGACGATGAGGTAGCCCCCTTTTCTCAGGCGCGGCACCAGTCGCTGCAGCACCTGTCCCTTGGTTTCCCGGTTGAAATAGATCATCACGTTGCGGATCAGGATGACATCGAACAGCCCGATGTCAGGCAACTCCTGATTCAGGTTGATATGGTAAAACTGCACTTTCTCGCGCAGCTTGCGATCGATGATGAAGGTGCCTTCCTGAAAGCCGACCCCCTTCAGGCAGTACTTCATCAACAATGGCAGCGGGATGTTGTGGGCCCGTTCGATGGGATAGAGCCCCGTTCTCGCCTGTTCCAGCACCCGGGTCGAGATATCCGAGGCGATCACTTCCCAGTTACCCAGCTCCAGATGGTCGGCCAGGGTCATGGCCAGGCTGTAGGGCTCTTCGCCGGAAGAGCTGGCTGCGCTCCAGATCCGAACCATCCGCTCTTTTGGCAACTGGCGCAGTACCTTGTTACCGAGAAATTCGAAGTGCTTGGGTTCGCGAAAAAAGTAGGTCTCGTTGGTGGTGAGCAGATCGAGCGCAATCTGCAGTTCACTGCCGCGGTTGTGCATGATCAGGCTGAAATAGTCGCCATAGCTCTCCAGCTCATAGTAACAGAGCCGTTTTGACAATCGGCTGGCGACCAGGGCCTTCTTGGCCGGTGACAGATCGATCCCCGCCGTCTGGTGGATCCAGCGTTGAAACTGCGCAAATTCATCATCATGCAACTGGGTCTGATACAAGGAAGGACTCCCGAAACAAACGGGATGCGGGTGAGTTCCACTCACCCGCATCCGGGTTAGAAGCGAACAAAGTCGCCGTCATTGTGGGGCCGGGGCAGGTTGCCATTACCCTCTGCGGCACTGTTCTCGAGCATGAAGCGGCCACGGGGGCCGGTACGGGTGGCTGCCACCTTCTGGCCGGCATTGAGCTTGTGCCGCTCGAGGGTGAAGAACTCCATCGCCAGTTGCAGCTGTTCGGCCTGGCTGCTCATCTCCTCGGCAGTGGCGGCCAGCTCTTCGCTGCAGGATGCGTTCTGCTGGGTCACCTGGCTCAACTGGTTCATGGCGATGTTGATCTGGCTGACGCCGGTTGACTGCTCGGCGGAGGCGGCGCTGATCTCCTGCACCAGATCCGAGGTCTTGTTGATGGAGGGCACCATCTGATCGAGCAGGCGTCCCGCTTTCTCCGCCATGTCGACGCTGCTTGAGGCCAGCTCGCCAATCTCCTGGGCCGCTACCTGGCTGCGCTCCGCCAGCTTGCGAACCTCGGCGGCCACCACGGCGAAACCCTTGCCGTGATCGCCAGCCCGGGCCGCCTCGATGGCGGCGTTGAGGGCCAGCAGATTGGTCTGGTAGGCGATGTCATCTATGATGCCGATGCGCTTGGCAATCTGCTTCATGGCATCGACCGTGAGCTTGACCGCCTCGCCGCCTTCCACCGCCTCCTTGGCCGCCTTGCTGGCCATGCCATCGGTAACCTGGGCGTTGTCGGTGTTCTGGTTGATGCTGGCGCTCATCTGCTCGATGGAGGCGCTGGTCTCCTCCATGCTGGAAGCCTGCTCGCTGCTGGACTGGCTGATGGACTGGGCGGTGGCGCTGACCTGCTCGGCGGCGCTGGAGAGGTTGTCGGATGCCCCCAGCACTTCGGTTACAATGTTGGTAAGCGAGACGATGGTCTGGTTGAGGGAGTCCTTGGTCGTGCCGAATACACCGGGATAATCGGCCTCTATGTGTTGGGTCAGATCCCCGCGCGCCAGTGATTGAACCACCCTGATCACGTCGTTGAGACTGGTGTCGATCACCTCGGCGATACGGTTTATCCCCTCCCCAAGGTTCTGGAAGAAGCCGCTCTTGCCGGTGAGATCCATGCGGCGGTGCAGTTCGCCATTGATGACGGACTGGACGATTTCCGACATCTCCCGCTCGATGGCGACCTCCTTGGTGCGATCCGACCACTCGACCACGGAGCCCAGCCGCTCGCCATCGTCGCCGAATACCGGGTTGGCGATGAGGGCGAAAGTGCGTCCCCCCAGCATGATCTGGGTACGATAAGTGTTGTTCAGCTTGGCCAGCATGCTGCGTTGATGGCCCGGATTCTTGTGAAAGCTGTCGATGTTGGCGCCCATCAGATTGGCCGAGTTGAAGTGGTGCAGCTCCTTGCGGATGTCGGTTTCGGCCTGGCCCAGCATTTCCCTGACCGCTTCGTTCATGTAGATGATGTTGAGATCGGTATCGGCGATCATCACGTTGGTGCTGGCCCCGTCGAGCGCCTTCTTGACTCGCAGACTTTCGGCGGCCGCCTGCTTGGCGGCGGCATTGGCGGCTTTCACTTCATTCTCGATGGCGATCTCCTTGGTGCGGTCGGCCCACTCCACCACGGAGCCGAGCCGCTCGCCACCGTCATTGAAAACGGGGTTGGCGATCAGGGAGAAGGTGCGACCTCCGACCGTGATCTGGGTGCGGTAGGTCTTGTCCAGCTTGGCCAGCATGTTGCGCTGGTGGGAGGGCTCCTTGTGGAAAGTATCGATGTTCTTGCCCATCAGGTGCCTGACGTCGAAGCTCGGCAGATCCTTGCGAATATCCGACTCTGCCAGTCCCAGCATGGCCAGCACGGCTTCATTCATGTAGACGATGTTCAAATTGGTATCGGCGATCATCACATTGGTCGAGGCACCATCCAGCGCCTTGCGCACTCGCAGGTTTTCTTCGTAGAGCGCCTGGTTGGCCTCGCGGGCGGCGAGCGCACTGCCAAGGCGATCTCCCAGCAGCCCCAGTACGGCATTGAACTCCTGGCAGAGCTCCTTGAGAGGGCCGGTGAGCGTGTCCAGCTCTAGCTGGGCGGACTGTTTGCCTTGCTGGAGCCCCTGAGCCAGGGTGCGGGTTGCACCAGTCAACTGGCGCAGTTGTTCCTGCAGCAAGGCATGAGCATTGCCGTTGCCAAACAGATTGCCAAAGAGTGATTGAGTCATGGGCCTTATCCTTGTGCGACATGTCATTGCTGTGTGGTGGAGCGAAACGCTGATTTATGTTGTTGTCATGGCGTTTGTGGTTTTTGTTCCAGCAGCCGTTCCTGCTGTTGAGTCAGCTCGCTGAGCTGGGCCATCTCGTCGATGGAGAGCACCTTCTCGGTATTGATGAGAATGACGAACTTGCCGTTGACCTTGCCCATGCCGCTGATGAAGTCGGCCCGGATACGGGCCCCGAAGCTTGGTGGCGGCTCAATCTCGTTGCAGGGGATGGTCAGTACCTCGGAGACGGAGTCCACCACCACGCCTATGTCCTGATTGCCGTGTTCCGGGTCGTCCGGGTGCACGTTCTCGATGATCACGATGCAACTGCGGCGAGTGATGCTGGAGGGGGCATTGCCAAAACGGGCGTTGAGATCCACCACAGAGACGACGGCTCCCCTCAGGTTGATCACACCCCGGATAAAACTCGGCATCATGGGGATGGGGGTGATGTTGCCGTATTCGATGATCTCCTTGACCCCGAGAATGTTGATGGCAAACATCTCGCCGTTGATGAGAAAAGTCAGGTACTGGGCATCACCCTGATTGTCATGTACCAGCGTGCCAGGCTGGGCGACCACTTCGGTAGACATGCTCATGAGGCTCTCCGGTTAAAAGCGGACAAAATCGGTTTCGTCAACCTGCGGTTGCGCAGCCACATTGCCATGCAACGGGGGCTGGGCCGGCATCACAAACTTGCCTCTGGGAGGCACCCCCTTGTGCAGATTTTCGACCTGTCTGGGTGAGCGGCCGCTGCCTTGCAGGGAGAAAAAGTCCATGGTCTGCTGCAGCTCGTTGGCCTGGGAGCTCATCTCCTCCGCGGTGGCGGCCAGCTCCTCGCTGCTGGCAGCATTTTGCTGGGTCACCTGATTGAGCTGGCTCATGGCCAGGCTTATCTGGTTGGCGGCGCTGGCCTGTTCCCCGGAGGCGGCGTTGATCTCCTGCACCAGATCCGAGGTCTTGCGAATGGAGGGCACTATCTTGTCGAGCAGACTGCCCGCCTTCTCGGCGGTATCGACGCTGCTTGACGAGAGTTCGCCTATCTCCTGCGCCGCGATCTGGCTGCGTTCGGCCAGCTTGCGGACCTCGGCGGCGACCACAGCAAAGCCTTTGCCATGTTCACCGGCCCTGGCCGCCTCAATGGCGGCATTGAGCGCCAGCAGATTGGTCTGGTAGGCAATGTCGTCGATGATGCTGACCTTGCGGGCGATCTGCTGCATCGCGGCAACCGTCTGTTGTACCGAACGGCCCCCTTCGGTGGCCTCCAGTACGGCGCTGCTCGCCATGTTGTCGGTCACCTTGGCGTTGTCCGTGTTCTGGTTGATGCTGGCGCTCATCTGTTCGATGGAGGCGCTGGTCTCTTCCACGCTGGCCGCTTGCTCACTGGTGGCCTGGCTGAGGGACTGGGCCGTGGTGCTGACCTGATTGGAGGCGTTGGTCAGGTTGTCGGCGGCGTTGCGTACTTCCTCGATGATGGCGGTCAGTGCGGCGATGGTGCTGTTGAGACCATCCTTGGTCTGACCGAAAATTCCCGGATAGGGCTGCTCAATCTTCTGGGTGAGGTCACCCTGCGACAGGGCGGTGGCAATGCGCATCACGTCGTTGAGGCTGGTGTCGGTCACGTTGGAGAGACGATTGAGCAGTTCGGAGAGGCGCTTGATGTAACCCTGCCGTCCGTCCAGTTCAATCTTGTAGCTGAAATCCCCCTGTTCGACGGCGGCGGTCACCAGCGTTTCTATGTCGATAATGAGGGACGTCAGCTTGTTGACCATGTTCTGCATGGCCAGCAACAGCTGGCCGGCTTCATCGTGGGCTCCGATGTCGATGGTGACGTCGAGATTGCCGTCCGCCAGGTGGTTGGCAACCTGCAGGGCCTGGTTGATGGGGGAGATGATGCTGCGAATGAGGACGATGCCAAACCAGGCTGCAGCCACCATGCCGGCGGCGACCACAGCCATCATGGTAAGCAGCATGACGTCATACCAGGCCTGGGCCTGTTCGTATTCTGATTTGGCAACGTCGAGCTGCAGGCTGACCAGCTCGGTTATCTTGCTGCCGATGGGGTCGATGGAGCTATATAGCTTGCCGTCAAACTCATTGAGCGTATCCGCAATGACACCATGCTGATTTGAGAGAAAGGCCTCCAGCCTGGTGATGTCTCGATCCGCGGTATTAAACAGGCTGTTGGCCTCTGCCGACAGCTTCTGTTCGGCTGCGGTCAGCTTGGTGGCCTGATAGTGTTGCCACTCCAGTTTTATCTGCTGCTGGGCATGCTGGATCTGCTGCAACGCCTCCTCGGCGCTGACGAGACCGGCATTGGCCTTGTTGACATTGTCTATGATGGCGACGGCGTAGTTGTCCGAGATGGTTTTGAGCTGCTTGAGCGGCACCACCCGGTCGTTGTAGACCCGTTGCAGCCCCTTGTTGCTGCTATGCATGTTGTAGAGCCCGAGCACACCTACGCCAAACAGCAGCACACAGAGCAGGCAGAGCAGTATGGTGAGTCGTATCTTGATGGTGGAGTTTTTGAACATGTCAGGCTCCTGATGTTAATTGACTCTTGGTTGGGATTGCAGACGTGGAATGGCGTACTGGCTCAGCTGGCCCAGCTCCTGGTCGATGGCATGCTGGATCAGAGAGGGAATATCCAGAATGAGGGCTACCTCGCCGCCACCCAGAATGGTGGAGCCGCTGATCCCCTGCAGGCGCTGGAACAGCTTGCCGAGCGGTTTGATGACGGTCTGGAACTCCCCCAGCAGCTCGTCGACCACCAATCCTGACTTCTTGCCGCCATGGCTGACGACCACGATATTTTCCCGGCGGCCACGGGTTCCCTCGACATCGAAGTAGTGCTGCAACCGGACGAATGGCAGCACTTCACCACGCAGATTGATGTAGTTGCGCCCCTGGGTATCGTCCAGCGCGCTCTGGGTCAGCTCCACGCATTCGATCACCATGTCGAGGGGAATGACGTAGTAAGTGGTGCTGACGCGCACCAGAAAGCCATCGATGATGGCCAGGGTCAGCGGCAGCCGGATCTGTACCCGGGTGCCGAGTCCGGGCTTGCTGTCCAGCTCGACGCTGCCACGCAGGGCCTGGATGTTGCGTTTGACCACATCCATGCCCACACCGCGTCCGGAGAGATTGGTGATGGCCTCCGCGGTGGAGAAGCCGGGCTCGAAGATGAGCTGGTAGATCTCCTGATCCGACAGGGTGGCATTGGCTGCTGCCAGCCCCCGCTCCTGCGCTTTTTGCAGGATCCTGGCCTTGTTGAGGCCGGCACCATCGTCCTGGATCTCGATGACAATGCTGCCGGAGTCGTGATAGGCGTTGAGGGTCAGGGTGCCCCGTGCCGGCTTGCCGGCCGCCAGCCGTTTCTCGGCCGCTTCTATGCCGTGATCCATGGCATTGCGCACCAGATGCATCAAGGGATCGCCGATCTTCTCCACCACAGACTTGTCCAGCTCGGTGTCGCCGCCGGTGATCACCAGCGCTATGTCCTTGTTCAGCTCGTGGCTGACATCCCGCACCACCCGCTGGAAGCGGTTGAAGGTATCGCCGATGGGCACCATGCGCAGGCGCAGGGCACCATCGCGGATCTCCTCGACCAGCATGGCAATGGTGGAATTGGCCTCCTGCAGCAGGCTGTCCCGTGAACGCTGGGCCAGCAGGTTGGCGCCGGAGCTGGCCACGACCAGTTCTCCCACCAGATTGATCAACTCATCCAGCTTGTCGGCGTGGACCCGGACATAACGCCCTTCCTTGTTCTTGTTCTCCTTGCTCTGATTCTGTTTCTTGAGCGCGGCGTCCACCACCACTTCATTGACGGCACCTTGGGCGATCAGGATCTCCCCCAGCTTGTTGGTGTCGGCCTGCGGCTGCTCATGCTGGGCTTGCAGGCCGAGCGCAAGCTCGCTGGCCGTCAGTGCGCCTGTTTTGACCAGCAGTTGCCCCAGCATCTCGTTGTCTTCCGGCAGGGCGTTGATGAGCGCTATGTACTCGGCGATCTTGCTGTGGGGCGGCAAGATGCTGATGAGACAGTCGTCTCGCACGAATTCGAACACGTCGCTCAGGGCACTCTTGTCGGCCTGGGAGTCCAGATCGATCTCGTAGCCGAGGTAACAGCTCTCCGGATCGAACTGTTCCCACTCCGGCAGGGCATGGTGAATGGTCTCGATGGCGCAGAGGGTACCCATGGTACCGAGGTAGCGCAGGAAAGAGGTGGGATCCATGCCGTTGCGCAGCACGTCAGGACCAAAGCGCAGGGAGATGTGCCACAGGGAGGTAGCGCTGACATGACCCTCCTCCTTGCTGACCGGATCGGCATCGGCAGGCTGGGTCCGCTCCGGCAGCGTGGTCTGGTTGCCGCTTTGGTGACGGGCCAGATTGCGCCGTAACTGCTCATCCTGAGCCTGTTCATCCGCACCAAGGGCTTCCCCCTGTTCAGCCACCAGGCTGACCAGGCGTTCGATGTGATCCCGACTCTCCAGCAGATCCCTGATGAGGGGGGCACTTATCGCCAGTTGCTGGTTGCGCACCTGATCGAGCAGATCCTCGACGATGTGCGTGAAACTGACGATGGGTTGCAGGCCGAACAGGCCGGCGGAACCCTTGATGGTGTGCGCCGCCCGGAAGATGGCACCGATGAGCTCGCCATTGTCCGGGTCGTTCTCCAGGGTTAGCAGCGCGGACTCCATCTCCTCCAGCAGCTCGCGCGCCTCGGCGATATAGGTTTGCAGGGCCTGATCAAGATTGATGCTCACGAATGACTCCTTGTCCGCAGAACCGGTTAGGCGTGATCGGCGTGGGGAATGAGGGTGGGATCACCGAAAAAGGCCGCCAGCTGGCACAACTCAAGGGCATCAAGCACGGCATGGCTGTGCATGACCAGATGCAGTGGATAGCCTCCCTGCTGCGCCGTCTTCTTGGCTGCCAGCAGCAGCTGCAAACCGGCGCTGTCCATTTCGCTGATCTGGGAGAGATCCAGTTCCAGCTCCTGCTGGCGATAGAGTAGGGGTGTGAGCGCCTGTTTCAGCTCGGCTGCCGTGTAGATGGTCATCTCGCCCGAGATGGTCACGACACTCTTGTGCTCACCCGTTTCGATTTGCAGCGGCATGAACGCCTCCCGGCTCAGGGCATGATGAGCTTGGCCACGGCAGCCAGCATCTGATCCGGCTGGAACGGCTTGACCACCCAGGCCTTGGCTCCCGCGGCCTGTCCCTCCTGCTTCTTGCTGTCCTGGGACTCTGTCGTCAGCATGATCACCGGAGTGAACTTGTAGCTGGCCAGCTTCTTGGCCTCCTTGACGAAACTGATGCCGTCCATGTTCGGCATGTTGACGTCACTGATGATGAGGTTGATCTTCTTGCCGTCGAGCTTTTTGAGGGCATCCTTGCCGTCACTTGCCTCCATCACCTCGTAACCGGCTCCCTTGAGCGTCATGCCGACGACCTGGCGTATGGTGGCCGAGTCATCCACGATCAGGACTGTTTTGGGCATATCTCTCTCCTAGAAAAAAGTGACATCAGCATTGCTGGATGGGGTTGCCGCCTGGTGCTGGCGACCATGATGAATGTTGCGTTGTTCATCGGTGGCGTATGAGAGCTCCATGTCCGCCAACCAGCTCTCCGCATCGATCCGGATAGGGCCTGACTGGTGTGTTCTGTTGCGTGACGAGACCAGGTGGTCGTTGAGGCTGTCCATGTTTTGACGCACATGGCTGAGGATTTGACTGACCCTATCCTGGAACTGTAACGAAACGATGACATCGGAGATCTCGCGATGGATCCCGCTGCTCTCGCTCTGCAACAGGGCTGCAGATTCTGCCAGGCTGGTGGTGGCCATCCGAAAGCGTTCCAGTACCTGCTCGATGGCGTGCTCGGCATCGCTGACGGCAACCTGGTCGCGCCCGGCCGCGCTCTCGGCAATCTGGAAGGCGCGGCCGATACCGGCATTGATTGTGTCGACCTTGTCGGTCATTTTCTGGGCGGTCTCGCTGGAGAGGCGCGACAGGGTGCGCACCTCGTCAGCCACCACGGCGAAGCCACGACCAGCCTCACCGGCCCGGGCCGCTTCGATGGCGGCGTTGAGGGCCAGCAGGTTGGTCTGGGAGGCTATCTTGGCCACGTCGAGCGCCATGGTATTGAGCTCTATGGTGTAGGCGGTGAGCGTCTTGATCTCAGCCAGCATGGCATCGCGGTTGGCCTGGGTGGAGTGCATGATGGTAATGACCTGATTGAGCTGGGCCTGACTCTGGGCCAGCACGGCGGCCATGCCGGCCGATTGTTCACCACCCAGATCACCGGCGGCATTGTGGGAGGCGGCGACCGCCTCTTCCAGTTTGGTGGTCAGGCCGGCGAAGCGCTGGGTGAGGTCGATCATGGCTCCTTCGGTTTGCTGGCGAGAGTTTTCAATCTGTTGCGACCAGATAGGCACCGCTTTTTCACATACCTGCTCGAGCCCGATGATGGAGTGGTTGAGTCCGTTATCGGCAAATGGGTGGGTCTGCTTCGCCTCACTCTCTTTGTCGGCGGGTTTGGCGTGGTAGTGGCGGGCGATCCAAAGGGTGGCGGCCAGTGCAGCCGCCAGGTTGGCCAGCAGGTAAGGGATGGGGCTGCCCGCGAGCAGCAACAGCAGGGTGCTGAACAGGCCCAGGCCAAGGCCGCAAGCCCAGCTGACCGGCTCCCAGAAGGCTAAGGTGTGTGCCCGTGTGTTGTCTGTCATACGCAAACTCGCCCCTGCTCTTGAATGTGAAGAGGGTGAGCCGCCATTTCAGTCAGACCGAATGAGCCAAGCGCAACCCGCTAATTATCAATAACTCAGTAAGGTTAGCGCAAAAAAATCGCCTGGTTACAAATTGCTCTTTCTTGCTTGGTGTTACTGAGAAAAATGGAATATGGAGGGGGCGTTTGGCGGCTTGCAGCCCCTTGCTGGCGGGGAATGGCGTATCTGCACAATAAGGAAGGAGGGGAGAACGAAAAAGAGCCTGCATATGGCAGGCTCTCGGCGTTGTGCGGGCGGCTTATGCCTCGTTGGCGTGGGCTTTTTGGCACCCTTCCACGGCATGGGCGATGAGTTCGAGCGCGCTCTTGTCGCACGGTGGCAGTTCGGCCTCGCACGCCTTGATGGGGGTAACGCGATCGCCCCACTTGATGATGGCGGCGCCCCAGGTCAGGCCGGCACCGAAGGCGGCGGTCAGCAGATAGCTGTTCGGCTGGACGCGGCCTTGCTCCAGTGCCTCGCACAGGGCGATGGGCACGGTGGCGGCGGAGGTGTTGCCATAGTGCTCGATGTTGACCATCACCTTCTCCATCGGCGCGTTCATGCGCTTGGCGAGGGTCTCGATGATGCGGATGTTGGCCTGGTGCGGCACGATCAGATCGATCTGCTCCGGTGCGATGCCGGCCTGTGCCAGTACCGTGTTGGTGGCTTCGCCCATGCCGCGTACGGCCCGCTTGAAGATCTCCTGGCCTTCGAAGTTGAAGGTGAAGAGGCCGTCGATGTCGGCAAAACGCACCCGGTCGGTACCGAAGTTCGGCACGTGCAGGATCTCGCGGGCCTCGCTGTCACAGCCCAGCTTGTTGGCGATGAGACCGCTCTCCTGCTCGCTCGCCTCGATCACCACGGCGCCGGCGCCGTCGCCAAACAGCACGGCGGTATCGCGACGGGCCCAGTCCAGCAGATAGGTGAGTCGCTCGGCGCCGATCACCAGCACTTTCTTCATCATGCCGGTTTGTACCAGCGAGGTGGCGACCGAGAGGGAGTAGACGAAACCGGTGCAGGCGGCGTTGAGGTCGAACACGGCGGCATTGGTGGCGCCCAGCTTCTTCTGCACCGCGGAGGCTGCGCTCGGCAGCAGGTTGTCCGGCGTGGCGGTGGCCAGGATGATGCCGTCGAGGTCGCAGGCTTCCAGCCCGGCGCAGGCCAGCGCACGACGCCCGGCCAGGGTGGCCAGATCGGAGGTGCTGACGTGGGAGATGCGGCGAGCCTTGATGCCGGTGCGCGGGTAGATCCACTCATCCGACGTATCCATGATGGTGCTGAGGTCGTCGTTGGTCAGTACGGAGGGAGGCAAGCATTTGCCCCAGCCTGTGATATTGGCGTATTTCATCTTGTTACCGCTTCTCAAGTGGATCGCCCGCGGGCGGAAAATCGCGCAATTATGCCGCACGGGGCAACCACTGTCATCTTGTGGTCATGGTTATCTGGCAGCAGGGTCACGCCTGGTTGCGGGGGCAGGCGGGAAATTTCGCTTAAACCACAGGGCTTGGCTGCCCTAAGATAGGGCTTTGCCACTGGATGGAACCGCCCCTTTGCATAAAGCCAATCTCAACCTGCTGCCGACCCTCAAGGTGCTGCTGGAGACCCGCAACATCAGCCGGGCGGCTGAGCTGCTGCACCTGAGCCAGCCTTCCATCAGCAAGCAGCTTGGCCAGCTGCGCAGCGAGTTTGGCGACGAGCTGTTGGTGCGGGAGGGGCAGCGCTGGCTGCTGACACCACGGGCCGAGGCGCTGGCCGCCCAGCTGGCGGACTCCCTAGGTGCGCTGGAGCGACTCTACGAGGCTCCCGGTTTTGACCCGAGCCGCTGCGAGCGGGTGTTCCGGCTCGCCTCTTCCGATTACGTGGCCCAGCATATCCTGCCGGACATCTGCGCGGCGCTGGCCAGGGAGGCGCCGCTGGCGGCGCTGGAGTACAGCCTGTGGGACAAGCGTCTGCTGCCGCAGCTGTGGCAATCCGAGCTGGACATGGTCTCCACCATCACCGAACTGGTGCCGGATCAGATCCGCGGCCTGCATCAGGGGGAAGATCGGCTGGTGGTGTTGATGGGTAGCCACCATCCGTTGGCGGGGCGCTCGCTCAGTCTCGATGACTATCTCGCCTGGCCCCATTTGCAGGTGAGCGGCGGGGGCGACAAGGACAGCCCGGTGGAACAGGTGCTGGCACCCCAGGGGCTGAGTCGGCGCTGGTTTGCCCGGGTGCCCTTCTTTCAGGCTGCGGTGGAGGTGTTGCTGCGTACCGACTGCCTGCTGACCACCCCGGCCCACATCGCCTGGCAGCTCTCCTGCGAGCACGCCCTGCACTTTTGTGATCTGCCGTTTGCCAGCCGCACCCAGCAGTATCATCTGCTGTGGCACCAGCGCCACCATCAGGATCCGGCCCACAAGTGGTTTCGCGAACTGGCCTATCCCTTCCTGCGCGAGCACCTGCAGCGCACGGTGGCGGCGAGCCGCAAGGTGTTGAACCCGCCCCGCTAGCAACAGACGCTTGTGTTGGCCTATAGCCATTGGCTATGGGTTCTATTCCCAACTTTCACTTCTGGCATAACCAGGGGCCCTTTACCCTGAGCGCAGACATTCATATTCCGCTTGAGACAAGGAACACCATGGAACTGACGAGTTGGCTAGCTCTGGCCGCAATCTGCGTGATGGGCGCCATCAGCCCGGGGCCGAGCCTGGCACTGATCATCCGCAACACGGTGCAGGGAGGGCAGGGGCACGGCGTGGCCACCGCCCTTGGCCACGGCTTCGGAGTCGGCATCTATGCGCTGATAACGGCTTTGGGCCTCGCCATCCTGATCACCCAGACTCCGCTGCTGTTTGACGTTATTCGCTACGGCGGTGCGGCGTTTCTCGCCTGGCTCGGGGTCAAGGCGCTGCTGGCCAAGCCCGCCAAGGAGGAGGCGAGTGAAGAGGTACACCAGCTGCGCGGTCGGCAAGGCGCCTTCGAAGGCTTTATGGTGGCCTTTCTAAATCCCCAGCTCGCGGTCTTCTTCATCGCCCTGTTCAGCCAGTTTGTGCATGCCGATACCGGCTGGCGCGAGGGGGGCATCATGATGCTCACCGCCGGCGGGATCGACGCCGTCTGGTACGTGCTGGTGGCGCTGGTGCTCTCTCGTGGTCCCGTGCTGGCCTGGCTCAAGGCCAAGTCCTTCGTCATCGACAAGGTGAGCGGTCTGGTGCTGCTGGGGCTGGCCCTGAAGGTGGTGCTCTGATCCAATCCTGTATTTTGCGGTGATCTTAAGCGGGATCAAGGCGGGGAGGGTGGCAATGCCCTAGAGTGGCGCCCATTTGCTGTCCGCCCTGACTCCGAGACCATGCACCAGAACAAGCACCCGTTAAGCCACCACAACCGGTTGGAGCTGCTGGCTCCGGCCAAGAACCTCGCCTACGGCATCGAAGCCATCAATCACGGTGCCGACGCCGTCTACATGGGCGGCCCCGCCTTTGGCGCCCGCAGTGCGGCGGGCAACAGCATAGAGGATATCGAAGCGCTGGCGCGCCATGCCCACCGCTTCGGCGCCCAGGTCTTCGTTGCCTTCAACACCCTGCTGCACGATCACGAGCTGGAGCAGGCCCGGCGGCTGACCCACCAAATCTATGAAGCGGGGGCCGATGCGCTGATCGTGCAGGACATGGGGCTGCTGGCGCTCGACCTGCCCCCCATCGCGCTGCATGCCAGTACCCAGACCGATAACCGCACCCCGGAGAAGGTGAAGTTTCTGCAGGATGTGGGCTTCTCCCAGGTGGTGCTGGCGCGCGAGCTGTCCCTTGCGCAGATCCGCGAGATCAGTGCGGCCACCAATGTGCAGCTGGAGTTCTTTATCCACGGCGCGCTCTGCGTCTCCTACAGCGGTCAGTGCAACATCAGCCATGCCCGCACCGGCCGCAGCGCCAACCGTGGCGAATGTGCCCAGCTCTGCCGCCTGCCCTGCTCGTTGCAAAAGCCGGACGGTGAAGTGCTGGTGGCTGACAGCCACCTGCTCTCCCTCAAAGACATGGATCAGACCGACAACCTGGAGGCGCTGATCGAGGTGGGGATCCGCTCCTTCAAGATTGAGGGGCGTCTCAAGGGGCTCGATTACGTCAAGAACGTCACCGCCTGGTATCGCCAGAAGCTCGACGCCATTCTGGAGCGCCGCAGCGATCTGGTGGCCTCCTCGGCCGGCCGTTGCAGCTACAGCTTCACGCCGGATCCGAAGAAGAGCTTCAACCGCGGCAGCACCGATTACTTCCTCCATGGTCGCCAACCCGGGATCGACTCCACCAAGAGCCCGAAATATGTGGGCGAGCCGCTGGGCCGGGTCACCAGTATCACCAGGGATGGCATCGAGATCGACGGCAAGCAGGTCACCCTCAACAACGGCGATGGTCTCGGCTTCTTCAAGCCGAACAACGAGCTGGTGGGGATGCGCCTGAACAAAGTCGAAGGTAAGCAGTTACTCCTGTCAGAGCGCATGCCGGGGCTGAAGGTAGGCACGGAAATCTACCGCAACCACGATCAGGCATTCAGCAAGGTGCTGGAGAAGGCGAGCGCCGATCGCCGCATCCGGGTCGATATGGTGCTGGCAGAGTGTGATGAGGGAATGCGCCTCACGCTTACCGATGAGCAGGGCATCAGCGCCGCCGTCACGCTCCCCTGTGACAAACAGCCAGCCGACAACCCGGAGCGGGCGCTGCAACAGGCGCGCGATCAGCTTGGCAAACTCGGCAATACCCTGTTCGTGGCGCGCAAGGTTGAGTTGGCGTTTACTCACCCGCTATTCATAGCCGCATCTATGCTCAACGGCTTGCGCCGGGATGGCATCGCCGCGCTGGAGGCTGCCCGTCTGGCCGGCTACCAGCGTCCCGAGCGGCGCATCGCGCTGCGGGATATCCACTATCCCCAGCACCGTCTCTCCTACCTTGGCAACGTGCTGAACAGCGCGGCCGAGCAGTTCTTCCGCGAGCACGGGGTGGAGCGCATCGCCCCCGCCTATGAGGCGAACAAGGAGGAGCGGGAAGTGGTGCTGATGATCACCAAACACTGCATCCGTTACAGCCAGAACCTCTGCCCGAACGAGGTGCCCGGCCTCAAGGCCGAGCCGCTGGAACTCAAGATGGGCAAGGAGACCTTCCGCCTGCGCTTTGATTGTCACCGCTGTGAAATGCATGTGATGGGGAGTTTGAAACGCTGAGGAGCACGATGCCGCCAGGTTCCATGGCTCGGGCAGTGTGGCCCATTTGGGATTGAGTTATCATCCTGTGCCAGGGATCCCCAGCAAGCTGCAAGGAAGGACCTATGCTCGCACTCTCCATCGTGGCGCCCCATGGCGCCAATATTGCTTCGGGCAAGAAGACGCTCGAGGTTCGCTCGTGGTTGCCTCCCTCACTGCCCATTCGCGACCTGCTGATCGTTGAAAATGGCCGATACCTCAGCGCCGATCATCTTGTGGATCCGGCTGGTCGAGCGGTCGCCCTGGTTGACGTCGAGGAGGCCCATGAGTGGCAACCCGATGAGGTGTTGGCCGCCTGCTCGGGGGGCTGGGAGCCGGGTTACTTTGCATGGCGGCTGTCCAACGTGCGTCCTGTGGTCGATGGGCCCGTGGTGCCGGCGCAGAGGAAGTTGTATGAGGTAGACGGCTCGGGCGTTCTGGGCGCACATTGCGGCTAAAACAGGGCTGGTCAGAGGAACAGGCATCGGCTTGTGGGTTGATCCCCATGGAGAGTGTTATCGGAGGTGGTGAGGTGGCCGCACAGCCCCTTCGATGCTGCGCAGTGCGAGCGGCATGTACAGGGATGGCGCCCCTTACTGGATTGCCAGTGCAGGGAGGTGCCTTCAAGATTTTCAATTATTGGAATTTATTCAGAAACGCCTCTAATGCCTCTCCTGGATTCTCTTTTTCAGATGAGATCATGCTGATCCCCCATTGCTCAAGGACGGCCTCTTGTACCGGATTCGACCTGGCCGAGAAAATATACGATTTCGGCTGGGCATCACCCGCCCGGTTGGCTTTCCATAATTTGGAAAGCTTGTAAAATAAAAGCCTCAGGTTGATATCGGCCAAGCTATATCCGATAAACAACACTGATTTACCCAGCACATCCGAACGCAGTTTTATATCCAGTGGCGTTTCGAATTCAAGCCGCTCAAAATAGCTGGTCTCATCAATGACAATGGATTTGTCATCATCAAAATCACCATGGAATTTTACAACTTGTACCTTGTCACTTTTGATCCTGGTAAAGTCTGATACCGATGCGATTTTGGTAAATGACTTGCCATAATATGCGAGGGCATGCTCTATCCAGCGGTCATAGTTGGTGGTGTATATTATCGGAAAGTTAGCTTTGGCAATGTATTCATGGACTTTGGACGTTGAAATATCAATGTCAGGCGAATGCCAAACTCTGTCCATCCAGCTTCTTAAAGGGCCTATGCTGCCTTTTTGTAAACGATAATATTCTGCCAGCGCATAGTGATCGCCAAAAGACTTGTATATTTCAGGCTCATAGCCCAGATCCTTGGCTATTTTGTCGAGCAGGGTTGACCATGATGGAAGACCAAGGTTCATCGATACCCCGGCCCCTACAAAAAGAATGACATTGCCTTGTCTAAAGGCCGATAGTAGCTGCTCCATATTTAATCTCCCCTTAATAAATATGGTTCTGCCACTATACTCGGGTTAGAAAAATCGATGAAATCGTAAATCTGCGGTGGATATTATTTTATGATAGATAGTGTCTATGGCTTATAGGCATTACATTATCTTTCACTGATATTCTCCAGTTGCAGCAACGTCTTTTTAATCTCCAGTCCCCCCGCATAGCCGGTCAGGCTGCCGTTCTGGCCGATCACCCGATGGCACGGAATGATGATCGAGAGCGGGTTGCGGCCGTTGGCGGCCCCCACCGCCCGCACCGCATTGGGCTTGCCGATGGCGCGGGCGATGTCGCTGTAGCTGCGGGTCTCGCCGTAGGGGATGTCGCACAGCGCCTGCCAGACCGCTTGCTGAAACGCCGTGCCTCTTGGTGCTAGCGGCAGGGTGAAGCGTTGCAGGCTGCCGGCAAAATAGGCCTCAAATTGCGCGAGAAAAGGGGCCAGCGCTGTCTTGTCCTGTTGCCAGTCGTGCATGTCGGGCAGTGCGCGCAGCCCCGCCACAAAGTCCACATGCAACAGGCCGTGCTCGTCGATGGCCACCAGCAGATCGCCGCAGCGGCTGGGCAAGATGTCATAGCGGATCATGGGGTTGTCTCCTCTGCTTGGTTGTCGCTTGCTGTGCGGCCTGGTGCTGACTCGGTCAACAGTGCTGGCTGCTCGCTCATGGCATGCCACAGCCAGCTCGCCGCGTAGCCGCGCCAGGGCCGCCACCTTTCGCTGTGGGCCAATACCGCTTTCACCGGCAACTTGGTGCCGCCCCCCAGCGCCTTCAGTAGCACCAGATCCGAGGCGGGGAAGGCATCCGGGTCCAGCCCACAGCGCAGCCGCCAGTAAGCCACCGTCCAGGGGCCGATGCCGGGTAGTGCCAGCAGTTGTTCATCGCTGGCGCAGGTCAAGTTCAACTCGCCGCTGGCCAGCGCCTGTGCCAGCCCCTGCAGCGTTCTGATCCGGCTGCCGGGCATGCCGATACCGTCCAGGTTCAGCTCGCACAGCTGGGCAGGGGTGGGCAACTGCGCCACCCCGAATTGCGCCTCGGTGCGTGCCACCAGCCGCCCCAGTATGGTGATGGCCCCCTTGACCGACACCTGCTGGCCGACGATGGCGCGCAGCATCACCTCGTACTCGTCCCAGCCGGCGGGCAGCCGAACCCCCGGCCAGCGTGCCTGCAGGCGTGCCAGCAGCGGATCCTGCCCGAGCCGCGCACCGATGCGCTGCATGTCGGCATCGAGATCCCACATCCGGCGCACCCGATACAGCAGATCAGGCAGCGCGGCGGGCGGCAGATCATGGACGCTGAGCTGCAGGCTGTGCCCCTTGCCCTGGCTGATGCGCACCCGTGCGAGCCGATCGCCGACCCGGTGCAGGCGTTCATACACCTCGCCATCTACCCGTTCCAGCCCCGGAATGGCGCGCAGCCGGTAGAACGCCAGCATGGCCGCCACGTCGTACGGGGGGCGGTAGGGCAGTTGCAGCGTGAGCATCGCCCCCTCCTCGCTCTGTGGCGCAGCCTGCGTCAGGGCGGCGGCGTCGCCGGTTGGCTCGCTCTGACGACGCAGCGCCCGCAGCGCCCGCGGCGCCAGCCCGTATGCCTGCTGCCAGGCGTCGTTGAAGCGGCGAATGCTGGCAAAGCCCGCCGCAAACGCGATGTCGGTGATGGGCAGCCGGGTTTCGGTCAACAGCCGCTTGGCGAGCAGCAGCCGGCGCGTCTGCTCCACCTGTTTTGGCGAAGCGCCGAGGTGCTGCTCGAACTGGCGGCGCAGCGTGCGCTCACTGATGCCGGCCTGTTCCGCCAGGATGGTGAGCGAGCCTTCCGCCAGCTCACCGCGATCGATCCGGGCCAGCAGGCGCGCCAGTGTCGGCGGCAGATCGCCGGGGGCGGCGGGTGCGAGCTCAGGCCGGCAGCGCAGGCAGGGGCGCAGGCCGTGCTGCTCCGCTGCGGCGGCGCTTTGGAAGTAGCGCACGTTGTGCTCGTGCGGTGGCCGCGCCGGACAGACAGGCCGGCAGTAGATGCCGGTGGAGAGCACGCCGGTAAAGAAGCGACCGTCGAAACGTGCATCGCGGGCCAGGCGGGCGGCATGGCACTGCTCGGCGCTGAGCGGCAGGCCTGACTCATCCTCTGGGGCCGGCGGCATCGTCATGACGTGATCTGTTGGCATCGGTGGCTCCTTGCGCCGAAAACGGGGTGGGCACGGCGGCCCGGATGAGTGAGAGACTAAGCAGGAACGAAGGCGATGACTAGCCAGAAACGGACAGCAATTGAAATAAAGCCGATGCCGCGTGCACGGTATGAAAAACAGATCGGTTTGAGGGGGCAAGTGTGCGAATCTGGGGTGACAACATCCAAGGAGGAGAGAGCCATGCCAGGACCCGCACGTGCCGGCGCCCTGATCTATGCCAGGGATCCCGGCCTGCTGAGCCACTTTTATCGCACCCTGCTGCAGATGGAGATCCGCAGCCAGAGTGACGAGCTGATCGTGCAGGAAAATGCTGACATCCAGCTGTTGCTGCACGCAATCCCCGCTCCCTATGCCGAGCAGGTGGTCATCACCACGCCGCCGCAGCTGCGCGAGCAGGGCGCCATCAAGCTGTTCTTTACCGTGCCGAGCCTCGCCTGGGCGGAGGCAAAGGCGGCCGATCTCGGTGGCGGCCTGCTGCCGCAGCAGTGGTCAGGCCCAGGCTTCGTGGTGCGCAATGCGTTTGACCCCGAGGGCAACATCCTGCAACTGCGCGAGTTCACCGGCGTGCCGGACGGGCGCTGACGCGCCACGCCGCCATGAAAAACGGGGCCGCGAGGCCCCGTTTGTTATCTGCTGGCGGGCGCGCCGGCCCCTTATTTCAGATAGCGCTGTTCCAGATGGCGGCGCAGCCAGTGCGGATTCAGCGCCTCGCCAGTGGCGCGGCTGACCAGCTCGTCGGTGCTGTAGCGGCTGCCCAGGGACCAGATGTGGCGACCCAGCCAGGCGAAGATCTCCGGCAGGCGGCCCGCCGCGATCAGCTCGCCCATGTTGCCGAGCTCTCGCTCGAGCGCGAAGCGCAGCTGTGCCGCGTACATGGCGCCGAGCGTGTAGCTCGGGAAGTAGCCGAACGAGCCGTCGGTCCAGTGAATGTCCTGCATGCAGCCATTCTGGTAGTTGCCCTTTGTGGAGAGCCCCAGCCACTGCTGCATCTTGGCGTCCCACAGCGCGGGAATGTCTGCCACCTCGATGCGACCTTCCATCAGATCGCGCTCCAGCTCGTAGCGCAGGATGACGTGGGCCGGGTAGGTCACCTCGTCCGCATCGACCCGGATAAAGCCGGGCTCGACCCGATTGTAGAGCTTGACCAGGTTCGCCGGCGCCAACGCCGCTTGCTCGCCGAAGTGGGCGCGAATGTGCGGCGCCAGCAGCGTGAGGAAGGCGGGATCATGGCCGAGCTGCATCTCGCAGAACAGGCTCTGGCTCTCGTGAATGCCCATGGAGCGCGCCTCGGCCACCGGCTGGCCCAGCAACTGGCGCGGCAAGCCTTGCTCGTAACGGGCGTGACCGGTTTCATGGACGATACCCATCAGGCTGGAGACGAACTCCTGCTCGTTGTAGCGGGTGGTGATGCGCACGTCGGTCGGCACCCCGCCGCAGAACGGGTGGCTGCTCACATCGAGCCTGCCATGGGCAAAATCGAAGCCGAGCAGCCCCATCACCTGTTGGCCGAGCGCCTGCTGGGCGGCGATGGGGAAGGGGCCTTGCGGGATCAGGATGGTTTCGCTCTTTTGCTGCTCACTCACTTGTTGGATGAGGGAGGGCAGCCAGCCGGTCAGATCGCCGAAGATCTCGTCGAGCCGGGCGCTAGTCATGCCCGGCTCATAGAGCGCCAGCATGGCGTCGTAGGGGCGCACCCCGAGCGCCTCGGCACGCAAGGAGGCGACCTCCCGCGACAGTTTCACCACTTCTGCGAGGTTCGGGGCAAAGCCGGCCCAGTCGTTCTCCTTGCGCTGGCGGCGCCAGGCGTGCTCGCACTTGCTGCCGGCGAGCGACAGCGCCTCCACGAGATCCCCGGGCAGCAGGCTCGCATCCTGCCAGTGGCGCTTGATTTCGCGCAGGTTGGCGCGCTGGATCTCGTCCAGCGGCTCGCTCTCGGCCTTGGCAATCCAGTCGCCCAGCTCGGGGGCGGTGCGCTTGTGGTGGATCAGCAGTCCCAGTTCGGCCATGGCCTCGGCGCGGGCTTCGTTGCCCCCCTCCGGCATCATGGCGGCCTGATCCCAGCCACAGATGGCCGAGAGGTGGGAGAGCCGGTGCAGCTGTTGCTGATGTTGTTCAAGTTTCTGATATGACATGGGATTGTCCTTGTTATCGTCCCTGATGGCGTACACCCCGTACCTGGCGTGCTCGGGGCCGTTCGATGCTACCACCGCTTACCGGCCGGTGCGAGCCGCCGCTCAGCCGAGCCGCTTCTGGTGGCGTTCGCGGTTCTCCGCCTTCTTGCGCTCGCTCTTGCGCAGCAGCACGTAGAGGGCACCGCCGCCGCCGTGGCGACGCTCGGCGCTGTGCATGGCCATCACCGCCGGCAGTTGCGGCAGCCAGGCGCTGACATAGCTTTTGAGCAGGGCGCGCGGCGTACTGCGCTCCCCCTTGCCGTGCAGGATCAGCAGGCAGCGGATGTCGCGCAGTTCGCAATCCGCAATGAACTGCACCAGGCTCTGGCGCGCTTCGTTCAGGGTCTTCTGGTGCAGATCCAGGCTCGCCTGCAGCTCGTATTTGCCGAGTCGCAGCTTCTTGTAGACCCCCTCCTGCACCCCGTCGCGCTTGAAGCCGACGATGGCGTGGGGGTCGAGTATCTCGACCGCCTCCATGCTGAGGTGATCCAGGGCGAGTTGTTCGGCGGTGGCGGCCTGGCGCCGCGCCAGCTGGGCGTCGGTCGGGCTGCTGGCCGTCTGGAGGCGGACATGGTCGTTGCGAATGGGGCGCACATCGGCCACTTCATTGCGAAACAGTGAGAGTTCGTCGTTTTGAGACACGGCAGGCTCCCCGCAGGTGGAATGAGCGGCCATTATAGCGGGCGGGGGCGGATCTGAAAGTGGCGGGCGCGGCAGTGGCGCGGGTCTGCTCAGACCCTGAGCAAAGGGGAGGCGAGGGCGGGATCAGGCGATCGGGGATCGCCTGACGCAGGCTTATTGGCCCTCTTTCGGCGGCTTGGCGTTCATCACCTTGTAGATGAAATAGGCCGCGTAGGAACTGATCAGCAGGAAGGTACCGATAATCACCAACATGGACATCAGTCCCACGCTGTTGCCGAACATCAGGTTCATCCAAAAATCCATCTCGTGCACTCCTGTCATCCCATTGATGACAGGCATGATAGATACCTCTTTGGGAGCAAAGAGATGATCTCGATCAAGTCCCCTTGTGGTTATTTAATCGGCAGGCGGATCTGTGAGCCTCCTCCCAGTTCAAGACCCTGACGGGGCCGGTGTGGCCCCGTCGGCGCCTATTGGCGGGCAGGCTTGCGCGGGCCTGGCTCGGTGAGCGGGGTGATGCGCCAGCCCTGCTGTTCCAGCAGGGCGAGCAGCCCCTGGTCGCCGTAAAGATGCAGCGCCCCTACCACGATGAAACTCTCGTTCGGCAGGGTGGACCACTTCTTCAGCCAGTTGTGGTTGCGCTCCGCCAGCAGGGTCTGCTCCAGCCAGGCCTGCAGCTTGGGCGGCGCCATCTCCGACTTGAGCAGGTTGATGAGGGTCGCCTCGTCCCCCTCTTCCCACGCCTTCATCACCTCGCGAAAGCCGCGCTCGAGCTCGGGCAGCTCGTCCAGGGTGCTCTCCAGCATCAGGGTCTGGTTGTCACCGACGCTGGCGAGGTAGCCGAGCTGCTCGAGCAGGGTCTCGAAGCCGATGATGGGCTTGCCGCCGTCGGTGGCCTGTTTGGCGAAGTGCTGATCCACCCCGAGTGCGCTGCGAAAATCGGTGCGCTCCAGTGCCGCCTGGGTGAGGGTGATGGCGGCGAACCAGGGGCGCAGCGGGGCCAGCATGTTCTCGGTCAGGCCGTTCTGGCCGGCGGCGATGATGGTGCGCCGGTAGAGGTCGAGCGGTATGTGCTCCTTGAGGGTCTTGCCGTCCACCAGCCGGGTGATGGCCCCCATCTCCTGCCACTGCTGCTGGCTGATGTGGGTCAGGTCGACCTCCAGCACCAGGGCGCGGCTCTGCAGCCAGGCCCGCTCGATGGGGTCGGGCAGCGGATAGAGCGAGGGTTTGCCCGCGTGGATGGAGCCCAGCAGCCAGTGCTGCTGATCGCCCTTGCTGACCTTATAGAAGGCGGGGTCGGCAAAGGCGCTCAGCGGCAGCAGCAAGCAGAGCAGGAAGGGGAGCAGCAGGCGATAGAGTCTCATTGGGCACCTTATGTCAGCGGATGGCTTCTCTTCGTTACAATAACCCCTATGATAAGTCCTCATTTGTCACAGCCAAGAGGTTTTCCCATGCCCCACCTTCGTTTTCGGGCCGTCTCCGTCGACACCCTCAAGCAGATAAGCACCCCTCTGCTGGCGGATCTCTGCGCCCTCACCGGGGGCAAACCTGAGTTCGTCACCCTGGAGTGCATCGACAGTCACTGGGTGCGCGAGGGGGAGCGCGAGGCCGGCTTTCCGTTTGTCGAGCTGGTCTGGTTCGAACGCCCGCAGGAGTTGCAGGACGCGGCCGCGGCGCTGATCACCCGCCACCTGAAAGCTGTGCTGGGGGAGCAGACCTATGTGGTGGTGCAGGTGCTGCCCATCGTCAAGAGCTGCTATTACAGCAACGGCCAGCACTACTGAGCGGAGACGGCCAGGGATGGCGGCTTGGCTGATTCAAGCCACTCTGATGCCGGTTGGTGGAGATGAGACGAGAGGCGACGATGCTCGTCGTCGCCTCTGGTTGCCAGTAGTGTGCGGGCGTGCCGGGGGGGCGAAGCGGTTGCCGTCAGGCCGACTTGGCGAGGATCCGGTCGAGCAGGCGGCTTGGCAACAGGCGGCGCAGCACCCCGAACAGCCGGGTCGAGAAGGTGACCGGGTAGCGGTGTTTGGGGCGCGGGCTGCCGAGTGCGTGCAGCAGCGGTGCGATGCAGGCTTCGCTTGGCAGGGTAAAACCGCGGGCCCCCCCTTCGCGCTCCAGCCGGCTCAGGGTCTGCTGGTAGGCGGCCTGATGGCGGCTGGTGGCGGGATCTATGTGGCGCAGGAAGGCGGCGCGGGCATTGGCTCGAAAGCGGGTATCGATAGGGCCGGGCTCGATCAGGCTGATCTGCACGCCGCTGCCGGCCAGCTCCAGGCGCAGGGTATCGGTATATCCTTCCAGCGCGAACTTGCTGGCGTTGTAGGCGCCGCGATACTTCATGGCCACCAGTCCCAGCACCGAGCTGTTCTGCACGATGCGCCCCTCGCCGGCCGCCAGCATGGCCGGCAGCAGCTGGCGAATGAGGTGGTGCCAACCGAACAGGTTGGTGTCGAACTGCTCGCGCAGCGCCTGGGTGGGCAGATCCTCCAGCGCGCCGGGCTGGCCGTAGGCGCCGTTGTTGAACAGGCCATACAGGCGGCCACCGGCCAGTGCCTGTGCCTCGGCCGCGCCTCGCTCTATGCTGGCCTCGTTGGCCAGATCCAGCTCGACGGCCAGCAAACCCAGCTGGCGCAGCTGCGTCACGTCCTCGGCCTTGCGGGCGGAGGCGATGACGGTGTAGCCGTGCTGGCCGAGCGCCTTGGCGGCGGCCAGGCCGATGCCGCTGGAGCAGCCGGTGATCAGAACGAAGCGGGACATGGGCGCATCCTTGTGGTGACGGGGCAGGCAGAAGCGCCTGCGGCCTTGCATGTTAACCCGCTGATCAGAAAAAAGAAAACCGGGCCAATCGGCCCGGTTTGCTAACTTCAACCACCTGCTTACAGGATGGTGAACGGCATGATGATGTGGAACTTGACGTCTTTCTCGGAGGCGAAGATGTTGGGGTATTCGGTCCAACCGCCGCTCTGGCTGATGTCGTTGTTGTAATCGGTGTAGTGCAGCTTGAACAGGGTGCCCTTCAGCTTGCCATCCTGCACTGTGTACATGACGTCGAAGTTGGCTGCCCATTCGGTATCTTCACCGTTGGTGGCCTTGGTACCGTCGCCTTTCTGGATATCCCAGCCGTAGGCACCGGAGACACCGACGGACCAGCCAGGTGCACCCACCAGGTCATCCAGGGAGCGGGTCACGCCGAAGAACAGCGCTTTTTCGTTGTTGGCGTTCCAGTCGGAGCGGGAATCCCACCAGATTTCGTTCGCGCCCTGGGAGTTGCCGTAGCCACGGGTCAGACGGGGCAGGTAGTTGCCTTCGTTACCCTCGGCCTTGGTCCACAGACCTTCCAGACGGAAGCCGTACGGGCCCATGCCCCAGGCGGCGGTCAGCGCTTGCTGCCATGCCAGGCCGTCGTAAGTCTCTATGTCGGCACCGCCCTTCTGATAGGTCTCGGTGTCGGAGCCGTAGAACTGGTAGCTGGTGGAGAGACCGCCCAGCACGTCAAACTTGTGGGCCAGCTTGAAGTGGTAGCTGTCCATGTAGTTTTCGGAGTTACCGTAAGAACCGGTAATGGAGGTGCCGTTTTCGAAGGTGTAACGCGCCGCTACGCCCTGGATGTAGTCGATGACGTTTTCATCGGCGAACGGATCCATCCATGCCTTGGCGCGGGAGAACTTCTGGGTCTCCTTGTACCAGGGGGATTTGTACTCGTCGGCGATGGCGTAGGTCAGGTAGAGGCCGCCGAAGTTGCCTTCAATCTGGCCACCACGGTAGGTACCCGGCTGATAGGACCAGTTCACGCCGATCACGCCCGGTACGTAGAGCTGGGTCAGACCGCCCTTGGCGGTGAGGGCACCGTCCAGCGCCTTGAATTTCAGCGAGGCGTTGGCCAGGCTGAAGCCGCCTTCCGGGGAACCGTCCTTGTAGTTTTCGCCCCATTTGTTGCCGGCGAAGGAGAATTCGTTCTCCTGGTTGACCGGGTGGTTCTCGGTCACGGCCAGGTCATAGGCACCGAAACCGCCCACATCGATACCCACCACGTCCCAAGCGTAGCCGGAGTTGAAGTTTAGGGAGGCCTGGGTGGTGGCGTGGCTCAGGTTGGACTGGTACTTGCCTTCTTTGTTCTTGGCAGTGGGGTCGCCGTCGATACGCTGACGATCACGCTGGAAGTAGAAGAGACCACCGTTGAGTTTGCCTTCTTCATAGAATTTGCTGGCGGCGGCTGCATAGGTGGGACCTGCTTCGTCGGCAGCCAACACCATACCGGGGGCGAGCATGGCAGCAACGACGGCTGCGCTCAATGCGGCACGTTTGAAGATCACTTTTTCCATTTTGTATTGCTCCTGATTTTATGGACTTAGCTTTTTTTGTCCGGCAGTCAGGCAGGTGCCCGCCGCTCGGTATTGGCATTGCAATCAAGACCCCGAAGGGCAAAAAGTTCGAGTATGTCGGCTGCGGCCGCGACGTCTTGGCACATCTGCGGTGGGTGCAGTTCTGTTCATCACATATTTTGTTTTTTTGTGTTCCGATACTTGGCTATCGGACAGCTCAAGAGTACGTTCGCGGTGCGAAATATCAATGGAAAGTTCCCACCAAGTTTCAAAAATATGACCGAGTGCAAATAATCATGACGCTCGTTGTGGACACTCCCAGCCCGCTCATAACGGCGATGACAACGTTTTCAGATGAAATTGCCGGCCGATCCGGACGGATCGCACTGTGCAGAGGGATCTTTCCTCGTTAACCTGCGGATAACAGATAATTTTGTGCCACAAAAAAAGATAAACCCCTGCGCGATGGCAGGGGCCGGGTTGGGGGCGCCGGCTGAACCGGCACGGCTCAGGCCTGGTGGCCGAGGATGCGCGGGATCTGGCTGGCCTGGTGGTGAATGTGCTCCGACACCTGCACCGAGAGACGGCTGCCCTGGCGGGCGTGCTGGCTGATGCGGCCGATGAGATCGGCAAAACTGGCCAGCTTGTGCTCCTGGCTCTTGGCGTTGTCGGCCCCCTGCAGGGCGATGACCGCCGTACTGCGCGCCATCTCCCGCACCGCCTGGGTGGTCTGGCGCAGCTGCTCCGCCTGTTGACGCTGGGCGGCGGCCTCTGCGGTGATCCGCGCCAGCACGGTGCCGAGCTGATCCCCCGCCTGGGTCAGTCTGGTCAGGATCTCGGTGATCTGGCCAAGGGAGCGCTGGGTATCGGCGGAGAGGTGGCGCACCTCGTCGGCCACCACCGCAAAACCGCGCCCCTGTTCCCCGGCCCGGGCCGCCTCGATGGCCGCGTTGAGCGCAAGCAGATTGGTCTGCTGGGAGATGTGGCCAATCACGTCGACGATGGCGGTCACATCTTCCACCGAACGCTTGAGCTGAGCCAGGGCGCCACCGCTCTCGTCGATGGCGAGCCCGGTCTGGGCGGTGGCCTGCAACATGCCCCCCACCAGCTGCTCGCTCTGGCTCATGGAGTGCTCGTTGTGCTGGGCGTGCTGCGCTATCTCGGCGGCCACCTGGTGTACCTCGCCGGCCAGCTGGTTCAGCTCGCTCATCATCAGATCGCTCTCGTCCACCGCCTGCTCCGTGGTGCGGGTGCTGTGATGGATCTCCTGCACCTGGTTGACCATCCCCTGCAGGCTTTGCGACACCGCCGACAGCTGGCCCTCTTTCTGCTGCTGATCCTGTTGCAGGCGCAGGATGAGGCGGTTGTAGCTGGCGACGATGTCGGTCAGCTCGTTGCGCTCGCGCCCCTCTGGCAGGGTCTCGGCCTGCCCGGTCTCGTCGAGCTGCAGAAAGGCCGCGCGCAGGCGCAGCAGCGGCCTGACCAGCCAGCGGCGCTGCACCAGCGCAAACAGCAGGGCCACCAGCACCAGACAGAGTGCCAGGCTGCCGAGGATGACGGCCAGCCGCTGGTTCACCGCCTGGCGGGCGGCGGCCAGTTCGCTGCCCATCTGGCCGGTGGCCTGCAGCATCTGGTCAATGTCCTGCTGCACCGCCTGGCGCGCCTGCTGCTGTTGTTGCAGCGCCTTGCGGCTGTTTTCCAGCTCCTGCGGGTAGCGCTTGAGCAGGGAGATCAGCTCGGCCTTGGGAAGATCCCCCAGCTCCTTGCGCTCCGGCTCCCCCAGGGGGAACTCGTCGGCGGGAGGCGCCTCGAAAAGCGCCAGGCTCGGCAGAGCCGCCAGCTGCTCGGCCTGTTTTTGCAGGGCCGCCAGCTCGAACCGCAATCCTTCCAGCAGCTTGGGGCTGGCCTGCTCCATGTAGTTCTGGCGCAGGTGAGCGAGCCCGGGCAGGGCCGCCAGCAGGTCGCCGGCCAGCTGGCGATAGTGCTCGGCGCTGGCCGGATCGCTCCCCGTCGCCCCTTGCTGACCGTATCGCAGCAGCGCCCTGGCCTGATCGGTCAGCTCGTTCTCGGCATTTTGCAGCAGCCACTGGCTGTTGCCGGAGAGCTTGCCCGCCGCCAGATAGTCGCTGTCGATGCGCGCTCCCATCTGCTCGAGCAGGGTGCGCAGCGAGGTGGTGAGCGCCTCATCCTGTTGGGAGAGCTGGGCGAGCGCCTGTTTGCGCACCCCTTCGGCCTCGGTCAGCCGCAGCGGATCGCCGCTGGCGAGGTAGTCGCGCAGGGTGCCCTGCAGGGTACCGGTGAGCCGCTGCTGCAGCCGTTCGTGCTGGTGCTGGGCCAGCTCGGCCTGGTTGAGCTGTTGCCAGCCGTGCCAGAGGGCAGCGACCTGCACGGCGGCGACCAGCAGCAGAGCGAGAGAAGAGAGGGAGGCGTAATGGGCAATTTTCACGGCAGCATTCCTGCTTGTTGAACCACGGCGATGGGCGTCGGCGTGAGCTTAAGCAGCAGAGATGGCGCTTTTATGACAGTCAACCCGGCGGCCCGGACTGACTGTCGAGAGGGCTGGCTTACGGCCGCAGGGCGGGGGCCTCCTGCTGGTGGCGGGCCGGGGGTTTGCCCAGCATGCCTAGCAGGGCGCCGCCCATGATAAGGGCGCCGGCCAGCAGGTGGCGGGGGGTCAGCTGCTCGCCGTTGAGCAGTACCAGCAGCAGGGTGCTCAGCAGCGGCGTCAGATAGGCCAGCGCTCCGATCCGGCGCGGATCCCCGTCCCGCAGCGCCAGATACCAGGTGACGAACGCCGCCCCCATGGGGCCGAGTGCCAACCCGATGATGAGGCCCCAGTCACCGGCCGGAATTTGAGCCACCGGCAGCGGTCCCTCCAGCAGCCAGGCCAGCAGCAGCGCCAGCAACCCGGCGGGCAGGCAGGCCGCCGCCGTCATCACCGCCGGGGCCGGCGGCAGCCGGCGCGAGAGCACCGAGTAGGCACCCCAGACGATGGCGGCCCCTAGCGCCAGCAGATAGCCCGGCAGATAGGACTGTTGCAGCTGCAGCTCGCCGTTCACCATCACCAGTACCGAGCCGGCCAGACCCAGGGCGCCGGCCAGCAGGTGACGGCCGTGCAGCGGGTGACCCGGCAGCAGCAATGGGGTGAACAGAATGATGAACAGCGGCCAGAGGTAGTTGATGAGGTTCGCCTCCAGCACGGGGGCGTGGCGAAAGCTCATGAACAGCAGCAGGTGGTAGAGCAGCAGGGCGCTGATGGTCACCAGCCAGTTGACCGGACGAGCCCGCCACTGACGCCAGAACGGCAGGGCGCCCGCCCCGCAGAAAAACAGCACCAGCCCCACCAGCACCAGCGGCGACACGCTGGTGACCCGGGAGGTGAGCGCCGCCAGCGAGGCCCACAGCACTATGGTCAGCAGCGCCAGCCCGGTGGACTTGTCCCACCTCGAAGCAGCAGACATCCGACACTCCTTTGCAGATGAATGAACAAAAAGAGGGTCAGTCTAGCAGACCGGCCCTCCCTGGTGGCCATACCTCGGTGGTATGGAGTGCGATTATTTGCTGTCGGTCACCGCGCTGCTGATGGCGGGCAGCTGCTGGCGACGCACGCCCCAGATGATGAGCGCCAGCACCAGCAGGGGCAGCAAGGGATCCAGCCAGGTGCCGCCAGAACCAAACAGCAGGTTCAGTAGGGCCACGCCATGGGGCTGGCAGGTTAGTTCGGGCAGGTTAGGTTGCGGCGGGCTGCCGACGCAACCGCCATCGGCCGAACGGCGGCCTGGGCCAAAAACGAGCAAGGGGTTGGCACCATGACGATGCCAACCCCTTGTTTTGTATGGCGTTCCCGACTGGAGTCGAACCAGTGGCCTGTCCCTTAGGAGGGGACCGCTCTATCCTGCTGAGCTACGGGAACCTTGTGGCCGGCATTATACAAGAAGCGGCTCCCTTTTAAACCCTTGATTTTTATTCCAATACGGCCAAATCGCCGATCTGGATGTTAAACGGCGAATATTTGTTCTGGCTGCTGATGATGGCGCCATCCTCGAATACCTGCACTACTTCGAACAGGCCGTCGGCTGGGTTGCGCAGCATGCGTGCCTTGCCGTAGGGGTCGATGAAATCGGCATCGTGCTGGATGCGGAACTGATCCCCGAGCCGGACGCCGTTGCGGCGGCCGAGATTGATGTAGGGACCGCGCTCGTTCTGGCTGACCACCCGGGCGGTAACCGGGGCGCAGCTGAGCTGGGCCACCAGATCCTGCACCGCCTCCTGCAACTGGTAGTTAACCTCCTGGCCGTAGCTAGACTGCCAGAACTGGCCGCTGCTGCTGCCCACCTGATCCCGCTTGGCGAAGGTCCAGTTGGCCCGGCCTTGATACTCCTTGCGGCCGAGCAGGCTGCCGTTGATGCCGTCGAACAGATAGAGCTGCATGCGAAAGTTGCGGATGGGGTCTTCATACCAGCTGGTCAGCTGGTTGCCCTGCGGCTCGAGGGAGAGATCGTCGATGCTGCCGAGCACCAGGTACTGGCTGTCGGTGCGCAGGCTCAGCGCCTTGATCTCCTCGAGGGCGCTGCGATCCCCCTGTTGCAGGTGGAGCGGGTCGATGCGCAGGTTTTCGTCCAGCCACTGGCGCACGGCCACCCCTTGCGGCGCGCTGGCCAGCGCCTCGAACATGCGGCGTGACAGGTTGGCGGGCATGTCGTCGAGGGCGCCGTAGCTCGCCTGCTCGGGGTAGCGCAGCCGCAGTCGCACCAGCGTCAAATCCTTGGCGTAGTGCTGGGTCTGGCAGATCTGGCGCTCGGCCTGGATGTCGGCCATCACTGTGATGTACATGCGGCCGTTGCGCACCTCTTCCCGCTTGAGCCGGTACTGGCGAATGTCGCCACCGGAGCGGATCTGGATCTGCTCGGAGCGCAGGCTGCCGTTTTCCAGGCGCTGGATGCTGGAGACGGCGGCGCCGCTCGCCAGCAGGGCCTGCCGCAGGGCATCGCGGGTCGCCTGCTCGCGGGCGTAGACCTCGTCCCCACCCAGGATGGCGGCACTGCCCTGCGCCTCGATGATCTCGGCCCGGGCCGACAGACTGGCCAGCAGCAGGGTTAACAGCAGCGGTAATTTCATGACAAACACCTTGAATATGCGGGTCGGCGCGATTCACCCCTGTCGAAGTGAGGTCGCCGGCCGATACAGATCACAGAGCCGTGCCGGTTGCACAGTACACTGCGAATATTTAGCAAGATCCATGCCTCATTCCCGGCTCAAGCTTTGGCCGGTCGAACCGATAACAAATCAGGTGCAGATACAGGAAAGGTATCCATGAACAAACTCATTACGGCGTTGGCGCTCGCTCTGGCATTGGCCGGTTGCGGCACCGACCCCATCAACCGGGATCTGGGTGATCCGCGCCAGGCGGCGCAGGGGATGGAACTCAACTGGCTGGTGGCGCGCATGACCGATCAGCTGATGGAGCGCAAGTCGCTCACTACCCTGACCGAGCCCATCGCGGTCGCCTCTTTCGTCGATCTCGATACCCTGCAGGACACCAACTGGATGGGCCAGCAGATTGAGGAGAGTTTCATCTACGAGCTGAACCGGCGCGGGGAAGTGGTGGTGGACTTCAAGCTGACCGGCAGCATCAAGGTGACGCCGCAGGGGGATTTCGTGCTGAGCCGCAACTACAAGGATCTCTCCCCCCGACTGCCCATCTCCCGCATCCTGGTCGGCACCTTCAGCCGCAACAGCAAGGGGATCCTGGTCAACGCCCGCATCATCGACCTGCGTACCAAGATGGTGGAGACCACGGCCCAGAGCATGATCCCGCAGAAATACCTGTTCGGTGCCAACAATTCGTTTGGCCGGGCCTCGATCAACCGCGGTTACCTGATGCGTGACAGCCAGGCACGCCCCGGCGGCCATCTGGTCAACCTGACGCCCTGACAAGGAGTAGACGCAATGAGAATCCTGTTCGGATGCCTGCTGGCCCTGCTGCTGACGGCGTGCAGCGGCGGCAATCGGGTGGTCAACTACGGCGGCAACAACAAGCCGGATGATTTCCCGGTGCTCAAGGCGGTCGGCTACGCGGTGATCGACATCCAGCCCGGCCCCTCCCAGTCCGAGAAGATGCTGCAGGCCATCCGCGCCTCCAAGATGGATGCCTACCGCGAGCTGGCCGAGCAGCTCAACGGCCAGCAGGTGCGCGGCCAGAGCAGCTACAAGGACCTGACCCAGACCTCCAACTCGCTGGACGTGTCGGTGGCGGGCATGGTGCGCGGCGCCAGGGTGGTGGCCTCCTATCCCCGCGGCAACACCTATGCCACCGAGATGGAGCTCGATACTCGCGCCCTCTACAACATCAACCAGCTGATGGCAGGCCAGTTCTGACGGCGTGCCCACGGCGAATGGACGACAAAAAGGCGACCCCGCAAGGTCGCCTTTTTCATGGGCGGTGTCGGCCGGCAGATACCCGGGCCGACCCAACCTTGGCGGATCAGCCGCCCATCAGCACCGGCGGCACAGTGGTCGGCTTGACGTCTTCGCTCGGGTAGCAGCCCAGCACCTTGATGTAGCGGGTGATCTTGGTCAGCTCCATCAGCGCGGCCTGCATGGACGGGGTGTTGAGGTTGGCGGAGACATCCAGGTAGAACATCTCCTCCCACGGGTTGCCCTGCACCGGCCGGGATTCCAGCTTGGTCATGTTGATCTCGTTGTTGCGCAGCACCAGCAGTGCCTCCACCAGCGAGCCCGGCTTCTGGGAGGTGGACATGATGAGGGTGGTCTTGGCCGGGATCTGCGGCGCCACGTCGATGGGCTTGCGCGCCACCACGATGAAGCGGCTGTAGTTCTCCTTCTGGTTGGCCAGCTGTTCGGCCAGCACGTCCAGCCCATACAGCTCGCCGCCGGCCGCGCTGCCGATGGCCGCCGCCTCCGGGCTTGCCAGTTCCTTCACCTTCATCATGGCGCTGGAGGAGGAGTCGCAGATCTCGTGGCGCGCCCCTTCCAGCTTGCTCAGATAGTGGGAGCACTGCTGGAACACCTGCGGGTGGGCGTAGAAGGTCTTGATGCGGGACAGCTCGGTGGGCACGGCGGTGAGGATGCAGTGCTCGATGGGGTAGGTGAGCTCACCGACGATGGAGAGGCTGGTGTGCTGCATCACGTCATAGACTTCGTTGATGGAGCCCGAGCTGGTGTTCTCTATGGGCAGCACGCCGAAGGCGGCACGGCCCGACTCCACCGCATCCAGCACCTCGCGGAAATTCTGGCAGTTCACCTCGATCACCTGATCCTTGTAGCGGGCCAGGTACTTGCGGGCGGCGAGGCTGGAGTAGGAACCGCGCGGCCCCAGATAGGCGACGCTGGTCATCGGCTCCTGCTGCTCCGGGTTGAGCAGGCTCTGCAGATAGGCCTGCTGGGAGAGCACCGAGTCTTCGATGATGGTGTGATAGATGCGGGTGATGTACTGGGCATCCAGCCCCAGTCCGCGCCCTTTCTGGATCAGGGCGACCAGCAGATCCTGCTCGCGCTGGGGATCGCGGATCGGGCGCGGGTTGGCCTGCTTGGCGCGGGCGACCTCGATGCTGAGGGTCTTGCGTTTGGCCAGCAGGGCGAGCAGCTCCTGATCCAACTGGGTGATGTCTTGTCTGATCTCGTCGAGCGTTGCCATGATGGTTCCCTATCCAAGTAATCGATTGTGGTGGCTGCAAAAAAAAACCTCCGCTAGGGGAGGCTCGATTCGTCTTTGCTTTCTGTTTACGCGAGTGCTTCACGTGACGACTGGCCTTCCCTCATGAGGGCCGGATAAACGAGAAAGCAAAAAAGAATGGTGCGTGCATGAGTGTGTCCTTGAGGTAACGCCATAAGCATTAAGGGATTTGACCGTGCGATGCAAGTAAAACTTGCCCGTGGGTGGCGAACGGGGCAGGGTAGGGGCGTGAGCCTGCGGAGGCAGGTGTGTGTCGAATGGACCCGCTTGCCGTCGTAATGAAGCAGAGATCTGGAGGTGAGAATGGCGATTATTTTCGATCTGGGACGAGTGGTGGTGAGCTGGGATCCGGTCGGTATCGTGCGCTCGGTACGGGGGCCGCACGGGGCGGAGCAGCTGGCGGAGCAACTGTTCAACCATGGCGACTGGCTGGAAGTGGACCGGGGGACCCTGTCGCTACACACCATGGCCCGTCAGGCGCAGGCGCGAACCGGCCTGTCGACGGCGGAGAATCTGGCCATTTTGCAGGCGGTGCCGCCATCCCTTGTGCCGGATCCCGCTATGCTGAGCCTGATAGAGGCACTGCACGGGGAGGGGCACACCCTCTACGCACTCTCCAACATGGGCCACGCCAGCATCGACTGGCTGGAGCAACATCAGGATTTCTGGCGCTTCTTCAGCGGCAAGGTGGTGTCGGCAAGGGTACGGATGATGAAGCCGGAGCCGGATATCTACCGCTATCTGCTGGTGTCGTTCGATCTGCGGGCTGAGCAGTGCCTGTTCATCGATGACAGCCCGGCCAACGTGGTCGCTGCACAGACGCAGGGGATCGGTGGCCTGGTGTTTACCGATGCATACAGTTGTCGCCAGCAGCTGGTGGCACAGGGTTACCTGCCGGCCTGAGCGGGCGGGAACGCGGGGTAAGTTATGGAACACGGCAGGTTTCGCAATTGGCTCAGTCACTATCCGGATGCGGGGCTGCTGATCGCCTGTCTGGATGGCAGCGGTTATCAGCTCTGTGTCGAGGTGGATGGGGAGATGCAGTGCCTCACCGACAGCGAGGGGGGCAGGCTGACGTTCGCCTCCCTCGAGCAGGCCGAGGGTTTTCTGCGCATGCACCAGGTTCATCAGGCGAAACTGCGGATTTATGACACGCAACTGGATGAATATGATGATAATTGGTATGAAATAATCATTAAATTCTAGTTTATCCGCACTCTTTAAGGGTTTATTCAGGATTATTGCTGCACAATGGCGCCCAATTCATCATCCGGTGCCGTTGTTATGGATGCCAATATCGTTGTGCTGAATCGAGGATACGATCAGACCTTTCAGACCAGGGAGCAGTCACTTATCGAGACCCTGGCTGGCTACGGCGAACTGGCGGTCTCCTTCTCCGGTCGACTGGAGTCCTGCTACAGCATGGATCTGTGCCGCGCCAGCGGCATCCGGATCCGCGCCATCACTCTGGACAGCCCGACCCGCAGCCGCAAGGAAGTGGCCCGCGCCAAGCGTTACTGCCAGCGTTACGGCATCGAGCAGCGGGTCATCAAGACCGATGAGATGATCTTCTGCGATCACCTGCGCCACCTCAACGAGGTGATCGATCCGGTGCGTTACATCTGTCACCTCACCGCGCTGGAAACCGACTGGAGCCACCTGCCCATGCTGCTGCCCGCGCCGGTCGAGGAGCTGCGGGAGTATCTGCGTCGCTTCGGCAGCCTGCCGGACAACACCCTCTGGCTGTTCGCCAAACAGGGCATGACCCACAGGGACTTTCGCTACGGCTTCAACAAGCGTCAGCTGGGACGCTGGGGCAAGAGCGCCCATGGCTGCCTGAGCCACCGCTTCTCCGATCCCGAGCTGGTGGATCGCCGTCATCTGCGGATGGTGGACATGGCGGAGCAGATGCTGGCCGACATGGGGCTGGAGGAGGCACAGGTGTTTTTCCATACCCTGGGCGATCGGGCCACCACCCTGGCCCGGGTACGGCTGCCGGCCCGGTTGCGGGCCCGGGCGTTCGATCTGCAGCCGGATATCCTCACCGCCCTCAAGAGCACGGCGTTCGATCTGGTGACCCTGGACATGATGCCGGCGGAGGAGCGGCAGGAGCTGGTGGTCTAGGCAGCCGAGGGCAGGAACGTGAGAGCGGTCATAGGCAAGGTGCGGCGGACTCTTTATACTGACGCCCTTTTCCATCGACGCGAGTCACCACCCTATGAAACCCTTGTCCCGTCTGCTGGTTGCCCTCTGCTTGTCGCCCCTGCTGGCACAGGCCGCCCCGCTCACCCAGGTGACCCTGCCGGATGGTCGCCAAGTGCAGCTCAACGATGACTTCACCTGGGAATACCTGCTGCTCAAGCCCGCCGCCGACGGCAGCGCGGTGCAGGGCACGGTAGCCGTGCCGGTGCTGACCGAGCAGGCGATGAACAACCCGGATCTGCTGGCCCAGGCCGTCAAGGACGGGATCGGCGTCAAGCTCGCCAAGCTGGAAGGCTCGGATCCCCTGCAACTGCAATTCATGGTGAGCAACACAGGCACCCGCAACGTGGTGCGGGTGCGCGGCAGCATCACCCTGTTCAGCGAGCAGGGGGCCCAGCTGGTCAAGCAGGAGGCCCGCTTCTGGGTCGGCGAGAACCGTCTGCCGGAGTCCTATCTGCGCAAGGGGCAGCAGCGCCCCTCCATGGTGCTGGAGGTGCCGCGCCCGGCCGGTCTCACCGGCAAACCTCTGGTGCGGGTCGAGATTGAGGAAGTGGAGTTCCGCTGATCCCTCATGCAACAGGCTCCTTTGTGGAGCCTGTCTTGATTGTTAACCCGGTAACCGCCAGCAACAGTTGCTTACATCTGACATGGTTTGGCAACAGCTTGCCGCTCGGCATTTCTCCCCGTCCTCTGCACAATGACCCCATTCCAGCTAGGTCTCAACTAGCTCAACGATGGAGTCATCAAAATGAAAAAAGTTGCACTTTCTGTTCTGGTTCTGGCCGGTTTCGCTTCTACTTCCGCTCTGGCTGAGGATGCCTTCAGCTACGCCAAAGGTGGCCTGACCTGGGCGCACACCAAGTCCGACTACATTGGCGGCAAAGATAGCAATAACCGCGACTTCGGCGGTCTGAACCTGGATCTCTCCAAGAGCTTCGGCTCCAACTTCTACGGTCGTCTGGGCAGCGAGTACACCTCCCGCAACGATGGCAACGACAGCATGGGCATCTCCAGCCTGGGTCTGGGTGTCTACACCCCGCTCAGCACAGGTCTGAACCTGTATGGGGAAGCGGGCCTGATGGGCTACACCATGGAGCGTCAGGTGGCTGCCAACGTCAAAGACAGCGGTTGGGACGTCATCACCCGCAAGAACAGCGGCAGCATGTACGGTGAGGCCGGCCTGCGCTACGACATCGGCGCCGTCGAGCTCTCCACCGCTTACCGCTACGCCAACATGACCGACGACATGCACGATTTCAAAGTGGGCGCCGCCTACAAGGTGAGCCAGAACCTGGCCCTCACCGCCGACTACACCTATCGCAAGTGGGATCTGCAACAGGGTTCCATCACCAGCCTGGGTGTGAAGTACAGCTTCTAATCATCCTTCCTGTAGTGTCTTCATTTTTACCCATGACTTCGGTCATGGGTTTTTTCATTTCCGGTTGATCCACCCTTCACCCTTGCGCCGTATCAGTCCGCAATAGTTATACAACTTCCGTTTTTTTGTATAACTGCTATAACTGATTCAGACTTATACAAGGAGTGATGATATGTACAAGATCAAGGTTGGTATCAGCGCCTGCCTGCTGGGGCAGGAGGTTCGGTTCGACGGGGGTCACAAGCGTTCCAGCTTCTGCGAGCGGGATCTCGGTGCCCACTTTGACTATCACCCTGTCTGTCCCGAGATGGCTATTGGCCTCGGGGCGCCCCGCGCCGCCATCCGGCTGGTGAAGCGCCACGGCGAGATCCGTGCCGAGGCGAGCAACGGCAGCTTCGACGTCACTGACCAGCTCATCGCCTTCAGCGAGCAGAAGGCGCGCCAGCTCGACTTCATCTCCGGCTATATCCTCTGCGCCAAATCCCCCAGCTGCGGCATGGAGCGGGTGCGGATCTATGGCGCCAACAACGAGGGGAGTGCCAAGGAGGGGGTCGGCCTGTTTGCCAAGGCGCTGATGGAGGCCAATCCCCTGCTGCCGGTGGAGGAGGATGGCCGCCTGTGCGATCCCATCCTGCGGGAAAACTTCGTGCTGCGGGTCTTCGCCTACCACGACTGGCAGCAGCTCTGCGCGCGCGGCATCACCGCCTCTGCGCTGATCCGCTTCCACTCCCGCTACAAGTACCTGGTGCTCTCCCACGCCACCACCCACTACCGTGCGCTCGGCAAGCTGCTCGGCAACCTGGCCAGGGCCGACCTGCAGCAGGTGGCCGACAGCTACATCAAGGGGCTGATGGCGGCGCTGACCCTGCGGGCCAACCGGCGCAGCCACACCAATGTGCTGATGCACCTGCAGGGCTACTTCAAGCGGGTGCTGACCCCGGCCCAGAAGCAGGAGCTGTGCGACACCATCGACAAGTACCGTACCGGCGTCTTTCCGCTGCTGGTGCCGCTCACCCTGATCCGCCACTACCTGCGCGAATACCCCAACCCCTATCTCGCCGAGCAGGTGTACCTCAATCCGCACCCCGACACGCTGAAACTGCGCTACGGGCTCTGAATATCCTGTGCAGGTCCCGACTGATGGCCGGGGCCTCTCCCTCAACCTTTGCTGGATGCCGTTATGTCTGATTTACCGCACGCCGCTTCTCCTTCGCCGGAGGAGGGGATCTACCCCATTCGCGAGGTTTCTCGCCTCACCGGCGTCAACGCCGTGACCCTGCGCGCCTGGCAGCGTCGCTACGGGCTGGTGCAACCGGCCCGCACCGACAAGGGCCACCGCCTCTACAGCGAACAGGACATTCGCCAGATCGGCGAGATCCTGAGCTGGCTGGAGCGGGGGGTGAGTATCGGGCAGGTGAAGGGGCTCCTGAGCGAACCCCAGGCCCAGCCGGTGAGCGAGCACTGGCAGCAGACCCTGGAGCAGTTCAGTCAGGCGCTGCTCTCCTTCAACCAGCGCAAGGCGGAGGCTGAGCTCAACGATCTGCTGGCGAGCTACCCGTTCGAACTGGTGCGCAGCCGGGTACTGCAACCCTTGGTGGAACGGCTGCTCGGGCTGTGGCGCGAGCGGCCCGATGGCGAGCTGCTGCAACAGGTGTGGCTGGGCTGGCTCCATACCCGCTTCGCCCGCCACCTCATCGAGCAGGAGAAGGGCGTGCCGGTCACCCTGGCGAGCTGGGGACAGGTGGGCCCGCTCGACCTGGTCTGGGCCGCCTACGAGCTGATCGGTCAGGGCCATGAGGTGCAACTGCTGGGGGCGGTGGAGCCGCGCCATGCCAGCCTGCTGGAGGGGCGTGCCGTGACCCCCTGGCTGGTGCTGCTGGGGGCCGGCCTTGGCAAGCCGGTTCTGGCTGCCGGCTGGCCCGCCGCTACCCGTTTCTTTGGCGAGCTGGGACGCCTCTACGATGGTGAGTGGCTGCAAGCTCACGGCTGGCAGGCGAACCTTGCCGAGGTGATGGCAGACATGCCTGCGGCGGCAGGTGCCAGCGGACGCGGGAGGAAAAAATCATGAAGCTGGTCTGGTTTCGCAATGATCTGCGCCTGGCCGACAACCCGGCCTTGCGTCACGGTTGCGCCAATGATGAACCGGTCGCCGCGCTCTATATCCTCTCCCCCACCCAGTGGCGGCAGCACAAGCTGGCCCCCGTCCGTCAGCGTTTTCTACTGGCCCAGGTCGATGCGCTGGGCCGCGAGCTGGCTGCGCTCAGCATCCCGCTGCATCTGCTGCGAGTGGAGACTTTTGCCGAGGTGCCGGCGGTGCTGGCAGATCTTTGCCGCGAGCTGGGGGTAACCCAGCTCTACGCCAATCAGGCCATCGAGATCGACGAGCTGCGCCGGGATCAGGCCGTCACTACCGCGCTGGCAGAACAGGGGATTGATTGTCACTGGTTCAACGGCTGCTGCGTATTGCCGCCCGGTCGGGTGTTGACCGGCTCTGGCGAGATGTTCAAGGTTTTCACCCCCTTCAGCCGTGCTTGGCTCAAGGCTCTCGACGAGGATGGTTTCGTCATTCATCGCGCGCCCACTGCTCGTGGCGAGCCGCTGCCGTGGCAGCCGTTGGCCGAGCGGGACTTCGTCGATGCCGATCTTGGCGAGCTGACGGCAGACCCCCGCTGGCCGGTGGGGGAGGCCGAGGCCAGCCGCCGTCTGAATGACTTTCTGGAGCAGGCGGTGCTCGATTATGGCGAGACCCGGGATTTCCCTGCCATCGCGGGTACCTCCGTGCTTTCCCCCTATCTGGCGGCCGGCATCATCAGCCCGCGCCAGTGTGTGGCGGCGCTCCAGCAGAGGCTTGGCTACCGGCCCCAGTCCAAGGCCCAGCCCGGTTTTGTCTGGCTCAATGAGCTCATCTGGCGCGAGTTCTATCGCCACCTGCTGGTGCTGATCCCGACCCTCTCCATGAATCGGCCCTTCAAGCCGGAAACATCGGCCCTGCCATGGAGCTGGGATCCGGACGCCTTCGCCGCCTGGTGTGAGGGACGTACCGGCTACCCCATCGTCGATGCGGCGATGCGCTGCCTCAACGCCACCGGCTGGATGCACAACCGGCTGCGGATGATAGTGGCGAGCTTTCTCACCAAGGATCTGCACATTCACTGGCGGCTCGGGGAGGATTACTTCATGAGTCAGCTCATCGACGGCGACCTGGCGGCCAACAACGGCGGCTGGCAGTGGGCGGCGGGCACCGGCGCCGATGCGGCGCCCTATTTCCGGGTCTTCAACCCCACCACCCAGGGACAACGGTTTGATCCGCAAGGGGAGTTCATTCGTATCTGGGTCTCTGAGCTGGCTGATCTGCCTGCCGCCTATCTGCACCAGCCCCACGACTGGTTGCGGCTCAAGGGGCGGCACGATTATCCGGCCCCCATGGTGGATCACGCCGTTGCCCGGGTGAGAGCCATCGAGATGTTTCGCGCCCTGGAGAAATAGCATGGATGAGTCGCTGGCCCGCTTTGTGGCCCTCTATCAGCAGCTAAGCAGAGACGAGCTGCACCGTTTGCCCGAGGTCTACGCAAACGAGGTGGTCTTTACCGACCCTGCTCACCGCATCGAGGGGTTGGCGGCGCTCACCGACTATTTTGCCGCCCTCTATCAGCGCCTCGCCTACTGCCGTTTTGTCATCACCAGCCAGCTACTGCAGGGGCGCCAGGCCTGGCTCGGCTGGACCATGACCTTCTCCCATCCCAGGCTGCGCGGCGGCGCCCCGGTGACGGTGGAGGGGGCCACTCGCCTCGAGTTCGACGAGACGGGCAAGGTGTGCCTGCATCGCGACTACTTCGATATGGGCGCCATGCTCTACGAGCAGTTGCCGCTGCTTGGGTCCGTGGTGCGCACCATCAAGATGAGGCTGGGCGCATGAGCGGCCGGGTGCTGATCACCGGCGCCACCTCCGGCATCGGCTTTCAGCTGGCGCTCGATTATCGGCGCGCAGGCTGGCAGGTGTGGGGTTGCGGGCGCGATGGCGAGCGGCTGCTGGCACTGGGGCGCCACGGCATCACGCCGCTGCAGTTTGACGGGCGCGATACAAACGCCGTGAGCGAGGCGGCCGCCGGCTTGCCGCGGGTTGACCTGGTGATCCTCAATGCCGGCAACTGCGAGTACATGGCGGTGGACGAGGGGTTTGACGGCGCCCTGTTTGCCCGGGTCATCGAGACCAACCTCATTGCCACCGGCCACGCCCTGGCCGCTTTCTTGCCGCTGCTGGGTGCGGGCGGGCGCCTTGCCATCGTCAGCTCCTCGGTGAGCTGGCTGCCGCTGCCCAGGGCCGAAGCCTATGGCGCCTCCAAGGCGGCCCTCGACTATCTGGCGGATACCCTGCGCCTCGATTTGGCCGGCAAAGGGATTGGGGTGACCCTGATCCGCCCCGGCTTTGTCCAGACCCCGCTCACCGCCAAAAATGATTTTCCCATGCCCTGCCTGGTGACGGTGGAAGAGGCTTCCCGCGCCATCATGGCGGGGCTTGCCGCCGGTCGCCACCAGATCCACTTTCCCCGCCGCTTCATCTGGTCGCTGCGCCTGCTCGGTGCGCTGCCGACGGGGCTCTGGCTGCGCCTTGGCCGCACATTCGTATCGAAAGGACGCCCTTCATGAAGAAAAAGATCGCCATCGTCGGCTCCGGTATTTCAGGCCTGACCGCCGGTTTCCTGCTCCACAAGCTGCACGACATCACCCTGTTCGAGGCGGCGCCGACCCTGGGTGGCCACACCGCCACGGTCGATGTGGAGCAGGCGGGGCGCCGCTATGCCATCGATACCGGCTTCATCGTCTTCAACAATCGCACCTACCCCAACTTCCTGAGGCTGCTTGAACGGATCGGGGTGGCGCGCCAGCCAGCCGAGATGAGCTTCTCGGTGAAAAGCCCGCAGGGGCTGGAGTACAACGGCCACAACCTGGATACCCTGTTCGCCCAGCGCAGCAACCTGCTGAGTCCGCGCTTTTACGGCTTTGTCGCCGAGATCCTGCGCTTCAACCGGGAGGCGCGGGCCTGGCTGGCCGATGGGCAACAGCAGGGGGCCGGCCTCGAGCTGACCCTGGGGGATTTTCTGCAGGTAGGTGAGTTCAGCGACTACTTCGCCCGTCACTATATCCTGCCGATGGGGGCGGCGATCTGGTCATCAACCCTGGCCGATATGCGCGCCTTCCCCTTGAGCTTCTTTCTGCGCTTTTTTGCCAACCACGGCTTGCTTGAGGTGGCCAATCGCCCCCAGTGGTATGTGATCCCGGGTGGCTCGCGGGAATACATAGGCCCGCTGACGGCGGGTTGGCAGGCACACATACGCCTGGCCTGCCCGGTGCAGGGGATCCGGCGTCAGGCGGACGGGGTGCTGATCCAGAGCCGCCATGGCGAGGAGCGGTTTGACGAGGTGATCCTCGCCTGTCACAGCGATCAGGCGCTGGCATTGCTGGCGGACCCGGGCGAGCGGGAGCAGGCCATTCTCGGCGCCATGCCCTATCAGGCCAACGATGTCTGGTTGCACACCGATGCCTCCTGCCTGCCGGTGCGGCGCAAGGCATGGGCCAGCTGGAACTATCAGCTGGGGGAGGATGACGGGGCGCGGCCGTTGGTGAGCTACAACATGAACATCTTGCAGGGGGTGAGCTCGCCAGAGCCCTTCTGTGTCAGCCTCAATCCGCAAGGCAAGGTAGACGAGAGCAAGGTGCTGCGCCGCTTCGTCTATCACCATCCGGTGTTCAATCAGGCCTCCATCGCCGCCCAGCAGCGGCGGGCCGAGATCTGCGGCCAGCAACACACCCACTTCTGCGGCGCCTACTGGTACAACGGCTTTCACGAAGACGGGGTGCGCAGCGCCCTGGACGTAGCCAGACGGTTCGGGGCCGAGCTATGAAGGGTGCAGTTCTGGCAGGCCAGGAGGCGAGTGCCGAGGCCATGACCGGCACCCTCAGCGCCATCTGGCAGGGGGCGGTGCGCCATCGTCGCTTCGCACCGCGCGCCCATGCCTTCTCCTACAACCTCTTCATGCTGGGACTGGATCTCGACGAGCTGCCACAACTCGATCGCGGGCGCTGGTTCGGGGTGGAGCGAGCAGGGTTGCTCTCGTTTCGCCGTGACGACTACCTGCGCGGCAGCGATGGGCCTCTCAAGCAGGCGGTGTGGGAAAGGGTGAGCGAACTGGGTGGCGATGCCGAACCCGAGGGGCGGGTGCTGCTGCTTGGCAACGTGCGTTGCCTCGGTTTCTACTTCAGCCCGGTCAACTTCTACTTCTGCTATCGGCAGGGAGAGGCGCGCTATCTGTTGGCGGAGGTGTCGAACACCCCCTGGAACGAACGTCACTACTACCTGCTGGATCTGGCGGCGCTGGCCCCCCACGACAAGGATTTTCACGTTTCCCCCTTCATGGGGCTGGCGATGCGCTACCACTGGCGCATTCGCCCGCCCGCGCAGGAGACACTGATCCACATCGAGAGCCACCCCGTATCCGGTGAAGCCAAGCTGTTTGACGCCACCCTGGCGCTGCGCCGGGCGCCGCTGTCGCGCAAGGGGCTGGCGGCGCTGCTGGCCCGCTGGCCCTGGATGACCATGAAGGTGCTGCTCGGGATCTACTGGCAGGCCCTGCGTCTTTTTATCAAACGAACTCCCATTTTCACCCATCCGGAGAGCCGCTAATGGAACTTGTGCAATCAACCCTCTCTGCCTCTTTCATCGACAAGGGGGCCAGGCAACTGCTGCTCAATCTGCTGGGGCGCCTCGAACATGGCCAGCTGCTGCTGCGGGATGGCGGCGAGCGCCACAGCTTTGGTGTGGCGGGCACCGATCTGCACGCCGAGCTGGTGGTACAGGATCCGGCCTTCTATCGCCGCCTGCTGCTGGGGGGCAGCATCGCTGCCGGAGAAACCTGGGTGGAGGGGCTCTGGACCAGCCCGGATCCGGTGGCGCTGGTGCGGCTGCTGGCCCGCAACCTGCCGCTACTCGACAGCCTGGAGCGGCGCCTCGGCTGGCTCAGCTTCCCGTTCAACAAGGTGCGTCACTGGCTTAACCGCAATACCCTGACCGGGTCGCGCTCCAACATCGCTGCCCACTACGATCTTGGCAACAGCCTCTATGAGGGTTTTCTCGACAGCCACATGCAGTACTCGAGCGCCATCTATCCGAGCGCCGAGGCCACTCTCGAAGAGGGACAGCAAGCCAAACTGCGCACCATCTGCGAGCGGCTGGCACTGGAGCCAGACGATCATCTGCTGGAGATCGGCACCGGCTGGGGTGGCCTCGCAGTCTATGCGGCCCGTCACTACGGCTGCCGGGTGACTACCACCACCATCTCCCGGGCCCAGCACGACTACGCCAAGGAGTGGATTGCGCGGGAGGGGCTGGGGGATCGCATCACCTTGCTGCTGGAGGACTACCGCAAGCTGGAGGGCACTTACGACAAGCTGGTCTCCATCGAGATGATCGAGGCGGTGGGGCACGCCTTCCTGCCCGATTATTTCCGCCAGCTGTCGCGGCTGCTCAAACCCGGTGGCCGCCTGCTCATTCAGGCCATCACCATCGCCGATCAGCGCCACGCCCAGTATCTGCGCGGGGTTGATTTCATCCAGCGCTACATCTTCCCCGGCGGCTGCCTGCCAAGCGTCTCCCAGATGGCGGGGCTGCTGGCGCGCGAGACCGACATGCAACTGGTGCGGCTGCACGATCACGGCCACCACTACGCCCGCACGCTGGCTGATTGGTGCGAGCGCTTCCTGGCGCTGGCCCCCGAGCTGCCCGCTCTCGGCTACAGCCAGGACTTCATTCGGTTGTGGCACTTCTATTTCGCCTACTGCGAAGGGGGCTTCTGGGAGCGCACCATCAGCCTGGTGCAGCTGGAAGCGGCCAAACCTGGCCCACTCGGCTGGAGTGGGGATCTGCCCGTCGGCGGTCGCTGATCATGTGGCAGTGGGCCCATCTGCTGGGGTTCAACCTCTACTGGTTGCTGGCAGTGAAGTGGCAGCAGCCGGGCCCGCTGCTGGCAATGCTGCTGCTTCATTTTCTCTGCTCTCCGCGCCGCTGGCACGACTGGCGGCTCATCCCGCTTGCCCTGGCCGGCAGCCTGCTTGATGCCCTGCTCTGGCAGCTCGGGCTGTTTGATTTCAACGCCGGTTTTCCGCTCTGGCTGGTGCTGCTCTGGTGCGGCTTTGCCCTGACTCTCTCTCACGGTCTGCGCTGGCTGCGGCCCTTGCCGCGCTGGCAGCAGGGGCTGTTCGGCATGGTTGGGGGGGCCTCCTCCTATGTGGCGGGCGCCGCCATGGGGGCAGTACACTTACCTTGGGGCATCGGGATCAGTGCGGCACTGCTGGCGGTGATCTGGATGTGGTGGTTACCCGTACTCCTGTGGGTAACGGTCAAGCTGGAGGGTGAAGCGAGATGAACACCTTTTCGACCGACACCTTGTTGTTTTCCAAATGGACCAAAGAGAGCCAGCACGAGCTGACCGAGCGTTTCTATCTGGTGGTGGCCTGTCAGCGCGATGCGCAGGGGCAGCTGCAGCAGGTGGTGATGCAGGACATCAACACGCTGCTGGAACAGGAGATGGACTGGCATGAACTCGAAGATCCTGCCCATTGGCACATGGGGTGGAATTAGCCTGCTGCTGGCAGGCTTGAGCCTACCGCTGACCCCTTTCGCCCAGACCGGGCAAGCCCCGATCACCCCCTGGCAGCAGCTGCACCCGGTCGGGCGCGGCGAGATGAGTTGGCTCTGGTTCAAGCTCTATGACGCCACCCTCTACAGCGAGAACGGCCGCTATCTGCCGGGTCACTATCCTCAGGCGCTCAGCCTCACCTACGCCAGAGCCATCGAACGGCAAGATCTCTTGAGCGCCACCGCCGCTGAGTGGCAGCGACTGGGGCTTGGCAGCCAGCAGCAGCGCCAGGAGTGGCTTGGCAGGCTCGCCGCGCTCTGGCCCGATGTCCAGGCGGGTGACCGGCTCACCTTCTATGTCGACAAGGGTGGTGCGGGCCATTTCTGGTGGCGGGACAAGCCGCTCGGCACCCTCGCCGATCCGCAGTTTTCGGCGGCCTTCCTCGCCATCTGGCTGGCAGAAGGGAGCCGTGATCCGGCGCTTACCCGTAGCCTGCGAGGAGAGTTCTGATGCAAAAGGGATTCATGAAATACATCTGCATCTGGCGCTACCTGCTGTTATTGCCTCTTCTGCTGCTGGCCGGCTGTGGCAGCAGTCTGGAGGAGTATCGCGATCGGGGCCCCGAGTGGGATCTCGCTCGCTTCTTCGATGGCAAGCTGACGGCGCATGGTCTGGTGACCGATCGCAGCGGCGAGGTGACCAGCCGTTTTCGGGTGGAGATGCGCGGGCACTGGCAGGGGGGCAAGGGGGAGCTGTTCGAGCAGTTCTATTTTGACGACGGGCGCCAGCAGACCCGCACCTGGTTTTTGAGCAAGGGGGCGGATGGTCACTGGCGCGGCACGGCGGCCGACGTGGTGGGGGAGGCGGTAGGCAAGACGGCCGGCTTTGCCCTCAACTGGCGCTATCAGCTCGATCTGGCGCTGCCTGACGGCAGCGTGGTGCGGGTGAGTTTTGATGACTGGATGTATCTGCTGGATGAAAATCGCCTGCTCAACCGGGCCGCCATCAGCAAGTTCGGCATCCAGCTGGGGGAGGTGATCCTCTACATCGAGCGGCAGCCTGAATGAGTGCGCCCCGCTAGGTCGGCAACGCGGACGATAGTCGCTCGCTATCAATCAGTTAGATCTTAACTATTACCTTTTGAGTCTGATGAGTTCTAAGATGACCAGGTCGTCAAATCTGGAGGTGAAACATGAAGAGTCCGATTGGTCTTGATACCGTTCAATCACAAGCGTTGGCCGCTGAGCTGAACAAGTTGCTGGCCAGCTACCAGATCCTTTACATGAACGTTCGCGGCTTCCACTGGAACATCCGCGGCAACCAGTTTTTCGAGCTGCACCTGAAGTTCGAAGAGATTTACAACGACCTGCTGCTGAAGGTCGATGCGCTGGCCGAGCGCATCCTGACCCTGGATGGCGTGCCGCTACACAGCTTCAGCGACTACCTGAACGTTTCCGCCATTGCCGAGCAGAAGGGGCTGCACGACGGTCGTGCCTGCGTCGAATCCCTGCTGGAGAGTTTCCGCGAACTGCTGGTGGCCCAGCGCCGTATCCTGGGGCAGGCCGCCGATGCCGGTGATGAAGGGACTGCGTCCATTCTCTCCGACTATGTGCAGCAGCAGGAGAAACTGGTCTGGATGCTGCGAGCTTACCTGGCCTGATAGCCAACCAGGCCGGATGCATACGAAGTATGCCGGCTTGATGAAGTGAAGGGCTGGATCTGCCAGACCAGACGCCAGCCCAACCCGTTCCCTTACCGTGTTCTGTTGCAAACCTGAGTTGTCTCTCCTTTTATCCACCCGCTTGCCGCCCTGTTTGGGCGGCTTTTTTGTTTTTGATCTGCATCAATGAAAATTGAATTGGCAAATTGAATGCCTATTAAGTTTTCCACGAGGGGAATAGAATCGCCACAAAACAAACAACTGAAATGTCCAATTAGGAGAGGCATGATGTTTTGTGTGCAATGTGAACAGACAATTCGTACCCCGGCAGGCAACGGCTGCGCCTATGCACAAGGTATGTGTGGCAAGACGGCAGAAACCTCGGATCTGCAGGATGTGCTGATCTATACCCTGCAAGGGCTCAGTGCCTGGGCGCTGGCCGCTCGCGAGCACGGCATCGTCGACAGCGAGATCGACGCCTTCGTGCCCAAGGCCTTCTTCGCCACCCTCACCAACGTCAACTTCGATTCCGCCCGCATCGTGGCCTATGTCAATCAGGCGCTGGCCTATCGCCAGCAGCTGGCTGCCAAGCTGGCACCGCTGGCGGTGCAGGCCGACACACTGCCTGCTGCCTCCCGTTTCGAGCCGGGTAGCGAGCTGCTGGAACAGCTGGCCCAGGCACCGCAGACCGCGGTCAACCGCGGCAAGAACGAGGTCAACGAAGACATCATGGGGCTGCGCCTGCTCTGCCTCTACGGCCTCAAGGGCGCCGCCGCCTACATGGAGCACGCCCGGGTGCTGGAGCAGCAGGATGCCGGGGTAGCCGCCGAATTTCATCGCATCATGAGCTGGCTCGGTACGGATCCGAGCGATCTGGATCCGCTGTTCAAGTGCGCCATGGACATTGGCCTGCTGAACTTCAAGATCATGGAGATGCTGGATCTCGGTGAAACCACCGCCTTCGGCCACCCCGAGCCTACCCAGGTTCGCGTCACTCCGGTTCCGGGCAAGTGCATCCTGGTCTCCGGTCACGACATGGTGGATCTCAAGCTCATCCTGGAGCAGACCAAGGGCACCGGCATCAACGTCTACACCCATGGCGAGATGCTGCCGGCGCTGGCCTACCCCTTCTTCAAGCAGTACCCGCACCTGGTGGGCAACTACGGCTCCGCCTGGCAGAACCAGCAGAAGGAGTTTGCCAACTTCCCGGGCGCCGTGGTGATGACCTCCAACTGCATCATCGACCCGAACGTGGGCAACTACTCGGATCGCATCTTCACCCGCTCCATCGTCGGCTGGCCGGGCGTGACCCATCTGGAAGGGGAAGATTTCTCCGCCGTCGTTGCCAAGGCGCAAGCGCTGGAAGGCTTCAAGCACGTTGAGCTGGAGCACTTCATCACCATCGGCTTTGCCCGCAACGCCCTGATGCAGGCTGCCCCTGCGGTGATCGACAAGGTCAAGGCCGGCGAAATCAGCCACTTCTTCCTGGTCGGTGGCTGTGACGGTGACCGTGCCGAGCGCGCCTACTACACCGAGTTTGCCAAGGCGATCCCGCAGGACAGCCTGCTGCTAACCCTGGGCTGCGGCAAGTACAAGTTCAACAAGCTCGATTTCGGCGACATCGGCGGCATTCCCCGTCTGCTGGACGTGGGTCAGTGCAATGATGCCTACTCTGCCATCCAGCTGGCGCTGGCGCTCTCCGAAGCGTTCGAGTGCGGCGTCAACGATCTGCCGCTGACCCTGGTGCTCTCCTGGTTCGAGCAAAAAGCCATCGTCATTCTGCTCACCCTGCTGGCGCTGGGCGTGAAGGACATCCGCACCGGCCCGACCGCCCCGGCCTTCCTCACCCCGGCTCTGCTCAAGGTGCTGGAGGAGCAGTTTGGCCTCAAGGGTACCACTACGGCCGAAGCCGATCTCGCCGAGATCCTGGCGGCCTGAACAAAGAGACAGCCTTACACGCTCAGCATGTTGTAAGCCTTTGGCGAGCCTGATGGCTCGCCTTTTTTTAACGACCCCTTTCCAACATTTTTCAACAAGAGGAGCCTTGCGATGACCTCTACCTCTCTCACCCTCAGGTGCATCGGCCGCCGGGCGGATACCCACGATGTAGCGAGCTGGCAGTTCGTGCCGCAGACGGGCAGCCTGCCCGCCGTGCTGGCCGGCCAGTGCGTGACGCTGCACACCGAGATTGACGGCAAGCCCCACTACCGTGCCTATACCCTCTCCTCCAGCCCGCAGGATGGCTGCTGGCAGGTCACCATCAAGGATGTAGGACTGGTCTCCCATCATCTGCATCAAACCCTGCAAGTGGGGGACGAGATCCGGGTGGATGGCCCCTTCGGCGACTTCAACCTGACGGCCTTGCCCTGCGAGCGGCCGCTGCTCTTGAGCGCCGGTTCCGGCATCACCCCCATGTGGGCCATGCTGCGGGACGAGCTGACCAAGCGACCGGACGCCGATATCCGCTTTATTCACAGTGCCCGCTCGCCAGAGGATGTGATCTTCGCAGACGACTTGGCTGCGCTGGCTGAAGTCCATGCCGGTGTTCGCTATGCCCTGATATTGGAAGGGGCTCCGGCCGGACACCCCTGGGTTGGCCGGCTCACGCCGGAGATGTTGAAGGAATTGGCACCGGATCTCTTGAGTCGCCACGTCTATCTGTGTGGGCCAGCTCCCTATATGACAGCGGTTTGCACCATGCTGGCGGAGCTGGGACTGCCGGCAGCGCAGTTGCACCAGGAGTCGTTCGGCCTGCCTGCGGCTACATCGAGCACGGCGCCAGTTGCGGCCGGCAGCGACCACTTCTGGCTGACCCTCAAAAAGAGCGGCAAGAAGGTGAAGATACTGCCGGGGCAGACCCTGCTGGCGGCGCTGGAGGGGGAGGGGGAGACCATGATGGCAGCCTGCCGCGCCGGGATGTGCGGCGCCTGTCGCTGCATCACGGAGGGCGAGATCGAGCGCCAGAGCGTGATGACTCTCAGTCCGCAGGATCTGGAGAGTGGGGTGGCATTGGCCTGCTCCTGCACCGCCAGCGGGGATATCAGCATCGATTATTGATGGCTTCATTGGTATCTCATGCTTTTCCTGCTGAGGTTGGGCGGGTAAACTCCCCCCAGTTTCAGTCGAACGCGGGATAAAAAATGACAATTCTGGTCACAGGGGGCGCCGGCTATATCGGCTCCCATACCCTGGTTGAGTTATTGAACGCCGGGCAACAGGTCGTGGTGCTGGACAACCTCTCCAACTCCTCCCCAGAGTCTCTCAAGCGGGTGGAGCGGATCACCGGCAAGCCGGTCATTTTCGTCGAAGGGGATGTGCTGGACCGGGCCTGCCTGCAGCAGCTGTTTGCCGCCCACCAGATCGAGTCGGTGATCCATTTCGCCGGGCTCAAGGCGGTCGGCGAGTCGAGCCAGATCCCGCTCACCTACTACCAGAACAACATCACCGGCACCCTGGTGTTGTGCGAAGAGATGGCAAAAGCCGGTGTGTTCCGGCTGGTATTCAGCTCCTCGGCCACCGTCTACGGCGATCCGGCGTCTGTGCCGCTGCGGGAAGATTTTCCCACCAGCGCGACCAACCCTTATGGCCGCTCCAAGCTGATGGTGGAGGAGATCCTGCGGGATCTCGCCAAATCCGATTCCCGCTGGGCCATCGTGCTGCTGCGCTACTTCAACCCGGTCGGCGCCCATGAGAGCGGCCTTATCGGGGAAGATCCCAACGGTATTCCCAACAACCTGCTGCCCTATATCAGCCAGGTGGGGGTGGGCAAGCTCAAGGAGCTGGGGGTGTTTGGCAACGACTACCCGACTCCGGACGGTACTGGGGTGCGCGATTATATCCATGTGGTGGATCTCGCCATTGGTCACCTCAAAGCGCTGGCGCGCATCGCGTCGGATAACGGGGTCTTCACCTACAACCTGGGGACCGGTCAGGGCTATTCGGTGCTGGAGATGATCAAGGCGTTTGAGGCGGCCAGCGGCCGTACCATTCCCTACCAGATCAAGCCCCGTCGTCCCGGCGATATCGCCGAGTGCTGGGCCGAGCCGCACAAGGCCCGTGCTGAGCTGGGCTGGCAGGCCGAGCGCGGTCTGGAGCGGATGATGGTGGATACCTGGCGCTGGCAAAGCCAGAACCCGAACGGTTATGGCCCTGCTGCGAAGCCGTGATCAAGGGTCATGTGCTGCTCGGGAACCTCATTTATTCATATAAACTCGGGTCCCTGCGCAGCTCTTCGCCTTGCTGACAGCTTCTCGCGACGGCCCATCAGACCTGATGGTTTGCAGCCTGAATAGCAAAACGCCCCGGCATGCCGGGGCGTTTTTTATGTGCCTGAGCGGGATTACTGAATGCTCTTGCCGGCGCGCACATCCTTGATGAAGCCTTTCAGGCTGGTCAGATCACGGGGGGCACCGCGCAGGATCTGATCGCCGATGATGAAGGCCGGGGTGCCAGAGATGCTCATGGCTTCGGCCAGCGCCCGGTTGGTGCCTAGATTCTGATCGATGCTGCCATCCTTGATCTTGGCTTCAACCTTGCTCCAGTTGACGCCAGCTGCTTCCGCCAGCTGCTTCACCTGTGCCTCGTCGGCCAGCGGGCCCTGATGGGCGTACAGCTTCTCGTGGAAGGCCTGGTACTTGTCGGGCTGACCCAGCTGTACCGCCAGGGCGGCACGGGCGGCGAAGTAGGAAGTCTCGCTCAGGATCGGGAACTGCTTGTAGATGTAGCGAATGTCCTTGTCTTCTGCCAGCAGCTGCTTGATCAGCGGGTGGGCGCGTTTGCAGTAGCCGCAGTTGTAGTCGAAGAATTCGACCACGGTCAGGCTGCCCTTGGGATTGCCGGTTTCCGGGTCCTGGTTGCTATAGAGCTGCTTGGCATGTGCCTTGATCAAGGTCTTGTCGCTCTCGGCCTGCTGGCTCTCCTGCTTGGCGCGCAGGGCGTTGGACATCTCGACCAGGATCTCCGGGTTCTTGACCAGATAGTCGCGCACTATCTGTTCCACGTCGCTCTTGGTCAGTTCGCTCGCCTGAACCGGCGTCGCAAGCAGGGTGGCACCCGTCAGGGCACAAAGCAGGGCATGTTTGATTTTCATAAGTCCATCTTGCTGGGGATTTCGGGATGCTGACTATAGTGGGTGAGTCTGTTTTCAAGTCAAGTTATCTGGTTGAAAAAGCGCTGGTTATGCTCAAATCGGCGGCTTTGTACGTCATTTAGCCCAATAAATCGGCAAACGAGCGGTGAGGGGATTTACAAGGGCGATCGCCATGGGTAATATTCGCCGCACTGTCGCGGAGGGGTGGCAGAGCGGCTGAATGCACCGGTCTTGAAAACCGGCGATGGGCGACCATCCGTGGGTTCAAATCCCACCTCCTCCGCCATTTATTCAGCCAAAAAGGCCATCCGAAAGGATGGCCTTTTTGCTATCTACACTCCAACTTCTTGTTTTTCTCTTCATTGCCCACAGCTTTTCTCTTTATTTAGCCCTCTTGCTAACCGTCATCCAGCGCTTCTGGCCTTTCACGAGCTAATTAATGACATCTTGAAAGTCTGATAAGGCTCTTCATCGAAGAGCTAACCTCATAATTAATATGGATATACACCTATTCTCCGCAGTACAGTGCACATTTTTGCGACAATATGTGTCGCACGTGAGGCCTTTGCTGTATAATTCGCGACCGTTCAGGTCTTGTCACCGCTGTTTAAGCTGCCCTGTTGCATGCAGTTGTTGGTCGGCAAGGTAGTAGTAAAAATAACTAAAAGATTCAATAATAATGGGTTGTTGCCTTCGTCTGCGTTGGTGCTTGCGCACTGCCGTCTTTTTTTTGCTATGCATCCAGTGTGCTAATGCCGCTGGGCCAATGTCCTCACCGCTGGATCAGAATGATGTCGAGCAGCGCCAGCGTAGCTTGCTGGAAGA
>NZ_CDBH01000022.1 GCF_000820305.1 Aeromonas dhakensis
CAGGCGGTGGAGCAGGCGCTGACTGTGCTGGAGCAGAGCGATCGGCTGGTGCAACTGCGCAGCGACTGGCTCGGCAAGGGGGAGGCGCTGCGGGTGCTGGCCGCCGCCAACGAGGCCCTGATGGGGAGTCTCAACCGTCAGGTCGGCACCCTGGTCAGTCAGGCCCGCGACTCCCTGGGGCAGAGCCAGCAGGCATTGAGCCAGCGGCTCAAGCTGCTGGAGCAGGCCCTGATGGTGATCGGCCTGCTCACCCTGGTGCTGCTCATCCTGCTGATGTGGCGGGTGGTCTATGGCCGCATCGTCTGGCCGTTGCAGCGAGCGGTCGCCGGGATGAGTCGGCTGGCGAAGGGTGACCTGGCGCCGCTGATGCCGGTCGGGGAAGCGGGACGCGACGAGCTGGCGGAGCTGGGGCGGGCGCTGCAGGTGTTTCGCGACAACGCCATCGAGCTTGGCCGCTACCAGCGGGAGCTGGAGTCGCGGGTCGAGGAGCGCACGGAGCAGCTCAGCCACGCCAATGTGCGCCTCAACGAGGAGGTGGAGAAGCAACGGCTGGCTCGCGCCGAGGCGGAGCAGGCCAACCGGGCCAAGTCGGTGTTCCTCGCCACCATGAGCCACGAAATCCGCACCCCCATGAACGGCATCCTCGGTGGCCTCACCCTGCTGGAGGACACCCACCTCAGCGAGACCCAGCAGCGCTACCTGGCCGCCATCGAGCAGAGCGGCGAATCCCTGCTGGAGATCCTCAACGACATTCTCGACTACTCCAAGATCGAGGCTGGCCATGTGGAGGCGCGTCGCGAGCCCTTCTCCCTGTGCCCGCTGGCCGAGGAGCTGATCGCCCTGTTCGGGCCGAGGGCCGATGCGAAAGGGGTGACGCTGGCGCTGGAATATGCCCCCTCGCTCCCCCCAGTGGTGGAGGGGGACGTGGGCAAGCTGCGCCAGGTGCTGGCAAACCTCTTGGGCAATGCGGTCAAGTTTACCGGCGAGGGGCGCATCACCTTGGTGGTGGCGCCGCTGGCCTGTGCGGGTCCCTGCGCCGAGCCCTGCATCCGCTTCGTGGTGAAAGACACCGGCCCCGGCATTCCGACCGGGGAGCAGGAGGCTGTGTTCGAGGCCTTCCGCCAGCGCAAGCGGGACATGGGCCATCAGGGGGGCACGGGGCTGGGGCTCGCCATCAGCCGCCGGCTTGTGGCCGCCATGGGGGGAGAGCTTATGCTCTCCAGCGAGCCGGGGCTGGGGTGTGAATTCAGCTTCAGCCTGCCGCTGCAACGCTCGGCGGCCCAGCTGCCGGCCAGCGCCCAGCCGGTGCGCCTCGGCCAGCCGCGGGAGATCCTGCTGGTGGAGGACAACGAGATCAACCGGCTGGTGGCCGAGGGCATGCTGGTGCGCCTCGGCCACAGAGTCACCTTGGCCGAGGATGGGCGCAGCGCGCTGGCGCGGGTGACCGAGCGCCCCTTCGAGCTGGCTCTGCTCGACATCAACCTGCCGGACATGGATGGCATGACGCTGCGCGAGGATCTGGTGGCCATCAGCGAGGAGGAGCATGGCTGCGGCCTGCCCGCCATCGCTGTCTCGGCCCAGATGTACCCGGAGGATGTGCGCGCCTGTCTGGCGGCGGGGTTTGCCGATTTCGTCGGCAAGCCGGTGCGGCTGGGGGCGCTGGCCGCGGCCATCGACCGTCTGTCAGCGGGGGAGGAGGCGCCTCCCCTGGTGGCGGACAAGCCGCTCGCTGTCGTCGAGACAGCCAACCGGGTGCTGGAGGCGGATCTGGCCCTGCTCGGCAGTCAGCGCATCCGCCAGCTCATCGCCCTGTTTGGTCAGCAGGGGGCGCCCCTGGTGGCCGAGCTGGCGCACAGCGAAGGGGAAGCGCAGCGCGCGCTGGCGCACAGGCTCAAGGGCAGCGCCCTGGCGCTCGGGCTGGATGATTTCGCGGCGCAGTGCGCCGCCGTGGAGCTGGGGCAGCTGGATGGGGGGGCGCTGGCTGTGCCGTTTGAGCAGGCGCTGGCCGGTTTGCGGGTGTGGCAGGCGAAGCATCTGCCGGATTAGCGGCAAGGAGGCGTGGTTCACGTCCGCGCAGGAAGGTCATTGCTCTTCGCGGTAGAGCGGCTGCCTGCACTGGGCGCAGAGGTGCTGGCGGCGGAAGTCGGCCTGGTGCACCAGGCCCACATCCAGCTGCTGATGATGGCCGCAGTGAATGCAGAAAAGGATGTCGCCGTCGATGGCGTCCGGGTGGGCCGCCAGATACTGCTCGCGGGTGGGCAGCTGGTCCCATTGGGTGGTGAAAGGGCTCTTGCGACTGCCGGTGTAGTAGATCCAGTAGAACAGCGCGAATACCGAAATAATCAGAAACAGCATCAAGTTATCCAGCATGGCTTACTCCCGTGAGTCTGCGGTGTGACAAGACAAGAGGGTGACGCGAGCAGCAGTTGACCGGATGCGGTGAGGGGCCCTTCCGTTGCCGGCCTGCGCGCCGGGCAACTGCTGTGCCTGTTAAAGATGTTATCTGTTAGTAAATGCTATATCCATGATCTGGCTCTGGTTTTGGCCGGCTGATGAGCCATGCTCCGGCACTTGGCCGAGTGTATCGGCGGCAGATGAAGAGTGCGCCGGCCGGGCGGGCGTGGGCTCGCCGGCGGGTCGCAGCCCGCCTGGTCGGTGTGAAATTTGCGACGCATTTTACATTTTTTAAACAAATTTTTGGGTGGTTGGACTGTCTCTTTGATCCAGCTCACGTTACAATGCGCCTGCCCACTTCACCTATCGCGCAAACGATTTTCAGGAGAGAAACGGATGTTGAAACGTGACATGACCATTGCCGGCTATGATCCCCAGCTGTGGCAGGCCATCACAGACGAGACCCGTCGTCAGGAAGAGCATATCGAGCTGATTGCGTCCGAGAACTACACCAGCCCCCGCGTCATGGAAGCCCAGGGCTCCCAGCTGACCAACAAGTACGCCGAAGGTTACCCCTCCAAGCGCTACTACGGTGGTTGCGAGTATGTGGATGTGGTTGAAACCCTGGCTATCGAGCGCGCCAAAGAGCTGTTCGGTGCCACCTACGCCAACGTGCAGCCGCACTCCGGCTCCCAGGCCAACAGCGCCGTCTACATGGCCCTGCTGCAACCGGGCGACACCGTGCTGGGTATGAACCTGGCTCACGGCGGTCACCTGACTCACGGCTCCCCGGTCAACTTCTCCGGCAAGCTGTACAACATCATCCCCTACGGCATCGACGAGTCCGGCAAGATCGACTACGACGAGATGGAACGTCTGGCCGTTGAGCACAAGCCGAAGATGATGATCGGCGGCTTCTCCGCTTACTCTGGCGTTGTCGACTGGGCTCGCATGCGCGAAATCGCCGACAAGATCGGTGCTTACCTGTTCGTCGACATGGCCCACGTGGCTGGCCTCATCGCCGCCGGCGTCTACCCGAACCCGGTGCCCCACGCTCACGTGGTCACCTCCACCACTCACAAGACCCTGGCCGGTCCGCGCGGTGGTCTGATCCTCTCCGCCGCTGACGACGAGGAGCTCTACAAGAAGCTCAACTCCGCCGTCTTCCCGGGTGGTCAGGGTGGTCCGCTGATGCACGTCATCGCCGGCAAGGCCGTTGCCTTCAAAGAGGCGCTGGAGCCCGAGTTCAAGACCTATCAGGCCCAGGTCGTCAAAAACGCCAAGGCGATGGCTGCCACCTTTATCGAGCGCGGCTACAAGATCGTCTCCGGCGGCACCGACAACCACCTGATGCTGGTTGACCTGATCGGCCGCGAGCTGACCGGTAAGGATGCTGATGCTGCGCTGGGCAAAGCCAACATCACCGTCAACAAGAACTCGGTGCCGAACGATCCGCGTTCCCCGTTCGTCACCTCCGGTGTGCGTATTGGTACCCCGGCCATCACCCGCCGCGGCTTCAAGGAAGCCGAGTCCATCCAGCTGACCCACTGGATCTGCGACGTGCTGGACAACCACGACAACGACGAAGTGCTGGCCACCGTGCGCGAGAAGGTGCTGGATATCTGCCGCCGTTTCCCGGTTTACGCATAATCGACCCGCTTTCAGGTTGAACCGCAATGCCACCCTCGGGTGGCATTGTTTTTTGTGGCGTCTGGCAACATGAGAGGGGCTATGAGTCAGCACAGCAAAGAGCAGTTGCAGGGCACAGGGAGCGGGGGCAACGCTGAGAGGGACTTGGCGTCGGCAGCGCTCAGGCAGGCGATCCGTGCCCAGTACCATTTTCGCGCCAGCGAACAGGGGCTGCTGGCCTGGGACGTGCGCCGGCTGGTGTGGTTGAGCCGCGATCTGCCGGTGCAGGCGGTGGCACTCGGTGAGATTGCCGAGCTCGACCAGCTGCACTGGTACGGCCATGGCGCCGCCAGCCCCACGGTGCGCAGCGTGGTGGAGCACTGCCAGCTCATGATGGCGGCCGATCTCGCCTATCCCATCCTGCTGGACAGCGCAGGTCGGGTGATGGACGGCATGCACCGGGTGGGCAAGGCATTGATGCTGGGCCACAGCCACATCGAGGCGCGCCGCTTTGCCGTGGATCCGGCGCCCGACTATCAGGATTGTGACCCCGATACCCTGCCTTATGATGACTGAGCCCGGTCGAATGGATGACTGGGATGGGCGCCTAAAACAGCTCTGATGTTCAAGAAACGGATGGCAGGAGATAGCTCAATGAAGAGAGTGCTGGAGATCCGAAACTACCGGCTCAAGGCCGGTAGTCGGGCAGAGTTTCATAGGTTGGTTGCAGAGCAGAGTTTGCCGCTGCACCGCGAGTGGGGAATGGATGTGGTGAACCATGGCCCTTCCTTGCACCATCCGGACGTCTATTTTTTGATGCGGGCTTACGATGATCTTGACGATCTGAACCGTTCACAGGCGGCATTCTATGCCACGGATGCATGGAGAAAAGGTCCGAGAGAAGCCATCGTCGAGCTGATAGAGAGCGACACCAATACTGTGCTCTGGCTGCCTGATGTCGCCATTGATGCACTTCGTGGTTGCTGATGGCATCTGTCACTTCCCTTGTTTTCACGGGCTTTTACCGGTTCCGGATGGCCGTGCTACACTGGCCGGCCTAGAGCCGGCCCCGGTGGTCGGCGCCCTTTTCCGTCAACGCCGGAGGTCCGATGCATTGCCCTTTCTGTAGTGCGGTAGATACCAAGGTGATCGATTCCCGTCTGGTGGCCGAAGGCCATCAGGTACGCCGCCGTCGCGAATGCCTGCTCTGCCACGAGCGCTTCACGACCTTCGAGATGGCCGAGCTGGTCATGCCCCGCGTCATCAAGTCCAACGGCTCGCGCGAGCCTTTCAACGAAGACAAGCTGCGTGCCGGCATCCTGCGGGCACTGGAGAAGCGGCCGGTGAGCATGGAGGCCATCGAGAAGGCGGTCAACCACATCAAGTCCCGCCTGCGGGCCACCGGCGAGCGCGAAGTGGCCTCCGAGCTGGTGGGCAACCTGGTGATGGACGAGCTCAAGGGGCTCGACAAGGTGGCCTATATCCGCTTTGCCTCCGTCTATCGCAGCTTTGAAGACATTCGTGAGTTTGGTGAAGAGATCGCCAAGCTGGAGAAGTAAGTCTTTCTTCCAAACCAGGTTGCCGCGTTCGATTACGCTGCGCTAATCGAACCTACGATATTGCGTAAGCCTGGATGTGCTGTCAGAGGAGCCCAGATGTTTAGTCAAGACGATTACCAATGGATGAGCCGGGCCCTCGAACTGGCCCGCCGCGGCCGCTACACCACGGCGCCCAACCCCTGTGTCGGTGCCGTGCTGGTGAAAGGCGGCGTGGTGGTGGGAGAGGGCTGGCACCAACGGGCCGGTCAGCCCCATGCCGAGGTCTATGCCCTGCACGCGGCCGGTGAAGAGGCCCGCGGCGCCACCGCCTACGTGACCCTGGAGCCCTGCTCCCATCACGGTCGCACCCCGCCCTGCGCCGAGGCGCTGATCAAGGCCGGTGTGAGCCGGGTGGTGGCCGCCATGGTGGACCCCAACCCTCAGGTGGGGGGGCGCGGCCTGCGCATGCTCTCCGAGGCGGGCATCAAGACCGATTTCGGTCTGCTGGCTGCTGAGGCCGAGGCGCTCAACCCGGGCTTTTTCAAGCGGATGCGTACCGCCTTCCCGCAGGTGACGGTCAAGCTCGGCGCCAGCCTGGATGGCCGCACCGCCATGGCGAGCGGCGAGAGCCAGTGGATCACCTCCCCGGAGGCGCGCCGCGACGTGCAGCGACTGCGGGCTCGCCACGATGCGGTGCTCTCCAGCGCCGAAACCGTGCTGGCGGACAACGCCTCCCTCACCGTGCGCTGGGACGAGCTGCCCCCCTCGGTCAAGGCCGTCTATCCCAAAGAGACCCTGCGCCAGCCGCTGCGGGTCATCGTCGACTCGCAAAACCGGCTGACCCCGGATCTGCCGCTGTTCCAGAGCGAGAGCCCGGTGCTGCTGGCCCGCCACAAGGCGGACGGCGACTGGCCAGCCTGGGTACAGCAGCTGGAGGTGCCGCTGCTGGATGGCAAGCTGGATCTGGTCAGCCTGTTCATGCTGCTGGCCAAGCAAAACGTCAACTCGGTACTGGTGGAGGCGGGGCCCCGCCTGTGCGGCGCCTTGCTGGACAAGGGGTTGGTGGACGATCTGGTGCTCTATCAGGCGCCCAAACTGATGGGGGATGAGGGGCGCGGCCTGTTCCATCTGCCCGGGCTCACCCGGCTGTTCCAGGCACCCAAGCTCAACATCAAGGATGTGCGCATGGTTGGCCAGGATATTCGTATTACCGCCAAAATAGCCTGATTTATCAATGTTAAAGGGGGCATTGTCGCCCCCGTCATCAGCAAGGTGATCTGCATGTTTACCGGAATTATCGAAGCGGTGGGAACCCTGGCCGAGCTGCGTCGCCAGGGCGAAGACATGGCCCTCACCGTGCACGCGCCCACCCTGGATTTTGGCGACGTCAAGCTGGGCGACTCCATCGCCACCAATGGTGTCTGTCTTACCGTGATCGCCCTGGGCGACAAGCGCTACACCGCCGACGTGTCGCTGGAAACCCTCTCCCGCACCGGTTTTTCTGCCGCCAAGGTGGGCGATCGGGTCAACCTTGAGAAGGCGCTGATGCCCACCTCCCGCCTCGGCGGTCACCTGGTCTCCGGCCACGTGGACGGGGTGGGGGAGGTCAAGAGCGTCTCCAGCAGTGGCCGTGCCATCGAGTACTGGATCAAGGCGCCGACGGAGCTCTCCCGCTACATCGCCGAGAAGGGCTCCATCGCGGTGGACGGCATCAGCCTTACCGTCAACGCCGTGCAGGGGGATCTGTTCCGGCTGACCATCGTGCCCCATACCGCCCAGGAGACCACCATAGCCGGCTGGAAGCCGGGCAGGAGCGTCAATCTCGAGGTGGATCAGATAGCCCGCTATCTGGAGCGGCTGATGACGGGTCAGCGCCAGGAGAGCAGTGCCTCCACCCTGACCCTGGAAAAGCTGGCCCGCTCCGGTTTCCTGTGACGGAACCTCGGCGGGAAAAACGCTTTTCTGTGATCCCGCTCCGATTGAAATGGGGCCCCGCGTGCCCCATCTAGAGCACAATAGGCAGTATCACATCGAGCCGACTGGCTCAATCCCCGAAGCATGTTGATGGAGTAGCCCATGGCGCTGAGCACGACCCAGGAAATCATTGCCGATATCAAGGCTGGCAAGATGGTGATCCTGATGGATGACGAAGACAGGGAGAACGAAGGGGACCTCATCATGGCCGCCTCCTGTGTCCGCCCGGAAGATATCAACTTCATGGCCCGTTACGGCCGGGGGCTCATCTGTCTGACCCTGACCCGGGATCGCTGCAAGCAGCTGGCGCTGCCGCTGATGGTCGACCGCAACAACGCCCAGTTCTCCACTGCCTTCACCGTGACCATCGAAGCGGCCGAAGGGGTGACCACCGGCATCTCCGCCGCCGATCGCGCCGTCACCGTACAGGCGGCGGTGGCGCCCGATGCCAAGGCTTCTGATCTGGTGCAGCCCGGCCACATTTTCCCGCTGATGGCCCAGGATGGTGGCGTGCTGACTCGCGCCGGCCACACCGAGGCAGGTTGTGACCTGGCCCGGCTGGCCGGTTACGAGGCCGCTTCCGTCATCGTCGAGATCTTGAACGAAGACGGCACCATGGCGCGCCGCCCTGACCTCGAGATTTTCGCCGAGCAGCACGGCATCAAGCTTGGCACCATTGCGGATCTCATCGAATACCGCAACCAGCACGAGACCACAGTCGAGAAGGTGGCCGAGTGCAAGTTGCCCACCGAATATGGCGAGTTTGACCTCATCACCTTCCGTGACACCATCGACAACCAGGTGCACTTCGCCCTCAAGAAAGGCGAGGTGAGTGCCGACCAGCCGACCCTGGTACGAGTCCATCTGCACGACGTGCTGAGCGATCTGCTGCAGACCGACCGCCACGCCGCCCGCAGCTGGCCGCTGCCCAAATCCATGGCCCGCATCGCCGACGAGGGCGGGGTGCTGGTGATCCTGGGGGCGGAAGCCCACGGCGCCGAGCTGCTGGCCCGGGTCAAGGGCTTTGAGGCCGCCGACAAGGGGTTGGCGCCGGAAGGGGCCAAGTGGCAGGGCACCTCGCGCCGGGTCGGCGTCGGCTCCCAGATCCTCAAGGCGCTGGGGGTGGGCAAGATGCGCCTGCTGAGCTCGCCGAAGAAGTACCATGCTCTCGGCGGCTTCGGCCTGGAAGTGGTGGAGTACGTCGGCGAGTAAGCGCCGCATACGGCTGAAATCATCCTCATGGCCGCCCGTTGCGGCCATGGTTTTTTGTCGTGGGTCTGTTGTGCTAGAATGTGCGCACTTTTGACTCCGGCCCTTTTGCTTTCACAGATACAGGATTTCCAATGAAGGTTATCGAAGGAAATATCGCCGCTCCTGAAGCGCGCGTTGCGATTGTCGTTGCTCGTTTCAACAGTTTCATCAACGACAGCCTGGTGAGTGGTGCACTGGACGTACTGAAGCGTCAAGGCCAGGTACAGGACAGCAACCTGACCCTGGTGAAAGTGCCGGGCGCGGTTGAAATGCCGCTGGTCATCAAGAAACTGGCCAAGAGCGGCAACTATGACGCCATCGTGGCAGTCGGCACCGTCATCCGTGGCGGCACCTACCACTTCGATCTGGTCGCCAACGAGAACAGCAAGGGCATGGCCCAGGTAATGATGGAATATGAAATTCCGGTTGCCTTCGGCGTACTGACCACTGAAAACATTGAACAAGCCATCGAGCGTGCAGGTACCAAGGCGGGTAACAAGGGTGCAGAGGCTGCACTGGCAGCGCTCGAAATGATCAACGTCCTGAAAGAACTGGACGTGTAACGAGGAGAAATGCATTGAAACCGTCTGAGCGCCGCAAGGCCCGCCATTGCGCCACCCAGGCCATCTACCAGTGGCAGATGACCAAGGCCAACGTGGGCGACATCGAAGAGCAGTTCAAGATCGATCAGGACACCAAGGGTGTGGATCTGAACTACTTCCGCGATCTGCTGTTCGGGGTAGCCCTCCACTGCAACGAGCTGGACAAGGTCTTCGCACCTTTCCTCTCCCGTCCGCTGGAAGAAGTGGACATGGTGGACAAGGCGATCCTGCGTCTGGCGACCTATGAGCTGACCCGTCGTGATGATGTGCCGCCGCGCGTGGTGATCAACGAAGCGATCGAGCTGGCCAAAGCCTTTGCTGCCGATGACAGCCACAAGTTTGTCAACGGTGTACTGGACAAGGTGATCAAGTCGCTGGACAAGCGCTGATCCCTGCGTTCATCAGCATTCCATGCTGATCGATGCTCTGTCGCGAGCCGTCGTCAGCAAGGTGAAGCGCAGCGCCTGGCCGACGTGTATGGAAATACATGAAGAGCCCGGCAGCGACCAGCCTTGAACACGGTCTCGCAGCAAGAGCCGCAACAGCATCTATCTAATAGAGGAGCCAGCTTAATCGCTGGCTTTTTACTGTATGGGTGAATTTGAGCTGATTGATAAGTACTTCAAGGTCCCCCACGCCCGCAAGGACGTGGTGATGGGCCCTGGGGACGACTGCGCCCTGCTGACCCTGCCCCCCGACACCCAGCTGGCGGTGAGCACGGATACCTTGGTGAGCGGCGTACACTTCTTTCCCGACATGGATCCGGTAGACCTCGGCTACAAGGCGCTGGCGGTCAATCTCTCCGATCTGGCCGCCATGGGCGCCGAGCCGCGCTGGGTGTCGCTGGCGCTGACCCTGCCCACCGTCAACGAAGCCTGGGTGGCCGGTTTTGCGGAAGGCTTCCTCGAGCTTGCCGAATACTACAATGTGGCGCTGGTGGGCGGGGACATGACCCGCGGCCCGCTTTCCATCACGGTATCGGTCAAGGGCTCGGTGCCGGCCGGCCGTGCCCTGCTGCGCAGCGGCGCCAAGGCCGGCGACGGTGTCTATGTGACCGGCACTCTGGGGGATGCCGCGCTGGCGCTCTCCCACCAGCTGGCCAAGCGCACCCTCAATGAGAACCAGCTGGCGGCCGTGTTGCCGCGCCTCGACCACCCCCATCCCCGCATTCTGGCCGGCCAGGCCCTGCGTGGGCTGGCCGGCAGCGCGCTGGATCTCTCCGACGGGTTGGCCTCGGATCTTGGCCATATCCTCAAGGCCTCCAGTGTGCGGGCCCAGATCGATCTCGATCTGCTGCCGCTCTCGCCGGTGCTGCAGGATGCGGTGAGCGAACAGGATGCCTGGCAGCTGGCACTGGCCGGCGGCGATGACTATGAGCTCTGCTTCACCGTGCCGGAGGAGCATCGCGGCGCGCTGGACACGGCGCTGGCCAACTGTGGCGTCAAGTTCACCCGCATCGGCCGGATCCTGGCCGGTGAGCCCGGCATCGACTATCTGCACGGTGAGCAGCCGGTCGAGCTGACGTTGAAAGGGTGGGATCACTTCGCATGAGCTGGTTCATGATAAAGCCCGAGCTGAAGCGGTTGAACCTCAGGAACCCGCTTCACTTCCTGGCGGTGGGGTTTGGCTCCGGCCTCTCGCCCAAGGCGCCCGGCACCATGGGGACGCTGGCCGCCATCCCGCTCTACCTGCTGGTGAGCGGCTTGCCGACAGCCTGGTTTATTGCCCTGCTGGTGGTCGGGTTCCTGATCGGCATCCGCATCTGCCAGAGCGCCACCGATGCTATCGGCATGCCGGATCACGGCGCCATCGTCTGGGACGAGGTAATCGGCTTTGGCGTCACCATGATAGCGGCGCCGGCCGGTTGGGAGTGGATACTGGCCGGCTTCGTGCTGTTTCGCCTGTTCGACGTGCTCAAGCCCTGGCCTATCTCCTGGTTTGACCGCCGTATCCACGGTGGCTTCGGCATCATGCTCGACGATCTCATCGCCGCCCTGTTCGCCCTGTTTTGTATGCAATTGCTGGCATACTGGCTGGGGTGACGGGGATTACGAGGGGGAATGCAGCGCTGGCATCCCCCTATTTATCTCTGTTTAGTTTTCATTCATCGGCATATGCTGCCGTTAAAAAATCATTTCACATAAATATTCACTACTCATTCGAGGCTTGAGACTATTGTGTCAATAGTGAATATTCCCGCCTGTTACACCCTTGTTGAAAGTAAAAGCACTAGATCTTCATTTATGTGGTCATAAAGTCTGGATATGTGATTGTAGTCATCATTTATGACTGCTGAGCTGGCTGCTAACTGAGCAAAGTATTGCGAAATTGTATAACCCGATCATTTACACTCGCCGTCAAACCGTCTAAGTTACTCGCGGGTTATTCCAAAAAAATGCAAAAAACCCGCCCGGATCGCTGGTTTCGTTGTCTCATGGATTGAGCGTTTAGTCGTCATATCAAACACTCACGATCACGCCAAGGCACGACCGGCATCTGCGGCCGATTTACGGACGAATTATTTGGGACGGATGTCCCCCGCAGAGGTAACCATGTCCTTGCTCGAAGTGAAAAACTTGCGGATCGAGTATCCCTCCCGCTACGGGGTACTGGCCGCAGTGAAGGATCTCTCTTTCTCCATCGAAAAAGGGGAGATAGTCGGTGTCGTGGGTGAATCCGGCGCCGGCAAGTCCACCATCGGCAACGCCGTCATCGATCTCCTGAGCCCGCCGGGTCGCATCGCCCGTGGCGATATCTACCTCAATGGCGAGCTCATCTCCGGCAAGAGCCAGAACGAGATGCGGGCCATTCGCGGCTCGCGCATCGGTTTCATCTTTCAGGACCCCATGACCTCCCTCAACCCGCTGTTCACCGTCGAACATCAGCTGGTTGAAACCATCCTCGCCAACACCGACCTGTCCCGTGAGGCGGCCTTTGCCAAGGCGCTCGAGCTGATGAAGGCGGTCGGGATCCCGAGCCCGGAGCTGCGCATCAAGCAGTATCCGCACCAGTTCTCCGGCGGCATGCGCCAGCGGGTGGTGATTGCCATCGCCCTCTCCGGCGATCCCGAGCTCATCATCGCCGACGAGCCGACCACGGCGCTGGACGTCTCCATCCAGGATCAGATCCTCCAGCTCATCCGCACCCTCTGCAAGGAGCGGCAGGTGGGCTGCATGCTGGTGACTCACGACATGGGCGTGGTCTCCAACGTCACCGACAAGGTGGCGGTCATGTATCGCGGCGATCTGGTGGAGTTCGGCACCACGGAACAGGTGCTGGGTCGCCCCAACCATCCTTACACCCGCAGCCTCATCTCCGCGGTGCCCCGCTCGGATGTGAAGCTGGTGCGCTTCCCGCTGGTCTCCTATATCGAGGATGCCGGTGCGGCGGATACCAGCATCGATCTCAAGACCCACTGGCTCGGCCAGAGCCAGGACGAACGCGCCTATGAAGGGGCGTTGCTGCGGGTGGAGAACGTGGATCTCAAGTTCGTCACCAAGGACTCCTTCTTCCCGAGCCGTCGCCAGTATGTACGGGCCTGCAACAACATCAGCTTCGAGATCTTCGAAGGTGAGACCTTCGGCCTGGTGGGGGAGTCTGGCTCCGGCAAATCCACCATCGCCCGCGCCATCACCGGCCTCTATCCGCCCGATACCGGCAAGATCTTCTTCGAGGGGATCGACTTGACCGCCCTCAAGGGCGAGCATGAGCGTCGCCCATTGCGTCGCCAGATGCAGATGGTGTTCCAGAACCCTTATTCGTCGATGAACCCGCGCATGAAGGTGCGCGACATCATTGCCGAGCCGATCCGCTTCCACAAGCTGGCGAGCAGCGAGAGCCAGATCGCCGGCATAGTGGGGGATCTGCTGGATCACGTTGGCCTCGGCCGCGGCGCCGGGGTCAAGTACCCCCACGAGTTTTCCGGTGGCCAGCGTCAGCGCATCTCCATCGCCCGGGCCCTGGCGACCCGGCCCCGTTTCCTCATCTGCGACGAGCCCACCTCGGCGCTGGATGTGTCGGTCCAGGCCCAGATCCTGAACCTGCTCAAGGATCTGCAGCAGGAGCTTGGCCTCACCATGCTGTTCATCAGCCACGATCTGCCGGTCATCCGCCAGATGTGCGATCGCATCGGGGTGATGCAGCACGGTCACCTGGTGGAGGTGGCCGAGACCGAGAAACTGTTTACCAATGCCGAGCATGAGTACAGCCGCAAGCTGATCTCCCTCATGCCGGAGTTCAAGGGAATGTCCCGCGAGGGGCTGGAAATCGCAAGCTAGGAAAGCACCGGCTCGCCGGTATCTATGTCAATAAAAAAGCCAAAAGCATGGAGAAAACAATGAAAAAAGGATTGTCCAAGATTGCACTGGCGCTGTTTGCCGCTGGTTTCGCCTTTAACGTCTCCGCTGTCGACATCAAGGTCGGTGTCGCCTCTGACGCCACCTCGCTGGACCCGCAGGAGCAGCTCTCCGGTCAGACCCTGGAGATGTCCCACCTGGTGTTCGATCCGCTGATGCGTTACACCCAGGACCTGCAGTTCGAGCCGCGCCTGGCCGAGAAGTATGAGCGTATCGACGACAAGACCGTCCGCTTCTTCCTGCGCAAGGGCGTCAAGTTCCACTCCGGCAACGACTTCACCGCCGACGACGTGGTGTGGACCGTCAACCGTCTGAAGTCCTCCGTCGACTTCAAGGCTATCTTCGACCCCATCGCCGAAGTGAAGAAGGTCGATGAGTACACAGTGGATCTCGTCACCGCCAAGCCGTTCCCGCTGGTGCTACAGACCGTGACCTACATCTTCCCGATGGACTCCAAGTTCTATACCGGCAAAACAGAGGCGGGCAAGGACAAGGGCGAGATCGTCAAGAACGGCGACTCCTACGCCTCCACCCACGTCTCCGGTACCGGCCCGTTCAGCGTCAAGTTCCGCGAGCAGGGCGTGAAGCTGGAGTACGTGCGCAACGCCAACTACTGGGACAAGGCCTCCAAGGGCAACGTTGACAACCTGACCGTGGTCCCCATCAAGGAAGACGCCACCCGCGTGGCGGCCCTGCTGGGTGGCGACGTGGACATGATCTACCCGGTTGCACCGAACGATCTGGAGCGCGTGAAGAACGGCAAGGACACCCAGCTGGTGACCCTGTCCGGTACCCGCGCCATCATCATCGAGCTGAACCAGAACACCAACCCGGCGCTGAAAGACAAGCGCGTGCGTCAGGCGATCAACTACGCCATCAACCAGGTGGGTATCGTCGAGAAGATCAACAAGGGCTTTGGCACCCCCGCCGGCCAGCTGAGCCCGAAAGGCTATGCCGGTCACAACGAGGCGCTCAAGCCCCAGTATGACCTGGCCAAGGCCAAGGAGCTGATGAAGGAAGCCGGCTACGAGAAGGGCTTCAAGATGAGCTTTATCTCCCCGGCTGCCCGCTACGTCAACGACGTCAAGATTGCCCAGGCCGTCTCCGCCATGTTGGCCAAGATCAACATCAAGGTTGATCTGAAGACCATGCCGGTGGCCCAGTACTGGCCGGAGTTTGACAAGTGCGCCGCGGACATGCAGCTGATCGGCTGGCACTCCGACACCGAAGATACCGCGAACTTCTTCGAGTTCCTGACCTTCACCAAGGATGCCAAGACCGGCATGGGCCAGTACAACTGTGCCGGCTATGCCAACGCCGAGGCTGACAAGCTGGTCGAGCAGGCCAATGCCGAGACCGACCCAGCCAAGCGCGCCGAGATGCTGAAGAAGGTCGAAGCCATGCTGATCGACGACGCCGCCTACGTGCCGCTGCACTGGGAAGATCTGGCCTACGGCGCCAAGAAGAACGCCGACATCAAGCCGGTGGTCAACGTAATGAACTTCCCTTACCTGGGTGACCTGGTGGTCGGCAAGTAAGCGCAAGTCGCAAGGAAGGACGGGGCGGGGTGGTCAGCCGGCCACCCCGCCTGCTAACAGAAGCCTGTGCCATGACACAGGCCACGTAGAAGGACAAGCATGTTTACATTCCTGCTGAAACGGTTCTATCAGGCCGTGATAGTGATGTTCGTCATCAGCCTGGTCGCCTTCTCCATCCAGGACAACCTGGGGGATCCGCTGCGCGAGCTGGTGGGACAATCCGTCTCCGAAGCCCAGCGCCACGAATTGCGCGAGAAGATGGGCCTCAACGATCCTTTCCTCGTCAAATACAGCCGCTTCTTGAAGAACGCGGTACACGGGGATCTGGGTACTTCCTACTTCTTCAAGCGACCCGCTCTCGAGGTTATCCTCGACAAGCTGGTGGCTACTCTTGAGCTGGTGTTTGGCGCTGCGCTGATCATCGTGGTGGTCTCCATTCCGCTTGGGGTCTACTCGGCGATCCGCCCGCACAGCATACCGACCAAGATCATCATGGCGGGGAGCAGCATCGGCATCTCGATCCCGGTGTTCCTGACCGCCATCATGCTGATGTACCTCTTCTCCATCCAGCTAGGCTGGCTGCCGGCCTATGGCCGCGGCGAGACCTACAACCTGCTGGGCTGGGAGTCGGGCTTCTTCACCTGGGACGGTATCAAGCATTTGATTCTGCCCTGCGTGTCGCTCTCCTCCATCATGCTGCCGCTGTTCATCCGGCTGGTGCGCTCCGAGATGCTGGAGCAGCTCTCCTCCGAGTACGTCAAGTTTGCCCGCGCCAAGGGGCTGGACAACAACAAGGTCTATTACCAGCACGCCCTGAAGAACACCATGCTGCCGGTCATTACCGTTGGCGGCGTGCAGATCGGTACCATGGTGGCCTACACCATCCTGACCGAGAGCGTGTTCCAGTGGCCGGGGACCGGCTTTTTGTTCCTCGAGGCGATCCACCGGGTCGATACGCCCCTCATCACCGCCTACGTCATCTTCGTCGGGCTCATTTTCGTGGTGACCAATACCCTGGTCGACCTGCTCTACGGGTTGATCAATCCGACCGTCAACCTGACCGCCAAGGGGTAACAGATGACTAACGCTGTGACTGCGAGCCCAAGCCGTTGGGCCCGATTCAAAAATTCCGACATCGTCTACTACTTCCTGCGGGACAAGGTAGCCATGTTCAGCTTTGCGGTGTTCGTGGTGTTCGTGCTGGCCGCCATGCTGGCGCCCTGGCTCGCCCCGTACAACGTCTATGACCAGACCAGCTTCGATCTGATGGATGCCGAACTGCCGCCCTCCTGGCTGGCAGGGGGCGAGGAGCGCTTCTGGCTCGGTACCGACAACCAGGGTCGCGACATCTGGAGCACCATCCTCTATGGCGCCCGCATCTCGCTCACCATAGGTCTGTTTGCGGTGGGGCTGCAGCTGGTGCTCGGCATCGTCATTGGCCTGCTGGCCGGCTACTTCGGTGGCCGCATCGACAGCCTGCTGATGCGCTTTGCCGACGTTCAGCTGTCGTTTTCCACCATGATGGTGGCGATCATCATCTCCGCCATCTTCCAGGCTACTTTTGGTTCCGAGTTCTACTCGAAGTTCGCCATCCTGATGCTGGTGGTGATCATCGGCATCGCCGAGTGGCCGCAGTACGCCCGTACCGTGCGCGCCTCGGTACTGGCGGAGAAGAAAAAGGAGTATGTGGAAGCGGCCAAGGTGATGGGCTTTCGTGCCCCGCGCATCATGTTCCGCCACATTCTGCCCAACTGCCTGTCGCCGATCCTGGTCATCTCCACGGTGCAGGTGGCCAACGCCATCATGAGCGAGGCGGCGCTCTCCTTCCTGGGGTTGGGGATGCCGGTGGATCAGCCGTCGCTGGGCTCGCTCATCAGCGTGGGCTTCAACTACATCTTCTCCGGCTCCTGGTGGATCACCGCCTTCCCGGGCATCTGCCTGGTGGTGCTGGTGCTGGTCATCAACCTGTTGGGTGACTGGCTGCGGGATGTGTTCAATCCCAAGCTCTACAAGGGCTGATGGTCACAGATAAACAATCAAGACAGACAAACGAAAAGGGCGCCATAACGGCGCCCTTTTGCTCTGTGTGCTGAGGGTCAAGCCTGCAGCCACTGCTCGATGCTGCGCTGGATGCCGGCGCCATCGAGCCCCAGCAGAGCGTAGATCTCCTCCTGGGTACCCTGCTCCACGAAGCGATCCGGCAGGCCGAGGTTGAGCACCGGCTTGCACTGTTTGCTGCGCATCAGCAGCTCGTTCACCGCAGAACCCGCGCCGCCCATGATGGCGTTGTCCTCAAGGGTGACGAATTGATCGTGGGTCGCGGCCAGGGAGAGCACCAGCGCCTCGTCCATCGGTTTGACGAAACGCATGTCCACCAGGGTGGCATCGAGCGCCTCGGCTGCCGCTTTGGCCTGTTGCAGCAGGGTGCCGAACGCCAGGATGGCGGTGCCCTTGCCCTGACGGACAATGCGGCCCTTGCCGAGCGCCAGCGCCTGCATCTCGCTCTCCACCTGGATGCCGGTGCCGCTGCCGCGGGGGTACCGTACCGCCGCCGGCCCGTTGCACTGGTAGCCGGTGTAGAGCATCTGACGGCATTCGTTCTCGTCGGACGGGGTCATGATCACCATGTTGGGCACGGTGCGCAGGAAGCTGATGTCGAACGCCCCCTGATGAGTCGGGCCGTCGGCCCCTACCAGACCGGCCCGGTCGATGGCGAACAGCACCGGCAGCTCTTGCAGCGCCACGTCGTGGATCAGCTGGTCGTAGGCGCGCTGCAGGAAGCTCGAGTAGATGGCGACTACCGGCTTCTGGTCGGCGATGGCGAGACCGGCGGCGAAGGTGACTGCGTGCTGCTCGGCGATGGCCACGTCGAAGTAGCGATCCGGATACTGCTGGCTGAACTTCACCAGGCCGGAGCCTTCGCGCATGGCCGGGGTGATGCCGACCAGCCGCTCATCCTTGGCTGCCATGTCGCACAGCCACTGGCCGAAGATGGCGGAGAAGCTCGGCTTGCCGCCGCTCGCCTTGGGCAGGGTGCACTCGTCCGGATTGAACTTGGGCACGCCGTGATAACCGATGGGGTCCTTCTCGGCAGGCTCGTAGCCCTTGCCCTTCTTGGTCTTGACGTGCAGCAGCTGCGGCCCCTTGAGATTGCGCATGTTGCGCAGGGTCTCGACCAGAGCCTCGATGTCGTGGCCGTCAATGGGACCTATGTAGTTGAAGCCGAACTCCTCGAACAGGGTGCCTGGCACCACCATTCCCTTGAGGTGCTCCTCTGCCCGCTTGGCCAGCTCCTTGACCGGCGGCAGGCCGGCCAGCACCTTCTTGCCACCCTCGCGGATGGTGGTGTAGAGCTTGCCGGACATGATGCGGGCCAGGTGGTTGTTCAGTGCCCCGACATTTTCGGAGATGGACATCTCGTTGTCGTTGAGCACCACCAGCATGTCCTTGTGGACATCGCCGGCGTGATTGAGTGCCTCGAACGCCATGCCGGCGGTGATGGCGCCATCACCGATCACCGCCACCACCTTGCGCCCAAGCCCTTCGCTCTCGGCCGCCACGGCCATGCCGAGCGCCGCACCGATGGAGGTGCTGGAGTGACCGACGGAGAGCACGTCATACTCGCTCTCGCCGCGCCAGGGGAAGGGGTGCAGGCCGTCTTTCTGGCGGATGCTCTGCATCCGATCGCGGCGACCGGTCAGGATCTTGTGGGGATAAGCCTGGTGGCCCACGTCCCACACCAGCCGATCGAACGGGGTGTTGTAGACGTAGTGCAGCGCCACCGTCAGTTCGACGGTGCCGAGCCCGGAGGCAAGATGACCACTGGAGCGACTCACCGAACGCAGCAGATATTCACGCAGTTCGTTGCACAGCACAGGCAGTCGCTCGAAGGGCAGGGATCGCAACTCGACCGGCGTATCCGCGAGGGCCAGGTTGGGGAAATTGCTTATATCAACGCTCATATTGTTACTGTTATCCAGCGTTTAGTGGGTTCGCTCGATGATGTAATCGGCAAACGCTTCCAGAATGTCGGTATTGTAGGGCAAAGATTGCAAGGCTGTTAAGGCTTTACCATGCAGTTCGCGAGCCAGCTCACGGGCATTGTCGAGCCCCAGCAGCGCCGGATAGGTACTCTTTTCCAGCGCCAGATCGGAACCTTGTCGCTTGCCGAGGGTGGCGGTATCGCCTGTGATGTCGAGGATGTCATCCTGCACCTGGAAGGCGAGACCGATGGCGGCGGCATAGGTTTGCAGCGCGCTCAGGATGGTTTCATCCACGTCGGCCTTGCACAGGGCGCCAAGCGCCACGGCGCACTCGATGAGAGCCCCGGTCTTGTGGCGGTGTACCTGTTCCAGCTCGGCCAGGGTGATCTGACGTCCTTCCGCCTGCAGGTCCAGCGCCTGGCCACCGCACATGCCGAGATAACCGGAGGCGCGCGCCAGCCGGCTCAGCATCCGCACCCGGTTGGCCTGCAGCGAATCCGGCATCGGGTGATCAGCCAGAATGGCGAAGGCCAGGGTCTGCAGGGCGTCACCGGCCAAAATGGCGGTGCCTTCATCAAATGCCTTGTGCACCGTCGGTTGGCCGCGACGTAGATCGTCGTCATCCATGGCGGGCAGATCGTCGTGCAGCAGGGAGTAGGCGTGGATGCACTCCACCGCGGCGGCGGGGCCGTCCAGCAGCTCGCGCTTTACTCCCAGCATCTCGCCGACGGCGTAGACCAGAAAGGGGCGTACCCGTTTGCCACCCAGCAGCAGACCATAGCGCATGGCATCGCGCAGGCGGGGGGCCATGGGCGGCAAGGATTCAAGTTGTGCAGAGAGACAGTCGTCAATACGTTGCCGGTGCAGGCGGGAAAAATCGTCCAGCGTCACTCACTCCTCTCCTTGCTCTGGCTGGAAGGGAACTGCGTGCTCGCTGCCATCGGCCTGAGTCAGCAGGAGCTGGATCTTCTGCTCGGCCTGCTCCAGCTTCTGCTGGCCGGCGCGCACCAGGTGAATGCCCTGTTCGAACTGCTTGAGGGCCTCTTCTAGCGGCAGGGAGCCCTGTTCCAGTTGATGAACTATGGTTTCCAGCTCTTCCAGAGTGGCATCAAAACTCAGGCGGTCGATTTTTTTACTGGCCATGTCCATCCTCGGGGATTGAAAAAAACGGCTTATCTTAACATCGACGGCGGGCAGGGGGGAGGCAGAAAAATGCCATCGGCTTAAACTCTCGGAAAAGTGGCCGATAATAAGCCATCTTCCAAAGGGGAAAATGGTAGCGGCCCTTGCCGCTGGTGAGCCAATAGCAGAAAATTCAACAAACTACAGATACAACAAATTTCAGCTGACAGGAGTAGGGATGTGGATCTAGGTAGTCTGATTGGCATAGTGCTGGGATTTGGGGTGGTCATCTATGGCATGCTGCTGGGTGGCCCTGTGGGGATGTACATTGACGTTCCTTCAATCTGCATCACGGTGTTAGGCTCCATCTTTATCGCCATGATGAAGTTCAACATCGGCCAGTTCCTGATGGCGTTCAAGGTGGCCGGCAAGGCATTCATGTACAAGGGAGACAAGCTTGACGATCTGATCGTCAAGGCAGTCGAGCTGGCCGATGCGGCCCGCAAGGGCGGTTTTCTGGCGCTGGAAGCGGCCGAGGTGCCCAACCCCTTCATGAAAAAGGGCATCGACATGCTGGTGGACGGTCACGACGCCGACGTCATCCGTGCCGTGATGGAAAAAGACATAGAGCTCACCGCCGAGCGTCATGTCATCGCCATCAAGGTGTTTCGGTCGTTGGGGGATCTGGGGCCGGCCATGGGGATGATCGGTACCCTGGTCGGGCTGGTGGCCATGCTGGCCAACATGAGCGATCCCAAATCTATCGGCCCGGCCATGGCGGTAGCCTTGCTCACCACTCTGTACGGCGCCATCGAGGCCAACATGCTTGCCATCCCCATCGCCGACAAGCTGGAGCTGCGCAGCGGTGAGGAGAAGCTGAGTCGCTGCCTGGTGCTGGACGCCATCATGGGTATTCAGGATGGCCAGAATCCGCGGGTGATCCAGTCCATGTTGCAGAACTACCTCAACCAGTCGAAACGCAACAATGGCGATGAATAGGGGGCTGTATGTCTGATTGCAAATGTCCGCCCCCCGGGCTGCCCGGTTACATGGGGACTTTCGCCGATCTGATGTCGCTCTTGATGTGCTTCTTCGTGCTGCTGCTCTCGTTTGCCGAGATGGATGTGCAGAAGTTCAAGCAGATTGCCGGCTCCATGGAGAAGGCGTTCGGGGTGCAGAACATCCTCGAGGTGAAGGACATCCCCAAGGGAACCTCCGTCATTGCCCAGGAGTTCAGACCGGGTCGCCCGGAACCAACGCCCATCGATACCATCATGCAGCAGACCATCGACATGACCCAGACCGAGCTGGAATTCCAGCCCGGTGATGCCGACAAGGCTGGTGGTCATGACAAGAGCGAAGACAAGCTGGTGGGGGGCGACACCCAGCAGGAGGCGCAGAAACAGCAGCAGGAGCAGTCCAATGCGCTGGCCAAGGCGCTGGCGGATCAGATGAAGGCGCAGATCCAGGATGGGGCGATCGAGATCGAGGCGCTGGGCCAGCAGATCATCATCCGGATCCGCGAGAAAGCCGCCTTCCCGGCGGGCTCCGCCTTCCTGCAGCCCCAGTTCTGGCCTGTGGTGCGCAAAGTTGCCGCCTTGCTCAAGGATGTACCGGGCGAGATCACCATCTCCGGTCATACCGACAACGTGGCCACCGAGGATGAGCTGTTCCAGTCCAACTGGGAACTCTCCTCCCAGCGGGCGGTGGCGGTGGCTCACCAGATGATCAAGGTGCCCGGTTTTGATGGCAGCCGGCTGGTGGTGCAGGGCATGGCGGATACTCAGCCGCTGGTGCCCAACACGACACCGGAGAACCGGCGCATGAACCGGCGGGTGGAGATCTCCATCATGCAGGGCAAACCGACGGTATCTGCTCCGATAAGCGCCCAGGAGCAGAAATAGTCACAGACAATTGTGATGCCAAAGCGCGATCTGCCTCGCAGGGACCGACATGGATTTTGTGCCGGCTTCATATTAAGATGCCTCATCCGAACCGACAGCTGCGGCTCTCTCTGATAGCCGCAGCTTCTCTTTTCAAGCAACCCAGGTTTCGACTATGAATCATACTCCGATGACTGTTCGCGGCGCTGAAAAGCTGCGTGAAGAGCTCGAATATCTCAAGACCGAGCTTCGTCCGCAGATTATCGAAGCGATTGCAGATGCCCGTGAACATGGTGATCTGAAAGAAAACGCCGAATATCATGCTGCCCGCGAGCAGCAAGGCTTCTGTGAAGGCCGTATCCAGGAAATTGAGAGCAAGCTCTCCAACGCCCAGGTGATCGACGTCACCAAGATGACCAACAATGGTCGCATCATCTTCGGGGCGACCGTGACGCTGCTCAAGAGCGAGACGGAAGAAGAGGTGGTCTACCGCATCGTGGGTGACGACGAGGCGGACATCAAGCAGAACATGATCTCCGTGAATTCGCCCATTGCCCGCGCCCTGATCGGCAAGGAAGTGGACGATGTCGCCATCGTCAAGACGCCGTCCGGCGACGTGGAGTACGAGATCCTGGAAGTCGCCTACCTCTGAGGTGGCGACCAGCCAGCAACAGGGGAGCCCGGCTCCCCTGTTTGTATTCAGCGGGGCTGATAAGCCTGGGTGAAGGCGTCCTGATGGCGCTGAAACATCCATCCGCGCAGTTGTTCAAGATCCTCTCTGGCCATCTGGAAGTGCAGTGCCCAGCCCTGTATGCCGTTGCGACGGTGGATCCGCCTGACCGGCTCTGCGCTGAGGGGCAGAGGAGGGAGACCTTCGATCAGCAGGGTGCCTGCCAGCGTGGTATCCATGGCCAGCTCGGCCGGCAAGCCTTCCACCACCAGCCCGTCCAGCGACAGGCTGTGCACCAGGTAGTCCTCTTCTCCCATCTGGAAGCGGGCCTGTTCATCCAGCCGCCAGGTGCGCGGATGGGGGTAACCCAGCTCCTTGATGACGGGGGCGGCGATGCGTGGTTCGACGAAGCCGTCATCGCCCTGAGTAAAACGCAGTGGGAAACGGAGCTGGTGTCCGGCGAAGCGGGCTTCCAGCACCAGCTGGTCGGCGCGTTGCAACAGACCAAGCAGGGGAGTGGCGAGATAACCGCTCAGGGGTTGTCCGGCGGCCGTCTCCTGATCGTTTCCCAAGTCCCGTAGCATGGCCAGTTCATCTTCGGTGAGAATCTGATGGTGATCCATAGCGGGTTTCCACGAGTATTCATCGCAGGTTAAGGGCCTGGCGACTACTTTGGCAAGCGACTTGGGAAGAGAGAAAATGAGAGGAAAGAGCGATGCTCTTTCCTGTTACTTGCGGGGCAGTTGGATTTTCGGCTCGTTGGCCTGACGGTAGATGGTCAGCACGTGGCCGATGCTCTGTACTTTCACCGCGCCGGTTTCACGGACGATGGCATCCATAACCAGCTGTTTCATCTCACGATCTTCAGACGCAACCTTAACCTTGATCAGCTCGTGGTGGTTGAGCGCCAGATCGATCTCGGCCAGCACACCTTCGGTCAGACCGTGCTGTCCCAGCAGGACGACCGGCTTCAGACTGTGGGCAAGGCCCTTGAGGTACTGTTTCTGTTTATTGTTGAGAATCATGGCAATTTCTTCATAAGTCAGGGTTGAAAGGGGCGTATTCTACCCCCACTTAGCCCTTAATACTAATAACCCTTGTGGTTTTTTAAAGTCGACAATCATGACCCAGAAAAAACATTCCCCCAGTTCAACCCGCTGGTTAAAAGAGCATTTTGACGATCAATACGTCAAGAAAGCCCAGAAGTTGGGGCTGCGTTCCCGTGCCGTGTTCAAGATCGACGAGATCCAGGGCAAGGACAAACTGCTCAAGCCCGGCATGACGGTGGTGGACCTGGGGGCGGCCCCCGGTGGATGGTCCCAGTTTGCCATCGATCAGGTCGGTGACAAGGGGCGGGTGATCGCCTGCGATATTCTGCCGATGGATTCCATCGCCGGTGTCGATTTCCTGCAGGGAGACTTTCGGGAGGAAACTGTACTGGGAGCTCTGCTTGAGCGGGTCGGTCCGGACAAGGTTGACGTCGTCATGTCCGACATGGCACCCAACATGAGCGGTACCCAGCAGGTGGATCAGGCCCGTTCCATGTATCTGGTCGAACTGGCGCTGGACATGTGCAATCAGGTCCTGCGTTCCAACGGCAGTTTCGTGGTCAAGGTATTCCAGGGGGAGGGGTTTGACATCTATCTCAATGAAATCCGTAAGCTTTTCTCTGCTGTCAAGATTCGTAAACCAGACTCGTCTCGTGCCCGTTCACGAGAAGTCTACATTGTGGCTACCGGTTTTAAACTGTAGTACCCTAACCTTCATCGTTAACTGTCAGTCTGCGAGGTTACTGATTTGAGTGACATGGCGAAAAACCTAATCCTGTGGCTGGTCATCGCCGTCGTGTTGATGTCGGTGTTCAATAGCTTCAGCCCCAGCGATACCACCAGTCGCCAGCTGGACTATTCCAGCTTCGTTAAAGAAGTGACCCAAGAGCAGATCCGTGAAGTACGGATGGATGGCAAGGTCATTAATGGCGTCAAGCGCACCGGTGAACGCTTCACCACCATCATCCCGGCGCCGGATCCCCAGCTGCTCAACGACATGCTCAATCACAATGTCAAAGTGATGGGCGAGAAGCCGGAAGAGCCGTCTCTGATCACCTCCATCTTTATCTCCTGGTTCCCGATGCTGCTGCTGATCGGTGTCTGGGTCTTCTTCATGCGTCAGATGCAGGGCGGCGGTGGCAAAGGTGCCATGTCGTTTGGCAAGAGCAAGGCTCGCCTGATGAGCGAGGATCAGATCAAGACCACCTTCGCCGACGTAGCCGGTTGCGATGAGGCCAAGGAAGAGGTCAAGGAATTGGTCGACTATCTGCGCGACCCAAGCAAATTCCAGAAACTGGGCGGCAAGATCCCGACCGGCGTACTGCTGGTAGGTCCTCCCGGTACCGGTAAGACCCTGCTGGCCAAGGCCATTGCGGGTGAGGCCAAGGTGCCTTTCTTCACCATTTCGGGCTCAGATTTCGTCGAGATGTTCGTGGGTGTGGGTGCCTCCCGGGTACGCGACATGTTCGAGCAGGCCAAGAAATCCTCCCCCTGCATCATCTTCATCGATGAGATTGACGCCGTCGGTCGCCAGCGTGGCGCCGGTCTGGGCGGTGGTCACGATGAACGCGAGCAGACCTTGAACCAGATGCTGGTCGAGATGGACGGCTTTGAGGGCAATGAAGGCATCATCGTCATCGCCGCTACCAACCGTCCTGACGTACTGGATCCTGCCTTGCTGCGTCCGGGCCGTTTCGACCGTCAGGTCGTGGTCGGTCTGCCGGATGTGCGTGGCCGCGAGCAGATCCTCAAGGTGCATATGCGCAAGGTGCCGCTGGCGGATGACGTCAACCCAGCGCTGATTGCCCGCGGTACCCCAGGTTTTTCCGGCGCCGATCTGGCCAACCTGGTCAACGAAGCCGCTCTGTTTTCCGCGCGTGAAAGCCGCCGCGTGGTGTCCATGGCCGAGTTCGAGAAGGCGAAGGACAAGATCATGATGGGCGCAGAGCGTCGCTCCATGGTGATGAAAGAGTCCGAGAAGGAGATGACGGCTTATCATGAAGCGGGTCACGCCATCATTGGTCGCGTGGTACCGGATCATGACCCTGTCTACAAGGTCTCCATCATTCCGCGCGGCCGTGCGCTGGGTGTGACCATGTACCTGCCGGAGCAGGATCGCTGGAGCCACTCCAAGCAGCATCTGGAGTCCATGATCTCCAGCCTGTACGGTGGCCGTCTGGCGGAAGAGCTGATCTACGGTGCCGAGAAGGTATCGACCGGTGCATCCAACGACATCGAGCGTGCCACCGACATCGCCCGCAAGATGGTGACCCAGTGGGGTATGTCCGAGCGTCTCGGTCCCATGCTCTATGCGGAAGAAGATGGCGAGGTGTTCCTCGGTCGCAGCATGGCCAAGGCCAAGCACATGTCCGATGACACTGCCCGCATTATCGATGCCGAGGTCAAGCAGGTGATCGACCGCAACTACGACCGTGCCAAGCAGATCCTGCTGGATAACATGGACGTGCTGCACAGTATGAAAGATGCGCTGATGAAGTACGAAACCATCGATGCCAAGCAGATCGATGATCTGATGGCTCGTCGCGAAGTGCGTGCTCCCAGCAACTGGCATGACGAGCACGGCGATACCCCGCAGGGGGGGGCGACTGTGGCACCCGAGCCCAAACCGACCGTGACCGAGGCGGAACAGGTTGCCGATGTCGATATCGACAAGGCCAATGACCTGCCTGCCAAATAAGTTGTGATGATATAAACCCCGGGCTGGCCCCGGGGTTTTTCTTTATGTCCATGGAAGTGAAGATGCAGCTAATCAGCAAGGGGCTCAGCCTCTCCCTCGAACGCCCCCACGTCATGGGGATCCTCAATGTGACACCGGACTCCTTCTCCGACGGCGGTCATTTCAACCAGCTGGAGCGTGCGATGACCCATGCGCGCCAGATGGTGGCGGAGGGGGCAACCCTCATCGACATCGGTGGCGAGTCGACCCGTCCCGGCGCTCCCGACGTGAGCGAGCAGGAGGAGCTGGACAGGGTCCTTCCCGTGGTGGAGCGCATGGTGCGTGAGCTCGACGTGATGATCTCCCTCGACACATCCAAGGCGGCGGTCATGCGGGAGGGCTGCGCGGCGGGGGCTCATCTTATCAACGATGTACGAGCCCTGCTCGAACCTGGTGCACTGGCTGCGGCCGCCGCTGCCGACGTCCCCGTGTGTTTGATGCACATGCAGGGGCAACCGAGAACCATGCAGGCCGAGCCCCATTACGATGACCTGCTGGGGGAGATGAGAGCCTTCTTTGATGAGCGGATCGCCGCCTGTTTGACGGCCGGCATAGCTCGTGAACAGCTGCTGCTGGACCCTGGCTACGGTTTTGGCAAGACCCTTGCGCACAACTATCAGCTGCTGGCACAGCAGGAGTCATTGCTCGATTACCAGCTGCCGCTCTTGGTCGGCATGTCGCGAAAGTCTATGATAGGCAACTTGCTCGGTCGCCCGGTTGATGAACGGCTAGCCGGCAGCCTGGCCTGTGCCCTTGTCGGGATGCAGCGTGGTGCCCGGATCATCCGGGTGCACGATGTGCGAGCGACCATGGATGCTCTGCGCACCGGCTGGATGGTCATGACGGGACAAGATTTCATATCCAAATAAAAAAACGAGAACAGACAATGGCAAGAAAGTATTTTGGCACCGACGGTGTACGCGGCAAGGTGGGTGAATACCCGATCACTCCCGATTTCGTAATGAAACTGGGCTGGGCCGCGGGCAAGGTGCTCTCCAAGAAGGGTACCCGCAAGGTGCTGATCGGCAAGGATACCCGCATCTCCGGCTACATGCTGGAGTCGGCGCTGGAAGCGGGTCTTTCTGCCGCCGGTCTCAAGGCCATCCTGATGGGCCCCATGCCCACCCCGGCGGTTGCCTACCTGACCCGCACCTTCCGTGCCGAGGCAGGCATCGTCATCAGTGCTTCCCATAACCCCTATTACGACAACGGCATCAAGTTTTTCTCCGCCGATGGCACCAAGCTGCCTGACGAGGTCGAGCTGGCCATCGAAGCCGAGCTGGATCACGAGCTGAAGTGCGTGGAGTCCGCCGAGCTTGGCAAGGCGCTGCGTATCGACGATGCCGCCGGTCGTTACATCGAATTCTGCAAGAGCACCTTCCCCTCCAATCTGAGTCTGGAAGGGCTGAAAATGGTGGTGGATTGCGGCCATGGTGCCACCTATCACATCGCGCCTTCCGTTTTCCGCGAGCTGGGGGCCGAGGTGATCGCCATCGGCTGCAGCCCGGATGGTCTCAACATCAATGACGGCGTCGGCTCAACCGCCCCGGAGGCACTGGCCGCCAAGGTACTGGAGTGCAAGGCTGATCTCGGCGTTGCCTTCGACGGCGATGGCGATCGCCTGGTGATGGTGGATCACACCGGCTACATCATCGACGGTGACGAGATCCTCTACATCATCGCCCGCGATGCTCTGCGTAACGGCCGCCTCAAGGGTGGTGTTGTCGGCACCCTGATGGCCAACATGGGGCTGGAGCTGGCGTTACAGACCCTGGGCATTCCGTTCGCCCGCGCCAAGGTGGGTGACCGCTATGTGCTGGAGATGATGAACGAGAAGGGCTGGCGCATCGGTGGCGAGAACTCCGGTCACATCATCTGCCTGGATCAGACCACCACCGGGGATGGCATCGTCGCCGCCCTGCAGGTGCTGACCGCCATCTGTACCGCGGAGATGCCGCTGGCCAAGCTGCGCTCCGGCATGAACAAGTTCCCGCAGGTGCTGGTCAACGTGCGCTTTGCCGAAGGCAAGGACCCGCTGGCGGCTGACGCCGTACAGCAGGAAGTGGCCAGGGTGGAACAGGAGCTGGCCGGTCGTGGCCGTGTGCTGCTGCGCAAGTCCGGCACTGAACCCCTGATCCGCGTCATGGTGGAGGGGGAGCACGAGCAACAGGTGCGCGATATGGCACAACGCATTGCACAACAGGTTGAATCGGCGTTTTAATGAACAAATGGGGCGGCTTTTTAGCCGCCCTGGTTGTATCTTGTTCAAACGATTCAAAAATTTAAAAATAGCGCTTGTCAGCTGACAATCCTCTGGATATTATCAGCCCCGCTTTCGCAAGGGAGTTGCCGATGGGACATCGCAAGCCGTTTGTAGCAGCCAACTGGAAGTTACACGGTAGTAGGTCGCAGTTAGAGCAGTTTGCCGGCCAATGCCTGAAAGGTATTGGTGAGCAGGTAGACGTGGTCTTGTGTCCATCCCATGTGCATCTCGACTTAACGGCCGCTCTGCTCGGTGAGCAGAGGGTGATGAAGTTGGGGGCTCAGAATGTGAGCCAGCACAGACATGGCGCTTACACGGGTGAAATCTCGTGTCAGATGCTGGTCGAGGCAGGGTGTCGATACGTGTTGGTAGGGCACTCCGAGCGCAGGCGTCTCTTTGGTGAGACCAGTTTTATCGTTGCAGAGAAGTTTGCGGCGGCCAGGTCGGCAGGGCTTGTTCCAATCCTCTGTTTGGGCGAGTCGGGTGCGGCAAGGCAGGCGAGAAGAACCTTCGAGGTGATTGCCGAAGAGCTGGATATCGTCATAGAGAAAAATGGCGCGATGGCTTTCGATAATGCTATCATCGCCTACGAGCCGATTTGGGCTGTAGGTACAGGTAAATGCGCCACACCCGAGCAGGCACAAGAGGTTCATTCCTTTATACGTGGTCGCTTGGCGGAGGATACTCCGGTCATAGGTGAGAAAGTCAGAATCATCTATGGTGGGAGCGTGACACCGGCCAATGCGAGAGAGTTGTTTACCCAGCCCGACGTTGACGGCGGCCTGATTGGTGGAGCAAGTCTCGATGACCAGACGTTTTTGGGAATTGTTGAAGCGGCAAAGGGTGCAAGTTAAATGTACGAGATTCTTTTGGTCGTTTATCTGCTGGTATCACTGGCTCTGATTGGTCTGGTGATGATTCAGCAAGGTAAAGGGGCTGACATGGGCGCCTCCTTCGGCGCAGGGGCATCGAATACCGTATTCGGCTCCGGTGGTTCAGGCAGTTTCCTGACCCGCACAACAGCGATTTTGGCTACTCTGTTCTTCTTGATTAGCTTGGTGCTTGGCTCTATGTCCAGCAACAAGGTCAAACAGGGTAGTGAATGGGAAAATCTGCAACAGACCCAACAGGTTGAGCAGAGCAAAGCGCCAGTAAAGAAAGACACTGACGTTCCCGAGTAAGAGTTTTGCCGTGGTGGTGGAATTGGTAGACACGCTATCTTGAGGGGGTAGTGCTCTAGGGTGTGCGGGTTCGAGTCCCGCCCACGGCACCAATTAAGCAGTAAGCCTGGGTGACCAGGTGTGTTATAGCCAGTCAGTCTTGTGTGACGAGAGTGAAGTGGCTATAATCTCGCACGATTTCGGACGCGGGGTGGAGCAGCATGGTAGCTCGTCGGGCTCATAACCCGAAGGTCGTCGGTTCAAATCCGGCCCCCGCAACCAAATTTCACGCATTTCCTACGCTCAGGAAGGCGGTCGCTGCGAGGCGACAATCAGGGTAAAGCGCCAAGCCCCGATTTGACATCGGGGCTTTTTGTTATGTGCAATTTACTCTGAATCTATTTCTATCTGGGCTTTATGCCCTTTTTTTGTTTTTCGGAGGGTGACTTTGGCTACGTTGGAACAACGTTTGACCGATCTGCTCGAGGCTCCTGTCGTTGCCTTGGGTTTTGAACTGTGGGGTATCGAGTTTATCCGTGCGGGTAAACACTCCACCTTGCGCGTCTACATCGACGGCGAGCATGGCGTGAGCGTCGAGAACTGTGCAGAAGTCAGCCATCAGGTTGGCGCCATCATGGATGTCGAGGATCCCATCACCGAGGAGTATTACCTCGAGGTGTCCTCCCCGGGTCTGGATCGTCCCCTGTTCAAGGTTGCCCAGTTCGAAAAATACGTTGGCCAAGAGGCGGCGGTTTCGCTTCGGATGGCAACAAACAACCGCCGCAAGTTCAAAGGCGTAATCAAAGCCGTGCAGGGCGACATGATCACTCTGACGGTAGATGGTAAGGACGAAGTGTTGGCTTTCACCAATATCCAAAAAGCGAACATAGTGCCGAACTTTGGTTAACGAGGCTATCGGATATGAATAAAGAGATTTTGCTGGTCGTTGACGCTGTGTCCAACGAGAAGGCGGTTCCCCGCGAGAAGATTTTCCAGGCTCTGGAAACCGCACTGGCGACGGCGACCAAGAAAAAATATGAAGGCGAGATCGAAGTTCGGGTAGAGATCGATCGCAAGACCGGCGACTACGACACCTATCGCCGCTGGGTCGTCATCGCGGATCAGGCCGCCATGGAGAACCCCTACGCCGAGATCACCCTGGAAGCGGCACAGATCGAGCAGCCGGATATCCAGATCGGTGAATATGTTGAAGATCAGATCGACTCCGTCACCTTCGACCGCATCACCACCCAGACTGCCAAGCAGGTCATCGTGCAGAAAGTGCGCGAAGCCGAGCGTTCACAAGTCGTTGACCAGTTCAAGGACAAAGAAGGCACCATCATCAGTGGCGTGGTCAAGAAGAGCAACCGCGACAACGTGATCCTGGATCTGGGCAGCAACGCCGAGGCCGTGATCTTCCGCGACGACATGCTGCCGCGCGAGACCTTCCGCCCGGGCGACCGCATCCGTGGTCTGCTCTACGCTGTGCGTCCGGAAGCCCGTGGTTCCCAGCTGTTCGTCAGCCGCTCCAGCCCGGACTTCCTCAAAGAGCTGTTCCGCATCGAAGTGCCGGAAATCGGCGAAGAGATGATCGAAATCATGGGCGCCGCCCGTGATCCGGGTTCCCGTGCCAAGATCGCGGTCAAGACCAACGATCGCCGCATCGACCCGATCGGTGCCTGTATCGGCATGCGCGGTGCCCGCGTTCAGGCGGTCTCCGCCGAGCTGAGCGGCGAGCGCGCCGACATCGTACTGTACGATGACAACCCGGCCCAGTACGTGATCAACGCCATGGCGCCGGCTGATGTGGCCTCCATCATCGTCGATGAAGACAACCACACCATGGACATCGCCGTGGAAGCCGCCAACCTGGCTCAGGCCATCGGCCGCAACGGTCAGAACGTGCGTCTGGCCTCCCAGCTGACCGGTTGGGAACTGAACGTGATGACCGTCGAGGACATGCGTGCCAAGCACCAGGCCGAAAACGACCGCATCATGAACCTGTTCACCAGCACCCTCGACATCGATGACGATTTCGCCGGCCTGCTGATGGAAGAGGGCTTCTCCACCCTGGAAGAGATCGCCTTCGTACCGGTCAACGAGCTGCTGGCCATCGACGGTCTGGATGAAGACATGGTCGAAGAGCTGCGCAAGCGTGCCAAAGACGCCCTGACCACCAAGGCGCTGGCCAAAGAAGAATCCTTTGAAGGTGTTGAACCTTCCGAAGAACTGCTCAATCTGAACGGCCTCGGTCGTGAAATGGCGTACGCCCTGGCCGCTCGCGGCATCGGTACCCTGGAAGATTTGGCAGAGCAAGGCATCGATGACCTTGCTGATATCGAAGGGCTGACCGCCGAGAAGGCCGGTGAGCTGATTATGGCTGCTCGCAATATCTGTTGGTTCGGAGAAGAGCAGTCTAGTTAAGATCAAACGGAGGAAAATGAATGGCAGAAGTATCAGTCAAACAACTTGCCACTGACATCGACACACCGGTTGATCGTCTTCTCCAGCAGTTTGTCGATGCCGGTATCAGCAAGAGCAAGGCCGACGACATGGTCAGCGAGTCTGAGAAACAGACTCTGCTGACTCACCTGAAGAAACAGCATGGAGGTGACGAGGTCGCCGCACCTGCCCGCATGACCTTGCAACGCAAGACCAAGAGCACCATCAGTGTTCAGGGGACTGGCGGCAAGAACAAGGAAGTGCAGGTAGAAGTGCGCAAGTCTCGCACCTATGTAAGACGCTCGGCGCTGGAAGATGAACAGCGTCAGGCGGAAGCCGAGGAAAAAGCGCGTTTGGAAGCAGAAGAAAAAGCTCGTCGCGAAGCCGAAGAGAAGGCTCGTCTCGATGCTGAAGAGAAGGCTCGCCGTGAGGCTGAGCAGGCTCGTCGTGAAGCTGAGGAAAAGGCGCGGATCGAGGCACAACAAAAGGCTCGACAGGCTCAACAGCCCGCCAAAGCAGCCAGTAGCACAGCTCAGCAAGAGGCAGAAAAGATGGCCAAGCGCGAAGCAGAAGAACTGAAGCGCCAACAGGAACAAACAGCTTTGCAAAAGGCTGAAGAACTCGCCGCCAAGAAAGCCGAAGAGGCTCGTGTCATGGCGGAACAGAACGCAGCCCGCTGGGCTGAAGAAGAAGCCGCTCGCGCCAAAGAGAGCAGCGATTACCATGTGACCACCTCCAAGCACGCCCAGGCTGCTGAAGACGAGCTGGATCGCAAGGAAGAGACCAGCCGCCGCACCGCTGCAGCTGCCAAGGGGCCGAAGAAGGCCGGTCGCCGCGACGACGATCGCAACGACCGCAACTCCCGTGACCCGCGCGCCCGTAAAGGCAAGCGTGGCAAGGTGGCTACCCCGAACGCCATGAAGCACGGCTTCAACAAGCCGGCTGCCGCAGTCAACCGTGACGTCATCATCGGCGAGACCATCACAGTGGCAGAGCTCGCCAACAAGATGGCCGTCAAGGGTGTTGAAGTCATCAAGGTGATGATGAAGATGGGTGCCATGGCCACCATCAACCAGGTGATCGACCAGGAGACCGCTCAGCTGGTCGCCGAGGAGATGGGTCACAAGGTGGTGCTGCGTCGTGAGAACGAGCTGGAAGAGGCGGTGCTGTCCGATCGTGACGAAACCTCCGAAGCCAAGCCGCGCGCGCCGGTCGTAACCATCATGGGTCACGTTGACCACGGCAAGACCTCGCTGCTGGACTACATCCGTAAAGCCAAGGTGGCTGCCGGTGAAGCCGGTGGTATTACCCAGCACATCGGTGCGTACCACGTACAGACCGACAGCGGCATGATCACCTTCCTGGATACCCCGGGTCACGCGGCGTTTACCTCCATGCGTGCTCGTGGTGCCAAGGCAACCGACATCGTGGTGCTGGTCGTTGCAGCAGACGACGGCGTAATGCCGCAGACCATCGAAGCCATCCAGCACGCCAAGGCTGCCGGTGTACCGCTGGTTGTTGCGGTCAACAAGATCGACAAGCCGGAAGCGGATCCGGATCGCGTCAAGACCGAGCTGGCCCGCTACAACGTCATGTCCGAAGACTGGGGTGGTGACTGCCAGTTCGTGCACGTCTCCGCCAAGTCTGGCGAAGGCATCGACGACCTGCTGGAAGCCATTCTGATTCAGGCTGAAGTCCTGGAGCTGAAAGCCGTGGTTGACGGCATGGCCAACGGCGTCGTGATCGAGTCCTTCCTCGACAAGGGCCGTGGTCCGGTTGCCACCGTGCTGGTACAGGAAGGCACCCTGCGTCAGGGCGACATCGTACTGTGCGGTCTCGAATACGGCCGTGTGCGCGCCATGCGTGATGAGCTGGGTCGCGAGATCAAGGAAGCGGGTCCGTCCCTGCCGGTGGAAATCCTCGGCCTGTCCGGCGTTCCCTCTGCCGGTGACGAAGCCACAGTTGTGCGTGACGAGAAGAAGGCCCGTGAAGTGGCGCTCTATCGTCAGGGCAAGTTCCGCGAAGTCAAGCTGGCTCGCCAGCAGAAGGCCAAGCTGGAGAACATGTTCGCCAACATGACCGAAGGCGAAGTGTCCGAAGTGAACGTGGTGATCAAGGCCGACGTACAGGGTTCCGTGGAAGCGATCTGCGATGCGCTGGTCAAGCTCTCCACCGACGAAGTGAAGGTGAAGATCGTCGGTTCTGGCGTGGGTGGTATCACCGAGACCGACGCCACTCTGGCGGCCGCGTCCAGTGCCATCCTGGTGGGCTTCAACGTCCGTGCCGATGCTTCTGCTCGCAAGGTCATCGATGCCGAGAGCCTGGATCTGCGTTACTACTCCGTCATCTATGACCTGATCGACGAAGTGAAGCAGGCCATGAGCGGCATGCTGGCCCCCGAGTACCGTCAGGAAATCATCGGTCTGGCCGAAGTGCGCAGCGTCTTCAAGTCACCGAAGTTCGGCGCCGTTGCCGGCTGTATGGTTACCGAAGGTGTGGTCAAGCGTTCCAACCGCATTCGCGTTCTGCGCGACAACGTGGTTATCTATGAAGGCGAGCTGGAATCCCTGCGTCGCTTCAAGGATGACGTCAACGAAGTCAAGAACGGCTACGAGTGTGGTATCGCGGTCAAGAACTACAACGATGTACGCGAAGGCGACCAGATCGAAGTTTACGAGACCGTTGAAATCCAACGGACTCTGTAAGCCAAGAGTCAGATTAAATAGGGGGCCGCGGCCCCCTTTTATCGCAGGATAGAATATGGCCAGAGAATTTAGCCGGACCCGTCGGGTCGGACAGCAGATCCAGCGCGAAATCGCGCTCATTCTGCAGCGCGAGGTAAAAGACCCGCGCATCGGCATGGTGACCGTTTCCGATGTGGAAGTGTCCCGTGACCTCAATTACGCCAAGGTGTATGTCACCTTCTTGCAGCTGGAAAATGATGCCGAGCGCATCAAGGAAGGGCTCAAGGCGCTGACCGAAGCCGCCGGCTACATCCGCAGCCTGCTGGGCAGCGCCATGCGCCTGCGCGTGGTGCCCGAGTTGCGCTTCTTCTATGATCAGACCCTGGTTGAGGGGATGCGCCTCTCCAACCTGGTGACCAACACCATCCGCGAAGACAAGCGTCGCATGGCCGAATCCGGTCGTGAAGAAGACGAAGCCGCACCGGATGACACTACTGAGGATAAAGCCTGAGATGTCTCGTAGACGTCGTTTCAAGGGCCGTGACGTACACGGTATCCTGCTGCTGGACAAGCCGACCGGCCTGACCTCCAACGATGTGTTGCAGAAGGTCAAACGGATTTACAACGCCGCCAAGGCCGGTCACACCGGTGCCCTGGATCCGCTGGCAACCGGCATGCTGCCGATCTGCCTCGGCGAGGCCACCAAGTTCTCCCAGTATCTGCTGGAGGCGGACAAGCGCTATGAGGTGACCGCCAAGCTGGGCGAGCGCACCAACACCAGCGACTCCGATGGCGAGGTGGTCTCCACCCGTCCGGTGAACGTGGCCGTGGGTACCCTGATCGAGGCGCTGGACCAGTTCCGCGGCCCCATCATGCAGGTGCCGTCCATGTATTCGGCCCTCAAGCACAACGGCCGTCCGCTCTACGAATATGCCCGTGAAGGCATCGAGATCGAGCGTGAAGCCCGTCCTATCACCGTCTTCGAGCTCAAACTGCTGAGCTTTGAAGGGGATGAGGTGCGACTTGAGGTGCACTGCAGCAAGGGTACCTACATCCGCTCCCTGGTGGACGATCTGGGGGAAGTGCTGGGTTGTGGCGCCCACGTCACCCAGCTGCGTCGCACCCAGGTGGCCAGCTACCCCTATGAGCGGATGCTGACCCTGGAGCAGCTCGAGTGCATCTTCGAGCAGGCCAAGGCCGAGAGCATTCCGCCGCGCGAGCAGCTGGATCCCCTGCTGCTGCCGATGGATACCGCGGTGGCCTCCCTGCCCGAGGTGAACATGCTGGCTGCCGTGGCCGCCTATGTGAACCAGGGCCAGGCCGTGCAGGTGGCAGGCAGCCCGCAGAGCGGCCAGGTCCGCATGACGGTCGGCCCGGAGCGCGAATTCATCGGGGTTGGCGAGATCGACGACGAGGGACGCGTGGCGCCCAAGCGTCTGGTGCGCTACCACGACGAGGAGTGATCCTCAGGCGGTATCAGGTTGCTTGCCCGTTGCGCGTCTTTATCGTTGCGAAAAGGGGCGGGGACGATTATGATACCGCCCTCATTTCACGGCTGAATTAGAGATTGGCTGTGAACCTTTAAACACTCTACTGGAGTATTACCATGTCTCTAAATGCTGAGATCAAAGCTCAAATCGTTGCTGACAACGCTCGTTGCGCCAACGACACTGGCTCCCCCGAAGTGCAAGTTGCCCTGCTGACTGCCCAGATCAACCATCTGCAAGGTCACTTCAAGGAGCACTCCAAGGATCACCACGGTCGTCGCGGTCTGCTGCGCATGGTTTCCCAGCGTCGTAAGCTGCTGGACTACCTGAAGCGTAAAGACGTTCAGCGTTACGCTGCTCTGATCGCCAAGCTGGGTCTGCGTCGTTAATCGACCATCAGATTTCGCGAAAAAGGGGAACCTCCGGGTTCCCCTTTTTTATTGCGTGTCAGGCTGTTGCCGCCCTCACAGAATTTGTGTCACTGCTTACCTTTTGCATCGAATCAAGTATACTTGCACGCGAATTTAAAGCGCCAAATTGTAAAAAGGAAATTCACGTGAATCCTATTGTAAAGTCATTCCAGTACGGTCAACACACCGTCACTCTGGAAACCGGTGTGATGGCCCGTCAAGCCACTGCGGCCGTCATGGTCAGCATGGACGATACCTGCGTATTTGTGACCGTCGTTGGCAAGAAAGAGGCCGATCACGGCCGTGATTTCTTCCCGCTGACCGTCAACTACCAGGAGCGTACCTATGCTGCTGGTCGTATCCCGGGTGGTTTCTTCCGTCGTGAAGGTCGCCCGAGCGAAGGCGAGACCCTGATCTCCCGTCTGATCGACCGTCCTATTCGTCCGCTGTTCCCGGAAGGCTTCCTCAATGAGGTTCAGGTGGTTGCCACCGTCATGTCCGTGAATCCGGCCGTCTCTCCCGACATCGTTGCCATGATCGGTGCCTCCGCGGCGCTGGCCATCTCCGGTATCCCGTTCGGCGGCCCGATCGGTGCAGCCCGCGTGGGTTACATGAACGGTCAGTACGTGCTCAACCCGACCACTACCGAACTGCCCCAGAGCGATCTGGATCTGGTGGTTGCCGGTACCGCCAACGCCGTGCTGATGGTGGAATCCGAAGCGGCCATCCTCTCCGAAGAGGTGATGCTGGGTGCCGTGGTATTCGGTCACGAGCAGATGCAGGCCGTTATCAACGCCATCAACGAATTCGCTGCCGACGTCGGCACCAAGCCGTGGAACTGGACTGCGCCTGCCGTCAACGAAGCGCTGAAAGCCAAGGTTGCCGAGCTGGCGACTGCCGAGCTGGGTGAAGCCTACCGCATCACCGAGAAGGCCGTGCGTTACGAAACCATCGGTGCCATCAAAGCTCGCGTGGTTGAGCAAGTGATCGCTTCCGGCGTGGAAGAAGATGCCAAGAAGATCGGCGAAGAGTTCCACAGCCTGGAAAGCCGCATCGTCCGTGGTCGCGTCGTTCGTGGCGAGCCGCGTATCGATGGTCGCGATCCGGAAATGATCCGCGCCCTGTCCGTCGCCACCGGCGTACTGCCGCGTGCCCACGGCTCCGCCCTGTTCACCCGCGGTGAAACCCAGGCCATGGTCGTTGCGACCCTGGGTACCGAGCGTGACGCCCAGAACATTGACGAGCTGACCGGCAACCGCGCCGATCGCTTCATGCTGCACTACAACTTCCCGCCATACTGCGTCGGTGAGACCGGCATGATGGGCAGCCCGAAGCGCCGCGAAATCGGTCACGGTCGTCTGGCCAAGCGCGGCGTTGCCGCCGTGATGCCGAGCGCCGACGAGTTCCCGTACGTGGTGCGCGTGGTGTCTGAAATCACCGAATCCAACGGCTCCTCCTCCATGGCCTCCGTCTGTGGTTCCTCCCTGGCGCTGATGGACGCCGGTGTGCCGATCAAGGCCTCCGTTGCCGGTATCGCCATGGGTCTGGTGAAGGAAGAAGAAGGTTTCGTCGTGCTGTCCGACATCCTGGGTGACGAAGATCACCTGGGCGACATGGACTTCAAGGTTGCCGGTACCACCGAAGGTGTGACCGCCCTGCAGATGGACATCAAGATCGAAGGCATCACCAAAGAGATCATGGAGATTGCCCTGAAGCAAGCTCGTGGTGCTCGCCTGCACATCCTGAAAGTGATGGACGAAGCCATCCAGGCGCCGCGTGCCGAGATCTCCGATTTCGCCCCGCGCATCCACACCATCAAGATCAACCCGGAGAAGATCAAGGACGTCATCGGCAAGGGTGGTTCCGTGATCCGCGCCCTGACCGAAGAGACCGGCACCAACATCGAGCTGGATGATGACGGTACCGTCCGCATCGCCGCCGTTGACGGTGACGCCGCCAAGGAAGCGATCCGCCGCATCGAGGCCATTACCGCCGAGATCGAAGTGAACCGCATCTACGAAGGCAAGGTCGTCCGTCTGGCCGACTTCGGCGCCTTCGTCAACATCCTGCCGGGCAAAGACGGTCTGGTACACATCTCCCAGATCACCGATGCGCGCGTGCAAAACGTGGCCGACTACCTGAAGATCGGTGACGTGGTGAAGGTGAAGGTACTGGAAGTGGACCGTCAGGGCCGCGTGCGTCTCTCCATCAAGGAAGCGAACGCCCCGACCGAAGCTGCCGCCGCTCCGGCTGCCGTTGCCGTCGAAGAGCCGGCTGCCGAATAAGCCTCTGCTTGCTGAAAAAGCCGACCTCAGGGTCGGCTTTTTTTATATTTGTGGCCTGATGTTGTCTCTCTTGAGGCCCCTTGTTATAACGAAAGGCTTCTCGCGCGACGGGCAACAAGGAGCAGTGTGATGTCGTGGGCCCTCCTCAGACAGTTTCCTCCCCTGGTCTGGACCGTGATCCTGGGCACCTTCATGGTGCGCACCAGCTATTACATGGTCTGGCCGTTTCTCTCCATCTTGCTCTATCGGGAGTATGGTCTCTCGGCGACCACCATCGGCGCCATGCTGGGGGCGACCGCGGCCATCTCCACCCTGGTCAGCTTCTATGGCGGCTGGCTCTCCGACAAGCTGGGGCGGCGCAACATCTTGCTGGCGGGCTGCCTGGTCTCGGTGCTCTGCTACAGTCTGCTCGGCTTTTCCCACTCTGTGTTCTGGCTCGGGCTCGGGGTGCTCGGCAGCGGCCTCTCCTCCGGTCTCATCGATGCGCCCGGCAAGGCGTTGATGGCCGATAGTCTGGCTTCGGCCAAGGCCCGTGAGCTGGCATTGCACCTGCGTTACTTTCTGCTCAACCTGGGGGCGGCCCTCGGCCCCTTGCTGGGAGTGACCCTGGGCATCAATGCCCAGCAGCAGACCTTCCTGCTGCTCAGCAGCAGCTATCTGCTGCTGGGGGCTGCCTTCCTTTGGGGATTTGCGCAAAGCAGGGTTGCGGTGACCCGTGGCAACGAGCTGGGCTTGCGGGTGGCCATCAAGGTGCTGTGGCGGGATCGGGGCTTCTTGCTGCTGGTGCTGGCCAACCTGCTGATGAACCTGGTCTATTCCCAGTTCCACTCACCGCTGGTGCAGTACCTGACCCGGGCCGGGACCCCGGAGGTGGCGAGCCTCATCGCCATCCTGGTGGCCACCAATGCCCTGACCGTGGTGCTGCTGCAGTTTCCTCTGCTGCATCTGCTGGCCCGCTGGCCGGGCAAGGTGCGCCTGCAGGTCGGCATCACCCTGTTTCAGGGGGCTCAGGTGCTGTTTGCGCTGGGGGATCCGCAGCAGTGGTCGCACTGGATCGGCGCCGTGCTGATGCTGAGCGTGGGAGAGACCATATTGTTCCCGCTGCTCAACGTGCTGATCGATCAGATGTCGCCCCCGCATCTGAAGGGGAGCTACTTCGGGGCCGGCGCGCTGGCCGGGCTGGGTGGCGCCATCGGCGCCCTGCTGGGAGGCTGGCTCCTTGCCCAGTGGAGCGGGCAACTGCTCTATGCGTTGATGGCGCTGCTCTGTCTGCTGACCTTCCTGCTCTATGAGTGGGGCGCCCGCATTCCGCGCCCCGAGCTGGCCCGGGCCAACCCGGGTCAGTGAGTACCCTTCTGGGCGACCTGTTTCATCGCCTTCTTGGCGGCATACATGCGCTCGTCCGCCAGCCGGATCAGGCTGTTGCCCTCGTCGAACTGCACCGGCCCGGTCTGCACCAGCCCTATGCTGAGGGTCACGTCACCGGTCCGTTCGGCCAGTGTCTTGTTGAGACGGGGCAGGAAGACGTCCCTGGCCTGATCCTCGTTGCAGTTGGGCAGGATCAGGCAGAATTCATCCCCGCCGTAGCGGAAGCAGCAATCTTCCACCCGCGACACCTGGCGAATGCAGTCGCCGACGATGCGCAGGATCTCGTCCCCGCGCTGATGGCCCTGGGTGTCGTTGATCTGCTTGAAGTCATTGATGTCGAGGTAGGCGATGACCACAGGCTCGGAGCGACGCTGGCAGGTGCGCAGGGTGCGGGTGAGGTTCTCCTGCAGATGGCGCACGCTGAGCAGGCCTGTGAGGGCATCGGTCCGGCTCATCTCCTCCAGCTGCTGGGTGCGTTCGCGTACCTTCTCCTCCAGCGCCTTGGCGTAAAGCTCGGATTTCTCCTTGGAGGATTCGATCTCCGACACCAGGCTGCGGATATAGGTCTCAAACACCAGGGTGATGTCGAACAGGAACAGCTTGTCGAGGGCGGTGAGCATGGTGACCCGCTCCTGCTCGCTGGGGATCTGGGTGAAGATATCCTCGATGAGCAGCCCTTTCAGGGTGTTGATGGCGGCCAGGTAGAGCTTGGGTTCCACCCCGATCCGCTTGTGCACCAGCCCGATGCGCAGCCGGTTGTTGACGTACTCCAGGTCATACAGACCGCTGAACAGGTCGAGAATGTAGCGGCGCTGGGCCGCCCGCAGTCGGGTGAGGGTGTCGGCGTCGCCGATCAGCAGGGCAATCTCGGTGATCCCGGTCTGCAGGGTGTAGAACTTGTCGACCAGGGCGTCGATGTGGGGCTCGATCTTGGGACGATAGCTGGCGAGCAGGAGGAAATCCTGCTCGTCCAGCAGCAGCAGCTCCTTGCGATGGGCGATTTCGAACTCTGTGATCCGCATCTGCTCCAGCAGCGTCTGTTCGGTTGGGTTCATGACAGTTTCCCGAGCAAAAATGAAGGCGCACACATTGTTATGTAATTGACAGTGTAGACATTAACAGCCGGGAGCAGGTTTTCAAATGGCGCAGTGTTGTGACAGATCAACTCTGCGCCCATTTTTGCCTTGTGCTAGAAGGTGAGCACCTTGTGGGCGGCCAGGGTCCACTGGGCCAGCAGCGGCAGGGTGCCGATCTCGATCCCCTCGATGAGCGGCAGTGCCGTGATGCCGCGGGCATCGGTACAGGTCTTGCAAAGGCGGATGGTGACCCCCTGGGCCAGCAGGATCTCCAGCATCTGGCGCAGGTTGTAGCCCTCGGCCGGGGCCTGGCCCGCCAGGGCGGCGCTGACCGCGTCGGACATCAGAAACAGTTTCAGGCTGGTACCGCCCTGTTCGCCCAGGGCGATGGCCAGGCGCAGGGCATTGAACAGGGATTCGCTGCCATAGGGGGCGCCGTTGGCGATGATGACAATCTCTTGATTCATAACGGACTCCTTGATGAAAGTCGCCATTGTAGACCCAGCAGCCCACCATTGGCGTGACGTCGCACAAACTCTGTCGTAGCGGTTTGCCCACGCCTTGACCCGGCCGGCCGAGTACGGTCTGATAGGCGGCCATCAAACATGACAGGGGAACGAGGTCGTTATGTGGAAGGTTATCGGAATGAGCATGCTGCTGTTGGCCGGTCAGGCCTACGGCAGTGAGGCTGTCGGTTGCAAGGCGCGCCAGCAGGCCGTCAAGGAGCAGCTGGCCATTGCCAAGGCGCACGACAACGGGGACCAGGTGGCCGGGCTGGAGCGGGCCCTGCGCAATATCGAGACCCATTGCACCGATGCGGGCCTGTTCAAGGAGCAGCAGCAGCGGGTGGCCGAGCTCAAGGAGCAGGTCAACGAGCGGTTGGTCGAGCTGCAGAACGCCCGGGTGACGGGCAAGCCCGACAAGATCGCCAAGAAGCAGGCCAAGCTGGAAGAAGCCCAGACCAAATTGCTGGCCGCCCAGCGCGAGCTGGACGCACTCAGCAAGCTGATCAAATCCTGATTTGTCGATAAAAAGAAGCCGGCGCAGCCCGGCTTCTTTTTTATAACGGGTATCCCTCCGGGATGGCTCAGCCGCCACGCCGGCCCACCATGTCGGCCGGCACCACCCAGGCATCGAACTGCTGCGCCGTGAGGTGACCGGAGGCGATGGCTGCCTCCCGCAGGCTGAGCCCCTCATGGTGGGCCCGTTTGGCGATCTCTGCCGCCTTGTCATAGCCGATATGGGGGTTGAGGGCCGTTACCAGCATCAGGGAGCGGGCCAGCAACTCGTCGATGCGGGGCTGGTTCGGGCTGATACCGACCGCGCAGTGATCGTGGAAGCTCTGCATGCCGTCCGCCAGCAGCCGCACGCTTTGCAGGAAGTTGTGGGCGATCATCGGCCTGAACACGTTGAGCTCGAAGTTGCCGCTGGCGCCGCCGATGTTGATGGCGACGTCGTTGCCCATCACCTGGGCGCAGAGCATGGTGAGGGCCTCGCACTGGGTCGGGTTGACCTTGCCGGGCATGATGGAGGAGCCGGGCTCGTTCTCCGGGATGAGCAGCTCCCCCAGCCCGCTGCGGGGGCCGCTCGCCAGCCAGCGCACGTCGTTGGCGATCTTCATGAGGGAGGCGGCCAGCGTCTTGAGGGCGCCGTGGCCATGGACCAGGGCGTCGCTGGCGGCCAGCGCCTCGAACTTGTTGGGGGCGCTCACCAGCGGCAGGCCGGTCTGTTCGGCCAGGGTGGCGGCCACCGCCTCGGCGAAACCGGGCGGGGTGTTGAGGCCCGTGCCGACGGCGGTGCCCCCCAGCGCCAGCTCGCACAAATGGGGCAGGGCGGCCCGGATATGGCGCTCCCCCTGCTCGAGCTGGGCCACCCAGCCGGAGAACTCCTGCCCCAGGGTGAGCGGGGTGGCATCCTGCAGATGGGTGCGGCCTATCTTGACGATGTCGTCGAAGGCAGCCGCCTTATTGGCCAGGGTAGCGCTCAGGGTGGCCAGGGCGGGCAGCAGTTGCCGGGTGAGGGTGGTGACGGCGGCCAGGTTCATGGCGCTCGGGAAGACGTCGTTGCTCGACTGGCTCTTGTTCACCTCGTCGTTGGGGTGCACCAGCCGCCCCTCGCCGCGGGGGCCGCCGAGCAGCTCGCTGGCCCGGTTGGCCAGCACCTCGTTGAGGTTCATGTTGGTCTGGGTGCCGGAGCCGGTCTGCCATACCCGCAGCGGGAACTCCTCATCATGCTGGCCGCACAGGATCTCATCGGCGGCGCTCATGATGGCCTGCGCCGTGCGGGCGGGCAGCAGCCCCTTGGCGTGATTGACCCTGGCACAGGCCGACTTGATGCGGGCCAGCGCGTGGATCAGCGCCATCGGCTGGCGCTCGCCGGAGATATCGAAGTGCTGCAGGGAGCGCTGGGTCTGGGCTCCCCACAGCCGGTCGGCCGGTACAGCTATCTCGCCGAAGCTGTCGTGTTCACTCCTGCTCTTCATCTCGTTCTCCCTTCATTGCGAAAAAGGGGCGACATCCTGCGCCCCTGTCGAATTATCCGCCGGTCAGTGCCAATCAGCCGCGCGGGCGAAACGGCGTCAGCTCGGCCAGCGGCGCCGCCGTGCTGAACTCCTGGGTGGTCTCGGCGTGCTTGAAGATCTTGAAGCCTTCGCCGCGGGCGCTCCAGTACTCGATCTGCTCGCCACTTACCTGCAGCAGGCTCGCCTCGCGCAGGGCCACCACGTGCTCGCTCGGGTTGATGGCGCAGAACTCGGCCAGGCGCTCGTCACGGGTCTCCCCCATGTGGCCGCTGATGCTGGCGTCCAGGTAGTGGGGGTTGATCTGCAGCGGGAACAGCCCCAGCGCCGGCAGCACGGCGGCGCTGCAGACCGGCATGTCGTTGGTGGTGCGGATGCTCGGGGTCGCCACGTTGCAACCGGCGCTCCAGCCCACATAGGGCACGCCCCGCTCGCGCACGGCGCGCTGGATGGGCACCACCAGGCCATTTTCGTGCAGCAGCTGGTTGAGGCGCCAGGTGTTGCCGCCGCTGATAAAGATGGCGTCAGCATGGTTTATCGCGTCCACCGGGTCATCGAACTGATGGATGCTGATGGCTTCCACCCCCAGGCTCTCGCTGAGCTCCAGGGCACGGGCATCCCAGTCGCTGCGGATCACCGCGTAGGGGATGAGCAGGATGCGCTTGACCTGTTTGCGGGCGAGCAGGGTTTGCACCCGATCCCGGGCCCAACCGAGCAGGCCCGGGCATTCGGTGGCTTTGCCGTTGCTGAGAAGAAGCAGTTCCATGAAGCGTGTCCTCGATAAGTGAAAGCGCGAAGAGGTCACCGGCCCCGGCCGGCTGACGGAAGCTCCCATTCTAGCCCGATCCGGCGCCGGGTTCTGTGATCGACTCGCCATGTACCCTGATGAGACCGTTTTTTGACCAAGTAGAGGCCCGGCAGTGGTGGGCCCGCGACAGGTGCCATGGTGCCGAGCGGGTGGCATATGGGCGCGATGAGGCTGCAGAGCAGAGGATATCCAGGGGTCAGTGGCCTGTTTGAATTTCGTCGGCGGCCACAAAAGCACAAGGGGACCCGCAGGCCCCCTTGGTCAGTCTGGCGCGATCAGTCGAGCTTGAAGTCGACCCACACCAGGCGGTGATCCGAGCTGACTCCCTTGGCGATGCCCAGCTTGGCGTCATACACCAGGTGGTAGCCAGGTTCGAAGCTGGCTGGCCAGAACACGCCGGAGGCGACCGCGTTCAGGTTGGCGGAGGGAAGCACGTGGTCAAGCTGCAGCCCGCTGCTGCTGGTGATGCGCTCCGGGGTGGGGCGGTTGTTGTTGCGCTTGCACTGATCCGGCTGGCTGGCGAGGCACTCGGGGCCGCCCTGGCTGACCGGGAGCAGGGCGCCGTTGGTGACGGCCTGATTGACCAGCACATGGTTGTGCAGATCCTGAATGGCGGTGAGGTCGCCATCGCCAATCTGGGGATCGGCGTTGAGATCGCCGGCGATGACGAACTTGGCGCCCGCGGGCAGGCCACCCGCCTTGCCGGCGTCATCCACCATGTAGCTGGCGGTCTCCACGTAGTCCTGCCAGAAGGCGACTTCGGCCCGGTTGTGCTTGACGTTGTGGCGCGCCGCGTTGCCGAAGATGGGCGGGGTCGGGTGGGAGATGAGGAAGTGGATCACCTCCTCCTTGTTGCCGCGCTTGATGCGCACCGGCACGTCGGCGTGGTTCTTGGACGAGAGCGGGAAGGCCTGCCAGGCGGCGTCGTCATACCAGGCATCGCCACACTGGCGGCCGGCCGGGATCGGCGCCTTGGCATTGTTGCAGTCGTCGATGACGGGGTTCGTTTCGCCCGGCATGTCCTTCCACTTGAATTTCTGGAAGGTGCGGATCTGTTTGGTATCGATGGGGTACTGGGACATCACGGCGAAGGCGTACTGGCCGTGATAGTTGCCAAAGCCCCAGGCGTCGTCCGGCCCGTTGTTGACCTTGCCGTCCAGGTTGAGGTCATGGCCGCTCATCAGGCCGGTGTTGGTGGCGAAGTTCTGCAGCACCGGGTAGCTGATGGCCTTCACCTCGTCGTGCTGGGCGTGGGCCAGGTAGTTGTCGTTGAAGGCTTTGAGGTCCTTGGTGTCGCTGCCCTTGCCGTCATTGTCGAATTCGTTGAGCAGGAAGACGTCGGGTCGGGTGCGCTGCACTATCTCGGCGATGTTGCGGATCTGCTGCACGTCGAGGGCCTTGGTCTTCTCGGCGCCGCTCAAGGTGCCGTCGGCGAGGCGGGCCAGCAGGGCGTCCTGCTCGGTGCGGCTCAGAGCCAGTTCACCGGCGAGCATGCCGGCGGCGGTGCGATCGAAGGAGAGGTTGAAAGTAGCGAAGCGAACCATGGGGGTCGGGGTCTCGGAGTCATTATGGCTGTTACAGCCTGCCATCAATCCGAGGGAAATGGCAGCCGCGAGTAGGGACTTGCTGATATTTTTCATTGTAATATTCCGTAGCATCAATAAGTTATACCTTGCTCATGGGGAGCGAAGGCGGGCCCATTATAGGGATCCCGGTCGACAGCCGGGCTCTGAATGGGCCAAAGTGTGAGACCATTCACAGAGCAAAACGGGGAGGCGGGATGAGTCGGCGACAAACGGCCCTGGTGGTCGAGGGGGGCGCCATGCGCGGCATTTTTGCCGCCGGGGTGCTGGATGCGTTTCTGGCCAAGGGGCGCACGGCGTTCGATCACTGCATCGGAGTGTCGGCCGGGGCGGTCAACTTGGCGGCCTTTCTGGCCGGCCAGCAGGGGCGCAACCACAACGTCATCACCGACTACTCCTGCCGTCCCGAGTTCATCAACCTGGCCAAGTTCGTGCGTGGCGGCCACTGGCTCGATCTCGACTGGCTGTGGGCGATCACCATTCGCGAGTGCCGGCTCGATCTGGCGCGCTTTGCCGCCAACCCGGTGCCGCTGACCGTGGTGACCACCCGGGTGGCAGATGGTCAGGCCGCCTACCTCAGGGCCAATGCCGCAGAGCTGGAGCAGCAGATCAAGGCCTCCTGCTCGGTACCGCTGGTCTACCGGGACTTTGTGCGCATCGACGGGGAAGCCATGACGGACGGCGGGGTGGCCGACTCCATTCCGGTGCGCCACGCCTATGAACAGGGGGCGCGCGACATCACAGTGGTGCTCTCCCGCCCGCTGGGCTATCGCAAGCGCGCGCCGCGCCTGCCTGCCCTGCATCGCTACCTGCTGCGCGAGACGCCGGCGCTGGCTCGCGCCAGCCTGTCGCGCCATCAAAGCTACAACGATGCCATCGACTTCATCCGCCAGCCGCCGGCCGATTGCCGCATCCGGGTCATAGTACCGCCGGCAAACTTTCGGGTCGGCCGCATGACCACCGACCGGGCGAGGCTGGAGCAGGGTTACCGGATGGGCTGGCAGGCAGCCCTCGACTATCTGGCGGCGGAGCCGGTGCCGGCCTGAGGAGATTCGGTCGACCATAGGCAGCGTCGCTGGGACGAGATGCAAAGCACCGGGGCAACCCGGTTTTTTTGTGTCTGCGCCATCCCGGAACCCGGCCATGGCACATCGGCTTATTATGTGAATAAATAATTGTTTGCGATATTTTCGGCGAAGTGGTCACTATTATTCCGTTGAGCCGCTATCACTATTAAGCTCTGCTAAATAATGGCTGAGTCAACTTGTGACCAAATAAAATAATGGCTAGGGAACTTTTTGGGAAAAGGGTTTTTTGTAACCGCTTTAATATTCATTATTTTGTTTTTATTCATATAGATAAATGTGAATTGTTTATGCGGTAAAGATTATTAGCGCAGGGTTGAAGCTGTTTACATCAATGGCGAATTGATAGCCTGACTTTATCTCGGCTACTGTCCCCTCTCGATTCGTTTGGGTAGCAAACGGATACACAAATAATAACAACAGAGACTGGACGCATTGATAAAGAGTCATCTTTATTGATTTTAATCCTGCCAAAGGAGCCGGAATAATGAGTGGTTTATCTTCCCATCAAATTGCCCAGAATATATTTGCCGAGCTGTTGCCCTATCGCCGCCGCTTCCCCGATCCCATCCTGGATCGGCAGCAGGAGGAGGCAGAGGTGGCCGCCATCCAGATCCCCCGTCTGCAAGACTTCATCGAGCGGGGCGAGACCATCCTCTGCGTGTTGCCCGCCTTTCCCACCAAGTCGCCCAATCCGAACAAGGTGCTGGGCTCTCTGCCGGACATGGCGGAGCGGCTCTCCCTCAGTTTTCTCAACCACCTCTGCCAGCGCATCCAGCTGCACTATGCGCCCGGCATGCGGATCCTCATCTGCTCGGATGGCCACGTGTTCGGTGACCTCATCCGGGTGCCCGATCCGGCCATCGATGCCTATCAGGCCCATATCGAGCAGCTGATCCTGGAGCTGGGGGCGACCCATCTCGGGGTCTTCCACCTGGGGATGGTGGCGGGCATGGCCGAGTTTTGCGCCAGCCGCGACTTCGACACCCTGCGCGAACAGCTGGTGGAGCGCTACGCCGAGCCGCTGGAGCTGATTGCCCAGGAGGTGAGAAGCACCGAGGAGGGCATTCGCCTCTATCGCGCCATGACCCGCTTCCTCTATGAAGACAGCCAGCTGCCGGACACCCCGCTCTCCAACACGGCGCTGCAGCGGGATGCCAAGGGGCGCACCCATGCGGTGATCCAGCGCAGCCGCGCCTGGGGCAACCTGCTGGCGGAGCGCTTCCCCGAGGCGATCCGCCTCTCCATCCACCCCCAGGCGAGCCACAGCCTGAAGATGGGCATCCACATGCTGCCGACCCGAGATGACTGGCTCACCCCCTGGCACGGGGTGGCGGCCAACCTGGATGGCCAGTTCGTGCTGATGAAGCGGCGCGACGTGCTGGCGATGGAGCATGAGCTGGTCCATATCCACGGCCGTCCGAGCCACTACCTTATCAACGGCAAGCAGGCGGCTGCCTGAGGAGTTTCCCATGACTGCATCCATCGTTACCCTCGGCGGCGAGCGCTGCCGCATCCTGCCACAGGCCCCGTTCGGCCTGTTGATTGAGCCGGCCCGCAACGCCCAGCCGGTGCAGAGCCTGGCTATCGAGGCGCTGCGCGAGCTGGCCCGCCGCCACGGCGTGCTGATCCTGCGCGGGTTCGAGTCGGGCTTCACCGATCCCGAGCGGCTGACCCGCTACGGCGAGGGGTGGGGCGAGATCATGATGTGGCCCTTCGGCGCCGTTCTGGACGTGAAGGAGCACGAGAACGCCACCGACCACATCTTCGACTCCAGCTATGTGCCGCTGCACTGGGACGGCATGTACAAGCCAACCCTGCCCGAGTTCCAGCTGTTTCACTGCGTGCACGCCCCGGCGGCGGACGAAGGGGGGCGCACCACCTTCATCAATACCCGCCAGCTGCTCACCGAGCTGGACGGCGAGCGGCTGGCCCGCTGGGAGCGGGTGCATATCACCTATCGCATCAAGCAGGTGGTGCACTACGGCGGCCAGGTGAGCTCGCCACTGCTGGTGCCCCACCCGGTGAGCGGCGAGACGGTGCTGCGCTACAACGAGCCGCCGCGCGAGGGAGTGCGTTTTCTCAACCAGCATGCCCTCGACATCGAGGGGGTGGCGCCGGCCGAGCAGGCCGCCTTCCTGCAGGATCTGCACCAGCGGCTCTATGACCCGCGCTACTTCTATGCCCACCAGTGGCAAGGGGGAGACGTGGTGATCGCCGACAACCTGGGCCTGCTGCACGGCCGCGAGGGGTTCACCGCCCGCTCCGCGCGCCACATCCAGCGGGTCCACATCCAGGCCAGCCCGGTCTGCCTCAACCCGGCGCTGGCGCCGCAAGGGGCGGCGTGATGGCGACCATTTTGCTGGCGGCCACCGCCACCCCAGGCCACGTCAATCCCATGCTGGCGGCGGCCCGTCTGCTGGTGGCGCAGGGGCATAGAGTGCTGATGCTGTGCGGCGCCCTGTTCGAGCAGCGCATCCGCGCAACCGGTGCCGAATTCGTGCCCTTCGCCCCCGAGGTGGACTTTGACTACCGGGCGCTGGAGCGGCACTTTCCCGAGCGGGCCAGCCTGAGCGGCACCGCCCAGATGGCGCTGGCACTCAAACGCTTCTTCGCCGCCCCCATGGCGCAGCACGACAGGCAGCTGCGGGCGCTGATCGCGGCGGAGGGGGTGGATCTGCTGCTGGTGGAGAACGGCTTCTACGGCGTGCTGCCCTTGTTGCAGCAACCCCATGGCCGGCCGGTGCCGATCCTGATGCTGGGGGTGAACCCTGTCTCTTTTTCGAGTCCGGACGCCATCTTCTACGGCCCGCGCATTCCCCCCGAGCTGCGCCGTTCCCTTGGCGAGCTGCCCTGGCTCGATGAGCCGACCCGGCAACTGCAAAGGGAGGTGCAACAGCGCTTCGATGCCGCCTTGGCCGAGGCGGGTGCGCCGCCGCTGACGGCCCCCTTCACCGACGTGATGGTGACGGCGCCCGATGCCTTCTTGCAGCTCTCCTGCGCCGGCTTTGAATACGAGCGGCCGGAGCTCGAGGGGGTGATCCGTTATGTCGGCCCGCTGCTGCCACCCCGGCTTGAGCTGACGTCGCCACCCTGGTGGGAGAGGCTCGATGAGCGGCCGCTGGTCATCGTCAGCCAGGGCACCCTGGCCAACGTGGATCTGGGGCAGTTGCTGCTGCCGGCCATGCAGGGGCTGGCCGGCGACGAGCTGCAACTGCTGCTGACCACCGGCGGGCGGGATCCGGCGCTGCTGGGCGATGCCATCCCGGCCAATGCCATCGTCATCGACCACGTGCCGTTCGAGCTGGCGCTGCCCCGCGCCGCCGCCCTGGTGACCAACGGCGGCTACGGCTCGGTGCAGTCCGCGCTGGCCCACGGGGTGCCGCTGGTGGTGGCGGGCACCGGAGAGGACAAGGCGGAGGTGGCGACCCGGGTGGCCTGGAGCGGGGCCGGCATCAATCTGCACAGCAACGAGCCGACGGCGGCCATGGTGGCCACGGCGGTGCGCAAGGTGGTGAGTGAGCCGCGCTACCGCGCCCGGGCGCGGCTGCTGGCCGAGGAGATGGCGGCGCTCGATGGCCGCGCCGCCATCGCCACGAGCGTGGCGGGTCTGCTCGGCGGACGACCTTGATAGCGTGATGAAGGGGAGGCCAGACGGCCTCCCTTTTTGTTCAGCTTCTGCTCAGTTTGTGGCTGCTAGCGTGGCCATCATGACAGCAGGCTGCGCCAGTGGCGCCGGATGCGCTTTTTCATGCAAAAAAGAGCGTTTTCGACGTTGAAATTTTGGCCGACTCAGGAAAGAATGCGCGCTCGGTAATCGACCGCGGACGCCACCTTTGCGCCCCGGCGCAACCGAGGATGACACGGCCTTCGGCCAACTTGGTACAGGAAACCACACAGGAATTTTATGAATCCCCTTCGCATTGCCGCTTCGGCTCTTTTATGTACGCTGGCACTGGCCGGCCAGCAGGCTGCCGCCGTTGAATACCAGCTGCCCGCCGCCAACAGCCGCCTGATCGGCGAGAACCAGGAATACGTGGTGCCCGCGGACAATCGTCCGCTGGAGCAGATCGCCTCTGACTTCCAGCTGGGTCTGACCAACATCATGGAAGCCAACCCGGGCGTCGACCCCTACCTGCCCAAGGCTGGCAGCAAGCTGATCATTCCCCATCAGCTGATCCTGCCCAACGCTCCCCGCGAAGGGATCGTCATCAACGTGGCCGAGATGCGTCTCTACTACTACCCGAAAGGCAAGAACGTGGTACAGGTGCTGCCCATCGGCATCGGCCAGCTGGGGGTCAACACCCCTGAGAACTGGATCACCAAGGTTGAGCGCAAGCGTGCCAACCCGACCTGGACCCCGACCGAGAACATCCGTCGCCGCTACGCCGCCCAGGGCAAGACCCTGCCTGCGGTCTGGCCGGCCGGCCCGGACAACCCCATGGGCCTGCACGCGCTCTACATCGGCAACCTGTACGCCATCCACGGCACCAACGCCACCTTCGGCATCGGCCTGCGGGTGAGCAGCGGCTGCGTGCGCCTGCGTGCCGACGACATCAAGTACCTGTTCGACCACGTGCCGGTCGGCACTCGCGTCCAGTTCGTCAACCAGCCGGTCAAGACCACGGTCGAGCCGGATGGCAGCCGCTACATGGAAGTGCACGAGCCGCTGTCACGCACCGAGGCGGAGTTCAACTCCACCGCCTCCGTACCGCTGCCCATGACCCCGGCCACCACCCGTTTCATCGCCCACGCGGAGAGCGACTCCAACGTGGTCAAACAGGTGCTGGAACAGCGTACCGGCATGCCGACCCGTCTCAACCCGCAGGTCTGATGACCCGGGAGACTGGCTCATGCACAACGGCGACCATCAGGTCGCCGTTGTTGTTTCTGGGAGCCGCCGTCGTCAGTCGGCCGGCGGGGCATAGAGGGCCAGCCAGTTGCCCTCGGTATCTTCGATGATGACCCGGGAGCCATGGCCGCTGCCGATGCTGTGCAGGGGCTCCAGCACCCGTCCTCCGATGCTGGGCACCAGCTGTTCGGCCTCCTGCAGGCGATCGCCCAGGGCTAGGTAGATGAGGGGGCCCGAGTGCCCCGGCTGGTGGTACTTGTCCATGGGGCCGAGACAGGCCGCCGCGTTGTTGCCGTCGTGGCGCAGCATGGCGAAGCGGATCTCCTCCTGTATCGGCGTGACCGGTACGTCGAGCAGGGCCGAGTAGAAGGCCATGGCGCGATCCAGATCCCGTGTCGGAATGTCGGCCCAGACCAGGGTATTGTCCATCTTGGTGATCTCCTGCATGTGCCGGCCGATGCGACCGGCGGCTCTGTTCCTTGCTGACGGCCTCTCGCGGCAGGTCGTAGACAGCTTCTTAGAGGTTAGGAGTGGCCCATCAGGGGCGCCAGAGCTAAAAAAGCGGCGCCATCAGGCGCCGCTTTCGGGTGGGGAACTGGAGGTTTTTTCCCTCGATATACAGTTACTTGCCCGCAATGCTCAGCCCGCCGAAGCGAATAAGCGGCGCGTAGAAGCTCTTGCCATCGTCGTGGTGCAGCAGGTTGCCGACTGCTTCCAGCTCACTCAGCAGGCGGTAGAAGTTGCCCGCCACCGTGATGCCGCGTACCGGGGCCACCCGCACGCCGTCCCGGCACAGGAAGCCGGAGGCGCCGAACGAGAAGTCGCCGCTCACCGCATCGGCGCCGGAGTGCAGGCCGTCCAGCTTGACCAGCTCCAGATACTCGCCGGCTTGCGCCTCGGCCTCGCTGTGGGGGCCGAGCCCGAACACCAGGTGGCGCGGGCTGACATCCAGCGCACTGCGGGCGCTGCGGGCCGCCGAACCGTTGCTGGCCACACCGAAGTGGCGGGCGGTGGCGCTGTTGTGCAGCAGGGTCTTGAGCTCCCCTTCGCCGATCAGCAGCAGATCCCGGGTGGGGGCACCCTCGCCATCGAAGGCCTTGATATGCATGCCGCCCGGCATATAGGCCCGGCTCTCCAGGGTGAGCCAGCGGGAAGCCACCGACTGGCCCAGCTTGCCCCGCCAGGGGTTGATCCCCTGCTGGGCCCACTTGCCCGACAGTGCGGCCTGGAAGCAGCCGAACAGGCTGGCCAGGGCATTGGTGTCGAAGATGGCGCTGTAGTGGCCGCTCGGCACCGCGTCTCCCGCCAGCAGGCCGTCGGCCACGGCGTGGATCTGCTGGATGAGGGTCTGGCTGTCCAGCGCATCGAAGCGGCGCTCATACTGCCCCTGGGAGAACATGGACTGACGGCTGTCGCGCTCGATGAGGGCGGAGCTGTAGCAGCCGACGCTGAATGCCTGATGCTGGCAGAGGCTGCCCTGGCTGTTGGCGAGCCACAGCCGGCCTTCTCCCTCGAAGAAGCTGTTGTAGGGGGCGCCGGTCACGTCCGGCAGCGCCAGCATCTCCGACTCGAGGCGCAGGGCCAGGGCAATCTTCTCCTCCACTGGGGTGGTGTCGGGCTGATTGATCTCGGCGCAGTCGGTGGTGAGCCGGCTCTGCTGCACGGCGATGGTCTGATCCGGGTCCACCTTGGCGAAGCGGCTGGCATCCAGCGCATCCTGCACCATGGCGGTCAGCGCCGACTCGTCGAGAGACTCCGAATAGGCGATGCCGATCCGGCCCTCTTTTATCAGCCGAATGCCGATCTGCTGGCTGCTGGTGACCTTGTATTCGCTGAGCTCGCCCTTGTCAGCCTTGAGGGAGAAGGCCTTGTCCTGGTTGGCGATGACGTCCGCCTCGGCACCGAGATCGGCGACCTGGTCCAGCAGGCGGGTCAGCAGTTGGTTCATGTCGAGTTGGCTCATCAGGCGTTCCCTCCAACCAGGATATTGTCGACCTTGAGTGGCGGCTGGCCGACCGAGGCGGGAATGGATCCGGAGACCGAGCCGCACATGCCGGCGGAGAGGGCCAGATCGCGCCCCACCATGGAGATCTCCTTGAGCACCTGCGGGCCGGTGCCGATCAGGGTGGCCGACTTGAGGGGGCGGGTGATCTTGCCGTGTTCGATGAGGTAGGCTTCCTGTACGTTGAAGTTGAACTCGCCGGTGCCGGGTTGCACCGAGCCGCCCCCCATCCGCTTGGCATAGATGCCGTGCTCCACCGTCGCCAGCATCTCGTCCAGGCTGTGATTGCCCGGCTCTATGTAGGTGTTGCGCATGCGCGAGGCCGGCGCGAACTTGTAGGATTCACGGCGCCCGGAGCCGGTACGGGCGTAGCCGGTGCGAAGGGCTCCCATCCGGTCCACCAGGAAGCCGGTGAGCACGCCATCCTTGATGAGCTGGGTGTGCTGGGTCGCCATCCCCTCGTCATCGACGTTGATGGAACCCCAGGCGTTGCCCTGCAAGCCTTCGTCCACCGCGCTGACCGCCGGATTGGCGATGAGCTGGCCCATCTTGTCGTGGAACACCGAGGCCTTCTTGGCCACCGAGGTGGTTTCCAGCAGGTGGCCGCACGCCTCGTGGAAGATGACGCCGCCAAAGCCGCTTTCCATGATGACCGGCAGCTTGCCGCTCGGGCAGGGGGCGGCCCCCAGCTTCACCAGCGCCTGGCGGGTGGCGGTGAGGGCCAGCTCGCGGGGATCGATACTGGCGGCGTGCTCCCAGCCCATCATGGCGCCGGGGGCTTCGTAACCGACGCTCTGCTCGCTGCCAAGGGCGGCGATGGTCTGGGCCATGATGCGGTTGTAGTGGCGGCGATCGCTCACCTGCACCCCTTCGCTGTTGAAGATCTCCACCTCCTGCTCCCAGCCCAGCACGTTGCCGGCAAACTGGCTCACCTTGTCGCTCTCGGCGCGGGCCGCGGCATCCATGGCGTGCAGGTAGGCAATCTTCTGCTCCAGCAGCTTGTCGGCCGACAGGGGCAGGGCGATCGGGTTGCGATCGTTCAGGCGGGTGAAATCGAAAGCGGTGGCGGTGACCACGGGGTCACGCCTGTCCTTGGCCGCCAGCAGGGTGACGATGCGCAAGAGCTCGTTGCGATCGGCCAGGTTGGTGTAGCCGTAGAGCACCTTGTGGCCGTAGCACAGGCGCACGCCGATGCCGAAATCGAGGCCACCGCTGATATTTTCTATCTGGCTTGAGAGCAGGCTGAGCTGGCTGCGGCGCTTGCGCTCCACAAACAGCTCGGCGAAGTCGGCACCCAGCGCCAGCGCGTGATCGAGCACGTCGCGGGCGATGGCGGGGGCCAACAGGGAGAATGGGGTCATAGAATGTCCTTTTCTGGTCTGTCCGTTTGCTTCCGACACCCGGCTGTGATTGTTATGGGGTGTCGCGTCCATTGTTGCAGACCAGCATAAAAAAGTCGCTATAGCGTCATGCGATGATACCGATTGAGAAAATCGGTGCGATTTATGCGCCCGGTGGTCCGAAACCTGGGGCGGCAGGCGGGGAAGCGTCGCAGCTGACGTCTGTTCAAGGGGTCTGTCACAAGGCCTTTTTCGACATGCCGTGTGGGAAGCGGGCGATGGCAGGGGGCCATCGCCACTGCTGTCAGAAAACCCGGCGTCACAGCAGTTCGTGGATCTCGCTCAAAATCTGGTCGACCCACTGCTCGATGCGCGATTCGGTCTGGTCGTACTGATTGGCGTCGTCGAGGGCCAGGCCAACGAAGTGACGACCATCGTCGATGAGCGCCTTGGAGGCGTCGAACTCGTACCCCTCGTTGGGCCAGTAGCCCACCAGCTTGACCCCCTTGGGCACCAGCTGATCGTGCAGCATGCCGAGGGCATCCTGGAACCATTCGCCATAGCCCAGCTGATCGCCGAGGCCAAACAGGGCGATGATGCGCCCCTCCAGATGCAGGTCGGCAATGTCTTCCCAGCGGGATTCCCAGTCCTCCTGCAGTTCGCCGAAGTCCCAGGTGGAGATGCCCAGGATCAAGATGTCGTACTCCTGCATGCGGATGAGGGGCACGTCCTTGATGTTGTGGAGATCGACCAGCTCCGGGCCAATGAGGGTGCGGATCTTCTCGGCGGCCATCTCGGTGTAGCAGGTGGTAGAGCCGTAAAACAAACCAATCTTCATCGCTCTTCTCTTGATCGCAGTAGGCAAGGGGCGTGACCGGCACAGCGGCGCCCGGGGTGGGCGCCAGTCTAGCAGATTGCCCGGCGCGCTTCACTTCTTGCCGGGCCACGGACAAGCCTGCCTTGCGGGCCGGGTGGGTCGACACGTTACAATGGGGGCCTGTTTCCCTGAGCGCGGCGTACCATGAGCAAAGCTGAATCCCATCCCCTGATCGAGCCGTTTCTCGACGCCCTCTGGCTGGAGCGGGGCCTCTCCGACAACACGGTCAGCTCCTATCGCACCGATCTGGAAAAATTCTCCCTCTGGCTCGACGAGCAGGGGGGATCCCTGCTGCTGGCGGGGCTGGACGACATCCAGCACTACCTCGCCTGGCGGGTGGACCACCAGTTCGCGGCCAGCAGCACGGCCCGCTTCCTGTCGGCCCTGCGCCGCTTCTACCAGTATCTCAACCGCGAGAAGCTGCGCAGCGACGATCCCACCGTGCTGCTGGAGGGGCCCAAACTGCCCAAGAAGCTGCCATCGGATCTCAGCGAAGCCGAGGTGGAGGCGCTGCTGCAAGCGCCGCTGGTGGACGACCCGCTGGAGCTGCGCGACAAGGCGATGCTCGAGCTGCTCTACGCCACCGGGCTGCGGGTCTCCGAGCTGGTGGGGCTCACCGCCGAGCATGTCAGCCTGCGCCAGGGGCTGGTGCGGGTGGTGGGCAAGGGCAACAAGGAGCGGCTGGTCCCCATGGGGGAGGAGGCGGTGTACTGGTTGGAGCGTTACTACCGTGAGGGGCGCGGCCTGCTGCTGGGGGGCACCAGCTCGGACGTGGTGTTCCCCTCCAAGCGGGCCCAGATGATGACCCGCCAGACCTTCTGGCACCGCATCAAGCTCTATGCCCTGCGGGCCGGCATCAGCGGGGAGCTATCTCCCCACACCCTGCGCCACGCCTTCGCCACCCACCTGCTCAACCACGGCGCCGACTTGCGGGTGGTGCAGATGCTGCTGGGCCACGCGGATCTCTCCACCACCCAGATCTACACCCACGTGGCCAACGAGCGGCTCAAGGCGCTGCACGGCCAGCACCACCCGCGCGCCTAGGCCAGACAGAGGCGATCTTTCCCCTCCTGCTTGGCACGATAGAGGGCGGCATCCGCCCGGGCCAGCACCTCGGCGGGCGGTGCATCCAGCGCCTCGGCCAGCCCGCCGCTGAAGGTGACGGTCAAGCCCGGTTCGCGCCAGTTCTGCGTGGCCATGGCCCGGCGCCACTGCTCCATCTGCTGCTGTGCCTCCTTAAGCCGCCCCTGCTCGAAGATGGCGACCAGCTCCTCGCCACCAAAGCGGCAGAGGGTGGCCTTGCCCTCCAGCAGCTGGCTGCCCAGGGAGGCGGTGCGTCTGAGCACGCTGTCGCCGGCGGGGTGGCCATGACGGTCGTTGATCTGCTTGAAGTTGTCGATGTCGATGATGGCCAGCACATAGGGGGTATGTTGCTGGTGCAGCTCGCTCAGCAGGGTGTCCATGTAGCGACGGTTGTAGAGCCCGGTCAGGGCATCGCGCTGGGCCTTCTCGCTCTCCGCCTGCATCTGGTCGGAAATCAGGGTGATCTCGTCCTCCAGCTCCTCGATGCCCGGAATACGGGGGATGATGAGGGGCTGTCCCGGCGGGGTGACCCGCAACTGGCGCACCACCTGCACCAGCATGCCGATGGTGTTCTCCAGCCGCTGATGGAAGATGACGGCCACCAGGATGAACATGACCAGCGACAGCAACAGCCCCATCATCATGTTGGGCAGCAGCTCCCTGATGACGAAAGAGTTGCTGAAGGGGTAGATGATGATGACCTGCCAGCCGGGGTTGTTGGCCAGGGTGTAGTAGGCGATGAGTTCGTCATCCTGGCTCTGGATCGCGCCATTTTTCCCCTGAAGCCGGGATAACCAGGGCTCGTCGAGCGGGGTGGCGTTCAGCAGCGGGTTGCTGTGCGCCACGATGCGCTGATACCTGCGATCGTAGAGCTGGTAAGTCATCTGCTTGCCGCCCTGCAGCATGCGCCCGATCCGGTCCGAAACTCGCGACAGCTCGACGTCCAGACCAATCACGGCCACTATCTTGCCGCTGTGGTTCAAGACCGCCCGCGACAGGGTCACCACCGGAATGTGCTGGACGGTGTCGAGATAGGGGGCACTCCAGATATTGATCCCCGGCGTATGGATGGCATCCAGATACCATGCCTGTTTGGCCATTGCCTGGGGGGAAGGGGGGAGCTGGTGGTTGAAGTTGACCAGGGTATTGTCCCGCTGCACATAGTAGAGCCCCTTCAGCAGGCTGCCCGAGCGGCTGAGCTGCTGCCACACCGAGTAGTGCCGCGCCCGCATTTCTGGCGGGAGCACGCCGTCATGGTTGGCGAGATCCACCGCCAGAATATTGAGTTGCTCTTCGACCGAGCTCAGCGCGTTGTCCCATTGCTGGGCCGTACTGCTGCTGAAAAACTCCATGCGCTCGCGTACTACGTTCTGTTGTTTGATGAAAAACAGATAGAGGTTGCTGGCTGTCATCAATAGCAGGGGCAGGGAGAGCAACAGCAAATAGCGCAGAATGAAACCATGTTTCGCTCTGGTCTTCACTGTCGGGGATGTCATGGCGATGATTCCTGTAGGTTTACATTCATTCAAGCATGATGTGCGTGGGATGGGGGCGGATGCAGATCAGGGTCTGGGTGATGCCAAGTGTAAAGTGTTCCGTTGCTGATGTAGCTAAAAAACCGCCCGAAGGCGGTTTTTTTCCAGTACACGACAGGAGCTGGCGCTTATTTTCCCTGTTGGGATTTGAGCAGATCGCGGATCTCGGTCAGCAGCTCCTGATCCTTGGTGGGGCCGGCCGGTGCCGCGGCTTCCTCTTCCTGCTTCTTCTTCAGGGTGTTGATGGCCTTGAGCCCCATGAAGATGGCGAAGGAGATGATCAGGAAGTCGATGATGGTCTGGATGAACTTGCCGTAGGCGATGACCACGGCCGGCGCACTGCCCTCGGCGGCCTTCAGGGTCACGGCGAGGTCGCTGAAGTCCACGCCCCCCAGGATCAGGCCGATGGGCGGCATGATCACGTCACCGACGAAGGAGGAGACGATCTTGCCGAAGGCGGCCCCGATGATGATACCGACCGCCATGTCGATGACGTTGCCTCTGGATGCAAAGGCCTTGAACTCTTGAATCAGACTCATTTTCCCCTCCAAAAATGGGCTAGTAGCGGCCTGGGCCGCCCTGGTGTTTGAATAATAAAGCATCAGGAAAACAGAGGATGACCGTCGTGTTTCCTGTCGTCCCGGTTAGCTTGCTGGGGCTTTGCCCGATTGGCAACCTGTCAGATTGGGATTTTTTGCGACCCTTCTATTAACCAATCAGTAATCAAGCAGTTGAGGCGAGCATAGTTGCTGAGTAACCTTGTGAGTCCATTCGTTCATGCCAAGTGAGTAAAAAAGTGCACTATTTACTGCTGGGAATGATGCTGCTGGGCTCTTTTGCCGTCAGCGCGGGGATGGATCCCCAACTGTTGAAACAGACCATAGAGCGGCGGCTCGGGGTGCAGGTCTACCTGGTGGACGAGACCCCGGTCTCCGGCCTCTATCTGCTTGGCACCGCGCAGGGGCCCCTCTATACCGATGCCAGGGGCGACCATGTGCTGCTGGGCACCATGCTGGATCTGGCCCACGACATGAAGAACCTCACCATGCTGGGCCAGCGTCAACAGCGGCAGCTGGCCCTGGCCCAGATCGGCGAGCGGCGGATGCAGCTCAAGGCCGTGCCCGAGCGCCACCGCCTCACCCTGTTTACCGATCTCGCCTGCCGCGGCTGTCGCACCACTCTGGCAGAGTTGCCCGCCTTGCAGGCGAGGGGGGTGAGCGTGCAGCTGCTGCCGGTGCTTGGCCCCTTTGCCGATCTGGCCGAGGCGCAGGCGCGCTGGTGCGATCCCGGGCTGCTGCGCGAACTTGAACTCAGTGATCGTTTGCCTGAGAGCGGCTGTAATGAGATCCTTGCCCATCATATTGGCCTGAGCCAGTGGCTCGGGATCAAGGCGCTGCCGAGCTGGGTCCTGCCAAATGGCGACCTGCTGCGCGGTTATCAGAGCCCTGAACAACTGCTCAAGATACTGGATCACATCGATGCCCCTGCTAATCCGTCGTCGTCCGCGCGTGGATGATTCCCATCTGCCCGCCACCCTTCATCCCTTGCTGCGGCAAATCTTCGCCAGCCGTGGGGTCGAAGACCCTGCCCTGCTGGAGCGCAGCGCCAATCAGCTGCTGCCACCCCAGCGCCTGTTCGGTATGGCGCAGGCGGTGCCCCTGCTGGCCGAGGCGCTGACGGCGCAAAAGCGCATTCTCATCGTCGGCGACTTCGACTGTGACGGCGCCACCAGCTCGGCCCTGTGCGTGCTGGCCCTGCGCGCTATGGGCGGCCGCCACATCGATTTTCTGGTGCCCAACCGCTTCGAGTTCGGGTATGGCCTCACCCCCGAGATCGTCGAGCTGGCAGTGGCCCGCGGCGCCGAGTTCCTCATCACGGTGGACAACGGCATCTCCAGCATCGCCGGGGTGGCGGCGGCCAAGGCGGCCGGCATGCAGGTACTGGTTACCGATCACCATTTGCCGGGCCAGGAGCTGCCTGACGCCGACGCGATAGTGAACCCCAACCAGCATGGCTGCGACTTCCCCTCCAAGTCGTTGGCCGGGGTCGGGGTCGCCTTCTACCTGATGGCGGCCCTCAACACCCATCTGCGCCAGAGCGGCTGGTATGAGCGCCAGGGGCTGCGCGCCCCCAACGTGGCGGATTACCTGGATCTGGTGGCCCTTGGCACCGTGGCCGACGTGGTGGCGCTCGATGGCAACAACCGTATCCTGGTCCATCAGGGCCTGCAGCGGATCCGGGCCGGCCGCTGTCGTCCCGGCATCCAGGCGCTGGTGGACGTGTCCGGTCGCGATGGTCGTCGCCTGTGCGCCGCCGATCTCGGCTTTGCGCTGGGGCCGCGCCTCAACGCGGTGGGCCGGCTCGACGACATGTCCCTCGGGGTCGCCTGTCTGCTGAGCGAGGACATCAACCTGGCGCGCCAGCTCGCCTCCGAAATGGACAGCCTCAACCAGGAGCGCAAGGAAATAGAGCAGGGGATGCAGCAGGAGGCGCTGGCCACCCTGGAGCAGATCCGGTTTCGTGATGGCGAGGTGCCCTCCGGTATCGTGCTGCACCGGGACGAGTGGCATCAGGGGGTGGTGGGGCTGGTGGCCTCCAAGGTGAAGGAGAAGTACTACCGCCCGGTCATCGCGTTTGCCGAGAGCAGCGAGACCGAGCTCAAGGGCTCCGGGCGCTCCATCCCCGGGGTGCACCTGCGCGATGCGCTGGAACTGCTCGATACCCGTCACCCCGGCCTGATGGGCAAGTTTGGCGGCCACGCCATGGCGGCGGGGCTGACCCTGCCCAAGGCCAATATCGAGGCCTTCGGTCGCGCCTTCGAGGCGGTCATCGGCGAGCTGGTGACTCCTGAGCTGCTGACCGGGGTGCTGCTCACCGACGGCGAACTGCTGCCGGACGAGCTCACCCTCGAGCTGGCGGAGCTGATCCGCGCCTCCGGCCCCTGGGGTCAGGCCTTCCCCGAGCCGCTGTTCGACGGCGAGTTCGTGCTGGTGCAGCAGCGGCTGGTGGGGGAGAAGCACCTCAAGATGATGCTGACCACGGACTCCGGCCACGCGGTGGATGCCATCGCCTTCGGGGTCGACTTGCAGCGCTGGCCCGATGCCTCGGTCAAACGGGTACGGCTGGTCTACCGGCTCGACGTCAACGAGTGGCGCGGCAACCGTAGCGTGCAACTGCTGGTGGAGCATCTGGAGGCCGCCGGCCTCTGATCCGTGAGTCTCTCTTGCTGCCTATGACGGCCACCTCAGGGTGGCCGTTTTTTTATGGTGTTAACCCGGATTTTGCCGTTGACCCGTCTATTGCTTCACAGTTTAAGCTTCCCTTCATCGGGTCATGGACCCCACTGCGAGTCGCTGTCATGAAAATATCCGAACTGGCCAGGCGCTGCGGCCTGGCCCGCTCCACCCTGCTCTATTACGAGAAGTTGGGGGTGATTGCGGGCACAAGGGGCGCCAACGGTTATCGCCACTACGACGATGAAGATCTGCAGCGGCTGCGGATGGTGCAGGCCCTGCAGGCCGGCGGGCTCAGCCTCAAGCAGTGCCTCGCCTGTCTGGCGGGGGAGCTGGAGCAGGCAACGCTGGCAGCCCGGGTCAGGGAGCTGGATGAGGAGCTGGCGCGGATGCAACGCGCCAGGGATCTGCTGGCGGATCTCGCCGGTTTGCGTGCGCACTCCGGCGACGAGTTCAAGGCCTGGCAGCGGCAACTGCAGCATCAAGCCCCGCAGGCCTACTTTGCCTGGGTGATGAAGCAGGGATTCAGTGAAAAAGAGCGTTATCACCTGCAGTGGCTGAGCAAAGACATGAATGAACACGAGCGCTACATCCGGGATTTCAAGCTGCTGCTGGACGACATGAGCTATTGGGGGCCGGGGGATAGCCTCTTTACCCAGCAGCAGTTTGCCGCGCTGCCCAGCCAGCCTCGCCGGATCTTCGACATGGGCTGTGGGCGGGGCGCCGCCACCCTGGCGCTGGCACAGGTGACGGACGCCACCATAGTGGCCATTGATCTGGACGAGGAGGTGCTGGCCGCCGTGGTCAGATCGGCCAGCGCGGCTGGCTTTGAGCAGGTCACCACCCTGTGCGCCAACATGGCGGCGCTGCCGGTGGAGCTGGCCCCCGCCGACCTTATCTGGGCCGAAGGGAGCGCCTACACCATAGGGGTGGTCAATGCGCTCAAAGCCTGGCGGGCGCACCTTGCCGGCCCTGATGCCTGCATCGTGCTGAGCGACCTGGTGTGGCTGACGGACACGCCGCCAGAGGAGGCGCTGGCGTTCTGGCAACGGGATTATCCCGCCATGCAGACCCTGGCTGGCCTGCTCAAGACGGTGCAGGAGGCGGGGTATCGCTGTCTGTGGCACACCGAGTTGCCGCAAAGGGCCTGGCACAACTATCTGGATCCCATCGAACGCAATCTGGCGCGCCATCGCGCCGAGCTGGGGGATAGCCCAGCCTGGCAGGATCTGAGTCGGGAAGTGGCCATCCACCGCCAATACCTGGGCAGCTATGGCTATGTGATCTGCTGCCTGCAGGCAGTCTGATCAGGCCATCCATTGCAAGATAACAAACGGAGAAAACCTTATGAACATCCTCATTCGACCCGAAACGGGCGCCGATCACGACGCCATTGAAGCGGTGACAGTGGCCGCATTCCTCAAGGCTCCCCATACCGATCACAACGAGCAGCTGATCGTGCGCGACCTGCGCCAGGCCGGGGCACTCAGCCTGTCGCTGGTGGCAGAGCAGGCGGGGCGAGTGGTCGGCCACCTCTGCTTCTCGCCGGTGACCATCAGCGATGGCAGCCTGCACTGGTATGGTCTTGGCCCCATTTCCGTCTCCCCCGAGCTGCACGGCAAGGGGCTGGGATCACGGCTGATGGAGGCGGGTCTGGCCGAGCTCAAGGGGATGGGGGCGGCCGGCTGCGTGGTGCTGGGGGATCCCGGCTTCTACGGTCGTTTCGGCTTCGTGTCCGAGTCGGGGTTGACGCTGCCCGGCGTGCCGGCCGAGTACTTCATGGCCCGCTCGTTCGGCGCCGCCATGGCCCATGGTGAAGTGCGCTACCATCAGGCCTTTGAGCAGGGGTGAGTCCTCACCATGAGAGCAGACGTCATGGCGCTTGCTCTCATGGTGGTTTTTAATTGCTGGATTTTTTGATAATCAGGGTTTTTAGCATCGATTAAAGCTGATTTCCCATATGGTAAATTCAATAAATCGAGGAATTGTGATAAATTCGCCCCTCTTGTTCCTCTTTGTTTGAACCGGATGCATCCCTTGCTGCCCCCTGGCCGACTGTCGACCTGGTCGATGGTCCTCGCCATCGCCTGCCTTCTCTGGCTTGCCGCCTCTGGCGCGGCAGGGGTCGTTGCAACCCCGGGGCCGGCAACGGGAGGGCAGGAGGGCTCGATGCAGCTGCACGAGCCGGCCCAGCGGGGGCTGCTCGACAGCGTCAGCCTGCCGCCTGCCTCCCAGTGGCGCCTCGGCTTCGAGCAGGGGCGGCGACTGGAAGGGGCCGCTCATGCCGAGCTCTACCAGATGCTGCTGGCCTGGTTCCAGCACGAGATCCTCGGCCTGCTCTGCGGCCTGCTGTTATTCCTGCCCCTCATCTACCTCAGGCAGCTGGCCGAGCACTTCGGCTATCTGCATCGGCGGCTGCGATGCTGCCACCATCTGCAATTTCGGTTCTGCCACAGCGACTAGAGGCCGGCTGCACGCCACGCGCCCGTTCGATCCGATCCTGATCCCTGCCACAGAGTACTGCCTGCGGGCCAGGCTCCGATCCGGCGCCTCTTGCACCGTCTTCGTGCCCGCTTGCGCGCAGGGAGGCGGCTCCCGTTCGTACCCGTTGTGAGCCGACCCGATGGACTATTACGTAAACCTCTTCATTCAATCGATCTTTGTGGAAAACCTGGCGCTGGCCTTCTTCCTTGGCATGTGCACCTTCCTGGCCGTTTCCAAGAACATCAACACCGCCTTCGGCCTTGGCCTGACGGTGCTGGTGGTCATGGTGATCGCCATCCCCCTCAACAATCTGATCTACCGCCATATCCTGCGCCCGGAGAGCACCTTTCTCGGCGAGTTTGATCTGAGCTTTCTCGATTTCATCGTCTACATCGGGGTGCTGGCAGCCCTGGTGCAGGTGATGGAAATGGTGCTGGACAAGCACTTTCCGGCGCTTCATCACGCGCTGGGCATCTATCTGCCGCTGCTGACGGTGCACTGCGCCATCTTCGGCGGGGTGATGTTCATGGCGCAGCGGGACTACGACTTCATCGAATCCGTGGTATATGGAGCGGGCTCAGGCCTGGGCTGGCTGCTGGCCATCGTCGCCATCGCCGGCCTGCGCCAGAAGATGAAGTATGCGGATGTGCCAGAGGGGTTGAGGGGGATTGGCATCACCTTCATCGTGGCCGGGCTGATGTCGCTCGGCTTCATGTCCTTCTCCGGCATGTCGTTCTAGCCGGGTCGAAAACAACAACGGCCACCCTGGTGGCCGTTGTTGTCTGCCTCAGCCCTCCGCCAGCATGGCGAGCAGTCGGTCACGCACCAGCGGCAGGGTCAGAAAGCCGTCCCGGTCGAGGAAGTGGCCGCCATGCTCCAGGCTGTAGAGTGGCGCAGCCAGTCGCTCGCTCAGGTGCTGGCTGTAGGGATAGGGCACGATGGCATCATCCCGGGAGGCGATCACCACCCGGCGGGGGGCCAGCGCCATGATGCGGGCCGGGTCATAGTCCGGAGTCATGAAGGGATCCAGCTCCGGCAGGGTGTGCAGCGGCTGATCGAAACCGGAGACCAGCAGGATCCCCCCCACCTGGCTGCCGGCGGGCAGCCGGTCGAGCTGGCGCAGTATGGTGATGCAGCCGAGGCTGTGGCCCAGCAGGAAGGTGCGTTCGTCGTGATCCCGCACCAGGTGGTCCATGGCTGCGTCCCAAGTGGCGGGCTCTGGGTGGTGGGGGTCAGGCATGGCCAGCACCTCGACCCGGACATCCCTGGCCTCGAGTTCGGCCTTGAGCCAGGGAAACCAGTGAGCGTCGGGGGAGGCGGTATAACCGTGCACGATGAAGAGGCGGGTTTGAGACATGGCATATCCTGGGCGGTTGACGATAACGGCGGCCACATCATAACAGCGACCGAGGCCCCTCGACATGCCCGTTTCGGGGGCGCCAACCAGCAGGATGTGCTTTGCGACTTGCATAAAAAAGAGCGCCATAAGGCGCTCTTTTTCTGTCGGTGGGCAGAGGCTTATTTGACCTCTTCCCCCTTGGCTTGCAGATCCGCGTGGTAGGAGGATCGCACGAAGGGACCGCAGGCGGCGTGGCTGAAGCCGAGCTCCATGGCCACATCTTTGAGCTCATCGAACTCTGCGGGCGGCACGTAGCGCTTCACCGGCAGGTGGTGGCGGCTCGGCTGCAGGTACTGACCCAGGGTCAGCATGTTGACGCCGTGCTCGCGCAGGTCCTTGAGCACCTGGACTATCTCTTCATTGGTTTCGCCCAGACCCATCATGACGCCGGACTTGGTCGGCACATGGGGGTGCATCTCCTTGATGCGGCGCAGCAGCTCCAGCGACCACTTGTAGTCGGCACCCGGGCGGGCGACCCGGTACATGCGCGGGGCGGTTTCCAGGTTGTGGTTGAAGACGTCGGGCGGGGTCTCGCGGAACACCTCCAGCGCCTGCTCCATCCGGCCGCGGAAGTCCGGGGTCAGGATCTCGATGCGGGTCTGCGGGCTGTGCTCGCGGATCTGCTTGATGCAGTCGGCGAAGTGCTGGGCACCGCCGTCGCGCAGATCGTCGCGATCCACCGAGGTGATCACCACGTATTTCAGCCCCATCTCCTTGATGGTCAGCGCCAGCTTCTTCGGCTCTTCCGGGTCGAGCGCCAGCGGGCGGCCGTGGGCCACGTCGCAGAAGGGGCAACGACGGGTGCAGATGGCGCCCATGATCATGAAGGTGGCGGTGCCATGGTTGAAGCACTCAGCCAGGTTGGGGCAGGAGGCTTCTTCACACACCGAGTGCAGCTTGTTCTTGCGCAGGGTGCTCTTGATGTGCTCGATCTTCTGGCTCGACGGTGGCAGCTTGATCCGCATCCAGTCAGGCTTGCGCAGCACTTCCTCGTTGGGATCCGGCATGAATTTCACCGGGATCAGGGCCATCTTGTCGCCATCGCGCAGCTTGACGCCCGGCTCCATACGAACGGGTTTGCTCATGATTCACTCTCGGTGTTTGTTATTGTTTGATAACCAATCAGGCGGGCCAGTTCGGCCACCAGGATGGATTGCGCCTCGGCCACGCTCTGCGGGCCGCCCAGGGCGCTGGTCTGGGTCATGGCCATGCCCGCATAGCCGCACGGGTTGATGCGCAGGAAGGGGGTCATGTCCATGTTGATGTTGAGGGCCAGCCCGTGGAACGAGCACCCCTTGCGAATGCGCAGGCCAAGGGAGGCCAGTTTGGCCTCCATGCCGAGCTCGTTCTTCACGTAGACCCCGGGGGCATCGGCCTTGGCATAGGCGCTGATGTCGCTGTTGGCCAGGGTATTGATGATGGCGGTCTCCAGGCAGGTCACCAGCTCGCGTACCGTCAGCTTGCTGCGACGCACGTCCACCAGCACGTAGAGCACCAGCTGGCCCGGGCCGTGATAGGTCACCTGACCGCCGCGATCGCTCTGCACCACCGGGATGTCGCCGGGGGCGAGCAGATGTTCGGCCTTGCCGGCCTGCCCTTGGGTGTAGACGGGGTCATGCTCCACCACCCAGAACTCGTCCGGGGTGTCGGGGGTGCGGCTGTCGGTGAAGGCCTTCATGGCATCCCATACCGGCTGGTAGGGACGACGGCCCAGCTGTCTCACCAGCAGCTGGCTGGTGGACTGTGATGACTCGGCGGGAGTTTGGGGTGACATCTTTCCTCACTGACAGGCGCTTGGGTCGGCTGGCACGGCGCTGGTCGCCGGCGGCAAATAATCAGTCGCCCCGGTGGCGGGGCGAAAGAGGCGACTTACAGGACGTAGCGAACCAGTTCTATGTTGCCGAGGGCGGTATACATGGCTTCGATATGTTCCTTGCTCTGGGCAGTCACAGTGACCCGGACCGAGTGGTAGTTGCCCTTGGAGCTGGGCTGGACGGTCGGGCTGTAGGTGCCGGGGGCGTGCTGCTGCAGCACTTCCACCACCATGTCCGGCAGGGCCGGGTCGGCAACGCCGAGCACCTTGAACGGGAACTTGCAGGGGAACTCCAGCAGTTCATCAAACTTGGTATTCATTTACTCACCTTTTGCGGTCGTCGCGAGACGACTTTCTTGCTTGTGGCTAATGGCCGTTGGCCCCTCGGGGCCGCCATACCCCCGTCTGTGCGGGGCAATGCTCAAGTGTATATGGGCATTGCCCGGGCCGGGATCAAGGCCGGACCGGCAGACAAGGGATGGAGGTGCTGCTTTTTACCACAAATCGTCAGTCGGCGGAACCTGCAGTTTACAGGGTTATTGACTGGCCCGACCCCAAAAAGACAGCAGCGGCGCCTGTTGGCGCCGCTGTTTGGTCGGGATCCTGCGTGTGGATTACTTGAACCAGCTGGAAACCAGCATCACCAGGTAGTCCCACAGACGGCTCATCAGGCCACCCTCTTGTACCTCTTCCAGGGCGACCAGCGGTACCTGCTTGATCTCCTTGTCCCCTTGCTTGAGGAACACGGTGCCGACCCGTTGACCCTTGGCCAGCGGTGCCTTCAGCTCGCTCTCCAGCTGGAAGTCCGCCTTGAGGTTGTTGCCCTGGCCACGGGTGACCAGCACGGAGACGTCCTTGTCGACGCCCAGCTTCACTTCCGGCTTGTCGCCCATCCAGATCTTCTGGGTCACCAGCTCGGTGCCCGCCTTGTAGGGGGTCAGGCTCTGGAAGAAGCGGAAACCGTAGGTGAGCAGCTTCTTGCTCTCGGCGGCGCGGGAGGCTTCGCTGCTGGCGCCCAGTACCACGGCGATCAGGCGCATGCCTTCGTTGTTGGTGGCGGAGGAGACCAGGTTGTAGCCGACCTGGCTGACGTGGCCTGTCTTGATGCCGTCAACCTGCAGGGACTGATCCCACAGCAGGCGGTTGCGGTTGTGCTGGGTGATGCCGTTGAACACGAAGGATTTCTGGGCGTAGATCTTGTACTCCTCCGGCAGGTCGCGGATCAGGGCCTGGCCCAGGCGCGCCATGTCGTGAGCGGTACTGTAGTGACCTTCCGCATCCAGACCGTGCGGGTTCATGAAGTGGCTGTCGTTCATGCCGAGTTTGGCGGCCCAGCTGTTCATCAGGCTGGCGAAGGAGTCGGTGCTGCCCGCCAGGAATTCGGCCATGGCGACGCAGGCGTCGTTGCCGGACTGGATGATGATGCCCTTGTTCAGGTCATCGACGGAGACCTGCTTGCCCACCTCGATGAACATCTTGGAGGAGTCGGAGTAGTTCTTGGACCAGGCGTTCTGGCTGATGGTCACCATGTCGGTGCGCTTGATGTTCCCCTTCAGCAGCTCCTGGCCGATGATGTAGGAGGTCATCATCTTGGTCAGACTGGCGGGCGGCAGACGCTCTTCGGCGTTCTGCTCGGCCAGTACCTGACCGGAGTAGTAGTCGATCAGGATGTGGGCCTTGGCGGAGATCTCCGGCGCGGCGGGAACCACCACGGGGTTGGCGTTCGGCGTCGGGGTCGGTACAGGCGTGTTGGCCTGGGCGGTGGCGCTTATCAGGGAGGCCAGAATAACTGAACGGGCAAATTTGGACATCTTGAAATTCCTGGTGCCTGGTTGGGGTAACCCAAGTTAAAAATGCGGGCTTCACTATACCAGAAGCGACCGTCGGTCAAAGCCCGACGTGCCATCTGGTCTGGTTTTTTCTCCGTCCGCAGCCGCCATCACGCCGGGAAACGACGTGATGGCGGGCCACAGAGGGCGGTTCGGTCAGCTTGAGCCTGAGACGCTCAGGGGACGATGAAGGCTTGCTCCAGCCCCCCCTGGCGCACTTTCTCCAGGGTGGCGGCCTGCTGGTCGGCAGGCACAGGGCCGATCAGCACCCGGAAGATGGCACCATGGGCGTCCACCCGATAGGGCAGGCCGTGGCGCTGGGTCATCACCTTGCCCATCGCCTCCGCCCGTGCCTGCGAGCCGCTGGCCAGCACCTGGATCATCTTGCCCTCGCCGCTGCTGGCGGGCGCCGCCGTCTTGGCCGCTGCCGGTTTGGCGGGTTTGGTGACCGGCGCCTTGACGGGGGCCGGCTCCTCTGCCGCCGGCGTGGCCATGGCCAGCTCGGTGGGTTGGCCGACGAAGCCGTCCTGAGCGACGGGGGCCGCGGCGGTCGGCGTCATCTCGATGGGCTTCATGGGGGCCATGAGCACCATCTGATCCGGGGTGTCGTTGATGAGCTCGAGCCGTACCCGCGCCTCGCCCCCTTCCACCATCCCCAGCTGCTTGGCGGCGGCATGGGAGAGGTCGATCAGCCGATCGCTGCCGAAGGGGCCGCGATCGTTGACCCGCACTATGGTCTCCTGCCCGTTGTCCAGGTTGGTGACCCGCACATAGCTTGGCAGCGGCAGGTTGCGGTGGGCAGCGCTGAACAGCTTGCTGTCCTGCACGTCGCCGTTGGCGGTCTTCTGGCCGTCCAGATCCTGGGAGAGCCAGCTGGCGGTCCCCTCTTCGCTGTAATGCTTGATGTCGCGCCACACCTCGTTCTTCTGCTTGCCAATCCAGTAGTCACGGTTGCCGCTGGCGCTCAGGGGCTCGGGACGCGGGATGGCGCCGGTGGCCTGCGGGATCTCGATGACCTGGGGTTTTTCCGGCTGGACCGGTTCGGGAGGCGGGGGAAGCTGTTCCGGCTGGCTGCTACAGGCGGCCAGCAACAAGGTCAGGCTGAGCGGGAGAAGTTTGTGGCTGTAATGCATACGCGTCCTGGATTGCTTGACTGAGTTGATGCACCGCCATCGCATAGAGCGGGCTGCGGTTATAGCGGGTGATCACGTAAAAATTGTGGCGCGCGACCCAGTATTCCGGTCCATCGGCCTGTTCCAATGCCAGCAGTTTCACCGGCGTGTCGGGTGCCAGCGGGGTGGCGAGTTCAATGCCCGCGGCGGCCAGCTCGGCCCAGGTCTGGGTCAGCTCGGGGGCCGGCCTCAGCAGGGTACCCACTGGCGCCAGTCCGATCAAGGCGGGTTCGACCGCCGACTCCCCCCAGCGCCACTGATGCTCGGCAAAATAGTTGGCGACGCTGCCGATGGCATCCACCGGGTTGGCGAACAGATCGCGCTTGCCGTCGCCGTCGAAGTCGACCGCATAGTGGCGATAGCTGGAGGGCATGAACTGACCCATCCCCATTGCGCCGGCATAGGAGCCCTTGAGAAGGGTGAGTGGCCACTTCTCTTCCCGGGCAAGCAGCACCAGCTGGGCAAACTCCTTGGCGAAGAAGTCGGCCCGCTCGGGGTAGTGAAAGCCCAGGGTGTAGAGGCTGTCGAGCACCGGATGGCGGCCCATCTGGCGGCCGTAGAAGGTCTCGATGCCGATGATGGCGACGATGAGGGAGGCCGGCACCTGATAGGTCTGCTCGGCCCGCGCCAGGGTGGCGGCGTGGCGTTGCCAGAAGCCGACCCCGTCCCGGATCCGCTCCGGGGTGATGAACAGCGGCCGGTAGCGATGCCAGGGTTTGGCCTCCCAGGGGCGGCTGATGGTGTCGAGCACCTCCTGGCGCAGGCTGGCCTGGGCGGTGGCGGCCTGCAACTCGGCCAGCGGCACCTGCTGCTGCTCGGCGAGCCGGGCGAGCCCGGGGGGCTCGACGGCCGCCGTTGCGTTCAGGGCAACGAGCGAGAGCAACACACCGGCCAGTCGCATCAGGCCAGCAACCTTCTGTGGGTCTGGATAGACATCAGGATGCCGAAGCCGGCCATCAGGGTCACCATGGAGGTGCCGCCGTAGCTCACCAGCGGCAGGGGGACCCCTACCACCGGAAGGATGCCGCTCACCATCCCCATGTTGACGAACACGTAGACGAAGAAGGTCAGCGTCAGGGCACCGCCCAGCAGGCGTTCGAAGCTGTTCTGGGCCTGCATGGAGATAAACAGGCAGCGGCTGATGATGTAGAGGTAGATCACCAGCAGGAGGGCGACCCCCACCAGGCCGAACTCCTCGCTGAACACCGCGAAGATAAAGTCGGTATGCCGTTCTGGTAAAAACTCGAGCTGGGACTGGGTGCCCTGCAGCCAGCCCTTGCCGAACACGCCGCCGGAGCCGATGGCGATCTTGGACTGGATGATGTGGTAGCCACGGCCGAGCGGGTCCTTCTCAGGGTCCAGCAGCATCAGCACCCGCTGGCGCTGGTAGTCGTGCATCAGGAAGAACCAGAGCACCGGCATGAAGGCGCAGATGAGCAGCACCGCGAGCCCGATCAGCCACCAGCTGATCCCCGCCAGAAAGATGACGAAGAAGCCGGAGGCGGCTACCAGGATGGAGGTGCCAAGGTCGGGCTGGGCCGCGATCAGCAGGGTGGGCAGCAGCACCATGATGAGGCTCAGCACCAGGTGGCTGAACTTGGGCGGCAGCGAATGACGGCTGAGCCAGGCGGCCACCATGATGGGCATGGAGAGCTTCATCACCTCGGAGGGCTGAAACTTCATGAAGCCGAGGTCCAGCCAGCGCTGGGCCCCCTTGCCGATGTGGCCGAACACGTCCACCGCGATGAGCAGCAGCACCACCACAGCAAACAGGGGCACCGACCAGCGGGCATAGAGAGAAGGTGGCAGCTGGGCCATGCCGATCATCAGGGCGAACGCCAGTCCGCCGCGCACCAGCTGGCGCACGATGGAGTCGACATCCTGACCGGAGGCGGAGTAGAGCACCACCATGGAGAGGGACATCAGGGTCAGCAGGCCGAGCAGCAGCGGCAAGTCGATATGCAGCTTGTACCAGATGCTCTGCTGGCGAGCGGAGTTACTCATGAGAGGCAACCTCTTCGGATTGGGGCTTCTTGGCCGGTGCCGGCGGCAGCTGGGGCTCCGGCGGCAGCAGATAGGCATCCAGCATGTTGCGGGCGACCGGCGCCGCCATGGCGCTGCCGCCCCCGGCGTTCTCCAGCACCAGGGCGACCACCGCCTTGGGTGCTTCGAACGGTGCGAACGAGACGAACAGGGCGTTGTCGCGATGCTCCACCTTGGTGGTGGCCGCGTTGTAGACCTGGTTCTCCTTGAGGCCCACCACCTGGGCGGTGCCGGACTTGCCCGCCGCCTTGTAGGGGGTGTTGGCAAAGGCGCGTCGACCTGTCCCTTCGTGGCCGTTGATGACCCGCCACATGCCGTCCTTGGCCACCTGCCAGTAGCTGTCGCTCTTGGTCTGGATGGCCATGTTCGGGTTGATGGGGGCGTTGACCACGCCATCGATGGAGGCGGTGCTCTTGAGCAGGTGCGGCGTCACGTCGTGGCCGTTCTGGGTCAGGATGCTGATGGCCTTGGCCAGCTGGATCGGGGTGGCGCTCCAGTAGCCCTGGCCGATACCGATGGAGATGGTGTCACCCTGATACCAGGGCTGGCGCCAGCGTGCCATCTTCCAGTCGCGGGACGGCATGACCCCCTTGGTCTCTTCGTAGATGTCGACACCGCTGTACTGACCGAAGCCGAACCTGGTCATGTAGCTGTTGATCTTGTCGATGCCGACCCGGTAGGCGAGATCGTAGAAGTAGGTATCCGCCGACACCTCGATGGCGCGATAGACGTCGAGCCAGCCGTGGCCCCAGCGTCGCCAGTCGCGAAACTTCTTGGTGGTGCCCGGGATGGAGAAGCTGGGGCCGCCGAAGTAGCGGTAGTTGGGGGTGATGGCCCCCTCGTTGAGCCCCATCACCGCCATCATGGGCTTGACGGTGGAGGCGGGGGCATAGATGCCCTGGGTGGTGCGGTTCACCAGCGGCCGGGCCGGATCGTTGAGCAGCGCCGAGTAGTTGGCGCTGGAGATGCCGGTCACGAACAGGTTGGGGTCATAGCTCGGGCTCGACTCCATGGCCAGGAGGGCACCGGTATTGGGATCCATCATCACGATGGCGCCGCGGCGGCCGGCCAGCAGTTGCTGGGCCTTGAGCTGCAGGCGGATGTCGATGTTGAGGTAGATGTCCTTGCCGGGCTCGGGCGGCTGGAATTTCAGGGTGCGCACCACCCGGCCGCGGTTGTTCACCTCGACCTCCTGGTAGCCTGCCACGCCGTGCAGCTGATCCTCGTAGTACTTCTCCACCCCCTGCTTGCCGATGTCCTTGGTGGCGGCATAGTTGGCGAGCTTGTCCTCCTTGTCGAGGCGCTCCACGTCGCGGGTGTTGATCTTGGCCACGTAACCCAGCGCATGGGTCAGGGTGTCGCCAAACGGGTAGTAGCGCTTGAGGTAGGCCTCGATGCTGGCACCCGGGTAGTTGTGCTGGTTGACCGAGAAGAGGGCGACCTGATACTCGGTCAGCTTCTCGTACAGGGCGACCGGCTTGAAGCGGCGCTGGCGTTTCACCTCGGCCAGGAACTTCTCCTTGGTCCCCTCCGGCAGCTTCAGCAGGGCGATCAGCTCGTCGGCGGTCTTCTCCAGATCCTTGGTCTCTTCCGGCACGATCTCGAGGCTGTAGACCGGGCGGTTTTCCGCCAGCAGCACGCCGTTGGTGTCATAGATGAGGCCGCGCGGCGGCGCCACCGGCACGACGCGGATGCGGTTGTCGTTGGAACGGGTCTGGTAGGTGTCGTAAGACTCTACTTGCAGGTAGTAGAGATTGCCCAGCAGCACCAGCATCAGCACTATCATGCCAACGTAGGCGACCAGGGTTCGTCGGAAGAAGAGGCGACCCTCGGCGCTGTGGTCGCGCATTTCGATGCGAGTCTTCAGCATGCCGCTACCTTATGACTGTCGAGCAGGTGAGAAACGGGGTGCAGATGTGCATGCTCACGCTCTGTGATTCGGGTTTGAGAGGGGAATGCTTGGATAGTGCATGGCTCACTCTCTGTGATACGGATGATTGGTTGTGATGCTCCAGGCGCGATAGAGGCTCTCGGCCACCAGCACCCGCACCAGCGGATGGGGCAGGGTCAGCGGCGACAGCGACCAGCTCTGCTCGGCGGCAGCCTTGCATTCGGGGGAGAGCCCTTCCGGGCCGCCCACCAGCAGGGCCACATCGCGGCCATCGAGCTTCCAGGCTTCCAGTTGCACGGCCAGCTGCTCGGTAGTCCAGGGTTTGCCGGGGATGTCCAGGGTCACGATGCGCGAGCGGCCGGCGGCAGCCAGCATGGCTTCCCCCTCTTTTTGCAGAATGCGGGGAATGTCGGCATTTTTACCACGTTTTCCGGCGCCGATCTCGACAAGTTCGAATGGCATGTCTTTGGGGAAACGGCGGCGATACTCTTCGAAGCCATGCTCTACCCAGGCGGGCATCTTGGTGCCCACCGCAATCAACTGGATTTTCATCGGTCGTTACACTTGTGCTCGTTTATTGCGCATTCACCTGAGCGGTGTTGCTCCAGAGTTTTTCCAGCTGATAGAAATCGCGATGCTCATCCTGCATCACATGCACGATGACGGAGCCCAGATCCACCAGCACCCACTCGCCGGTGAGCTGGCCTTCCACACTCAGCAGATCGAGCCCGGCATGGCGAGCTTCGCTGGCCAGATGGTGGGCGATGGCGCTGACGTGACGGCTGGAGTTGCCGGAGCAGATGATCATGGTGTCGGTGATGCTGGATTTGCCGCGCACATCGAGGGTGATGATGTCGCGGCCTTTCATGTCATCGATCTTGTCGACGATAAAGGCATGCAGTTCTTGGCCTTGCAATGAGTCTCTCCTGTATTCCGGCGCGCTTTCACGGCGTGAGGGCGGCGGATTATATCATGGTCACTCCCGTTTCCCAGTCCGGTGAAGGGGAGTGGAACAGGGGCCGAGCCCGCTCGGAAAACGGCCCCCTGTTGATCACTATAGTGCGCGATCCGCGCCGGACAACCACCCCGGCAAACCGGGTTCAGGCCGGTCGATAGAGCCCCTGCTGGCGGATGTACTCCGCCACCGATGGCGGCAGCAGATAGCGGGGATCCGCCCCCGCCGCCAAGCGCTCTCTGAGCCGGGTGGCCGACAGCTCGACGGGCAGGTTGTCCGCCAGCCAGATGCGGCCGTGACGCAGCCGGTGCAGCTCCGTCACTTCGCGGGTCTGGTGGCGGGCCAGCAGCGCGGCCACTGCGGCCGGGTAATCCGGCTGCCAGCCGGGACGGGTGCTCACCACCAGGTGGGCGTAGTCGAGCAGCTCCTGCCAGCGGTGCCAGCTTGGCAGGCTCAGCAGGGAGTCCATCCCCATCAAAAAGCAGAGCGGGGTGTCCGGCAGCTCGCTCCTCAGCTCGATCAGCGTGTCGATGGTCCAGGAGGGGGTATCGCGCTTGAGTTCCCGCTCATCCACCACGAAGCCCGGGTTTTCCGCCGCCGCCAGCGTAACCATGGCCAGACGCTGCTCGCTGGAGCAGAATGGGCTGGTGCGGTGGGGCGGGATATGGTTCGGCAACAGGCGCACTTCGGCCAGACCAATGGCGTCGCGGGCCTCGATGGCCGGGCGCAGATGGCCGATGTGGATGGGATCGAAGGTCCCCCCCAGGATGCCGATGGGCGGCTGCAACATGGATTCCCCTCCGGTGATGGCTGGAATGTCGACGGGCTGGCTCATGCGTCAGATCCCGCCAGCGGCAAGGGGGTACCATCGCGAAAACCGAGGGCGATGGTCTGCAGCATCAGCCAGGCTTGCTCGGTATCGAAGCGACGCTGGGCGTCGTCGAGGTGGGCCATCAGCTGCCACAACTGCTGCAGCTTGGCGAAGGGGAGCCGGGTCAGCGCCTGCTGAATAAGCTGCTGGCGGCTCTGCCAGATGCGCAATCGGGAGAAGTGCTCCACCAGGGGCTGACCGGCGCGGGCCGCCAGCGCCAGCTCGGTGAGCTGCTCCAGCTCGCGGCACAGGGTCCAGGCCAGCATGCCGGGCTCGGTGCCTTCGGCGCGCAGGGCCAGCAGGATGCGCTGGGCCCGGTTCACCTTCCCTTCCAGCAGGGTGTCGATGAGCTGGAACGGGGTGAAGTGGGCGTGGCGGATGATGGTCTCCTGCAGATAGGCGACGCTGATGGGCTGGGGCGGCGAGAGCAGGGTCAGCTTCTCTATCTCCTGGCTGGCGGCCAGCAGGTTGCCCTCGTAGGAGTGGCACATGAAGTTGACCGCATCCGGCAGCGCCTTGAGGCCGAAGCGCTGGAAGCGGGCGCTCATCCAGCGCGGAAAGAAGCGGGGTTCGGGGTGGTTGACCGGCACATAGGTGCCGCTCTGGCTCAGCTTGTCGAACCAGGCTGCCTTCATCTGGGTCTGGTTGAGACGATTGCCGCTCAGTACCAGCAGCAGGTCGGGGTGCAGCTGCTTGCCGATCTCGCTGATGCGGGCGGCCAGGTCCTTGTCGACCTTGGCCGGCAGCTCCAGCTCGATGATCTGGCGGGCCGAAAACAGGCTCATGGCCTGGCAGGCATCGTATACCTGATTCCAGTCCAGCCCCTGTTCCACCACGAAGCTGTGGCGCTCATCGAAGCCCTGTTTGCGCGCCACCTGGCGCACGGCATCAATGGCTTCCAGCTTGAGCAAGGGCTCGTCCCCAAAAATGAGATAGCAGGGCTTGAGCCCTGCCTTGAGATGATCCGCAAACTGCTCGGGATAGACTCTCATCAACACACTCTCATCAGGATGGGCGCATCAGAATTTGACCTGACTGAGCTGGCGGATCACCAGGTTGGCGGCCTGCTCCTGCATCTCCTTGCCGAGCTGCTCCTGCTCGCGGGAGGAGGCGAGCGCCGCGTCCGGCTTGTTCAGGAAGCTGCGGTTGAAGGCGATGGGGAAGACCTGGGTCGGTTTGCCCGGCATGGAGACGGTGAACTGGGTGTTGTAGCCCAGCACGTACTCACGGGCCTGGCCGATGGAGTCGACGGAGGCGACCTGACTGGTGCTGCCGACGCCGGACAGGGTCAGCACCGGAATGCCCTCCTTGTCGGCGAGTTCGACGCCAGCGGCTTTGAGGCGGGTGGTGACCAGCCGGTAGAAGTCGCTCTTGTTGTCACCGACCACTTTCATGGTCATCAACTCGGGCGGGATGGCGGTGCCGCGCATCTGGAAGCCGCAGGCCTGCAGCAGCAGACCGGTCAGCAGGATGGCCATCCAGCGGGTGAGGGTGGTGCCCATAGAAAATCCTCTTTGCATGAAGTGAAGAGCGGCGGGCGCAGGGCCCGCCGTTATCATCCGTTTGCTGTGACCGCTTGGCAACCGCTCCGTTGGCGACGCAGTTGCGTCGACCCGAACCGGTCCCCGGTTGCCAGTAAGCGATATGGCATCAGTTGGCTACGATGTTGAGCAGCTTGCCCGGCACGTAGATCACCTTGCGCACGGTCAGGCCGTCGGTGAACTTCTGGACCGAGGCATCGGCCATGGCCAGCTTCTCGACGTCGGCCTGGCTTATCTCGGCCGGCACGGTCAGCTTGCCGCGCATCTTGCCGTTGATCTGCACCACTACCAGCTTCTCGGTCTCGACCATGGCGGCCTCGTCGGCCACCGGCCAGGCCGCGTGATCGATGTCGTCGCCCTTGCCCAGCATCTTCCACAGCTCGAAGCCGATATGCGGGGTGATGGGGTAGAGCATGACCACCACCGCTTCCAGCGCTTCCTGCATCAGGGCGCGATCCTGGGCGTCGCTGCCCAGCTTGGCCAGGTTGTTCATCAGCTCCATGATGGCGGCGATGGCGGTGTTGAAGGTCTGACGGCGACCCACGTCGTCGCTCACCTTGGCGATGGTCTTGTGCAGCTCGCGGCGCACGGCTTTCTGGTCGCTGGTGAGGGCGGCCAGATCCAGTGCGGCAACGGCGCCACCAGAGACGTGCTCGAAGGTGATGCGCCACAGGCGGCGCAGGAAGCGCTGGGCACCCTCCACGCCGGAGTCGGACCACTCCAGGGTCATCTCGGCCGGGGAGGCGAACATCATGAACAGACGGACGGTATCGGCGCCGTAACGCTCCACCATCAGCTGCGGGTCGATGCCGTTGTTCTTGGACTTGGACATCTTGGTCATGCCGGAGTGCATCACTTCACGGCCTTCGAGGTCGACCGCCTTGGTGATGCGACCCTTGTCGTCGCGCTCAACCTTGACGTCGAGCGGGCTGACCCAGACGTTACCGCCCTTCTCGTCCTTGTAGTAGAAGGCGTCAGCCAGCACCATGCCCTGGCAGAGCAGGCGCTTGAACGGCTCGTCGCTGTTCACGAGGCCTGCGTCACGCAGCAGCTTGTGGAAGAAGCGGGCGTAGAGCAGGTGCATACAGGCGTGCTCGATACCGCCGATGTACTGGTCCACCGGTAGCCAGTGGTTGGCAGCAGCCGGATCCAGCATGCCCTTGTCGTAGTCCGGGGAGCAGTAGCGCGCGTAGTACCAGGAGGACTCCATAAAGGTATCGAAGGTATCGGTCTCGCGGAACGCTTCCTGGCCGTTGTAGGTGGTCTTGGCCCACTCGGCGTCGGCCTTGATCGGGCTCTGGATGCCATCCATCACCACGTCTTCCGGCAGCAGCACCGGCAGCTGATCTTCCGGAGTCGGCACGACTGTACCGTCAGCCAGGGTCAGCATCGGGATGGGGGTGCCCCAGTAGCGCTGACGGGAAACCCCCCAGTCGCGCAGACGGTAGTTGACGGTGCGCTTGCCGTGGCCGAGGGCTTCCAGCTTGTTGGCGATGGCATCGAAAGCACCCTGGAAGTCGAGACCGTCGAACTCGCCGGAGTTGAACAGCACACCCTTCTCGGCGTAGGCGGCTTCGATCACGTTCGGTGCTTCACCGTCGGCCTGCTTGATGACCGGCTTGATCTCGAGGCCGTACTTGGTGGCGAATTCGTGGTCACGCAGGTCGTGACCCGGTACTGCCATCACGGCGCCGGTGCCGTAGTTCATCAGCACGAAGTTGGCGACCCAGACCGGCACCTTGCGGCCATCCAGCGGGTGAATGGCGTAGAGGCCGGTGGCCATGCCCTTCTTCTCCATGGTGGCGAGCTCGGCTTCGGCCACCTTGGTGTTCTTGCACTCTTCGATAAAGGCGGCCAGCTCCGGATTGCTTTCGGCAGCCTGCAACGCCAGCGGGTGGCCGGCGGCGATACCCACATAGGTCACGCCCATGAAGGTGTCCGGACGGGTGGTGTAGACCTCGAGATGTTCAGTTTGACCCTCGATGGCGAAGCTGATGTTGACCCCTTCGGAGCGGCCAATCCAGTTGCGCTGCATGGTCTTGACCATCTCAGGCCAGCCTTCGAGGTTGTCGATGTCGTTGAGCAGCTCTTCGGCGTAGTCGGTGATCTTGATGAACCACTGGGGGATCTCTTTCTGCTCCACCGGGGTGTCACAGCGCCAGCAGCAGTTGTCCACCACCTGCTCGTTGGCCAGCACCGTCATGTCGTTCGGGCACCAGTTGACGGAGGAGGTCTTCTTGTAGACCAGACCCTTCTCGTAGAGCTTGGTGAAGAACCACTGCTCCCAGCGGTAGTAATCCGGCTTGCAGGTGGCCAGCTCACGATCCCAGTCATAGCCCAGACCCAGCATCTTCAGCTGGTTCTTCATGTATTCGATGTTTTCGTAGGTCCAGGGGGCCGGCGCAGTGTTGTTCTTGATGGCGGCGTTTTCCGCCGGCAGGCCGAAGGCGTCCCAACCGATGGGTTGCAGCACGTTCTTGCCATTGAGGCGTTGATAACGGGAGATCACATCACCTATGGTGTAGTTGCGAACGTGCCCCATGTGTAGACGACCAGACGGATAGGGGAACATGGAGAGGCAGTAGAACTTTTCCTTGTCTACTTTCTCCACCGCCTTGAAGGTTTTCTTGGCATCCCAGTGCTTTTGCACTGCTGGTTCTATGGATTGGGGAACGTATTGCTCTTGCATTGGTGACATCCGGATCTGTGAAATGGATAGATAAATCAGCTGGGAAATCGCAATAGAATACCTATATCCTGCGGCGGCAACAACCGCCAGCGTCCCTCGGGCCTTAAGCCGGGCTCGATCAGGGTTCAGTAGAGGAGTAACGGCCATGGACAAACGTCAAAAAGGGTACGAAGCCTTCATTGCCGAACTGCAGAAGCAGTGGCAAGAGACAGAACAGTTCCAGGGGGAGCGCCTCAACCGGATGATCGCCAAGGTACAGGCCTATCTGGAGGCGGCCGGGGATCTGACCCAGGACGAGCTGGCTCTGATCGCCGAGTATGTGAAGCGGGATCTGGGCAACTATGACGAGGGGCGCAAGGATGAGCAGGTGGAGGAGTCCGCCTTCATGCTGGCGCTCAAGGACACCGCCTGGTCCTGGCTGGCGGACGTGACCGACCGCACCCAGGTGGAGTGGCAGGAGCTGGCGGACGAGCTGGAGCACAAGGGGGTCTACCGGGCCGGCGACTGGGTGGGGCTCGGGGTATTGGTGTGCGATCATTGCGAGTGGCGCCATACCGTGCTGCACCCGGAACAGCTAGGCACCTGCCCCGAGTGCGGGGCCGATGAGTATCACCGTGAGCCGCTCTCTCCCTGAGAACCTGTCCACACTCTTACTGCGAGGCCGTGATCAAGGCTCATGTACTGCTCGCTTGTTTGTAACCGAGAGTTCTCACGTATATCTATACGCTCCGGTTCCTGCGCTGCTCTTTACCTTGCTGACGACCTCTCGTTGCAGAGCCTGAACAGGTTCTGAGCGGGTATCAGACTGAACAGAAGAGAGGCGCCCAAGGGCGCCTCTCTCATTTATCGGGTTGTACGACTGGGTCAGCCCTTGCGCGCCCAGGGGTGGGCGCGGGGACGCAGCCACAGGGCCAGTGCCAGCAGGGCGGCGGCCAGACCGTACATGGGCCAGCTGCCAAAGCGCAGATAGGGGGTCACGCCGTGGGCGGGACGCACCTCGGTGCGCAGCACGCCAGCCTCGAACTGCGGGATCTGGGCGATGATGCTGCCGTCGATCTCGGTGACTATGGTGATGCCGGTGTTGGTGTCGCGCAGCAGCGGGCGGGCCAGCTCAAGGGCGCGCATACGGGCGATCTCCATGTGCTGCCAGGGGCCGATGCTGGTGCCGAACCAGGCGTCGTTGGAGACGGTCAGCAGGAAGTCGGTATCCGGCTGCACGTTGCGGCGCACCTCGTCCGGGAAGATGATCTCGTAGCAGATGGCGGCGGCAAACTTGAGCCCCTTGGCGATCAGGTTCGGCTGCACCTCGTCCCCGCGGCTGAAGGAGGACATGGGCAGGTTGAAGAAGGGCGCGATGGGGCGCAGCAGATCTTCAAACGGCACGAATTCGCCAATGGGCAGCAGGTGATATTTGTAGTAGCGGTTCTTGTGCTGGTAGTAGTAGGACTCCTTGCCTTCCGCATCCTGCACCCCCATGCCGAGCACGGTATTGAAGAAGCGCTGCTGCTCGAGATCGTAGTGGATGATCCCCGCCAGCAGGCCGGTATCGTTCACCTTCATCGCCTTGTCCAGGCTCTCCAGGTAGTTGCCCATCTCCTTCTCGATGGCCGGGATGGCGGATTCCGGCCAGACGATGATGTCGGCATCCTGGTTCTCGCGGCTCAGATCCTGATACTTGCGCACCGTCGGCACCAGGGCCTCCGGATCCCACTTGAGGGACTGCTCGATGTTGCCCTGCACCAGCGCCACCTTGACCGGTTCACCGCGGGTCACCCAGTTGAGCTGCATCAGCCCCTGGGCGGCGCCCACCAGAGCCACCGGCACCAGCAGCCAGGCCGGCTTGCGGCTCTGCCAGAGCAGCCAGAGGGCGGAGGCGGTCAGCAACAGCGCGAGGGTGATGCCCTGCACGCCGAGGATGGGAGCAAAACCCTTGAGCGGCCCGTCGATCTGGCTGTAGCCAAACCAGAGCCAGGGGAAGCCGGTCATCACCCAGCCACGCAGCCAGTCGGCCATCAGCCAGAGTGCCGGGAAGGCGAGTAGCCAGCGGCTCCAGTGACGTTCGCGGAAGAAACGGGCAAACAGCCAGCAGGCGAGGGTCGGATAGAGCGCCAGATAGGCCGACAGCCCGGCCAGCAGCACGAAGGCGACCGGCAGGGCGATGCCGCCGAACATGGTCATGCTGACGTGGATCCACCACAGCCCCGGCAAAAACAGCCCCATGGCGTAGCCAAAGCCGCGCCAGGCCGCCTGCTTGGGGGTGGCCTTGTCCAGCAGGGCGTAGAGGCCGAGTAGGGACGGGATCACCAGCGGCCAGTAGTTGAAGGGCGAGAAGGCCAGCACGGCGATGGCGCCAGAGGCCATGGCAAACAGGCTGGTCAGAAGTTTCGATTTTGCGGGCTGTAATTTCACGGGCGATGAGGCTCGGATTGGACTGCTATGGGTTGAATGGCCGGTATCTTAACCCGTAAAGGCGGTCAACGGCGAGCCTCCCGGCCGACGGCCCGAAGCGAGGGGATAAAAGGGCTATGACGGGCCCGATAGCCGGTGGGAAACAGGGGTTGTATGTGGTCAAACGAACAGCGCCCCGACGGGCGGGGCGCTGTTGACTCGAACCAGGGCTTATTGGGCCTCGGACTGGGCCGCGACATGGTTGTCGGGGATCTTCACCTGCAGCTGCTGCAGACGACGCTTGTCGGCATGCATCACCTTGAACAGGTAGCCGTCCAGCTCGATCTCCTCGCCCTTCTTGGGCAGGTGGCTGAAGGCGTGCATCACCAGACCGCCGACGGTATCCACCTCTTCATCGCTGAACTGGGTGCCGAAGAAGTCGTTGAAATCCTCGATCTCGGTGAGGGCGCTCACCGAGAAGACCCGTTTGCTGATACGGCGGATCTCGTCCGGCTCGTCTTCGATGTCGTCGAATTCGTCGTCGATCTCGCCGACGATGAGCTCAAGGATGTCCTCGATGGTCACCAGACCGGAGACGCCGCCGAACTCGTCCACCACGATGGCCATGTGGTAGCGCTCTTCGCGAAACTCCTTGAGCAGCCGGTCGACCCGTTTGCTCTCGGGCACGATCACCGTGGGGCGCAGGATATTCTCCAGTTGCAGCGGTTCGCTGGCGTGGTGGCCGCCGAACCCGAACGGCAGCAGATCCTTGGCGAGCAAGATGCCCTCCACGTGATCCTTGTCCTCGTTGATCACCGGGAAGCGGGAGTGGCCCGACTCGATGATCACCGGCAGGATCTCGTCCACCGGCTGGGATTTCTCGATGGTCACCATCTGGGAGCGGGGGATCATGATGTCGCGCACGCGCAGCTCGGCAATTTCGAGCACCCCCTCGATCATGTCCTTGGTGTCCTGATCGATGAGATCGCGCTCTTCGGCGTCGGCTATCACTTCCACCAAATCGTTGCGGTCTTTTGGCTCGCCCTGGAAGAGTTGGCTGAGTTTGTCGAGCCAGGTTTTCTTCGGCGAGCCGGTACTAGGGTGATCGTCGGTCATTTTCTCTCTTGGTTACTCGTATGAACACACTTGAAATCGTTGTGGCTATATGAGGATGACCATCGGCTGTTTCAAGGCGATGACCATCCCGCGGTTTACTCTTCGTCGTTCAGATAAGGATCGGCGAAACCGAGCTCCTGCATGATGTCGCGCTCGAGCGCTTCCATCTCTTCGGCCTCGTCATCCTCGATATGGTCATAACCTAGCAGATGGAGACTGCCGTGCACAACCATATGGGCCCAGTGGGCCATCAGCGGCTTGCCCTGCTCAATGGCTTCGCGCTCCACCACCTGGCGGCAGATCACCAGATCGCCGAGCAGCGGCAGCTCCAGACCGGGTGGTGCCTCGAACGGGAAGGAGAGCACGTTGGTGGGCTTGTCCTTGCCGCGATAGGTGAGGTTGAGCTCGTTGCTCTCCGCCTCGTCGACGATGCGCACCGTCACTTCGGCCTCCTGCTGGAAGCCGAGAATGGTGCCGTCGAGCCAGCCCTGCAGCTGGGCCTCGCTCGGCAGGCCGTCGCTGTTGGCACTGGCCAGTTGCAGATCCAGGGTCACGCTCATTGGGCACTCTCTTTGCTGGTGTGGGTGGCGACCTTGTCGGCCGCCTGTTTGGCATCGAACGCCTCGTAGGCCTGCACGATGCGGGCCACCACAGGGTGGCGCACCACGTCGGCGGACTGGAAGAAGTTGAATGATAGGCCGTCGACATTCTGCAGCACTTCCAGCGCGTGGCGCAGGCCCGACTTCTGGTTGCGGGGCAAGTCTATCTGGGTGATGTCACCGGTGACCACCGCCTTGGAGTTGAAGCCGATGCGGGTCAGGAACATCTTCATCTGCTCGGTGGTGGTGTTCTGGGCCTCGTCCAGGATGATGAAGGCGTCATTGAGGGTGCGGCCGCGCATGTAGGCAAGCGGCGCCACCTCGATGATGTTGCGCTCCATCAGCTTCTCCACCCGCTCAAAGCCCAGCATCTCGAACAGGGCGTCGTAGAGCGGGCGCAGGTAGGGGTCCACCTTCTGGGAGAGATCGCCTGGCAGGAAGCCGAGCTTCTCGCCTGCTTCCACCGCCGGCCGGGTCAGCAGAATGCGGCGGATCTCCTGGCGCTCCAGCGCATCCACCGCCGCCGCCACCGCCAGATAGGTCTTGCCGGTGCCGGCGGGGCCGATGCCGAAGCAGATGTCGTGGCGCACGATATTGGCGATGTACTGGGCCTGGTTGGGGCTGCGCGGCTTGATGAGGCCACGCTTGGTCTTGACCGTCACCTCCTTGCCGTAGGGGATGCTCGGCGCCGGCTCGTCATCCTGCTCCAGCACCCGCGACTCCTGAATGGCCAGATGGACCATGTCGGGGGTGATGTCGGTCACCTTGCCGCCCTTGAGCGACTGGGTTTCCACATAGAGGTGCTTGATTATGATGGCGGCCGCGTCCACCTGGGCCTGCTTGCCCAGCAGCTGGAAGTGGTTGTCGCGGTAGCTGATCTCGACGCCGAGGCGGCGCTCCAGCTGTTTGATGTTGTCATCGAACGGGCCGCACAGACTGGCGAGACGCTGGTTGTCGGCGGGATCCAGATGCAGATTCAGGGTCGAGAGGTGTCGGCTCAAAGTGTCCTCGTCTTGACGCGACCCCATCCGGCCGGGGCCGGATGGGGTGAACAGATTAGTGGGGAGTGAAGGCGGCCACGCCCAGCTGGTCCGGTACGTTGTCCGGGCGGCGGGCCAGGATTTCGCTCGGGGCGGTGGCGATGCGCAGGTTCATCTCGTTCTCGCCGCGCAGGAATTTGCCGCGCAGGGAGTTGGGGCGCACCTCGGTGATCTCCACGTCGGCAAAGCCGCCGATCAGGGTGTGCGGGCCTTCGAAGTTGACCACCCGGTTGTTCTCGGTGCGGCCGCACAGCTGCATGGGGTCGAGCTTGGAGGGCCCTTCCACCAGGATGCGCTGGGTGGAGCCCAGCATGGCGCGGCCAATCTGCATCGCCTGGTTGTTGATGACGTGCTGCAGGCGGCTCAGGCGGGCTTTCTTCACCTCCATGTCGACATCATCGGGCAGGTCGGCGGCGGGGGTACCGGGGCGCGGGCTGTAGATGAAGCTGAAGCTCATGTCGAAGTTGATATCCTCGATGAGTTTCATGGTGGCCTCGAAATCCTCGTCCGTCTCGTTCGGGAAGCCGACGATGAAGTCGGAACTGATGGTGATGTCGGGACGGGCGGCGCGCAGGCGGCGGATCTTGGACTTGTACTCCAGCACGGTGTGCGGGCGCTTCATCATGGTCAGGATACGGTCGGAGCCACTCTGCACCGGCAGGTGCAGGAAGCTGACCACTTCCGGCGTGTCCTTGTAGACCTCGATGATGTCGTCGGTGAACTCGATGGGGTGGCTGGTGGTGTAGCGAATGCGGTCGATGCCGTCGATGGCGGCCACCAGTCGCAGCAGCTCGGCGAAGGTGCAGATGCCGCCGTCGAAGGTCGGGCCCCGGTAGGCATTGACGTTCTGACCGAGCAGATTCACTTCGCGCACACCCTGCTGGGCGAGCTGGGCAATTTCATAGAGCACGTCGTCCAGCGGTCGGCTCACCTCCTCGCCGCGGGTGTAGGGTACCACGCAGAAGGAGCAGTATTTGGAGCAGCCTTCCATGATGGAGACGAAGGCGGTCGCCCCTTCGGCGCGCGGCTCGGGCAGGCTGTCGAACTTCTCGATTTCGGGGAAGGCGACGTCCACCTGGGCGCCACGCCCCTCCTGGACCTGCTTGATCATGGTGGGCAGGCGATGCAGGGTCTGCGGACCGAACACGATGTCCACATAGGGGGCGCGGGTGCGAATGTTGTCCCCCTCCTGGGAGGCGACACAGCCGCCCACGCCGATCACCAGACCGGGCTTGTTCGCTTTCAGTTTTTTCCAGCGTCCCAGCTGGTGGAACACCTTCTCCTGCGCCTTTTCACGGATGGAGCAGGTGTTGAGCAGCAAGACGTCTGCCTCTTCGGGCTCTTCGGTCAGCGTGTAGCCATTGCTGGCATCCAACAGGTCGGCCATCTTGGACGAGTCGTACTCGTTCATCTGGCAGCCCCAGGTTTTAATGTGAAGTTTCTTGCTCATTGCTTCTCTTGACTTGTTTTGAATGCGGCATGGTCAAAGGACCGGGCATTTTACTCCGCAATCCGGAGACTGCCTAGCAAATATCCAGCCCGCCATGGTCGGAACGCAGCCGTAGCCACCTCGGCAGGCATCGGCTTTCTCCTTGATTTGGCGCACTAATTCTCCACGGCCTTCACTGTTTCTCGGCGCCCCTTGCGGTATCATGTGACCATTCGGTCCGGCTGCGCTCTCCCCTTGCCCGGGCCCACCCCTTGCAGGAATCAAGTTATGGAACAGTGTGATATCGCCATCGTCGGGGCCGGCATGGTCGGCGCCGCCACCGCCTGTCTGCTGGCGGCGCAGGGCCTCTCCATCCGGGTCATCGAGACCCGGTTGCCGGAGCAGTACGCCGCCGAGCAGCCGCTGGATCTGCGGGTCTCCGCCATCAGTCAGGCCTCGGTGGCCCTGCTGGAGCAGGCCGGCGCCTGGCAACACCTGCGACAGATGCGGCTGTGCCCCTATCGCCGGCTGGAGACCTGGGAGCTGGACGGCTTCGCCACCTGCTTCAACGCCGCCGACCTCGGCCTGCCCCAGCTCGGCTACATCATCGAAAACCGGCTGGTGCAGCTGGCGCTGCTCAGGCGCATGGAAGATTTCCCCAACATCCAGACCCACACCCCGGCGGCGGTGACCAGCCTGCGCCAGGGCGCGGACGAGGCGGTGCTGACCCTGGATGATGGCAGCGAGCTGGCCGCCCGTTGGGTGCTGGCCTGCGATGGCGCCGAATCCCGCACCCGCCAGCTGGCCGGCATCGGGGTGTCGCGTTTTGAATACCGCCAGCACTGCATGCTGATCAATATCGACACCGACTTCGAGCAGGAAGACATCACCTGGCAGCAGTTTACCCCGAGCGGCCCGCGGGCCTTCCTGCCGCTGCCGGGCCGGCACGGTTCCCTGGTCTGGTATGACAGTCCGGCCCGCATCCGGGCGCTGGCGGCCATGAGCAACGAGGGGCTGGCCGCCGAGGTGCGCCGCCACTTCCCGGCTCGCCTCGGTGGTTTTACCGTGACCGGCAAGGGGAGCTTCCCGCTGGTGCGTCGTCACGCCAACGACTACCACACCGGCCGGGTGGTGCTGCTGGGCGATGCCGCCCACACCATCAACCCGCTGGCGGGGCAGGGGGTCAACCTCGGCTTCAAGGATGTGGCCTGCTGGGTGGATCTGTTGCACAGTGCCGGTGCCGAGTGGCACAAGCCCGAGCTGGCGACCCGCTATGAACGGCGGCGCCGCCCGGACAACCTGCTGATGCAGTCGGGGATGGATCTCTTCTACGGCGTCTTCAGCAACGAGATAGGCCCCCTCAAACTGGCCCGCAACCTGGCCCTCAATCTGGCGGACAAGGCGGGCCCGCTCAAGGAGATGGCGCTACGCTATGCGCTGGGGCTGGTTTAAGGCGCGTGGCGCCATCATGAGGGAGGAGAGCCCATGAACAAGGCATTGCTGGTGATCGATTTCATCAACGACATCGCCCACCCGGACGGGCGCATCGCCGCCTCGGCGGCCCATGTGCTGGAGCAGGACGCCATCGCGCACGCCAACCAGGCGCTGGCCCATGCCCGCGCCCACGGCTGGCTGGTGGTGCAGATCAAGGTGGGCTTTGACCCGCACTATCTGCTGCAGCCCAAGGGCTCCCCCATGTTTGGCCGGGCCCACCAGTTCGGGGCGCTGTCGCTGGCCGATCCCGGCACCGACTTTCACCCTGATCTGGACGTGCAACCCGGTGATCTGGTGCTGACCAAGCCCAGGGTCAGCCCCTTCTACGGCACGGCGCTGGAGCCGGCGCTGCGGGCCAATCGCATCGAGCATCTCTATCTGTGCGGCGTGAGCACCGGCTGGGCCATTCAGGCGGCGGCGCGGGAGGGTCACGATCGGGATTACGCCATCACCATCCTGGAAGATGCCTGCGCGGCGGCGGATGCCAACGAGCACCACGCCTCGCTGCGTCTGCTCGGTCGCATCGCCGAGATCATCAAGGTGGCCCAGCTGGCCTGATCCCGGCGGCAGGCGGAGCTTGCTCACTGTTTTGACATTTTGTCTGCGGCCCCCTGTCGGGCCGCAGCCATTTTGGGCAACATGAAGCGAGTATCGATGGCCACAAGGATGGGGACATGCGTTATCAGGGACGGATCGTGCGCTGGAACGAAGCGCGCGGCTTTGGTTTTATCGCGCCCGAGCAGGGGGAGGGTGCCCCGAAAGGGGCCGAACTGTTCGTGCACATCTCGGCACTGAGGTGCGACGGCCTGCCGCCCATGGCGGGAGAGCGGGTCTCCTACCTGGTGGGGGCTGGCCAGGATGGCAAGCTCAGGGCCGAGCAGGTGTTTTTCCCCGAGCGCCCCCTGTCGCTGGCAGACGGCAATGAGAGTCGACCCACTCCGGCGGGCCGCCGCAGGTCGGAGGGCAGTCGCATCCCGGCAGGCAGCGGGCCTACCCCGCAGCACACGCGTCCTCGCCCCGCCTACCGGCGCCGCAGCCACTGGCGCGGCAAGCTCATCCCGCTGCTGGTGCTGGTCGGGATCTTCTCCCTCTACTCCCGTTTTTCGGTCGAGTCGGTCTCACCTACCTCCACTTCCTCGTTCAGCCAGGTAGAGGTCGACCCCTCGGACAGCTTGCAGCAGGCCGCCACCTTCGTCCGCCAGTGCGACGGTCGGCAGTACTGCTCCCAGATGACCTCCTGCGAGGAGGCGACCTGGTTTTTGCAAAACTGCCCCAATACCAGGATGGACGGCGAGGGCGACGGCATCCCCTGCGAGCGGCAGTGGTGTGGCCACTAGCGGGCTCGGGGGCCGACTCAAGTCGTTGATCATCTATCATTATCTTGCTGGTCGGGTCATGGCAGGTGTGGCCCCGGTCATTGGCAACACGCGGACGGGTCTGGATGGATCTGGTTGTCGCGGCCATGCCGGGGACGTCGTTTTTGGGTGAGGAGTGCGGTCATGGCGGACTATTTTCAGGGCTCACTGTTTCACTTCTCCGATCGGGCGCAATACCTGGCCGCGCTGCTCAATTCGCTGGAGGAGCAGATCTCGGTGATCGACCGGGATGGCGTCATCCACTACACCAACCTCGCCTGGAATCGCTTTGCCGAGCAGAATGGCATGCCGGCAGGCTATGACTGGCTGGGGGTCAACTACTTGCGGGTGTGCGACAACTCGGTGGAGCCGCTGGCCCTGATGGCGGCGGAGGGGATCCGGCGGGTGCTGCGCCATGAACAGCAGCACTTTCATCTGGAGTACCCCTGTCACAGCCCGGACACCCAGCGCTGGTTCATGATGCGGGTCTCCGCCATTCCGGGTATCGAGGTCGAGTTCTACACCATCAGCCATATCAACGTCACGGAGCGCAAGCTGCAGGAGCTGGATATGGCCTACCTCTCCCTGCATGACCCGCTGACCGGGCTGGCCAACCGACGACTGTTCAACAGCTTTCTGCACAACGAGTGGCGGCGCAGCATGCGCGAACAGACCCCGCTCTCCTTCATCATGCTGGATCTGGACAACTTCAAGCTGTGCAACGACCATTTCGGCCATCAGGTGGGGGATGACTTCTTGCAGCAGGTGGGCCGGCTGTTGAGCACCTTTTGCCAGCGAGCCACCGATCTGCCGAGCCGTTTCGGCGGCGACGAGTTTGCCCTGATCCTCGGCAACACCGGGGCAGAGGCCGCCTCCCGCATGGGGGAGGCTATTCGCCTTGGCATCGGCGAGCTGCTGATCCAGGGGGCGGACACCCTTAGGCTCAGCGCCAGCGTCGGCATCGCCACTCTGCTGCCGCAGCAGGCCCGCGCCTCGGAGGAAGAGCTGCTGAGCGCCGCCGATATGGCGCTCTATCTAGCCAAGCAGGGGGGCAAGAATCGCTGCCACAGCGTCAGCTGCAGTGCCCTGCCATCCCCCTGATATCCCTCGTTTTATCCTGCCTGCGACCCTGCACTCTATTAACGATTCTGCTTGCTGTTAACGCTGTTGCCCGGCCGGCTGCGGTTCGGGATGGGCATCGACGACCAATTGCAAGAAACGATCGCGGATCGGGTCGGCAAAGTCGGGGTTCCACACCAGGCTTATCTCCCACTCGGAGCAAGGGCCGGAGAGGGGATAGAGGGTGACGTCCCGGCCCGCGATGAAGCTGACGCTGCGCGGCAGGATGGCGTTGCCGATGCCGGCGGCCACCAGCGCCACCAGGGTCTGGATATCTTCTGCCTCCTGCACCATGCCGGTCAGCCGGTTGGCGCCGAGGAAGCTGGCGATCTGCTGGCTGAGGCCGGGGCAGCGGTGTCCCACCATCTGCAGCAATGGCTGGCTGGCCAAGGCCTGTTCGATGTCGAAGGCGGCCGGATCCGGCTGTGTCATCTGGGTCGGTACCGCCAGCACCAGCCGGTCAGTCAGCAGCCTGTGCTCCCTAAGCTGCGGGGCTTGGGGCCGGCGCATGAAGCCAAGTTGCAGCTGGCCCGACAGCAGCCGCTCCTGCTGGATGGCGGAGGTCATGTCCTGCAGGTGCACCATCACATCGGGGGCCTGCTGTTTGAAGCGGGCCACCAGCGCCGGCGCCAGCGCAAAGCTCGACAGTCCGAAACCAATCTTGAGTCGTCCGGCAATGCCGCTGGCCAGCGCCAGGGCGTGGCGCTCAAAGCCCTTGCCATGCTCGACCAGCGCCCTGGCCTGGGTGAGCAGCTGGGTGCCGATGGCGGTCAGCTCGGCGCCGTGGCGCCCCCGGTTGAACAGGGTGCTGCCGAGGGTCTGTTCCAGCCCCTGGATCTGCTTGGTGAGCGCCGGCTGGGTGATGAACAGGCGGTTGGCGGCCTCCCGGTAGTTGGCGGTCTCCGCCAGGGTCACGAAGGCCTGCAGCTGTCTCAAATCGAATTTCATTCTGTTTGGTTATCGAAAGTGGCCATTTTGTGATTATAAATTATCTAACTGCCTTGTTCTAATAGACCTGAAGCGGGCCCTGTCGGCCCCGTCAGCTTGCTAACAAGGAGTCATTCATGCCTGCCGAGCGCTATCTGTTTTTGATCAAGGGAGATCTGGTGCTGGCCCAGCCGCTGGCTGCGCCGGAGACGGGGGAGCTGCTGACCAGCCTGTTGCTGCAGGGCTTTGCGGTGGGTCCGCTGCAAGTCTGGGCGAGCAACGCCGAGCAGGCGCTGGCCTGTTATGAGCAGGCTGCCCAGCGGCGGGCCTTCGGCGAGATCCTGGCCGGGGCCGAACCCGCCGTGGCCGGAGCCGTTTCATGAGCATGCTCACGCTGCGGGCCCGCGCCCTGCTGTTGGACATGGATGGCACCCTGGTGCACTCTACCGGCGAGGTGGAGGCGGTGTGGCGGCTGTGGTGTCGCCGCCACCGGCTGGATCCCGAGCCCGTGCTGGCCATGTGCCACGGGGTACGCTCGCGGGAGGTGATCCGTACCCTGGCCCCGCAGCTTGACCTGGCACAGGAGGTGGCCCTGCTCGACGATCTCGAGATCCATCACACTGGCCAGGCCGAGGCCCTCGCCGGCGCCCGGCCCCTGCTGGCAAGTCTGCCCGTCGAGCGCTGGGCAGTGGTGACCTCTGCAAGTCAGCGGGTGGCCAGGCATCGATTGCGCAGCGCCGGTCTGCCGCTGCCCGTTCTGCTGGTGGGGGCCGAGGATGTAGAACACGGCAAGCCGGATCCCGAACCCTATCTGTTGGCGGCAGAGCACCTGGGGCTGGCCGCCGCCGATTGCCTGGTGTTTGAAGATGCGCCCGCCGGCATCAGCAGCGCCCTGCGGGCGGGTTGCCGCGTGGTACAGGTGGGGGGCAGGCAGCGGCTCAGTCCCGGCATCAGCGCCCTGATCCAGGACTGGCGCCAGGTGAGCGTGGTGGTGGAGGCTGAGGGTCTGCAGCTGACGCTGCTCACCTGACAACAAAAAGCCCCCGCGAGCGGGGGCCTGACTGGCGACGGGACTATTACTTGAACACGCGAAAACGCACGGCGTCGTCCATGAAGGTCTTGTCACCGGCCGGTTGCTGGATGCTGCCAAAGGGCATCTGGGCGCGCAGCAGCCAGCTGGCGGGCAGGTTCCACTCCTTGCGCACCGCCTCGTCGATGAGCGGGTTGTAGTGCTGCAGGGAGGCGCCGATCTTCTCCTGGGCCAGGGTGGTCCAGACCGCAAACTGGGCGATGCCGGTGGCATGTTCCGACCAGATGGGGAAGTTGTCGGCGTAGAGGGCGAATTTTTGCTGCAGATCCTTGATGACGTCGGTGTCTTCGAAGAAGAGCACTGTGCCGACACCTGCGCGGAAGCTGCCATTCACCTTGGCTTCGCTCTGGGCGTAGGCTTCCGGCGGCACTATCTTCTTCAGCTCAGCCTTGACGATGTCCCACAGTTTGTGATGCTGGGCACCAAACAGGATGACGGCGCGGGAGCTCTGGGAGTTGAACGAGGAGGGACTGTGCTTGATGGCGTCCTGGATGAGGGCGGTCAGCTGCTCCGGCGTATGGGAAACCTGGTCACCCAGGGCATAGATGGTACGACGTACTTTGATCTGTTCGATAAACGGACTGCTCATAACATCTCCTTTGTTTGACGGGGAATCGTCTTCGGTGATCCTTGGCAAGGCCATCCGGCTCCGATTGCTCGAGTTGTAGACTATAACACCCTCTTGCGGGTTAGCCGTCAACGCACAGTGGTCACTGTTTTTACTTTTTGTTGATATGCCTCTTCGTGACGCGGGAGAGCGGTGTCACGTTTATGTGTTTTTTGTCAGTTAGCCGAAATTCGGCTGATATCAATCAATGAATAATTCCGTTTGAGCACCATAAAATTCTCGCATTCCAGTTTTTGTTGCGGAGTGTTGATGATCCAGTGGTTGGTTAGTCGGCGTTATTATCTGTTGACCTCGTTTACCCTCTTGTTGGGGGCCCTGGTGCTGGTGGTCACCCTCACCCTGGCGATGGCCAGTTATCTGCGCAGCATCGACAAGACGGTGACCGGCTACGGTCACATGCTTTCCTCCCTCGAAGCGGCTCTGATCCACGAGCTGGTGCTGGCCAACCAGCGTCAGATCGCCGTGCTGGAGGCATCGCTGGACAAGGCCGCCATCGCCCGCGGCGAGCCGGCCGACAACCCGCTCTGGGCCATCGCCCACCAGATCAAGCGCGACAGCCACTATATCTACTTCTATCACCCACAGACGGATCGCCTCAGCAGCTACCCGGCCTGGCAGCAGCCGGTCGAGTATCGTGCCGCCAGCCGGCCCTGGTATCGGGCATTGTCGATGCCGGGGGCGGATCTCGTCTGGCTCGCTCCCTATCCGGCGTTCGACACCCAAAGCCGATCCTGACCCTCATCAAGCGGGTAAAGGGGCTGGACGATCAACTGCTCGGCCTGCTGATGGTCGACATGTCCTTCAACACCATCGAGCAGGCTCTGCAGCGGGCCATGGGCAGCAACCGGGCGGCCATCTACATCAGTGCACGGGAGGACGGAAAGCTGGTGGTGGGCAGCAACATGGGGCTCTATCAGCCGTCAGCGGCCGAGCCGGGCGGCGCGGACAAGGGGCTGGCGGTGATCTGGCACGGCAGCCACCTGCGCCGCGAGCTGGAGGATATCGACTGGGATCTCAACATCTATCTGCCGCCAAGGCTGTTTCATGACGACCTTGAAGAAGCCCTGCTGATGGTGGCACTGCCGCTGCTCCTGCTGTTTGCCATCTGGTTTTGCAGCATCAACTTTCTGGTGCGGGTGTTCAATCAGGAGCAGGCGCTGGTGGCGGGCTCGCTGACCGGCATAGTGCGGGATCCGACCCAGGCTAGGAGACCCGGCCGACTGAAGACCTGGTTCGTACACGACAGCCTCAGCGAGATAGATCAGGTGCGGGCGAGTTTTCTGCAGGGGCAGGATGCGCTGCTGCACGATCCCCTCACCGGCATCATGAACCGGCGGGCCTTCACCCAGAGTCGCGCCGAGCTGGAAGAGCGCGCGACACCCCACTGGCTGCTGCTGTTCGACGTGGATCACTTCAAGCGCATCAACGACAGCTGGGGGCATGCGGTGGGGGATGGCGTGCTCTGCAGGGTGTCCGAGCTGCTGGTGAGCGAGCTTGGCAGCGGCAGCGTCTTCCGGATCGGGGGGGACGAATTTGCCGCCCTGCTGCCCTGGCCGCGCAGCGAGCTGGAGGCGGGGCTGACCCGGTTGCTGACCAGGGTGCGCAACCAGCGCTGGCGCGAGTTTCACGAGGCGGTGACCCTGAGCGTGGGCGGCGCCCACTGCCCGGAGGACGGGGCCCTGCTGTTCGAGCGGGCCGACGAGTGCCTCTACCGGAGCAAACGGCTGGGGCGCGACGGCTGGTCGCTGACGCAGTGGCCCCGGCCGGACGGAGATGCTGACAGATCCTGTCATATCGATCATGGGTGAGCGGGGGCGCTCTGCCCGGGGGGCCAGCGACTGCCTCTGCTGCTATTTCACAACATCTGTTTTTTAGTAAGCAAATTCAAAAGGTTAATCCTGATTTGGTCAGCGCGGCAGGTCGTGCCTAGCCGGGTGTCGCTCTGCTGCGACAGTGGCGCCCTTTGCCGGGAATCGTATAGTTCGGGGAAATTAATCAGGTTTGACAGGAGTACCCCATGGAGATGAACAAGCACGGCATGCGCGCCCTGGCCCTGTTGGGCTCACTGCTGCTGGCCAGCGGTGCGGCGCAGGCGTCGGAGACCCTCAACACCATCCTGGGCGGCGGTGCGGGCGGCGTGGCCGGCACCATGATCGGCAAGGAGCTGGGCGGTGACACCGGCGCCCTGGTGGGTGCTGCACTGGGCGGGGCGGCCGGCGGCGCGGCCACGGCCAACAAGGGCAACAAGAATGAAGCTGCCCTCGGCGGGGCCGTCGGGGCATTGGGCGGGGCCGCCATCGGCAAGAGCGTGGGTGGCAGCACGGGTCAACTGATCGGGGCCGGCGTCGGCGGGGCCAGCGGCTCTGCCATCGGGGCCAAGACCGGGGATGGCCACAAGAGCAACGATCGCTACTACGACGATGACCACAGGCACTACAAGAAACACAAGAAGCACAAGAAACACAGATGGCACGACGATGATTGATCGCCGCCAGCATTGAGAGAGGGGCCGACGGGCCCCTCTCTCGTTTTGGTCGCTAGAGGGGTCACACCAGCCGGTGCTGGCGGCGCCCCTCGGCGAAGGCGTTGATGTTGTCGATCAGCTGATCGGCGAGGCGCTGCATCGACTCCTCGCTGGCCCAGGCCACGTGAGGGGTGAGGATGAAGTGGGGGTACTGCAGCGCCTTCATCAAGGGGTGGTCGGGGGGCGGCGGCTCGACGCTTGCCACGTCGAAACCGGCGCCGCCGAGGCGACCGTTGGCCAACGCTCGCAGCAGGGCCTCCTCGTCCACCAGACCGCCGCGGCCGACGTTGATCAGCAGGGCACCCGGCTTCATCAGCCCCAGCTCCCGTTCGCCGATGAGGTTGCGGGTATAGGGGGTGAGCGGGCAGTGCAGGCTGATGACGTCGGCGCTTTGCAACAGCTCGTCCAGCGGCAGCCGATCCTCGTCGTGGCTGGCACCGACCTGGCTCTGGGCGTAACGCACCTCCATGCCGATCCCCCTGGCCCGCTCGCCGAGGGCCTGGCCGAGCGTCCCCTTGCCGATGATGCCGAGCCGCTTGCCGTGCAGATCCGTGATGTGGTGATCGAAGAAGCAGAACTGGCCGCTCTGCTGCCAGCGCCCCTCCAGCAGCGACTGGCGCCAGCAGAAGAGGTTGCGCGCCAGGGCCAGCATCAGCGCCATGGCGTGCTCCGGCACCGAGGGGCCCGAGTAGTTGCGGATGTTGCAGACGCCGACGTTGGCGGCGCGGCACGCCTCCAGATCCACGTTGTCGCTGCCGGTGGCCGCCAGCGCGATGAGTCTGAGCTCCGGCAGCTGGGCCAGCTCGGCTGCGCCGATGCGCACCTTGTTGATGATGGCGATGCTGGCGTCTTTGAGCCGCGCCACTACCTGCTCGGGGGCCGTGCTCGGGTAGCTCTGCCAGTGGTGGGGAAAGCCGGGGTGGCGCAGGGTGATGCCGGTATCCAGGGTATCACTGTCGAGAAACACAATTTGCTGCATGAAGCCTCCTGCCGTTGAGGCGTTCATGATGCCAAACATCGGCGGCCGAGGGCCAGTTTGCTGCACCTCAAGGCCTTGGCAATCGCGCCGGATGTGAGACAGGCGGCATTTTTGGCGTCAGAGCCAGCCGAGGTGGGTGAGCCAGCCCTGGATCCGGGTCGGCGTTTCATCCAGCTCCAGCAGGGCGTAGGGGCGGTAGTTGAGCTTGTGGCTGCGGCGGCTCTCGCTTCTGCGCGCCTCGGCGGCCAGCAGCGGCCAGCGTCCGCCATCCTCCTGATAGAGGTCGAGGGTCGGCATGGTGGCCTGGGCGATCTCCTTGGCGAAGATCTGGTTGCTCTGCTGGTCGGGGAAGAAGCCGTCGAGCAGCACCAGCGCATCGGGGGCGGGCAGCTGTTCGCTGGCGATGAGGTTGGTGGCCCAGGCGGCGCCGGTGCCCTGCGCCAGTATCAGCTTGAAGCCCCCCTCCTGCAGCTTGGCGTCCCCCAGCTTGCTGATGCGGGTGGCGAACTGCTTGCGAAAGTCGTCTATGGCCTGCTGTTTCTTCTCGGCGGCGGGGTCAAATTCGGTTTGCTGGGGCGAGGGGAGCAGCAGCAGGGTGTCGAAGCCGAGCCGGCCGAGGGCGCGGGTCAGCTGCCACAGCTGGCCACTGCGCTGCCAGTCGGGCAAGAGGATGGCGAGCCCCACGTAGCTGTCGCTGTCGTGCTTGGCAAACAGCACCGTCTGCTTGTCGATCTGGGTGCTGTTGGGCAGCCCCTGCCAGTCGCTGTTCTGCCAGTAGTCGAGGGGCGTGAGCGGTGTGCCCTCGCTGGCCTGCAAGGGGTTGCTTGCCAGCAGGGTCAGTAACAGCAGTGATAAGAACAGTCTGGCCATAGTGCGCTCCCCCGGTTATTCGGGTTAGCGGCACCAGGCCGGATTTCTGAAGGGGGAAGTGGTAGGGCTAGCGTGGCGGTTGCTTGAGGCTTGCCAGCCCGGCCAGCTGCCGGTCGTGCAGGGGGGAGAGCAGCAACAGGGCGCTGACGGCGCCAATCAGGGCGAAGAACATGTCGGACTGGGTATCCCAGGGGTCGCCCTGGGTGCCGAGAAACTCATCCGCCCCCTGGCCAAGCGCAAGGGCGGCCCCCCACTCGATGAACTCGTAGGTGGCGCTGATGGCGAGCACCACGCAGACCACCAGAAACGCCAGCATGCGCCGGCCTTGCACATAACCTCCGCGCAGCAGGATCTCTCGGCACACCAGGGCGGGCACGAAGCCATGGAAGAAGTGGCCAATCTTGTCATAGGGGTTGCGACCGAGCTCGAGCCACTGCTGCAGTTCGAACCCGAGCGGGACGCGGGCGTAGGTGTAGGCGCCGCCCAGCATCAGCACCATGGCGTGCAGGGTGATGCACAGATAGAGCAGGCTGGTGAGCGGAAAAGAGCGGTGCGTCAGGACAAGCAGCGGCATGGCGATGAGCACGGGGGCGACTTCCATCAGCCAGGTCGCCCTGTCATAGGGTTGCCAGCCGGAGAGGGCCAGCAGTAGCAGGGTCAACAGCAGCAACAGCGCTTTGTGCAGGGATGTCATGGGGCGCTCCGGGGGATGGCACAAGCCAGCATGCTCCATTTAGCCATGTTTGCGCCGTGAATACAGCCAGGGGGCCGATGCGCCCATAAAAAAAGCGAGCCGACGGCTCGCTTTTTTACCACTGATCCAAGGGGTCAACTTAGTTGACGCGACGCTTGAACTCACCGGTGCGGGTATCGATTTCGATCTTGTCACCGATCTCTACGAAGGCGGCAACGGCCAGCTCGTAGGTGGTGCCCTTCAGACGGGCAGGCTTGGTCACTTTACCGGAGGTGTCGCCACGGGCAGCCGGCTCGGTGTACTCAACTTCGCGCACGATGGTGGTCGGCAGCTCTACGGAGATGGCTTTCTCGTTGTAGAAAGTCACTTCACACAGATCTTCCATGCCGTCTACCAGGTAGTTCAGCGCGTCACCCAGGTTGTCTTTCTCGACGTCGTACTGGTTGTATTCGGTATCCATGAATACGTACAGCGGGTCGGAGTAGTAGGAGTAGGTGCACTCTTTACGTTCCAGCTGAACAACGTCCAGCTTGTCGTCGGCCTTGAAGACGGTCTCGGTGGCGCTGCCGTTCAGCAGGCCTTTCAGCTTCATTTTGACCACGGCGGAGTTACGGCCGGATTTGTTGAATTCAGCCTTCTGGACCACCATCGGCTCGGTGCCGATCATGACTACGTTACCAGCGCGGATTTCCTGTGCGGTTTTCATGTAAAAAATTCCTGTTCGTGAAACGGACGGATAAAAACTGCCAGATTATATACGGCTTTCTAAAAATTTCACCAACCTCGTGACGAGATCCCCGTCCTGGAGCAGCTTATGTGACCAGTGTCGCCCATGTTGCTGCCATATCGCGGCGTGATCCGGCCATTGGGCCCACCATTCGCGGGTATTTTCCCCCTGATTGAGGGCATGGCTGAAACCGCGCAGCCACTGGCCGGTGGCGGTGGGCAGCTCTGCCAGATAGTGGTCGAGAAAGCCGTCCAGCTTGACCATGTGCGCCTGCTCTTCCTGCGGGTAGATATGCCAGAGGAAGGGGCGGGCAGCCCACTGGGCCCGCACGAAGGAGTCTTCGCCGCGCACCAGGTTGAGATCGCAGCTCCACAGCAGCCGATCGTAGCCGGCCTGATCGGTCATCGGCAGCAGCTTGATGGCGAGGTTGCCCGAGTGCAGCAGATCCCCCGCCCGAGCGGTGGGGATGGCATCTGCCAGCCCGGCGCCGGTGAGCACGTCGTTGAGGGAGCGCCCGAGCGGCAGCAGCAGGGTGACGGGGGTGGCGCCCTGGCACCAGCACTCGACCAGGCTGGTCAGGGCGGCGCTCTCGTAGGTGAAGAGGCTGACCCGCAGCTCGAGCTCCTGTTTGGGGGGCAGGCCGAGGCTCGCCCAGTAGGCGTTCAGTCCCGCTTCATCCTGTTGCCAGCGCTCGCGCTCGACGATGAGGCCGCGCTCGCACAAGAGGCCGCCGGTTCTGGCGGTGAAGCCCGGGAAGAAGAAGTATTTGTTGAGACTCAGGCTGCCGAGGCTCTGGCTCTCGAGACGCTGGGGGGAGGCGAGGCCGTGGCAATCCTCGACCCAGCTCTCGGCCGAGAGGTATTCGAGGTTGAGCCAGCAGGGGGGGCTGGGCTGGCTCGCCATCTTCGCGACGAAGGGGGCGGGCAGTTCACAGGCGAACGCCTCGATCACCGCTCGGGCCGGGATGGTGTCCGCCGGCAGGGTCTCGTGCCAGTGCTGGACATGGATGCCGTCGACCCACTGGCTCTCCTGCGCCGGGTCGAGCCCAGGGCAGATGCGGGCGAAGCTCGCCAGATCGTCCACCCAGAGCCGCACCTGAACCTCACTCTCCTGCGCCGGGAGCGCTCCTTCCTGTTTCAACTGGCGGGCCAGCCGCCAGGTGACACCGATGTCACCGAAGTTGTCCACTACGCAGCAGAAGATGTCCCAGTCAAACGGGGGAAGCGGGCTTGTCATGTCGCGGGGTTCCAGATGCAAAAAACCGGTGCGCAGGGTAGCACACCGGTTGGCTGGCTTCTAACCGTCAGCGCATGACGGTGGCTGCGGCGAGTTACTCCTTGCCGTAGACGTTGTTCTCTTGCTCGCGCACCCGGATAAAGGTGGTGCGCTTGGTGAGTTCTTTCAGCTGGCTGGCACCCACATACGTGCAGGTGGAACGCACGCCGCCCAGGATGTCGCGCACCGTGTTCTCCACCGGGCCGCGGTAGGGCAGCAGCACCGTCTTGCCCTCGGAGGCGCGGTACTCGGCGACGCCGCCGGCGTGCTTGTCCATGGCGCTGGACGAGCTCATGCCGTAGAACTTCATGAAGGGTTCGCCATCTACATCGACGATCTCGCCACCGCACTCCTCGTGGGCCGCCAGCATGCCGCCCAGCATCACGAAGTCGGCGCCGCCGCCAAACGCCTTCGCCACATCCCCCGGGCAGGTGCAGCCGCCGTCACCGACGATCTGGCCGCCCAGACCGTGGGCCGCATCGGCACACTCTATGATGGCGGAGAGCTGCGGATAGCCGACGCCGGTTTTGACCCGGGTGGTGCAGACCGAACCCGGGCCTATGCCTACCTTGACGATGTCGGCGCCGGAGAGGATCAGCTCTTCGACCATCTCGCCGGTCACCACGTTGCCCGCCAGGATGACGTGGTTGGGGCAGGCGTCGCGGATCTTGCGCACGAACTCGACGAAGTGCTGGGAGTAGCCGTTGGCCACGTCGACGCAGATGAAGCGCAGCGCTTCGGACATGGCCAGGACCTGGCGGGTCTTGTTGAAGTCATCCTCGGAGGTGCCGGTGGAGACCATCACATGGCCCAGCAGCGCCGGGTCGGTTTCGCTCACGAAGGTTTGCCACTGCGCAAGGCTGTAGTGCTTGTGTACTGCGGTCATCATCTCGAAGCCGGCCAGGGTACGCGCCATGGCGAAGCTGCCGACAGTATCCATGTTGGCGGCGATGACGGGCACGCCCTGCCATTGGGTCTGGGTGTGCTTGAAGGTGAACTGGCGGGTCAGGCTGACTTGGGAACGGCTCTTGAGAGTAGAGCGCTTGGGGCGGAACAGGACATCCTTGAAACCGAGCTTCAAGTCTTCTTCGATACGCATTACGAATTCCTTATTGAGCCTTGTTTGATAGGTCACTTTGCAGTGGCAACTTTTCGGCAGGCACAAAAAAACCGGTGGTTTTCAGGGCCTCCGGTTTACAACAGTGTAGGCAAAAATCCCTCCGGAACAAGACTGATAATTCGCGAAGCCTTGTGGTAGCCTTTGGCGTCACAACCTGAGCACAGCCTCGGGTTTCATCCAGCCCCGTTTATCTCGTCCCATCCGCCCACTTGAAACCACCTGATTGAATCCTTTCTGGCAAGGTTCTGCGTGATCCTGACGCCACAGGCCATGGCCGCGTTGGTTGCGGTCAGCCAGACACGTTCGCCAGTTGACAGCCGGACTTTCCATCCCCACTCTGGGCGGCTCGGGCCTGTGTCGGCCCCGTCCTGACAAGGAGTAGACATGATCCGATTGCGAATGATACCGCTGCTGCTGGCCGGGTTTGCCCTGCCGGCCCTCGCCGCGCCGGCGCCCACCATCTATGGCTGGATTGAGAAGGGGCTCATCATGCCGAGCGGGGTGGCAGTGAAGATGAAGCTGGATACCGGGGCGCTCACCTCCTCGCTCGATGCGCGGGATCTGCGCCACTTCAAGCGTGACGGCAAGCCCTGGGTGCGCTTTACCCTGCAGGTGACCGATGCCAACACCGACCGGCAGGTGAGCCAGACCCTGGAGCGGCCGGTGGAGCACATGGTGACGGTGCGTGGCGCCGGCGGCATGGAACAGCGCCCCACGGTCACCATGTCCATCTGCCTGGGTGACAAGGTGTACGAGGAGTGGTTCACCCTGCGGGATCGCAGCAAGATGATCTATCCGGTGCTGCTGGGACGCCGCCTGCTGGCGGATCTCGGCGCAGTGGATTCGAGCCGCACTTTCACGGTACAGCCGAGCTGCCGCTAGAGCAATTTCGGCGCGGATCTAAAAAACGGCGTTTCACAGCTAAATCACACTGTCTCTGCCAGCGGTAGCATTTGCACCATACCCTCGATGCGGGCGAGCCCATTCGCCCGCAAGGGATGGAGCATGGAGTGGAGCATAGTGAAAGCCTACCAACAAACCGTATCTGAATGGCTATCGCTCGCAGGTGAGCAGCAGGGCGTTGCCTTGAGCCTGGGAAGTGATGGCCACTGCCGTGTGCCGTTCGGCCAGGATGGCGAGTGTCTGGTCGAGGTGCCAGACAACGATGAGCTGCAAGCGTGTTACCTCTATATCCCGTTGTTGCGCCTACCGGAAGATACCAACGGCCAGTTGACCCTGACTCGGGCAGCCCTCGAACTGAACATGTTTGGCCTTGTCACCGGGGGCAGCCAGATCAGCCTGGACAGTCGCAGTAACCACCTGGTGCTGACTTTTTCTTCTCTCATCGAAATGCTTGATAGCGCTCTGTTCATGCAGACCTTGGGCGAGTTTCTCGATCTCGGCGTTACGTTGCTGGGGCAGTTGCAGAGCGTGCTCGCGCAGCAGGAGAGTCCCTCGCGTCCATCCCCGTTGTCCGGCGTCATCATTCCATGTTGACGGGTGTCCGCTCGTATTAATCAGGAACAGAATATGTCTATCCAAAACATTGGGCAGCCCCTGCATACCACCACAGTTACTTCTCATGCTCATGGCGAGGTACAGACCTCGTCTCGTCAGAGCAAGGTGCACCACAATCTGGCGTCTCACTATACCAGCCTCGGGTTCGGTTCCCGTGTACAGCCAGGCAAGGTATTGAATACCTCGCTCAAATGGCTGACCCTCAGTGCTCCGGCTCGCAAGATTGGCATTGCCATTCAGGGTGGTCATGACTCTCATGCCCAGAGCGCCAAAGGCAAGGCTCGTTACTGGACAGGCGCCCTCATCAAGGGCTTGGCCAATATCACTGGGGGCATCAGCAGTGTCGCCAGTGGCGTTGTGACCGCTGGCGCTGCCGGGGTGAAAAATCTGGGTGAGTCGGCCGCCCGTCTGGTTGCCTCCTCTTCATTGGGACTGGCTGGTGCCGTGATGAAAGGGGCTTCCCATTTGCCCCTGGGCGTGTCGGAGCGACTGCAGCAAGGGTCACAGCAGGCGTTGAGTGCAGCCAAAGAGGTGCTCAAGCCTGCCTTCGTAGCCAAGTCGGAGCAGGAACCACTCACTGCCGAAGGGGCTCGTGCCGTCATGGATGCCGCCCAGCTGGCAAGAGTCAGTTGTTCCAGCAGCTATCGGGAGATGCCGGCTGGTTATCATCACGCTACGCTGGCGGACATACCGCCTTCTATCCTGGCGCGGCGTGAAGATGGAACCGGTGGTAGCGGGAGTGCGCTGGCCCTTCATGTTGTTGCGAAAAAGGGTGAAAACGACCCCTTCATCCTGGCTGGGGATGCCTGGTCTGCGCTCAAGGTCGCTGTCTACAAGCGTGACGATACCGTGGTGCTCTCGTTTGTTGGTACTCAGCCAACCAAACGACCGGGGACGCTGAAGAGCGATGCCGGTGCGGCACTCGGGATCAAGGACAGCGCGTTTCAGGATGCAGACCGTCTGGTCAAGGCGTTTGCCCAGCAGCATGGTGGCAAGGTCGAGGTACAGGGTCACTCTCTGGGAGGTGGTCTGGCGCAATATGCCGGTATCAAACACGGGTTGAAGGTTACGGCCTTTAACAGCATGGGGTTGCATGTTGGGCTACGGGATCGCCTCGCCCACAAGCTTGATCAAGCCAACGTAACCCATATCAATACCAGTGGCGATCCGCTGAGCCAGAAGGTTGAGCACGGGATTTTCGGGCTGGATGCCTCTGCTCAGGTGGGCAAGCGGTATGTCATAGAACATTCCGGTGGCCACCGGATGGAGGCCGTGACGGCCGGTTTGGACAAGCTGCTTGCTTGAGTTGCCGACTGCAGCCTGGCTGCTTCTGCGTAATCAACCAGTGTGAACAACGCCTCCGATGGGAGGCGTTGTCGTTTCCGGGTCATGGCGGGGATGGGGTGCGAGAGGGCAGCAGCACGCTCACTTCCAGCCCCCCTTCTGGCCGGTTGTGGATGTCGAGATCGGCGCCGTGCAGCTGGGCGATGCGCGAGACGATGGCCATGCCGAGGCCGACCCCGTCCCCCTGCTGGGGATTGACCCGAAAGAAGCGCTCGCACAGGCGCGACAGGGCGGCGGTGGGGATGCCGGGGCCGTTGTCGCGAATGTCGACCCTGACCCTGTGCCCCTCCTGGCACGCCTCGACCACGATCTCGCCCTGGGCCTGGGTGTAGCGCAGGGCGTTGTCGATGAGGTTGCTGAACATCAGCTCCAGCAGGGTGGCCTGCCCCATCACCGTCAGTTGCTCGGTGCCTTCCAGCGACAATTGCTGATCCTTTTTCAGGGCGATGGGGGCCAGGGTGGCCAGGGTGCCCTGCAGTAGCTGGTTCAGGTTGAGCTCGCTCAGCTCCAGCCCCTGCTGGTTGTCGATGCGGGCCTGGGTCAGCAGCTGGCGCAGCAGCCGATCGCTGCGATCGAGCGCCAGCAGCATCTTCTGCAGGGAGTGCTGACGGCTCTCGGCATCCTCGGCGGCCAGCGCGTTCTCGCTGTGGATGCGCAGCACCGCCAGCGGGGTGCGCAGCTCATGGGCCGCCTCGTTGGTGAACTGTTTCTCCCGCTCTATGGTGTCGGCAAGGGCGTGCATCAAGCGATTGATCTCGTTGGTGAGCGGGGTCAGCTCCTGGGCCCGGATCTTCAGGTTGAGCGGACTCAGGTTGGCCGGGTGGCGCTCACCGATGGCCTGGGCCAGCTGGCGCAGCGGCGCCAGCCCGCGGGAGATGAGCCACCACAACAGGCCAAGCAGGAAGGGCAGGGTGATGAGCAGCGGCAGCATGGTCAGGGTGGCCATCTTGCTGGCCAGCTCGCTGCGCTCGTCGTCCCGCTCCGCCACGATGAGCCAGGTCTGTGCATCCTGGTTGTAGAGGGTGAAGGTGCGCCACTCGTGGTTGTCCTTGGTGACGCTGTTGAAGCCGGGGGCCAGCGCGCCGAGGGGCTGGCTGGGGGCGCTGGGGGAGCGCAGCAGTATGCCGCCCTGCTCGCTCAGCAGCTGGAAGTAGAGGTTGCGCTCGAACTCGTGGCCAAAGGGGGTGAGCTCTCTGTCTTCACCCCGCAGGTTGAAGCTCTTGTCTTTCTGCCACGGCTCCGGGTTGCTCTGCTCCCACTCCTGATAGACGGTGCCGTTGGCGGGCAGCTCGCCGTTTTGTTCCAGATAGCGGCCGAGCAGCTGGTTGGTGATGCGGGCCGACTGGGCGAGCCTTGCATCGAACAGCTCCTCCATTTCGTGGCTCGCTTCCAGATAGCCGATGAGGGCGCTGACGGCCAGGCTGGCGCTGACCAGCGCCAGGATGCCGGAGAGCAGAAAGCGGCGGATGGAGCGGGGACGTGTCATGCCCGGCCGTCCCGGCGCTGGGCCTGCTCAAGCTGGGGAATGATGTAGCCGACCCCGCGGATATTGCGGATGAGGTCGCTGTAGAACTTCTTGCGCAGATGGTGAATGTGCACCTCCACCGCGTTGCTCTCGGCCCCCTCGTCCCAGCCGTAGAGGCTCTGCTGCAGCTGATCCTTGCTCAGCACCCGCCCGCTCTGGGTGATGAGCTCCTGCAGCAGCTTGTATTCGTGGGGGGTGAGCTTGACCGGCTCGCCCCGATAGGTGACCTGCTGGGATTCGGGATAGAGCTGCAGCTCGCCGTATTCGAGCACCGCCTGGGCCTGGCCCTTGCTGCGGCGCACCAGGGCGCGCAGGCGGGCGTTGAGCTCCTGCAGGGCGAACGGCTTGACCATGTAGTCGTCGGAGCCCGCATCCAGCCCCAGCACCCGGTCGTCCAGGGCGTCGCGGGCGGTGAGGATCAGCACCGGCAGCGTCTGGCCTTCCCGGCGCAGCTTGCGCAGCAGGCTGATGCCGTCGATGTCCGGCAGGTTGAGATCCAGAATGAGCGCGGCAAACTCCTCGCTCTTGAGCACCGACAGGGCAGGCAGCCCCTGCTGCAGCCAGTCCACCGTGTAGCCGCTGCTGCGCAGGGCATCCACCATGCCGTCGCCCAGCATCACATCATCTTCCACCAACAGGATCCGCATTGTTATTCCCCTCAAAAGACGCTGCCCACCAGTATGCAAGCTGGTGGGCAGAGTTTAAATAGCCCGCTGATCCCAAACGGATTTACAGCTTGTCGAGGCGGTCGCGGATCTCGATGCGTCGACCCTGGTCCGCCAGCTCGCGACCCGGCCGGGGCGGGGCTGCCAGCGCCTTCTCCAGATAGCCTTTGGCCTCGGCCTTGCGGCCCTGATCCAGCAGGAAGTCGCCGTAGAAGAAGTTGGGGTCTATGCCGGTCGGGTTGATGGCCAGCGCCTGCTTGAGCAGCTGCTCGGCCTTCTCGTCATCGCCAAAGCCCACCGGCCAGCCCGGCACCTGGTAGTAGAGCGAGCCCAGGCTGGTGTAGGCGGAGCCGTCCAGTGCCTTGGGGTCCTGCCGGAGGGCGATCTCCAGCTTGGCCTTGGCCTCCTTGACCAGACCGAGCGCACCCAGCCCGCCCTTGGCGCCGGCCCAGGTGCTCTTGACGATGGCTGACCAGATCAGCAGATCGGTGCGAAAAGCCTCCTTGGCGCTGGCCTGATCGGCCTCGCTGCTCAGCTGTTCGAGGCAGCTCTCCTTGGCCTTGCCGGTCTGTTGATACTGACAGACCGCCCACAGCTGCTGGATGACGGGCAGGGCGTCGGCGGCCTGGGCCATCCCCGAGCCCAGCATGAGCAGCAGGAGGGCGCCGTGGGTGAAACGGGGGCGGAAAGTGGCGTGCTTCATCTTAACGTTCCTTCTCTGTCATGACGGAGGTGGCGTGCCCCGACGTGCCGGCAGCGGGTGCCGGGTGGCGGGCATAGCGCTCTATGATGGGTTGTTGCCTGGCCAGCGCCCGGTCGACCAGGCCGGGCAGCAGGCCGTTGAGCCGCACGAACAGCTTCTCCGGCCAGCCGAGCCAGCTGCGGCGGGTTTCGTTACACAGGGCGATGACGGCCTCCTCGGCCACGTCCTGCGGGCTGTCGGTGTGGGTGCCGAGCTCGGCATTCATCTCGTAGGCCGCCTCCGAGTTGAGGCGGGTACGGGTGGCGCGGGGGGCAAAGTGGAGCACCTGGATGCCGGTTCCCTCCAGCTCGCGGCCGAGTGCCTCGCTGAAGCCGCGCAGGGCGAACTTGCTGGCGCAATAGACGCTGTAGCCAGCGTAGCCGATGGCACCGAAGCTGGAGCCGATGTTCATGATCACCGCCGGCTTGCGCAGGCGGGGCAGCAGCATGCGGGTGAGCTGGATCGGCGCCTCGACGTTGAGCAGCAGCTGGCGCTCGACCTGCTCGCTGCTCTGATCCTCCAGCCAGGCAAACTGGTTGCAGCCGGCGTTGTTGATCAGCACGTCCAGCCCCTCGTCCAGCGCCGGGTGCTGCAGCAGTCTGGCCCGCTCCTGGGGCGAGCCCAGATCGGCGATCACCGTCTGGTGGCGCTCCGGGTGCGGCAGCTCCTTGCACTGCCGCTCCAGTGCACCGGCCCTGCGTCCGTGCAGCAACAGGTGCGCTCCCTGGGCCGCCAGCTCCTGGGCCAGCGCCTCGCCGATCCCGCCGCTGGCGCCCGTGAGCAGCACGAGTTTTCCTTCAAGCTTCATGATGTCTGGTTTTCCGTCAGTTGATAGAGCATGTCGGCGTAGAGGCGGTAGACCACCCTGGCCGAGTGAATGATGGCCGCCTGATCGGCCGGGCTCTCCACCCGGTTCATCAGGGATTCGAAAAACTTGAGGTGATCCTGATCCAGTGCGCCGTGGGAGCTGAGATAGCTCATGGCCTGGGGCGGCAGACCGAGGCCAGCCTTGAGCTGGTCGGCCACGGTCAGGGCGATGGCGACGCTGGTCCCCTCCAGCACCTGCACCATGCCGAAGAAACCCATGGGGTTGCCGCGCTGCACCTGGTCATAGAGAAAGGCCACCATCAGCTCGATGGGCAGCTCGGGCTGGCCGTGGCGCACCGCCTCGGCATCGCCGCCGCAGGCGCGGATGTCGCTCAGGATCCACTCCTGATGGCCGTACTCCTCGTCGATGTACTCCTTGATGGCACCGCGCACCCACTCATACTCCTGGCCCAGCTTGCCGCCGGTGGCCATCAAGAGCGGCACCGTGTGGCGCACGTGATAGAAGGCCTGGGAGAGGAAGCGCAGGTAGATGTCGCGGGAGATCTCCCCCTTGCGGCACGCCTCTATGATGGGGGCGTTGAACAGATGCTCGCGCTCACTGGCAGTGGCTTGTTGCAGAGTCTGATAGAAGCTCATGAGGTCTCTCCTGTAAGGCATTGGCTGATCTGCCGGGAAAAGTGGTGATAAATCCGTTCGCGACGGGGGCGACCGTTGGCGGTCAGCAGCTCCGGATGTTGATCCAGCGCCACCGGCAGCCAGTGATGGATGCGGGCGTAGTCGGGCAGACGATGGTTGAGCTGCTCGATCTGCTGGGCCAGCAGTGCGTCGGTGCCGGGCTGCGGCTGGATCAGGGCGACGTTGGCCGGCTGGCCGTCGCCGAAGATCACGATGCGGGCGATGGCCGGACAGAGCTGGGCTTCCGCCTCGACCCATTCGGGGGAGAAGTTGCGACCGAAGGCGGTGATCTGGACGTTCTTCTTGCGCCCGGTGATGTGCAGATAACCCTCCGCATCCAGATGACCCAGATCGCCGGTGGCGACCAGCGCTGGTACCGCCTCATCGCTGCCCAGATAGCCGAGCATGGCGGCTCCCTCCACCAGGATCTCGCCGTCGGCGGCGATCGATACCCGGCAGTGGGGCAGTGGCTGGCCGACGCTGCCCAGGCTGTGGCCGTTGGGGCCGTTGAGCGCCACGACGGAGCCACACTCTGACAGCCCGTACCCCTCGTAGACCGGCAGCCCCAGCTTGCGGGCCCGGCTGATGAGCTCGGGCGAGACCTTGCCGCCGCCCACCGCGACGAAGCGCAGGCCGGCCAGCTGCTCGGCCAGCGCCGGGTTGGCGCTGCACAGGGCCAGCAGCAGGCGCAGCAGCTCGGGCACCAGCACCAGGCTGTGGGTGGGCCAGCGCAGCAGGGCCTGGGCCAGGGTGGCCGGATCCAGCTTGCTGGAGCCGGCAAAGCCGAGCTCTGCCAGCGAAGGGATGCGGCTGCAGGCGCCGGTGAGCAGCGGCACGTAGAGGCCGGTGAGGTTTTCCAGCAGGGTGGTGAGCGGCAACAGAGTCAGGTGCTTCTCCACCTTGGCCGGGGCGACCCGTTCGGCCAGCGAGCTGCAGACCGCCATCATCTGGGCCAGCGACAGGCAGACTCCCTTGGGTTGCCCTGTGGTGCCGGAGGTATAGGTGATCTTGGCGGTGCCGGCCGGCAGGGGGGGCAGCCGGGCAGGGGTACGGCGCCACAGCGGCAGCTCGCCGACCGCGAGCGTCAGCGGTTCGCTGGCCTGCCAGCCCGGATGGTGGGGGCCGATCAGGGCATCGGCGCCGCTGCTCTCCAGCAACCACTCCTGCTGCTCCAGGCTGAAGAAGTGGGGGATCGGGATCACCACGATACCGGCCATGGTGCAGGCGAGATCGATGAGCGCCCAGGGCAGGCCGTTGTCCAGTTGCAGCGCCAGTCGGCTGATCCCGGCCATCTGCAGGCGGTCGGCCAGCGCTGGCAACTGCTGCCACAGCGCCTCGTAGCTGAGGCTGTGCTGGCTGTTGGCAAGAGCCGGGCTGTGGGGCGTCTGGCGGGCGAAGTAGGCGATTTGGTCAAACAGCATCATAAGGCGCTCCGGTGCGGGCAGTTGAACAGGGAGGGCATGGGGGCCAGCAGGGAGAGCAGCAGGCTGCCCCGGGCCAGTGCCTGCCGTCCGAGGCCGAGGTCGCCGACCATCACCTTGGGCTGGCAGTGGTAATAGGCGCCCCAGGCGCTGGCGTCGTCACCCACCTTGTCGGCCCGGGCGGGGGCCAGCTCCACCGGGGTGAGGTGAAGGCGGTGGAAGCTGTTGCGCAGCTTGGCGGTGCCGGTGAACACCACGTAGTCGAGATCGTTGTCGCACAGCAGGCGGCAGAGCGCCGCAAACATCAGGCGGGCGTTGCCGGGCTCGCTGCAGGCGAGGTTGCCCACCTCGACGATGCGATCCCGCCGGGCGGGGGCGCCGAGCCGGGTTTCAATGGCGGCCTCGATGGGCTGATCCAGATACTGCTCCAGATAGAGGCGCTCGCTGCCGGCCAGCTTGAGACCACAGGCGCCGACCAGCAGGCCGTCGGCCCGGTAGAGGCCGAGCAGGCAGGGCAGAAAATGGGGAATGCGGGCGTTGAACTCCTGGCTGTAGGCCGCCTGGATGTAGCCCTGCAGTACCATGACCTGTTGCGGGGTATCGGCCAGCGCCAGCCGATAGGGGGCTTGAATGTCTGTGGTCATGGATGGCTCCTTCTTGTCGATTGTCATCAGACTAAAGGGGCAAACTTAAGAAACCCTTAAGAGGTGAAAAATCTGTTTCACACAGAGGCAACTGGTTGAAAAAATAGGTAAAGCTGCGACCCGAACACGGGGCGGGCGGACAAAAAACCTTGTCAGCCGCCAGGCGGGCAGGCAAGCTGCGGCCACTTTTGACCGCCCGCTTTCGAGAGGAGATGCCATGACCCCCTTATCCTGCCCGCTCTGCTGCGCCGCCGATGCCTATGAGCTGCCGGTGGCCGGCAAGCTGTACCATCGCTGCCGGGTCTGCGAGCTGGTCTGGCTGGATGCGGCCGAGCACCTGGATCCCGCGCGCGAGAAGGCGGTCTATGATGGCCACGACAACCAGGTGGATGATCCCCGCTATCGCGCCTTTTTGCTGCGGGCCTTCGGCGAGGTGCTGCGCCGGCTGCCTCCGCCGGCTAGCGGCCTCGATTTTGGCTGCGGCCCGGGCCCGGCGCTCATCGCCATGGGGCGGGAGGCGGGCTACCAGATGGCGGGCTACGACAAGTTCTATGCCGATGAGCCCGAATTGCTGACGCGGCAGTATGACTTCATCACCAGCACCGAGGTGGTCGAGCACATCGCCGAGCCGCGCGCCGTGCTGGAGACGCTGTGGGGCTGCCTCAAGCCCGGCGGCCTGCTGGTGCTGCAGACCCAGCGGGTGCTGGGGGACGAGCGCTTTCGGCAGTGGCGCTATCGCCACGATCCGACCCACATCGTCTTCTTCGCCGAGGCCTCCTTTCGCGCCCTGGCGACCCGCTGGCAGGCGCAGGTCGAGTTTCCCCATCAGGATGTGGCGGTGTTCACCAAACCCTGAACGGGGCATTTCCATTTGGTGGCGGCTTGGGCATGCTGAGGGCCTGATTGGCGGGATCCGCCTGCCTGTTTCCCTGTATTGACCCCCAAGCGTTGCCAACCGCCCGTATCCCGACACCAAGGAGTGGTTCGTCATGTCGATTCCCCATCTTTCACTACAGGATGCCCGCCATCTACAACTGGCGGCCCAAGGGCTGCTGACGCCGCGCCGTGGCAAGGCGAAACCGGCCGATCTGCTGGCCACCATCCGCCGCATGGCGCTGCTGCAGATAGACACCATCTCGGTGGTGGCCCGCAGCCCTTACCTGGTGCTGTTCAGCCGGCTGGGGCAGTACGAACCAGGCTGGCTGGAGCAGTTGCTGGCCGAGGGCAATATCTTCGAATACTGGGCCCACGAGGCCTGCTTCGTGCCGCGGGAGGATTACCGCCTGCTGCGCCACCGCATGCTGGATCCCGCCGCCATGGGCTGGAAATTTTCGGCCAACTGGCTTGCCACCCATCAACAGGAGATCGGCGAGATCATCGAGCGCATTCGCCAGCATGGCCCGGTGCGGGCGGCCGATTTTGAACGCAAGGGGGGCAAGGGCAACGGCTGGTGGGACTGGAAGCCGGAGAAGCGCCATCTGGAGGTGCTGTTCACCGCAGGCCAGCTGATGGTGCGCGAGCGGCGCAACTTCCAGCGGGTTTACGATCTGGCCGAGCGGGTGATGCCCGAGTGGCGCGACGAGCGGGATCTGCCGAGCCCGGAACAGGCGCAAAGGGACATGGTGCGAGCCAGTTGCCGGGCGCTGGGGCTGGTCAAGACCGGCTGGGTGGCCGACTACTATCGGCTGCGGCGCGGCAAATACGACGCCCTGCTCCACCAGCTGGCGGACGAGGGAGAACTGTTGCCGGTGCGGGTGGAGGGGTGGCAGCACGGCGCCTTCGTGCACGCCTCGCTGGCGGACGAGCTGGCCCGGGCCCAGGCTGGCACCCTCAAGGCCAGTCACACCACGGCGCTGTCACCGTTTGATCCGCTGGTCTGGGATCGCAAGCGGGCCAGCGAGCTGTTCCAGTTCGACTATCGCATCGAGTGCTACACCCCGGCGCCCAAGCGCCAGTACGGCTACTTCGTGCTGCCGCTGCTGCATCGCGGCAAGCTGGTGGGCAGGATGGACGCCAAGGCCCATCGCCAGCAGGGGATCTTCGAGATAAAGAACCTCTATCTGGAGGCGGGGGTCAGGGTGACCCGGACCCTGGCGCAGGAGCTGGTCAAGGCGCTGCAGCGGCTGGCCGACTGGCACCAGACCCCGACCTTGCGCTACGGCGCCATCCCCGCGCCCCTGCTGGCCCTGTGGCAGGAGGGGGCACTATAACGGGGATCGTCACACCCGCCTGCACTAAGCTGCAAGGGAGGCGAAGGAGGGAGACAATGACGCGAGCCATGTTGTTGCTGCTGGGATGGGGCCTGACCGGGCTGGTGGAGGCGGCCCAGCCCGAGGTGCAGATCTGCCTGGGGGAGGGCAACGAGTGGGCCCCCTTCACCTACTGGGAGCGCAAGGATGGCGTGCCCGATACCGGCCGTCTCACCGGCTCTGCCACAACCCAGGTGCTCGAGGCCCTGAAGCGGCTCGGTTTGTTCTACAAGATCCGCTATCTGCCCTGGGCAAGGGTGCAGCAGGAGCTGGCCGACTATCGCCAGAACCGCTTGTGCGAGCTGACCTGGGATGCCAGTTACAAGCCGGAGCGGGCGGAATATGCTTTCTACAGCGTACCGCTCTACTACACCCACCTCGGATTTTTCTACCTCAAGCGGCGCTTTCCCGAGGCGCCCGATCTGCAGACGGTCAATCGTTCCCGGGTATGCGGGGTGCTCGGCTACAACTATGCCCCCTACGGGCTGGCGCAGGAGCCGCGCCGGCTCAAGCAGCTGCAGCAGGCGCTGGACATGCTGGGGCGCGATCGCTGTGACTTCTTGCCCAGCGAGATTGAACCCCTGATGAGCGGTATCGGCCTTGGCATCTACCAGAGCGAGAGCGGGCTGCTCCACCTCGCCCTGCCCAGCCGCAAGGGCTTCTATCTGCTGGTGAGCAAGGGCTCGCCGCGCTCCTATGAGCTGGTGACCCGCCTCAACCAGTTGCTTATCGAGTTTCAGGACAGCGGTTACAGCGACGAGGTGATGCGCCGTTTTTTGCCGCCGATGGAGTGATGACCATAAAAAACCGGGCCTGATGCCCGGTTTTTTATGGCTGTGATGGCGTTGACTGGGGCGGCAACTTATCGGCAGGTTTCGCGTTCTGATGTCATCTCGCCCTTTGCCGTGACGCAGCCTCCTGGCCGAGGGGGCTTTACCCTCGCACCAGGCCGGGCAGGACCAGAGCAACGGCGGCGGCGATGCGCGCACGGATATCGCTGCCTGGCGCCAGCAAGCCGAGCGCCATCTGGCGCAGCGGCTCCGCCATGGTCATCGCCAGCAGCAGATCGCTGGTCTGGGCTGAATCAAGCTCGCGCAGCCAGCCCAGTTGCTGCTGGCGCTGCAACCACGCCGCCAGGGTCGCCCTGCCGCGGGTTATCCCGTTCTCCTGATAGGCCGCCAGCAGGGCATCGCGCCCCGTGAACTCATGCTGTAGCAGCCGGAACATGCCTACCGCCTGAGCACTCAGCACCTGATCTGCAATGGCCTGCAAGCCCTGCTCCAGCATCTCCCCCAGGGCGCCTGGGTGAGTGGCATCCTGCTCGAATGCGGGTTGAAAGGCATCGGTCCAGCTGCGCACCGCCTGCGCCACCAGTTCGTCGCGGTTGGCGGCAAAGCGGTAGAGGGTCTTCTTGGCGACCCCCGCCTGTTTGGCCACCGCATCCACGGTCGTGGCACCGTATCCTCCCTTGAGCAGCAAGGTCAGCGTTGCCTCGGTGAGGGCGGCACGCAGGTCCGCTTCCGGGGTGACCGGCCGGCCCCGTGAGCGTGTTTCTTCATCGGTTTGGTGCGACATGATGGGCTCCTGGAAAGCATTGACAGACTCAGCATACAGGCATAGCGTAATTTAGGAAACGAAGTTCGTTTCCTAAATTTATCGGAGTCTCATCATGAATACTTCCGCCTTGCTTGCCCCCTGGGGCGTCAATGACATCAATGAGTTGCTAAGGCCGCAGCCACTGCGCCTGGAAATGGGCCTGACCCGCAGCACCGAGGGCCTGCTGACGGTCGCCATCCGCACCGATCTGCACGGCTGCAAGGGGCGCATGCTGGATTGGTGGTTCACCTTCTTCGAGACGACCCAGCACATCCGGTGGTGGCACCCCCACGACCACGTCGAACACCGGGGCTGGGATCATCACTGGAAGAGAGGTGAGCGTTATGTGGGAGCCAGCATAGCGGCGGTGGAGTGGCTTGCCGAGCTGCCGCCGGTGGCGGCTCGCCTCAAGTTCCACAGCGCCGAAGAGGTGTTCGCCCCGCAGCCGCTGCAGGAGGCGCGGGAGACACAGGCTCTCTCTGCCGCCATCTGCGCCCGTATCGGCTTTGGCGATGAGGTAGTGCTGGATGAGAACGGGGCGCCGCTGGATGGCGAGATGTTGCACCTGGCGCGCGATACCCCATACGGCTGTGTGCTGCGCAGCCGCTTCCTGCTGGGCAAGGCCTGCACCAATCCGCTTGACGAGGTGCTGGACGAGATAGGCTTCAATCTGATGCGCCACTGCTACAGCGAATTCAGCTATCTGGCGCAGTTTCTGCCGTCGCTCTACTACGCGGAAAACGGTCGTGAGCTGGCACCGAGGCTCTGGTGAAGGATGCCGAACGAGTGCGCAGGCCAGCTGCCGGATGGAGATGAGCCGCGGAAGATGGTCATAAAAAAACCGGGCACTTGGCCCGGTTTGTCATGCAGTCTGGATGTGCTTACTGGAACACCAGCACCATCAGCAGACCCAGGGTGATGGCGGACACCAGGAAGGCGAAGCCATAGAACACATAGTGGTGCAGCTTGGTGGTGTGGATCCCCAAGTCATGCAGGCCGTGGTAGATGCGGTGCATGCCGTGCCAGATGGGCAGGGCGATGATGGCCAGCAGGATGCAGGCACCCCACCAGGAGCTGGCGAATTCCAGCACGCGCTCGTAGCTCATGGTCTCCACGTCCATGATGCCCATGGGCACCAGCAGACCTGTGATGAGGACAATGACCGGCAGCAGCATAGCAACGACCATGCCACCTGCCCCAAACAGACCCCAGTAAATTGGCTCGTCAGAACGTCTCATTGTTTTCTCCTCAGGCCACGATGATCAGGACAAGCAGGGATACCACCGCCAGCGCCACATACTGGGCGATGACGATCGGCTTCTCCGGCACCAGGTCTTCGCCACGGAAGATGCGCATGGCTTTCGGGGCCAGGGCGAACCAGGTCTTGGCGTGGAACAGGCAGGCTGCCAGGGCGATGACATGGAACAGGATGGCGATCGGGCTCTGCAGGGATTCCAGCCAGCCGTTGAACGCCTCCTGACCCTGTACCAGCCGCAGCAGACCCCACATCAGCACGACGGCGTAGATGGAGACGAAGATGCTGGTGCCTTCGCGGATCATGTAACCGGTGTAGAAGGCATTCTTCAGCCACCAGTCTTTCTTCATTTCGCGGACGTAAGGCTTACGTTTGCTATTGGTGTTGTTCATGGTCTCATTCCTGCTCTCAATCTGGCTTGAACATGGCGATCATGTAGTCCTTGGCGCTCTCGACCTTGCCAAGCTGGATGGCCGCCGCCGGATCCACGCCTTTCGGGCACACTTCGGAGCAGTAGCCCACGAAGGTGCAACCCCAGACGCCCTCGTCCTGGCTGATGATCTTCATCCGCTCTTTGGACGCGCTGTCGCGGTTGTCGGCGTTGTAGCGGTAGGCCAGCGCCAGGGCCGCCGGACCGGTGAACTTCTTGTTGATGCCATACTGCGGGCAGGCCGCGTAGCACAGACCGCAGTTGATGCACATGGAGAACTGGTGATACTTCGCCATGTCAGCCGGGGTCTGGGTGTACTCGCCATCGCACAGGTTGCGCGGCTCAGACGGGATGATGTAGGGCTTGATGCTCTCCAGCTTCTCGATGAAGTCGGACATGTCGACTACCAGATCGCGCTCGATCGGGAAGTTGTTGAGCGGCTCGATAGTCATCTTGCCCGGCAGGTAGTCGCGCAGGAAGGTCTTGCAACCGAGTTTCGGAATGCCGTTGACCATCATGCCGCAGGAGCCGCAGATCGCCATCCGGCAGGACCAGCGGAAGCTCAAGGTGGAGTCCAGATGATCCTTGATGTATTGCAGTGCATCCAGCAGGGACATCTCTTTGAGGTAGGGCACCTGGAAGGTCTGCATCCAGGGCTCGTTATCCTGCTCGGGACGGTAGCGCAGGATTTCAATTTCGATCATCTCAGCCATTCTTCTTAGCCTCGTCTTGTTTCTCACCCTCGGAACCGTACACGCGCTTGGCCGGTTGGGATTTAGTGATCTTCACATCGGAATAGTCGATGGTCGGGGCCCCTTCGCCGTTGTAGAAGGAGAGAGTGTGCTTGAGGAAGTTGACGTCATCGCGCTCCTCGTAACCGTCCAGACGCTGGTGGGAACCGCGGGACTCTTTCCGGTTGATGGCGGAGTGCGCCATGGCTTCGGCCACGTCCAGCATGTAGCCCAGTTCGATGGCGTACAGCAGATCGGTGTTGAAGACGGAGGACTTGTCGTTGATCTTGATCTTCTTGTAACGGGCTTTCAGCTCGTTGATCTTGTCGATGGTGCCCTGCATCAGCTCTTCGGTACGGTAGATACCGACCCCGGCTTCCATGGACATGCCCAGCTCATTGCGGATATCCGCCGGGTTTTCGGTGCCGTCGATATCGAGCAGGGAGAGGTGCTGCTTGATCAGCGCCTCGGCCTTGGCGGCCAGCGCCTGGGTGTTGCCATGAGACTGGGTCTTGGCAAATTCACCGGCGTGCTCACCGGCCACCTTGCCGAACACCACGATCTCAGACAGGGAGTTGGAACCCAGACGGTTGGCGCCGTGCAGACCAACGGATGCACACTCGCCCAGGGCATAGAGGCCCGGCAGACGGGTGGCGCATGCGCCGTTGGTCTCGATGCCGCCCATGGTGTAGTGGGCAGTCGGACGCACCGGGATCGGCTCCTTGACCGGATCCACACCCACGTAGGCCTTGGCCAGTTCGCAGATGAAGGGCAGACGCTCCTTCAGGTACTTTTCGCCAAGGTGGCGCAGGTCGAGGTGAACCACGTCGCCCATCGGGCCCTGGATCACGCGGCCTTTCTGCTGCTCCTGCCAGAAGGCCTGGGAGAGGCGGTCACGGGGACCCAGCTCCATGTGCTTGTTCTTCGGCTGGCCGACCGGGGTTTCCGGGCCCAAGCCATAGTCTTGCAGGTAGCGGTAGCCATCCTTGTTGAGCAGGATGCCGCCCTCACCACGACAACCTTCGGTCATCAGGATGCCGGTGCCCGGCAGGCCGGTCGGGTGATACTGGACGAATTCCATGTCGCGCAGCGGTACGCCGTGGCGGTAGGCCAGCGCCATGCCGTCACCGGTGACGATGCCGCCGTTGGTGTTGTAGCGATAGACACGACCGGCGCCACCGGTGGCCAGAATGACGGATTTGGCCTGGATGAAGCGGGTGATACCGTTCTGGATGTCAAAGGTCAGTACGCCCTGGACGCGACCATCTTCCACGATGAGATCCATGCAGAAGTGCTCATCGAAGCGCTTGATGCTCGGGTACTTGATGGAGGTCTGAAACAGGGTGTGCAGAATGTGGAAACCGGATTTGTCTGCCGCGAACCAGGTGCGGGGGATCTTCATCCCGCCGAAACGGCGCACGTTGGCCTTGCCGTCCGGCTTGCGGCTCCAGGGGCAACCCCAGTGCTCCAGCTGGATCATCTCGTTGGTGGCGTTGTTGACGAAGTAGTCGACCACGTCCTGCTCACACAACCAGTCGCCACCGGAGACGGTGTCGTTGAAGTGGTTTTCGAGGGAGTCATCATCACGGACGACACCGGCGGCGCCGCCCTCTGCGGCCACTGTGTGGCTGCGCATCGGGTAGACCTTGGAGATCAGGGCGATCTCCAGCTCCGGGTGAGCTTCCGCTATGGCGATTGCGGCACGCAGGCCACCACCACCAGCACCGATGATGGCGACATCGGTCTTGATAATATCCACATCTGCCTCCTTAGGGATAGATTTGCTGGGCACGATTTTGCTCTATAAAAAAAATTCAGGCTTGATGCAAGTCAAACTGGTCTGTTTTAGTGCTTGGCAATGGTGATCTTTATCAAAATCACCCCATTCCTTGGATGAAAACGCCGTAATTATCGCCATCCTGCAGTTATCGGTATCAGCCGCTGTCATTACTATGGTTATTTTAAGCTCAGGATTATACGTAGTTTTCTTTCAAAAAAATGAGAAACACCTCTCTTTTTAGGTATTAACCCCAAAGTTTTTAAGTTTTTTATCAAAAATATTTAATAAGAATTATTCACGGATAGAAGAATGTGGTGATTGAGTTCAAAAAACTAATCCGAATGTCATGGTGAGTCAGTTGTTGCAGGATCGAGGGCTGACCGGTGTCGTGCAGGAGAGTCGGCAATCCCTGCTGGTTGATGTGGTAATAACTATTGAAACCAAAGCATTTTTTCATAAAAAAAGGGGCCTGCATGGCCCCTTTTGTCGATCTGCATCAGATGCGGAACATGCCGACCTGATTGCTCAGTTCACCTGAAATATTTTTAAGTTGTTCAGAGAGATGGCGTGAGCTGTCGGCATCGACCGCCAGCTCGTCCGAGACGTCCTTGACCGCCTGGATGTTGCGGCTCACCTCGTCGGTAACGGCCCGCTGCTCCTCGGCGGCGCTGGAGATCTGGGTCGCCATGTCGGAGATCTGGTTGATGGAGGCGGTGATCTGCTCCAGTGCCTGGGTGGCATCGTTGGCATCTTCCACGCTGTTCTGGGCCAGCAGCTGGCCTTCATGCATGGTGCTGACGGCGCCCTGGGTGTTGCGCTGCAGGGTCTCGATCATGTTGCGGATCTCGACGGTGGAGCTGTGGGTACGCTGTGACAGTACCCGCACCTCGTCGGCCACCACCGCGAAACCGCGACCCTGCTCGCCGGCACGGGCTGCCTCGATGGCGGCGTTCAGTGCCAGCAGGTTGGTTTGCTCGGCGATGCCCTGAATGGTAGAGAGGATGGTGTTGATCTCCTGAGCGTTCTTCTCCAGCTCCTGGATTATGCCGGAAGCCTGTTTGACCTGGGTGGCGAGATCCGTGATGGAGCGCTGGTTGCGGGCGATCACCTGCTTGCCGTGCTCACAGCTGCTGGAGGAGCTGCGGGCCGCATCGGCAGTCTGCTCGGCGTTGCTGGCCACTTCCACCGCGGTGGCGGACATCTCGTGCACCGCAGTCGCGATCTGGGAGATCTCGTTTTGCTGGCGGGCCAGACCCTGGCTCGATTTCTCCGCCATGTTGTGGGACGACTTGGCCTGCTGGTTCAGTTGCCCGGAGGAGTTGGAGATGTCCTGCACCATCACGTGGATGCGGTCGATGAAGGTGTTGACGTGTTTGGCGACTATGCCCACTTCGTCTTCCCGCTCGATCTTGACGCGGCGGGTCAGATCCCCGTTGCCGCGGGAGAGATCGGCAATCGCCTCGCCCAGGGTCTTCAGCGGTGCCAGGGAGCCGCTGATGGCGACGTAGGAGAAACCGGCCACGATGAGGATGGTCAGCAGACCTTGCAGCAGGGCGGAGGTGATCATGCGGGAGACGGACTGGTAGGCGACCGCTTCGTCCACCACGATGCCGAAATACCAGTTGGTGTTCGGGATCTCGGTCAGGTCGAATACGCTGGGTTTGCCGCTGATCTCCATCTCGGAGATGGTGTTGTCATGGGCCAGTTCGTTGACCTTGGCTGCGGTCAGATCGGGGGAGAGGGCGGTGGCCGGCTTGAGCGCCAGCTCCTTGTCCGGGTGGGCGATGATGGTGCCATTACCGTCAACCAGGATGGCGTAGGTACCTTCCGAATTGAGGGCAAGCACATCGCGTACCAGGGCATCGATGGAGACGTCACCGGCGATGACCCCCTGGGTGTTGCCCCGGGTGAAGGGCTCGGCGATGGTGATGATCAGCTGACCCGTGGTGATGTCGGCGTAGGGCGAGGTGATGGCCAGCTTGCCGGCTGCCATGGCGTCCTTATACCAGGGACGTTGACGGGGGTCATAGCCGGCCGGCAGGTCGGTCGGCTTGCTCTGGATCATCTTGCCATCCTTGGTGCCCACGTAGACCAGGTCGAAGTTGCCTGCGTTCATGGTCTGGGCCAGATGGCTGATGGGTTCGTCTTCCTTGGCGAAGGCCTCCTTGGTGGCGGTGACCATGCCGATGCGGGCATCCAGCCAGCGGGAGATGCCTTTGACATTCGAGACCGAGCTGTCGTCGATGAAGCTCCAGATCAGACGCCGGGTCTCGCTTTTCAGTTGACTTGTGTTGTACCAGACCTGCAGGCCTGTGATGACCAGGATAATGACCCCGATGGCGAGGACAAGCTTGTTCTTAATGGATAAGTTCATGTTTACATCCTTGTGAGCTTCAGTCTGCGATGTGTGGTTTTATTGTTATGGGCCAACACTGTATCGGCCAAAGTCGAACTTTTTGTATCCCGGTGCGCCATTAAATTTATAGCTTAAATCAGCGGTTATCGATCACCCCCGACACAATGAGTCCAATTTGGCGGATGGCAGAAAGCGATCCGGCCGGTTGGTGAAGATGCCGTCGACGCCGATGGCAGCCAGCATAGCCTGATCGGCAGGATCATCGACCGTATAGACCAGTACCCTGAGCCCGCGATCGTGGGCATCCTGTACCAGCTGTTGATCGACAAAATCCACGTCGCAGTTGAGTGACCAGGCCCCCAGCTCGGCCGCAAAGGCCGCCTGGGTGAGGGGAATGGTGGAGGTGAGCGCCCCCAGCCGGATCTCGGGGCGCAGGGCGGCGAAGCGGGCAAGCTCGGGATGGTGGAAGGAGGAGACGACCCACTGGGCGGTCGTGAAGCAAAGCTCGGCCTCGGCACGCCGGATCAGTCGGGCTACCTCGTCGGCTGTTTGTGCTCCTTTCAACTCGATATGCAGCTCGGCCTGGCCGGCGATGGCCTCCATCACCTGCCACAGGGTCGGGATCCCCTCTCCCTCGCCGGCATTCAGGCTTTCCAGATAGGTGCGTGACTGGGCCATCAGCACGCCGCGGCCGTCGGTGCAGCGCTCCAGTCTTCGGTCATGGAAGACCCACAGCTCGCCGTCGGCCTGCTGCACGTCGATCTCGATGGCTTCAGCCCCCAGCGTCAGCGCCAGCCGGATGGCCTTGAGGGTGTTCTCCGGTGCCAGTCCGCTGGCGCCGCGATGGGCGATGATCTGCATGTTGTGCTCCTGTGAGGGCGACTCAGGCCCGGCTCAGACGAATGTCGATCTGCTGGTGCGGCAGCCCCAGCCCCTGTTGCTGCAGTTTCTCCAGCACCAGCGAGTGGACCTCGTGGGTGATGGGCATGCGGTGATCCATGCTGTTGACGTAGAGCCGGATCTCGTAGATCAGGGCCGAGTCGGTGAATTCGATCAGGAACACCTCGGGGGAGGGGGTCTCCAGTACCAGGGTGGAGGCCTTGATCGACTCTTCCAGAATAGTCTGTATCTTTCTCGGCTCCTGGGTCAGGCCGATGCGGATACGCAGCCGTACCCGGGTGATGGCGTCGGACAGGGACCAGTTGATGAACTGCTCGGTGATGAAGGCCTTGTTGGGGACGATGATCTCCTTCCTGTCCCAATCCACTATGGTGGTGGCGCGGGTCTTGATCTTGGTGACGGTGCCGGTTAGCTCGCGGATGGTGACTGTGTCGCCGAGCCGGATCGGTTTCTCGAACAGTATGATGAGGCCGGAGACGAAGTTGGCGAAGATCTCCTGCAGACCGAAACCCAGGCCCAGAGAGAGGGCCGCCACCATCCACTGCGCCTTGGACCAGTCGATGCCGAGAATGGAGAAGCCGGTCAGTGCCCCCACCACCAGCACTATGTACTTGGTCACTGTGGTGATGGCAAAACCGGTGCCGGGAGAGAGGCTCAGGTGCTGGAGCAGGGTCAGCTCCATCAGGCCCGGCAGGTTGCGGGCGGTGACCACGGTCAGGATGAAAGTGAAGGCCGTCAGCATCAGATCCTGCAATGTGATGGCGACGACCTGCTCGATGCCGCCGATCTTGCTGCTCACCTGCCACACCTCGATGCTGCGCAGGAAGCTGAACGCCGAGTTGAGTTCGGACCACTGCACCACCACCAGCATGGTGAAGCCCAGCATCAGCAGGGTGCGCACCAGTCCGAGGGACTGGGCACTGATGGTGTCCAGATCCAGTTCGGTGTCCTCCACCACGTCCGGGATCTCGGAGCTGAGCTCGTCGTGTCCCTCTTCCCGGCCGCGCTGGGCCAGGATCTCGGCGCGCTTGCTCTTGGCTCGCTCGAAGGCGAGGCGGCGGCGCTGGATCAGCATCCAGCGGTGCGCCAGATAGTAGACGAGCAGGCAACCCAGCCCCATCAGCAGGCTCAGCTCCAGCTGGCGCAGCAGGATGCGGGAGGTATAGAAGTAGCCGAGCAGGGAGCCGATCACCGCCAGCAGCGGCGCCAGCATCAGGCTGTTCCAGATGAAGTGGTGCAGCAGGTGGGGCTTGCTCATGTCGGCCTGGCCCCAGGTGAGCGGCAGCCGCTCCCGGTTGAGGCGGGCAAAGAACAGCAGCAGCCAGAGGGCGCCGACGATGAAGGCCAGCCGGCCGAGGGAGTCGTAGAAGGCGTGCTCCTGATAGCTGTTGGCCATGCCCTGCACGAAGAAACTCGGGATGATCACCAGCAAGAGGGTGCGAAACTGGCTCCACACCTTCTGCACCCGCTCCTTCTGCCAACGAAAATGGAGGATCAGGATCCCCTTCTCCAGCGTCAGGTGACGCGCCATCAAGAGCGCCAGCAGCAGGAACCAGATCTCGCCGAGGCCGCGGGCCACCGCCACCGCGAACGGGTATTGCCAGGCGCCGTCGAGCAGGCCGCGCACCATCAGCACCATGGCGGGCAGCGGCAGGGAGGCCAGCAGAGAGCGCATCAGCAGCCGGCTGGTGAGGCTGAACTTGTCCTGGGTCACCTTGCCGATGCGGGGCGCTATGTACTGGCTGTAGTGGGTCAGGTGGCGAGCCAGCTTGAACCAGCACCAGGCCAGCACCAGGATGCCGATACCGGCGAAGGTGAGGGTGATGGGGTTGTTCTCGGCGATGGCCTGGGGCAGTTGCAGCCAGTTGACCGGGTTGAGGGCGAGGCCGAGGGCGGCCGGCACCCCGAGCAGCACGGCCGGGGTGAGCGGGCGCACGTCCGGCATCCAGAACAGGTGGCTGGCGCTGAGCTCGCGGATTTCGTCGATCTTGCTGTTCTGGCGGCTGTAGAGCAGCTTGAGCCGGGTCTGCTCCTGAATGAGGCTGTCGGCGGCGTCGTTGAGTCGGGTCAGCAGCTGCCGTCTGGCCTTGAGCAGGTTGTCGAGCACCGCCAGCTGGGCGCGATCCAGGGTGATGCCGTCGGTGGCCAGCAGCTGATCGCGCAGCTGACGTGGATCCTTGAGGGCATCCTGCTCGGTCTCGTACTGGTATTTGGCCATGCGGGCGTTGACGATGGCCGACTCCAGCTTGTCGAGGGGGAAGTAGGCGGGCAGATCCGAGAGCTTGCTGCGCAGGTTCTCGCCATAGGCGTTGCTGATCTGCAGCCACTCCAGTTGCTCGCGCACCGAGTTGACCAGGTCGTTCAGGGTCGAGAGGTTCGTGTCGATCACCCGCTGCTCGTCCTGCACCCGCTCAATCTGATCTTCGAGCGCGCCGAGCTGGATGGAGAGCGCCTGGTTCTGCTGTTGCTGCTCCAGCAGCAGCGGCATGTCGGAGGTGAGCTGCTTGCGCAGCCGCTCGCTCTCCGCCAGCGCCTGTTCTGTCTTGTCGCGGCGCAGCTGGTTCTGCTGGTTGAGCAGGCTGATTTGCCACTCGTCCTCGTCGGTGATGGCGAGGTTGAGCTCCTGCAGCCTGAGCTTGCCCAGATCGTTGCGCTGCTGGGCGGAGAGCTGCTCCAGCTCCAGCATCTGGATCCGGTCGGAGAGGCTCTGCTCCTTGAGGCGGGTCACCAGCTGCTGGGCATCCTGCTGGCGGTCAGACTCGCTGCTGAAGCTGAGCCGATCGAGCAGGGCACGGGTCTGCTGCAACTGCTTGCGCAGCTCGTCGACCCGCAGGTGATACTCCTGGCCGGTGCTCTCTAGCTGGTTGAGGCTGTCCATCACCCCCTGGCGCTCCTTGCGCAGGTTGAGCTGGCGGTTGCTGCTCAGGCCGATGGCTTGGCGCAGCGCCTCCTCCTTCAGGGAGGAGAGGGCAGGGCGAGGCTGGGGCTGGTAGTTGTGCAGGCTATCCTTGAGGCGGGCCGACTCCTTGGGATAGTCGATGAGCACCTGCTGATAGGCCTTGCCCTGCTCGCGGTAGCGCTGGGCTTCCCGGGCAAATTGCAGCGCCTGCTGGTAGCTCTCCCGCAGCTTCTGGTTCTCCGGGGTGTCCGTCTTGGGCACGCTCTGCAGCAGCTCTTCCACCTGGGTGATGGCGTCATCGGCCTGAACCAGGGGAGAAAGAAGAGTAAGGCAGAGCAGCAGGGAGAGCAGGCGTTGCAACATGGCGCACGTTTCCGTTCAGGTGGAGTCGCCCTAGCCTAAAGCAGGGGCCTGGGCGGGTAAAGTTTTCCATATTAATGATTTGTAACATAAATAACGGGCGATCCCGGCCCGCTTTGGCTATCATTCCGGCCGTTTTCCCCTCCATTGAGCATCCTATGTCCGCAGTCGATCTGGGCACGGCCCCCCTTTCCCGCCTGTTCTGGCGCTACGTCACTCCGACCGTGGCCGCCATGCTGGTCACCGGCATCTATGTCACCATAGACGGCATCTTCGTCGGCCATATTCTGGGCCAGGACGGCCTGGCCGGCATGATGCTGGCCTACCCCATCTGCGCCGTGCTCTATGCGGTGGGGGCGCTGATCGGCATGGGCTCCTCGGCGCTCGCCTCGTTTTATCTGGGCAAGGGGGAGCAGGCCAGGGCCCGTCACATCGTCGGCAACGCGCTGGTGATGGTGCTCATCGCCTCGGCGCTGCTCGCCTTCATCGGCATCCACTATGGCGACGAGATGCTGGTGTGGATGGGGGCGGAGGGGGCCATCTTCGACGCAGGATACGCCTATCTGCAGTGGTATTCCTGGCTCGGGGTGTTCGCGGTGCTCTCCATGGCCTTTACCGCCCTGCTGCGCAACGACGGGCGACCCGGCCTCACCACCTGGATCCTGGTGGGGGGCGGCGTGCTCAACGTGCTGCTCGACTACCTGCTGATGGCGGTGATCCCCTGGGGGCTGGCGGGGGCCGCCATCGCCACCATGCTCTCCCAGGCGGTGACCGGGGGGCTGTGCCTGTGGCACTTCTTCACCCCGCGCAGCCAGCTGCGCATTGGCTGGGATACCCTGCGGCCCGACTGGCGGCTGATGGGGGAGACATTGCGACTCGGGGTGTCGAGCTTTCTGATGTACCTCTATCTGTCGGTGGTGCTGGCGCTGCACAACAAGGCGCTGCTCTCGGTCGGCACTTCACTGCACGTGGCTGCCTATGGGGTCATCAGCTACAGCGAGGCCTTCTTCTATCTCATCTTCGAGGGGATCGCCATGGGCATCCAGCCCATCGCCAGCTTCAACGCCGGGGCGGGCAACTGGGCACGGGTGCTGCGGGTGCGCAACCTGGCGCTCGGGGTGACGCTGCTGGTGGCCCTGTGCGGCATGTTGCCGCTCTATCTCTGGCCGGAGGGGGTGGTCTACCTGTTTGCCGGTGACAACGCGGCCCTGTTGCCGGTGGCCAGCCTGGGCATCTGGCTCTACTTCTGGGGCTTGCCGATGGAAGGCCTGCTGCTGGTGGGGGCCACCTACTTCCAGGCCATCAACCGGGCCCGTATCGCTTCCCTGCTCACCGGCGGCAAGCTGGTGCTGATCGGCGGCTTTCTGTGGGGCTTCTCTTCCCTGTGGGGGGTATCCGGCGTCTGGTTGGCGCTGCCCACCTGCAGCACCCTGCTGGTACTGGTGATGTGGCGGGCGATGAACAGGGAGGCGCGCCAGCACAGCGCTGCCTGACAGGTGGTCATTCGTCCATGAAAAAGGCAGCCTCGGCTGCCTTTTTCGTTTTGAACGCCCCTGCCTGCGCGCGACAGGTCTCCGGCCTCAGGGCTTGAAGGCACCGATGAAGATGGCGGGATCGACGCGGGCGTCGTTGAGGCTGACATTCCAGTGCATATGGGGACCGGTGGCGCGGCCGGTGGCGCCGACCCGGCCGACGATGCCGCCGCGGGGCAGGCTCTGACCCAGCTTCACGTCGACCTTCGACATGTGGCAGAACATGCTGATGAGCCCCTGGCCGTGGTCGACGAACACCGTGTTGCCGTTGAAGAAGTAGTTGCCGATCAGGATCACCTTGCCCGCCGCCGGCGCCTTGATGGGGGTGCCGGCACCGACTGCGAAGTCGAGGCCGGAGTGGGGGTTGCGCTCCTCGCCGTTGAAGAAACGGCGCAGCCCGAACGGGCTGGAGAGCGGCCCCTCCACCGGCTTGTCGAACAGCAGGTTGCTGGGCTGGGCCGGGCTGAAGGTCTGGTAGGCGCGGGTCTGTTCCGCCAGCTCGCGGTTGATGCGGGCCATGTCCTCGGCCAGCGGGTTGACCTGGCGGCTGTTCTTGAGCTTGATGTGCTGCTCGCGGTATTGCTTGCTGCCGACCGTGAAGTCGAGGGTGCGGCCATCGCTCACCTGCAGCTGGTGGGGGCCGGGCTGGCTCTTGAGGGGGATGCCGACGATGGCAATCCAGCGCTTGTCCTCTTCACGCACCACCAGTACCGGCTTGTCCTGATAGCGGGCGGTCGGGGCCTGCGCCTCGCTGCCAAGGGGCACCACGGCGACGCCACCTGGCACCGGGTGGTTGAGCAGGCGACTGATGAAGCCCTCGGCGAGGGCGGACTGGCTGGCCAGCAGCAACAATAGACAACAAACGACTCTCATGATGATTCCAGGCTGGGTTGACTAAGACGAAACGGTAACGAAATCAGGAGGCTGGCTGGAAGCGCTGGTAGATGGCCTCCATCTGGACCGAGACCTCCTGGCGCACCAGATCCAGCTCCAGCATGTCTTGCAGCACCTTGAGCTGATCCGGGCTCAGGAAGCCGCGGCTGCTCTCCAGTACCCGCTGGGTATAGGCGCGCTGGTTCTCCAGATAGGTGCCGGCATCACCGCTCTCCTGCTGGGCCAGCTGCTGGTTCGCCTCGCTCAACAGGCGCGTCAGGGATTGGCGCTGGGCCGGTGCCAGCAGCTCGCCGCGCTCCGCCAGGCGGCCCTGGATCTCCAACAGGCGGTTGGTGTCGCCCGAGTAGATCTCCTGCTCGAGCCGGGTGCGGGTATCCTCCCCCAGCAGGTTGCTGAGGTTGCTCCAGATGCGCTGGCTCTCCTGCTCATAGGCGTCAGGATGATCGAAGCCGAGGCGATAGAGCTCGCGCAGCTGCTCCTGCACCTGGCCGCGCACGTCCTCCACGATGTCGAGCCGATCGAAGACGGTGGTGAGCTGGCTGCCCTGCTCGGCGTCATAGAGCCGTTCGATCAGCACGGACCCTTCGCTCGACTGGCTCCACTGGCTGATGGCGGCTTCCAGTTCGGGGTTGGGGGGGAGCGACTCTTGGGCGGGCGCAGGCTCGCTCTGGGGGCCCTTGCCGGGCAGCTTGGCCAGCAGGTTCTGCCCCGGGTTCTGGCTGCTGCTCTGGGAAGCTGACGCGTCGCACTGGGCTGCGCGGGCGGTGCCGGCGGCGTTTGATTCCGGCTGGGCGGCTGTGTGGTCGGCTTGCCACTGCCAGAGGTTGAGCAACAGGGAGGCCAGCAGCAGCGGCGCCAGGTGAGATGTACGCATTTTGGATTCTCTTGAATAAGTGAACGCCCCTTGCAGAGGGGTCTCTTATGATAACCGTAACGTCTGATACAAGCAGCCATGACGTGCACCTGCGGTGTCGACGGCGGCCCGCCATTGAGTCGGGGGCCCCATGGCTCTAGAATCGGCAACCAGCCGTTTTCATCCGAGGAAATGTTATGAATGGATTGTCCCCCCTGCGCACAGCTCCCGCCCGTCACCCCATAGGGCGTGGCTGGGTCTGGGTGCGGTCCGGCTTCGATATCTTCAACAAGGGGATGGGGGCCAGCGTCGGCATGGTTCTCGTCTGGTTTGCGGTCGGTCTGCTGCTGGAGCGCCTGCCGGCGGGCAGCCTCATCTCCCAGCTGCTCTACATGGTCTGGGGCGCTGGCTGGGTGGCGGTGGCCCACCACGGCTATGAAGGCAACCCGCTGCGCTTCGCCGACTTTTTCTCCGGTTTTCGCCACAAGCTGACCCCGCTGATGCTGGGGGGGCTGCTGGTGCTGGCCCTGTTCAGCCTGATCGGTCTCATCTGCCTGGGGCTGCTCTCCATGTGGGGGCTCACCTCCCTGCTGACCCAGGATCCCGAATCCCTGGTGGTCACGGCGGCCCAGGCCCAGGGGCTGCTGCTCTGCCTGCTGCTGGGGCTGGCGCTGCTGATCCCGGTGCTGATGGCCGTTACCTTCGCCCCCGCGCTCATCTATTTCCACGATGTGGGGATCCTGCAGGCGGCCAAACTCAGCTTCAAAGGCTGCCTGACCAACATGTGGCCCTTCCTCTGGTGGGGCATAGTCGCCGCCATCCTGATGCTGTTTGGTGCGGCGCTGATGCTGGTGGGGCTGCTGGTGGTGATCCCGGCGCTCAACTACTCCATCTATGTGGCATATCGGGAGATCTTCCTGGATGTGGCGCAGGAGACGCCGGCCGATGCCCCGTTGAACGGTTTCGAAGCCTGAGTGCGGCCAGCGAGTCTGGCATATTGAACGAAAGGGGCCTGACGGCCCCTTTTTCATGCCGGTTTAATCGCGCCACATGGGGTCGGCGGCCATGCGTTCCACCATAAAGTCGAGGAAGCTGCGCAACAGCGGTGACATCTGCTTGCGGGTGCCATAGACGGCGTAGACTCCGAGTCGCTTGGGCTGCCACTGCTCCAGCAGCGGTACCAGAGTGCCGGTCTCGAGATGGGGCTGGGCGGAATAGCGAGGCTGCAGGCTGATGCCGGCACCTTCCAGGGTCGCCTCCAGCAACAGGTTGGAGATGTTGGCGCTGAGGTTGCCGCTGACCGGCACAGATTCGGGCCCGTCCGGCCCCTGAAATTCCCACAGGCTCTTGCCGAAATAGGTGTAGGTGAGGCAGTTGTGCAGGGCGAGCTCCTGCACCTTGTGCGGTGTCGGGTGCCTGGCCAGATAGGCCGGGCTGGCACAGACCACGGAGTGGCAGGTGCCGAGCCGGCGGGCCACCAGGTTGGGATCGAGATCATTGGTGATGCGGATGGCGAGATCGATCCGCTCCTCCACCAGGTTGACGGTCCGGTCCAGCAGCAGGATATCGATGGCGGTGCCCGCATAGCGCGCCAGGTAGTCGTTGGCGGCCCCCACCAGCAGGGCTTCCGAGAGCGAATAGCTGCTGGTGATGCGCAGCTGCCCCTTGGGCGCCTCGTCGCCGCGCACGGCGATCTGCTCCATCTCTTCCCCCAGCGCCAGCATGGCCCGGGCCCGGTTCAACGCCTCTTCTCCCGGGCCGGTCAGGCTCAGCCGGCGGGTGGTGCGGTGCAGCAGCCGCGCCCCCATCCACTGCTCCAGCTCCGCCAGATAGCGGGTCACCATGGCGCGCGACATCTCCAGTTTATCCCCGGCACCGCTCAGGCTGCCCTGTTCGACTACGCTGACAAAGACCCGCAATGCGGTCAGTCGATCCATGTTCAGGCTCTCTATATGCTCGATTAATGCAACAGTGATGCGCTCATTATGCTGTATTTGTACCGAAAGTGATCCAATAAACTGTGTCCATCTGATGAACCCCTGATGACTTGATGAGGAATACCCGATGAACAATACCCTGATCCGCAATCTGACCCTGGCTACCACCCTGCTGAGCGGTGCCGCCATGGCTGCCCCGCTGACCGTAACCGTCTACAACCCTGGCGAGAAGGCCATCTTCCCGGTCTCCTCTTCCCTGGTGGCCGGTGACAAGGAGGCGATACTGATCGATGCCCAGTTCGACGTTCAAAACGGTCAGGCGCTGGTGGACATGATCAAGAAGAGCGGCAAGAAACTGACCACCGTCTATATCAGTGCCGGTGACCCCGACTTCTACTTCGGTCTGGAACCTGTCATGGCCGCGTTCCCCGACGTCAAGGTGCTGGCCGACCAGCATGTGGTTGACCATATCAATCAGACCAAGGACGCCAAGCTGAGCTACTGGAGCCCCATCCTTGGCAAGGGTGCACCCAAGAGCCTGACCGTACCGCAAGTGATGACGGCCAGCCATCTGACACTGGATGGCGAGAAGATCGAGATCAAAGAGATGAACACTCCGAATGCCTACCTGTGGGCGCCGTCCATCAAGACTGCCTTTGGTGGTGTACCGGTCTACAGCGGCGTACATGTGTGGATGGCGGACAGTCAGACCAAGGTCGCTCGCAGCAACTGGGTCAAGGCGCTGAACAATCTGCTGGCGCTGAAGCCTGAGCGCGTGGTGCCGGGTCACTTCCTGGGGACTGCGCCCAAGGGTACCGAAGCCGTGACCTTCACCCGTGACTACGTAGAGCGCTTTGAGCAGGAGCTGGCCAAGGCCAAGAACTCCGGGCAGCTGATTGAAGCGTTGAAGAAGGCTTACCCCTCCCTGCCGGTCGACGATGGTCTGGCCATCGGTGCCAAGGTCAATACCGGCGAGATGAAGTGGTAATCCCCTGACGCCTACTTCCCTGTGTTTTTTTACCGGGCCTTCGGGCCCGGTTTTTTATCCAGAATTGAAGCGAGAATGATGATGAACGAAGTGCAAACAACCCTCCATTATGTCTATGACCCCCTCTGTGGCTGGTGCTATGGCGCCGCCCCGCTGCTGAAAGCCGCGGCCGATGTCGCCGGCTTGCAGATCGAACTGCATGCCGGCGGTCTCTGGCTGGGTGGTCGCCGCCAGGCCATGGGTCAGGCGCTGCGCGACTATGTGCGCCCCCATGACGAGCGGATCCAGGCACTGACCGGTCAGCCCTTTGGCGAGCGCTATTTCAACGAGCTGCTGCTGCGCGATGGCCTGCTGCTGGATTCGGAGCAACCGATCCGCGCCATCCTGGCGGTGGGATCCCTGGGGGGTAATGGGTTGGTGATGCTGCACCGCATCCAGCAATCCCACTATCGCGATGGCATCTGGATCGGTTCTCTCGAGCATCTGACCAGCCTGGCGGCGGAGCAGGGCATTGCGCAGGAGGCCTTTGGGCAGGCGTATCAGGCGGTTGAGCTGGCAAGCCATCTGGCGGACTGCCAGGTCTGGATGCGTCGTCTCGGCGGGCAGGGTTACCCGACTCTGGGGCTGGTGCAGGGGGACAAGGTAACGCCCTTGTCAGCGTCCTCTTTCCTGGGCGAGCCGCAGGCATTTGCCCGCCATATCCAGCAGCTGATGGGGCGCTGAGGGGGGAATTGGTATCCTGCCGAAGATAATCTTGCTCGGATGAGTCCTGAGTGGATTTTCTTGCCTGGGCGACCCTCATGCTATCCCCGGGCAGGACGATATATTGAGCCGCGGATAGTTTGAAAATCATCCGCTTGCAGTCATCGCGCTATGCTCTATGGGGATAGCCCGGACGTTCGATGTCAGGGGCTTGCGTCTAGCCGCCAAGGATACCAATCATGTTCAAAAATATGTCTATAGGTCAGAAGTTGAGCGCCGGTTTTGCCGTATTGGCCCTGCTTGTGGTGGGGCTGGCGTGGTTCTCCATCACTCAGCTGTCCCACCTTTATGCCGATACCGCCACCATCTCGGGCAACCTGTTGCCATCGACCCGTTATGCCAGCCAGATGCACGTGGCCATTCTCGATGCTCGTCGCTCCGAGCTTGCTCAGGTGATTGGTGGCCTCAACCAGGATCCGCAGGAGGTGAGCGAACGTACCGGGACCTTCAACAAGGCCAAGGATGAGTTCAACACCGCTGCGCAAAAATATGGTTCACTGCCGTTTAGCACGGACGAAGAGAAACAGACCTACGAGCAGTTGCTGGCCGCCGGTGCCAAGTATTTCGCCGTACATGAAGAGCTGATGGCGGCCTTTGCCAGCGGTGATCTGGATAAAGTGAAGAGCCTGCGTCGGAACGAAACCCGTGTCGCTCTGGAAGAGGCTGGGGCCAAATCCTATCGTCTGCGCGAGATCAACAACGAGCTTGCCGACAGCATGGTGAAGGCAGTTGCCGACCTCTACAGCAGCTCGCGCACCATGAGTATCATCGTCAGCCTCATCACCGTCTTGTTCGTGGTGGTGGTGGCCTGGTTGCTGACTGGCCAGATCCGCAACCCGGTCATGGCTATGCTGGAGCAGACCCGCAAGGTGGCAGCCGGCGATCTGGCGGCTCATCTTGATGCCAGCCAGTTCAACAATGACGAGCTGGGTCAACTGGCCAAGGGCTTTGGCGAGATGCAGAAAAACTTGCGCACTCTGGTCAGTGAAGTCTCCGGCTCCGTGGTGCAACTGAGCTCTGCGGCCGAAGAGATCAGTGCGGTTGCCCGTCAGTCCGCCAACAACATGAACAGCCAGCAGCACGAGCTGAACCAGCTGGCCACCGCCATGAACGAGATGCAGGCGACGGTGCAGGAGGTGTCCCGCAACACCAGCGATGCCGCCAGTGCCGCCAGCGCCGCCAGCAGCACCGCCGAGCTGGGGGCCCGCACCGTCAACGACTCCATCAAGCGTATTGAACAGGTGGCCGGTGCCATCGAGAGTACCGCCGTGGTGATCCGCCAGCTGGGGGACGATAGTCGTAACATCGGCATGGTGCTGGAGGTCATTCGTGGGATCGCCGAGCAGACCAACCTGCTGGCACTTAACGCCGCCATCGAGGCGGCCCGGGCCGGGGAACAGGGGCGCGGTTTTGCGGTGGTGGCTGATGAGGTGCGCACCCTGGCGAAACGGACCCAGGACTCCACCTCCCAGATCAACACCATCATTGCCGAACTGCAGCAGCGGGCCGAGCAGGCCGGCACCACCATGCAGCAAAGTCAGGACATGATGAACTCCACCGTCAGTACGGCGCGCGAGGCGGGGGCGTCCATCTCCGAGATCAGCGGCTCGGTGGAGAGCATATCCCACATGAACATCCAGATTGCGACCGCCACCGAAGAGCAGGGGGCGGTGAGTGAAGAGCTCAACCGCAACGTGGTCAATATCAGTCATGCCTCGGAAGAGGTGGCGGCCGGGGCAACCCAGATGGCGCAGGCCTGCAACGACCTGAACCATCTGGCCACCCAACTGCAGGAGCTGGTACGCCGCTTCCGGGTGTGATGAGGCGACGCTGACCCGACGGGCCCGGATCCGGGCCCGTTTTATTTATCCTCTGCGCATGGTCTGTCCAATCTCACCATCCCTTGTCCCTCCCGCCGTTCTTGGGCATGCTAATGGCCCCATTGGTTGGCAGGATTCTGGATGTATGAACCTTCGCGATCTCGAGTATTTGGTGGCGCTGGAAGAGGAGAAGCACTTTCGCAAAGCGGCGGAGCGCTGTTTCGTCAGTCAGCCGACCCTGAGCGGCCAGCTGCGCAAGCTGGAGGATGAGCTGGGGGTGATCCTGATCGAGCGCACCTCCCGCAAGGTGCTGTTTACCCCGGCTGGCGATGCCATGGCCCAGCAGGCTCGCAAGGTGCTCAAAGAGGTGCGCGAACTCAAGAGCATAGGCCAGCACTTTGCCGAACCCATGTCCGGCGAGATCCACATCGGCTTCATTCCCACCGTCGGCCCCTATCTGTTGCCCCACATCATCCAGGATCTGCGCGAACATTTTCCCAAGCTGGAGTTCTACCTCTATGAAGAGCAGACCCAGGTGTTGCTCAAACGGCTGGAAGAGGGGGAGCTGGACTGCCTGATCCTGGCCGAACTGGAGGGGATGGAAGGGTTTGGCTCCATCCCTCTCTATCAGGAGCCCATGTGGCTGGCGGTGCCCCAGCAGCATCCGGAGGCGAAGGCCAAGGCGGTGCCGCTCAGCAATCTCAAGGGCAAGAAGCTGCTGATGCTGGCCGATGGCCACTGTCTGCGGGATCAGGCGATGGGCTTCTGTTTTGCCGCCGGCATCGGCGAGGATCAGCGTTTCAAGGGCACCAGCCTGGAGACGCTGCGCAACATGGTGGCGGCCGGCAGCGGCATGACGCTGGTACCCAGGCTCGCGGTGCCTGCCAATACCGAAGAGGGCGGCGTCAGCTACCGGCCGGTGATCGATCCGGTACCGGGGCGTACCATAGCGCTGCTCTATCGCCACTACTCGGTGCGCCGACCCTGCTTCAACGAGCTGGCGGCCCGCATCTCGAGCCTGATGAAAAGCCTGCTCGGCTGACGACAACGCATTCGTGTTCACCAAAAGAAAACCGGCGCCTGGGCGCCGGTTTCTGTCTGCTGCGGTTGCTTAGAAGATATCGTCGGTGGAGACGGGGCCGTCAGTGTCCGAGCCATCGCCGCCATAGACCTGATTGCCATCCGAGCTCTGGGTGGCGAAGCGGGTCGGTTCGGTGCCTTCTTTGAAGTATTCGTCCGTGCTGCTGCCATCGGTGCGGTTGGTCAGCAGGCCGGTTTCACGGTCGATGCGCACCGTGATGATCCCTTCCGGTACCGGCATCTTGCGCTCGGGGATCTGTTTGAGCGCCGTCTTCATGAAGTCGATCCAGATGGGCTGGGCGGCGCCGCCGCCAAACTCGGCCCGGCCCAGGCCACGCTGGTGGTTGTCAAAACCGATCCAGGAGGTGGCGACCAGGTTCGGGGTATAGCCGGAGAACCAGGCATCGCGCGATTCGTTGGTGGTCCCGGTCTTGCCCGATATATCGTGGCGTTTGAGATCGCGAGCCGCCCGCCAGCCGGTGCCGCGCCAGCCATTGCCGCCCCAGATGGCGGTGGTCAGGGTATCGGTGACCAGGAAGGCGCTCTGGGCACTGATGGTCTGCGGCGCCATATTGTTGGGCACGACGGGATCGATGGGGCACTGGGCCTTCCAGTCGGGGGCCGTATTGGCATAGGCATCTGCGCTGTCCAGACCGGCGGCGGCCAGTACGCCACAATCACGGCAGGCGGCGGCCGGGTTGGCCTGATAGAGAGGCGCTCCGAAGCTGTCGGTCACCTCGGTAATGAAGTAGGGGGTGACCTGGAAGCCGCCGTTGGCCAGCACCGAATAGCCGCGCACCACTTCCAGCGGGGTGAACTCGGCCGCGCCCAGCGCCAGCGATTCGTTGGGCGAGATGGTGTCGCGGGCAAAGCCGAAGCGGGTGAGGCCGTCGATATAGGTATCCAGCCCGATGGCGCGCATCAGCCGCACCGACATCACGTTCTTCGACTTGGCAAGACCAAGGCGCAGCGGTGTGGGGCCGTCATAGATGGCCGGGGAGTTCTTGGGCTGCCACATGGGGCCCTTGGAGGGATCCCACTGGTTGATCGGCGCATCGTTGATGAGCGAGGCCAGGGTATAGCCCTGCTCCAGTGCGGTGGCATAAAGGAAAGGCTTGATGTTGGAGCCTATCTGGCGACGAGCCTGATCGACCCGGTTGAACTTGGACAGCTCGAAGCTGAAGCCGCCGACCAGCGCCTCGATGGCGCCATCCTGCGGATTCATGGCCACCAGGGCGGCGTTGACCTCGGGGATCTGGGAGAGCAGCAGCTCTTCACCCTTCTCCCGTACCCAGATCTGGGCGCCGACCTTGAGTACGTCACGTGCCGATTTCGGGGCAAAACTCTGGCGATCGTCGGTGATGAAAGAACGGGCCCACTTGATGCCGTTCCAGCCAAGCTCGGCCTGTTTGCCGTTTTTCAGCACTATGGTCGCGCTCTTGTCACCCAGCTTGGTGACCACGGCGGCCATCAGCGGCTGATAGGTCGGCTGCTTGGCCAGATGGGCCATGATCTTGTCGTAATCCCAGTCGGCCTCGCCGCTCTTCCACAGCTGGGCGGTCACCCCCTTGTAGCCATGGCGGGTGTCATAGTCGAACACGCCGTCGAGCAGAGCCTGACGGGCAGCCCGCTGGCGCTTGGCGGTGACCGTGGTGTAGACGTGCAGGCCCATGGTGTAGGCGTCTTCCCCAAACTGCTCCACCATCTTCTGGCGAACCATCTCGCCGAGATAGGGGGCGTTGAGGGTGGTCTCTGCTCCGTGATAACGGGCCTTGATCGGCATCTTGGAGGCTTCGTCATACTGGGCCTGGGTGATCTTGCCGGTTTCCAGCATGCGGCCCAGCACCACGTTGCGGCGGGCGAAGGCCCGTTCCGGCGAACGGATCGGGTTCAGCATGGAGGGGGCCTTGGGCAGACCGGCAATGATGGCGATCTCATCCAGAGTGAGCTCTTTCACCTCTTTGCCAAAGTAGACCTGGGCGGCGGCGCCGACCCCGAAGGCCCGATAGCCGAGCGGTATCTTGTTGAGGTAGAGCTGCAGTATCTCGTCCTTGGAGAGATTCTGCTCGATGCGCCAGGCCAAGAAGACCTCCTTGATCTTGCGCACCAGGGTCTTCTCGTTGCTCAGGAAGAAGTTGCGGGCAACCTGCTGGGTGATGGTACTGGCGCCCTGGCGTGCCTGGCCGGAAACGGCCCAGACGGTGGCAGCCCGCAGGATGCCGATGGGGTCGATGCCGGGGTGCTCGTAGAAGCGGGCATCTTCGGTGGCGAGCACCGCATCGATCATGGACTGGGGAATTTCATCCAGATGCAGGGGGATGCGACGAATTTCGCCAAATTGGGAGATCAATTCCCCATCCCGGCTGTACACCTTCATCGGGGTGGCCAGCTTGACGTCGCGCAGTGCGGTCACATCCGGCAACTGGGGCTTGATGTAGAAGTAGATACCGATGAGGCTGGCAACACCCAGCACAGCACCCAGCATCATGACAATAAACAGGCGTACGAGCCATTTCAGCATGGAAGAACTACCAATCGTCTTAAAATTAGCCAACGGGCGCAGAGTATAGCCCTTTTGCCTTCGTGAATTCGAGGTTTTCCTGACGATGGTCCGGCTCCTCGAGAAGAGGCGGGAGGTTAGCACTCTGCGACTCAATAACCAAGGGGAGGAGGGCGCGGCTCGGAAAGCGAGTTGCATCACTTTTCGGCATAAACTTTATGACATTGATAGATAGAGCATTTAGGATGAGTTAAGCCATCATCTTCTGATTAGCTGTCCTACAATCAATCCTAAAACCCATATAACGCATGGATGTGTATATGTTTGGGCTATTCAACAAGGGTTCTCTGCTTCCACTGGCAGGCATTGATTTTGGAAGTCAGACCATCAAGGCCGTGACCATCACCGGCCGTCCCGGCAAGCTGCACCTCGAGTCCGTGGCGGAGGTTGTCACTCCCAAAGGCACCCTGGTCGATTATCAGCTGCAGGATATCGAGCGGGTCGGCCAGTCTCTCAAGGGCCTCAAGCGCCTCATCTCGGGCAGCAGCCAGTACGTGGCTACTGCCGTCACCGGCTCCAACGTGATCACCAAGGTCATTCAGGTGGATGCCAGCCTGAGTGAAAGCGAGCTGGAAAATCAGGTCCAGCTTGAGGCCGAACAACTCATCCCTTTCCCCCTCGATGAAGTGAGCCTGGATTTCGAGATCCTGGGCAAGGTCGCCGATCAGGAGCGCCAGGAGGTGCTGCTGAGCGCGGCCCGCACCGAGAGCGTGAATGGTCGGGTCACCGCGCTGGCGGAAGCCGACATGACCACCAAGGTGGTGGATGTCGGGGCTCACGCCTTGGGGCGGGCGGTACTCGCCTGTCTGCCTGAGCTGCAGGAGTGGGACAAACCGGTCGGTGTCATCGACATCGGCGCCAGCGCCATGACATTTGCCGCGCTGGTGAAGGGGGAGGTGATCTACTCCCGCCTGCAAAATTTCGGCGGTGATCAATACAGTCAGGCGCTGGCCTCTTTCTACAGCCTCTCTCTGGATGATGCAGAGCAGGCCAAGCTGCAGGGCAAGTTGCCAGTTGATCACGAGCTGGATGTGTTGCTGCCCCACATGAATGCGTTGCTGCAGCAGGTGCGGCGCAACGTCCAGCTGTTTTGCAGCTCTTCCGGCCACCGGGAGCTCTCCAAACTGGTGTTGAGCGGAGGGGGCAGTTTGCTGCCCGGGTTGGCGGCTCAGATTGGCAACGAGCTCAGCTGCGAGGTGTTGCATCCCGATCCCTTTACCCTGTTCGGCAAACCCAAGGGAGAGGTCGCTGCCCATGGTGCCAAGTACATGACGGCGCTGGGTCTGGCATTGAGGAGCTTCACGCCATGTCAAATATAAACCTCCTTCCCTGGCGTGAAGCCAGGGCGCTGCGTCAGAAGAAGCAGTTCGGCGTCATGCTCGGTATCTTCATGGCCATCACGGCATCCCTCGGTTTTGCCGCCGACTGGCTGGTGGAACAGCAGATCGGCCATCAGCAGCAGCGCAACCAGCGTCTGCAGCAGGAGATGACCATACTCGATGCCCAGCTTGGCGAGATCCGTCTGCTCAAGGAGCGGCGCAAGGAGCTGATTGACCGCATGCAGCTGATCGAGCATCTGCAGATGCGTCGCAACCTGCCGGTTCGTCTGTTCAACCAGCTGCCTTCGTTGGTACCCAATGGGGTGTATCTCAACACGTTGGCCCTGCAGGACAACCGGATCGACGTGAACGGCAAGACCGAAGCCTATGGCAGGGTGGCCAGCATGATGCGTCGCATCGATGGTTCCGGCTGGCTGGGGCAGTCGCAGATCAGCACCATCTTTGCGGCCGATGTAGCACCAGTTTCGCTCAGCCAGTTTTCCATGATGTTCCAGGTCGCCGTGGCGGCTGGAGCCAGCCTCGACATGGCTAAGGGGCAGAAATGAACCTGCAACAGCTCAACGAACTGGATTTCAACAACATCGCCAGCTGGCCCAAACTGGCCAAGGGGATCTTCATCCTGTTCTTCTGCGCCCTGCTTGGGGGCGCCATCTATTACTACGTGATTGCCAAGTCGCTGACTCTGTTGACCCAGGAAACCGACAAGGAGGCGGAGCTCAAGTCACAGTTTGAGAGCAAGGCGATGCTGGCCGCCAATCTCGGTGCCTACAAGGCGCAGATGGTGCAGCTTGAACAACTGGTCGATACCCAGCTCAAACAGCTGCCCAATACCCATGAAGTGGCCGGGCTGCTGGATGACATCAGCTTTATCGCCACCGACAACGGCCTCAAGCTGAATCGCATCAACTGGGAGCCGGAGATCAAGCACGAGTTTTCCACTGAGCTGCCCATGCGAATAGAAGTGGTGGGCACCTATCATGAGATCGGCAAGTTCACGGCTGACATGGCGGCCTTGCCAAGGATCGTCATTCTGGAGTCGTTCACGCTGGGTCAGGGCAAGGAGCAGGATGACATGATCGCCATGTCGATGCTGGCCAAGACCTATAAATACAACGGCAAGACGGTGGAGCAGAAAAAATGAGGATACTCTGCGTTCTGTTGCCGGCATTGTTGCTGACGGCCTGCGGCGGTCAGGATGACATGGATAATTACGTGGCCGAGGTGAAGGCCAGAAAGCCGGTCCCCATTGAACCTCTTCCCGAAATAAAGCCCTTCTCTCCCATGGCTTATCATCTCAGTGATCAGCGCAGTCCCTTCATCGCTCCCCAGCCCGAGGCCAGCAGTGCCAAGACGGATGCCAAGGTGAAACCGGATTGCGCCCAGATCGTCGCCAACAGAGAGAAAGAGGTGCTGGAGAACTATTCATTGGCCAGCCTGAGCATGCAGGGTTCCCTTGGCAAGCAGGGGCAGCTGTGGGCCCTGATCAGAACGCCGGATGGTCAGTCCATCCGGGTGGGCCTCAACCAGCATATGGGGCTGGATCAGGGGCGGGTGATCAGGATCACTGACACTTATGTGGATTTGATTGAGACTATACCGGACGGCAAAGGATGCTGGGTGACTCGAGAAACCCAGCTGGGCATGGCCAATCTTGAAGCAAAACGATAATCAGGGATGAACTGCGATGAGAACAACAATAGGTAAGGCAACCAGAGTGGCCCTGCTGTTTTGCGTCGGTGCATGGGGCCAGGCCTGGGCGGTGGCCACCCTGCAGGAGGTCAAAGTCAATCCGCTGATGGCCGATCAACTGCTGCTGGAGCTGAGTTTCAGTGAACCGGTCAGCGGGTTTACCGATCGGCTCTCCTATGAACCCAACCAGTTGCTGCTGCATGTGCCGGGGGCGGTGGGGGCACTCAACGTGAATCCCCTGCCCATCAAGCAGCAGGGGGTGGATAACATCAAGGTAGAGGGCAAGGGGGCGGGTCTCGATATCAAGATTGCGCTCGATCAACTGACTCCCTATCAGGTGCACCAGCAGGGCAACAAGCTGTTGGTTGCGTTGGGGGACAAGGCGGCCATGCCGCTGCCAACCACGACCTCTTCCTCCGGGATGGTGGCTCCCCAGCCGAATTCGTCCGCCCTTATCAATACCCCGCCGGCAACCTCGTCGGCATTAATCAACAGCCAGCAGCTTGCCCGCCAGAGTGCCCCGGTGGCGGCGCCGGTTGCCAGCAAACCTGTATTGCCAACCCCGCAAACTTCGGCCAGTGGCGCTTACTTCAACTCCGTCAAAGGCGTGGATTTTCGACGTGGCAAGGACGGACAGGGGGAGTTTCTGGTGACGCTGGATAACAGCTCTGCCGCCGTGGACGTCAGCAGCCGCGGTCAGACTGTGCTGGCCAAGTTTCATGGCACCCGGGTTCCGGACGACCTGCTCAATCTGATCAATGTGCAGGATTTTGCCACCCCTGTTTCTCAGGTTGAGGTGTTTCGCCAAGGCAATGACACCCTGTTCGAGCTGTCGGTCAACGGCCAGTTTGATTATCGCTACGACCAGGCAGACAAGATGTTCATCGTCGAGGTGAAAAAACGCACCGCGGCGAGTGCCGGGAAGCAGTATCAGGGCAAACCAATCTCCCTCAATTTCCAGGATATTCCGGTCAGAACCGTGTTGCAGCTCATCGCGGACTTCAACAATCTCAACCTGGTGACCACGGACTCGGTGTCGGGCAACATCACCCTGCGGCTGGATGGGGTACCCTGGGAGCAAGCCCTCGACATCATCTTGAAGGTGCGTGGACTCGACAAGCGGCTCGACAACAACATTCTGCTGGTTGCACCGGCGGAAGAGATAGCCGCCCGTGAGAAACAGCAGCTGGAGAGCCGCAATCAGGTCGCCGATCTGGCCCCGCTCTACACCGAATACCTGCAGATAAACTATGCCAAGGCATCCGAGGTGGCGGCGCTGCTCTCGTCTGAAAGCACCAAGCTGCTCTCTGCCAAGGGGGCGGTGAGCGTGGATGAGCGGACCAACGTGCTGGTAGTCAAGGACACCGCCGACGTCATCAGCAGCATCAAGCGCATGCTGGATATTCTGGATATCCCGGTCAAGCAGGTGGTGATCGAAGCGCGCATGGTGACCATAGACGACGGTTTCGACGAGGCACTCGGGGTACGCTGGGGGGTGACCAAGAACGACGGTCACGGCAACAGTACCTCTGGTACCATCGAGGGCAATGACGGTTCCGGCAACAACAACGGTGGTTCGACCATTACCCGCCCCGGGGTGGACGATCGGTTGAACGTCAACCTGCCGGTGACCAACGCCGCCGGTACCCTAGCCTTCCAGGTGGCGCGGCTGGCGAACGGCACCTTGCTGGATCTCGAGTTGTCGGCACTGGAGAAGGAGAGCAAGGCCGAGATCATTGCCAGTCCACGGGTGACCACGGCCAACCAGAAGCCGGCGCTGATCGAACAGGGGACCGAGATACCCTATGTGGAGTCCTCTTCCAGTGGGGCTACCTCGGTCACCTTCAAAAAAGCTGTGCTGAGTCTCAAAGTGACACCACAGATCACCCCTGACAACAGGGTGATCCTGGATCTGACCGTGACCCAGGACACCAAGGGTGAAACCGTACCTACCGGTACCGGCGATGCCGTCTCCATCAACGCCCAGTCGATCACCACCCAGGTGCTGGTCAACAATGGCGAGACGCTGGTGCTGGGCGGTATCTATCAGCAGACCATTACCAACGATGTGACCAAGGTCCCCCTGCTGGGTGATATCCCGGGTCTGGGGGTGCTGTTTCGCAAGACGACCAGCGCGAACAAAAAGCGGGAGCTGCTGATTTTCGTGACACCGAAGATAGTCACCGAGACTTTCTGAAGACTTTACATGTGAAGGTAAAACACATATAACCTTACGCCCCAATGAGGCTGGGGCGTAAGGGCTGCGGTTGCCAGTCCTGATTTCTATTGAGATAATCCCCCTCCTGATCCATCGCAAGATAAGGTTCATAGGTACCCCGATCGAGAGTTTGTCGGGGTCGTACAGTTTGTAATTACTAACGAAAAGACATGGCTGAGAAACGCAATATTTTCCTGATAGGTCCCATGGGTGCGGGCAAGAGCACCATAGGTAGACATCTGGCAGAACAACTGCATATGGAGTTTTTCGACTCAGATCATGAGATTGAGCGCCGCAGTGGTGCCGATATCGGCTGGGTGTTCGATGTTGAAGGCGAAGAGGGTTTCCGGATCCGCGAAGAGAAGGTCATTGGTGACCTTTCCGAACAGCAGGGTATCGTGCTGGCAACGGGTGGCGGTGCCATCAAGAGCCGTGAAACACGCAACAAACTCTCTGCTCGCGGCATTGTGGTGTACCTCGAGACCACCATTGAGAAGCAGCTGGCCCGGACGCAACGTGACAAACGTCGCCCGCTGCTGCAAACCGAAGAGCCGCCGCGCGAAGTACTCGAGCGTCTGGCACAAGAGCGCAACGCCCTGTACGAAGAAGTGGCTGACTTTGTCATCCAGACCGATGACCAGAGCGCAAAAGTTGTTGCCAATCAAATCGTCAAGTTGATCGGCATGTAATCAAGAGGACGTCCATGGAAAGGTTGAAGGTCGAACTGGGTGAACGCAGCTATCCCATCGAGATAGCGGCAGGTCTGTTGCAGCATGCAGAGGTGCTGACGCAAACCATCAAGGGCAAGCGGGTCATGATAGTGACCAACACCGTTGTCGCCCCCTTGTATCTTGAGCGCATTACCCAGCTGCTATCCGGTTATCAGGTTGAACACCTGATCATGCCGGATGGCGAGGCCTACAAGAACCTGGCAACCTTCGAGCGGATCATGTCCGCTCTGCTGGAAACCAACCATGGCCGTGATACCACTCTGATCGCCCTGGGGGGCGGTGTGATAGGTGACGTGGTCGGCTTTGCTGCGGCAAGCTACCAGCGTGGCATTCCTTTCATTCAAGTGCCTACCACACTGCTCTCCCAGGTTGACTCCTCCGTCGGCGGCAAGACCGCCGTCAACCATCCTCTCGGCAAGAACATGATCGGGGCCTTCTATCAGCCCAGACACGTGGTCATCGACACCGAGTGCCTTCAGACCCTGCCTGCCCGTGAATTCGCCGCCGGCATGGCCGAGGTGATCAAGTACGGCATCATCTGGGATGTCGAATTTTTCTGCTGGCTCGAAGCCAACATGTCCCGTCTGCAGGCGCAGGAGCCGGCCGCGCTGGCCTATGCCATCCGCCGCTGCTGTGAAATCAAGGCCGACGTGGTCGGTCAGGACGAGACCGAGCATGGCGTGCGTGCCCTGCTCAACCTGGGTCATACTTTCGGCCATGCCATCGAAGCCGAAAAAGGCTACGGCAACTGGCTGCACGGCGAAGCCGTGGCGGCGGGCACCATGCTGGCTGCCTGGACCGCACAGGCCCGTGGCGATGTAACCGAGCAGGACGTAGCCCGTATCCGGGCGCTGCTCCTGGCAGCCAATCTGCCGGTACAGGCCCCGCCCGAGATGGATTTTGCCGCCTTCATTCGCCACATGCGTCGCGACAAGAAGGTGCTGGAAGGCAAACTGCGTCTGGTGCTGCCGGTTGGCATCGGTCATGCCCAGGTGGTGGCCGATGTCTCCGATGCTGAACTGCTGGCGGTGATCGAGTCTGGTCGTGACAAATAAACTGCTGAAGCTTCCTTCCCAGCGGCAGCTGGTTGACCGGCTGCTGCATCTGATTGAATTCAATCATCCTTTCATTTTTCTTTCCGGCAAACCCGGTAGTGGTCGCGGCACTTTGTGCCAGGACATGCTCGATCGTCTGCCTGAAAAAGTCCGCGTCGCCAGTCTGATCGGCACTCCGGCCATGAAGATGGTGGACGTGCGTCAGCTGTTGCTGCCCCAGGTGGTGGCCCGCCCGCTGTTCAATCCACAGGATGCGCTGGCAGACAGCTTCTTTCGCATGCTGGAGGGCAAACCGGCCACATTGCTGCTGCTGATCGAACGGGCAGACGAGCTGCCGGCCGAACTGGTTGGCGAGCTGTGGAGTCTGTGCCGCCACAACGACACCCTGGCCGTACCCCATCAGCTGGCGATCATGGTGTCCGGCAGTGACGTCTGGTGTCGCACCCAGAAGGCGTTGCTCAAAGGGCGTGCCATGCCGGCACTGGAGCTGGAAGTCGCGCCGCTGAGCGCCCCTGAACAACGTATCTTCTTGTATGAGAAGGCCAAAGAGCTCAAGATCCCGACAGCCCTCTTGCCCAAGCCGAAAGTGGAAGAGATCCTGAAAGTGGCGAATGGACATCCGTCCACCATCATGCAGTTACTGGAGGATATCATGACCGACAGAAGGCCCAAGAAACGTCAGGCCGAGTTGCCCGTCAAGAAGATTGCGACCCTGCTGGCACTGGTTGCCGGCGGCCTGTTGGCCCTGAGTTATCTGCTGCCGGCCCTGTTCAGCAGTGACGACAAAGGGGCCGTGTCTGAACCCGCCCAGAGCACGGCGCTGCCGATCCCCGTGTCGGGTGGCGATCCGCTCACCGTCGGCGGCAGCAACAGTAGCCAGAACGACAATCAGAGTGTGAACAATGATGGTGCCGCCACCAATCAGGGTGGTGTGGTTCGTGACTGGCAGCCCGATGCCAAGGCCTTGCCCAAGGCGGTGGAGAGCGACACGGTTACCACCGAATCGACCAACTACGAGGGGCGCCGGGTGGTGATCTCCGACGAGGTGGTCGAGAAGCTGATGAAGCAGCCCAACGTCAGCGGGGCCCTGCCCACGGCGGTGGTGGATGAGCTGACCGGTGCCGATTCCCGGGCGGCAGCCACCCAGGATGCGCCAGCCAGGCAGGCGGCCACACCCAATGCCACCGCCCAGCCGGCAACAGCCGCCAAGGCCCAGCCCGTGCAGGCTACCAGCAAGCCGGTGGTCAAACCGGCCGCCGCCGAGCCGGTGGCGACTCCTGCACCCAAGGTGGCGCTGACTCCCGCCGCCACCCTGAACAAGAAGCCGCGCAGCCACTACAGCATCCAGCTGATGGGGGCGAGCAACACCAAGGCGGTTGACAAGTTCGTGGCCGAAAATGGCCTTGCCGGCAAGATCTGGGTCTATCAGACCCAGTTCCGCGGCAGCCCCTGGTACGTGGTGTTGCAGGGGGACTACGCCAGCAGCAACCAGGCCAAGGCCGCCATTCGCAAGCTGTCGCCCGCCTTGCTGAAGGGTCAACCCTGGCCCAAGTCGTTTGCGCAGGTACAAAAAGAGTTGAAGCAATAGCCATTTTGGCCGGGAAGGGGGTAGAATCGTCCCCCTTTTTTGGTCGATGCCTTCTTAACACCGGATTTCCATGAAAAAAACACGCGCTTTTTTAAAATGGGCCGGGGGAAAATACTCCCTGGTTGAAGAGATTGCCGAGCGTTTGCCGGCCGGGCGTGTGTTGCTGGAGCCCTTCGTCGGGGCCGGGTCCGTGTTTCTCAACACCGACTACGACGCCTATGTGCTCAACGACATCAATCCGGATCTGATCGGGCTTTACAACCACCTCAAGCAGACGCCGGACAGCTTCATCGCCGAGGCGCGCAAGCTGTTCGTGGCCGAGCACAACCACAAGGTCGCCTACTACCGGCTGCGTACCCAGTTCAATCAGGCCGATACCAGTTTCGAACGTGCTCTGCTGTTCCTGTTTCTGAATCGGCACGGTTTCAACGGCCTGTGCCGTTACAACAAGAAAGGGGGCTTCAACGTCCCGTTCGGTTCCTACAAGAAACCCTATTTCCCGGAAAAAGAGCTGTGGGCCTTCGCCGAGAAGGCGCAGAAGGCGACCTTCATCTGTGAAAGTTATGCCGACGCCATCCAGCGCGCCGAAGAGGATTGGGTCATCTATTGCGATCCGCCCTATGCGCCGCTCTCCACCACGGCGAGCTTCACCACCTATTCGGCCGGCGGCTTTACCCTGGACGATCAGGCCGTGCTGGCTAGGCTGGCCCGCCACACCGCGGCCCGCAAAGGGGTGCCCGTGCTCATCAGCAACCACGACATCGAGCTGACCCGCGAACTCTATCGCGGTGCCCGCCTCGACGAGATCCTGGTCAAGCGCACCATCAGCCGCAACGGTGGCACCCGCAACAAGGTGGCCGAGTTGCTGGCGCTCTATCCGCCCGGCATCGAGCCGGAGCAGGGCTACTACCCGAGCGATGCCGAACTGGCGCCACTCGGCTGAGACAGACGGCACCCTGGGTGCCGTTTATATTCCAGTATTTCGGTTTGAAAATATGGTAAGCACACTTATCTCCGACTTCGATGGGACAAGGTGCGAAGCGAACACAGCGTGATAACTGGTCGATCAGATTGAAAAAGTGAGTGGACCTGCTGACAGGCTCAAACCTGTTATGACATTCAGGGAAGCTTGGCCGTTTTGGTGTGGTTGCATAAACACGATCAGCAAGATTGGAGTCATGGCTCTCTCTGTGCGCCGAAAGGCTCACTGCTGCGCCTGACATACACCCGAACAGCGAATCAAAAACTCACTCAGTGATCGATTCGGATGAGTCAGAAGGCCCAAATTTTTAATTGATGCAGGGACCGAGGACAGGACCATACCTGGTTGAAAGTCGGTACCGGACATTGACCGAACACCATCTACTGAGCTAGCCCAGACGGGCTTATAACAAGGCAATGCACAGTTTTCACTGCTTTCATTGTTCCCTTTTCGTGTTCAAGTCGATTAGTGCTGGTTTCAAACCCTCTGGGGCTGCGACTCGGAAGTGACGTTTTGCTGATGGAGTGTTTTTTTGGATTGAGGTTGGTGACCCTGTGGCGCAGTGAGGTTTCATTGGTATTGGTGAAAGGCTGGCCTGGGGACTGAATTTTTCTGATCGAGTACTTGGAAACCATGGATACGGCTTTCAGCTTGAATTCGACAGTGGATGAGCGACGTAATCTTGTCATTGGGTACCAGAGGTCAGGATGGTGACTTTACCACCTAAACTTATGAGTTGCAGGAAAAGGAAGAGGGGAAATAGGTATCAAAAGGTCTAGGCATCATTGAAGAAGCTCCCCGCGGTTATGATCTGCCTTAAAGTTGTTTTTCCAACACGTGATTAGGACTGTACCAAGAAAAACGCCCCGCTGGGCGGGGCGTGGTGATGGGGATGTCAGTCGCGGGGGGTCTTGAGCGCCTCAATCACATCGTCATTGGGGGCCAGCCCCTCCACGTGATTGAAGTTCTCCACCCCCTCCTGTGGGTTGAGGGTGAAGGCGTCGGCGCTCAGGTAGCTGCCGCTGCCGGCACTCTCGACCACGACGATGAGCTCGGGCTGCTTGTCGCCGTTGAGATCCAGCAGCTTGAGCTCCTTGATGCTGCCATCGCGCGGCAGCACCTTGCCGTCGATGAACTGATCCAGCGGGAACTGGGGGTTGGTGCCGGAGTAGAGGCGCACGTCGTAGCTGCCGGTGGAGGCAGGTTCGCCGCGCCCTTCGCTGACGGTCACTACCTGGCCTGAGGGGAGCGTCAGCTGTTTGAAGAACCCGTCCGCCGCCTGGCTGGCGAGGGGCAGGGTGAGCAGGCCGAGTGTCATGAGCAAGGCTTTCATCGGTTTGACCCTTGTTACTGCGGTGGCGGTTGCCCGCCACCTGTGTTGCTGTGCGGATCGGCCGGGCAGCCCCCGCCGGTTCGCGTCATCCGCCCCTCAGCGGGGCCGTCATTACCAGATCTTGACCCGTTTGGCCGGGTCCAGATAGAGCTTGTCACCTGGCTGGATGTTGAACGCCTCGTAGAAGGCGGGGATGTTCGGCACCACGCCGTTGACCCGGTACTCGGGTGGCGAGTGGGGATCCGAGGCGAGCAGCATCTGCATCAGCTCGGGGCGATACATGCCCTTCCACACCTGAGCCCAGCCGAGGAAGAAGCGCTGCTCGCCGGTGAAGCCATCCAGCACCGGGGCCTCCTTGCCATCCAGCGACAGCAGATAGGCCTTGTGGGCTATGGTGAGGCCGCCCAGATCGCCGATGTTCTCCCCCAGGGTGAACTGGCCGTTGACGAACTGCCCTGCGATGGGCTCGAAGCGGTTGTACTGGGCCACCAGCCGGCTGGTGCGGAAGCGAAACTCCTTGAGATCGGTTGGCGTCCACCAGTCGCGCATCACGCCGTCACCGTCGGATTTGGCCCCCTGATCATCAAAACCGTGGCCCATCTCGTGACCGATCACCCCGCCGATGGCACCGTAGTTGACGGCGTCATCCGCCTGCATGTCGAAGAAGGGGGGTTGCAGGATGGCAGCCGGGAAGACGATCTCGTTGTTGCTCGGGTTGTAGTAGGCGTTCACCGTCTGCGGCGACATGTGCCACTCGTCTCTGTCCACCGGCTTGCCGAGGCGCGCCAGGTTGTCGGCGTATTCGAAGGCGCGGGCGCGCTGCAGGTTGCCCACCAGATCGTCGGCGCGGATCGCGATGGCGCTGTAATCCTTCCATTTGTCCGGGTAGCCGATCTTGGGGCGGAACTTGGCGAGTTTCTCTTTGGCCTGGGCCTTGGTGGCTGGCGACATCCAGTCCAGCTCCTCGATGCTCTGGCCGTAGGCGGTGCGCAGGTTCTCCACCAGCTGCTCCATGCGGGCCTTGGCCTGGGGCGGGAAGTAGCGCTCCACGTAGAGCTTGCCGACCGCCTCGCCCAGATGATCGTCCAGCACGCCGAGGGCCCGCTCCCAGGGGGCGCGCTGCTTGGGCGTGCCGCTCAGGGTGGTGCCGAAGAAGGCGAAGTTCTGGGCATCGGTCTGGCTGTCGAGGTAGGGGGCGTAATCGGTGATGAGCTGCCACTTGAGGTAGGCTTGCCAGTCGCCGATCGGGGTCTGCTTCATCACCTCGTTCAGGGCCGCGAGATAGCTCGGCTGGCCGATGACCAGGCTCTGCTGGCCGGCGAGGCCGGCTTGGCTCAGGTAGGCGTCCCAGTCGATGGCGGGGGCGAGGCGTTTGAGCTCGCTCTGAGGCCCCTTGTTGTAGTTCTTCTCCCGATCCCGCAGGTTGACGTTGTCCCACTGGATCTTGGCGAGTTTGCTCTCGAGGGCCAGTACCCGCTTGGCCTTGGCAGCGGCATCCGGCTCGCCGAAGCGGCCCAGCATGGTGGCGATGTGCTGCTCGTATTTCTTGAGCAGCGCCTGGCTGGCGGCATCCGTCTTGAGGTAGTAGTCCCGATCCGGCAGGCTGAGGCCGGCCTGGTAGAGGTAGACCGCATAGCTGTCCGGGGCCTTGGCGTCGGCGTCTATCCAGAAGCCGAAGGGGGCGCCGCCGCCGTTGCGACCGCTTTGGGCGAAGGCGCGGGCGAGATCCTGGCTGCTCTTGATCTGCTCGATCTCGCTCAGCATGGGCAGCAGGGGCGTGGTGCCCTTGGCATCCCGGGTCGCCTGATCCAGATAGCTGTGGTAGAGGTCGCGGATCTGCTGGGCCTGGGTGCCGGCGGCGGCCTTGCCATCCAGCCCTTCCACCAGCACCCGCACGTCCGCCAGGGACTTGTCCCGCAGCAGGTAGAAGGCGCCGTCGGCGGGCCTGTCGTCCGGGATCTTGGCGGTGGTCAGCCAGTGGCCGTTCACGTAGCGGAAGAAGTCATCGCCGGGTTTGACGCTGGTGTCCATGTTGGCCAGCGCGAGGCCTGAGTGCTTGCTGCTGGTATCCGGCGCCTGACTGCAGCCTGCCAGCAGGGCCAGCCCGATGAGGCCGGCCAGTATGCTTTTCTTATTGTTCATTTTTTGATTCCAATTCGGGTTATACGGCTTCCTTGCCCACGCAGGGAGCGATTCACTCTAGCAGTCGGGTTAGCGCTTGATAAGCCCGACTCTGCTAAGATCGGCCTGGTCGTATTGGGGAAGCCTATGATTTCTCGTATTTATTCTCGCTTTTGTCAGACCCTGCCCGCGCCGGAAGGTTCCCGCGGCCTGCTGGTGGCCTTCAGCGGCGGGCTCGACTCCACCGTGCTGCTGGTGCTGGCGGCCCGCTTCGCTCACGCCCACGGCCTTGCCCTGCGCGCCCTGCACGTCCATCACGGCCTGAGTCCACATGCCGACGAGTGGGTGGCCCACTGTGAAGGGGTATGTCAGCAACTGGCGGTGCCGCTCATCACCGTGCGGGTGCAACTGCAACGGGGTAGCGGCGACAGTCTGGAGGCGCAGGCGCGGGAGGCCCGTTATCAGGCCCTCGCCGTCCAGCTGGGGGAGGGGGAGTGGCTGCTCACCGCTCACCATCAGGACGATCAGCTGGAGACTCTGCTGCTGGCGCTCAAGCGCGGCGCCGGTCTGCGCGGGCTGGCGGGCATGGTGCCGAGCCAGCCCTTTGCCGGCGGCTTGCTGCTGCGCCCGCTGCTCGAGGTGAGCCGGGCCGAGCTGGCCGAGGCGGCGGCCAGCCTCCCCTATGGCTGGGTGGAGGATGAGAGCAATCAGGATGTGAGTTATGACCGCAATTTCCTGCGCCAGCAGCTCATTCCCCAGCTCAAGGCCCGCTGGCCCGCCATGGCCCAGACGGCGGCGCGCAGCATGGCGCTTTGCGCCGAACAGGAGGCGCTGCTGGAGGAGCTGGCCGAGGCCGACTGGCGGCTGGCGGCGGCAGGAGAGGCGCTACAGATCACGCCGCTGCTGGCCCTGTCAGGTACCCGGCGCAACAACCTGCTGCGCTACTGGATCCGCCGCCAGGGAGGCGAGATGCCCTCCCGCGAGCAGCTCGGCCTGCTCTGGCAGGAGGTGGCGCTGGCGCGGGAAGATGCCAATCCCCAGCTCAACTGGGGGGAGCAGAGCTGCCGCCGCTTTCAGGGGCGGCTTTATCTGGTGCGACCCGGACTGCTGCCTCGTCACGAGCAGCTGGCGTTGAGGGTGGGGGAGACGCTGATCCTGCCGGACGGGCTCGGCGAGGTGCGACTGTCGCCGCGGACGGAGGGCGAAGGGCTGCGGCTGCCAGGGGCGGACGAGCCGCTGTCGGTGCGCTTCGGGGTGGCCGCTGGCAGCATGCTCAAGCCGGTGGGGCGCGGCGGCAGCCGGCGTCTCAAGAAGCTGCTGCAGGAGTACGGGGTTCCCTCCTGGCAGCGCGGCCGCATTCCCATCCTCTATTACGGCGAGCAGGTGGCGGCGGTGGGCGAGCTGTTCCTCTGTGACGGATTTATGACGCAGGAGCCTGGCCTGGCCTGGCACTGGCTGCCGGCGGCGGCCTGTCAGCCCCCGCTGTAATCCTCTCTGCAGCAAACGGACAAGGCCGGCATATGCCGGCCTTGTCGTATTCAGCGGCTGGCCGGTTCAGTCCAGCAGGCCGGCCTTGCCCGCCTTCTTGCGGGCATAGAGGTGAGCATCGGCCGCCTCGTACAGGCTGTGCACATCCACCCCGGACTGCCAGCTGGCGGCCCCCAGGCTGCAGCCGACCGAGAAGGTGCTGAGCTCCTTGTGAGTCAGCAACATGTGCTGCAGACGCAGCCAGACCGGGCGCCAGGCCTCGGGTTCGGCGGGTTGCAGCAGCAAGGCGAACTCGTCGCCGCCGAGGCGAAACGCCTGATCCGTGCTGCGGATGCAGTGGGTCAGCAGCTGGGCGAAGCGGCTCAGCACCAGATCGCCCACCGGGTGGCCCCAGGTGTCGTTGATCTGCTTGAAGCTGTCGAGATCCAGCAGCACCAGCACCAACCCGTGAGACTCCCGGCTGTGCTGCTCCACCGCGCGGCCGATGGCCTCGTCAAAGTAGGAGCGGTTGCCGAGCCCGGTCAGGTGATCGAGCCGCACCTGCAGCTCCAGCTGTGACAGGCGCAGATAGAGGGGCAGCGGCAGGCTGAGCAGCTGATGATACTGCTGCAGCACCCGTTGCTGACTGCCGCTCAGGGCGTGTTCGAGGGTGTAGTGCAGCTGGCCCAGCAGCTGGCCATGCTGGCCGCGCAGCTCGAACGGGTAGCTGTGCAGGGTCAGGCTGGCCTGGGGTGGATGCTGGATCAGGGTGTGCGGTTGGCCACAGTCGAAGTGCAGGCTGTGGATCCGGACAATTCTTGCCGCACGATCGGCAAAAGTTGCCAGCAAGCTGCCCAGATCGGTCTGCACCAGCAACTGCTCGAGCAGCTGGTTGCTATCCTGGCTTGCCAGCGGCGTGAGCCGCTCCATCTGGCGAACCCACTGCTCGATGCCATGTCCCAAACCGCTCAATGATGATGTGTTTTCCACGGTACAGCCCTCAAACAACCTACTTCCTGCTTCTTACCTGCAATACCTGTGCCCAAAATATGTTCGATGCGAACAAGGGCGGCTGGCTAGGCTTAAGTAGATAAAAAAGGAGGAAATATTGTACGCAGACGTATTGATCCTGCTGCTTGCCGCAGTCCTGCTGGTGGCGATTTTCCGGCGCCTGGGCCAGCCGGTGATCCTCGCCTACCTGCTCGCCGGGGTCGTGCTCGGCCCCCATGGCGCCGCCGTGATCACCGGCCAGGCGATCATGCAGACCATCGCAGAGCTCGGTATCGTCTTTCTGATGTTTTCGCTGGGGCTGGAGTTCTCGCTGCCCCGGCTCATCGCCATGCGCCGGCTGGTGATCGGGGTGGGCGGCCTGCAGGTGCTGCTCACCTCCCTGCTGTTCTTTACCATCGCCTGGTGGTGGGGCCTGAGTCTGGCCCAGGCTCTGGTGGTGTCGGGCACTCTGGCGCTCTCCTCCACCGCCGTGGTGATCAAGCAGCTGGGGGATCAGAAGCAGCTGCACACCCGCCGTGCCCAGCTCGGGGTGAGCGTGCTGCTGTTTCAGGATCTGGCGGTGGTGCCGCTGTTGGTGATGATCCCCATCCTGGCCCGGCCGGAGATCCAGGGCAGCGCCCTGCTGGCGGAGATCGCCTGGGCCACCCTCAAGGGGCTGTTTGCCTTGCTGAGCCTGCTGGCGGTGGGCAAGTGGCTGCTGCCGCTACTGTTTCACGAGGTGGCGCGGGCCCGCTCCGACGAACTGTTCGTGCTGAGCACCCTGCTGGTGGCGCTGCTGGCCGCCTCGCTCACCCAGTGGATGGGTCTCTCCATGGCGCTGGGGGCCTTTCTGGCAGGCATGATGCTGGGGGAATCCCACTATCGTCACCAGCTGGAGGTGGACATCCGGCCGTTTCGAGACGTGCTGATGGGGCTCTTCTTCATCACCATCGGCATGACCATGGACTGGCAGCGGGTGGCGCTGGACTGGTGGCTGGTGGCGCTGAGCGTGCCGGCCCTCATCCTGTTCAAGTCCCTGCTGGTGCTGCTGGCCGGCCGGCTGATGGGGGAACGCAAGCGCGACGCCATGGCGGCGGGGATCATGCTGAGCCAGGTGGGGGAGTTCGGCTTCGTGCTGCTGGCACTGGCCAACCACCACGGTCTGCTCGACCACCGGCTGGTCTCCCTGCTCATCGGTATCGGGGTCACCTCCATCGCCATGACCCCCTGGCTGGTGCAACAGGCTCACCAGCTGGCCCGCTCCCTCACCGATCCGGCCCTGCTCACCCGCTCCGAAGTGGCCCAGTCGGGCCTGAGCAAGAGCCAGCACGTGATCATCGCGGGCTTTGGCCGGGCCGGTCAGACCTGCGCCCGTTTTCTCAAGCAGGAGGAGATCCCCTTCCTGGCGCTGGATCTCGACCCCGAGCGGGTGAGCGAGGCCAAGTCGGCGGGGGAGCAGGTGGCATTTGGCGATGCCAGCCGGCGCGACATCCTGCTGGCCGCTGGCCTGCTGCGGGCCAGGCTGGTGATCATCACCTTTGACGATCCCAAGCGAGTCGAGGCCATGCTGGCGCTCATCAGGGAGCTGGCGGGGGAGGTGAAGGTGCTGGTGCGCACCCGCGATGACAGCTTTCTGGAGGCGTTCAAGCGGGCGGGGGCCTTCGAGGTGATCCCCGAGTCCCAGGAGGGGGCTCTGATGCTGGTCTCCCACCTGCTGCTCAACTGCGACATCCCCATCGGCCGGGTTATCCGGCGCATGGAGCATGAGCGCAGCAACCAGTATCGCTTTCTGCACGGCTTCTACTGGGGGGATCAGAGCGCCGGCAACCTGGAGACGGATCAACTGCTCGAGCGGCTGCACCCCGTGCTGCTGCACGAGCAGGCCTGGGCAGTGGGGCGCAGCGTGCAGGCGCTGGGGCTGGATGCGGTGCGGATCAGGGAGGTGCAGCGGGGCACACAGCGGCTGGAGCCCAGACCCGAACTGGTGCTGGCGACGGGGGATAAGCTGGTGCTGTTTGGCAATGCGGTGGCGGTGGAGCAGGCGGAGCAGCGCCTGCTGGAGGGGCGCTGATCCCTAAACCCATGTTGCACCAGCCCTGCTGCCAATGCCGTCCCCGCCTCCCTTGAATGCCCCGGCTCATGCCTCGACCCGTACCGCCTCCTCTAGCCCCAGAAACTGTTCGACCCGCTGGCGCTCGTTCAGGGTATCCAGGTAGCCCAGCTTGATCAGCTGCTGGCAGTAGCCGGGATAGAACATCAGGAAACTGGCCAGGCTGCTGGTCTCGTCCCCCGTCACCCCCAGCACCCGCAGCAGGCGGCGCAGATGCACCGGCAGCTTGCGCAGATAGGCCAGCGCCAGCAGGTCGAGATCCTGGCTTGGCTTGAGCACGCAGGTCTCCACCCGTTTGAGTTTCAACCGGTTGCGCTCCCGCTCCGGGATGAGATCCAGGGTCTGGTTGATGCGCCACAGCCGCTCCAGATCCGAGTTGAGGGTATCGGTGAAGACGGTGTCCAGCAGGTGGCTGGCGATGTTGGAGCTGGTCAGGTGGCCATGGTGAAAGGTGGGGGCCGTGTGCGCCGGTGGATCCAGGGTGATCAGCAGGATCCGCTCTGCCCCCAGGTGGATGGCGGGACTGAGCGGGCTCAGCTGATGGATGGAGCCGTCGCCGTAGAACTTCTCGCCGATGTGGGTGGCCGGGAAGACGAACGGCAGCGCCGAGGAGGCGAGCAGGTGATCCGAGGTGAGCAGGGTGCGCAGCCCGCGCCGTCTGGCCCGCTCCCACGGCAGGTGTTCCGCTCGCCCCTGAAAGAAGGTAGTGGAGAGGCCGTCGTCGTAGTCGGAGGCGGTGATGGCCAGCGCCTCCAGGCTGCCGTAGAGGATGTTGTCGTCGATGCGGTGATAGTCGATGAGCTGATCCAGCAGGCGGCGCAGCGGCGCGTTGTCGAACAGGTGAAAGGCGTGGTTGGTATGGGGATTGACGAGCCCCGCCGAGCCCTCGTACATCAGTCGCCACAACAGGCGCCCCGGGTGAAAGTCGAAGATGTGGTGGGTCTCGAAACGGCGCCAGACCCACTCCAGCTTGCGCACTCCCAGATGAAAGCAGGAGGCGTAGCAGGCCAGTGCGGTGACATTGATGGCGCCGGCCGAGGTACCGCACAGGATGGGAAACGGAATGCCGAGATTGCGGGGATAGAACTCGGCGATCGCCTTGAGGGCGCCGACCTGGTAGGCGGCGCGGGCACCACCACCGGTCAATAGAAGAGCTGTGTTGGGTCTGGCCATGATACTGCGCCTTATGCATGCCACTGGGGGTGTTGCCACCGAGCAATTTAACTATAAGACGCTGTATCAAATATAAAAACAGGCCTGCCAACCATTTTTGCAGGCCCTTTTTGAGGCTGTTCAGTGGTTGCTCTGGGCGGCACTCAGCTGATCGAAGGCGGCGAAGGCCGGGGCACTGGCGAGGATGCGGCCGTGGCCGAGGCCGCGGGTGCTCACCAGCCGGGTGCGACCATCCTGGGTGGCGCGCAGGGAATCGCCGTGCGGGGCGAAGCGATCCTCCTCGTCGTGCACTATGATGGCAGGCCCGCTGCGGCCGGCGAGCCGCCCCAGCGGGTCGACCGTGCTCAAGGGGTGCTGGTACTCCTGCTCAATCTCCTTGACCACCGCATCGAACAGCCGGATGGAGTAGCCGGAGCGCGCCACCATGCCGTAGAGCTGGGGCACGTAGTCGAGCACCGGCGAGATGAGCAGCAGCGGCAGGGCATCCAGCTCGCGTCGACGGCTGGAGAGGGTGACGGCGCCCCCCATGCTGTGGGCGATGACACCCTGCAGCGGGCCGCACTCCGCCGTCATCTTCTCCACCAGTTCGTCGAAGGCACGCACGAAGCGGGGCAGGTGGCCGGTATGGCCGGCGCTGTGGCCGTGGGCCGGGTGATCGTAGGCAATGGCCGTGAAGCCCTGGGCCGCAATGTGGCTCATCAGCGGGTAGAACTGGCTGGCGCTGCCTGACCAGCCGTGCATCAGCAGCCAGACCGGCCCCTGGCCGAGCCGGTAGCTCATCAGGGTGCCTTCGCTGGTGTGCAAGGCCTGTTTGACCAGTCCGGCTGGGACCTTGTCATCCCGCTGGTTGCGCTGGGGGGTGAGCAGCAGCTTGCTGGCGGTACGCTTGGCATGAGCGGGGGCCAGGGTGTGATGCAAGCGGGTGCCAAGGCCAAGCAACCATTTGCTCGGGCTGAAGCGGCGGGTGTTGAAGTAGATCTTGCTGCTCATGGTGATCCTGTGGTTTTTATGTGCGAACGGTCGTGCTTTTTTGTCGGTTTTAAAAAAGAGAGGTCAATCCATCAGCGCCAGCCATCCAGCAGTGTCTCCACTTCGGGCCAGAAGTGGCGGGCCGGATCCTGACACAGATCGAGGGCATTGAACACCTGATCCGCCAGATAGAGGCCGTAAAGGCGGTAGACGGCGCGCCAGGGATCCATGTCGCTGCGCCACTCGCCCTCGCTCTGTCCCTGCACCACCTGGCGGGCCAGGTAGTCGAGCCAGAAGCGCACCAGCTGGCGGGCGGCCTGCTGTACCTCACCCTCCTGGGCCGAGGTCCAGGCGTCGAGGAACATGCAGCGACCGGCGAAACACTGGTTCCAGGCCAGCCAGGCCTGCAGCAGGGCCGTCAGCTTCTCTCGCTGGCTGCCGTATTGCTGCTGGCGCACCGGCTGGATCACCCGCTCCCGGAACACCTCGGCGGCGTACTCCAGCACGGCGATCTGCAGGTTGTCGCGGGACTGGAAGTGGGCGAACAGGCCGCTTTTCGACATCTCGCAGGCGCTGGCAAGGGAGCCGATGGTGAGGCTCTCCAGCCCCTGCTGGCTCGCCTGCTCGAATGCAGTCTGCAAAATGTTGTCGCGGGTCAGCCGGCCCTTGCTCATCGCACTCTCCTTCATTGACCGGGGCAGCATAAAGTACGACCGTGCTATTTGTCGAGCGGTAGATGATGTGCAGGCCTGCAGGGAGGGCTCAGCTCTCCTTGATATCCATCTGCTGCAGGGCGATGACCGCCTGGGTGCAGTTCTTGACGCCGGTTTTTCTGAAAGATGGGAATGAGGTGGATCTTGATGGTGGCAAGAGGCTCAGTCGTCCTTGATATCCATCTGCTGCAGGGCGATAACCGCCTGGGTGCGGTTCTTGACGCCGAGTTTTCTGAAGATGGCGGTGATGTGGGCCTTGATGGTGGCCTCGGAGACGTTGAGCTCCCAGGCGATCTGCTTGTTGAGGCTGCCGTCGCGCAGCATCACCAGCACCTTGTACTGCTGGGGGGTGAGGCTGGCCAGCTTGCTGGCAAAATCGGCGCCCTCACAAGGCTCGGGGTGGAGCGAAATGCCGGCCGGCACCCAGTTGTCACCCCCGATCACCGTATTGAGGGCGTTGACCAGCTCCTTCATCGGCGCCGACTTGGGGATGAAGCCGAGCGCGCCGAGCCGCAGCACCTGCTGGATGATGGCAGGCTCTTCCGAAGCCGACACCACCACGATGGGCAGGTCGGGATACTGGCCGCGCAGGTGGGCGAGACCGGAGAAACCGTTGGCCCCCGGCATCTTGAGATCGAGCAGCAGCAGGTCGACTTCCGGGTGTTCCCCCAGCAGGTGGGCCAGGCTGTCGATGGAGTCCGCTTCCAGCAGCTGGGCATCGTCGATGGCCATGTGCACCGCTTGATAGAGGGCGCCCCGAAACAGGGGGTGGTCATCTGCGATGACGATGGTAAATTGGCTGTCCATTGCTCACATTGTTGCTAACTGATTGTTTTGGAAAATCAAACTAGCACCGCTCCCGGAGAGGGTCAAACCTGCCGGCGCGCAAATGTGAAGCGACCGTCGGATGTCGTGCCATTGGGGCAGATGGGATGGTCATGAACAACCCATGCAGGAGGCAATAGATGGGATCTCTGGTATTGACGGTGGGCACTGGCTCCACCTGGGCGATGCGGGCGGCGCTGGTGCTGGCCATGAGCGGGCTGGAGTGGCAGGAGCAGGTGTTCGATCTGGAAGATGCCAAGGATCTGCAGCGGCTCAAGCGGCTGGCCCCCGCCGGCCTGGTGCCCTGGCTCGATCACGACGGTGTGCGGGTGCACGACTCGCTGGCCATCGCCGAATATATCCACGAGCTCTGCCCCGATCGCCAGCTCTATCCCGCATCACAGGCCGAGCGGGCGCTGGCCCGCAGCCTCTGCGCCGAGCTGCACGCCGGTTTTCGCCAAATTCGTACCCTGCTGCCCTTCTTCCTCGGCGCCCCGACCCGCAGCGAACCGCCGGTGGAGGCCATCGGCGAGCTGGCCCGGCTGCAGACCATCTGGTCCCAGGCGCGGGGCCCCTTCTATTTTGGCGAGGCGGGGATCCTCGATGCCTTCTATGCGGTGATGGCCTACCGGCTGGCGAGCTATGGCATCCAGCTGCCCGGCCAGGCGGGCGCCTATCAGCAAGCGCTGCTGGCCTGGCCGCTGTGGCAGCAGACCCTGGTCAAGGCGCGTCTGCAGTGGCCGGCGGCCGCTCGTCAGCTGCAGTGAACCTGTGGGCGCAACCGCCGGTTTGAATGACTGGTGTAAACAGAGAGGGGAGCCACTGGCTCCCCTCTCTGTTTGGGTTTGATTCCTTAAGCTGGATTACGGCTGGCGGCCGGCGAACACCACCACCACCTTGTCATCCCCCTTCTCCCGCACGAAAGCATAGGGGCTGTCGGCCAGTTTCTTGTGGCTGCCCGCCGCCACCGCCGGGTGGGCGGCGCGGAACTGTCCGAGCCGCTGCCAGTGCTTGACCAGATCGGCCTTCTCGCCGCTGGCCAGCTCCTGCCAGTTCATGTCAGAACGCAGTGCCTGATCGAACACGCCGCCATCCTTGGCGAGCCCGCGGCCGGACTCATCGCCGTAGTAGATCTGGATGCCGCCCGGCAGCAGCATGAAGCTGCTGGCAACCCGGCGCTGCAGTGGCACGTCCTGATAATCGCCGAAGAACAGCTTGGTGTCGTGGGAGCTGATGTAGCTCAGCACGTTGAACTCGGGATCCTGATTGATGCGGCTGGCGTAGCCGGCATAGGTGGGCTCGGCGCTGGCCAGGCACTGGGCTTGGGGCAGGGCGAACTCGCGCTGATAGTCGAAGTTGATCAGCGAATCGAAGCCGTTTTGATACCAGAAATCCTTGGCCACCCCGTGATCCCACACCTCGCCCACCATGTAGAAGGGCAGGTCGTCGAGCTTCTTGGTCGGGTTGGCGGCTTTCCACTCCTTGAGGGCATCGGTGCCGGCCTGCTTGAGGCGGGCCCACACCTCGGGCTCCAGGTGTTTGACGGTGTCGGCTCTGAAGCCGTCGATGCCGAAGCGGCGCACCCAGTCGGTGTGCCAGGCAATCAGATAGTCGCTCACGGTAGCGTTGGGCAGTGGCTTGGCCCTGGTGTCCTGTTTGGCCGCCAGCAGCGGCGGCAGCCCCACCGGCTTGGTGGATTCGGTGAGGAAGTCCGGCAGCCCCGCCACCGAGCCGGTGACGTCGTCGGTGCCGGGCTGCGGGTAGCCGGGCAGGCCGGCTCGCACCCAGTCACCGCTCCACCACTGGTCCCACTTCGGCGACTGGTAGTCGATGAACTGGTTGTAGCCATGCCAGTTGAGGCCGCCGCTCGGTTGCCACTGGTTCCAGCGGGCCGGCAGTTTGCCGGTGTTCTGGGTGAGATCGGTGAGCCCCAGATCTTGCAGGTCGGCGAGGGTGGCGTAGCCGGCGTGGTTCATCACCACGTCGAGGATGATGCGCATGCCGCGCTGGTGCGCCTCGTCCACCAGGGTCTTCAGGCTCTCCTCGTCGCCGTAGTTGGGATCTATCTTGGTGAAGTCGAGCGCCCAGTAGCCGTGGTAGGCGTAGAAGGGGAAGTTGCCCTGCTCGCCACCGCCGATGAAGCCGTGCACCTGCTCCACCATGGGAGTGATCCAGATGGCGTTGATGCCGAGCTGCTTGATGTAGTCTAGCTTTGCGGTCAGCCCCTTGAAGTCGCCGCCATGCCAGGTGGCCACCTCATCCTGCCCGTCTTTCTGGCGCCCGAAGCTGTGGTCGTTGGCGGGATCGCCGTTGTTGAAGCGGTCGGTCAGCAGGAAATAGACGCTCGCCTGATCCCAGCTGAAGGGGGCCGCCGTGACTGCCTTGACCGGTTCGAGCAGCAGTAGGCCGCCGCTCTCTTTACTGGGCGTCAGGGTCAGCTTGCCACCCTTGACCACCCCTTGCTGGTCGGAGTAGGCGTCCCGCAGCTGGGTGCCGTCGGGCCAGACTCCTTTCAGGGATACGGTCACCGGGCCGCCATCCCAGCTGATGCAGGGCTCCGCTGGCGGCTGGCGCTTGAACTCGCTCTTCCTGGTGGCTCGCAGCACCTTGAGGCTGGGGGTATCCGGGTTGAAGGTGAACTCATAGTCCCCCGCCAGCATCACCCGCAGGTTGAAGTGCTGCCCCTTGCTGCACTTCTCCATGGGCTGGGCGGTGCCGAAGGGGAGCGGTTTGGCCTCGCTCGGACCGAAGCTGGTGCCGCAGCTGTTGCCCGCGTCGCTGATGCGGATCTGGTGGCTCCCCTTGGTGAGCGGATGGGTCAGCTGCACCGCCCCCTTGTCCAACGTCAGCGGCGCGCCGACCGGCTGGTCATCCACGTAGAGGCGCACCTCGGCGGCCATGGCCTGAGGGAGGAAGAGGGGGCAGGCCAGCAGGGCGAGCCAGAGGGAAGAAACAGATGGGGTGCGACGCATAAGCCATTCCTTGCTGGGGTTAAGCGGACCAGATTGCCGTCAATGGGGCTCATTCTAGAAGGCATGATGGCGGGCTTGGACAGGCAAACCGTCGATTTGTGACATCAGTTCAAATGGTTACGTTTTCAAGAATGGAAAAGTGTGAGCAGGGTGTCGCGCCCATAAAAAAAGCCGGTCGATGGACCGGCTTGTTGCATTGCCACCTTCGTCACACGGTGAAGAACTTGAAGTTGACAAAGGCCACCGCGATGAAGGAGGCCACCATGCCGCTCAGGCAGAGCACGGCCGGGCGAATGGCCGGCCAGCGATGGGTCAGCAGGATGATGGCCAGCATGGTCGGATAGAGGCCGAACATGTAGCGCGGCATGGCGTTGAGCCCTGTCATCAGCGGAATGGTGCAGCAGATGAACATCAGGGTCGCCTCGGCCCAGCGCTTCTGGCTGAACAGATAGAGGTTCAGCGCCCAGCCGAACATCACCATGATGGAGAGGTAGGATTTGCGTCCGCCCAGCTCGAAGCCGCTCAGCCACCAGTCCAGCGGGCTGTCCATGTAACGGCCCCAGGCCACCTGGATGTGCTTGAAGGCCAGCGCATCACCGGTGAGGTGATAGAGGTAGAACATGTAGGCGAACAGGCCGAGCGGGATCATCCAGAGGGTGAACACCACCTTGAAGGCGCGCTCGGTGAAGCGGAAGAACTCGCGCCAGCCGTAGGCCTGCAGCGCCAGGATCAGCACCGGGAACACCATCATCACCCCCAGGTTGCGGGTGGCGGAGATGAACACGCCGAGCAGGGCCACCATCAGCCACTGCTGGCGATAGGCGAACAGGAACATCCCCAGCATCAGCGCCATGAACATCGACTCGGTATAGCCGGAGACGAAGTAGGCGGAGAAGGGGGAGAAGGCGAGCAGCCAGACACCGAAGCGGGCGGTATCGTCACCCAGCTTGAGCTGGCGCAGCACCAGCAGCATCAGCGGCAGGCTGATGAAGAACGCCAGGTTGGCCACCAGCATCAGGCCGATCAGGCTCTCGACGTTGAGCAGGTTGGAGAGGGTGCCGGAGATCATCGGGTAGAGCGGCATGAAGGCCCAGTTGGCTGCGTTGCCCTTGCTCAGCCAGCGCGGGTAGAGATCGTAGCCGTTCTCGATGATGCGCTGGAACCAGACACAGTCAAACTGGCAATAGGCCTGCAGCGGGCCTATGTCGGTGGCGCCGTAGAGCTGGACGCCGAAGTAACCCATGCCGTACAGGGCGACCCGGCTCAGCACGAAGGCGGCGATGATCATCAGCCAGTCGCGACCGCTGATGCGAAGTGACGGGCGATAGGGCGCCGCCTGGTCGGGGGCAGTGGTGGTAGTCATGTCATTCATCAGGCAAATACCCAGATCCTGGAGAGGAGGTAGGTGAGCACGGTGACCGTCAGGGTGGCGATCACCACCGGTAGCAGACCGGAAAGACCCGCAAACAGCAGACCGCTCAATATCAGGTTACGCACCGCCAGCGAGAAGAGGGCGACCAGCAGGAACTTGCTGGCGGCACCTTGCTTCTGGAAGGTGATGTAACGGTGACCGAAGAAGGAGAACCAGAACGCGATGGCAAAGGCCAGCGTCGTCACCAGGTGCTCCGAGATGGTGGGCCAGGTGTGAAACAGGGCTATGGAGGTGCCCAGATCGACGAGGGTGGCCCCCCCGCCGACAAACCCGAAACGTACCAGCCGCCAGAATTCCTCGCGGGAGATCATTGAGAAGCCTGCTCCTGCTGGTCATCAGCGGCTTTCGCAGCTGCAGCCTTCTTGCCGGCGCTTTTCTTGCTGCCGGTGGCGGCGTCCTGCTTGGGCTCTTCATCCTGTTTCGCATATTGGCCGTAGACCCCTTCGATGAGGTAGACGGGGCGCTGCTTCACTTCCACGAACATGCGGCCGATGTACTCGCCGATGATGCCGAGCGACAGCAGCTGGATGCCGCCGAGGAACAGCACCACCGACATCAGGGAGGCGTAACCCGGCACGTCGATGCCGAAGAAGACCACCTGGGTGACGATCTTGAGGATGTAGAGGAAGGCGACGAAGGAGACGCCGACGCCGACGTAGCTCCATACCCGCAGCGGCCAGCTGGAGAAGCTCATCAGACCGTCGAGGGCGAAGTTCCACAGCTTCCAGTAGTTGAACTTGGTCTCGCCGGCATGGCGGGCGGGGCGCTCGTAGGGCACACCGACGGCACGGAAACCGGCCCAGGCGAACAGCCCCTTCATGAAGCGGTTGCGCTCCGGCAGCTGCTTGATCGCCTCGACCACCTTGCGGTCGATCAGACGGAAGTCGCCGGCGTTCTCCGGCAGCTTGGTGCTGGTGGAGAGGGCGTTGAAGAAGCGGTAGAAGCCGCCGGCGGTGAGACGCTTCATCGGGGTGTCGGCGCTGCGATCCACCCGGATGCCGTAGACGGTGTCGTAGTCGCCGGTCTGCCACAGCTTGACGAATTCGAGAATGAGTGCGGGCGGATCCTGCAGATCCACGTCCATCGGCACCACGGCGTCACCCTTGGCGTGATGCAGGCCGGCGGTCATGGCCGCTTCCTTGCCGAAGTTGCGGGCCAGGTTGACCAGGGTGACGCGCGGGTCGCGGGCGATGGCCTGCTCGACCACCTCACGGGTGCGGTCGCGGCTGCCGTCGTTGACGAATACAATTTCCAGCTGATCCTTGAGCGGCGCCAGTTCGTTATCTATCGCGTTGATGAAGGCATCTATGCTCTCTTCCTCGTTGTAAACGGGAACGATCAGAGAGAGTCGAAAATCGGCATGCGACATGAAAACTTCCTTATTTGGAAAATTATTTTATAAAACAGCGTATTGGAGAATACGTCTTACTGGGCGACGGTCAAGCGCACCGACTGGACATTGAGCGGTGTCGGGGCGGAGAGCGCCAGAAAGTTGGGACGCTTGGGATCCGAGGTCAGCGACTCGCCCGGCAGGCTGAGACGGATCTCGTTGATGCCGGCCTTGGCCAGCTTGACGGTGGTGGTGAAATCGTGACCCAGTGCCACCTTGAGCAGGGCGCCGGCCTGCGGGCTGTTGACCCGGGCCTGGATGGTCAGCTCTTCCGGCTGTGCCTGCTGTTTGGGCAGCACGAAATAGAGGCCGCCCTGGCCGCTCAGTTCGGTGCCGTCCGCGCTCGGCTTCTTGGCCCAGCCTTCGCTGGAGAGGAAGCGGCTCGGCTTGGTCAGATTGAGCTCGTTGCCGGGCTGGTAGGTCATGCTGGAGTTGTGCTCCCAGAAGCGGGTCTTGCCTTCCAGGTAATAGAGCTTGTAGGCCAGGCTCACGTTGGGGTGGGCGGCCAGATAGAGGGTGTAGAGATAGAAACCACTCAGCGCCATGATGGCGGTCAGAAAACCAAACTTTTTGTACGTCATATCACTCTCTGCGCCTCACGGTTTGTAGGCTGATTTCGCGCATATGCTAATCCAATTGCAAAAAAAGCATAGTGGATCACAAAAATATATTTGGTCACATATTAACCCCTTTCTGATTGGTGTTCCAAATGTCGCTTCTCCCTCTTTTTAGCTAGCCCCCAGGCCCTGTTGTGGCGGGCTGGCCGGGCCCCTTTTCTGCTCGGGCGATGCCGCTTTTTCGGTGCCCCGATCATGGTCTGCATCCCTGTGGCAGGATCTGTCGCCATTTTGCCGAGGCCGATTTATGATGAGCTGATACGCCGTCAAGGATGACCCATGAAGCTGAAACTCTGCTGCTGGATGCTCTGGTTGCTGACACCGCTGGTATCGGCAAATGCGCTGTGCCCTGCTCCCTTGCGGATCGGTTATGACAACTGGCCGCCCTATCACTATTACCTCGAGGCCGCGGCCGGCAAGAAAGAGCTGCAGGGCTTTGCCATCGAGGCGCTCAACGCCATGCTCAAACGGCTGGATTGCAAGGCCAGCTACGTGGAGATGCCCTGGAAACGGGTGTTGCACGGTCTGGCGCTGGGGTCGGTCGACATTGCCATGGAGGCCTACTTCAACGAGGATCGTGCCCGTTACGCCTGGTTTTCCGATGCCTACAATCCGGGCCGCAGCGTGCTCTGGATCCGCAAGTCAGACTCCTATGCCGACACCGATCTGGCGAGCTGGCTGGCTGACGGGCATACCCTGGGGGTCACCAAGGACTACTACTACGGCGCCGAGATCAGCGAGCTGCTGCGCCGTTATGCCGCCCAGGTGAGCGTGGTCAACGACGAGCAAAACTACGGCAAGCTGGTGTTGGGACGCATCGACGGTTTCCTCGGCGATGTGCTGGCCACCCCCTGGGGCTTGAAGAAGGAGGGGCTGAGCGATCTGATCGTCCCCCATGCCATGGCCGTATATGAAGCACCGACCTTTTTCATGTTCAGCAAGAAACGGTTGTCTCCCGAATTCGTGCGGGAGTTCAATCGCGAGCTGGCCAAGTTTAAAGCAACAAATGAGTATGACATTATCTGGCGGCGCTATGCGCCCGCCGGCTAGCAAAGTCGCGGGCATTCACGCATGATGAGCGCCTTGACCGCCGGGTCTGACGGATTGAAGTGAACCTATCTTGAGGTAAGCATGGGGAAGAAGTATTGGCTGGCATTGGCAAACCTGATCTGGCTGGGCTGCTGGCCAGCGGCCATGGCACAGGCCAGCGAAGGCCAGGTGGTGGTGAGCAATGCGGCGGAGCAGCACGACTGGTATCAGAACCGGACGGCGGAGCAGGCCAGGCAAGAGCTGGAGCAGCAACTGCAGGAGGCCGTGCTGGCCCAGCTGCACCCGGATTTCTATACGCTCTGGAAGAAGCTGCAGGCCAAGCCGTCAGATCAGCGCGGCGCCCTCTATGACGAGGCGTTTGGCAAGCTGGCCCGGTTCCAGCAGGCATGGCGCGCCATGGATCTGGTCTCCCGCGAGCAGATGCAGACCCTCAAACTCAATCTGAACAAGCCGCTGGCTCACGAGCCGGCCGGCGACAACCTGCTGGAACAGGTCAAGCAGCTCAGACCCCAGGTCGCGGAATACGAGGCGGTGCGCGAGGAAGTGCGCAAGCTGCTGGCGCTGCCCATGGCCAAGAAGTGGCCGACCCTGACCATGCCAACCCTGCGAGCCGGCGAGGTTTCCCCGGAGCTGGGCCAGATCCGCTCCATCCTCAACGAGCTGGGCGACACGGCCCCGCGCCATGATGACGCCACCTACGACGACGACACCCTGCAGGCGGTCAAGCAGTTCCAGCGCCGCCACGGCCTGACCGCCGACGGCATCATAGGCCGGCAGACCCGCAGCTGGCTCAACACCGGGCCCGAGGTGCGCGCCAGCCTGCTGCTGCGCAACCTGTGGCGACGTGACCTGGTGGATCAGCTCTCCGGCGCCCGCTACGTGCTGGTCAACATCCCCGACTATCGGCTGAGCGTGGTGGAGTCCGGCAACGAGGTGTTTACCAGCCGGGTGATCGTCGGCAAGGAGCAGCGGGCTACCCCGATCCTCGCCAGCGAGATCCGCTCCATCGTGCTCAACCCGGCCTGGCACGTGCCGCGCTCCATCCTGAGCAAGGACATTCTACCCAAGCTGGGGCGCGATCCCGCCTACCTCAATCGCGAGCAGTTCGAGGTGATCGACGGCGAAGGCAATCCGGTGCAGTTCACCGAAGAGGGCTGGCAGCAGGCGCTGGCGTCCGGTTTCCCCTATCGTCTGCGGCAAAAGCCGGGCGATCACAATGCACTGGGTCGCTACAAGTTCTATCTGCCCAACAACGAGGCGATCTACCTGCACTCCACTCCGCGCAAGGCGCTGTTCGAGCAGGGGGCGCGCGCCTTCAGTTCGGGTTGCATCCGGGTGGAGCACGCCGACGATCTGGCCGAGCTGCTGCTGGCGGACTCCCGCTACCAGCCCGACAAGGTGGCCAGCATCCTGAAAGAGAGCCAGACCAAGTGGCTGCCGCTGACCACTCCGATCCCGGTGTTCACCGTCTACTGGAGCAGCTGGATCGACGAGGAGGGGCGTCAGCAACTGCGCAACGACATCTATGGATTTGATCGAGTCAGCTACCAGAGTCGCCTGCTGTGATCCTCGCCACAGAGTGAAAAGCCCGGCCTGCGCCGGGCTTTTTCATGGCCCCTTGCGGTTTGACAGCGGCCGGCTCGGCGGGTAGTTTCAAGCGCCTGTATCAAATTCATTCAACGGTTTCACCTCAACATTGCGATGGACGGACAAGGGATGCTTGATCAAGAGATAAGCCGACGTCGCCTGCTGCTGGGTGCCGGTTGCCTGCTGGGGGGCTCGCTGTTGTCCTTCCCCGCCATGGCGAGCCGCAGTACGGCGGGACGTGAACTCAGCTTCTTCAATCTCAATACCGGTGAGCGGGTGCGCACCAGCTACTGGGAAGATGGCCGCTATCTGAAAGACGGGCTGGCCGAGCTCAACCACATCTTTCGCGACTACCGTCGCAACGAAGTGTTCAACATCGACAGGAAGCTGTTCGACCAGCTCTACCTGCTGCAGCACAAGCTGGGTCGCCACGGCGAAATCCAGCTCATCTCGGGCTATCGCTCCCCTGTGACCAATCGCCAGAAGCGCAGTCGCAGCCGCGGGGTAGCCAAGCACAGCTATCACACCCTGGGGCAGGCGGTGGACGTGCGGATCCCCGGGGTACAGCTGGCGCACCTTCGCAAGGCGGCGCTTCATCTCAAGGTGGGCGGCGTCGGTTACTACCCGAGCGACAACTTCGTGCACCTCGACACCGGGCCCGTGCGCAGCTGGTAACGGCGGTTTGCTGGCCGCATCGGCCCGGCGGGTGACTGGTCAGCGGGGTGGCCGAGCTGGTAGGCTCTGGACACCATGCAGAGGAGAACCAGATGAAACATATTTTGCTTGGCGGGCTGATTGCCCTGCTGCTGACCGGTTGTGGCAAGCTCAACCGCGAAAACTACGACAAGCTCAAGATGGGGATCAGCTACGCCGAGGCGAGCAGCATCCTCGGCAAGGCCGAGCGTTGTGACGATGCGCTGGGCACCACCAGCTGCATCTGGGGCGACGAGGGCAAGAACATCAAGATCCGTTTCATCGCCGACAAGGCGACCTTCTTCAGCTCGGAAGGGATCAACTGAGGCAGTTGCTACCCCCTTGCCCAACAAAAAAGCGTCTGACCGGCGCTTTTTTGTTGGCTGTGATCCGTACCGGCTCGCCAGAAGCTGGCGCGCTCAGTGCGCTGCGTACTGATAGTGGAAGGTGGGCAGCCCCCACTTGAAGCGCACCGCCAGCAGGCGCAGCACGAAGCCGATGCCGATGGCACCGAAGGCGGCCCAGTCGTTGGGCAGGCCCTGATCCAGCGCCAGGCAGTAGAGGGCGGCGGTTACCAGCGAGATGGCGGCATAGAGCTCGCGGCGAAACACCAGCGGAATGCGCTGGCAGAGCAGGTCCCTGAGCACGCCGCCGAAGGCCCCCGTCACCACCGCCATGATGCAGGCGATGCCGGCGCCGTGACCCATCTCCAGCGCCCTGGCGGCACCGAAGATGGAGAAGACCACCAGCCCCAGGGCATCGAGCGCCATGAACAGCTTGCCGAGATAGCGCATCAGCGGTGCCGAGATGACGCCGGCCATGGCCGCGCCGGCGACCAGCAGCACATACTCCGGGTGTTCGACCCAGAGCAGAGGGTAATGGCCCAGCAGCACATCGCGGATGGTGCCGCCTCCGATGGCCGTCGCCGAGGCGATGATCACCACGCCGAACAAGTCCATCCGTCGCCGGCCCGCGGCCAGCGCGCCTGTCATCCCTTCGGCCACCAGGCCCAGCAAGAAGAGTGCATGTAACATGAGATATCCCAGGGTGCGAGAAAGGCCCGCATCCTAACAATCTAGCGCTGGCGGGACAAGCAAACTCATATATGCATTAGATTAAGTAATGAAAAGGGGGCTTTCGCCCCCATTTTTCATCATGCTTGCCCGGGTCAGCGTTTGAGCTGTTCGTTGCGGTAGTGATCGACCCACATGGCGGTGGCCCCGCAGATGGCGACCGGCATCACGAACAGGTTCACCACCGGGATGGCGGAGAAGAGGGTGACCAGAGCGCCGAAGCTCAGGCACTTGCCGCGGCGTTGCTTGAGGGCGTCGCGCATGGTGATGAAGTCGATCTTGTGATTGTCGAACGGATAGTCGACATACTGGATCGCCATCATCCAGGCGCTGAACAGGAACCAGAGCACAGGCGCCAGGGTCTGGCCCAGCACCGGAATGAGGAACAGGATCAGGCAGCCGATGGCCTTGGGCAGGTAGTATTTGAGCTTGATCCACTCGCGGCCGAAGGTGCGTGGCACATCCTTGACGATGTCCAGCATGCCGGTGTCGTTGGCGGCCTCGCCAGTGAGCGCCTGCTCCACCTTCTCCGCCAGCAGGCCGTTGAAGGGGGCGGCTATCCAGTTGGCCACCGAGCTGAACAGGAAGGAGAAGACCACCAGTATGGTAATGAGGGCGATGGGCCAGAGCAGGTAGTCCAGCCAGTCGAGCCAGCTCGGGATCTGCTGGTGCAGCCAGCCGAACAGGCCATCCAGCTGCAGCAGCAGGGCGTAGAAGGCCCCGGCAAACAGCACGAAGTTGACCAGCAGGGGGATCAGCACGAAGGTGCGGATGCCGGGCTGGCGAATGAGGGAGAAGCCGCGCAGAAAGTAGTCTGCACCGCTGATCGAGTCTTTTACCATACGGGGGGAGTGGCTCATCGGAGCTCCATCTGTTCATGGGAAACTGCCAGCATATTACAAACAAGCTTTTGATTTGGTAAAGTCGCCTGCCCGCCTCCTCTTTATTTCGTTACCGACATAGGCCGCCATGCGTCTGAAATTGATCAAACTCGCCGGCTTCAAGTCGTTTGTCGAGCCGACCCGCATCGAACTCAACGCCGACATGACTGCCGTGGTGGGGCCCAATGGCTGCGGCAAATCCAACGTCATCGACGCCGTGCGCTGGGTGCTGGGGGAGAGTTCCGCCCGTCATCTGCGTGGCGAGAACATGACCGACGTCATCTTCAACGGCTCCGTCAATCGCAGCGCCCACGGCCGCGCCTCGGTGGAGCTGGTGTTCGACAATCCCCACAACCGGGTGCCCGGCGAGTTCGGCCGCTTTACCGAGATCTCGGTGCGCCGCGAAGTGCTGCGCGACGGCTCCAACCACTACCAGATCAATGGCCAGAAGTGCCGCCGCAAGGACGTGACCGACCTCTTCCTCGGCACCGGCCTCGGGCCGCGCAGCTACGCCATCATAGAGCAGGGCACCGTCAGCCGGCTGGTGGAGTCCCGTCCCGCCGATCTCAAGCTGTTCATGGAAGAGGCCGCCGGGGTTTCCCGCTACAAGGAGCGGCGCCGGGAGACCGAACAGCGTATCCGCCATACCCAGGAGAACCTGGAGCGCCTCGGCGACATCCGCGGCGAACTGGGGTCGCGCCTCGACCATCTCAAAGCCCAGGCCGAGACCGCCGAGCGCTACAAGCAGCTCAAGAGCCGCAGTCGCGCTGCCCGCGCCGAGCTGATCGGTTCTGAACTGTGGGCGTTGGAGACGCGTCTGGGCGAGGCCAAGACCGAACTTGCCCAGACCGAGCAGGCGCTGGCGGCCCTTGATGCCAAGCGCACCGCCGATGAGGGGCGCCACGTCACCCTGTCGGTCGCCCGCCAGGAGGCGCAGGCCGAACAGGCAAGCCGTCAGCAGCAGATTTTTCTCGGCGGTCAGGCCATCGCCCGCCTCGAGCAGCAGCAACTGCACCAAACCGAACTCGGTCGTGACTGGCAGGCAAGGCGGCAGGCCCTCGGCGAGCGCATCGAGGGGCTCAAGACCCAGCTGGCCGGCCAGCTGGAACAACTGGGCGAAAGCACTCTGCAGGGGGAGGTGGCGTCGGCGCGCCTCGAGCAGTGTGAGCAGTTGCTTACCGACCAGCAGAGCGTGCGCGCGGCGGCGGGCGAGCGGCTCGAGCAGGCGCGCCAGCGCCAGCAGCAGTGGCAGCAGCAGCTGGGCCAGTTGCAGGGGCGGCTCAACCAGACCCGCGCCGAGGTGAACGGTTTGCAGGAGCTGCAGGCCAAGACCCGGCTGGCCCGTCTCAAGCTGGAAGATGAACAGGCCGGGCCCCTCGGCGGGGAGGAGGAGAACCTGCAACCGGCGCTCGATGGGTTGGCGGCGACGCTCTCGCTCTCCCGCGCTCGTCATGAAGAAGCCGAAGCGGCTTGGCAGGCCGGCGTGGCCCGCCATGAAGAGCTCAAGGCAGCGCAGGGGCGCCAGCAGGGCTTGCTGCGCGAACTGGAGGCTCGCCTCGCCACCCTGGATCAGATCCTGGGGGAGCAGATGGCGGGCGTCACCCTGGCGGATCGGCTGCAGGTCCCCCCCGAGTGGGCCCGGGGGCTGGACAAAGTGCTGGGGCGCTGGCTCACCGCCACCCCGGCGGACGAGTGCAATCTGGCGCAATCCGGGCTCTGGATTGGTCCGGCCCGGCCGGCGCTGGCCGGTACCCTGGCGGCGCAACTGGGCGGTGAGCACATTCCCGCCTTCCTCAACGCCATCTGGCTGGCAGAGAGCCGGGAGGAGGCGCTGGCCCGCCTGCACAGCCTCTCTGCCGGTGAGTCGCTGCTCACTCCAGCCGGCGACTGGTTCGGCCCCAACTGGGCGGATCTGGGGGAGGGAATGGCCCTCGGCACCCTGGCGCTGCTCGGCGAACGTGAGCGGTTGCACAGCGAGTTGGTCGCGGGCCGGGAGGCGCTGCGCCGGCTCGATGAACAGCTGGCCGCCGCCGATGCGGCGCGGGCCCAGCTGCACAGCGCCCATGAACTGGCCCAGCGCACCCTGCGCGAGCAGGAGCAGCAGTGGCAGCAACTGCGCGAGGACTGGAGCCTGCGCGAAGGGCAGCGCCAGGCGCGGTTGCAGCGCCTTGGCCAGCTGGGAGAGGAGCTGATCCGGCTGGATAAGGAGCAGGCTGAGGAGGCGCAGCGGCTGGTGTCGGCCGGGGAGCGGCTTGAGCAGGATGAAGCGGCCCTTGGCGAGCTGCAGGAGCAAGGGGAGCTGCTTGCCGAGGCGCTGCTGTTTGCCCAGGAGCAGGCGAGCGCGGCGGATCGGGCGGTGGAAGAGGCCCGCCTGCGTCGTGAGCAGCAGCAAGCCGCCTGCCAGCGGCTGCAACTGGAGCAGCAGAACCAGCGCCAACTCATCACCCTGCGCGAGCAGGAGCTGGCCCGCCTCGGGCTGGAGCTGGCCGAACTCAAGGAGCCGGGAGCCACTTCGAGTCAGGATCTGTCGCCCCTGCTGGCCGAGCAGCGCAGCCTCGAGGAACAGCAACTCGCCTGTCATCAGCGGCTTGCAGAATTGGAGCGCCAGTTGACCGAGCTGGAGCAGGCCAGAAGCGCCGATCACAAGCAGCTGGTACAGATACAGGAGAAGCTGGCGACCCTGCGGCTCGAGCGCGAACGCAACCTCACCCGCCGGCAGGGGCTGCACGAGCAGTTCGAAGAGCTGGGGGTACGGCTGGTGGATCTCGATCAGGCGGTGCTGATAGCGGCTGATCGCGGCAAGCTGCGCCAGGAGATCCAGACCCTGGAGGCGCAAGTGGAGGCGCTTGGCGCCATCAACCTGGCGGCGCTGGAGGAATATGAAGAGGCGAAAACCCGCGCAAGCTACCTGGAAAACCAGTGCCAGGATCTGGAGCAGGCGCTGGAAACCTTGAGCCAAGCCATTAAAAGAATTGATAAAGAGACACAAATACGCTTCCGTGACACTTTCGATAAGGTCAACGAAGATTTAAAATCCCTGTTTCCAAAAGTGTTCGGTGGGGGCAGTGCCTGGCTTGAGCTCACCTCCGATGATCTTTTGGAGGCTGGAGTGAGCATCATGGCGAGACCTCCGGGTAAGAAGAATGCTACCATTGCCCTGCTTTCCGGGGGGGAGAAGGCGTTAACCGCTCTTGCGCTGGTTTTTGCCATCTTCAGACTCAATCCGGCACCTTTCTGTCTGCTGGATGAGGTGGATGCACCGCTCGATGAAGTGAACGTCGGTCGCTTCTGTTCTCTTGTCAAAGAGATGTCGAGCACAGTACAGTTCGTTTACATCAGTCATAATAAGGTCTCCATGGAGATGGCTGAGCAGCTGGTTGGCGTCACGATGCAAGAGCCCGGGGTTTCGCGCATAGTGTCGGTCGATATCGGTGAAGCCGTCGCTTTGGCTGAGCAAAACTAGAAAGAGAAGCAGCTAATGCAGGAATTGCGTTACATCTTGGTTGCCCTGGGCGGTATTGCCATCGCGGCATTGCTCATTCACGGGTTGTGGAGCAACAGAAAGAATCGTCAGGCACCGATCAAAGAGAAACCTCTGGGCCGGATGGAATCCAAATCACGGGACCGTGACAACGACGCCTTCGACAGCGATGGCATCGGTCAGGTGCGAGTGGTCAGCGGTGGCCGTCGTGCCGAGCCCAAGCTCCACCATGATGAACCTCGCCAGCCGGACGTCAGCCGTCGCGCCCCCGCGCCCGCCTTCGATGATGAAGAAGATGATGACGCCGATCTGCCGCCGCCCGTGGTACGCAAGCCTGCCGCTCGCCCCGTGCCCCCGCCTCCCGTCTATGAAGAGGAGGAGTATGAGGAGCCGGTCGCCGAGCCCGTCGAGGAAGTCCCGGCCGCGCCGGTACGCAAGCCTGCCCAGGTGATCCGTCGTACCCCGGTCCACCGTTCCCGTCCCCAGCGCGAGCCGCTTCTGCAGCCGCTGGACGAAGAGCCGCTGGTGGAGCCAGCCTACGCCACCGCGCCCACCTTCGGTGCCCGTGAACAGGCCCAGGCCGCTGCGCCCGAATACAAGGCGCAGCCCCGTTACGCAGCCCCCGAGCCTGCCTACGAGGAGCCCGCCTATGAAGAGCCGGTGCAGGAGCCGCAGATTGAACGTCAGCCGGTCGAGAAGATCTGGCAGGATGTCTATGTCATCAACCTGATGGCGCGCCCCGGCCACGACCTGCAGGGGGCGACCCTGATCTCTTCCCTGCTGGCGCTGGGCTTCAAATTTGGCGAGATGGACATCTTCCATCGCCACGAGGATCTCAACGGCAAGGGCGAAGTGCTCTTCTCCATGATCAACATGGTCAAGCCGGGTACCTTCAACCCGTACCGGATGGAGCAGTTCACCACTCCGGGTGTGTCGCTCTTCATGCAACTGCCGCTGCGCAGCAACGCCGCCTTTGCCTTCGAGCACATGCTGCAGTCTGCCGACCAGCTGGCCAGCGATCTCGATGCCATGCTGACTGACGTGGATCGCAGCCCGCTGAGCGACGAGACCATCGCCCGTTACCGGCACGAGCTGGCCGCCTACGAGGCCAGTCGCGACTAATACGCCAGGCGGGTCGAATGAATCAAAAGTGCGGTACCCAGGTGCCGCATTTTTATTGCTCCGCTGGCCGGTTTTTCCATCACACTTCGAGACTTTTTCATGAGCGATATCCTCTCCCGCCACCGTCAACTGTGTGAGCTGCTTACCGAATATGGGCATCAGTACTATGTGCTGGACAACCCCACAGTGCCGGACGCCGAATACGACCGCCTGATGCGCGAGCTGATCGCGCTGGAGGCCGACCATCCCGAGCTGAAAACCCCGGCCTCGCCGAGCGTGCGGGTGGGCGGTCAACCGCTCACCGCCTTCAAGCAGGTGCGCCACGAGATCCCCATGCTGAGCCTGGACAATGTGTTCAGCAGCGAAGAGCTGCAGGCGTTCGAACAGCGCATGAGTGATCGCCTCAAGCGGGAGGTCAATTTCACCTTCTGCTGCGAGCCCAAGCTGGACGGCCTGGCGGTGAGCCTGCTCTACGTGGATGGCCAGCTGGTGCAGGCCGCCACCCGGGGCGATGGCACCACGGGTGAGGAGATCACCGAGAACGTGCGCACCATCAAGGCCATTCCCCTGACCCTGCGTGGCGAGGGGTGGCCGGCTCGGCTGGAAGTGCGCGGCGAGGTGTTCATGCCCAAGGCGGGGTTCGAGGCGATGAACGCCAGAGCGCTGGCCGCCGGCGAGAAGGTGTTCGTCAATCCGCGCAACGCCGCCGCCGGCAGCCTGCGCCAGCTCGATTCACGCATCACCGCCAGCCGTCCGCTCAGCTTCTACGCCTATGGGGTGGGGGTCGGTGGCGAACTGCTGGGGGATTCCCACTACGGCCGCCTCACCCGGCTCAATGCCTGGGGGCTGCCGCTCAGCCCGGAGGTGAAGCTCAAGGAGGGGGCGGCCGGCTGTCAGGAATTTCACGACGATATCCTGGCCCGCCGTGGCGCACTCCCCTACGAGATCGACGGCGTGGTCTACAAGGTGGATGCCATTCCCCTGCAAGAGGAGCTCGGCTTCGTGGCCCGTGCACCGCGCTGGGCCACCGCCCACAAGTTCCCGGCCCAGGAGGAGATGACCCTGCTCGAAAACGTCGAGTTCCAGGTCGGTCGCACCGGCGCCGTGACCCCGGTGGCCAAGCTCAAACCCGTGTTCGTCGGCGGCGTCACCGTCTCCAACGCCACCTTGCACAATGCCGACGAGATTGAGCGCCTTGGCGTGATGATCGGCGACACCGTGATCGTGCGCCGGGCCGGGGACGTGATCCCGCAGATCGTGGCCGTGGTGGAGGCCCAGCGCCCAAGCGATGCCCGTGAAATCCTCTTCCCGACCGAGTGCCCGGTGTGCGGCTCGGCGGTAGAGCGGCTGGAAGGAGAGGCTGTGACCCGCTGCTCCGGCGGTCTGTTCTGCGAGGCGCAGCGCAAGGAGGCGATCAAGCACTTCGCCGCCCGCCGTGCCATGGACGTGGACGGCCTCGGCGACAAGATAGTCGAGCAGCTGGTGGACAAGGGGCTGGTGAAGACCCCGGCCGATCTGTTTGGCCTCAACGCCATCCAGCTGGCCGGACTCGAGCGGATGGGGCAAAAGTCCGCGCTCAATCTGGTGGCGGCCATCGATGCGGCCCGCAGCACCACGTTGCCGCGCTTCCTGTTTGCGCTGGGGATCCGCGAAGTGGGTGAGGCGACCGCGCTGAACCTCGCCAATCACTTCCTCACCCTGGATGCCCTGCGCGCCGCCTCGGTGGAGCAGTTGCTGGAAGTGGCCGACGTGGGGGACGTGGTGGCCAAGCATGTCTACTACTTCCTGCGCCAGCCCCACAACATCGAGGTGCTGGAGGCGCTGCTGGCCGCCGGTATCCACTGGCCCGCCATCGAGAAGAAGGAGGCAAGCGATCAGCCCTTTGCCGGCAAGACCTTCGTGCTGACCGGCACCCTCACCACCTTGTCGCGCAACGACGCCAAGGCGGCGCTGCAGGCGCTTGGCGCCAAGGTGGCGGGCTCGGTATCGGCCAAGACCGATGTGCTGGTAGCCGGTGAGGCGGCAGGCTCCAAACTGGCCAAGGCCCAGGAGCTCGGCATCACCGTCTGGACCGAAGAGGAGCTGCAACAGGCGCTGCAGGGCTGAGTCGCTGGCTCAACCAGATAAACGAAGAACCCGGCCATGCCGGGTTCTTCGTTATGAGGGCAATGATCGAGGCTCAATCACGCCAGAGGATCTTGTAGCGCCACTTGTCGGGCAGGGTGAGCTGCCAGCGGGCCAGCTCGCTCTTGCTGAACACATACTCGCCGCGCAGGGCAGCCCGCGGCGCCAGGGTCTTGGGCTGGGCTCCCTCCAGAATGGCATTGACCAGCTCGGCAGCCTTGGCCCCCTGATCGTGCCCATCCAGCACCAGGCCGCCGATGGCCTTGCCCTTGCCCACCGTAAACTCCCAGAAGCAGAACAGCGGCACCGGGCTGTGGGCACTGGTCCACTCCAGCACCTGGCGTTCATCCACGTGGCGACCCTGCTCATCGATGAGGGTGTGGTAGAGGCCGATGAAGATCGCCTGATAGCCGTTCTGCCTGGCGTTGAGCACGGCCTCCTGCCACAGGTCGTAGTCGCCGAGCAGCTGGCTGTTGACCCGGGTCTGGCCGACCCGCAACTCGGTCTGGGTCTTGAACTCATCCTCGATGGCGGTCAGAGCCACGTTGCTCGAATCAAACAACACCAGTGCCTTCTTGATCCCCCCCATCAGCTGGCTCATCTCGCTGATGTTGCGTTTGAGCAGGGGGCGCTCCAGCACGCCGGTGATCTTGGGGTGGCCGACCAGTCCCTTGTGGCGCGGGTTCTCGTTCATGCCGAGAAACACGACCGGGGTGCCGAGGGAGGCGATGCTGGTGGCCAGGTAGTTGATGGCGTTGTCATCGCCAAGCACCACCAGATCCGGTTTCACCTGGTGGTAGTAGGCGAGCGCCCGTTCGGCGATCTGGTCGAACTCTTCGGCGGGGCGGCGCTTGGTATCCATGTAGAAGTGGCTGATGTGGTGCTCGCCCTTGAGGTTGGCCACCAGGCTGGCGTTGTAGCTCTGATCCCACAGGTACTCGGGATGGTAGCTGCTGATCACCAGGATCTCGGCCGCCCACAGCCGCAGCGACAGGGGGCACAACAGCAGTAGCAGCAACAAAGGCTTGGTCATATGGCTTCCCATCGGCGCAGGGGTGTTGTCATTCATTATGTTCACTCCTGGGCCAGCCGGTGCCGGTCAATTACTGTCGGAGGGGAAATCTTTTTCTCGCTGGCCGGTATCGGGCGCCAGCCCGCACCAGGCTTGAAGGTGGTCTCGTGTGGTACCTTTTATGGCTGGTCGGGAACTGCGCCACTCGCCTCAAAACCTGTTCTGGATCAAGAAATACGCCCCCGCTTTGGTGCCTAATAGACACCACATATAGGGCTGCATTCGTTTTTAATCCCTATATGTTGTGTTATTAAGCTGTGTAAAAGCTGTTCCCTTCTCATCGTCAGCCCAGGCTTGTCAAGCCTCGGCTGAATTTATTTGCGCCGAGGACGAGGCGTGGAGAAGGGGGCCAAACAAGGGTAAGCCGAGGGCGAGAGCCTGGCCTTTTTAACGGGGAAACTCCATGAAACCGGTTGTGATCAAACGTGATGGATGTCGCGCACCATTCAATGCCCAGCTGATTGCCGAGGCGGTGGGCCGAGCGGCGGAGGCGGTCAATCAGGCCAGTCCGGCGCTGGCAGAGCGCATTGCCGCCGCCGTCAGCCAGGAGCTGGAAGGGCGGGGAGAAGTGGACATCCACGAGATCCAGAACCGGGTCGAGAACCACCTGATGGCCTCCGACGACAAGGCCATCGCCCGTGCCTACATCGAATACCGTCACGACCGGGATCAGGCTCGCGAGGCCCGCGGCCGGCTGGCCCAGGAGATCCGCGGCCTGGTTGAGCAGACCAACGCGGCCCTGCTCAACGAGAACGCCAACAAAGATTCCAAGGTGATCCCGACCCAGCGCGACCTGCTGGCGGGCATCGTCGCCAAGCACTACGCCACCAGCCACATGCTGCCCCGCGACGTGGTGCAGGCTCACGAGAGCGGTGATCTGCACTTCCACGACCTTGACTACTCCCCCTTCTTCCCCATGTTCAACTGCATGTTGATCGACCTGAAGGGGATGCTGACTCACGGCTTCAAGATGGGTAACGCGGAGATCGACACCCCCAAATCCATCAGCACCGCCACCGCGGTCACCGCCCAGATCATCGCCCAGGTGGCGAGCCACATCTATGGCGGCACCACCATCAACCGCATCGACGAAGTGTTGGCTCCCTACGTGACCATCAGCTGGGAGAAGCATCGGGAAGTGGCGGTGGAGTGGGGCATCGGCGATGTGGATGCCTACGCCATGGCCCGCACCGAGAAGGAGTGCTACGACGCCTTCCAGTCGCTGGAGTACGAGGTGAACACCCTGCACACCGCCAACGGTCAGACCCCGTTCGTCACCTTCGGCTTTGGCCTTGGCGACAGCTGGCAGTCACGCCTGATCCAGCGGGCGATCCTGAGCAACCGCATCGCCGGCCTTGGCAAGAACAAGAAGACCGCCGTGTTCCCGAAACTGGTGTTCGCCATCAAGGATGGCCTTAACCACAAACAGGGCGATCCCAACTACGACATCAAGCAGCTGGCGCTGGAGTGTGCCTCCAAGCGGATGTACCCGGACATCCTCAACTACGACCAGGTGGTCAAGGTGACCGGTTCCTTCAAGACCCCCATGGGCTGCCGCTCCTTCCTCGGTGCTTACGAGGAGCAGGGCGAGCTGGTCCACGAAGGGCGCAACAACTTAGGGGTCGTGAGCCTCAACCTGCCGCGCATCGCTCTCAAATCCCGCGATGAAGCGGACTTCTGGGACAAGCTGGACGCCGCCTTGCGGGTAGCCAAGACCGCACTGATGTACCGCATCAAGCGCCTGGACGGGGTCAAGGCCCGGGTCGCCCCCATCCTCTACATGGAAGGGGCCTGCGGGGTGCGCCTGAAGGCGGACGACAATGTCAGCGAGATCTTCAAGCACGGTCGCGCCTCCATCTCCCTTGGCTACATCGGGGTACACGAGACCATCAACGCCCTGTTTGGCGATCAGGTGCACCTGTTTGATAGTGCCGAACTGCAGCAGAAGGCCGTCGCCATCGTCGAGCGCCTCAAGGCCGCCACCGACGAGTGGAAGGAGGAGACCGGCTACGGCTTCAGCCTCTACTCCACCCCGAGCGAGAACCTCTGCTCCCGCTTCTGCCGCATCGACGCCAAGGAGTTTGGCGTGGTGGCGGGGGTGACCGACAAGGGTTACTACACCAACAGCTTCCACCTCGATGTGGAGAAGCAGGTGAACCCGTACGACAAGCTGGACTTCGAGGCGCCCTATCCGCCCATCGCCAGCGGCGGCTTCATCTGCTACGGCGAGTACCCCAACATCCAGCACAACCTGGAAGCGCTGGAGAACGTCTGGGACTACAGCTATGACAAGGTGCCCTACTACGGCACCAACACCCCCATCGACGAGTGCTACGAGTGCGGCTTCACCGGCGAGTTCGAGTGCACCTCCAAGGGCTTTACCTGTCCGCGCTGCGGCAACCACGACCCGGCCAAGGTGTCGGTGACCCGCCGCGTCTGCGGCTACCTCGGCAGCCCGGATGCGCGCCCCTTCAACGCGGGCAAGCAGGAAGAGGTCAAGCGCCGGGTCAAACACATGTGAGCCGAGCCCTCACCCCAGCCCTCTCCCAGAGGGAGAGGGAACCGGCCGAGGTGCTGTTTGTACTGCCTTGCTCCCTTCTCCCGCTCAGGTTGAAAAGAGTGGGAGAAGGGCTGGGGATGAGGGGGCATCCATCATCACCTGCCTGCCAAACCGTGAATCGAGAGACAAGATGCACTACCACCAGTACTACCCGGTCGATGTGATCAACGGCCCAGGCACCCGTGCCACCCTGTTCGTCTCGGGCTGCGAACACCAGTGCCCCGGCTGCTACAACCAGAGCACCTGGCGGCTCGATGGCGGCAAGCCGTTCGATCAGGCGATGAGCGATCGCGTCATCGCGGATCTCAAGGATCCGCGCATCAAGCGGCGTGGACTGTCGCTCTCCGGCGGCGATCCGCTTCACCCGGCCAACGTGCCCCACGTGCTGGCGCTGGTGAAACGGGTGCGCGCCGAGTGCCCCGGCAAGGACATCTGGTGCTGGACCGGCTATCTGCTTGGCGAGCTCAGCCCGACCCAGCGCGAGCTGGTTTGTTTACTGGACGTGCTGGTGGATGGCAAGTTCGAGCAGGGGCTGGCGGATCCCGGCCTGCTCTGGCGCGGCAGCAGCAATCAGCAGATCCACGACCTCAACGCCTGGCGGGAAGGAGGGGAACGGATCCCCTGTCTGGTTTGCAGTTGAGGCCAGGGATGTTTATGGTTAGCCCATTCCAATCCCTGTGACATCGTTGACGAGGAAATCCGAGATGAACAATCTGCTCAAGATCCTGCTGGCCATCTTCCTGCCGCCGGTCTGCGCCTTTATCCAGGTGGGCTTCAGCCTGCATTTTCTGATCAACATAGTGCTGACCCTGCTCGGCGGTCTGCCCGGCATGGTGCACGCCCTCTGGCTGGTGGTCAGTGACAAGCGCGGCTGACGTTGAGCCTCTTTGCTAAAAGCCAACCCGATGGGGTTGGCTTTTTTTATGCTGCTCAAACGGGTTCCGATTGTTACAGTAATGGGCCGGCAACCCTGCCGGGGAGGGGTGACCCCTCTGATCTGACTCAACAAGGAGTGTTGAATGGGTTTGAAGGTCTTGCTGCTGGGCACTGTGCTCGGCCTGCTGGGGGGCTGTGCCAGCCCCAGTCCCACCGTGAAACTGAACCAGCCGCCGCTGGAGGTGACCATGGCGGAGCTTGGCAAATACTGGGTGCAGGATGGCGAAGTGCCCCCGTTTGAACCGGTGGGCGGCGCGCCAGCCAAGCGGCCCGTCAAGGGCTATGTGGAGATCCGTTATCTCATCGACTCCAATGGCAATCTGTTCAGCCCAGAGATCCTGGCCTCGGAGCCGCCCGGCGTGCTGGATCTGATCGCCCTGTCGGGGCTGGCCAAAACCCGCTATCGAGTGTCGGAGCAGAACCCGCAGGCCATTCCGGTGCGAGTGGTGGGTCGCTACGAGATTGAAGTGGAGTAAACAACAACCCCGGCCTGGCCGGGGTTGTTGTTTACTGCTGTTTACAGTCGTTGTAGACGCTCTGCCACTCGCCGTCCTTGTCGCGCATCTCGACAAAGCCCTCATCTCCCTTGTTCCACCAGACGGCCTCGTGATCGTCGGTGTAGCGGGCGCCGGAGGCAGAGACGCTCTGCGGCAGGGTGTAGTCCTTGCCGTCCGGCAGTGCCAGCTTGACGAAGTTCAGGCTCTGATCGGAGAGGGCGAAGTAGCGCACCTGTACCCGTTGGCCCTGTTCGCACAGATAGGTGACGGGGTCGCCGCCGGTCACGCTCAGGGGGTCGGCGCCGCGTTCGCAGCCGCTCAGCAGGGTCAGGGTCGTGATGCCCAGCAGCAGAAGGTTGGCGTGCTTCATGTTGATTCTCCATCGGTGTCATCCGGGCGTGATCCTAACAGCTTGCCCAAGGGGGGCAATGCCGCTCGACCCGACTTGCGTCGATATGCGTCCATGGGCGTCAAAAGAAGCACTAATGAGTATGGGCTCAATGCAGGCCGAGTCTGGCCTCGAAGGCGCGCACCAGCGCCTCGTAGGTGCCGTTGTTCCTGATCTTCTGCAGCCCCTCTTCGAAGCGACTGGCCATCTCCTCACCCCGGGGGTGGGCGCGGGAGAAGGCGAGCCAGAAACCGTCGGTGGAGATCTTGCCCACCTTGACCACCTTCCCGCTCAGCTGTTTCTGCTGGATCTTGAGGTAGCCCGGCATCTCGTTCATCAGGATGTAGTCGACCCGGCCACGCACCAGCATCTCGATGATCTGGGTGTCTGACTTGGCCTGAAAGCGGGTGATCCTGGGGTTTTCCATGAAATCGGTGGGGTAGGTGTAGCCGAGAGTGATGCCCACCGTCTTCTGTTCCAGCGAGGTGAGTTTGAGATCCCGGCGCGGTTCGCTGGCCAGGGCGAAGATGGCGAGATCCTCCTCGAACATGGGGGTTTCGTGCCAGAAGTACTGGTAACGGTTCTCCTCGGTAATGGTGGCATCGAAGCAGCCGAGCACCTTGTCGCTGCGCGCCTCGTACATGCAGCGGGCGAAGGGGATGGTACGAAACTCCACCTCGACCCCCTCGGCGGCAAAGGCCGCCTTCACCAGCTCGGGCGCCAGCCCCTGCGGCTGGCCGCTCTCTTTGTCGAGAACGCAGTAGGGGGCCCAGTCATCTTCCGCGGCGATCAGCACAGACTCGGCCCGGGCGCTTCCCACCATCAGCAGAAGACAGATAACCAGCCAGTGAATGTGGGTTGCGTGTGTCATGGTCTCTCTCCCGTTGCCAACTGCCCTAGCAAGCATAGTTGCTGGGGCTGGCCACAGGCGCTGCCAGATACAGGGCAAAAAAACGCCCCGGTAGGCATAGCGGGGCGAAAGGCAGCACATCCTTGAGCTAACAACAGGGGGTCAATAACCGAACCGGGTGGCCTCGAAACGGTTAAGCAGTCGGTGGATGAGGTAACAGGCCAGCAGGGTGGCGACGATGGCAAACAGGATGCTGCTGACCCGGTAGAGGGCACTGAACACCAGATCGTTGCCGGGCGTCAGGTACTGGCCGAACAGGATGCCGAGGGTGGTGAGGGCGCCGAAGCCGACCCCGGAACCGCTCGCCTCCTTCACGTGGGCATGACTGAACAGCATGGCGCCGAGCCAGAGCAGGGGGGCGACCAGGATCAGCAGTCCGGACCAGTCGTAGAGCACCAGCTGGCCGACCAGGCCGAAGCTCACCCCGAGCAGGGTGCCCATGGCCCGCTTGCGGGCATAGCTCAGGGCGCCGTCCCAGTGCATGGGGAAGAGCACCAGTAGGGTCGTGGCCTGGGCCGACATGGAGTCCCGCAGATCGAAGAGCTGGAACACCATGAAGGAGAGGGTGGCGATGCTGGCGCCAAGCAGCGCCTCGTGCCGCATCCGGTGCGGTGCCTTGGGAGAGGGGGCCGGCTTGGGGCGCTCCTCCACGTCGGGGATGAGCGCCGTCATCAGGTAGGCGATGAGCACCGACAGCACGCTGGCCCACAGGTTGCTGAAGATGAGGTCGTTGAGATCGGTCTGCGGGTAGCTGGCAAAGTGCAGCATGATGCTGAGACTCAGCACCCCGTTGGCACCGAACAGAAACAGGCTGCCCCGCGACATGGCGGCGAAACGGTAGAGAAACAGCAGGAAGGCGATGGGGATCATCAGGCCGGGATGGCCGCCAAACAGCCCCCCCAGCAGCCCCACTTCCAGCCCGCAGACCACGGCGGCGGCGATCAACTGGCGGGCGGCATGACCGTTCATCACCGGCACCATGCCCAGCAGCAGCACAGGTGTCACCGTGTAGAAGACGCCGTAGTTCCAGCCGAACAGCTTGCAGAGCAGAAAGCCGCTGGTGCTGCCAAAGGCGATGCGCAGGCATTGGCGCAGTTCATTGGCGGTGAGGGGTCTGTGCCACAGGTTCATTGCCGTCACCTCAGTAGATGTAGTGCAGCAGGCTGAGCAGGCGGATCTGGGCGCGGGCCAGCAGCCCGGTCAGGGCGTTGTCGGGCAGCAGCTGCACGGTGGCACGGGCACCGGCCGGCAGATGGGCGGGCAGCTGTTCCAGCGCCAGATGCAGGCGCAGACGCTGGGCGTCGCGCACCCAGCGATCCGACTCGGTGGGGCTGGCCAGCTGGCCGTTGGCATCGAACTGACCGGCGCTGACCCCGGCATCCAGGCTGGTGACCCGGGCGGGATAGAGGCGGCCCGGCTCGCCGTCGAAGGCGACCAGGGCCAGGCTGTCCTGATCTACGTGGCGCAGGCTCTTCTCGCGAAAATCGGCGATCACGTCCACTTGCTCGGAGACCAGCGCCAGCAGCGGGGCGCCCGCCGCGGCGAAGCTGCCCGGCTTGAGCTGCAGGTTGGTGATGATGCCGTCCTGGCTGGCGTGGACCCGACTGTAGGCGAGGTTGAGCTCGGCCTGGGCGAGGCGGTTGCGGGCCTGGCGCAGTAGCAGGTTGTCGTCGCCGGGCAGGCCGCGGTTGACCCTGGCCTGGGTCATGCGGGCCTTGCTGGCCAGCAGGTTGGCCTGGGCGGTGCGAAATGCGCTGTCGGCGTCATCTTTCTGCTGCTCGGAGACCATGTGGCGGCGATAGAGGGCGTCGATACGCTCCGCTTCCCGCAACTTGAGGGCGGCCTGGGTTTGCAACGAGCTGAAATCGGCGCTGGCGGCGTTGAGGGTGGCATCGAGCTGGCGATTCTGCTGTTCGGCCTGGGCCAGGGCGAGGCGAGCCTGCTCTACCGCCAGCTCGAAGGGGGCCGGGTCGAGGGCAAACAGCAGATCCCCCTGCTTGACGTGCTGGTTGTTGGCGACAGCCACCTCCATCACCTTGCCGCTGACCTGGGGCGCCATCTTGGTGACGACGCGGGTCGCCATGGCCTGCGGGGTGAGCGGCATCTTGAGGTCGGCCAGCAGGAAATAGGCAAAGACCAGCACGAAGGCGCCCATGGCCCATTTGATCCAGCGTTGGAATTGTTGATCCGGGGTCATCTCATTCTCTCTCTTCACTCTGTGCACCTATCTTGCCGAGGGCATTGGCACAGATGCGGTGCACGATATCTTCAAACTGTTCCAGCTCCCGCTGGCTGATGCCGGCGAGCAGCTCCCGGCGTATCTCCATGATGCGATCTTCAATCTGGTCGAGCAGCGCCTTGCCGGCCGGGGTCAGGGTGACAATGCGGGCCCGCTTGTCCTGGCTGCAGCAGTGGCGTTCTACCAGCCCCTGCTCCTCCAGCTGGCCCAGGGTGCGCATCAGGGAGGGAAGTTCGATCTCCAGCGCCTCGGACAGGGTCTTCTGGCTGAGGTGGCCGCCGAGCCGGCTCAACTTCCACAGCGCCGTCCAGCGGGGATGAGTCAGGCCGAGGGGGGCCAGCTCGAGATCGGCCACGGTGCGCCACAGCCGATGCAGCCGGCCGACCCGCTCGGCGAGGGAGAGCTCGCGCAGCATTTCCAGATCCTTCATCATGAGATTCTCCTTTTACTTAGCTTGCTAAGTATTGTAGTTGTTTAGCAGGCTAAGTAAATAGTGTGATCACGATCTTGTTTATGAAAATTGGAGGTAGGTCTCTGGTGGAGCTCAAGCAGCATGGGTGAAGGGGTGAGTTGGGATCAGCGGCACTTTTGAGTGAAGCAGGAGGCTGGATATGGTCGGCAGGGCCCGGTGAAATAAAGAGAGTCGTTTATTGGGATGGCATGAAAATAGTCACAGCTTTTTATGTGCACCCTAATTAGACGATGCAAAAAAATATTATATAAATGCGGCACTCTGTTTTTTATTCACTAATATTGATGAGTCAGCTAAACAGGGAGATGATAGCTGTGGAACGATATGAATCGGGTGACGCCCATCTCGCCATCGAGAGTCTTCTGGTGGACGTGGAATATGTGGTCGACGGCCATTATGGACTCAGCCTGGAAAATGCCGAAACCTGTCATGAATTTGACCCTGCCAATATTCCATTGTTATTAGCCGAATAGTCTTTCGGTCGGTGACATCCGCACGTCATATTGAGAGGGCAGCCTGTCACAGGGCCTGCCCGCACCCTTTATCCTCTTGCTGCAAGCCGCCATTACCTGCGGGAGCGCCATGCTTGTAACAAGCTAGGCGCTCGCTATCGAGCTGTCATCGTCTTTCTTTTTTATCACCCGGCAGATCCTGGCCGGAGTGTTTTTGGTGATCAGAGGATCACCCTTGTCCATTGCTGGGTGATCATTCACCACTGCCAAACCTGACAGGCCATTATTGTTGGTTGCGACGCTGGTTATTTGATCGTTATTTGACAATGACCGCTTCAATCGCCGCTTTAAAGTGCAAAAGAGTGCGCTTCGAAGTGATTTAATGGCGACGACGGGGACCAAAATACCCCCATGTAAAATGGGTGCCAACCTTGCCCGCAGGCCATAGCGTTTAAGAATTTAATGTTTTTATATGCCTTTGTTGGCGGGCTAACCGACAGGAGGAGCGGAGATCTCTAGAGTGGCGCCACACCACACGCTGGAGCATAACAATGAAAAACCTCTCTACCCCACACACCAGAACCGCCCTGTTCGGCGGTCGGCAGATTGCCGGCATGCCCATGATGATCTTTCTGGGCCTCGCCACCTGCGTCCTCTTCTCGGGCTGGAACGGCTCGCTGCCGCTCGGCATGGTCGGCGCGCTGGCGCTGATGTTCGTGCTCGGCACCCTGCTGACCGAGCTCGGCGAGCGCATCACCCCCATCCGCGAATACCTGGGTGGTGGCACCATACTCGCCATCTTCGGCGGCGCCGCCCTGTTTGAATACCGGATCCTGCCCGTCGAGGCGGGTCAGGTGATCATCGGCTTCATGAAGGAGGGGGGCTTTCTCAACTTCTTCATCGCCAGCCTGGTGACCGGCTCTGTGTTCGGCATGAGCGGCGCCCTGCTGAAGAATGCCGCCATGCGCTACCTGCCGGTGATCCTGGGGGGCGTCGCACTGGCGCTGCTCAGCGTCGGTCTGGTGGGCGCCCTGATGGGCTACGGCTTCAAGAATGCCGTGCTGCTCATCGGTCTGCCCATCATGGGCGGCGGCATGGGGGCCGGCGCCGTGCCGCTGGTGGAGATCCTCTCCGGGCCGCTGCAGATGTCGAGCGCCGATCTGCTCTCGCGCATGGTGCCGGCGGTAGTGATCGCCAACACCCTGGCCATCCTGGTGGGCACCCTGCTGGCCCGCCTCGGCCGCCGCTACCCCGCCCTGACCGGCAACGGCAAGCTGATGATAAAAGAGAGTACAGATAGCGTGGCCGAGGAGAAGGCGCAGGCGCCGACGCTGGAGAGTCTGGGTCTGGGCCTCTTCATCAGCTCCAGCATGTTCGTGCTGGGCTCATTGCTTGGCAACTTCATCCCCATGCACCCCTTCGCCCTGATGATCCTGGCGGTGGCCGTCATCAAGGTGAGCGGCCTGCTGCCCCGTCGTTACGAGCAGGCGGCGGCCGATTGGTACCAGTTCGTGGTCACCAACCTGACCCCCTCTCTGCTGGTGGGGATCGGAGTCGCCTACACCAGCATCCCCGAGCTCATCAGCGCCTTCTCCGTCAGCTATTTCGTGCTGGTGCTGGTGACCGTGCTCGGTGGCGCCCTGGGGGCGGCGCTGGTGGGCCGAATGATCGGCTTCTACCCCATCGAGGCAGCCATCACCGGTGGCCTGTGCATGGCCAACATGGGGGGCACGGGTGACGTGGCCGTGCTCTCGGCGGCCCAGCGCATGACGCTGATGCCGTTCGCCCAGATCTCCTCTCGTCTCGGGGGCGCCGTCATGCTGATCCTGGCGACCCTGCTCATCTCGCTGCTGGCATAAGGAACAAGATAATGAACGACATCATGATGGGCACCAGCCTGCCCTATGCCGAACGCAAGCGTCAGGGATTGATGGGGCGCATGCCCCACAAGGAGGAGTCGCTGGCCCAGCAGCGACGCCGCATCTACCGGCTGGTCTCGGCCATGCAGAGTCCGTTTGATCAGCACCTGCTGCTGCGCCAGCTGCAGGAGGACAACCCGGTACTGTTCTACGAGCTGGTGCGCCACCATCTGCCGGAGCTGTTGCCCATCATCTACACCCCTGTGGTGGGGGAGGCGTGCCAGCGCCACAGCGACCTCTATCTGCGCAGCCACGGCCTCTACCTCTCCTGGCACGACCGGGACGAGCTGGACCACATCTTCGCGGCGGTGGAGCAGGAGGTGGACGTCATCGTCATCTCCGACGGCGAGCGGGTGCTGGGGCTCGGCGATCTCGGCATCGGCGGCATGGGGATCTGCATCGGCAAACTGGCGCTCTACTCCGCCGCCGGTGGCATCAACCCGGCGCGCACCCTGCCGCTGTGCGTGGACGTGGGCACCAACAACCCCGAACTGCTGGAAGATGACTCCTACCTGGGCTGGCAGGCCCGGCGGGTGGATGGCGAGCCCTATTACCAGTTCATGGACAAGGTGGTGGCCGCCATCCGCAAACGCTGGCCCCAGGTAGTGCTGCAGTTCGAGGACTTCGCCGGCAAGCATGCCGCCAATTTGCTGGCCCGCTACCGCGACGAGCTGTGCATGTTCAACGACGACATCCAGGGCACGGCGGCGGTGGCGTCGGCCTGCGTGCTGGCGGGCTTACAGCAGGCGGGCAGCGCGCTGGCGGATACCCCGGTGCTGATCGTCGGCGCCGGCTCGGCCGGCTGCGGTATCGCCGCCATGCTGGCCCAGCTGGCGGGCGGCCCGGAGCGAGTGCAGCTGTTCGATCAGGACGGTCTGGTCTGCCTGGACCGGGCCGGGCTCACCCCGGCCCAGCAGCCGTTTGCCCGCCCGGCGGGGGAGGCGTGCAATTCCTTGGCCGCGCTTATCGAGCGGCTGCGCCCCGGGGTGCTGATCGGGGTGAGCGGTCAGGGCGGCTTGTTCGACGAGGCGGTGCTGACCGCCATGGGGGAGGTGTGCGAGCGGCCGGTGATCCTGCCGCTCTCCAATCCCACTCGCAGCGCCGAGGCGACCCCGGCCCAGGTGTGGCAGGCCACCGGCGGGCGGGCCCTGCTCGCGACCGGCAGCCCCTTCCCGCCGGTGGAGGTGGACGGCGCGGCGCGGGTGGTCTCTCAATGCAACAACGTCTATGTGTTCCCGGGCATTGGTCTGGGGGCCTGCGCGGTCAAGGCGCGGCGCATCAGCGACGGTATGCTGCGGGCGGCGGTGCAGGCGGTGGGCGCCTATCCGCTGGCCGAGGGACGGCTGCTGCCCCCCATCGAGCAGGTGGGGGAGGTGGCCCGCGCGGTGGCGAGGGCGGTGGCACTCTGTGCCCGTGCCGAGGGGCTGGCCGATTTTGCCGGTGATCCCGCACCTTTGATTGACCAGACCTGGTGGCGCCCGCACTATTGGTCCGCGTCCTGATGTTGCAAGGCTAATCGATGAAACTGCGTCACCAACTGGTCACCCTCTCCCTGGGCCTGTCACTGCTCCTGATCATCATTCTGGGCAGCCTGCTGGCGCTCTTTATCCGCCATTTGCTGGAGAGCAATCTGGAGGACAAGGGAGGGGATCTGGCGCGGGTGCTGGCGGGAGACAGCCGGGTGGTGCAGGCGCTGCAGTGGGGGAGCGATCCGGGCCTGCGCGACTATGTGCAGGGGATCTGCAGCCGCACCGATGCCGCCTACATGGTGGTGACCGACGAGCACGCCCGCCGGCTGAGCCACCCCTCTCCGGAGCTGGTGGGCGGCCTGTTTCGCGGCGAGGATATCTGGCCCTCCCTCAACGAGCGCAGCAGCTACTGCTCCAAGGACGTGGGTACCCTGGGGCCGGCCATCCGCTGCTTCGCCCCGGTGATCGGGCCTGACGGGCGCGCCATCGGTGCCGTGGTGGTGGGTTATCTGATGCAGACGGTGGAGAGCATCTACCTGGATCGGATCGCCCTGCTCATCAGCGCCATCGGCGCCGTGCTGGGCTGCGGCCTGCTGCTGGCGCTCTGGGTCCAGCATCGGCTGCGTCGCACCCTGCTGGATCTGGAGCCGGAGACCATCGTCAACCGCTTCGTGTTGCAGGAGCTGGTGCTGGAGCACATCTCGGAGGGGGTGATTGCCCTCGACAGCCAGGGCCATATCCGCATGCTCAACAGTGCCGCCTTTTACCAGCTGCGTCTGCCCGGCACCGGCCGCCACTCCCTGCTCGGCCAGCCGCTCTCGGAGCTGTCGCCGCCGCTCGCCCCCGCCCTGACCCAGGTCGAGACCGAGCTCGGTTTCACCGTGCACGGCGAGTCGTTCGTCGGGCGCTGGCAGGCGGTGGAGGGCAAGATCCCCGGTCGGCTGCTGATCTTCAGCCGCCCCGAGGTGACCGGCAGTCTCGGCATGCAGGTGACCCACCTGCGCCAGTATGCCGAGATGCTGCGGATGCAGACCCACGAGTTCGCCAACAAGCTCAGCAGCCTCTCCGGCCTGCTGCAGCTGGGCCATGTGGATCAGGCGGTGGAGCTCATCCAGCAGGAGAGCGAGGCGTGCCAGACCATGCTGCACGATCTGCTGCGGGCCATCGAGGACAAGCCGGTGGCCGGGCTCATCCTCGGCAAGTTCAGCCGGGCCCGCGAGCTAGGGGTGGAGCTGGTGTTGGATCCCGATTCGGCGCTGGGCGAGTACCCGGCGGCGGTGTCGGCGGATCTCATCACCCTCATCGGCAACCTGCTGGACAACGGCATTCGCGCCGCCTGGGCCCGGCGCAAGCAGTGCCCGCCGCGGGTGCTCATCTCCCTCAACGACTTCGGGCGTCGGCTGGTGATCGAGGTGGAGGACAGCGGCGAGGGGGTGGACGAGGCGCTGGCGGACCATCTGTTTGATTACGGCATCAGTCGCCAGACCGGCGATCACGGTGTCGGTCTGTTCCTAGTCAAGGAGACGGTGGCCAGGCGAGGGGGTGTGATAGAATGGCGCCGCACCGCCGAACAGACGACCCTGTTCGGTATCTACTTGAATAAAAACCAATTGGTGTGATCTATGGAGCCCATTTTCACGCTGGTGATCGAGGATGACGAACGGATAGGATCCATTCTGGCCGAGCTGGTCTCCTCCACCCCCGGATTTTCCCTGCTGGGTCGGGCCGAAAGCCTGACCCAGGCCGATCTCATGATGCGTGCGGCCCAGCCGCAACTGCTGCTGGTGGACATCTCGCTGCCCGACGGCTCCGGCCTAGAGTGGGTGAACCGGCTGCGCAGCCACAACCGCGAAGCCTACGTCATCATGGTGACCGCCTCCTGCGACGTGGAGACCATCCAGCAGGCCCTCAACCAGGGGGTGCAGGATTACATCATCAAGCCGCTGCGGCTGTTTCGCATCCAGCAGAGCCTGGACGAGATCCTCACCCTGCACCGGCGCATCTGCGAGCGCGGCTCCCTCGAGCAGAGCGATCTGGACCGGCTGATGGGCAAGGTGAGACCCCAGGGGCGTGACGTGCGCGACACCCCCAAGGGGATCGACGCCATCACCCTGCGCCAGGTGCTGGAGCTGCTGGCGGGTGAGCCGGACAGCGCCTTCTCCACCGATACGGTGGCGCTACGCTTGTCCCTGAGCCGTACCACGGCGCGCCGCTATCTGGAGTATCTGGAGTCGGAGGACAGGGTGGACGTGGATCTCAACTACGGCCAGCGCGGCCGGCCCGAGCGCCGCTACCACTGGCGGCGGGGCAGCTGAGCCGCCAGATCCATACCAGCAAAAAGGGAGCCGAAGCTCCCTTTTTCAGGTCTATACGTCGGCACGAAAACCGGTACGACGGGCCGCTCAGGCCTCTTCCAGCAGGACGCGGCGGGCTCTTGGTTTGAACTGGGAGAGCATGACCCCGCTCAGGATGAGGCCGCCCCCCAGCAGGTGATAGCCGTGGATGGGCTCCCCCAGGCTGATGACGGCGATGAGGGCCGTGCACAGGGGCATCAGGTTCATGAAGACCGAGGTGCGCTCCGCCCCCAGGCTGGCGAGGCCGCGCATCCAGCAGTAGGCGGCGAAGATGGAGGAGGCGAGCCCGGCGAACAGCACCATGCTCCAGCCCTGAGCGGGAATGGCCAGGGAGTCGGCGGAGAGGGCCAGCGGGATGAGCAGCAGCACCGCCAGCAGGATCTGCAGGTAGAGGTTGAGCCAGGGGCCGAACGGCAGTTGCCAGCGGCGGATCAAGAGGCCATAGAGGGCATAGCTGGCCGCCCCCAGCAGCATCATGCCATCGCCTGGGTTGATCCCGCTGTGCAGCAGCGTCTGAGGGTTGCCCTGACCGAGCAGCCAGAGCACCCCGAACAGGGAGAGGCTCATGCCGAGCAGCGCCTGCTTGCCCGGCTTCTGGCCAAAGCAGCAGGCTCCTATCAGCAGGGTGAGCAGCGGCAGCAGGGAGCCGATGACCCCCATGTTGGTGGCCGAGGTGCTGTGGGCGGCATAGTAGGCGAGGCACTGGTAGAGCACCATGCCAAGCAGGGAGAGCACCAGCAGCTTGCCGAGCCAGGGGCGGAGATCGCGCCGGCGGCGCCACAGCTGCGGCAGGCAGAAGGGGGTCAGCGCCAGGGCGGCGATCACCCAGCGGTAAAACGAGATGGCGGCAGGATCCAGCACGCCGGCGGCGGCCTTGGAGACCACGGTATTGGCGGCCCAGATCAGGATGGCGAGCAGGGGAAAGAGAAAGGGCATAGCGACTCCTTGGTATGATGGGGAGAGTCTAACCTTGTCTTGAACGATGTAAGTAGCGTAAATAAGACATGTCATAACCGCTTTGGGACAATCTGCATGGGTACCCTCACCCTGGCCGAGCAGGATCGCCTGCTGGCCGCCCCCAACCCCCTCTATTTTCGCTACAGCCAGATCCAGGGGGGCAACGCCTGCGCCGAACATGCCCACCCCTGGGGCCAGCTCAGCCTCATCAGTCTCGGGGTCATGGTGGTGGAGGTCGGGGGGCAGCGGCTGGTGGCGCCGCCGGACTACCTCATCTGGGTGCCGGCGGATCAGCCCCACACCGCCTTCAACGAGCAGACCCTGGACTACACCTCCATCTACGTGAGCCACGCGCTGGCGCCGCGCCTGCCACGGGAACCCCAGCTGCTGGCGCTTACCCCCTTGCTGCGGGCCCTGCTGGAGGATTTCACCCAGCGCCGGGTCGGCCACATGGAGGACGAGTGGGATGCCCGCCAGGGTGAACTCTTCATCGAGAAGCTGGCTCGCACCCGTTGCCAGCCAAGCTACCTGCCCCAGAGCCGGGATCGCCTGCTGGCCCCCCTGCTGGCGGCATTGCAGGCGGCGCCGGAGGACAACCGCACCCTGGCCCAGTGGGCCAAGGTGCTGCACACCACGGAGCGCACCCTGGCGCGGCGCTGCCAGAAGGAGCTTGGCATGAGCCTCGGCCAGTGGCGCACCCGGCTGCGGCTGGTGAAGGCGCTGGACTGGCTGCGCGGCGAGATGCCGGTGCAGGAGATCGCCTGGCGGCTCGGTTACACCTCCACCTCGGCTTTTATCGCCATGTTCCAGCGCGAACAGGGCTGTGCCCCCCAGCGCTATCGTCAACAGCTGGGGATCGGCGCCGGGCAGGCACAACTCTGACCGCGACCGCACCAGCAATGAAAAGGGCGCCCGCAGGCGCCCTTGTGGATCACGGGGTGGGCTTAGAAGAAGCCGAGCGGGTTGATGTCGTGGCTCACCAGCAGGTTCTTGGTGTTTTGGTAGTGGTCCAGCATCATCTTGTGGGTCTCGCGACCGATCCCTGACTTCTTGTAGCCACCGAAGGCCGCGTGGGCAGGGTAGGCGTGGTAGCAGTTGACCCAGACCCGGCCGGCCTGGATGCCGCGCCCCATGCGCCAGGCCAGGTTGCTGTCGCGGGTCCACAGGCCCGCCCCCAGCCCGTACTGGGTGTCGTTGGCAATGGCCAGCGCATCCGCCTCGTCCTTGAAGGTGGTGACCCCGAGCGCCGGCCCGAAGATCTCCTCCTGGAACACCCGCATCTTGTTCTGGCCGTGGAAGATGGTGGGTTGGATATAGAAGCCCCCCTCCAGTCCGCTCACCTTGGCCGGGCCGCCGCCGATCAGCATTTTTGCCCCTTCGCCGCGGCCGATCTCCATGTAGCTCAGGATCTTGTCGAACTGCTCGCGGGACGCCTGGGCGCCGACCTGGGTATTGGTGTCGAGGGGGTTGCCCTGCACTATGGTGCGGGCGCGGGCCAGTACCCGGTCCATGAAGTCGTCATAGATGCTCTCCTGCACCAGGGCGCGGGAGGGGCAGGTGCACACCTCGCCCTGGTTGAAGAAGGTCATCAGCATCCCTTCCACCGCCTTGTCGATGTAGCTGCTCTCGTGCTGCATCACGTCGGCGAAGTAGATGTTGGGGGACTTGCCGCCCAGCTCCACGGTGGAGGGAATGAGCTTGTCGGCGGCGCAGCGCAGGATATGGGCCCCCACCTCGGTGGAGCCGGTGAAGGCGAGCTTCTGGATCCGGTTGCTGGTGGCGAGCGCCTGGCCCGCCTCGGCGCCAAAGCCGTTGACCACGTTGACCACCCCGGGGGGCAGGATGTCCTTGATGAGATCCATCATCAGCATGATGGTGACCGGGGTCTGCTCGGCGGGCTTGAGCACGCTGCAGCAGCCGGCCGCCAGCACCGGGGCCAGCTTCCAGGCCGCCATCAGCAGCGGGAAGTTCCACGGGATGATCTGGCCGACCACCCCGATGGGCTCCTTGAAGTGGTAGCTGACGGTGTTCTGATCCAGCTCGGCGGCCGAACCCTCCTGGGCACGGATGCAGCCGGCGAAGTAGCGGAAGTGATCCACCACCAGCGGCAGGTCGGCGGCCAGGGTCTCGCGCACCGCCTTGCCGTTCTCCCAGGTTTCGGCGATGGCGAGCACCTCGATGTTCTGCTCGATGCGATCGGCGATGCGCAGTAGCAGGTTGCTGCGTTCGGTGACGCTGGTCTTGCTCCAGCTGGCGAACGCCTTGTGAGCGGCGTCCAGCGCCAGCTCGATGTCGGCGGCGTCGGAGCGGGCTACCTCGCAGAACACGCGGCCATCCACCGGCGAGATGTTTTCAAAGTAGCGGCCGGCGCGCGGCGCCACCCAGTCGCCACCGATGAAGTTGTCGTAACGGGACTTGAAGCTGACCAGGGCACCTGCCTGACCGGGAGCGGTATAAATCATCTCATCATCCTTATGTGTGTGGTCCTGACCGGGCTGGTGAGCAGCCCGGTTGCTGCTGTGTATCGCAAGGGACGTGCCAGAGGGTCTGACCAGCGCTCTAAAAGTTACAAAAACGTTATCAAACGGGGTGCGGCAGCGTATCTTGGTTAACCAATGACCGCGGCGGTGGCGATACAACTGTGCCGTTTCTGGACAGTGGTCGCGACAGTCGTGCCGTTTGTGAACAGGAGGTGTGATGAGCGAGTTCCCTCAATCTGGTGCCAGCCCAATCCAGCGCTCCTGGCAGCGCTGCCTGCACCAGGGGTTGAGCCGTCAGCAGCGCGCCGAGCTGGACTTGCTGCCCCAGGGAGAGCTGTCGGCCCGCCAGGAGCAGCACAGGGTGCTGATCGCCAGCTTCCGGCGCTTCGTGCTACCGCTGTTTGACCAGCTGCTGGCGGGGCGCCCCTGTCGGTTGCTGCTGTGCGATGGCGAGGGGGCCATCCTGGCCGCCAGCGGTGACGACGGCTTCGCCCGCCACGCCGAGCGGGTCTTTTTGCGCAGCGGTGCCCGCTGGGGGGAGGCGAGTAAGGGCACCAATGCCATCGGCACCGCGCTGGCCGAGCAGAGCGAGGTACAGGTGCTCGGCAATCAGCACTTCTTCGCCCAGCACAGCTTTCTCAGCTGCAGCGCCTGCCCGCTGCTCGGGCCGGACGGGCAAGTGATCGGGGTGCTCGACATCTCCACCGATGCGGCCCACCACGGCGGCGACATGCTGGGCACGGTGCGGCTGCTGGCCATGACCCTGGAAAATGCGCTGCTGGCGTGCCAGCCGGGCTGGCTGGTGGATCTCGAGCCCCAGAGTCTCTGGTCTGCCCGTCTGCTGCTGGGGGAGGAGGGCGAACTGCTGGGGGCCAACCGGGCCGGCCGGCTCTGGCTCGGCCAGCACCCTTTCGACGGCAAGCAACTGCTGCGGGATCGGCGCGGCTTGCGGTTGATGCCGGAGGCCAGCTCAGGTGTGGCCCAGTCCGGCCTGCCGGCCGCTGCCGGCGGCTCGCACGCCCGGCAGGTGCCGCTCAAGATGCTGGAGCGCGGCATCTCCCTGCTTATCGAGGGGGAGACCGGCAGCGGCAAGGAGCATCTGGTGCGCGACCTCCATCGCCAGTCGAGCCGCCACGAGAAGCCCCTGGTGTGCGTCAACTGCGGCGCCCTGCCGGCGGAGCTGGTGGAAGCCGAGCTGTTTGGCTATGTCGGCGGGGCCTTCAGCGGTGCTCGCAGCCAGGGCAGCCAGGGGTATCTGCGCGCCGCCCACGGCGGCATCCTGATGCTGGACGAGATCGGCGAGCTGCCGCTCTCGGCCCAGACCCGACTGCTGCGGGTATTGCAGGAGCGCGTCGTCACCCCGGTTGGCAGCCACAAGCCCGAAGCGGTGGATTTCTGGCTGGTCAGCGCCAGCCACCGGGATCTGGCGGCCATGGTGGCGGCCGGTACCTTTCGCGAGGATCTCTACTACCGCATCTGCGGCTGGCGCCAGCAACTGGCACCGCTGCGCGACTGGCCGGCCTGCGAGCGGCAGGCGCTGGTCCAGCGCCTGCTGGCCGAGATGGATCCTGCCCTGTGCCTGAGCGATGAGGCCGAGCGCCACTTGCTGGCCCATCCGCTGCCCGGCAACGTGCGCCAGCTCAAGCAGGCGCTGGAAGTGGCCTGCGTGCTGGCGGAAGGGCAGGGCTGGATTGAGCCTGCCCACCTGCATCTGCCGACCGTGGTTGTGGCGCCTGTCGTCACCACTGCGCTGACGGGCAGCACATTGCGCCAGCAGAACCGGCAACGGGTGCAGCAGACCCTGACAGAGTGCGATGGCAACGTGAGCGAGGCGGCGCGCCGGCTCGGCATCAGCCGCACCACCCTCTATCGGGCGTTGCGGGAGGCCGGCTGAGGCGTTTGTGACCTAAGTTTTTCGTGGTTAAGATAGGTCCACAAGAGACCCTTTGATGATTCTTTTGCATGGCATGGAGTGCCTTATGACGCGTACCCGATTTGATTGGCAAGACCCCTTCTTTCTCGATGGCCAGCTTGGCGAAGAGGAGCGGCTCATCCGCGACGCCGCCCGCGACTACTGCCAGGCGCGGCTGATGCCGCGGGTGCTGGAGGCCAACCGCCGCGAGCAGTTTGACCGCACCATCATGAACGAGCTGGGGGAGCTGGGGCTGCTCGGCGCCACCTTGCCGGAGCAGTACGGCTGCGCCGGGGTCAATCACGTGGCCTACGGCCTCATCGCCCGGGAGGTGGAGCGGGTCGACAGCGGCTACCGCTCGGCCATGAGCGTGCAATCCTCGCTGGTGATGCACCCGATCCACGCCTATGGCGACGAAGCCCAGCGTCAGCGCTGGCTGCCGGGGCTGGCCCGGGGCGAGCTGGTGGGCTGCTTCGGCCTCACCGAGCCGGATGCGGGCTCGGATCCGGGTTCCATGAAGAGCCGGGCCGAGCGGGTCGAGGGCGGCTATCTGCTGACCGGCAACAAGATGTGGATCACCAATTCCCCCATCGCCGATCTGTTCGTGGTGTGGGCCAAGCTCGATGGCGAGATTACCGGCTTCGTGCTGGAGAAGGGGATGACCGGGCTCTCTGCCCCCAAGATCGAGGGCAAGTTCTCCCTGCGCGCCTCCATCACCGGCGAGATCGTGATGGAGCGGGTCTTCGTGCCGGAGGCCAACCGGCTGGCCGGGGTGAGCGGCCTCAAGGGGCCGTTCGGCTGCCTCAACAAGGCGCGCTACGGCATCGCCTGGGGGGCGCTCGGCGCCGCCGAGTTCTGCTGGCACGCCGCCCGCCAGTACGGGCTGGATCGCCAGCAATTCGGCCGCCCGCTGGCCGCCACCCAGCTGTTCCAGCTCAAGCTGGCCAACATGCAGACCGAAATTGCCCTCGGCTTGCAGGGTTGCCTGCAGGCCGGGCGCCTGATGGACGAGGGGCGCTGCCCGGTGGAGCTGGTGTCGCTCATCAAGCGCAACAGTTGTGGCAAGGCGCTGGAGATCGCCCGCGTCGCTCGCGACATGCACGGCGGCAACGGCATCAGCGACGAGTTTCACGTCATTCGCCACGTGATGAACCTGGAGGCGGTCAATACCTACGAGGGGACTCACGACATCCACGCCCTGATCCTCGGGCGGGCCCAGACCGGCCTGCAGGCGTTTGAGTGATGGGGCCCCTTGCCGGTGTGCGCGTGCTGGATCTCAGCCGTGTGCTGGCCGGCCCCTGGGCCAGCCAGCTGCTTGCCGATCTCGGCGCCGATGTGGTCAAGGTGGAGGCCCCCGGGCGCGGTGACGACACCCGCCACTGGGGCCCGCCCGAGCTGGTGGCGGGGGAGGCGGCCTACTTTCACGCTGCCAACCGGGGCAAACGCTCCATCGCCCTGGATCTAACGCGCGACAGAGACACCTTGCTGGCCCTGGTGGACTGTGCCGACGTGGTGATCGAGAACTTCAAGGTGGGGGGACTGGCGCGCTTTGGCCTCGATTATCCGAGCCTCAAGGCCCGCCGCCCAGAGCTCATCTACTGCTCCATCACCGGCTTTGGCCAGGACGGGCCCTGGGCCCAGCGACCCGGTTACGATCTGCTGATCCAGGGGTTGGGCGGATTGATGAGCATCACCGGCCAGCCCGACGGGGTGCCCGGTGGCGGGCCGGTCAAGGTAGGGGTGGCGCTCGTCGACATCCTCACCGGTCTCTACGCCACCATCGGCATCCAGGCGGCCCTGTGCCATCGGGAGCGAACCGGGGAGGGGCAGCAGATCGATCTCGCCCTGCTCGACGTGTCGGTGGCGGTGCTGGCCAACCAGGCGATGAACTATCTCGCCACCGGGCAGGCGCCCAGGCGCCTTGGCAACGGCCACCCCAATATCGTCCCCTACGACGTCTATCCCACCCTGGATGGCCACCTCATCCTGGCGGTGGGCAACGACGGCCAGTTTGCCGCCCTGGCGGCCCTGCTGGGGGAACCCGGGTGGGCGCAGGACCCCGACTTTGCCACCAACGCCGCCCGGGTGCGCCAGCGTCACCGGCTCAACGCCCTGATTGCCGAGCGGCTGCTGGCGCGCAGCAGCGCCGAGTGGAGTGCCATGCTGGAGGTGGCCGGGGTGCCGGGCGGCCCCATCCTCACCCTGGATGCCCTGTTTGCCCTCGAGCAGGGGGCGGTGCGGGGCTGGGTGCAGCAGGTGCAGCGCGGCGAACAATCCTTGCCCACCCTGGCCAACCCGCTGCATCTGTCGGCCACTCCGGTGTGCTATGGGCGCGCCTCGCCGGCGCTGGATGGCGACCGGGATAGCGTGCTGCGCGACTGGCTCGGGCAGGAGTGAACCGGTTGCTTTAAGCGGGGAGATCGCGCCTGCCCGGCGCCATGCTCCCCTCTTCCATCCTCTGCCATCTCATCTGCCCCGGTGCTGGAGCCCGGGGCCGTCCCCCGTTATGATGCGCCCCGTCCATTCATCTGTTGAGGTACCTCCCATGGCACAACACATTGGCGCCCTAGCCCTGCTGGTGGCCGATTACGACCAGGCCATCACCTTCTTTACCCAGGGACTGGGGTTCGAGCTGCTGGAAGACACCCCCCTCGACGAGCCGGGCAAACCGGGCAAGCGCTGGGTGCGGGTTGCCCCCAAAGGAGCCCCCGGTTCCGCCCTGTTGCTGGCGCGGGCTGCCACCCCGGAGCAGCGGGCCGCCATCGGCCAGCAGGGGGGCGGCCGGGTCTTCCTGTTCCTCGAGACTGACGACTTCTGGGGCGACTACCGGCGCATGCAGGCATATGGTGTCCATTTTTGTGAACAGCCGCGTACCGAGCCTTACGGCACCGTGGTGGTATTCGAGGACATCAGTGGCAATCGCTGGGATCTGCTGCAACTCACTGCTGCCAACTGAATCTGAAAACGTTTATCATCCCGCCTGTCATAAAGTCATAAAAGTGTCACAGAAAGTTCTAATAATTGGCGCACCCATCTTCACAGAGGAGAGAGAAGGGATATGGCTAAGCGAATTCTGGTGGTCGAGGACGAAGCACCGATCCGCGAAATGCTCTGCTTCGTGCTCGAGCAGAAGGGATATGAAACAGTAGAAGCTGAAGATTTTGCCGACGGATTGGCGAAGGTGCGCGAACCCTACCCCGAACTCATCGTGCTGGACTGGATGATGCCAGGCGGCAGCGGCATCCAGTTTATCAAGCAGCTCAAGCAGGATGAGGTGACCCGCCAGATCCCGGTGGTGATGCTGACCGCCCGCGGCGAGGAAGAGGACAAGGTGCGCGGGCTGGAGGCAGGGGCCGATGACTACATCACCAAGCCGTTCTCCCCCAAGGAGCTGACCGCCCGCCTGCATGCGGTGATGCGCCGCGTCTCTCCCACCTCGGTGGACGAGGTGATCGAGGTGCAGGGGCTCAAGCTGGACCCTGTCTCCCACCGGGTCAGCGCCGAGGAGAAGGCCCTCGACATGGGGCCGACCGAATTCAAGCTGCTGCACTTCTTCATGACCCACCCGGAGCGGGTCTACAGCCGCGAGCAGCTGCTCAACAACGTCTGGGGTACCAATGTGTACGTCGAGGACAGAACCGTGGATGTGCATATCCGTCGCCTGCGCAAGGCCATTGAAGAGACGGGGCATGATCGCTTGATCCAGACGGTGCGCGGCGCGGGCTATCGCTTCTCAACCCGTCTCTAAGAGGCACTTATGTTGCAACCATACGCCTGGCGGCGCCAGTTGTGGCGAATGGCATTCTTCTATGCGCCCTTCGTCTTGGTCGGCTGGCTGACGGAGAGTCTGGCCCTGTGTCTGTTGCTGGCTACCGTCATGCACCTGGGCTGGCACTACCGTTTCCAGAAGCGGCTGTCGGACTGGCTGTGGCACGATCGCAGCCTGGTGCCTCCCAACGGCAGCGGCAGCTGGGAGTACATCTTCAACGGCATCTACAAGCTGCAGCAGCGCCACCGGGCCCGCCGCCGCGAGCTGGCGGGTCTGATCCGCCGCTTTCGGGAAGGGGCCGAGGCACTGCCCGATGCGGCCGTGGTATTTCGCACCGACGGCAGCATCCTCTGGTGTAACCGGCTGGCGGAGCAACTGCTCGGTTTTCGCTGGCCGGAGGATGCCGGTCAGCACATCGGCAACCTGATTCGCAATCCCGCCTTCGGCGCCTACCTTGGCAAGGGAGAGTATGACGAACCGTTCGAGATGACCTCGCCCATCAATGAGGAGAAGTTTCTCGAGTTTCGCATCATGCCCTACGCCGAGGATCAGGCCATGCTGGTGGTGCGGGACGTGACCCGGCTGCGCAGCCTGGAGAAGACCCGCAAGCATTTCGTCTCCAACGTCTCCCACGAGCTGCGCACCCCGCTCACCGTGCTCAAGGGCTATCTGGAGATGACCGAGGAGCCGCCGCCGCCCGCCATGTGGGCCAAGGCGCACAGGGTGATGATGGAGCAGACCATCCGCATGGACAACCTGGTCAATCAGCTGCTCACCCTGTCGCGCATCGAGGCGGCGCCCACCGTGGATCTCTCCCATCTGGTGGACATGCCCGCCATGCTGGGGCTGCTGGAGCAGGAGGCGCGGGCGCTCTCCGGCGAGCGGGCCCACCAGATCGAGTTCATGGTGCAGCCCAATCTGCTGGTGCGCGGCGATCAGGATCAGCTGCGCAGCGCCGTCTCCAACCTGGTCTACAACGCCATCCACTACACCCCGGCGGGGCGCAAGATCACGGTGGAGTGGCGCAAACAGGGGACGATGGCGCTGTTTGCGGTGCAGGACGAGGGGGAGGGGATCCCGCCCGAGCACCTGGCGCGGCTCACCGAGCGGTTCTACCGGGTCGACAAGGCGCGCTCGCGGCACACTGGCGGCTCCGGGCTCGGCCTTGCCATCGTCAAGCATGCCCTGAGTCACCACGACTGCCAGCTCGACATCGAGAGTCGGGTCGGCCTTGGCAGCCGTTTCAGCTTCCTCATCCCCGCTCGCATGGTGGTGTTGAAATAAGCTTTTCAAGCAATGGGTTAGCGATGAAAAGAGGGCAGCGATGGCGGCCCTTTTTTCATTTGGTCAAAAGCCTCGCCATGTCATTAAAGTGTCACATTAAATCCATAAATTTGTCACTGCCAGGTCAGATACTGGCGCCGTCTTGAGAACGGACCTGTGCCAGTGCGGCGCAGGGAGAGAATGAAACGAGACCGGTCGATCGCCCCACTCGGGATGCCACCACGTTTCGGCCTCAGATTGATGACTGCCTTCCACCGCCCCGGAGTCGGGCCAAAGAGGGCAGGGAATGACATTCAGCGCCCCGGTCGGATGACCGGCACTGAGCCAAGTTAACCCGTGTTTTGATGGACTGCGTTCTGCAACCTTGGAGAGATTGGATGAAACTCAACAAACTGGCTGGTGTAATCGGATTCACCGCAGCAACCCTGTTTTCCGTCAGCGCCCTGGCTGCCGGTGTGGATAAAAATCTGCCGGATTACACTCCGACCAGCGGCATCTCGGGCAACCTGTCCTCTGTCGGCTCGGATACCCTGGCCAACATGATGACCCTGTGGGCCGAAGAATTTAAGCGCATGTACCCCAACGTCAACGTGCAGATCCAGGCCGCCGGTTCTTCTACCGCGCCGACCGCGCTGACCGAAGGCGTCGCCCAGTTTGGCCCTATGAGCCGCGCCATGAAGTCCGGCGAGGAAGAGGCGTTCGAGAAGCGCTACGGCTACAAGCCGACCGCCATCCGCGTCGCGGTCGATGCCCTGGCGGTGTTCGTCAACAAGGACAACCCCATCAAGGGCCTGTCCATGCAGCAACTGGATGCCATCTTCTCCAGCACCCTCAAGTGCGGTGAAGCCAAGGCGGCCACCAAGTGGGCCGACCTGGGTCTGGACGGCTCCTGGTCCGGCAAGGATCTGCAACTGTTCGGTCGCAACTCCGTCTCCGGCACCTATGGCTACTTCAAAGAACACGCCCTGTGCAACGGCGACTTCAAGAGCGGCGTGAACGAGCAGCCGGGCTCTGCCTCCGTGGTGCAGTCGGTCTCCTCCTCCCTGAACGGCATCGGCTACTCCGGCATCGGTTACGTCACCTCCGGCGTGCGCGCAGTACCGCTCTCCAAGGATGGCAAGACCTTCATCGAAGCGACCTCCGACAACGCCATCACCGGCAAGTATCCGCTGTCGCGCTTCCTGTACGTCTACGTGAACAAGCACCCGAACAAGCCGCTCTCCCCGATGGAGCAAGAGTTCCTGAAGATGGTGCTCTCCAAGGCGGGCCAGAACATCGTCGCCAAAGATGGCTACGTACCGGTACCGGCCAAGGTGGTCGAAGCCGACCTGAAGAAACTGGGCATCATGTAAGCCGGTTTCCTCTGCCAGACGGGCCCCGCGGGGCCCGTTTTCTTTTTGGGGCCGGCTGTGACCGCTTTCGCCGGACCGGGTGATTTGTCGACTTGCACCGGACGCCCGCATTTCCGAAAATAGGGCATCTTTATGGTGAAGGACACCTCCATGACATCTCCCCTGTTCAAGCTTGGCCTGGCGGCACTCTGTACGACCCTGCTCGCCAGCTGTGCCCAGTCTCCCACCGGTCGCAGCCAGATGCTGCTCTTCTCGCCCCAGCAGATGAGCAAGCTGGGGGCTGACTCCTTTGAGCAGATGAAAAAGCAGGAGAAGGTGAGCAAGGATGCCAGAGTGAACGCCTATGTCTCCTGCGTCGCCAAGGCGGTGACCGCCCAGGTGCCCGCCAGCTACGGCATCACCAACTGGGAAGTGGTGGTGTTTGACTCCAAGCAGGTGAACGCCTTCGCCCTACCCGGTGGCAAGATCGGGGTCTACAGCGGCCTGCTCAAGGTGGCCAAGAATCAGGATCAGCTCGCCACCGTCATCGGCCACGAGTTGACCCACGTGCTGGCCCAACACTCCAACGAGCGGCTCTCCCGCAGTCAGCTGACCGGCCTTGGGCTGGCGGCGGCCGACATCGCCATGGGCAGCAGCGAATACCGCGGTGCCACCATGGCAGCGCTGGGGCTCGGGGTCGAGGTCGGCGTCATGCTGCCCTATGGTCGCGAGCAGGAGAGCGAGGCGGACCGGCTGGGGCTGGATCTGATGGCCCGCGCCGGTTTCAACCCCGCCGAAGCGATCCCGCTCTGGCAAAACATGAGCGCGGCCGCGGGCGGCAATGCGCCGCCCCAGCTGCTCTCCACCCACCCCAGCAACGAGAGCCGGATCGCCGAGCTGCAGGCCCAGCAGGCTGAGGCCGTGCCGCTCTATCAGCAGGCCCGCGCCTCCGGACTGGTGCCCCAATGCAAGGCATAAGCCTGCGCATGGCGCGGCCCGATGACGCCGCCGCCATGACGGTGATGCAGCGGGCCAGCTGGCTCGCCGCATATGGCGGCGTGCTCGGTACCGACATGCTGGCCCAGCTGGCGGTCACCGAGCACCTGCAGATCTGGCAGCGCCGACTGGCGGAGACGGGCCCAAGGCCCATGCTGCTGTGCCAGGACGAGGTGGTCATCGGCCTGCTCTACTGGCAGCCGGAGCTGGCGGGGGAGTACCCCACCGCCTGGATCCGCGCTTTTTACCTGCATCCCGACCACTGGCGCCAGGGCCACGGCAAGCGGCTGTGGCAGGCGGTGGCGATGCAGATGCGGCGCGCCGGCTGTGAAGGCGTCAGATTGTGGCTGCTCGATGGCAACCACATAGGTGAGGGGTTTTATCTGCGCCGCGGCTTCGTCTTCGATGGCCAGGAGCGCACCCTGATGAGCCTCGGCCAGCCCTGCCTGCAGCGACAAATGTTTCGTTTGCTTTGATCTCTCTCCCGTTTTTCGCCCTCGGTCACTTTATTTTTTTTGCGAATTAATACAATGTCCCCCTCTGGACAGGCTGAGGTGAGGCGGCTCACCGACAAGGGAGTGTGGCATGTATTACGGCTTTGATATTGGTGGCACCAAGATAGCGTTCGCCGTCTATGACGGCGCCTTGAATCTCTGCCACGAGGAGCGCATGAGCACTCCCGGCAATGACTATCAGGGGCTGCAGCAGCTCATTCGCGAGCGGGTCGAACAGGCGGATGCCCGTTTCGGCGCGCGCGGTGCGGTGGGCATCGGCTTTCCCGGCATTCTCAACCGGCACGACCACAGCATAGTGGCGGCCAATCTGCCCTCCATCAATGGTCGCCACCTGGGCGCCGATCTGGCCGAACTGCTGGGCAGACCGGTCAAGGTGGACAACGATGCCAACTGCTTCCTCTGGTCCGAGGTACATCAGGGGGCGGCGGCGGGGGCCGACAGCGCCCTCGGCGTCACCATAGGTACCGGCATCGGCGGCGCCGTCTATCTGGCGGGCAAGCTGATCCAGGGCCGCAACTGGCTGGCGGGGGAGATAGGCCACTACCCGCTGCCGGCCACCATGCTGATGAAGTACCCCGACCTGCCTCGTCCCCGTTGCGGCTGCGGTCGCCTGGTCTGTTTTGAAACCTATGCCTCCGGCACCGGGCTGGAGCGGCTCTACCATCACTTTCACGGCCAGCGTGCCAGCGGCCACCAGATAGTGGGGCGCTTCGAGGCGCACGAGCCCCATGCAGTGGCCACGGTCGACTGCTGGCTCGAAATCATGGCTGCCGGGCTGGCTACCGCCATCTCGGTGGTCGACCCCGATGTGGTGGTGCTGGGGGGCGGTCTGAGCGGCCTGCCCGCGCTCTACGAACAGCTGCCGCTGCGCCTGCCTGGCCATCTGCTGCCCGGGGTCGCCCTGCCCGAGATCCGCGAGGCCCGCTTCGGCGGCGCCGGTGGGGTGCGCGGGGCCGCCTTGCTCAATTTATGAGATCAGATCCGGGGTCTGATCTCCCCAATAAAGGAGTCCATCATGACCTCTCTTGAAATCTGTATCGACAACCTGGAATCCCTGTTCACCGCTCAGGAGGCTGGCGCGAATCGCATCGAGCTCTGCTCTGCGCTGGGGCTGGGCGGTCTGACCCCCTCCTATGGCTTCATGCAGCTGGCGGCGCGCCATGCCACTATTCCCGTCTACGCCATGATCCGGCCCCGGGCCGGCGACTTCTGCTTTGGCGAGGGGGAGTTCGAGATGATGCTGCAGGATATCTCGGCGGCCCGTGCCGCCGGCCTGCAGGGGGTGGTGGTCGGTCTGCTGGACGAGGAGGGTCGGGTGCCTGCCGCCAGACTCGGCCAGCTGGTGGAGGCGGCGGGGCCCCTTGGTGTCACCTTCCACCGCGCCATCGACCTCTCCTCTGATTGGCGCCTCGACTTGGAGACCATAGTTGCCGCCGGCTGCGAGCGAATTCTGAGCTCGGGCCATGCGCCGACTGCGCTGGCGGGGCTCGAGACCCTGCAGGCGATGCAGCAGGCGCTGGCGGGGCGCGCCAGTCTGATGCCCGGTGCCGGGGTCAATGCCGACAACGTGCGTACCATCATCGAGTTTACCGGGGTAAACGAGGTGCACATGTCCGGCATGGGCTGGCGCGGCGGCATGGTGCCTCATGGAGTGAACATGGGCACCTCGGACGACGGTCGGGTCAATATCACCGACGGCGCCAAGGTAGCGGCGGTACGGGCCCTGCTGGACAGGGCCTGATACGAGCCGCACGGCGGCATGATGTCTCTTCATGGGCGTCAACATGGGCACCTCGGACGACGGCCGGGTCAATATCACCGACGGCGCCAAGGTCGCGGCGGTGCGGGCCCTGCTGGACAGGGCCTGATACGGCTTGAATGTGAGCAGGGGTGATGGTGCTCTGTTTTGCTCCCTTCTCCCCTGGCGGGAGAAGGGGCGGGGATGAGGGGGGCTGATGTGAGGCACCTCCCACCTGGGGGCAAAACTGGGGACGGGCGGCAGCACCCGGCGCAAAAGTCTGATATTATCCCGTCTCTTTTACCCTCAGGACCCGGAGCAACTTCTCAATGTCCCAATACGACTCTATCGAACAGAAGGCCAGCTATGGCATCGGCCGCAACATGGGTGATCAACTGGCGCAGCAAGCCTTCGCCGGTCTGGATATCCCGGCCCTGCAGCAAGGTCTGGCAGATGCCCTGAATGGTCTGGAGTTCGCGGTCAGCCGTGACGATATCAACGATGCCTTCCAGGTCATCACTGCCCGCATGCAGGAAGAGCAGGAAGCCGTTGCCAAGGCTGCCGCCGCCGAAGGCGAAGCCTTCCTGGCCGACAACGCCAAGCGCGCCGAAGTGAAGACCACCGAGTCCGGTCTGCAGTACGAAGTGCTGGTGGAAGGCAACGGTGCCGTACCCGTAGCCGGTCAGTCCGTGCGCGTGCACTACCATGGTACCTTCACCCACGGTGGCGTGTTCGACAGCTCCGTCGCCCGCGGCCAGCCGGCCGAATTCCCGGTAACTGGCGTGATCGCCGGCTGGGTAGAAGCGCTGCAACTGATGCCGGTTGGCTCCAAGTGGAAGCTCTACATTCCGCAGGATCTGGCCTACGGCGCACGCGGTGCCGGTTCCATCCCGCCGTACTCCGCCCTGGTATTCGAAGTGGAGCTGCTGGACATCCTGTGATCCGGCTGGCTTGATTGATACAGACGGCGACCCTCGGGTCGCCGTCTGTTTTTTTGCGCCGCGCGCGGCGGGGCATGGGCAGCGCCTGTGCTTTTGGATATAGTCATGGCTCCTGCTGGGAGAGCGCCCATGGCTGCCATCATCGAAGTCGTCGATCTCGTCAAGCACTTCCCCGGCGTCAAGGCGGTGGACGGGCTCAGCTTTGCCATTCCCGCCGGCAGCTGTTTCGGCCTGCTCGGCCCGAACGGGGCCGGCAAGACCACCACCATAGAGCTGCTGGAGGGGATCCTCACCCCGGACAGCGGCCAGATCCTGTTTCACGGTGCCCCCCGCGGCCCCGACTACCGCTCCCGCATCGGCATCCAGTTCCAGCACACGGCGCTGCAGGATTTCCTGACGGTGCGCGATACCCTGCGGCTGTTCGCCAGCCTCTACCCGGCCCCCTTGCCCCAGGCTAAGCTCATCGAGCTGTGTGCGCTGGGAGAATTTATCGATCGGGACAGTCGCAAGCTCTCCGGCGGTCAGCGGCAACGGCTGCTGCTGGCGCTGGCGCTGCTTGGCGACCCCGAGCTGCTGTTTCTGGACGAGCCCACCACGGGTCTCGATCCCCAGGCCCGCCACCACTTCTGGCAGCGCATCGAGGCGATCAAGGCGCAGGGCAAGACGGTGGTGCTCACCACCCACTACATGGACGAGGCCCAGCAGCTGTGCGATCAGATTGCCATCGTCGATCACGGCCATCTGCTCAGCCTGGATACCCCGGTCGCCCTGCTGGCCCAACACTTTAACGGTGTGCTGGTGCGCCTGGCGGCTCACCCGGCCCTCGCCAGTCTCGGTTATCCCCTGCGCCCGCTGGGCGAGCAGGTGGAGCTGAGCTGCCCCGACGTGGCGGACTTGCTGCCACGGTTGCTGAGTCTGGGCGTGCCGCTGACCGGCATGCAGGTGCGCTCCCCCAATCTGGAGGATCTCTTCCTCCATCTGACCGGCCATAGCCTGCGGAGCGGCGCATGAACGCGGCCCCGTGGCATCCCGCAGCGGCGCCTGCCGGCATGCCGTCCCAGCCTGCCAGCCCAAGGAGCACCAGATGACGGGATCCCTCAAGCGCATCGGGGCGCTCTTCTATGCCCGCAACCTGGAGTTCGTGCGGGATCGGGCCGCGCTGATCTGGAACCTGGCCTTTCCGCTGCTGCTGGTGCTGGGGTTCACCCTCATCTTCTCCGGCCCGCCCAAGCCGCTGGTGCAGATGGGGGTGGTGGGGGAGCTGCCCGCAGCCTATGCCCCGCTGCGCGCCGTGCCGCTGCTCAAGATCATCCCCTATGACGAAGAGGAGAAGGGCCGGCTCAAGGTGCGCCACCACCAGCTGGATCTGCTGCTCTCGCCCGGCACGGACCGTTACTGGATCAACCCGGACGCCCCCCAGGGCGCCATGGTCGAGTACCTGCTGCGCCAGGCCGTGCCGGTGCAGCTGGTGCGGGAGACCCTGAGCGGGCGCGCCATTCGCTATGGCGACTGGCTGCTGCCCGGGGTGATCGGCATGAACCTGATGTTCTCCGGCCTGTTCGGGGTGGGCTTCGTCATCGTCCGTTACCGCAAGAACGGGGTGCTCAAGCGGCTTGGGGCCACTCCGCTCTCGGCTGCCGAGTTTCTCTGCGCCCAGCTGCTGTCGCGCATCCTGATCACCCTGGTGGTGAGCCTGCTGGTGTTTCTGGTGGCCTACTTTCTGCTCGGGGTGCCGCTGCTCGGCTCGGGCTGGCTGCTGCTGTTGATCGCCCTGCTGGGCGGGGCGGCCATGGCGTCTCTCGGCCTGCTGGTGGCGGCCCGCATCCAGAACGAGGAGCTGGCGAGCGGGCTGCTCAACGTCATCAGCATGCCGATGATGTTCCTCTCCGGCGTCTGGTTCTCGCTGGAAGGGGCTCCCGCCTGGCTGCAGCAGTTGGCGGCCTGGCTGCCGCTCAGCCAGATCATCGCGGCGGCCCGCGCCGTCATGTTGGAAGGGGCAGGCTGGGCCGAGGTGGCGGCGCCACTGGGCTGGGTCCTGTTGTTTACGCTCTGCTGCATCACCCTGGGCAGCGCCCTGTTCAAATGGAGTCACAGATGAAGCTATTGATGAAGTCACTGCCGCTGGTTGGCGGAACCCTGCTGGCCCTGCTGCTGAGTCTGCCGGCCAGTGCCGGCGCCATGCGCTGCAAAAATGCTCTGATCACCGAAGGGGACAGCACCGCCGAGATGCTGATCAAGTGCGGCGAGCCCATGCTGCGCGAGGAGCTGACCCGCAACGAGGAGAACCAGTTCGGCAACCTGGTGCAGGTGAAGTATGGGGAGCGCTGGACCTACAACTTCGGCAAGAACGAGTTCATGCGTTTCGTCACCGTGCGCAACGGGGTGGTCACCGACATCGAGAACGGCCCGCGCGGCAATTGATCCTGCCGACCGGATGGTGCGCGCCGAGTACGGTGGTGTGGCTCCGGTCTCTTTCCGGCGTTTACGCCCCCGTATCCACCTTTCATCCCTCTCTTACGGTTGCCCGGTATTGGTTCATTCCCCCCAATAACGGGCCCTGTTGTTAGCAAAATGCGCCCGATAAATGCGTTGTCAGCGCGTTTTTCTGCCCCAATCCGGTGCGTCCGATTTTTTGCGAAAAATAATCCTCACATTATCGGGGGCTTGGAACCGTAGGCCATTTTGCGAATAAGGGTCTATTTTTAATTCTAAGAGTGCATATCGGCCCGTTGACCTATTTTGTGCTGCTGCACCAAGGTTGGGCCGGCTTGCACCGATTGACAGGTTTTTGAGCCGCTCGATAAGCTGTGAAAAAGCAGAGAAACGAAGGCATCTTGCCAGGTTCTGGTGCCTATTTGAATCAAACCACAGGGAAGCGTGAGATGAAGCAGATACACAAGGCAGGTATGGTGATGGTGCTGTCGCTGGTGGCAGCCAATGCATGGGCAGACGGCACCCTGGATGCCGTCAAGAAGAAGGGATTCGTGCAGTGCGGGGTGGGTGATGGCCTGCCGGGTTTCTCCAACCCGGATGCCAAGGGCACCTGGACCGGTCTGGACGTGGATGTGTGCCGCGCCGTGGCTGCAGCCGTGCTGGGGGATGCCGGCAAGGTGAAGTATGTCTCCCTCACCGCCAAGGAGCGATTCACCGCCCTGCAATCCGGCGAGGTGGATCTGCTGTCGCGCAATACCACCTGGACCCTGACCCGGGACGGGTCGCTGGGTCTGACCTTTGCCGGGGTGAACTACTACGATGGCCAAGGCTTTCTGATCAAGCAGTCCCTCGGGGTGAAGAGCGCCAAGGAGCTCGACGGTGCCGCCGTCTGCATCCAGTCTGGCACCACCACAGAGCTCAACCTGGCGGACTATTTCCGCGCCAATGGCGGCATGAAATATACCCCTGTGGTGTTCGATACCTCGGATCAGACCGTCAAGGGGTTCGAGGCGGGCCGCTGCGACGTGCTGACCTCGGATCAGTCCCAGCTCTATGCCCTCAAGATCAAGCTCAGCAAGCCGGCGGAGGCCATGGTGCTGCCTGAGGTGATCTCCAAGGAGCCGCTGGGGCCTGCCGTGCGCCAGGGTGACGATCAGTGGTTCAAGGTGGTGCGCTGGAGCCTCAACGCCATGCTCAACGCCGAGGAGGCCGGGGTCACCAGTGCCAACGTGGACGAGATGCTCAAGTCCACCAACCCGGATATCCGCCGTCTGCTGGGGCTGGAAGAGCCCAAGGGGTCGGTGCTCGGGCTGGATGACAAGTGGGCCTACAACATCGTCAAGCAGGTCGGCAACTATGGCGAATCCTTCGACCGCAACGTCGGTGCCGGCTCCCCCCTCAAGATCGAGCGTGGCATCAATGCGCTCTGGAACAAGGGTGGCCTGATGTACGCGCCGCCCATCCGCTGAGTCGACAACCATCGGGGGGCCGAGGCCCCCCATTTCCCCTGGCTTTGTCGGAGTCATCCTCATGGCGTTACACGCATCAAACCATAGGAAGGAACAGGGCCGCTGGTGGTATGACGCCAAGGTGCGGGCATTGATCTTCCAGTGCCTGGCTATCGCGGTCGTGGTCGGCTTCCTGTTCTACATCATCCACAATGCCCTGACCAATCTGGCCACCCGTGGCATCACCACCGGCTTCGATTTTCTGGGCAATACGGCGGGCTTTGGCATTCTGCAGAGCCTGATCCCCTATGACGAGACCTATACTTTCGGCCGTACCTTTCTGGTGGGGCTGCTCAATACCCTGCTGGTCTCCGTGCTCGGCATCCTGTTTGCCACCCTGCTCGGTTTCATGCTCGGGGTGGCGCGCCTGTCGCGCAACTGGCTGGTAGCCAAGATAGCGACCGTCTACATAGAGACGTTTCGCAACATCCCGCTGCTGCTGCAGATCTTCTTCTGGTACTTCTCGGTGCTGCGCACCCTGCCATCTCCGCGCCAGAGCGTGGATCTGGGGGGGCTCGCCTTCCTCAACGTACGGGGCTTCTATCTGCCCAAGCCCCTGTTCGAAGAGGGATTCGGCTACGTGCTCTGGGCACTGGTGCTGGCGGTGGTGCTGAGCTGGGGGCTGAGCCGCTGGGCCCGGCGCCGTCAGGCCCTGACCGGCAGGATATTCCCGTTCTGGCGCAGCGTGGCTGCCCTGGTCATTCTGCTCCCGGCCGCCGCCTTCCTGCTGGCGGGCAGCCCGCTCAGCTGGAGCGTGCCAGCCCTGCAGGGGTTCAACTTCCGGGGCGGTCTGACGGTCTTGCCCGAGCTCGCGGCCCTCTTGCTGGCGCTCACCATCTACACGGCGGCCTTCATCGCGGAGATAGTGCGCTCCGGCATCATGGCCATCAGCAAGGGGCAGACGGAGGCGGCCTCCGCCCTCGGGCTCTCACCCGCCAAGACGCTGCGGCTGGTGATCATTCCCCAGGCGATGCGGGTCATCATCCCTCCCTTGACCAGCCAGTATCTGAACCTCACCAAGAACTCCTCGCTGGCTACGGCCATCGGCTATCCGGATCTGGTGTCAGTGTTCATGGGGACGACTCTCAACCAGACCGGGCAGGCCATCGAGGTCATCGCCATGACCATGGGGGTCTATCTCGTCATCAGTATCACCACCTCGCTGCTGATGAACATCTACAACCGCAGAATGACGCTGGTTGAGCGCTAGGGAGCAGTCATGTTTGTGAACGAATTGCAGGAGGTTCTGCCGCCTCCCAGCCATCGCCGGGGCCTGGTCGCCTGGCTCAGGCAGAATCTGTTTCCCAACTGGTGGAACGGCCTGCTGACCCTGGTGCTGGCTTATCTGCTGCTGCCGCTGATCTGGTTTGCCCTGGACTGGGCGCTGTTCTCCGCCACCTGGCAGGGGAGCAGCCGCGAGGCCTGCGGCCAGGGCGGCGCCTGCTGGATCTTCATCGAGAGCCGGCTGGGGCAGTACCTCTATGGCTTCTACCCGGCCGATCAGTACTGGCGCATCAACCTTACCTTCGCCGGCCTGGCGGTGTTGCTGGCCCTGCTCATCTGGCCCAAGACCCCGCGCAAGGGGTTGCTGGCGCTGTTCACCCTGCTGGTATTCCCTGTCATCGCCTTCTTCCTCATCCATGGCGGGGCTGGGCTGGAGGTGGTGGAGACGAACCGCTGGGGTGGGCTGATGCTGACCCTGGTGCTGGCGGTGGTGGGCATAGTGGTTGCGCTGCCGTTCGGCATCCTGCTGGCGCTGGGGCGTCGCTCCCACATGCCGGTCATCGCCAGCCTCTGCACCGTCTACATCGAGTTCTGGCGGGCGGTGCCGCTCATCACAGTGCTCTTCATGGCGTCCGTCATGCTGCCGCTGTTCATGAGTACCGAAGTGGAGCTCGACAAGCTGCTGCGGGCGCTCATCGGCATCATCCTGTTCCAGGCGGCCTATGTGGCCGAGGTGGTGAGAGGCGGGCTGCAGGCGATCCCCAAGGGGCAATACGAGGCGGGGGAGGCCCTGGGGCTCTCCTACTGGAAGGTGATGGGGCTCATCATCATGCCGCAGGCCCTCAAGATCACCATCCCCTCGCTGGTGAACACCTTTATCTCCCTGTTCAAGGACACCAGCCTGGTGCTGATCATCGGGCTGTTCGATCTGCTGGCCATCTCCAAGGTGGCGCTGGCGGATCCGGCCTGGCTGGGTTATTCCACCGAGGCGTATGTCTTTATCGCCATGATCTTCTGGATGTTCTGTTTTGGCATGTCCCGCTACTCCATCTATCTGGAGCGCAAACTCAACACGGGCCACAAGCATTAGGAGTAGTTTCGAGATGAAAACGGACGCTGTTGTCGAACTGAAAGCAGTCAACAAGTGGTACGGTGAGTTTCACGTGCTGCGCAACATCAACCTGCAGGTGGGCAGAGGGGAGAAGATCGTCATCTGCGGGCCATCTGGCTCAGGCAAGTCCACCATGATCCGCTGCATCAACCGGCTGGAAGAGCACCAGAGCGGGGACATCCTGGTCAAGGGCACGGCCCTGACCTCGGATCTCAAGAACATCGAGGCGGTGCGCCGGGAGGTGGGCATGGTGTTCCAGCACTTCAACCTCTTCCCCCACCTGACCGTGTTGGAGAACTGCTGCCTGGCCCCCATCTGGGTCAAGCAGCTGCCGCGCAGGGAGGCCGAAGAGATCGCCATGAACTTCCTGCGTCGGGTGCGGATCCCGGAGCAGGCCCTGAAGTATCCGGGTCAGCTCTCCGGCGGCCAGCAGCAACGGGTCGCCATCGCCCGCAGTCTGTGCATGAACCCCCAGGTGATGCTGTTTGACGAACCCACCTCGGCGCTGGATCCCGAGATGGTGCGCGAGGTGCTGGACGTCATGGTGGAGCTGGCCCACGAGGGGATGACCATGCTCTGCGTCACCCACGAGATGGGGTTTGCCAAGCAGGTGGCGGACCGGGTGATCTTCATGGACCGGGGGCAGATCATCGAGGAGAACGTGCCGGATCAATTTTTCGACAACCCCCAGTCGGATCGGACCAAGCTGTTCCTCTCCCAGATCCTGCAGCATTGAGCCGCATGGGGGGATGTCGTCCATAAAAAAGCCCGCACTCTGGTGAGCGGCGGGCAAGTAGTAAAAGCATGGACGCAGACTACAAAACAGAAAGGACTATGGAAGTTACCCCAACAGCAGGGTGGTGTGGCGCAGGCCGCGAACCTCCAGATTGATCTGCCGGGCCAGACTCAGGGTCTGACGGCAGGTCAGGCTCTCCAGATTGATCTCGCCGCCGCTGAACTCGAACCGCCCGTGAGTCTCCACCATGAAGCTGCCGTGATGGAAGCTCTTGATGTAGCGGGCAATCTGGCGGGGAGACAAGTTCTTGAACACCTTCATCACAAAACACCTGTTGCGTGGACAGGGCACACTATGGCTTCGTCAGGTGACACGGATGTGACAATTTATGGAGGTTTGTATGAATCCGGTTTGCCGTCGGCGGCCGGCCGGGACGCAATTGAAAAAAGGCTGCCATGACAAGCCGTTACCCCGATATACTGCGGTCACTTGGATGAATCAGAAGGGTCTGCGTGTGGAGTGGGTGGATGTGGTGGATGGAGAGAACCGGGTGATCGGCGTGGCCGAGCGCGCCAAGGTGCGGCGAGAGAACCTCTGCCACCGCGCCAGCTATATCCTGGTGCTCGACGAGGCTGACCGGATCCTGGTGCAGCGGCGTACCCTCAGCAAGGATTTCTGCCCCGGCATGCTGGACGCCTGCGCCGGCGGCGTGGTCACCACGGGCGAGCAGATGGAACCCTCCGCCCGCCGCGAACTGGCCGAGGAGCTGGGCATCGAAGGGGTGCCGCTGCAGGGCTTTGGCACCTTCTATGCCGAAGGGGAGGGCTACCGGGTCTGGGGTGGCCTCTACAGCTGCCACTATCAGGGGCCGCTGCGGCTGCAAGCCGAAGAGGTGAGCGAGGTGTACTGGATGAGCCAGGCGGAGATAGCCGCGCGGGCCGCCGAATTCACCCCCGACTCTTTGCTCGCCATCGCCACCTGGCAGGCGCGGCGCTGAGCGGCGTTGCATGCAGAACGGGCAGCCAGTGGCTGCCCGTTCTGTTTTTGGGCGGTGGGAACCTCACACCAGCCTGAGCCGCCGGTTGGTGCGCCCGCAGGGGCTGGCACCGGCGAGCCAGTGGCCCTGCCACTCGGTCACCAGGCGCAGCAGCGGGTACTCCAGATCGAGCCGGGTCACCACCAGCTGGCCGACGGCGTCGCCGATGACCGGCTCACCGCTGGCCAGATCGATGATCTCGACCAGACAGTTCTCGTTGACGATGAACCCCTGGCCGGGCTGGCTCTCGTAGGCGATCACCCCGGCATCCTGCAGCAGCAGGCAGTTGAGCGCGCGGATGCCGTGCACCGCCTGCAGCGGCCGGGTATCGGGGTGGGACGATTCGCAAAGCAGGGCGCAGCGCAGGCTGTCGCTCGGCACCTCGGCCCGCTCTGCCGCCTCCAGCAGGTCCAGCAGCACCGCCAGCGGACCGACGAAGCCGGTCGGCTCAAAGCGCTGCAACGCCTCCAACTGGCGGCGGGTATCGTGGGGGCCGCAGGGTACCACCGGGCTCCCCAGCTGACGGGCGCCGTTGTCGAAGATGAAGGCGGTGGGGCTGATGTGATAGTCGTGGCCGTTGAGCAGCACCTCCCCGGCCTTGAAACCGGCGGCGAACAGGGCCCGCGCCGCCCCCCACCAGTCGGCCCCGGCATATTCGGGAATGGCCAGCTGGCCGGGGCAGGCAAACACCCGCAGCGCCTGGCTGGTGGGGCGGCCGGTAAGGCCGGCAAAGGGCGGGTGGGCCTGCTGGGCGGCGAACAGCTCACCGGCATTGAGCAGGGGCAGGCTGGCCAACTCCCCCAGATCCTGCAGGCGGCGCTGGCGGTAGGCGCTGGAGTAACCGGTACAATACTGGCCGACATGGGCAAGCAGGTGGTTGAGCTGATCCAGCTGCTGCTGCTCGCGCAGGGGGGAGGGGCGAATTTCCAGTCCATCGTAATAGTGCTGCATGAAGCCTCCTTGGTCGGCTGATCCTGCTCAAGGTTAGTTCAAATGATCCCGGTAAAGGGGGGCCTGTGTCACAGCGCGGTCGTGGGGTAGACTGGGGCTCCTTCCCTCCACTTAAGGATGAGCACAATGATTGCGATGGGTCAGACCCTGCCTGCGGGCGAATTCACCTTCATCACCCCAGAGGGGAAACAGCAGCGGGATACCCACAGCCTGTTTGCCGGCAAGCGGGTGGTGCTGTTTGCAGTGCCCGGCGCCTTTACCCCCACCTGTTCCAACGCCCATCTGCCGGGATACGTGGTGCTGGCCGATCGGTTCAAGGCCAAAGGGGTGGATGCCATCTGCTGCCTGTCGGTCAACGACGCCTTCGTGATGAAGGCGTGGCAGGATGCCCAGAACGCCGCTGCCATCACCATGTTGGCGGACGGTGACGGCAGCTGGACCCGGGCCCTGGGGCTGGCCAAGGAGACCGGCGCCTTTGGCGGCGTGCGCGCCCAGCGCTTTGCCCTCATCGCCAATGACGGCGTGGTGGAGCGGCTCTTCGTGGAGGCGCCGGGCAAGTTCGAGGTGTCGGATGCCGAGAGCCTGCTGGCGGCGCTGTGAAAGATTAATCGCCGTTTGATTTCATCTTGAAATAGCAAGGCGGCCCGTTACACTGTTGCCGCGTTTGGATGGAGCCAGGCAAGTTGCCTGGCTCTCGTGTTTGCCGTGGATGAGATAGAAAAATATGACCCTGGCTTTTGTTGCCCTGATTGCCGGACTGGCGTTGCTGGTCTGGAGTGCCGACAAGTTCGTGGACGGTGCCGCCGCCACCGCCCGTTATGCTGGTATGCCGCCGCTGCTCATCGGCATGGTGATCATCGGTTTTGGTACCTCGGCCCCTGAAATGGTGGTCTCCGCGCTGGCGGCTTCCCAGGGCAACCCCGGGCTCGCGCTCGGCAATGCCTATGGCTCCAACATCACCAATATCGCCCTTATTCTCGGCTTGACTGCCCTGATCAGCCCCATCGCCGTGGCTTCCCAGGTGGTGCGCAAGGAGATCCCCATCCTGCTCGGCATCACCCTGCTCTCCGGCGCCCTGTTGCTGGATGGTCGCCTGGATCGCACGGACGCCGCCATCCTCGGCGTGGTGTTCCTGGCGCTGATGGGCTGGTCTATCTGGGCCGGCATGCGCGGCAAGGGGGATGCGCTGGATGCGGAGACCGAGGAGAGCATCGACAGCGAGGGCATGTCCCTCAAGCTGGCCCTGTTCTGGCTGGTAGTCGGGCTGGTGCTGCTGATCGGTGCCTCCCGCCTGTTGGTATGGGGCGCAGTGACCATAGCCCAGGGTTTTGGCATCAGCGATCTGGTGATTGGTCTCACCATCGTCGCCATCGGCACCTCGCTGCCGGAGCTGGCCTCTTCGCTTATCGCCATTCGCAAGAACGAGCATGATCTGGCCCTTGGCAACGTGCTCGGCTCCAACCTGTTCAACACCCTGGCGGTGGTCGGGATCGCGGCCGGCATCCACCCGCTGGACGTGGCGCCGGAGGTGCTCTCCCGCGACTGGAGCCTGATGATGGGGTTGACCCTGTTGCTGCTGGTGATGTGCCTGGGCCGCAAAGGGCAGGGGCGCATCAACCGGCTGGAGGGGGGCGTGCTGCTCGCCTGTTTCGTCGCCTACACCGGCTGGCTGCTGACCAGCCAGTTTATCTGACGATTCGCCAGACCATAACAAGAAGGGGGAAGCATCGGCTTCCCCCTTCTGTTTTTGGCGCAGGCCTGTCAGGCCACGGCAACCATCTTCTGCCCTTTCTGGCTGCTGTCCAGAATGAGGATGTTCGCCTTGGGGAAGAAGTTGAAGGTGGAGGCCGACGCCCAGGTGTAGGCCCCCATCACCCGGCCCACCACCAGCTCGCCGATGGCCAGATCAGGCAGCATGATGCCGTCGCGGATCACGTCCACGCTGTCGCAGGTCGGGCCTGAGAGCACAGAGTTGTGCAGCTCGCCGCGAGCCAGCGGGGTGCTCACCGGGTAGGTGACGTGATCATAGAGCTGGCCGTTGTAGCTGCCGTAGAGACCGTCATCCAGGTAGTACCAGATCTTGTCGCCGCGATGGGCCTTGCCCATCACGCTGGATACCGAGGTCATGGCCGGCGCGCTGATGAAGCGGCCTGGCTCGGCAATCTTCTGTACCGTGGCCGGCAGCTTGGCCAGCGCCTCGCGGATCGGCGCGCAGAAGCCGTCGATGTCGAACTCGCCGCCCTCATAATCCACCGGGAAGCCGCCGCCGATATCCAGCACCCAGGGCTTGAGGCCGAGCTCCCAGGCCTGCTCCATGATCTCGCGGCAGGCGTCGATGGCCTGCACGTGGCGACGGGCATGGGGCACCTGGGAGCCGACGTGGAACGACAGCCCCATCACCTTGATCCCCTTGGCATGGGCCAGCTGCAGCAGTGGCAGCGCCTGCTCCGGAGTGCAGCCGAACTTCTTGGAGAGGTCGACCTTGGTCTCGGGGTTGGGGAAGCTGACCCGCAGCAGCAGTTTCACTTCGTCCTTGTAGGGGATGAACTTCTCCAGCTCCAGCGGGTTGTCGTAGACGAACACGGTGCAGCCGTACTCCAGCGCATAGCGGATGTCGCTGTCGCGCTTGATGGGATGGGTATGAATGCAGCGTCCCGGGCGGACACCCTGACTGCGCACCAGATCCACTTCGCCATTGGTGGCCAGGTCGAAACAGGCCCCCTCTTCCTTCAAGACAGAGACCACTGCCTCGTGGGGCAGGGGTTTGAGTGCATAGTGCAATCGTACATCGGGCAGGGCGGCGGCCAGGGCCCGATACTGTTTGCGGACGGCTGCCTTGTCGAGCAGCAGCAGGGGGGAGCCGAATTGTTCAACCAGCTGACGGTAATCTTGTGCAACCAGGGTCTCGTTCATTCTCTTTTGGTCATCCTTAGGGGGCGTGATATGCCCAAGCCATATGCGATTGAACCGGCGACGGCCGGGTCAGGCGAGCGGTCCGGTGGGACCAACCAGGCACACTGCATAACTTCCTTGCGAAGTGCTTAGTTATGCGCGGGATTATCGGCTTATTGCGTTTGTGTGCAACCCTTTTGATTGGATATGTCGGCAAGTTTTTCTGGTCGAGACGAAAGATCATCTTGATATGGCCCATGTTTCGACTAGCAAGCGGCAGGCTGTGCAGGCAACCTTGTCTAACGTATTGATAGTTAACGAACAAATAACATTCGGCCTCAGCCTGGCCGGGATCGAAAAAAATCGGCGACGAGGGGGCGCGAGTGGGAGACAGCTCACACTTTTTGGATTACCATGCCCGCTTCCTAATCCAAACTAGTTCGGATGAAGGTAGCAGGAGAGCGATGGGCAACCATCCACCGAAGAAGTGAATCTTTCAGGTACCGGGCAACCGGTGTGGACTGCTACTGGACGATACTCTGGAGAGACCCGTTGAATCGGGCGCCGAAGGAGCAAGGCACCGTGATTGCATCGCAATCCGGCGCCGGAAACTCTCAGGCAAAAGGACAGAGGGGATGGGATGGTTGTACCTGAGCTTGAAACTGTTCACGGTCTGTAACGAGAGGTCGTCAGCAAGGTAAAGAGCAGCGCAGGAACCGGAGTGTATGTGAATACATGAGGCTTTCGAGCAGCGCATGAGCCTTGGTCACAACCTCGCAGCAAGAGTGTGAACACGTTTTTGGCCCGCATCCGATCGCCTCTGGCCGATCGCGACACCTATGGGAAGATCATCCTTCTCCTCCTTAATTTCTGTTTCTTAAGGAGGATGCATGTCATCAATTCAATCGGCGCTCGCCGCCATCGATAGCTTTATCTGGGGTCCACCCCTGCTGATCCTGCTGGTCGGGACCGGCGTCTACCTCACTCTGCGTCTGGGTCTGCTTCAGGTCGTGCGTTTGCCGCTCGCCCTGCGTCTGGTCTTTGGCCGCGATCAGGGTCAGGGCAAGCAGGGGGATGTTTCCAGCTTCGGCGCGCTCTGTACCGCCCTCTCCGCCACCATAGGCACCGGCAACATCGTCGGGGTCGCCACCGCCATCAAGCTGGGCGGCCCGGGCGCCCTGTTCTGGATGTGGATGGCCGCCCTGTTCGGCATGGCCACCAAGTATGCCGAGTGCCTGCTGGCGGTGAAATATCGCCAGCAGGACGCCAACGGCCAGATGGCGGGCGGCCCCATGTACTACCTGGAGAAGGGGCTCGGCTCCAAGGTGCTGGCCAAACTGTTCGCCCTGTTTGGCATCGGCGTCGCCTTCTTCGGCATCGGCACCTTCCCCCAGGTCAACGCCATCAGTGACGCCATGAGCCTCTCCTTCTCGGTGCCCCGGGAAGTGACCGCCGTGCTGCTGACCCTGATCGTGGCACTGGTGACCCTGGGGGGGATCAAGTCCATCTCCAGCGTGTCGAGCAAGGTGGTGCCCTTCATGGCCATCTTCTACATCGTTGCCTGCCTCGGCGTGCTGGTGAGCAACGCCGCCGTCCTGCCGGATGCAGTGGCGCTGGTGCTGCAGAGCGCCTTCACCGGCCATGCGGCCACCGGTGGCTTCGTCGGCGCCGGCATCATGCTGGCGATCCAGTCCGGGGTGGCGCGGGGAGTCTTCTCCAACGAGTCCGGCTTGGGTTCTGCCCCCATCGCGGCCGCCGCGGCCAAGACCGATTCCTGCGTGGAGCAGGGGCTGGTCTCCATGACCGGCACCTTCATCGACACCATCATCATCTGCACCATGACCGGCCTGACCCTGGTGGTGACCGGGGTGTGGAGCGGCGATGCGAGCGGCGCGGCCATGACCAGTCTGGCCTTTGCCCAGGGGCTCGATGCCCATGTCGGCCAGTATCTGGTGAGCATCGGCCTGTTGTTCTTCGCTTTTACCACCATCCTTGGCTGGAACTACTACGGCGAGCGCTGCACCGAGTACCTGTTCGGGGTGAAGGCGATCAAGCCCTACCGCCTGGTCTACCTGGTGCTGGTGGCGTGCGGCGCCTTCCTGCATCTGGACATGATTTGGCTCTTGGCCGACATCGTCAACGGCCTGATGGCGGTGCCCAACCTTATTGGCCTTATCGGCCTGCGCCACGTGGTGATCGCCGAGACCCGCGCCTACTTCAGCCGAGACAGCGATACGGAGTCCGAGCCCGAGCCGCAGACGGCCTGATGCCACGACACTGCATTCAAACGAAAAGCCACGACCCGGGTCGTGGCTTTTGTGTTAGATGGTAAGCATGCTGAGATATTGCTTCATGGTTTTAAGGAATTTCCACTGCCATGGTCATGTCGTTTTAAGATCCTTTTTATTTGAAAATGAAATTACAATCCATTATCATTTCTATTTTTAGGGTCCATTCGGACCTATCTATAAAAAAGCAAAAAATAATAAACGGTTTTATTAATAAAGTTCAGGCTGTTCACCCCAATGTACCATCGCTTACCGCGTTCTGTTTTGACAGTGTGTCATGTTGTATTTGTACTCTTTCTAGTTTTGTTCGCTTCCTATGCATGGGCACTTTCCCCTACAGAGCAACAGGAAGTCGAGCAGCGTCAGCGTAGCTTGCTGGAAGA
>NZ_CDBH01000023.1 GCF_000820305.1 Aeromonas dhakensis
GAGAGTAGGACACTGCCAGGCACCCAATTGAAGAAGCCCGCTCATCTGAGCGGGCTTTTTTATTGCCTGAAATTCAGTCATGCCTGCACGCTTTCCCGTGCTATTCCCTCTCTATTCGCTCCGCACAGGGCAGCTCCATGTTGACTACCCCATCTTCCAGCTGGATATCGATCTTGAAACCAAGCCGTTTGGCCAGGTTGATCATGCCGCGGTTGCTGGGCATGGTCATGCCCGACAGCTGGCCAATGCCGCGCTCCCTGGCATAACGCACGATCTTCTCCATCATCAATTTGCCAAGCCCCAACCCTTTCAGGTCGGACCGTACCAGAATGGCAAACTCGGCATCGCTCAGATCCGGCGTCGAAATGGCGCGAACCACCCCTAAAATCTGATCTTTTCGTTCCCCATCCTGTCCCACGGCGACAAAGGCCATCTCCCGGTCGTAATCGATCTGGGTCATGCGGGCCAGCTCTTCGTGCCCTAGCTCCCCCACATCGGCGAAGAAGCGCTTGTACCTGTCTTCATCCGATACCTTGAGGACAAATTGCTTGTGGGCAGGTTCATCCTCCGGTCGGATGGGGCGCAGCAGCACATGGCTCTGATCCTTGAGCCAGGCCCCCTCTTCCAGCTCGGTGGGATAGGGACGGATAGCCAGCCTGCAGCTGCCTTCTTCATGGGGTTGCAGGGTCAGGCTGGCGTCCAGCACCACCATCTCGGCGCCGCAGGCCTGCAGCGGGTGCAGATCCAGCTGCTGGATCTCGGGGAAGGCGAGCAGCAGCTCCGACAGTTGGCACAGCACCTGGCCGAGGGCATCGATATCGAGCCGCTCCGGACTGGCCTGCTCACGGATCTTGCGACTCTTGAGCGCCCCTATGATCTGGTAGCGTGCCAGCGCCTGGTTGAGTGGCGGCAGGGCCGCCATCATCTCCTGCGGCTCGGCCCCTGATTCACCGAGCAGGATGACAGGGCCGAACACCGGGTCTTGTTGCAGCCGGATCCGCAGTTCCAGACCGCCGCTGCGCCGTGCCATCCGCTGTACCAGCAGGCCTTCGATGCGGGCACCGGGGTCGTGTTGCCTGACTCGATCCAGAATGGCGTCCGCAGCCTGGGCGACTTCGGTCGAGGTGCGCAGGTTGAGCATGACGCCGTGTACGGCCGACTTGTGGAGTATGTCTGGCGAGCGCAGCTTGACCGCGACCGGATAGCCGATCTGCTCCGCGGTCAGGGTGGCCTCGATGGCATCGGAGACGATCCAGGTCGGCAGGGTAGAGAGCCCTGCGGCCTGCAGAATGGGGTGTGCCAGATGGGTGTCGAGGGTGAGCTGCTTGCGTTCCAGCGCCTGCCGGATCAGCAGTTGGCACTGGTCGACGTCGAGCCTGTCACCCTGCAGCGATGCAGGGGTTTCCATCAGCTGCTTCTGGTTACGGCGGTACTCCACCATATGCATGAAGGCGGCGACCGCACTCTCCGGGGTGCGGTAGGTGGGGAATCCCGCCTCGCTGAATAGACGACGCCCCTCCTGGGCCGAATATTCCCCCGCCCAGTTGGTCAGGATATTGAAGCGTCTGGCCCTGGGATGCTGTTTGACGTAGTCGATCAGGCTTCGCGCCAAGGCGGCGCCGCGGGCGGTGAGTGAAGGGGCATGGATGAGCAGGATGGCGTCAGCCTCGTCCCCTTGCAGCAGGTCGTCGAGAGCCTGTTGATAGTCATTGATGTCGGCATCGCTGCCGATGTCGCGGGGCGGCATCGCCAGCTTGCCGCCACGCTCCAGCAACTTGTCGATCGCCATGTTGGCCAGGCCACGGCCGTTGGAGATGATGGCGAGCCGCTCCCCCTTGAGGGTCAGGGAGTGGCTCAGGGTCTCGACGGCGGCAAACAGTTCGTGGGTATCCCGTACCCGCAGCATGCCGGCGCGACGGATGGCGGCGTCATAGACGTTGTCGAGCCCGTTGTCCGGCTCATGGCGGCCGCTCTTGAGCACCAGGATGGGCTTGTTGCGGGCGGCGGCACGGGCAGCCGAGAGAAAATGGCGGGCATCCTGCAGTTTGTCCATGTAGAGCAGGATGGCGCGGGTCACGCTGTCGCGGGAGAGCTGATCCAGCAGTTGGCCGAAGTTGATGTCGCAGTGATCGCCAAGGGAGATGAAGGCCGAGAAGCCGAGTTCATGCTGTTTGGCCCAATCCAGAATGGTGGTGCTGACGGCGGCCGACTGGGAGAGAAAGGCGACCTGACCGGGTTTGGCGGCAATCGGTGAGAAGCTGGCATTGATGCCCTGGCCTGGCAACAGCATCCCCATGCTGTTGGGGCCGAGCAGGCGGATACCGTATTGCCGACTCAGTCGCTGCAGTTGTTCGCGCTCAGGTGGGGTGAAATCGGCCGCCAGTATGATGGCGGCACCCGCTCCCCGCTTGCCGAGCGCCTCGATGAGGGTCAGTACCCGTTCCCGCCGGGTACAGACGATGGCGAGGTCCGGGGCAAGGGGGAGGCTGTCGATGTCGGGATAGGCCAGCACGCCGGCAATGGCCTTGTTGTGCGGGCTGACCGGCAGGATGGGGCCCTTGAACTGACCGGCGAGCAGGTGCCTTATGACCACGTGACCGGCCTTCTGCGGGTCGGTCGAGGCGCCGATGACGGCGATTGACTGGGGTTTGAAGAGCCGATCCAGGCCGCTTGGTTTCATGGGCACTCCCGTGGGTGGCGGATGGTGCCAGTGTAATATGCATTCAGTGCAGGTTCTGTGACCGGCTGCGGATCACTGCTTGGTGAGGGCGTTGGCGCGGAGGTAAAACCTCAGTTCACCCTGGATCTGGCGTACCGCTGCCAGGTGGTGTTCCTGCAGATAGATGTCCTGTTCCTGATCCAGCAAGGTTGAGGGTACCCCCAGGCTTTGCAGGTACTCGTCGAACAGCAGCGAGCTGTTGATTTCGATCAGATTGGACATCATGGCGGGACTCCCTCTTCCACTCAGGTTGAACGTTCAGTCTAGTCTCTGATCTGCCCCTTGCCGTAGCTACTGTCATATTTGACATCGAGTCGCTCACATATCCGTGCTGCCATGCGCCCGGCGGTAGAGGAGGAGAGGTTATAGTGAGGAAGTGACAAGGGGAGGAGTGCAATGATCAGGAGCTGGCTGTGGTGCGTCATTCTGCTGGCTGGCAGCGTGCAGGCGGCCGAGAGCCCCATCAGGGCCTGGAATCTGCTGCTTGATCACCCCAATCCCGCCGTAGCTGCTCTGTTGCGACTCTCCCTCGATCTGACCGTGCCCGAATATGGTCCCTATCGGCTGATTGCCAGCCCGCCGATGGAGCAGGGTCGGGCGGTCAAGGAGTTGCAGGGGGGCGAACTGGTGCAGGTCGGGGTGTTTGCGCCCGATGAGGAGCGCGAGCGCACCCTGCTGGCCATCCATGTTCCGTTGGCAAAAGGGTTGCTGGGCTGGCGGGTGTGCCTCATTCGGCAGGGGGATGAGGGGCGGTTCGCCAACATACGATCGCTGGCCGACTGGCAGCAGGCCGGGCTTCGCATCGGCCAGCACAGATCCTGGCCTGATACCCGTCTGCTCAAGGAGAACGGCCTCGACGTGGTGGTGGGCGGTCTCTATGAGGCCCTGTTCAACATGCTGCGCAAACGGCGCTTCGACTGCTTCCTGCGCTCGGTCATCGAGATCGAGGATGAGCTCACACAGCATCCGGATCTGGCCATCGAACCCCACCTGGTGTTTCGCTATCCGCTGGCGCTGCTGTTTTTCGTCTCGCCCAGGTATCCGGAGCTGGCCAAGCGCATCGAGCTGGGGCTGCTGCGGGCCCGCCAGTCCGGTGACTATGAGCGGATATTCGAGGCGGGTTTTGGCAGCACCATCCGGCGGCTGCAGCTCGATCGGCGGGTGATGCTGGAGCTGAGCAATCCGGATCTGCCGACCGGCAGCCGCGCCATGATGCAGGATCCCTCGCTCATCTATGCACCAGTGTTGCCCGCCTTGTCAGCGCAGTGATCCCTGTCCCCGCGCCGTATCCCAGAAGGCGCGGATCAGCGGCTCCTCCAGCCTCTTCTTGAGCACCGCGATGCCGACATCGAATGGTTTGAGCGCCGGCTTGGGCTCGACGATGCGTACCTTCTCACCCATGGGGCTGTGGTCGATCACTGCCGCCGGCACCAGTCCCACGCCGAAGCCGAGCGCCACCATGGCGACAATCCCCTCGTTGCCCGCCACCTCCGCATAGATGTTGGGGGCGATCCCCTTGTTGCGCAGCCACTGATCGCAGCGTTTGCGGGCCAGCCCCTGCTCCGAGAGGATCAGCGGCAGCCGCTCCCAGTCTGGCTCTCCCTGGGAGAACCACTGGTTCTGCTGGGGGGCTGTGCGGGGAGCGATGAACACCAGCGGTACCTGCTGCAGGCTGGCAAACTCCAGCTTGGATGAGAGGGCATCGGGGCGGGCGGCGATGGCGAGATCGGCCTCGTCGGCCAGGATCTTGTCTACCGCCAGCGCCGGGTCGCCGGTCTCCAGCTTGATCTCCAGCTGGGGATAGCGGCGGCGAAAGCGCTCCAGCACCTCGGGCAGCAGAAAGTAGCTGGCGGTGACCGAGCAGAACACCCGTAGTCGGCCCTGCAGCGGCTCATCGCTGCGTTTGAGCTCCTGCTTGAGCTGGCGCCACTCCTGCAGCAGCTCTCCACCAAACTCACGCAGCTTCTCGCCGGCCGGGGTGAGCCGTACCGAGCGGTTGTCCCGCTCGAACAGCACACAGCCGGTCTCCTGCTCCAGCCGCTGGATGGCGCGGCTGAGGGTGGAGGGACTGACCGCCATGGCGTCGGCGCTCTTGCCGAAGTGGAGGGAGTCGGCGAGGTGGAGAAACAGTTCGAGATTGCGAAGGTCCATCTTTCAGCTCCTGGCGCTGATGTCTGCCCGATATCCAGCGGTGGGTGGTTAGCCCCGCCATGTGATCATGAAGGGTTAACGTTTCAATTATTGCAACGTACTGTTTCGAATATATCAGTTCAGGCAATAAGTGTCCCGCGCTATAGTGGTTTCGACAACGCCGCCATCCGGCATGGAATCAATCGAACGGAGCAATCACCATGGCTAACTATTTCAACACCTTGAACCTGCGTCAGCAGTTGGCCCAGCTGGGCAAGTGTCGTTTCATGCAGCGCGAAGAGTTCGCGGACGGCTGCAACGTGCTGAAGGGCAAGAAGGTGGTGATTGTGGGCTGTGGTGCCCAGGGCCTGAACCAGGGCCTGAACATGCGTGACTCCGGGCTGGATATCTCCTACGCCCTGCGCAAGGCCGCCATCACCGAGAAGCGCGCCTCCTGGCAGAAGGCCACCGACAACGGCTTCGCGGTCGGCACCTATGAAGAGCTGATCCCGACCGCCGATCTGGTGCTGAACCTGACCCCGGACAAGCAGCACTCCGACGTCGTCAAAACCGTGATGCCGCTGATGAAGCAGGGCGCCGCACTGGGCTACTCCCACGGCTTCAACGTGGTGGAAGAGGGTCAGCAGATCCGCTCCGACATCACGGTCGTGATGGTGGCGCCCAAGTGCCCGGGTACCGAAGTGCGTGAAGAGTACAAACGCGGCTTCGGCGTACCGACCCTGATCGCCGTTCACCCGGAGAACGATCCCAAGGGTGAAGGCATGGCCATCGCCAAGGCGTGGGCCTCCGCCACCGGCGGCGACCGTGCGGGCGTGCTGGAATCCTCTTTCGTGGCGGAAGTGAAATCCGACCTGATGGGCGAGCAGACCATCCTCTGCGGCATGCTGCAGGCCGGTTCCCTGCTCTGCTACGACAAGCTGGTTGCCGAGGGCACAGACCCGGCCTACGCCGGCAAGTTGATCCAGTTCGGCTGGGAGACCATCACCGAAGCCCTCAAGCAGGGCGGCATCAGCCTGATGATGGACCGTCTGTCCAACCCGGCCAAGCTGCGCGCCTTCGAGCTCTCCGAGCAGCTCAAGACCCTGATGCGCCCGCTGTTCGAGAAGCACATGGACGACATCATCGCCGGTGAATTCTCCCGCGGCATGATGGCCGACTGGGCCGAAGACGATGCCAAGCTGTTCGGCTGGCGTGAAGAGACCGGCAAGTCTGCTTTCGAAAACGCCCCGGCGTTTGCAGGCAAGATTGCCGAGCAGGAGTACTTCGACAATGGCGTGGTGATGGTGGCCATGGTCAAGGCGGGTGTGGAGCTGGCGTTCGAGACCATGGTGGCTTCCGGTATCTACGAGGAGTCTGCTTACTACGAATCCCTGCACGAGTTGCCGCTGATCGCCAACACAGTCGCCCGCAAGCGTCTGTACGAGATGAACGTGGTCATCTCCGACACCGCCGAGTACGGTAACTACCTGTTCGCCAACGCCGCCGTGCCCTTGCTGCGCGAGCACTTCATGCCGACCCTGAAAGCGGGTGATCTGGGTGCCAGCAAGGCGGAAGGGCAGAGCGTCGACAACCTGGCGCTGCTGGCCGCCAACGAGGCGACTCGCAACCACCCCATCGAAGCGATCGGTCAGGTGCTGCGCGGTTACATGAAGGACATGAAGCGCATCGCCGTCGGCGGTTAAGCCGGCATCGGGCAGGATGATAAGGGGGCGGGGGTGACGATCCCCGTCGCCGGCCGGGCTGGACACCCGACCGGCCCGCCAGAAAACCCGGCCATAAAAAAGCCCCGCTCATCGAGCGGGGCTTTTGCATTCAGAAAGGCCGGCTAAATCAGGCTTTCCAAGCTTTCCAGGTGTTGATCAGACCGTTGGTGGAGCAGTCGTGGCTGGTGACCGCCTCGGCAGTGTTGAGCTCCGGCAGGATCTTGTTGGCCAGCTGTTTGCCCAGCTCCACGCCCCACTGGTCGAAGCTGAAGATGTTCCAGATTGCGCCCTGTACGAAGATCTTGTGCTCGTACATGGCAATCAAAGAGCCAAGCGTTTTCGGGGTCAGGCTCTTGAACAGGATGGAGTTGGTCGGGCGGTTGCCTTCGAACACCTTGAACGGCACCAGATCCTTGACCTGCTCCAGGGTCTTGCCAGCCGCCAGGAACTCGGCTTCGACCTGCTCCTTGCTCTTGCCGAAGGCCAGCGCCTCGGTCTGGGCGAAGAAGTTGGCCAGCAATTTCGGGTGGTGGTCGCCGATCGGGTTGTGGCTGATGGCCGGTGCCAGGAAGTCGCAGGGGATTAGCTTGGTGCCCTGGTGGATCAGCTGGTAGAAGGCGTGCTGGCCGTTGGTGCCCGGCTCACCCCAGATGATGGGGCCGGTCTGGTAGTCAACCGGCTTGCCGTTGCGATCCACGTACTTGCCGTTGGACTCCATGTTGCCCTGCTGGAAGTAGGCCGGGAAACGGTGCATGTACTGATCGTACGGCAGAATGGCTTCGGACTCGGCACCATGGAAGTTGTTGTACCACAGGCCGATCAGCGCCAGCAGCACCGGCACGTTCTGCTCATAGGAGGCAGTGGCGAAGTGCATGTCCATCTCGAAGGCGCCTTGCAGCAGGGCCTCGAAGTTGGCGAAACCGACGGACAGGGCGATGGGCATGCCGATGGCTGACCAGGAGGAGTAGCGGCCGCCAACCCAGTCCCAGAACTCGAACATGTTGTTGGTGTCGATACCGAACTCGGCCACGGCCTTGCCGTTGGTGGAGAGGGCGGCGAAGTGCTTGGCAACGTGGGCCTTGTCACCGGCAATCTTGATGAACCAGTCGCGGGCGGTCAGGGCGTTGGTCATGGTCTCCTGAGTGGTGAAGGTCTTGGAGGCCACCAGGAACAGGGTGGTTTCCGGATCGATCTTCTTCAGGGTCTCGGCGATGTGGGTGCCATCGACGTTGGAGACGAAGTGCATCTGCAGGTGGTTTTTGTAGGGACGCAGTGCCTCGGTGATCATCACCGGGCCCAGATCGGAGCCACCGATACCGATGTTGACCACGTGCTGGATCGCCTTGCCGGTGTAGCCTTTCCATTCGCCGCTGATGATCTTCTCGCAGAAGCCCTTCATCTTGGCCAGCACGGCGTTTACTTCCGGCATCACATCCTTGCCGTCACACTCGATGGGGCGGTCGGAGCGGTTGCGCAGGGCCACGTGCAGTACCGAGCGGCCTTCGGTCATGTTGATCTTGTCGCCATTGAACATGGCATCGATCGCGCTGCGAAGATCGGTCTCTTTGGCCAGATCAATCAGCAACTTGAGGGTTTCTTCGGTGATCAGGTTCTTGGAGTAGTCGACCAGGATGTCGCCGCCGAAGGTGAGGGAGAATTTGTCGAAACGCTGGGGATCCTGGGCGAACAGATCCTTGAGCCGGGTCTCTTTGTTCGCTGCAAAGTGGGCTTCCAGTGCCTGCCAGGCCTGGGTCTGGGTTGGATTGATGTTTTTCATAGGATTATCAGTCTTCCAAGTTGTGTATGAACCTTGCAGGCAAGGCTCCCGCCAAACCTTATTATTCGAGCACTATACCGGGCCCATTATACCGAGCCCATGGTGCGGCCCGTGTAACAGAGCTTTACCAATTGTCTGCCATCGACCGAGTTTACAACCAAAACGCTGCGATTATGAGTCACTCATGGCTGCCGGATCTTGCGTTTGCGCATACTTGGTTGGGCTTGCCGCCGTTGAAAGGGCTTTCAGGGCGAGGCATGCTGCGGGCGGGGTGGCAACCTGGCATGGCAGCCAAAAGAGTATTCGATAGGCGCCTTTTCGCTCATTTCATGCGCAGGCGCAAATTGTCGGCGGCCCAAGATGGCTAGCATGGGTGTCGCATGGACGAGATCTCCCAGGGATGGCTACTGTCTGGAGTGAGGAGATCGCTATGAAAGCTGTGTTGTCCCTGTTTGCCCTTAGCCTGATCGCCACCGGCCTCATCGGCCTGTTGACCCTGGTGCTGACCAGTGCGGCCCCTACCTTGCCGCTGCGGGTACTGGCGGTGATCGGTGCCGTGCTGGGGGGATATGTGCTGGTGCAACCGCTGCTCAACCGGGTGGCACGTCGGCTGGTGTAAGCCGACCCCCCGGAATGCTGAAAACAAAGTCCGGCCCATTGTGGCCGGCTTTTTTATGGTCGTGTTCACCCCTGCCGAGGCCAGAGACGACAATGCCAGCCCGAAGGCTGGCATTGTGGGTGGCTGCAAAACCGCGTTTACGCCTGCGGCTTTTGCATGTGCATGACCATCTGCGGGAAGGGGATCTCGATGCCTTCGGCATCGAAGGTGAGCTTCACCTTCTCGTGGAAGTCGAACCAGACTCCCCAGTAGTCGCCGGTCTTGACCCAGGGGCGCACGACTATGTTGACCGAGGAGTCGGCCAGTGCGGCGACGGCGATGGTGGTGGCCGGCTCCTTGAGAATGCGCGGCTCTTCGTTCACCAGCCGCTCCAGGATCTGCTTGGCCTTGCGGAGATCCGAGCCGTAGCCGATGCCGAAGGTCATGTCGACGCGGCGGGTATCCATGCGCGAGTAGTTGACGATAGTGCCGTTGAGGATGGCGGAATTGGGCACCACCACCATCTTGTTGTCACCAGAGGTGAGGGTGGTGGTGAACAGCTGAACGGATTGCACCACGCCATTGGTGCCGGCCACCTCGATGAACTCGCCTGCCTTGATGGGGCGGAAGATGATCAGCAGGAAGCCGGCGGCGAAGTTGGAGAGAGAGCCCTGCAGCGCCAGACCGATGGCCAGACCGGCGGCACCGATAATGGCGACGAAGGAGGCGGTCTGCACCCCGACCCGGCCCAGCGCGGCGATCACCACGAATACCAGGATGGCGTACTTGAGGATGCTGCCGACGAAGTGGGTGACAGTGGTGTCCAGCTTGCGGGACTGCATCACCTTGACCACGGCGCCGCTGATGAGGTTGGCGGCGATGTAGCCGACCAGCAGGGTGAGCAGGGCGGCCGCGATGTTGACGGCATACTCGATCAGCAGGCCCTGGTTGTTGACCAGCCAGGTCTGCGCTTCGGTAATGATTTCGGGTTCCATAGGGTGTCCTGTCAGGCGATAAAAGGTTTATGACGCATGAATCTAACATTGGCATGCGACAGTCCGGGTCGCATCTGGTGCTCACCGCCTCTTTTGTGCCACAAAAAACAAGGGAGGCCAAGGCCTCCCTCTTTACTGCAACTCACCTGGAGCGGCGTTGCCGCGGCTGATTGCGAATGCATTGTCGCCGGGCGTACTGCTTAGCTCTGCAGCAGCTGGCTGCGGATAAACTGCCACTGATCTTCAAACCCGGCGGTGGGCTTGATTTTGAACTCGGAGCGGACGAACTGACTGATCCGCCCCTCGGTATAGGCCAGCAGCAGGTTGGCCAGCATGGTTTCGTCGAGCTGGAAGCCCTGGCCTTCGCGCAGCCGTTTCTCCCGCAGCACCTGTTTGATCTGGGTCTCCAGCTTGTCAAACAGGATGCTGATGCGATCCCGCAGCCGGTCGTGCTCTCCCAGCAGGGCGTCGCCGTTGAGGATGCGGGTGATACCGGGATTGCGCTCGGCGAACACCAGCAGCAGCTGTAGTATGTGGTGGCAGCGGCTCATGGTGTCCTTCTCTTCGGCCATGATCAGGTTGACCCGTGACAGCAGGGAATCTTCGATAAAGTCGATCAGCCCCTCGAACATCCGCGCCTTGCTGGGAAAATGTCGATAGAGGGCTGCCTCGGAGACCCCCACCTCGGCCGCCAGACGGGCCGTGGTGATGCGCTGGCCTGGGCTGGTCTCCAGCATGTGGGCGAGCGCCTGCAGGATCTGATCGCGCCGACTCTGTTTCTGATTACTGCTTGCCATGGATTCCCCTAAAAAAACAATGGCCTGATTCTGTTATTAGGCACCGCCGCTCGGGCCGGTGTGGTCTGTTATTGGCGACCAGAAGAACCAAAACCGCCTTCACCCCGTTCGCTCTGATTGAACTCATCGACCAGTTGGAAGCTGGCCTGAACCACCGGCATGATCACCAGCTGGGCGATGCGCTCGCCGGGCTGCATGGTGAACGCCTCTTTGCCGCGGTTCCATACCGAGACCATCAGCTGGCCCTGGTAGTCGGAATCGATGAGGCCGACCAGGTTGCCCAGCACGATGCCGTGCTTATGGCCGAGGCCGGAGCGGGGCAGGATGGTGGCGCACAGGCCCGGATCCTGGATGTGGATGGCCAGCCCGGTCGGTACCAGGGTGGTATCACCCGGGGCCAGCGTCAGCGGGGCATCCAGCAGGGCGCGCAGATCCATGCCGGCGGAGCCCGGTGTGGCGTAGGCAGGCAGCGGATAGTCGGTGCCGATGCGGGCATCCAGAATCTTCAGTTCAATTTGTGTTGTCATAAATCGTTTTTATTGGAGTGGAGGTGGTCGATTGACTGGCTCAGCGCCGGTAATGGCGTGCAATCAGGGCAATCAGGTGACGAGCCAGCGTCAGCTTATCGGCCAGGGGCAGAGGGGCTTGACCCCCTTGCCAGAACACGGTGAGGGCGTTGTCATCGGCGTTGAAGCCCTGGCCCGCACGGGATACGTCATTGGCGGCGATCATGTCCAGCCGCTTACGCTGCAGTTTGTCGAGGGCGTATTGTTCCACATCCACGGTTTCTGCGGCAAATCCGACGGTGAAGGGTTTATCTGACAAGGCCCCCACGGCGGCGATGATGTCGGGGTTTTTGACCAGGGTCAGCTGCATCTGGTCGTTGTCGCCGGTCTTCTTGATCTTCTGCTCGGCCACCTGGGCGGGGCGGTAATCGGCGACGGCGGCGCAGCCGATGAAGAGGTCGCTCTCGCCGACCCGGCTCATGACCGCCTGATGCATCTGCTCGGCGCTCTCGACGTCGACGCGGGTGACGCCGGCCGGGGTGGCCAGTGCCACCGGGCCGCTCACCAGTGTCACCTCGGCACCCGCTTCACGGGCGGCGCGGGCGATGGCATAGCCCATCTTGCCGGAGCTGTGGTTGCTGATGTAGCGCACCGGATCGAGCGCTTCACGGGTCGGCCCTGCGGTCAGCAGCAGTCTGACGCCGGCTAGCAGCGGCTCGGCGGCGAGCTGCTGGCAGCAACGCTCTACCAGCTCGAGGGGATCCAGCATCCGGCCCGGGCCCACGTCACCGCACGCCTGGCTGCCGGAATCCGGCCCCCATAGCAGGATGCCGCGGCTGGCGAGGGTCTTGAGGTTGGCCTGAGTGGCGGCGTTGAGATACATCTGCTGGTTCATGGCCGGCGCCAGCGCCACCGGTGCCGGGGTGGCCAGGCAGAGGGTGGTGAGCAGCTCGTCGGCCATGCCGGCGGCCATGCGGGCCATCAGATTGGCGCTGGCGGGGGCGATCAGCACCAGATCGGCCCATTTGGCCAGCTCGATGTGGCCCATGCCCGCCTCGGCAGCGGGATCCAGCAGACTGTCGGCCACCGGGTGGCCGGAGACGGCCTGCAGGGTCAGCGGGGTGATGAACTCCTTGGCGGAGCGGGTCATCACCACCCGTACCTCGGCGCCCTGATCTTTCAGGCGGCGTACCAGCTCGGCACTCTTGTAGGCGGCGATCCCGCCGCTGACACCCAACAGGATGCGTTTATCGGCCAATCTCATCTGCTGTTTCTCTTCCGGCTCACTCTGACTGGTCGGCTAAGATACCACAGGCAGCAGTCGACGACAGAGGCTGACATGGGGGTCTTGTGGCCGGGCTCCCGTGATTTCTTTGCTATGTTTTCTCTCAATAGTACAAAGGAGAGACAAATGAGCATCAAGGAGTGGCCAGAGGATGAACGACCCCGTGAGAAGCTGCTGCGTCACGGCCCGGGCGGCTTGTCCGATGCCGAGCTGCTGGCGATCTTCCTGCGCACCGGGGTCAGTGGCTTGAGTGCAGTCGATCTCTCCCGCAACCTGTTGAATCAGTTCGGATCGCTGCGCAATCTGCTGGGGGCGGACCGGCGTGCCTTCTGCGAGGCGCATGGCCTGGGCCCAGCCAAATATGCCCAGCTGCAGGCGGTGCTGGAGATGGGTAAACGCCATCTGGCGCAGCAGCTGCAACGGGGGGATGCGCTCACCTCGCCCCAGCTGACCCGGGACTATCTGCAGGCCCAGCTGCGGGATCGGCCGCGGGAGGTGTTTGCCCTGCTGCTGCTCGACAATCAGCATAGAGTGATTCAATTCGTTGAACTTTTTTACGGCACCCTCGACTCGGCGAGCGTCTGGCCCAGAGAAATCGTGCAGATCGCACTCAAACATAATGCAGCCGCCGTGATTCTGGCGCATAATCACCCGTCCGGCGTCGCCGAGCCCAGTAGGGCCGACCGCCAGATCACGGATCGGATCACGGCAGCCCTGGCCCTGATCGATATCAGAGTGCTGGATCACTTGGTGATCGGTGATGGCATCACGGTTTCTTTCGCCGAGCGCGGTTGGTTATGACTGTGCTCTGGCGCCGTATTAGTTGATCTTTGATCACGGATGCTGTATAAAATGCCGCCTTCTGTTTGCCCCGCAATCGAAGGCCAGCGGGGCAGATATTTGCTCGAGCAATGAAGTAAGATTTGGAGAGACTGACATGTCTAGAGTATGCCAAGTAACCGGCAAGCGCCCGGCAGTTGGTAACAACCGTTCGCACGCTAACAACGCTACCAAGCGTCGTTTCCTGCCGAACCTGCACACTCACCGTTTCTGGGTTGAGAGTGAAAAACGCTTCGTAAGCCTGCGCGTATCCGCAAAAGGCATGCGTATCATCGACAAGCGTGGCGTTGAAGTGGTTCTGGCTGAACTGCGCGCCAGCGGTGTTAAGGTATAAGGAATTAGATCATGGCTAAAGGTATTCGCGAGAAGATTCGCCTGAACTCCAGCGCCGGTACTGGTCACTTCTATACCACTACCAAAAACAAGCGCACCATGCCCGAAAAAATGGAAATCAAAAAGTTTGATCCCGTTGTTCGTCAGCATGTGATCTACAAGGAAGGCAAAATCAAGTAATTACTTGATGCTGCATTCCCAAAAACCCGGCCCTGTGCCGGGTTTTTTTATGGCTGGAATTCAGTACACTGCCGGTTCGAAGGGAGGCTTGCCATGTTCAAATTGAGCCGCAGAGGCTGGAACAACGTGATCATTGTGGTGGTGCTGATCGTGATCACCCTGTTGCACCGGCTGGAGATCGCCCAGCAGGAAAACAGCTCCAAGCGGGCGCGTCCGCTGTTGCCGGAGAGCGCCGTGGTGCTCACCTGGCAGGGGCCGAGCTGGCAGATAGAGCGCATCGGGCAGGGCTGGCGCAGCGGGCCGGATCTGGGGCTCAGCAGTGCCCAGCTGGCGGCGCACATCGAGGCCTGGCAGGGCTGGTTGCTGCCGCCCGGCGAAGCCGTGCGCGGCAATCCGGTTACCCTCAAGATCTGGGTCGCTGGCCAGAGCGACCCCATCGAGGTGGGGCTCTATCAGGATGACGGCAAGTTTGCCGCCCTGCTGCCCCCCTCGACCTGGCTCAGCCTGAGCCAGGAGCAGTATCGCAGCCTGCTGCGTCCCGCTCCCTAACCCATTTTTCAGCGTCAGCACGAGGATCCCATGCCTGAATTACCGGAAGTCGAAGTCAGCCGCCAGGGCATATCGCCCTGGCTTACCGGCATCAAGGTCACTAGGGTGGTGGTGCGGGACGGCCGTCTGCGCTGGCCGGTGCCGGGGGAGATCCAGGAGCTGGTGGACCTCACCATCCACCGGGTCAGCCGCCGCGCCAAGTACCTGCTGCTGGAGACCGACTTCGGTACCGCCATCCTCCATCTGGGCATGTCGGGCAGCCTGCGGGTGCTGGACATCGGCACCCCGGCCGAGAAGCACGATCACGTGGATATCGAGCTCGAGAACGGCAAGCTGCTGCGGCTCAACGATCCGCGCCGCTTCGGCGCCCTGCTGTGGACCCGCGAGCCGGCCGAGGCGCATGCGCTGCTGGCCAAGCTGGGGCCTGAGCCGCTCACCGACGCCTTCAACGCCGATTACCTGCGTGAGCGTGCCAAGGGGCGCAGCACTGCCATCAAAACCTTCCTGATGGACAATCAGGTGGTGGTCGGGGTAGGCAACATCTACGCCAACGAGGCGCTCTATGCCGCTGGCATTCATCCCAAGCGGGCGGCGGGCAACATCAGCGCCGAGCGGCTGGGCACCCTGGTAGGGGAGATAAAGCGGGTGCTGGCCGAGGCGATTCAGCAGGGCGGCACCACCCTCAAGGATTTCACCAGTGCGGATGGCAAACCGGGTTATTTCGTGCAGCAGTTGCAGGTGTACGGGCGGGGTGGCCAGCCCTGTTTTCACTGCCACACCCTGCTCAGCGAAATCCGGCTTGGGCAGCGCACGACCGTGTTCTGTTCCCACTGTCAGCGCTGAATCGCGGTTTTTTCGGCCTGAAACGGCCAAGTTGTAAGAGAGTATTTCCAGTCTGTTGAATATTTGCTCGCCCGTCACTACTATCTCGGCCGTTCAGGCGGTTTGAGACAATAAAATGACAGCTAAATCAATAGACTGGGACCATTTGTCCCGGCAGGGGCACTATTGTGCCCAAAAAATGGCGCGCTTCCTCTATCCCGATGACAGCGCCCGCAAAACCTTCAATCGCGCCAAGTTCGTGCTGCGCAGCCTGCTCTATCGGCAGCAGCTGAGCCGGGTGTTCGAGCTGTTCCAGGCCGAACCGCTCAAGGCCCTGCCTGCCCACTATCCCGAGCTGCTCGACAAGCCGATGCGACCCTATCGCTTCGCCGGCTCCACCGCGACCGAGCGGGCCGAGATGCTGGAAAACCACTATCGGCTGATGCTGGCTCGCTACCCGGATCTGATCGACCCGCTCTATCTGGGGGATGGCATCGAGCTTGGCCGTTATCCCGAGAGCGGCTGCCGCATCGTGCTGCGCCACGACGGCACCTTCCGCCGCGAGGCGGAGCTGGCCCTCTCCATCGTCGACCCGCAGGGCAAGCGGCTCTACAGCTGCGCCTTCTCGCTGGCCGGCACCCCCAACCGTCTGGCGGTGGTGATCGGTTCGGTACAGGGCCCGGAGCCCTGCATCGAGCAGGCGCAGGACAAGGTGCGTGCGCTGACCAAGGAGGGCCACGGTCTACGGCCCAAGTCGCTGGTGGTGATGCTGGTGATGCAGCTGGCCGAGGCGATGCAGGCCGAGCATATCTCGGCGGTGCGGATGAAGGCCCACATCTATCAGGCCCGGCGCTACAGCAAGAAGAAGAAGGCCTGTCTGCAGGCGGACTATGACGAGCTGTGGCAGGAGTTCGGCGCCACCGATCTGGACGCCAACTTCGTGCGGCTGCAGCCCGCCCAGCGCAAACCGCTGGAGGAGATCGCCTCCAAGAAGCGGGCCATGTACCGGCGCCGCTACGAGTGGCTCGACCAGCTGACCCTGGCAGGCCAGCAGCTGCTGGGCCCGCGTCTGGCGGGCTGAGGTTGGCATCAACGGCAAACAGGCTACCCTCGGGTAGCCTGTTTCGTTGTTACTTGGTCTGTTTGGCCTTGATGGCGGCCGCCACTATGGGGTCGACGAACTGACGGATGTCGCCGCCGTGCAGGGCCACCTCCTTCACCAGGGTGGAGGAGATGAAGGAGTTCTCCTCGGCCGGGGTGAGGAATACGCTCTCCAGCTCCGGCATCAGACGGCGGTTCATGTTGGCCAGCTGAAACTCGTATTCGAAGTCGGAGACGGCGCGCAGACCGCGGATCAGCACGTTGGCCTGCTGCTCCTTGGCAAAGTCCACCAGCAGGCCGGAGAAACCGACCACCTTGACGTTGGGCAGGTGGGCGGTCACCTGGCGGGCCAGCTGCACCCGTTCGTCCAGATCGAACAGCGGCCGCTTGCTCGGGCTGTTGGCCACCCCGACCACCACCTGGTCAAACAGTCTGGCGGCCCGGCCGATGAGATCGGTGTGGCCGTTGGTGACGGGATCGAAGGTGCCGGGATAGATTACCTTGTTGGTCATGCTGCTGATTCCTGCAACCGGGAAATTTGGTCGCATTATAGGGTCTGTTGGGGGATTGGCGCGACCGCCTTGGGGCGAGTTTTGGCGCCCCGATGGCGGCTTTGCCGCGTCAAATCAGCACCGACGGGCGTCTTCGCTTGAGAATAGCGATACATCAGGCAAGAATACCGCATCGCGCATCAAGCCTCCTTGCGTTGGTGACAGGGAGCAAAGGGATTTTTTATGAAACGTATTCTGGTAGTCCGCAATGACAAGATTGGTGACTTCATGCTGGCCTGGCCGAGTTTTGCCATGCTCAAGCGTTCCATGGAGTGTCATGTGACTGCCCTGGTTCCCGCCTACACGGCGCCGCTGGCCCGCCTCTGCCCCTGGATTGACGAGATCATCCTGGATCCGGGCTCACGGGCCGACAAGGAACAACAACGTGCCTTGCAGGCACGCATCAAGGCGGCCGCCTTCGATGCCTCCATCTGCCTCTTCTCCAACTCCCGCAACGCCATGCTGGTGTGGAAGGCGCACATTCCCTACCGGCTGGCGCCGGCCACCAAGCTGGCCCAGGTGCTCTACAACCAGCGCCTGATCCAGCGTCGCTCCCGCTCCCAGAAGCCGGAGTACGAATACAACCTGGATCTGGTGCGCCGTTTCCTTGCCGACCAGCAGGTGAGCGCGGTGGAGCCGCAGGGCCCCTACCTCAGATTCGATGCGAAGAGCCTGCAACAGGTGCGCGAGCAGGTTGCCGCCCGCCTGCGGCTCGATGCCAGTCGTCCCTGGCTGATGGTGCATGCCGGCAGCGGCGGCTCGGCCAACAACCTCTCCATCGAGCAGTACGCCCGCCTCATCATCAAGCTCAACCAGGCCTGTCCCGAGCTGCAGTGCATCCTGACGGCGGGGCCGGGGGAGGAGAAGATCGCCGAACAGCTGGCGGCCGAGCTGCTGGCCCACGGTGGCAACGGCTGGATCTACCGCTCCGAGGAGGGACTGCCCAAGTTCTGCCAGGTGATGGCCAACGCCGCCCTGTTCGTGGCGGGCAGCACCGGGCCGCTGCACATCGCCGCGGCGCTGGATGTGCCCACCATCGGCTTCTTCCCGGCGCACCGCTCGGCGACGCCGCTGCGCTGGCGTCCGCTCAACAGCGAGGGGCGCCACCTGGCGTTCAGCCCGCCGGAAGACAGCGATCACCCGGAAGACATGAGCCAGCTCGATCCCAAGACCATGGCGGCGGCGATCGCCCGCTGGGCGCCGCCGTTCTGGCGCAGCGAGCAGTGATAGCGGATAGCGTAAATGCAGACAGGGCCCTTCAAGGGCCCTGTCTCATATGGGGGGCTGCTCGCTGGCAGCGCCCGTCTGCGGCGGTTTACTTGTCAGCCTGGTCCGGTGTCTGGGGCTGCTGGCGGATCCAGAGGTCGGCGTACTTCACGAAGGTGGAGTGGGCCGACAGTATGGCCAGCAGGAGCCCCTGCTTGCCGTCGAGGAAGCCGGCCTTGAGCAGGTACATCTTGAGGAAACAGCCCAGCGCGTGCACCAGCCCCTGGCCGAGGGAGCCCTTCTTGCCGCGGGCGGTGCGCTGATCGGCCCAGGCGCGGGCATAGCCGGCGGATTTGACCAGGTAGTGCTCCAGATCCCGATAGGTGAAGTGGAGCAGGTCGCCGTGCAGGTTGACGATCTTCATGTTGGCGCGCACCTCCACCTTCTCGTGCACCAGCACCTCGTTGTAGCTGGTGAGATCCTTGGGATAGAGGCGCAGCACCCGGTCCGGGTACCAGCCGCTGTGGCGGATGAAGCGGCCGAACACCCAGGAGAGGCGCGGGATCGAGTAGATGGTGTCGCTGGCCGGGTTGGCCATGACGGCGGCGATGGCGGCTTTCAGCTCGGGGGTGAGCCGCTCGTCCGCATCCAGCCACAGCACCCAGTCGGATTGCACGTGGGACTGGGCGAGCCGGCGCTGGCGGCCGAAGCCTGGCCACACCGGGTTGACGAAGAAGCGGGCGCCGAATTCGGCGGCGATGGCCGGGGTCTCGTCCTGGCTGCCGGAGTCCATGATGACGATCTCGTCGACCAGTCCGTCGAGGGAGGCGAGGCAGGGGCGCAGGTTTTCGGCTTCATTCTTGACGATAAGGACAGCCGCCAGAGTCGGTTTGTTCACGGATTAAAGGCTCTTGTTGGCGCCCGACTGGCGGGCCATGCTCAAATTGGCGCCCATTCTAGCCTAAAACGGCAGGCGGAGCATGGTTCCGACGGCGGGATGAGTGTTGGGTCCAAATGGATTGTTTTTTGGCGCCAGGATGCATGGCAGCGGGATCTTCTGTTATTTCTCGGGCCATTCTTCGGGCATAATCTCGGCCAGCAACGATTAACCGCAGGGCGTGGCCCTGGAGAAGTGCGAGATGAAAATATTGGTGATCGGCCCCTCCTGGGTCGGCGACATGGTGATGTCCCAGAGCCTCTACAAGGCGATCAAGGCCAACCACCCAGACAGCGAGCTGCACGTGATGGCGCCCGCCTGGTGTGGTGCCCTGCTGGAGCGGATGCCGGAGGTGGACAAGGCCATCCCCATGCCGCTTGGCCACGGCGACTTCAAGCTGGGAGCCCGCCGTCGGCTCGGCAAGCAGCTGGCGGCCGAAAAGTACGATCAGGCCATCATCCAGCCCAACTCCATGAAGTCGGCGCTGATCCCCTGGTTTGCCCGCATCCCGGTGCGCACCGGCTGGAAAGGCGAGCACCGCTTCGGCCTGCTCAACGACATGCGCAGCAACAAGTCCGCCTTTCCGCTGATGGTTGAGGCCTACCTGGCACTGGCCTATCCCAAGGCGCAGATGAAGAGCCGGGCCGACATCCCGACCATCCCCCAGCCGGCCCTCAACGTCGATCTCGTCAACCAGGAGAAGGCGCTGGCGCGGCTCGGGCTGGATCGCGCCCGTCCGGTGCTGGTGCTCTGCCCGGGGGCCGAGTTCGGCCCGGCCAAGCGCTGGCCGGAGGGCCACTACGCCGTGGTGGCGCAAAAGCACCTCGACGAGGGCTGGCAGGTGTGGATCTTCGGCTCCGGCAAGGACGCGGCAGTGGCCAATACCATCCGCGACCGGATCAATCCGCTGTCGCGCCCCAACTGCCACGTGCTGGCGGGCAAGACCAGCCTGTACGAGGCGATCGACCTGATGGCGCTGGCCGGGCGGGTGATCGCCAACGACTCCGGCCTGATGCACGTCGCCGCCGCCCTCAACCGGCCGCTGATCGGGGTCTATGGCTCCACCTCTCCGCTCTACACCCCACCGCTGGCGGACCGGGTCGAGATCGTCCACACCGACATAGAGTGCCGCCCCTGCTTCAAGCGCACCTGCAAGTTCGGTCACCTCAAGTGCCTGATCGAGCTGATGCCGGAGCAGGTCATCGAGGCCGGCCGCCGGCTGGAGTGCAGCGAGACGCCGGCCCCGCCGCTGGCGCCCGGCGAACCTCCCCGTTTTGTCGCCGAGCCGGGCAAGCGCGGGGAGCCGCACTAGCATGGGCTATCGGCTGCTCTACAACCTGCTGATCCACCTGGGGTTGCCGCTGGCGTTGCTGGCGCTCTACAAGCCGAAGAAGGGCAAGCCCGGCTTTGGCAAGCGCTGGGCCGAGCACCTGGGGCTAACACCCGCCACCGGGCAGGAGGCGCCGCTCTGGATCCATGCGGTGAGCGTGGGGGAGACGCTGGCCATCAGCCCCCTCATCCGCGCCCTCAAGGCTGAGCGGCCCTTCTTGCCGATCCTGCTCACCACCACCACCCGTACCGGCGCCGAGCAGGCTGCCAGGCTGGGGGATCTGGTGGAGCACCGCTATGCGCCCCTGGATTATCCCTGGGCCGTCTCGGCGTTTCTGAACACCTTCAAGCCCCGTGCCCTCTGGGTGATGGAGACCGAGCTGTGGCCGAACTGGCTGGCGGCCTGCGAGGCGCGCCACCTGCCGGTGACCATCATCAATGCCCGCCTCTCGGAGCGATCCTGCCGGCGTTACGCCCGTTTTCAGGGTGCCTTCGATGCCCTCAGCCGGCCGCTGACCCACCTGCTCTGCCAGCACCAGGACGACGCGGATCGCTTCCATCGGCTGGGGTTGGGGCGTGAGCGGCTGGCGGTGACCGGCTCCATCAAGTTCGACATCCAGCTCGATGAGCAGGTACAGACCAAAGGTCGTGCCCTGCGCCAGCTGCTGGGGGCGGAGCGGCCGGTCTGGATTGCCGCCAGCACCCATCAGGGGGAAGACGAGCAGGTGCTGGCCGCCTTCGATCGGGTGCTTGCGGCGCAGCCGTCGGCCCTGCTGATCCTGGTGCCGCGCCACCCCGAGCGGTTCGAGCGGGTGGCAGCGCTGTGCGCCCCCTACGGCTGCGTGCGGCGCACGGCGGGCAGTGCGGTGGGCGAGCGCGACAAGGTCTACCTGGGGGATACCATGGGCGAGCTGCCGCTGATGCTGGCGGCGGCCGACGTGGCCTTCGTCGGCGGCAGCCTGGTCAAGGTGGGCGGCCACAACCTGCTGGAGCCGGCGGCGCTCGGCAAACCCTGTCTGAGCGGCCCCGCCTACTTCAACTTCAGCGACATCACCCGCCAGCTGGTGGCCCAGGGTGGCGCCGCCGTGGTGGCCGATGCCGCCGAGCTGGGGGAGCAGGTGAGCGCGCTGCTGGCCGACGAGAGCCGGCGCCGGGAGATGGGCGAGCAGGCCCGCGCCGTGGTGCTGCGCAACCAGGGGGCGCTGGCACGCACCCTGTCTCACTGCCTCACCAGCCTGGAGAACGACTGAGTCGGGAGTCGAGGGCATAAAAAAACGGAGCGCTTCGCGCTCCGTTTTTCATTTCAGAGACCGGCTCAGCGCATGATCAGGCCAAGCAGGATCCCCACCACGCCGAAGTCGGCATCGCTGAAGGTGGTGTTGGCAAAGCCGAGATCCCCCAGCACCGGCAGCAGGAACACCGGCAGGAAGGTGATCAGCAGGCCGTTGGCGAAGGCACCTAGCATGGCGCCGCGACGGCCGCCGGTGGCGTTGCCGAACACCCCGGCCGCCGCGCCGACGAAGAAGTGTGGCACGACGCCCGGAATGATGACGGTGAGCCCCAGCAGGTAGAGCAGCACCATGCCCACCAGGCCGGCGGCAAAGCTCGACAGGAAGCCGATCAGCACCGCATTGGGGGCGTAGGGGAAGACGATGGGGCAGTCCAGCGCCGGCTTGGCGTTGGGCACCAGCTTGTCGGAGATCCCCTTGAAGGCCGGCACGATTTCGGCGATGACCATCCTCACCCCCTGCAGGATCACGTAGACCCCGGCGGCGAAGGTGATGGATTGCATCAGGGAGAACATGAACCAGTGCTTGCCCTTGGCGACTTCCGATACGTAATCCGCACCGGCAAACAGAGAGGTGATAAGGAAGATGATCCCCATGGTGAAGGAGATGGCCACCGGGGTATCGCGCAGGAACAGCAGGCTCTTGGGCACCTGCACCTCTTCGCTGCTGTGGGCCTTGTTGCCGAACTTGGCGCCGATCCAGCCGGCCAGCACGTAGGAGCAGGTGGAGAAGTGGCCGAGCGCCACGTCATCGGAGCCGGTGATCTGCTTCATGTAGGGGTGGGCAAGGGCCGGGAACAGCACCATGGTCACGCCGACCACCAGGCTGCCCACCGCGATGAGCGGGATACCGCTCATGCCGCCAGCCGAGAGGATGGCTGCCACCATCATCGACATGAACAGGGTGTGGTGACCGGTCAGGAAGATGAATTTCCACGGGGTGAGCCGGGCGATCAGGATGTTCACCAGCATGGCGAAGAACATGATCATCGCCATCTCCTTGCCGAACGACTGCTGGGCGATGGAGACGATAGCCTCGTTGTTGGGCACCACCCCCTTGATGCCGAAGGCGTGCTGGAAGATGGTGGCGAAGTCGCCCAGCGAGTTCACCACCAGGGTGGCGCCGGCCCCCAGGATGACGAAGCCCATGATGGTCTTGACCGTGCCCTTGATGCACTCGGTCACCGGTTTCTTCTGGGCGATCAGGCCGATGAGGGCGATCAGGCCAACCAGCACGGCCGGCTCCGACAGCACGTCAAACATCAGAAAATTGAAAAATTCCATGGTCAGCTCCAAGCAGATGGAAGCGGCGGCTCACCGGCCGCCCAGACAGTCGCAAAGGGGTTAGAGTGCGCCCAGCTCGCGCAGGGCGATGGCGAGTTTTTCTTTCATGGCGGCCTTGTCGACCATGTTGTCCAGCGAGACCAGCCGGCCGTCGACCCCCATGCTGACCAGCTGTTCGGCGATGTCGCGGGTGGCGACAAAGATCTCGGCGCTCTCGCTGCCGGCGGAGGCGAGATCCCGGTGATCCACCTCGGCCGTCACGGCCAGCTCCTTGAGAATGCTCTTGATGCTCATCTCCATCATCAGGCTGGTACCCAGGCCGTGTCCGCATACAACCAGAATCTTCATGTTCTCTTCCTCTATCGGGCGCAGGGCGCCACTCAATAACGCGCCAGGATGCGCAGGATGTCGTCTTTGCTGGTGGCCGCCATGATGGCCGCCACGTCTTCTTCATTCATGAACAGCTCGGCCAGCTGGGCGATGGTTTCCACGTGGGAGTTGCTGTCGCTGGCGGCCAGGGTGATCAGCAGCCGTACCGGGTCGTTGCCCTCGGAGCCGAAGTTGACCCCCTCCTTCAGCACGGTCAGCGCCAGTCCCAGCCGGTTGACGCCGTCTTCCGGGCGGGCGTGGGGCATGGCCAGGCCCGGGCCCAGCACGTAGTAGGGGCCGAGCTCTTCGTGGGAGCGATAGAGCGCCGCCACATAGGATGGCTCTATGGTGCCGTTGGCCAGCAGGGGGGCGGTGGCCAGCTCGATGGCGTGACGCCAGTCGCGGGCGCCCGCTTCGATGGAAATGACCTCCTCGGTCAGCAATTGGGTCAGCATGGCAGTGTCCGGGCTGGATAAGATGGCGCCAATCTAGCGATCTTGCCGGCTGATAACTGTGAGCCTGATCGCGAAAGTTAGCGCTACCAGATAGCGCTAACATCGAACTGTGATAGCGCTATCATTTCTCTCACAGAAGGGATTCATCCTGCCCCTTGTCGGCCTCAAAGGGGGTAAAATCCGGTTTGAGCAAATAGTCAGTGCCCCGCTTTTGCCTTAAAGTGAGCACCCGTATGCCGAGGAAGGGAAAGGATGTCAGAAGCGAAGAAACGCCGTAGCACGGGTCGGGTGACCCTCAACGATGTGGCCCAGCTGGCCGGCGTGGGGGCCATGACGGTGTCGCGCGCCCTGCGTACCCCCGAGCTGGTATCCGACAAGATGCGCGAGCGCATCGAGGCGGCGGTGGATGAACTCGGCTATATCCCCAACCGGGCGGCGGGGGCGCTGGCATCCGCCACCTCCCAGACCATAGTGGTGATCGTGCCCAGCCTGACCGACTGCGGCTGCGGCGAGGTGATCGCCGGGCTGCAGCAGAGCCTGCGCCGGGAGGGTTACCAGATCATGCTGGGGGATGCCCAGCACCTGAAACAGCAGGAAGAGAGCCTGCTGACCAGCTTTCTGCAGCACAATCCGGCGGCCGTGGTGCTGTTTGGCAGCGATCCCGGCGAGACCATCCGCATGCGGCTGAAGGCGGCCCGCCTGCCGGTGGTGGAGGTGGGGGCCATGGCCCGCAGCCCCATCGACATGAACGTCGGGGTTTCCAACTTCGATGCCGGCTACCAGCTGACCCGCCACCTCATCGAGCGCGGCTACCGCAATATCGGCTTTCTCTGCGCCCGCCAGGAGCAGTGGATGCTGCAGCAGCGCATGCAGGGCTGGCAGAAGGCGCTGCTGGACAACTACCTCTCCCCCGACGCCATCATCAACACCTCGGAGCGACCCAGCTTCAGCACCGGGGCGGCCATGCTGGGGGAGTTTCTGCTGCGCTGGCCCGAGCTGGATGCGCTGGTTTGCGTCAACGACGAGCTGGCGGCCGGGGTGCTGTTCGAATGCCAGCGTCGCCACCTGAACGTGCCGGGCAAGCTCGCCATCGCCGGTTTCGACGATCTGGACGTGGCGCGCGCCTGCTACCCGGCCCTCACCTCGGTTCGCATCCCCTATCAGCGGATGGGGCAGGAGGCGGCCGATCTCATCTTGCGTCAGCTGGCCGGTGAACCCGTCATGGGCTCGGCGCTGACCCTCGACTTCCAGCTGCAGAAGCGGCAAAGCAGCTGATCCTTTTCACACTCATCAAAGAGGCAACCATGTTCAAGGCTCTGTTACTGGAAAACCAAGAAGGCAAGACGGTACCGACCCTCACCCGGCTGGGCGAGAGCCAGCTGCCGGAAGGCGAAGTGCGGGTGGCGGTGAGTTACAGCTCCATCAACTACAAGGACGGGCTGGCCATCACCGGCAAGGGCAAGATAGTGCGCCAGTGGCCGCTGGTGCCCGGCATCGACTTCGCCGGTACCGTGCTCGAGTCTGCCGACGAGCGTTATCAGCCGGGCGACAAGGTAGTGTTGACCGGCTGGGGTGTGGGGGAAGGGCACTGGGGCGGCATGGCCGAACAGGCGCGGGTCAAGGCCGACTGGCTGGTGCCGCTGCCGGCCGGGCTGGATGAGCGCCAGGCCATGTGCATCGGCACCGCCGGCCTGACCGCCATGCTCTGCGTGCTGGCGCTGGAAGAGGCGGGAGTGACCCCGCAGAGCGGCGAGATCCTGGTGACTGGCGCCGCCGGCGGGGTGGGCTCCACTGCCGTCGCACTGCTGGCCGCGCTGGGTTATCAGGTGGCGGCGCTGACCGGTCGTCCCGAGGAGCAGGGCGAGATGCTGACCGCGCTCGGTGCCAGCCGCATCGTGCCGCGCAGCGAGCTGCTGGAGCCTGCCAAGCCGCTCGAGAAGCAGCTGTGGGCCGGGGCGATCGACAGTGTCGGCAGTCAGGTGCTGGCCAAGCTGCTGGCCCAGATGAACTACGGCGGCGCCGTGGCGGCCTGCGGTCTGGCGGGCGGTTTCGATCTGCCCACCAGCGTGATGCCTTTCATCCTGCGCAACGTGCGGTTGCAAGGGGTCGACTCGGTGATGTGCCCACTGGCACGTCGCCAGCTGGCCTGGCAGCGACTGGCCCGAGATCTGCCCGCCAGCTTCTTCGCGCAGGCGGTGACCGAGATCGGACTGGAGCAGGTGGTGGAGGCCGCCGAGGCCATCACCCAGGGCAAGATTGCTGGCCGCACCCTGGTCAAACTTTGAACTCCCGCTGACTGGCGAGCCCCATTTTTCTGGATAGACTTTGAGTGCGGGTGCACTATCCAAGGAGAATGAGCATGGGTGGACACAAGCCGGATTACGACCTCGACGACGAGTGGGAACCGGAATCCTGGGAGGACGAGCTGGATGAATGGGAAGACGAGAGCTGGCAGGACGATGACCCTCTCGACGACCAGTAATCCGCGTATTGAATACACAGGCGGGCCTCGGGCCCGCCTGTTTTTTTGGGCGGCTCACAGGAATGGGGACGGGCACTTGGAGGCCGGCGGCGGGCTGGCTAGAATGAACTGCCCAAACGACACTCAAGGATGATTATGCGACTCTCGGTGATAGTGTTTGCCGCCCTGCTTGGGGGCTGTGCCTCCCACTCGGATGATCCGTGCGAGAAGGTGTGGAGCGAGGTGGGGGAGGCGGATGGCAAGCTGGGCCTCACCGCCGAGCGGGTCGAGTTCCATCAGGCCCAGTGCGGCGAGAAGGTGGATGCCGAGCTGTGGAAACAGGGACACCAGAAGGGGCTGGCCTGGTACTGCCGGCCGGAACATCTCTATCTGGCAGGCCGTTCCGGCGAGGAGTACCGCGGGGTATGCCCCAACGACGTCCAGGCGCGCCGGCTGTTCGAGCAGGGGCGCCAGGGCTGGACCGATCAATAGCCGGTCAGGCTTCTTTCTCTTTCAACCGCAGCGGCTGACACAGATAGCTCTTGTCGTTGGCGCTGCGGGCACACTTGCCGCAGACGAACTTGGGTTTGCGCACGATTTTGCGCAGGGTCTTGAGATCGGCCGGGATCTCGCTGCGACGCCATTCACACAGGGTCTTGTTGCCCATTCCGACTACCTCGACAACTCAGTGGGCCCTAGTGTAATCAATTTTCATTTCTAAAACAGCGAGCGGGCCCGGATGATCGCATGGCCCGCTCGTGATGACGGGATATTACTGATAGAGGAATTTGGTGAAGATGAGCTCGCGTATCGCCTTCTTGCCGCTCTCTTTCACCAGCAGCTCGTTGGCCCGGGTCTCGCACTCCTTGCGCAGGTCTTCACGGCTGACCAGGGACTTGATCTGATCGGCGGTCTTGCTGCCCATCAGGCGGATGATGGCGTCGCGGATCAGGGGGTCATGCTGCTCCAGCAGCTTGAGGTCGGCCTCGTTCTCGGCCATCAGCTCCACCGTCACCCGGACGTAGCCGAGGGTTTTACCGTCGCTCAGGTAGTTGGTGATGATGTCGGGATCCAGCAGGTGGTAGAGGAATCCCGGCTTGGCCGCCGCCGCTTCTCCTTCTGCGGGTGCTTCCCCCCCTTCGGAGGCGTAGGTCTGGAGTGCACCACAACTCAGCAACAACACCAGCAGAAATTTGAATAGCTTCATATGGATGGCTCATCAGCAAGAGATACCCCATTTTTGATGTTGCCATCGGGGCCGTCAAGCACGGATGTTCTTACAATTCTCGATTGATTTACGGATAATAAACCGGATTTTAACCTGATAACGGAAATCTCCGGATGGTGAAGCTGTGAAGTCCGAGTTGACTGTTCCCCTTGTCCGGCTGGAGCCCTGGCGGACTCCCGCGCAGTGCGAGCCGCCCGAGGCCTTGCTGCCCTGGTTGCTGGAGGCGGACTCCATGACCCGGCGCCTGCGCCGCCACAATCACCACTTTTCGGTGCAACTGCTCGGCAACCGCAGCGTCCCCCTCGATGCCGACGAGCAGCAGCTGGTGGCCGCCGATCATCCGGCAGGTCTGTGCCGCGAGGTGATCCTGCACGGTGATCGTGGGCCGGCCCTGCTGGGCTGGACCCTGTTCGCCGAGGCTGCCTTGCCTGACAGCGGCTTGCGTGAGCTGGGCGAGCAGCCTCTGGGTGAGCGTATCTTCGGTGACGAGCCTGCCCGGCGCGATCACCTGCAACTGGCCTGTTTCGAGATTGCGAGCAATCCCTGGTGTCCGGCCGGCATCGTGTGGGGACGCCGTTCCCGTCTGTTTCTGGGGCAATGGCCACTGCTGGTCCATGAACTCTTCTTGCCCTCTCTGTCATGCAACAAGGAGCTGGAGTGAATCTGTTAACCAAGGAGCGGGGACTGGCCTACGTGCAGTTGGCTCGCATCGACAAGCCCATCGGTACCCTGCTGCTGCTGTGGCCGACCCTGTGGGCGCTCTGGCTGGCGGCCGATGGCCTGCCGGATCTCTGGACCCTGCTGGTGTTCGTGGTGGGGGTGTTTCTGATGCGCTCCGCCGGTTGCGTCATCAATGACTATGCGGATCGCAACTTCGACGGTCACGTGAAGCGTACCGCCGGCCGGCCGCTGCCCATGGGCAAGGTCAAGCCACGGGAGGTACTGGCGCTGTTCGCCGTGCTGGCGCTCATCTCGTTCGCCCTGGTGCTGACCATGAACCCGCTCACCATAGGCCTGTCGTTCGCGGCCCTGCTGCTGGCGGTCTGCTACCCCTTCATGAAGCGCTACATCCCGATCCCCCAGCTGGTGCTCGGCATGGCCTTCTCCTGGTCCATTCCCATGGCCTACGCGGCCCAGGCCAACGCCTTGCCGGCCGTGGCCTGGCTGGTGTTTCTCGCCAACCTGCTGTGGACCATCGCCTACGATACCGAGTACGCCATGGTGGACCGGGACGATGACCTCAAGCTCGGTCTCAAGTCGAGTGCCATCCTGTTCGGCCGTCACGACAAGCGGATCATCGGCGCGCTGCAGCTGCTGACCCTGCTGATCCTGCTGCTGGTGGGCCAGCTGAGCGAGCTGGGATCCAGCTACTACTGGTCGCTGCTGGCGGCGGCGGCGCTGTTCGTCTATCAGCAGAGGTTGATCCGGGAGCGGGCGCGGGAAGCCTGCTTCCAGGCGTTCCTCAACAACAACTACGTGGGGGCGCTGATCTTCGCCGGGGTGGTGATCAACTACCTGTGAACTCGCTTTCCCCCATGAAAAAGGCCGCGACATGCGGCCTTTTTCATGGGTGTGTACCTGCTCAGGTCCGGTTGCCCGCCTGAATGGTGCGGCGGATCTTGGTGCTGAGCAGCGGCACTATGTTGTCGGCCAGCGCCTGGAAGCGGCCCAGATCCGGCTTGCAGCCCGGATCCAGATAGCCTTCGCTGCGCAGGGTGTGGATCAGGGTGCTGAACAGCTTCTGGTCGAAGAACTCGGGGGCGTTGATGCCGTGCAGGGTGCCGAGGCGCTCCGCCATCATCAGGCCGTCCGCCTCCAGCTGCTCCGCCTCGATGCTGGGCTGGGCCAGCACCCGGGTCAGCACGATGGCGTAGCGCTGCAGGGTCTCCTGGATGCTCTCGGCCAAGAGCAGCAGGCGGGTCTGGTTGACCGGATTGACCCAGAAGCCGCCGTCGCGGGCCTCGATCAGCTGCTGGCGTTGCAGCTCGGCCAGCAGGGCATCGACCAGCTCCGGCAGCTCATCCTCTTCATAGCGCAGGAACAGCTCGGTCTTGAGCAGCGGGTAGATGTCGATGCAGCGGGCAACGATTTCGCTGCGGGAGATCCCCTCGCAGCGTTCGATCAGGGCCGCCACCAGCGAGGGTATGGCGAACAGATGGAGGATGTTGTTGCGGTAGTAGGTCAGCAGGATCGCCTGATAGCGGTCCAGGCTGATGATCTGCCCCAGCTTGTCCTCGCTCACCTCGAACTTGTTGAGCTCCATCGCCTGATCCAGCAGGGTCTTGGCATCCTCGGCCGGCATGGTGCTGTGCGGGCTGTAGGGCACCTGCTTGAGCAGGTCCAGATAGGTGTTGAGCTGGGCCTGCAGTTCGTCGCGGGTGAGGGCGTGGCGTTCGGCGGCCAGCAGCGCCAGCGCGCTCAGGGTCAGGCCGTTGACGGCGGCGGCGCCGTTGATGCGGGTCATCAGCAGCTCGGCCAGCTGGTTGACGGTGCCAGCCATCCACTCGGGACGCTCCTCCTCGCCGATGTGCTCCTTCCAGGTCGGCACGTGTTCGTTGAGGTAGCTGTTGAGGGTCAGCGGCTCGCCGAAGTTGACGAAGCCGCGGCCGTAGTTGCGCAGCTTGCGCAGGATGCCGAGCACCTGCAGGAAGCTCTCCTTCTCCTTGCGGCTGCCCTTGAGCTCGTTGTGGTAGGTGTTCACCTCCATCACGTGTTCATAACCCAGGTAGACGGGGACGAAGGTGAGCGGCCGATCCAGTCCGCGCATCATGGCCTGCAGGGTCATCGCCAGCATGCCGGTCTTGGGTGGCAGCAGGCGACCGGTACGGGAGCGACCGCCCTCGGTGAAGAACTCCACCGAGTAGCCTTTGGCAAACAGCAGGTTCAGGTATTCCCGGAATACCGTGCTGTAGAGCGGGTTGCCCTTGAAGGTGCGGCGGATGAAGAAGGCACCGCCGTGGCGGAAGATCGGGCCCGCCGGCCAGAAGTTGAGGTTGATGCCTGCCGCGATGTGGGGCGGCACCATGCCCTGGTGATAGATGACGTAGGAGAGCAGCAGATAGTCCATGTGGCTGCGATGGCAGGGCACGTAGACGATCTCGTGACCCTCCTGGGCCAGCTGGCGCACCTTTTCGGCGCCGTTGACCGACAGGCCGCGATAGAGCTTGTTCCACAGCCAGCCGAGGAAGCTTTCGCCGAGCCGGATCAACCGGTAGGAGAAGTTGGAGGCGATCTCGTCCATGTAGCCATGAGCCCGTTTCTGGGCTTTATCGAGGCTGATCCCCTCGCGTTGGGCCTCCTCCTCGATGGCCTGCTGGATCACGCCAGAGTCGAGCAGCTGCTTGAACAGCAGGTTGCGGTTGGGCAGCTTGGGCCCGGTGGCGGCCAGCTGCTGGCGGCTGAAGTGGGTGCGGGCCACCCGCGCCAGCTTGTGGGCGATGGCCTCGTCGGTGCCGTGCTTGTCCGCCATGTAGCGCAGGGAGAGCGGCGGAGAGAAGCGCACCAGGTTCTCGCGTCCTTTCAGGATCACGATCAGCGCCTTCTTGAGGCGGTTCGGTGCCAGGCTGCTGATGATGTTCCAGCCGGAGGCCTCCTCGCCTTCCCGACCCGGGGCACGGCCCCAGAACAGGGTGACGGGCACCACCTGGATGTCCAGCGCCGGATCCTGCTTGTGCAAATCCAGCAACTGGTGGAACTCCTGCAGGAAGGGGAGCGGCTTGCTGCGTTTGCCGAACAGGGGAGGTGGACGATCCAGACAGACATAGCGCGGCAGCAGCTGGCCGTTCAGCTCCAGCGGCGTGAAGGGGCCGGGCAGACCGAGATCCTCGCAGCACTGCTGCAGGGTCATCAGGTCGGTGATCGAGCTGGTCTTCAGGGCATAGACGATGGGTCTGGCCGGATCCAGCTTGAGTTCCGTGATGGGGTTTTCCGGCAGGCTCTTGTGATTGACCAAGCCGCTGACCGGCCATTGCAAGATGGCTCTGGAAATCTTCTGTCCAAGGGACATGTGCGTCTGCTCTCCAAAAAAATGCGGCGTGAGCATAGCAAATCACCGACTGCTTGTCGCCGAGAGGTACGATGAGTCGGCTGCGCGGGATCAAAACCATGGCAAATGAACAGAGGGCCGCGACAAATGTCAGCTGCGGCTTGCCTTGGCCACTGCACTGTATATACTGCCAGTGTGCTGTATAAAAAGACAGGTGCCCATGCTATGAAACCCCTTACTCCCCGCCAGGCCGAAGTGCTGGAGTTGATCAAGGCGAACATGAACGAGACCGGCATGCCGCCGACTCGCGCCGAGATTGCCCAGAAGCTTGGTTTCAAGTCGGCCAACGCGGCCGAGGAACATCTGAAGGCCCTGGCCAAAAAGGGGGTCATCGAGATCATGCCGGGCACGTCCCGTGGCATCCGCCTGCTGCTCGAAGAGGAAGAGCAGCTGGAAGAGAGCGGTCTGCCGCTGATCGGCAAGGTGGCTGCCGGCGAGCCCATCCTGGCGCAGGAACACATCGAGAGCCACTACCAGGTGGATCCTGCCCTGTTCCACCCGCGGGCAGACTTCCTGCTGCGGGTACAGGGCATGAGCATGAAGAACATCGGCATTCTGGATGGTGACCTGCTGGCGGTGCACAAGACTCAGGAGGTACGCAACGGTCAGGTGGTGGTGGCGCGGCTCGACGAAGATGTCACCGTCAAACGCTTCCAGCGCAAGGGCAGCCAGGTGTGGCTGCTGCCGGAGAATGAAGAGCTTTCCCCCATCGAGGTGGATCTCGCCAGCCAGCACCTTACCATCGAGGGGCTGGCGGTCGGTGTCATTCGCAACGCCGACTGGATGTAATCCGTGCCAACAGGGCCTCCCATGGGAGGCTCTGTTGTTTCTGCGCTCCTTTCCCCGTGATTTCAATCAGATCCTGATACCCGGCACTTTTGTCTGCGGGCGCTCGCCGCAGGCGATTCATTTCAGATATATCATTTGGTAAGGCTGGCTCACTGGCGTGAGCCGCCCCCCGATGCTCGGCAAGACGCGCAGCTTCGCGTCGCTGGTGGCAGGAACCCCGAGGGCAGCAGGGAATAACAAGCGCTTCGCGCCCGGTGCAGGCAGCATGTGTGCCTCGTCCGGGGGCAGAGGCGTCAGCGGGATAGAAGGGAGAGTGGCCAGCAGGGCGCCGGCAGTCGGCACAACAGCGGCACACTCGTGCAGTCGACACGCGGCAGTCATCGGGTCGCCCCTTGCGGTGGTGGACGGTGCCGGTCGACGTGACCTGTTGATCAAGGAGGACAGGTATGGCTTCAAGCTCGCCATGGGATCCGGGTCTGGCATCGCCCGTTTCTTCCATCACCCGTTTCATCAAGGGTAACCGGATGACCCGTTTCTACGCGCTCTGGGTACACCACAAGGGCGCCTGCTGGACCATCTGGCTGGGGTGCCCGAAGGACAAGATTGTCCGCCTGGTGCGCCTGTTTCATAGCCATCACGAGCAGGGGTTGGCCGATGATCTCTGGACCGCTCCTGTCATCCCGCTGCGCGCCTCGAGCCGCCGCCTGCACGAGCGGCGCCGACAACAACCTTGACCCGTTGCAACAGCCCCACCTCCCGGTGGGGCTGTCGTTTTGGGCGATCCGGCGTCGCTTTGCAGACCCTGGCGTCATCTTCTGACCAAAGTTGGCCAGCGAACGGGCAACCGTGACAAGGGAGTGACCGGCCCGGTGCTCACTGGGTTACAATAGCCCTTTCATTCGGGCCCGGCTGGCGGGCATGTCGACGTAAAGGGTTTGTTTTTTATGGTGAAACCACGTTACCCCTTGCTGTTTCTGCTGCTGGTCGGGGGCATGATGGGCGGTTTTTACTGGAGCCAGCCCTCCCTGCCCGAGCACGCCGACTACTATCCGGCGGGGCGGGATATCAACCCGTTTGCCTTCACCGATCAGGATGGCCAGCCGTTCGTGCCGGCCAGCCTGACCGGCCACTGGACCTTCCTGTTCGTCGGCTACACCTTCTGTCCCGACATCTGCCCGACCACCCTGGCGGACCTGCGTTCCGTCTACCCCGAGCTGAAGAAGATCGCTCCGAGCAGCCAGGTGGTGTTCATCTCGGCGGATCCCCAGCGGGACGACGTGGCCCGCCTCAAGACCTACACGGCCTTCTTCAACCCGGAGTTCAAGGCGGCGACCGGCCCCCACGACAAGCTGTTTCCCTTCGTGCGCAATCTGGGGCTCATCTACTCCATCGCCGATCAGGGGGAGAAGGATTACCTGATCGACCACTCCGCCTCCATCGTGCTGATCAATCCGGCCGGCAAGCTGGAGGCCGTGTTTCGCCCTCGTCTGAGCGAGGACGGGGTGCCCAGGGTGGTGATGGCGAGCATGGTGTCGGACTTTGCCAGGATAGTGCGGCTGGATGGCGAATAGTGATGAGCAACGGACGTCCTCCGGCATGTTGACCCCCGTCTGGTGGCGAGACGGGCGCCGCCATCGCGCCGTGTTTGCCCTGGCCCTGCCCATGGTCTTCTCCAATGTCACCACCCCACTGCTGGGACTGGTGGACACCTGGGTGATCGGTCATCTCGGCCAGGCCTGGTTCCTCGGCGGCGTGTCGGTCGGCGCCACCCTCATCAACCTGTTGTTCTGGCTGCTCGGCTTCCTGCGGATGTCCACCACCGGCCTGACCGCCCAGGCCCATGGCGCCAGCAGCCCGGCCGGCCAGCTCGACACCCTGGCCAGGGCGCTGGGTCTCGCCATCGCACTGGGGCTGGCGTTGTTGCTGCTGTTGCTGCCGTCGCTCCCCACCCTCATCGCCCTCAGCGGCGGCTCCGCCGAGGTGCAGCACTATGCCGCCGAGTACGTCTCGGTACGGATCTGGAGCGCCCCGGCGGCGCTCTGCAACCTGGTGATCATGGGCTGGTTGCTGGGCATGCAGGATGCGCGCAGCCCCATGTTGCTGCTGATCTTCACCAACCTGGTCAACATGGGGCTCGATGCCTGGTTCGTGCTGGGGCTGGGCTGGCAGGTGAAGGGGGTCGCTGGCGCCTCGCTGCTGGCGGACTACAGCGCGCTCGGGTTGGGACTCTGGCTGGTGAGCGGTCACCTGCGCCGGTTGGCGCCGACGGCGTGGCAGGGGGCCTGGCAGCGCTGGCGCCAGTGGCCCGCGTTGCTGCGACTGCTGGCCCTGAACCGGGACATCTTCATCCGCTCCCTCTGCCTGCAGCTCTGTTTCGCCTTCATGACCCTGCAGGGGGCCAGGTTGGGGGATGTGGCGGTGGCAGCCAATGCGGTGCTGCTCAACTTTTTGATGCTCATCTCCTACGGGCTGGACGGCTTCGCCTATGCGGTGGAGGCCATGGTGGGGCGCGCCATCGGACGTCGGGATCGGCAGGGACTGCGGGAGGCCATCGGCCTCAACCTCGGCTGGGCGCTGCTGATTGCGCTGGGCTTCAGCCTGCTGTTTGCGCTGGGGGGCAGCCGGCTGATTGGGTACATCACGGATCTGCCGGCGGTGATCGCCGCGGCCAATGCGCAGCTGCCCTGGCTCATCGCCATGCCGCTGTTGGCGGTCTGGTGTTTCCTGCTGGACGGGGTCTTCATCGGGGCGACCCGGGCCCGGGAGATGCGCAACAGCATGCTGGTGGCGGCCCTCGGCGGCTTCTTCCCGGTCTGGTGGCTCTGTCAGGGCTGGGGCGTGGCGGCCTTGTGGGCCGCGATGGCGGCCCTGATGGCGGGGCGGGGACTGACGTTGGGCTGGCTATGCTGGCAGTTGGAGCGCGATGGTCGGCTGCTCCACTCACCCCACGGGGCGGGGGAGGCGCAGCAGGCCTCCTCCTGAGCCCGCTATCTACTCAGGCAGATCCGGTTCAGACCTGCAGCGAGCCGGGGTAGCCCAGCTGGCGCCAGCTTTCGTAGACGAATACCGCCACCGCGTTGGAGAGATTGATGCTGCGGCTCTGGGGCAGCATGGGGATGCGCAGCCGCTGCTCGAACGGCAGGCTCTCGATGATCTCGATGGGCAGGCCGCGGCTCTCGGGCCCGAACAACAGGGCATCCCCGGCGGCAAACTGCACTGCCGAATGGGCGGTGCGCCCCTTGGTGGTGCAGGCAAATACCCGTGTCGGCGCTACCGCCGCCAGGAAGGCCTCGAAGTTTGGCCAGCGCTTCACCTCGGCGAACTCGTGATAGTCGAGCCCCGCCCGTTTCACCCGCTTGTCATCCCACTCGAACCCCAGCGGCTCTATCAGGTGCAGCCGATAGCCGGTGTTGGCGCAGAGGCGGATGATGTTGCCGGTGTTGGGCGGAATTTCCGGTTGGTAGAGCACGATGTCGAGCATGACGGCGTCCTGATGGGGCGAAAAGGGCGCCAGCATACCCAGCGCCCGGGCGGATGAAAAGGGCCTGCTCAGCCTATGGGCAGGCGGATGGTGATGGTCAGCCCGGCCGGGTGGTTGCTGCTGGCGCGGATGGTGCCGCCGTGGCGCAGGATGGCCTCCGCGGCGATGGCCAGCCCCAGTCCGGTGCCGCCGGTCTTGGCGTTGCGGGCATCATCCACCCGGAAGAAGGGCAGGAACAGCTGCGGCTGCTGCTCCACCGGTACGCCGGGGCCGTCGTCGCGGATGGTCATCACCCACTCCCGACCCTCCCGGTACCAGTCCACCTTGATGAACTCGCGGGCATATTTGAGCGCGTTGCGCAGCGGGTTTTCCAGCGCCCTGGCCAGCAGATCGGGCCACATCCGCAGGGAGTCGGTGGGCAGCGGCGGCAACCTGAGCTGCTTGCCGCTCTGATTTGCCTCGAACATGGCGTCGTCCAGGATGGGTTCCAGCAGATCGGCTAGCGGCATCACCACCGGCGCCTCTACATGTTGCTGCACCCGCGACAGATCGAGCAGGTCGCCGATCAGCTTGTCGAGCCGGCCTATCTCCGATTCGATTCGGGCCAGCTCGTTGCTGTCCCCCTGCTTGCGGCGGATCAGCGCCTGCGCCAGCTGGATGCGGGTGAGCGGGCTGCGCAGCTCGTGGGAGATGTCGGAGAGCAGCTGTTTCTGCTTCTGGATCATGTTCTTGAGGGTATCGACCATGTGGCTGACGTGATCCGCCAGCTGGCCTATCTCGTCCCGCCGCCCCAGGTTGGGGATCTGCGCCTCCAGATTGCCCTCCGCCAGCCGGGAGACCGACTGCTGCAACTGCAGGATGGGGCGGGTCAGCCGCCAGGCCAGCAGCAGGCAGAGCGGGGTGCTGACCAGCATGGCGATGCCGAGGATCTGGATCGGGTGATCCAGGATCTGGATGAACAGGAACAGATAGGAGTTCTCGACGTTGAGGCCGAAGTAGACGTGGTAGATCTGGCCGCGATGCTCCATCTGGAAGGGGCCGGCGATGGCCCGCTTGTGCTCGCTGCCTAGCATGGGCTTGGCCGGGTTGTCCGAATCGAGCATGAAACGGACCACGAACTTGCTCAGGCGGGTGCTGGACTGCATCTGTCCCTTGGCATCGCGCAGGTAGATGTTGTCCACCGGCAGCAGGCCGGCGGCGTCGATGGCCTGGGCCAGATCGAAATCCTGAGTGGGATCCGCCCCCTTCTGCAGCGCCTTCAGATTGTTGTTGAGGCGGGCGATCTCGTGGGCCGGCAGCGGGATGATGTTGCGGGGATCCAGGGTCGGCAGGATCACCACGGCGGCCACCACCAGCAACAGCATGAACCAGAACCAGAGGAAGATCTGGGTGGAGAGACCGTTGAAGGTGCGGGCCGTTCTCATGCCTGTTCCAGCCACAGGTAGCCACGGCCGCGCACCGTCTTGAAGCGGGGCTGGCCGTCGGTGCGCTCAGGCAGCTTCTTGCGCAGGTTGCTCAGGTGCATGTCGATGGCGCGGTCGAAGGGCTCCAGCTTCTTGCCCAGCACCAGCTCGGAGAGCTGGCTCTTGCTGACGATCTGGCCCGGACTGCGCAACAGGCACTCCAGCAGACCGAATTCGGTGGCGGTCAGCTCCAGCAGATCGCCGTGGCAACTGGCCTGCTGCAGACCGGGCTGCAGCACCAGATCCATGAAGCGCACCTCGTCCGAACTGCCGCCGCGCTGGGGCTGGCTGCCCTGGGTGCGGCGCAGGATGGCGCGCACCCGGGCCAGCAGCTCCCTGTCATCGAACGGCTTGGCCAGGTAGTCGTCGGCCCCGGCCTCCAGCCCGTTGACCCGATCCTGGCTGTCGCCGCGGGCGGTCAGCATCAGCACCGGGGTGTCGTGGGTCTTGCGCAGCCGGGTCAGCATGGCGAAGCCATTGAGCTTGGGCATCATCACGTCCAGCAGGACCAGGTTGAAGTGCTGTTCGGCCAGCCGCTGCAACCCCTCTTCGCCATCCTCGGCGACGGTCACCTGGAAGCCTTCCAGGGTCAGAATTTCGGTGAGCAACTGGGTCAGCTCGAGATCGTCGTCGACCAGGAGTATTTTGTGCATCTGAAGTCATTCCGCTGATTTTTCGCGCCAGACTGGCGCAGGGGTCAGGGTATAATAGATTTTTAACCGCAAGAGGAAAGCCGGTTTTGAGCCATCAACAATATTCCCGCTGGGTGACGCTGGCCAGCATGGCCGCCGTCACCACCGCTACCCTGCTGATCACCGGCAAGCTGATCGCCTGGCTGATGACCGACTCCTCGAGCCTGCTGGCCTCCCTCACCGACTCCTTCATGGACGTGAGCGCCTCCATCATCAACCTGCTGGCCATCCGTTATGCCCTGTCACCGGCCGACGACGAGCATCGCTTCGGTCACGGCAAGGCGGAGTCGCTGGCCGGGCTGATCCAGTCAGCCTTCATCTCGGGCTCCGCGCTGCTGCTGGTGATGCACGGCATCTCCTCCCTGCTCAAACAGGCGCCGCTGGAGCGACTCGAGGCGGGTCTGTGGGTCAGCGGCGGCTCCATCGTGCTGACCCTGCTGCTGGTCAGCTTCCAGAGTTTCGTCATCCGCAAGACCAACAGCGTGGCCATCAAGGCCGACATGCTGCACTACCGCTCTGATCTGCTGCTCAACGGTGGCGTGCTGCTGGCACTGGTGCTGGCGGGGCAGGGCTGGTACTGGGCCGACGGCCTGTTTGCCATCCTGATCGGGCTGTTCCTGTTGTGGGGGGCGTTGCACATCGGTTATGAATCGGTGCAGGCGCTGCTCGATCGTCAGTTGCCAGCCGAGGAACAAGCGAGAATAATGGCCCTCTGCTGTGCCGTCGAAGGTGTACACGGGGTGCATGATCTGCGCACCCGCCAGTCTGGTCCGACCCGCTTCGTGCAGTTGCATCTGGAACTGGACGATCAGCTCCCTCTGGTCAAGGCCCATCAGATTGCCGATGAAGCCGAACTGGCTGTTCGTCAGGCATTCGAGCGCATGGATGTCATCATCCACATGGACCCCATCTCCGTGGTGCACAAGGAACAGCAAGGCACTCCCTCAGAACAACAGTAGGCTGCAACATGGATGATCTGGTTGCCAGAACCTGGCAAAAAATTCAGCAAGAAGCGGCGAGCATGGCGACCGAAGAGCCCATGCTGGCCAGCTTCTTCCACTCCACCATTCTCAATCACAAGAACCTGCGTTCGGCCCTCAGCTTCCAGCTGGCCAACAAGCTGGACAGCGCCACCATGCCCGCCATCGCCCTGCGCGAGGTGATCGAGCTGGCTCTGCGCAGCGAGCCCGAGCTGTTGACCATGGTCGCCGCCGACATCTGCGCGGTGCAGGAGCGCGACCCGGCGGTCGATCTCTTCTCCACCCCGCTGCTCTACCTGAAGGGATTCCATGCCCTGCAGGGCTATCGGGTCGCCAACTGGCTGTGGCGCCAGGGGCGTCGTTCGCTGGCGCTCTACCTGCAGAACCAGATCTCCGTGGTGTTCGGGGTGGACGTGCACCCGGCCGCCCGCATCGGCAAGGGCATCATGTTTGACCACGCCACCGGCATAGTGGTCGGCGAGACGGCGGTGATCGAGGACGATGTCTCCATCCTGCAGAGCGTCACCCTGGGCGGTACCGGCAAGGAGAGCGGCGATCGCCACCCCAAGATCCGGGAAGGGGTGATGATAGGGGCGGGTGCCAAGGTGCTCGGCAACATCGAAGTGGGCATGGGCGCCAAGATCGGCGCCGGCAGCGTGGTGATCAACCCGGTGCCGCCGCACACCACAGTGGCGGGCGTGCCCGCCAAGATCGTGGGCCGTCCGGAGTGCGAGAAGCCGTCGCTGGACATGGATCAGTGTCTCTGATCCCCTGACCGAGGCGAGTCGATGGCCAAGCGCTGGTCGGGTTATCTGATCCTGGGGATGTGGCTGCTCAACCTGCTGCACCTCTATCTGGGGTTCTCCCCCTGGCCGGCAGCCATCGCCGCCTGGGGAGCCTCCCTGCTCACCTGGCCCTGGCTGGTGGGGGCGGCGCGCCGTCAGGCGCTTGCCCTGTACGGGGCGGCACTGGCGCTGCTGATCTTCTCCTGCTGGCAAGGGGCCAGCCTCCGGCCGGCGGACTGGCTGCTGCCCAACATCAACATGCTCACCATGTTTGCGGCGGTGAGCACCCTCAATCTCGCCACCTCGGGCCTGCTGACCGGTACCACCTCATGGCAAGGGCGCAAGGGGCTGTGGAGCACCATGGCCAGCCTCAACCTGCTGGGGGCCGTCATCAACCTCTCGGTACTCTTCATCATCGGCGATCGGCTGGAACGGGGCGGCACCCTGGAGCGGCGTCAGGTACTGGTGCTGAGCCGGATCTTCTGTGCGGCGGCCTTCTGGTCACCCTTCTTCGTCGCCATGGCGGTGGCGCTCACCTATGCCCCCGGTCTGCAGCTGTCGCAGATCCTGCCGTTTGGGCTGGTGGCGACCCTGCTGGCGATGGGGTTGACCGCCTGGCAGGTGGAGCGGCTGGGGGTGGCGGATTTTGCCGGCTACCCGCTGCGGCTGCAGACCCTGGGGCTGCCAGTTGCCCTGGCCGGGCTGGTGCTGCTGATCAAGCAGATCTGGCCGGATCTCGGCATCCTGGCGGTGATCGCCCTGGTGGCGCCGCTGCTGGCGTTTGCCTTTATGCCGAGCACGGGGCGAGGCCCTGCCCTCAAGCGGCAGGTGGTGGAGCGCTTTCCCGCCATCGGCGGTCAGATTGTGCTGTTTCTGGGGGCTGGCCTGCTGGCTGCCGGCATTAACAGCGCCTTGTCGGTACTCGAGCTGGGCGGCGGCCACGGCTTGCCCTTCTTCCATCACTTCGGCTGGCTGGAGGCTTCGCTCACCCTGCTGCTGATCCTGTTGGTGGCCATCGTCGGAGTACACCCGCTCATCAGCATCTCCGGGCTGGCGCCGCTGCTGTGGCCACTGGCACCGGATCCCAGCCTGCTCGGCATGACCTTTTTGCTGGGGTGGGGGCTGGCCACCGGCACCAGCCCGCTCTCCGGCTCCAACCTGGCGCTGGCCTCCCGTTACAACCTGAGTGCCGGGGCCATTTTGCGCGGCAACCTGCTCTACGGCCTGCTGATGTACGGGGTTGCCTGTCTGCTGCTGGGGGCCTATATCGCCCTGCACAGCTGAGGCGTCCGGTTGATGTGAATAGGGGAGCAGATCGGATGCAATGGCGGCTTGTGCGGGCCCTGCCGTGGCCCCGGCGCAGGATGCGAGAAAAATAGACGCATATTTAGTCAATACATCCATGGAAGGCGCATTTTACAGCGCACCGGCTTGTTTGTGCCGATGCCATCAGGGTATGCTGGCTTCACGCGCTTGAATCGCCCTCTGTGGGGCATCGCAATTGAACATACAGGTATGCATATGTCACTAGAAGTCCTTGAGCAACTCGAATCCAAAGTACAATCCGCCGTCGACAACATCTCCCTGCTGAAGATGGAGCTGGACGAGCTGAAAGAGCAGAACAGCAAGCTGCAAGACGAGAACCATCAGCTGCGCAACGAGCACGTTGCCTGGCAAGAGCGTCTGCGTGCCCTGTTGGGCAAGATGGATCAGATGGGCGAAAGCATCTAATCCGTCGCTATACGCGAGAATTGAAAACGGGCCGCTCCATGAGCGGCCCGTTTGTTTGGGTCAATCTGGCAATCAGAGCGCCAGCAGCTGCTTGACGGTCTTCTCGATGCCGTCCGCCGCCTCCACTATATTGCTGGCCAGCATGTAGGCGGGGGTGGAGATCACCTTGCGCTCCTGATCCACCACGAATTCGTTGACCGGGCAGTTGAGGTGGCTGCCACCCATCGCCTCGATGGCGTTGGCAGTGCCCTCGTCATGGCCTATGGTAGCCAAGGTGCCGGCGCCGTAGATGAGCGGGATCATGGCTGGTGCGATGCAGATATAGGCCGCCGGCTTGTTGGCCTTGGCAAAGCTCTGGCACGCCTTCAGCACATCCGGCTGGATTTGGCACTCTGCTCCCTTGATGGCGAAGTCACACAGGTTCTTGGCGGCACCGAATCCGCCCGGCACCAGCAGGGCATCGTAGTCGGCTGCATCCAGCTCTGCCACGTCCTTGATCTGGCCGCGGCAGATGCGGGCGGCTTCGACCAGCACGTTGCGGCTCTCTCCCTCGCTCACTTCCCCGCTCAGGTGGTTGACGACATGGAGCTGCGGAACATTGGGTGCGAAGCACTGCACGGCGGCGCCCTGCCTGGCCAGTGCCAGCAGACTGATCACGGCCTCGTGGATTTCGGCCCCGTCAAAGACGCCACAGCCACTCAAGATCACGGCCACTTTTTTCATGACAGACTCCTCGTTGTTGAAAATGTGAGCCAGGATGGATTGTTGTACTTTTGTATGGTTATCGTTCGTCCTCCGCTGGTCAAGTCATCTTGCTGTGCTAGGATTGTTTCGTTTCGGATCCTGCCGCGTTTACTCCCTTAAATCTTTTTCCACATTGATCGAGATCATTTCAACGGTCTGACGATCGGTTTTAACGATCTCAATTCGTTGTTATATATGTGATTTTCATTTTTTATCCACAGTGGTTTCACTGGGCTTCATCAATCACTCCATTTTTGAGCACAGAGTTATCCACAGCATGGTAGTCGATGAGGATCCCTCGGCCGGGTCGCCCCCCCTCTTGGTGTGAAGGGGGCCCTGTGGCATCCTAGCGGCTGTTTATCTCTGGCAGGACGATTTCATGGCCCCTAGCAATCCCCTTATTCTGGTCGACGGCTCCTCTTATCTTTACCGCGCCTTCTTTGCCTCTCAGCAGGCCGATCTGCGCACCTCGACCGGTTTGCCGAGCGGCGCCGTCCGTGTCATGGCCAACATGATGCGCAGCCTGCGCAAGCAGTATCCAGACTGCCACGTGGCCGTGGTGTTCGATGCCAAGGGCAAGACCTTCCGCGACGACATCTATCCCGAATACAAGGCCAACCGGGCCAGCATGCCGGATGATCTGCGCAGCCAGGTCGCCCCCATCCACCAGATGATCAAGGCTATGGGCTTCCCCTTCCTGATGGTCGAAGGGGTCGAGGCCGACGACGTGATCGGCACCCTGGCCCGTCAGGCGACCGAGAAACAGCTGCCGGTGCTGATAAGCACCGGCGACAAGGACATGGCGCAGCTGGTCTCCGACCATGTCACCCTGATCGACACCATGAAGGACGTGAAGACCGATCGGGAAGGGGTGATCGAGAAGTTCGGCGTACCGCCCGAGCTCATCATCGACTACCTGGCCCTGATGGGGGACAAGGTGGACAACATCCCCGGCATGACCGGTGTCGGCGAGAAGACGGCCCTTGCCCTGCTGCAGGGGATCGGCAGCATCGACGAGATCGCCGCCAACCTTGACAAGGTCGCTGCCCTTGGTTTCCGGGGCTCCAAGGCGTTTGCCGACAAGTTCCGCGAGCAGGAGGAGCAGGTGCGCCTCTCCTATGTGCTGGCCACCATCAAGACCGACGTGGCGCTGGAGCAGAGCCTGGAAGAGCTGGAGCTCGGCCCCATCGACAAGGAGGCCCTGCTGGCGGTCTATCGCGAGTATGAGCTGCGTAACCTGATCAAAGAGCTGGAGTCCGGTGGCGAGGAGAGCGGCGCCGAGGGTGATGAGGAAGGCGCTGCCCCGGCAGCCGCCATCGAGACCGACTACCGCTGTATTCTGGACGAGGCAGAATTCGATGAGTGGCTGGCCCGTTTGCAGGCGGCGCCGCTGTTTGCCTTCGACACCGAGACCACCAGTCTCGACTATATGGAGGCGCGCATCGTTGGCGTCTCCTTTGCCATCGAACCGGGCAAGGCGGCCTATGTGCCCTTCGGTCACGACTATCTGGGGGCGCCGGTACAGCTGACCGAGGCCGTGGTACTCGGCAAGCTCAAGCCGCTGCTGGAAGATCCGGCCCGCCTCAAGGTGGGGCAGAACCTCAAGTACGATCGCAACGTGCTGCTCAATCACGGCATCGAGCTGCAGGGCATCGCCTACGACACCATGCTCGAGTCCTATGTGCTCAACTCCACTGCCAGCCGCCACGACATGGATTCGCTGGCCCGCAGGTATCTGAACGTCGAGACCATCTCGTTCGAAGAGATTGCCGGCAAGGGGGTCAAGCAGCTCACCTTCAACCAGATTGAACTGGAGCAGGCGGCTCCTTACGCGGCGGAAGATGCCGACATCACCCTGCGTCTGCATCAGGCGCTGTGGGGCAAGCTCTCTGCGGAGCCGGGTCTCGCCAAGGTGTTCAGCGAGATCGAACTGCCGCTGCTGCCGGTGCTGGCGCGGATGGAGCGACTCGGTACCACCATCGAGCCCAAGCTGCTGCACCAGCAGAGCCAGGAGATCGAAGTGCGGCTGGCAGAGCTGGAGAAACAGGCCCACGAGCTGGCCGGGCAGGAGTTCAACCTCTCCTCGCCCAAGCAGCTGGGGGAGATCCTCTTCACCAAGCTGGGGCTGCCGATCATCAAAAAGACCCCCAAGGGAGCGCCATCCACAGCGGAAGAGGTGCTGTCCGAGCTGGCGGAGACCTATGAGCTGCCGCAACTGCTGATGGAGCACCGTGGGCTGGCCAAGCTCAAGTCCACCTACACGGACAAGCTGCCGCTGATGATCAAGCCGCAGACCGGGCGGGTGCACACCTCCTATCATCAGGCGGTGGCGGCGACCGGTCGGCTCTCGTCCACCGATCCCAACCTGCAGAACATCCCGGTACGCAACGAACAGGGGCGCCGCATTCGGCAGGCCTTCATTCCGTGCACCGGTTACAAGCTGGTGGCGGCGGACTATTCACAGATTGAACTGCGGATCATGGCGCACCTCTCCGGTGACAAGGGGTTGCTGACCGCCTTCGCCGAGGGTAAGGACATCCACAAGGCGACCGCCGCCGAGGTATTCGGGGTTGAACTTGATGCGGTGACCAGCGACATGCGTCGCAGCGCCAAGGCGATCAACTTCGGCCTCATCTACGGCATGAGCGCCTTCGGTCTGGCCAAGCAGCTGGGGATCGGCCGTGCCGAGGCGCAGAAGTACATGGATCTCTACTTCGAGCGCTACCCGGGCGTGCTGGAGTACATGGAGCGCACTCGCCAGCAGGCGGAAGCCCAGGGTTATGTCGAAACCCTGTTTGGTCGCCGCCTCTATCTGCCGGACATCAAGTCGCGCAACGCCGGTCTGCGCAAGGCAGCGGAACGGGCCGCCATCAACGCCCCCATGCAAGGCACGGCCGCCGACATCATCAAGCGCGCCATGATCAACGTGGATGGCTGGATCCGCGGAGTTGAAGACCAGTCGATCCGTATGCTGATGCAGGTACACGATGAACTGGTGTTCGAGATCCGCGAAGAGAAGCTGGAGGAATACATCGCCATCATCAAGGAGAAAATGTCGGGGGCTGCCGAATTGCATGTGCCACTGGTGGTGGAAGCGGGTACCGGTGACAACTGGGATCAGGCCCACTGACCTCGTTTGATGGTCATATAGCTATATAAGAAGAAGAGAAGCCCGGCATTATGCCGGGCTTCCTGTTTGTGGCGGACTGGATTCAGGCCTCTTGCAGATATTCGTCCTTGAGCAGGACATAGTTGTCGGCCGAGGTTTTGAGGAAGGCGATCTCGGCCGGCTTGAGAGGGCGTGCCTGTTTGATGGGATTGCCCATATAAAGAAAGCCGGCCTCGAGTCGCTTACCCGGTGGCACCAGACTGCCGGCACCGATCATTACATCATCTTCGACCACGGCCCCGTCCAGCAGGATGGCACCCATACCGACCAGCACCCGGTTGCCGATGGTGCAACCGTGCAGCATGGCTTTATGACCGACCGTGACATCCTCGCCGATCAGCAGTGGATAGCCGCCGGGGTTGCTGGCACTCTTGCGGGTCAGGTGCAGTACTGTGCCGTCCTGAATGTTGCTGCGCGCACCGATGCGGATATGGTTGACGTCCCCTCTGGCGGCCACCATGGGCCAGATGCTGGCATCATCACCCAGCTGGATATCGCCCACCAGGGTGGCGCAGGGATCTACATATACCCGTTTGCCCAGTTGCGGGCGTTTTCCCTTGTAAGGTCTCAGTCGCAAGTCCATCTTGGCCTCCTTGTTTTCGGCCATTCTAGCAATTCGGTGCTGGTTTCTGTGGATAAGTTTGTATAAAAGCTGTGCTTGGATATGAATAACTAAAAAAGTGCAGTTTTTTGCAATTTTATTGCAGGGGAGGGGTTGCCAGAACGAATTCACTC
>NZ_CDBH01000024.1 GCF_000820305.1 Aeromonas dhakensis
CCGGCCACACCCTGCTGCTGCTCGACGCCACCGGCGCCTACCACAGGGAGATCGCCCGCCAGATGGGAAGCAAGGGGCTGCACTTCACCACCCCCATGATGCAGCTGCAGGACCCCAAGCAGACCAAGGTGCTGATCGTCACCCTGCCCGAGCCGACCCCGGTGCAGGAGGCGGCCAATCTGCAGGCCGATCTGCGCCGTGCCGGCATCGAGCCCTGGGCCTGGCTCATCAACCACAGTCTGCAGCAAGCCGCGGTCAGCTCGCCGCTGCTGCAGCTGCGGGCCGAGCGCCAGTTGCCCCATGTCGAGGCGGTCGAGCGGCAGCACGCCAGCCGCTACGCCGTGGTGCCGCTGCTCGCCGAGGAGCCGGTGGGGGCGGATGCCCTGCGCCGCCTCTGTCAGCACCACTGAGCAGTCAGCATCACTGAACAAGGGCCCCGGCCGCGTGGCCGGGGCGGATGAACATTTGTCGTTAACTAAAGAGATGCGGGATGACCGCATCGGGAGCCCTCATGTCTGCAACCTGTGATGCCAAGAGCCAACCGGCGATTGGCTTTTTTGAACGTTACCTCACCGCCTGGGTGGCCCTCTGCATTCTGGTGGGGATTGGGCTAGGGCAGGGCCTGCCGGAGCTCTTCAAGGCCATCGGCGCCATGGAGGTGGCCAAGGTCAACCTGCCGGTGGGACTGCTTATCTGGGTGATGATCATCCCCATGCTGCTCAAGATAGACTTCGGTGCCCTGCATCAGGTGAAGGGGCACCTCAAGGGGATTGGGGTCACTCTCTTCATCAACTGGCTGGTCAAGCCCTTCTCCATGGCCTTCCTCGGCTGGCTCTTCATCCGGGTGCTGTTCGCCGACTGGCTGCCGGCGGATCAGCTCGACAGTTACGTGGCGGGGCTGATCCTGCTGGCGGCGGCCCCCTGCACTGCCATGGTGTTTGTCTGGAGTCGGCTGACCAACGGCGATCCCTACTTCACCCTGTCGCAGGTGGCGGTGAACGACCTCATCATGGTGTTTGCCTTCGCCCCCC
>NZ_CDBH01000025.1 GCF_000820305.1 Aeromonas dhakensis
TCTCTTCGCACCATGCTTCTGGCATGTAAAACGCAGAAAATGCGCTCCAACCGCATTTAAAAACCAGCTGGAGAAAATCAGTGTGCGAAGGTGGCGGAATTGGTAGACGCGCTAGCTTCAGGTGTTAGTGTCCCACGGATGTGAGGGTTCGAGTCCCTCTCTTCGCACCATTCATTATGCAAAAGGCCCATCACGAAAGTGACGGGCCTTTTGTTTTTACCCCTTGTTATGACTATGCTTTTGACGACTCACCGCCCATCGTCATGCCAAGGAATGCATATGATACTGGATACCGACATTCACAACTTCTACGAGCATCTGGTGCTCAAGGAGATTGAGAAGCAGGGGCTCAGCCAGACGCTGAACACCAACCAGATGGCCGATCTCTGCTGCCTGACCCTGAACCAGCTCCCCTCCCACTATATTCGCCACGACGTCGACATGATCTACTTCCTGACCGATGCCAAGCGCAACGAGATGGAGAAGAACGTCATCACCTCCCTCAAACAGGCGCTGGAAAAGGTGCAGAGCGCACCGGCCACCTCGTCATAACCAGGGCTGCTGCCAGACAAGGGCCGCCACTCCGGTCATGCCGGCCACCGGCAGCAGGATCAGCGCTGGTCTCAGCCTGGGTTCGAACATGACCCAGGCGGCCAGCAAGAAGCCCAGACTCCATACCCCGTACTCCCTCTCCTGACCCCAGATCAGGATGGCCAGCAGCCCGATCAGCAGCATGGCCCTCACTATCCATCTCATGACACACTCCCCTCCAACAACTGATAACAATTATCATTTGTATTTTAGGAGTATGCAATCGGACTTTCCTATCGGAGTCGAATGTCCCATCGGGGCAGACAGAGCACTCAAAAACGGGTTATGAGATCAACTAAATTGTAAGTTTTTCAATCAAAATTGCATTTTTGCCAAATCAGTTGGGATTTGTCCCCCCTGGTTTGTGGTAGATTGCGGCCTCTTTTTGGGTGGGCCCCTCGGGATACGTGTATCCACAGGACGAGAGGGACCGACCTTGGCGAGCAAGAGTTTAGGAAGTATCTATGCAAAACCAACACAACCACATCCGATTGCCGGGCATGTCGCAGGTGTTTGCCTGTCTGGCCATTTTCCTGGCCCTGGCCTTCTCCTTCACCAGCGTGCTCGACCTGCCAATCCAGTTGGCACTGTTCATCGCCTGGTTTGTCATCATGGGGCTCGGCATCAAGCTCGGCCATGATTACAAATCCCTGGAGCAGGCAGCCGTCGACGGTGTCGCCAAGGGGATGGGGGCCATCCTGATCCTGGTCTCCGTCGGTGCCCTGGTCGGCACCTGGATTGCCGGCGGCATAGTCCCCAGCATCATCTACTTCGGCCTCAAGGTGATTCACCCGTCCATCTTCCTGCTGGCGACCCTGATCATCTGCTCCCTCACCTCGCTGGCCACCGGTACCTCCTGGGGCTCGGCCGCCACCGCCGGCATCGCCATGATGGGCATAGGCCACAGCCTGGGGGTGCCAGCGCCGCTGGTAGCCGGTGCCGTGCTCTCCGGTGTCTACTTCGGTGACAAGCTCTCTCCGCTCTCCGACTCAGTGGTGCTGGCCTCGACCATGTCCAACGTCGACGTGATGGAGCACATCAAGGGGATGCTGCCCATCAGCCTGTTCTCCTACGTCATCACCGCCGCCCTGTTCACCGTGGTTGGCATGCAGTACTCCGGCAACGTCAGCCTGGAGCAGGTCAACCTGGTGATGGAGGCGCTCGACAAGCAGTTCAACATCACCCCGCTGGCCATAGTCCCCGTGGTACTTGTGCTGGGCCTGTTGGCCAACCGCAAGCCCGCCTTCCCGGTGATCAGCTTCGGCGCCCTGCTGGGCCTTGTCTGGGCCATCTTGTTCCAGGACATGGATCCGGTTAAGGCGATGCACTCCGCCTACAGCCCGTTTGCCATCACCTCCGGCGTCGACTTCATCGACAACATCCTGGGCCGTGGCGGCATGGAGTCCATGCTGGGCTCGGTGGCCGTCATCATCTTCGGTCTGGGCTTTGGCGGCCTGCTGGAGAAGGTCGGCATCCTGGAAGTGATCGCCAGCGCCTTCGAGAAGCGCATCAAGGGTGCCGGCAGCCTGACCACCCACACCATAGGCACCGCCTTCCTGGCCAACGTGTTCGGCTCTGCCATGTATGTGTCGCTGATCCTGACCCCCAAGATCATGGCCAAGAACTACGACCGGCTGGGGCTGGCGCGCAAGAACCTCTCCCGCAACGCCGAGTTTGGCGGCACCCTCACCTGCGGCATGGTGCCCTGGAGCGACAACGGCATCTTCATGGCAGGGGTCCTCGGGGTGGCCACCCTCGACTACCTGCCCTACATGTGGCTCAGCTTCACCTGCATCATTGTGACCATCACCCTCGCCTATCTGGGCAAGGCGGTGAACCGGATCCCGGTGATCGAGGCGGCCAGCTCCCGCTAACCGCCGGAAAAACCATGACAAAGGCGCCAGCACGGCGCCTTTTGTCTGGGCGCGATTCGAGGTTAAGCTGGCACTCACCTTGATCGCATGCGGCAGGACGCCCAGATGAACTTCACCTTTCGCCAGATCCGCTATTTCGTGGCGGTGGCCGACAGCTTCTCGGTCAGCCGCGCCGCTGCCGAGCTGCACATCTCCCAGTCGGCAGTCACCAGCGCCATCCGCGAGCTGGAGAGCGAGCTCGGCGCCCCCCTGTTCGATCGCAACCCGCGCGGGGTCAGCCTAACCACCCAGGGCCACCAGTTTCTGCTCCATGCCCGTCGCATCCTCGGCGCCATGACCGAGGCGAGCCACTCCCTCAAAGCGGTGGCCCAGCAGGATCAGGGGCGGCTCACCATAGGCGTGACCACGCTGGTGGCCGGCTACTACCTGTCGGAGGCGCTCGGCCGCTTTCGCCGCGCCTTCCCGGCGGTGCAGATAGAGGTGAAGGAGGATGAGCAGCCCTATCTCGAGCACCAGATCGTCAACGGCGAGGTGGACGTGGGGATCCTGATGACCAACCGCACCATCCGCCAGGAGGCGTTTGATACCGAGCTGCTGACCCGCTCGCCGCTGCGGGTCTGGCTCGCCGCCAACCACCCGCTCTGCGCCGAGTCGACCCTCTCTCTCAAGGCGCTCGGCGAAGAGCCCATGATCTCGCTGACCGCCGACCAGCTGGACCAAATCATCGGTGGCGGCCTGCGCCGCTACGGCATAGCGCCGCGCATCGTGCTGCGGACCGCCTCGGTAGAAGCGGTGCGCAGCCTGGTGGCCAGCCAGCTCGGGCTCGCCCTGCTGCCGGACTTTGCCTACCGCCCCTGGTCGCTGGAGCAGGAGCGGGTCGAGGCCCGCGCCATCAAGGAGCCCATTCCCGCCATCGACATCGGCCTGGTGTGGCGACGTGGCTCCCGGCTGGAGTGGACCGCCCGCGAGTTCATCGACATAGTGCGGGATCAGAGCCGGCTGCGGGCCCGGCAGGCACTCCCTCGCTAACCCTCTCTTGCCGAGCGACCACTAAAATTCAGATTCATCTGCACTCGATATCGATTTAGCAGATACCTTTGGCGTTAAAAATTGAAATTCTCATTGCTCAGCGCTTCTCCTACGCTCATGACTGGTTAACAGGATGTTAATTGTCAGCGTGGCATCACCACAGTGCCCGCCCCAGCAAGGAGAGCAAGATGAAACTGACCCCCCTCACCCTGGCCCTGATCCCCGCCCTGCTGGCAGGACAGACCCAGGCAGCCCCCACCACCCTCGGCAAGGGTGAAGGCCAGCTCAACATAGTGGCCTGGGCCGGCTACGTGGAGCGCGGCGAGACCGACAAGAACTACGACTGGGTGACCGGCTTCGAGCAAAAGACCGGCTGCAAGGTCAACGCCAAGACCGCCGCCACCTCGGACGAGATGGTGGCCCTGATGAACGAGGGGGGCTTCGATCTGGTGACCGCCTCCGGCGACGCCAGCCTGCGCCTCATCGCCGGCGGCAAGGTGCAGGCGCTCAACCTGGCGCTCATCCCGAGCTACGGCAAGATAGACCCCCGTCTGCAGAATGCTCCCTGGCACACGGTGGATGGCAAGCACTACGGCGTGCCCTACCAGTGGGGCGGCAACATCTTGATGTACAACACCAAGGTGTTCCCCAAGGCACCTGACTCCTGGAGCGTGGTGTTCGAGGAGCAGACCCTGCCGGACGGCAAGTCCAACAAGGGACGGGTGCAGGCGTTCGACGGCCCCATCCACATCGCCGATGCGGCCCTCTATCTGATGAGCCACCAGCCGGCGCTCGGCATCAAGGATCCTTACGAGCTCAACGAAGATCAGTACAAGGCTGCCCTCGACCTGCTGCGCCAGCAGCGTCAGCTGGTGGGGCGCTACTGGCACGACGCCTTCGTCCAGATCGACGACTTCAAGAACGAGGGGGTAGTCGCCTCCGGTTCCTGGCCGTTCCAGGCCAATACCCTGATCGCCGACAAGCAACCCATCGCCACGACGGTGCCCAAGGAAGGGGTCACCGGCTGGGCCGACACCAGCATGGTGCACAGCGAGGCCAAGAACCTCACCTGCGCCTACAAATGGCTGGAGCACTCCCTCAACAACAAGCTGCAGGGGGATCTCGCCTCCTGGTTCGGCTCCGTGCCCGTAGTGTCGGCCGCCTGCGAGGGCAATGCCCTGCTCGGGAAAGATGGGTGCAAGACCAACGGCATCGACAACTTCGATCGGGTGCGCTTCTGGCGTACCCCCGTCTCCCAGTGCAAGAGCCAGGGAACCTGCGTGCCTTATTACCGCTGGGTCTCGGACTATATCGCAATCCTGGGTGGTCGCTGAAGTGCCTCAGTAAATGCCGATATGGGGCCGGACAGGAGTCCGGCCCGCTTCCCACACAGACAAGGACGTCCCATGAACGCCGTACAATTTGACCGGGTCAGCCGCCACTATGGCGAGGTGAAGGCGGTCGACGACATCTCCTTCCAGATCCCGGCCGGCGAGTTCTTCACCCTGCTGGGGCCGAGCGGTTCCGGCAAGACCACCTGCCTGCGAATGATTGCGGGCTTCGAATACCCGAGCGAGGGGGAGATCCGGCTGTTCGGTGAGCCCTGCTCCACCGTGCCCCCCTACGACCGCAACCTCAATACCGTGTTTCAGGACTACGCCCTGTTTCCCAACATGGATGTGCGCGACAACATAGGCTATGGCCTGATGCTCAAGGGCGTGGCCAAGACGGAGCGCTACCGCAAGGTAGATGAGATGCTGGAGCTGGTGCGCCTGCCCGGCGTCGGCAACCGCAAGCCCGGCCAGCTCTCCGGCGGCCAGCGCCAGCGCATCGCCATCGCCCGGGCGCTGATCAACCAGCCGCGCATCCTGCTGCTGGACGAGCCGCTGGGGGCGCTCGACCTCAAGCTGCGCGAGCAGATGCAGCTCGAACTCAAAGCCTTGCAGCGCCAGCTCGGCATCACCTTTATCTTCGTCACCCACGATCAGCAGGAGGCGCTCTCCATGAGCGACCGCATCTGCATCTTCAATCAGGGCAAGATCGAGCAGATCGCCGCGCCGGACACCATCTACGACGCCCCCGCCACCCCCTTCGTCGCCCGCTTCGTCGGCACAGTCAACCTGTTCGAGGGAGAGCAGGCCCGCCGCCTGTGCGGCGATGAGCGCCAGATGATGGTGCGCCCGGAGCGGATCCGGCTCGCCGAGGCCGGTACGCCCGGCTGGTCAGGGGAGGTGCGCGAGGTGGAGTACCTCGGCCCCTTCGTGCGCTACCGGGTCGATCTCGGTGAACAGCTCGAGCTTATCGTCAACCATCCCAACGAGGGCCAGGCCCGCCTGCCCCGTGGCACCCGGGTCAGCCTGAGCTGGCCGGAGCAGGCGATCCACCGTCTGCACACCGCCCACCAGGGAGCTCAACCATGAGTGCCCCCCACAGTGCGAGCCTTGCCATGAGCCACGCTACCGACTCCGTTCGCGTCAGGCCGCTGCGGCGCCTCTCCACCCTGCTCTATGGCCGCTCCGGTCTGCTGCTGGCCATCCTGCTGGGGCCGCCCCTGCTCTGGCTCGGCATCATCTATGTCGGCTCCCTGCTGATGCTGCTCTCCAACGCCTTCTTCGGGCTGGACGAGTTCAGCGGCCAGATCCACCACGAGCTGGGCCTGCAGAACTTCGTCGCCCTGCTGCGGGTAGAGAACCTGGACGTGATCCTGCGCACCGTCGGCATGTCCCTGCTGGTGACCCTGGCCTGCGCCCTGCTCGGCTTTCCGGTCGCCTACTACATGGCGCGCTACACCAGCGGCAAGACCCGGGCCCTGTTCTACGTCGGCATCATGCTGCCGCTCTGGTCCAGCTATCTGGTGCGGGTCTACGCCTGGAAGCTGATCCTGGCCAAGGAGGGTGTCGTCAGCTGGCTGGCAGACACCCTGGGGCTGGACTGGCTGCTCGACGCCATCCTATCGCTGCCGGTGATCGGGGGGCCGTCGCTGTCGTTCTCGCGCATCGGCACCTTCATCGTGTTCGTCTACGTCTGGCTGCCCTTCATGATCCTGCCCATCCAGGCGGCGGTGGAGCGGATCCCGCGATCTTTGCTCGAGGCGAGCGGCGATCTCGGCGCCACCCCGGCCCAGACCTTTCGCACCCTGATCCTGCCGCTGGCCCTGCCCGGTGTGGTGGCGGGCTCCATCTTCACCTTCTCCCTGACGCTCGGGGACTACATCATCCCCGGCATCATAGGCAACTCCACCATGTACATCGGCCAAGTGGTCTACATGCAGCAGGGCACGGCGGGCAACCTGCCCTTCGCCGCCGCCTTCTCGCTGGTGCCGATCCTCATCATCGCCATCTACCTCACCATCGCGAAACGCCTGGGGGCCTTCGATGCGCTCTAATACCTCCATGAAACGGGACCATGGCAGCCAGCCCTCAGGTCTGCTCAAGTACGCGGCCATCGGCGGCCTCCTGTTCCTGCACTTTCCGATCCTGTTCATCTTCCTCTACGCCTTCACCAGCGAGAGCAAGAGCTACCAGTTCCCGCCCCCCGGGCTCACCCTCAAGTGGTTCGAGGTGACCCTCAACCGCCCCGACGTGTGGCGCGCCATCCAGCTGTCGCTGGAGGTGGCCGGACTCGCTACCCTGGTGGCCATGGTGCTCGGCACCCTGGCGGCGGGGGCCATCGCCCGCAGCCGCTTCTTCGGCCAGGAGGTGGTGTCACTCCTGCTGGTGCTGCCCATCGCCCTGCCCGGCATCGTCACCGGCATCGCGCTGCGCTCCGCCTATGGGGTGATGGAGATCCCCTTCAGCTTCTGGACCATCGTCATCGGTCACGCCACCTTCTGCGTGGTGGTGGTCTACAACAATGCCCTGGCGCGCTTTCGCCGCACCAACCAGAGCCTCATCGAGGCGTCGATGGATCTCGGCGCCGACGGCTTCCAGACCCTGCGCTACGTGATCCTGCCCAACCTCGCCACCGCGCTGCTGGCGGGGGGCATGCTGGCGTTTGCGCTCAGCTTTGACGAGGTGATCGTCACCACCTTCACCGCCGGCCAGCAGACCACGCTGCCGATCTGGATGTATCAGGAGCTGATCCGGCCCCGGGACAGACCGGTCACCAACGTGGTGGCGCTCATCATAGTGGCCTTCACCACCATTCCCATTCTGCTTGCCTACTACCTCACCCGCGACGGCCAGGACGTCGCCGGCAGTGGCAAATAACGACTCAACGCGTGCGCAAGGATGCAACCATGAAACTCTCTACCCAACTCTTGATCGACGGTCAGTTCGTCACCGGTGACGGCCCGGCCGAGCCCATCCTCAACCCGGCCACCGGTGAGCTTCTCGCCTCGGTGCCCGAAGCCTCGTTCGAGCAGGTGAACCGGGCGGTGAACGGCGCCCAGCGCGCCTTCGCCCAATGGAGCCGCACCACCCCGGCCCAGCGCAGTACCCTGCTGCTGCGCCTAGCCGATGCCATCGAACGCCACGCCGAGGAGTTTGCAGCGCTGGAATCCCTCAACTGCGGCAAACCCTATCTGGCGGTGCTCAATGACGAGCTGCCGGCGGTGGTGGACTGCTTCCGCTTCTTCGCCGGGGCCGCCCGCTGCCTGCAGGGGCCGCTCGCCGGGGAGTATCTGGAGGGGCACACCAGCATGATCCGCCGCGATCCCATCGGCGTGGTGGGCAGTATCGCCCCCTGGAACTATCCGTTGATGATGGCGGCCTGGAAGATGGCCCCCGTGCTCGCCGCCGGCAATACGGTGGTGCTCAAGCCCTCCGAACAGACCCCGCTCACCGCCCTGCGCCTGGCGGAGCTGGCCAGCGAGTTCTTCCCCCGCGGCGTCATCAACATCGTCTGCGGCCGGGGCGAGAGCGTGGGGGCACCGCTGGTGGAACACCCGCTGGTACGCATGGTGTCGCTCACCGGTGACATCGCCACCGGCCAGAAGATCCTGCAGAGCGCCGCCCGTACCATGAAGCGCACCCACCTTGAGCTGGGAGGCAAGGCGCCGGTCATCATCTTTGACGATGCAGATCTGGAGGCCGTGGTGGCCGGCATTCGCACCTTCGGCTTCTACAACGCCGGCCAGGATTGCACCGCCGCCTGCCGCATCTATGCCCAGGGCAAGATCTACGACAAGTTTGTCGCCGCCATGACCGAGGCGGTGGCCTCCATCAAGGTGGGCGGTCCGCGCGATGAGGGGGTGGAGATGGGGCCGCTTATCTCGGACAGGCAGCGCAACCGGGTGGCCAGCTTCGTGGAGCGTGCCCAGAGCAGCGGTCACGTGGAGGTGACGGCGGGGGGCAAGATCCGCCCCGGCAACGGCTTCTTCTTCGAGCCGACCCTGATCGCCCACGCCCGTCAGGAGGATGAAATCGTGCGCCGGGAGGTGTTCGGCCCGGTGGTGTCGGTGACCCGATTCAGCGACGCCGAGCAGGTGGTGCAGTGGGCCAACGACTCGGACTACGGCCTCGCCAGCTCGGTCTGGACCAAGGATCTGAGCCTTGCCAGCAAGGTGGCCAGCCACCTGCAGTACGGCTGCACCTGGATCAACACCCACTTCATGCTCACCTCCGAGATGCCCCACGGCGGCATGAAGATGTCCGGCTACGGCAAGGATCTCTCCCTCTACGCGCTGGAGGACTACACGGTGCCGCGGCATATCATGGTGAAGTTGTAGAGACGCTCTGGGAGGCGCTCGGTCGAGCTCCTGGCCTACGACGGGCCCCTGCACGCGAGGGCGCTGCCCTCGAAAGGGTTTCGCCCGCCCATCAGGAGGCGCTCAGTCGAGCTCCTGACCTACGACGGGCCCCTGCACGCGAGGGCGCAGCCCTCGAAAGGGTTTCGCCCGCCCATCTGGAGGCGCTCAGTCGAGCACCTCACCTACGACCAGCCTCCCGATGCGGCTGCGCCGCACAGTCGTAGGGTGCAATAAGCGTGGCGCATTGCACCAGGTGAGGGGAGATGCGGCTGCACCGCATAGGGGTTTGGCACGCCCATCTGGAGGCGCTCAGTCGAGTTCCTCACCTACGACCAGCCTCTCGATGCGGCTGCGCCGCATAGGACGCGAGGAGTTCCTCCTCGAGGGGGGGTTCGTCCGCCCTGCGGGCAGGGACGAGTGACTTTGGAAAGACCCAAAGTCACCAAAGGTCTTTTCCCCCGCCAACCCGACCGCTGCGCGGTTTCCCTCGGGTCGGTCACAAGGTCGGGCGGACCGCCGCAGATGGGGCATCCCTGCCCCGCTGCGGCTGCGCCATCATCCCTGATGGCGCTCCTGACCTTGCTTCCTCCCCTCGGCGGCTTGCTGGGGGTCAACAATACCGTGCCCGTCTGTGGCGAAGGCGGCAGGTGTCAGTTGTGGCGCTCAGAACGCGGCGCCCACTTCTGCAGCGCTCAATGTGGTGAGAGTTCCAGAGCGCCCCTCCATCCCGATTCATTTCTTGAATTTCTTGATCTTGCTCTGGAAATCATCATCCCGCTCTTCCTTCCCCGGCTTCACTCGCTAACATAGCCGTTTGGCAACCGCCTCACCGGAGTCACCCATGGGCCAGGCCAGCGCAACATCGCAGGTTAAAAGCAGCAGACTGGGGGCTGAAATTCAGGAGCGGTAGCCTTGCCTGATGGAATAGATAAGCGAACGTTGCCCACCACGACCACCCAACATGGTGATGGCCTTATGCTGATTCTGAGCTGTTTACGCAGTCGTGGTTTGGCGGCGCTTTCCTTGCGTAACCCACGAACTGTTTTTTCACACAGTACTAATGGTGGCGCAAAAAGAAGGAGCCAAACGAACACACCCAGAACGAGAAGAACGTTGTTCACGTTATGATTTAATTATAATTTTTACTTGGTGGCGATAAAGATGTTACGGAGTTATAAGAATTCTCTGCTAACGGATTAGTACCGCCTTCCATCTAATCACTGTTAGATTCATCTAAATCGGATGCATATGAAAGGACAAGTCGAAAATATATTTCGCAGTATGTTGCCACACTTTGAACTGCTTGAAGGTCACGACAGCTATTCAATTAAGCAAGTAAGATTGTGGGGTAAGAAATACTCTTTAACAAAATGGGATGAAAGCAAATATGAAGAGAAGCTAAGAGAAATAATTAGATTGTATCCGAGCAATAGCCCTTCATTAGTGGAAGGCTGGTTCTCAAATGCCTTTGCAAAGATACTCGTTTCTGACGATCAAAAAAATTCAATAAAAACTGAATCTGAAGAGTTTGTTGATTTTTTAGCTAGGTCAACTAAGAAAAGGAGTGTTTGCATTCCTATTCAAGGAATAGACCTTCGAGTCGAAAAAATAGAATTTGGTTTCGGAACTTTATACAGAAATGACAAAGGATATTTACCAGAACTGATTGCCGATAGAGACTCGTTATATAGTTACCAGCACGGTATTAATGCTCTTGAAAATTGCAAATGCTACTTTCAGGTTGATTTAAATACTGATCATGAAAACTCAATCGACTGCGCAAAAAAATTCTCTTTATACCTGTGTTCATTATTGAACCTATATGTAGGATCAACTCAATACAGAACCGATTATTATTTCTACCCCTGGCATAAAAGAGATAAGAGAACAGAAGTAGGTCGTAATAGGAAAATTGAAGTATTCGGATCAGAATCTGGAGATTGCCAAGTATATTATGAATTCTACAAAAACGAAGATTCTTATAGGAAATCTGAATTCTCTATCGAGTTCAACTTGCTGTCGCCAGGTCATAATGCTTCAGAGAGTATTAACGAGTGTATGGAGTTTATTCGTCCAGATGAAGCAAAAACCACCTACCACCTTGTTAATGAAAACACCAGAAACTTGATTCTTCATGAAAAAAACAAAAGCCTCTTGAGTTGCGTACAACAAAAAGGGGAAATTAATAAGAGGCTTCATCAAGCTGTAAGCTGGTTTGGAAAAGCTGTCAATGCGGATATTCCTGAGGATCAATTTCTGTTTTTTGCAATTTCAATCGAATCACTGTTGGTTGGCGACGAACCTTCTGGTGGGTTTTCCTCACAAGGTAGTATTAATCAGAAAATTTCTGAACGATCAGCCTTCTTGTTGGGCAATAGTTTTAAAGAAAGAATTGATATTGAGAGAGAGATAAAGAGAATCTATGGAATACGCAGTAAAATAGTACACACAGGCGCTAAAGCTGATAATTCAGATGTAATAAAAATCGAAAATATAAACAAAGACTTAATATTTAGCTTTTCACGAAGAAGTTTCACCTCTCAACAAGAGTTCTTAAGATGGTTTAAGGAGAGGCAATATGGTGAGTAATCTAACAAACGCGTCAACTAGGACGTTCGTAAACTCACGCCTATTACGCGGGCGTTAGTTGTAAATCAGGAATCGGGAATCGGGAATCGGGAATCGGGAATCGGGAATCGGGAATCGGGAATCGGGAATGAATATTGCGGATATACAAATAATTAAGCAATTGAGCTGGTATTTAACTATACCGTTTTTTACGTGTGCTCTTGCCGCACAAAACTCAGTTGGATTAGCGGAAACTACTGGTAGCTTTCTATCGCTCATTGAATTTGTCGGAGAGTACTTTATGTGGGTTCTAGGTAGCCTCTTCGGTTTGTTTGTTGTTTGGTTATTCATCTTTACTCGGCTAGAACAAGCTACCGACCTTCCGTTGACATTGGTGTTTGCAACATTTTTGTTATCTCTCGCAATGGTAGGCTTTGCTAGTCACCAAATAGCATCTAATGGTAGTAACTCATCTATGAACATATATTGGTTTCTGGGCATGGCTTCTCTAGCGTTCAATTTTTACCAAATGCAAAATGTGCCAGAGTCCACAACTAACAAGTCAAAGCAGCAAGGCCCTTCAGGCGGGACGCGCTAACGCGCGCCCCTGTTTGAGGCGTCACATATTGGGACACCCACGAGCACATATTGGGACACCCACCGTTCTGAGTGCCGCGTAGCGGCCAACAGAGCAGAAAACTACCAACCCAGTCGCAGTCGGGCACGGTATTGGTTCCCCCTCTGATTCGCCGAGGTGAAGCCATCAGGCCAGGTCGCGAGACAGGGATGTCGAGCGAGGGGCGGCGGGCCATGGGCCAAATCGGATCAGGGCGAGCACGGCTCGACCCCGAGTTGGCGCGAGAACAAGGATGTTCGAAGCGGGCTTTGGCCGAAGCCATGGCACCAAATTGGGACACCCACCATTTTGAGCGCCGCGTAGCGAGCCCACTTAGCCGCCGTCGGGCACGGTATTGGCCCCCCTGCAAGTCGCCAAGGTGAGTTGAACGGGTCAGTAGCGCCGTCAGGGAGGACGGCGCAGCCGCAGGCGGCACAGGGATGTGCCGTGTGCGGCACAGGGATGTGCCGTGTGCGGCACAGGGATGTGCCGTGTGCGGCACAGGGATGTGCCGTGTGCGGCACAGGGATGTGCCGTGTGCGGCGGTACGGCCGACCCGATCGACGAGCCGAGGGCATCCGCGCAGCGGACGACTTGCCGGGGTTGGCCTTTCTTTTGGTGACTTTTCTTTGGCCACGCAAAGAAAAGTCACTCGCCAAAGCCCAAAGGGCTGGCGAAAAACGTCGAGGGTCGAGCCCTCACCCCTCACTCACCCGATGCAATACGCGCGCTGATTGCCCCCTCCCCCTATGCGGCAAAGCCGCATCGAGATCCCCGTCGTAGGCCAGGAGCTCGACTGAGTGCCTCCAGGTGGGCTGGCGAAAACCTTCGAGGGCAGCGCCCTCGCTCACCCGGTGCAATGCGCCGCACTGATTGCCCCCTCCCCTATGCGGCAAAGCCGCATCGAGATCCCCGTCGCAGGCCAGGAGCTCTACCGAGCGGCGGCGGCCACACCCCGGTTGGGGATTGTCCCTCCCCTCATCCCAGGCCCCATAATGGCCGCTCATTGGAGGAGGCCTGCATGTTTATCCTTGAGACCGAGCGCCTGAGGCTGCGCGATATGCGCCTCGAGGACGAGGCGGCCTTCGTGGCCATCACCCAGGACGAGCGCTATCAGCGCTTCTACAGCGAGGAGGATGGCCGGGCGCAGAAGTACCGGGAGCTGACTCGACAGTTTGTCGAGCAGGCCGGCGAGCGCCCCCGGCGCGCCTATCAGCTGGCGATAGAGCATAAGGCGACGAATGCCCTGATCGGCACAGTCTGCCTGCGTCTGGAGAGCGATCAGCAGGCCTCGATGGGATGCGGCATGGCGCGCCACAGCCAGGGACGCGGACTGATGCAGGAGGCGGCCTCGGCCCTGGCGGGCTTTGGGTTTGCATCGCTCGGGGTACACCGCATCTATGCCGAGACCCTGTCCCTGAACCGGGCTGCCATACGGCTCTGCTCATCGCTCGGGATGCGCCAGGAGGCGCACTTTCGCGAGCATCGCTACTTCAAGGGGCAGTGGTGGGACACAGTGGTGTTTGCCCTGCTGCGAAGCGAATGGTCCCATCAGGGCCGCGCGGCGCCCACAGAGCCGGCCACTTGCGGCTCACCCCATCCCCCAACCGGGCCGACTGATGAGTCGGCCTGGTCCCCACAGCGATGACCCATACAGGAAGATGACATATTGAGCAACCGACACTTTGACCTCCACGCGTTGAGGTCATCAGCGAGCCGACCAGTGCGCTGGCTGCTGTGGTCCACCCTGCTGATGATCTGCCCTCTCGCGGGAAAGGCCCAGAGCCAGCCACAGATAGACGCCAATCCGACAGGCTACGCCCTGCTCTATACCGGCCCCATCTCGGACCCGGACAGCAACGAGGCGATCGCCGCCGTGGTCAAACAGGCCGGGCTCCCCGTGGTCTATCTCGACAACCTGAGCGATCTCCCGGCCAAGCTGGCGGGCGCCCGTCTGTTTATCATCGGTGGCACCGAAGATGATGTAGAGCCCCTGGTTCATCGGTTCACCCCCGCCATCGCCGGGGCGCTCAAACGCTATCTGAGTCAGGGCGGACGCTATCTGGGGATCTGCGGCGGTGCCTTTGTCGCTTCTCTGGGTTGGGCCGACGAGGGCAATTATGTGAAGGCGCTCGGTTTGGTGCCGGCAGAGTCTGACGACTACGACGGTGACTTCTCCCCCAAGATCCATGACATTCGCTGGCTCGGGGAGGTGCGCCGCATGTACTACCAGGCCGGCCCTACCTTCGCCCTGCAGCCAGGCACCGAACCGGTGCGTGAACTTGCCTACTTCGACGATGGCCGGATCGCCGCCTTAATCGGCGCCTACGGTAAAGGAAAAGTGGCCGTCTCCGGCCCCCATCCTGAAGCCCCCGACAGCTGGAAAGCCAATGCGCAGGATGGCGATACCATGGAGTCCAATCTCCACCTGGCCGTAGGACTGGTGCAGGAGCTCCTCTCCGATCGCCCCGTCCTTACACCTCGCTAGCGCCGGCATCAGTTCGCCAGATCCCAGGGACACACCTTGGCCAGCCCCTCTTTGCCACTGCTGGCCAGCGCCTGCTGCACCATCCGCTTGTAGCGATTCTTGATGTGCGCAGGCAGGGCCGGCACCAGCAGGCGTTCGTCAAATTCAGGCAGGGCCTGCGGCGGCAACACGGCCTGCTCCTCCGGGGTAAGCGGGGGGCGGGCCGCTCCATTGCTGCCGGAAACCGTCGGCGTGCCCATCAACATGCGGCTCTGCAGGGGTTCGCTCAACAGGAAATCGATCAGCAGGTAGGCCGCCTTGAGCCTGGCCGGATCATCCCCGACATCCCGCGCAATCGAGAGGGCATCAAGGGCATAGATGGCCCCCTCCCTTACCATGGCGATGCGCCACTGCTGACCGTTTTGCCGATTGCACTCCACCAGCTCCAGCCCCCAGGTAGTGGCCAGGCGCTGATGGCGCAGATCCTCGCACCGATTGGCCTGATTGAACCAGAAGCCCCGGCTCGCCTTGAGCCGCCGGGTCAGTTGCCCTTCCACTTCATTTTGCAATGGGCTATCGGCCAGCATTTCACCGCTGGCAAAGAGAGCGGGTGACTTGCCAAGGGAGAGCAGTACGGAGAAGAGCAAGGGCTCAAACTGATCGCAGAAAACCGCAAATTGCCCCTGCCGCGCCGGCTCGGCCAACGCCTGCCAGCTGGTGGGCGGGGTGTTTTCCTGCTTGCTGTCGTAAGCCAGGCTGAACATGGCATAGGAGAAGGGCACTGAATAGTTGCGCTCCCCCAACTTGTCATACTCGGTATTCTTGAGGGCCGGCCTCACCTCCTGGTAATGGCGCAAACGGCCAAAGTCGATGGGCAGCAGCAGCTTGAAGAGGGGTTGATGATGCGCCTTGTAGAAGTAGCTGGTCGGCATCACCACGTCGGCACTGCGGGTACGCAGAGCACGATAGACGCTGTCAAAGTCGGTGAGCAGTGGCTCGATCCGGGTCACTGTCGCCTCCACCCCCTCGCGCTTGGCGTACTCGGCAAATTGCTGTTCATATCCGGCGGGCAGATACCCCCACTCCAGCAGCCTGAGCTGCACCGGGGCAGCCAGGGCCGACCCCATACAACAGCAGGCCAACAAGACGAGACTACGCATGATCACCACTCCCACAACAGGTTCTTCAGGGAGTATAGGCTTCTGTGGAACGGGAAAACGGCAGGCGGCAGGTTGCTGTCAGCAGATGGATATCGCCAAGCAGACCCGCGCAATGCATTGAACAGGCAGAATGTGTGCAAGCTGCACGGCACCGACGGCATGGTCGGGCTGGGAAATGAAAGGCGGTCTATAGGAAGAGAGGGTCTGTCACGCTTCGCGGCGCGAGAGTGTGGCGCAAGAGTGCGCTGCGAACTGGCCGCGCCGAGGATCTGCCGTATGGCGATCGACGGCCGGCTTGCACCTTTGAGCTCGGTAGCCAGAGCTGGGGCATATTCTTGCCAACGACGACAGGGAGGCCCCGGCCTCCCTGTCTGTCTCACATGGGTGTCCGGTTGCCCGGGATCCCTTAGCGCTGACGCCCGCTGCCGATACCGAACGGAATGCGGTAGTCGCTGCTCTGCTCACCCAGGCTCACGGTCAGGTTGCCCTGGGTGCGGCTCGGGATCTGCACCTGCTGGCTGCCCATCAGGTTGGCGTGCACGGAGGCAACCACATCGCCAGACTCGTCACGCACTTCCAGCATGGGGTTGGCCTTGCCTTCGACGGCAGCGGTGGCATGCCAGTTTACAAACAGCACACCCGGGGCGGCGTTGAAGTCAGCCGGAACGGAAGCCTGGGCAAAACCTGCGGTCATCAGGCCTGCAACGGCCAGCATCTTGATTACGTTTTTCATGTTCATTCACTCTCTTGGTTTCTATGTCATTGCCTGGGCCGACGGCCCCGAATCAATGCATCCATGCAAGAGGTTATTCAAATAGTGTGTAGTTCTTTCACCAACATCAGACCTCCTATTTGAAGGTCTCACAGCCTTGAACGACCAGTTATTTGGCCGCTTGGCGTTCCTGCCTAAGCGTTGAGTGAATATTAAACATCCAGGCTTGCCATTGTTAGCGAGATAAACTGGCCTAGATGTTCAAAAAATCTGAAGTGGCTGTACATCCCGGGTTCAGCCAATGACGGGCAAGAAAAAGGGCAGGATAGCCTGCCCTTGGTGTTGGAAAGTGCGCGCTGGCGGGTACCACTAGCCACCAGCCAGCTCTGCTGCCGTCATGGGTCGCAGCACCTTGCAGGGGTTGCCGGCCGCCACCACGCCCGCCGGCACATCCTTGGTCACCACTGAGCCAGCGCCGATCACGCTGTTGTCCCCTATGGTGACGCCGGGGCAGATGACGACGCTGCCACCGATCCAGACGTTGTGGCCGATCCGCACCGGCTTGCCGAACTCCACCCCCTTGATGCGCGGCGCCACCGCCACCGGGTGAGCGGCCGTGTAGATCTGCACACCAGGCGCCAGCAGCACGTTGTCGCCGATGTGCACCTCGCACACATCGAGGATGGTGCAGTTAACGTTGGCGTAGAAGCTCTCGCCCACGAAGATGTTGGCCCCGTAGTCGCAAAAGAAGGGCGGGTTGATGGCGCACTCCTTGCCGCGGCTGCCCAGCAGTTCATGGAGCAGGGCATCGCGCGCCGGTTTCTCCTGCCAGCTGGTGTTGAAGGTGTGATAGAGCCTGCGGCAGCGCTCGCGCGCTGCTTTGAGCTCGGGGTCGCCCGCATCATAGGGCTCCCCCGCCACCATCTTCTGCCACTCGGGGCCACGCACCGCCGCCTTCATCATCACCTCGCTCATCGCCTACTCCACCAGCCAGATCAGGGATTCATAAGGGCGCAGCATACAGGATTGCGGCCGGGCCGGGCTATCCGGGTAGTTGCCAAGCAGCAGGCGCCCCTTGCCGGTGGCTAGCTCCTCCGGCAGTGCGAAGCTGATCGGCTCGCCGTAGAAATTGCTCACCACCAGCAGGGTCTGACCGTTGGCGCGGCGGGCATAGGCCCAGATCTGCGAATGCCCCGCCAGCAGCTCCTGATAATCCCCGTGAGTGAAGATGGGATGACTCTTGCGCAGCCGGATCAGCTCCCGGTAGTGCCAGAACACCGAGCCCGGGTCGGCCAGCGCCGCTTCGGCATTGATCACCGGGTAGTTGCCGGCGGGCTTGAGCCAGGGGATGCCGGCCGTGAAACCGGCGTTGGCCGCAGCGCTCCACTGCATCGGCGTGCGCGAGTTGTCGCGAGACTTGGCGCCAAGAATGGCCAGGATCTCGGCCTCGCCCATCCCTTCGGCCTGCTTGATGGCGAAGATGTTGCGGCTCTCCACGTCCTGATAGTCATCGATGCGCTGATAGCCGGGGTTGGTCATGCCGATCTCCTCCCCCTGATAGATGTAGGGGGTGCCCTGCAAGCCGTGCAGTGTGCTGGCCAGCATCTTGGCCGCTACCACCCTATGTTCGCCCTCGTCACCGAAGCGGGAGACTATGCGCGGCTGGTCGTGGTTGCACCAGAACAGGGCCGACCACCCCTTGCCGTGCATGCCGCTCTGCCAGTGGTTGAAGATGCGCTTGAGTTCGAGGAAATCGAACGGCGCCTTGGTCCACTTGTCGCCATTGGGGTAGTCCACCTTGAGGTGGTGGAAGTTGAATACCATGGAGAGCTCGGAGCCATCCAGCGCGCCATAGCGCTGGCAGTGCTCCAGGCTGGTGGAGGACATCTCTCCCACCGTCATGGCACTGACCGGGGCGAACACGTCACGACTCACGTCCTGCAAAAATTCGTGGATGCGCGGCCCGTCGGTGTAGAAGCGGCGGCCATCGCCACTGTCGTCGCTCGGGAAGCGCTGATCCTTGGAGATGAGGTTGATGACGTCGAGCCGGAAACCGTCCACTCCCTTCTTGGCCCAGAAGTGGATGATCTTCTTCACCTCGGCGCGCACCGCCGGGTTCTCCCAGTTGAGATCCGCCTGCTCGCGGGCAAAAAGATGCAGGTAGTACTGGCCGGTGGCGCTGTCCAGCTCCCAGGCGCTGCCGCCAAACTTGGATTGCCAGTTGTTGGGCACGCCACCCTCCACCGGGTCTTTCCAGATGTAGTAATCGCGGTAGGGGCTGTTCTTGTCCCCCAGCGCCGACTTGAACCAGGCGTGCTCGGTGGAGGTGTGGTTGACCACGATGTCCATCACGATGCGGATGTCGCGCGCGTGGGCAGCGGCCAGTAGCGCCTCGAAGTCGGCCATGGTGCCGTAGGCGGGATCAATATTCAGGTAGTCGGCGATGTCATAGCCGTTGTCCACCTGCGGTGAGACGTAGACCGGGGTCAGCCAGAGGGCGTCGACGCCGAGGGTCTTGAGATAGTCGAGGCGGGCCATGATCCCCTTGAGATCGCCAGTGCCGCGCGCGCCACTGTCCTGAAAGCTCTTGGGGTAGATCTGGTAAATCACGGCGCTCTGCCACCAGGGTGTTTGGCTCATGGGTCTTGCTCTTGTCTCGAATGAAAAAGGGAGAGGGCGACCCCGGCGGGTCGCCCTGATGCGTGGAGTCAGGCGCTGGCCTGAGCCAGCTTGCCGGCCGCCTGCTGGCGCTGGTAAACCAGCAGAGTCAGCACGATAGGCACGACGATGGCCACCAGCATGGCGATGGCATAGACGGCCCAGTATTGCGGCTGGATGGAGAGGATGCCCGGCAGGCCCCCTACCCCGATGCCGTTGGCCATTACCCCGGCGAAGCCGCAGATGAGGGCCGCAAGGCTCGAGCCCACCATGGCGCACAGCATGGGGAACTTGTACTTGAGGTTGATGCCGTACATGGCCGGCTCGGTCACCCCCAGATAGGCGGAGATGGCGGCAGGCACCGAGATCTCCCGCTCGTTCTCCTTGCGGCTGATCAGGATGATGCCGACCACCGCAGACGCCTGGGCGATGTTGGAGAGGGCGATCAGCGGCCAGATCGGGGTGCCACCCATGCTCTGCATCAGTTGCAGATCCACCGCGTTGGTGGTGTGGTGGATACCGGTGATGACCAGGGGCGCGTAGAGGAAGCCGAACAGGGCGGCACCAATGGGGGCAAACGAACCTGTCATGGCCGCCTTGGCAGCGAAACCGACGCCGTCACCCAGCCAGCGACCGAACGGGCCGATAAAGGCGTGGGCCACGATCACCGCCAGCAGCAGGGAGATGAAGGGAACTATGACCAGGTAGAGGTAGGCCGGGATGATCCGCTTGAGATTGGTCTCCACCCAGGCGAGGAAGACACCCGCCAGCAGGGCCGGGATGACCTGCGCCTGATAACCCACCTTCTGGATGACGAACAGACCAAAGTCCCACACCTCGGGAGTCTGCTGGCCGATGCCGTAGGCGTTCATCAGCTGGGGCGACACCAGCGTGATACCGAGCACGATACCCAGGATCTCGGAGCCGCCCATCTTCTTCACCGCAGACCAGCAGACGCCCACCGGCAGGAAGTGGAAGATAGCCTCACCCAGCAGCCAGAGGAAGGCGTGCACCTGAGCCCAGAACTGGCTGATCTCGGTGAGGGTGTGGGTGCCATCGTCGAACATCTTGATGTCGCCGATGACGTTGCGAAAGCCCAGGATCAGACCGCCGGTGATGATGGCCGGCAGCAGGGGCACGAAGATCTCCGCCAGGTGGGAGATGCCCCGCTCCAGCGGGTTCATGTTCTGGCGCGCGGCCTGCTTGGCGGCCTCCTTGCTGCCGCCGCTGACGCCGATCTCTTCGGTCAGCGCCTTGTACCACTGCTCCACCTCGTTGCCGATGACCACCTGGAACTGGCCGCCCTGGGTGAAGCTTCCCTTCACCGCCGGGATGGTTTCGATGGCCTTGCTGTCGGCCTTGGCCGGATCGTTGAGGACGAAGCGCAACCGGGTCAGGCAGTGGCTGACGGTTGCGATGTTCTCCTTGCCACCGATCTTGTCGATGAGCGTGGCCAGATGTTGTGCGTTGATCTTGGACATGAGCCTTCCCTCTGTGACTCCATTGATATTGGTCTGCGTCGCCCTTTTGGGCCAGTCTGTGGGCCCGAGCGTTTTTGGTATCGTTCCCATTTAGCATGCCGCCAATTGGTCACGATCAAAATGGGAACGTTCCCAATTCGTGGTCGAGGTCACAAAAAGCGCATTTTTTATGCGGCGCTAGGTGATGGCGTTCACAAAGAGTGGCAGGGGGCTATGGTCGCCAGCGGGCGCTGATCCTGCTCGATCTGGCCGAGCAGCTGGCGCGCGGCCTGCTCCCCCGCCCCCTTGTAGCCGAGATCCAGACTGAGGGCGTTGGGGAAGAGAAAGGTGAGCATGGGGTTGTTGCCAAGGCCGGTCACCAGCACCTCGCTGCGCCCCTGCTCCTGCAGGTACTTGGCGGCGCCAATGGCCAGGGTGTCGCTGGCGCAGACCAGGGCGCCCGTGGTCGGGGTGAGCAGTTCCCCCGCCAGCCGGTAGCCGCTCTGCAGACTGAGATCGCCGAGGGCGCTGCGCGCCGTCAGCCCCTGTTCGCCGCAGTAGCCGAGGTAGGCATCGAGCCGGCGCTGGCCGGTGGTGAGATCGGCGGTGTCCACCCCCAGGTAGGCGATGTCGCGGATGCCGCGGTTAGCGAGCTGGCCCAGCATGGTGCGCACCGCACCGGCATCGTCGAAACAGACCGAGGAGAAACCGGGATGGTCGCGGGCCACCAGCACCAGCTTCTCCCTGAGCGGCGCCATGGCGGCATAGTCCAGATCGTTGAAGGCGAACAAAATGATGCCATCCACCCCGCGCCGCTCCAGCACCGCCAGATGCTCCTGCACCTTGGCGGGGGAGAACTTGCTCTCCATCAGCACGGCGTCGTAGCCGCGCCGGTAGAGGGTCTCCAGCATGCCGCGCACCGCCTGGTTTTCCGAGCTGGAGTCGAGCCGCGAGACGATGATCCCCACCACCTGCTGGCTCTGGCTGCGCATGGCCCGCGCCGACTTGCTCGGCACGAAGCCGTGCTCGGCGATGATCTGCTCCACCCGCGCGCGGGTCGCCTGCTTCACCTTGGGATCCTGGTTGAGCACCCGGGAGACGGTCGACTTGCCGACACCACTGAGTCGGGCGATATCGAGGATGGTCAGTTTTTTGTCCATGAAGTGGCTCACAGGGGCTCGGCGGTGGAATTGCCCACATTGTTGTGATTAACCCCTGTGAATACAAGCCCATGGCGTTAGAATGCCCTTTTGGCGCCGGCGCATGCCGTGCCACCCGCCATCGCACAGGACGCGCATCATGGATCTGCTGGCCAGTCTGCACTTCTCCCTCTCCATCACGGGCCCCATCTGCGTGGTGCTGCTGCTTGGCATCTGGCTCAAGCAGCTGGGCCTGCTGCCGGACAGCTTCGTCGAGTCCGCTTCCCGCCTGGTGTTCCAGGTCACCCTGCCGGCGCTCCTGTTTCTCAGCATGGTGCGCACCGATTTCTCCACCATGCCGAGCCCCTGGCTCATCGTCTACGGCCTGCTCGGCACCCTCACCGGCTTTCTGGTGCTGGAGCTGCTGGCAGCCCGCTTCATCCCGGAGCGGCGCCAACGCGGCATCTTCGTGCAAGGGAGCTTTCGCGGCAACATGGGGATCATGGGGCTGGCCTATGTGCAGAACGCCTACGGCGCCGAGGGAATAGGCGCCGCCGCCCTGCTGGTGGGCTCAGTCACCGTGCTCTACAACGTGCTTGCGGTGATCACCCTGACCCGCAGCCTGGGGGGCAGCAAGGGGATCAAGCCGATCCTCAGGGGGATCGCCAAAAACCCGTTGATCATCGCCATCCTGGCGGCCCTGCCGTTCGGCCTGCTCGGCATCGAGCTGCCCCAGCTGGTGATCACCACGGGCAACTACTTCGCCAACATGACCCTGCCGCTGGCGCTGCTCTGCACCGGCGCCAGCCTCAACCTCAAGGCCCTGCGCGGCGGCGCCCTGCTGACCGGCTGGGCCACCGCCAACCGGCTGCTGTGCATCCCGCTGCTGCTGGTGATGGGCGCCTGGGCGCTGGGTTTCAGCCCGCAGGCCCTCGGCATCCTGTTTCTCATCAGCTCCACCCCCACCGCCGCCGCCAGCTATGTGATGACCCGCGCCATGGGGGGCGACAGCGCCCTGGCGGCCAACATCATCGCCACCACCACCCTTGGCTCGCTCGTCACCACCAGCCTGGGGGCCACCCTGATGAACTACCTGGGGCTGATGGGCTAGCCAGCAGCAAACCTGCTGGCCCTCACTCCTTCATCACCCCCTTGACCTTGCCGCGGGCGGCAGCTTTACGCTGACTCTCAATCAACAGAGGAGATATCCCATGACCATCGAACTCACCGTCTCCGGCATGTCCTGCGGTGGCTGCGCCGCCAGCCTGCAAAAAGCCCTGCTGGCCCAGCCTGCCGTCAGCAGCGCCAGCGTCGACTTTGCCAGCAGCAAGGCCGTCATCGAGAGCGAGCTGAGCAAGGCCGAGCTGATCGCCCTGATCGAAACCAAAGGCTTCTCGGCGAGTTAAATTATCTCTATGTAGGTATAAAACAGGTTAAAGTTCTGTATCCAGCTGTTTTTTGGTGAGAGTCATCACAAACCCCTGCAACAGAAAGCGCAAACTTGCTGCAATTTTTATCACCCAGAAGGAATTGCAGCATGACTCTCCCGATCCGCAAGACCCTGCTCGCCGCCGTCCTCGGCCTGACCCTCTCCCCGATGGCCATGGCCCTGCCCAACGTCCATATCCTGGCCACCGGCGGCACCATTGCCGGGGCGGGGCAGTCCGCTACCCAGTCCAACTACGAGGCCGGCAAGGTGGCCATCGAGACGCTGATCGCCGCCGTGCCCGAGATGAAGAACGTGGCCGACGTGCAGGGTGAGCAGGTGGTGAAGATCGGCTCCCAGGACATGAACGACGAGGTGTGGCTGAAGCTTGCCAAGCGGGTCAACGAGCTGCTGGCCAGGGATGACGTGGACGGCATCGTCATCACCCACGGCACCGACACCATGGAAGAGACCGCCTACTTCCTCAATCTGACCGTCAAGAGCGACAAGCCGGTGGTGCTGGTCGGCGCCATGCGCCCCTCCACCGCCATGAGCGCCGACGGCCCGATGAACCTCTACAACGCCGTGGTGACCGCCTCTGACCCCGCCTCCAAGGGGCGTGGCGTCATGGTGGCGATGAACGACACCGTGCTCGATGCCCGCGACGTCACCAAGACCAACACCACAGGGGTGCAGACCTTCGCCTCCCCCAACTTCGGCCCGCTCGGCTACATCCACAACGGCAAGATCGACTATCAGCGCAGCCCGGCCCGCCAGCACACCAGCAAGACCCCGTTTGACGTGAGCAAGCTCGACAAGCTGCCGCAGGTCGGCATCGTCTACAGCTACGCCAACGCCTCGGATCTGCCGGCCAAGGCCCTGGTGGATGCCAAGTTCGACGGCATCGTCAGCGCCGGGGTGGGCAACGGCAACCTCTACCACACCCTGTTCGACACCCTGGCCAAGGCGAGCAAGGACGGCATCCGCGTAGTGCGCTCGGCACGCGTGCCGACCGGCTCCACCACCCTGGATGCCGAGATCGATGACGCCAAGTACGGCTTCGTCGCCGCCGAGACCCTCAACCCGCAGAAGGCGCGGGTGCTGCTGATGCTCGCCCTGACCCAGAGCAAGGATCCGGCCCAGATCCAGCGCTGGTTCCAGCAGTTCTGATCTCCCTGCCGGCCTCGGCCGGCAGAGGGAATGACCATAAAAAGGGCGGGATGCTATCCCGTCCTTGTTCGTGGCACATCAGCCCATGACCAGCCAGCCGCAGAAGCCAAGATAGATAAGCCCCACCCAGGCGAGCCTGCCCGCCGTCATCCGCTCCCGACTGAACCCCCACCACAACAGCACGACCGCCAGCAGGGTCACCAGCGAGGAGACCATCATGGTGCTGTCCAGCAGCCAGGGGGTGAACAGCAGGCAGAACGCCTTGGGAATGGTGCCCTGGATCATCATGGCCCCCGAGATATTGGCCAGTGCCAGCCGGTGCTTGCCCTGCCGCACCCAGATCAGCACGTTCATCAGCTCGGGCATCTCGGTCGCCACCGGGCTCAGCAGCAGGGCCGCCAGCACCGGCGAGAGACCGAACAACTCGCCCATGCTCTCCAGCTGGTGAACGAACAGCTGGGCCGCCAGCGCCACCACCACCAGCGCCACCAGAGTCTGCAGCAGCACCTTGCCGAGCGCCGGGATCTCGGCGCCCGGATCCAGCTTGAGGGGCTCTGGCAACTCGACCTCGTGGCTGTCGGTCTGTTTCAGCTCGCGCCGCACATAGACCAGATAAACCAGTACGAACAACGGGGCCAGCCAGGCCTTGCCGGTAAAGGCCACCATGCCGAGGGCCACCGCCACCAGGAAGATGCCGACGAACCAGGCCTGATCACGGCCTATCTCGCGCTGCACCTCGCCATCGATGGCCCTGTGCTCCCGGCTCATGCACAACAGCAGGGTCACGCCGACGGCGGCATAACCTATGGTGGCCAACACCAGCGGGCCGCCGAGGGCGGCACCTATGCCTATCTGCTGCTGAGCGGGGGCATCCCCCATCAGCAAGGCGGTCAGGGTGACGATGCATTCGGGCAGGGCCGTGCCGAGGGCAGCCAGCAGGGAGCCGGTGGCACTCTGGGATAACTTGAAGTGGTGGCCGGTCCATTCGATGCCATTGACGAAATATTCGCAGGCCAGATAGATGGTGACGGCAGAGAGCAGAAACAACAGCAGGGTGATCAGCATGATGAGTAACCGCCAGGCGAGCAGAACAACCAATGGACCCGATATGGCTCGCCCGGCTGGCTTGCATATCGAGGCCAAAGGTCTTGCAGAGCGATGGATGCCATCGCCGCCCATGCCATGGATCTGAGGATCCAAGAATGTTGACATGAGCCCTGCCCGGATCACGGGCGGGTTGCTACTCCCCTATGACAGTGCGGGCTTTTTACCAAGTTGACCGCCACCCCACAAGGCAAACTAATGATCATTGACTCAACAAGTTGTAAGGGAATGTAACCGCCCACCCACCGGCTTTGCCATCCGGATCCACTTCAATGCCGGTGAGCTCCTCGCCTTGGCACACCGTTTGCTATGAGATGACTACTGTCCACACTGATTTGGGAAGGGTGAACGATGAAACGGTGGATCCAACATTTCTATCAACTGAACCGCCTCAACTGGCTGATGGTCTGGCTGCTGCTCTGCTGCAGCATCATTCTGCTTTTTCCGGCCGGTTTGATGCAGGGCGCCGTCAGCCAGTGGGCCGCCACACACGCCGCCTGGCTCGGGGTCGGCATGCTGATCGCCATCTCCTACTTCTGCAGTCAGGGCTTCCTGATCGCCTGGGAGTGGGCCTGTGACGAGTGGCAGTCGCGCCGTCAGCAGGATCAGCTGGCCCAGATGATCTCCTTTCTCGACTTCAACGAGAAGGCAGTGCTGCGCGAGTTCGTGCTGCAACGCAAAAGCGTCATAAACTTGCCGATCACCGAGCCTGCCGTCAAAAACCTGATGGATGCCGGCGTACTGACCTATGCCTATGGCAAACCGGCGCGCGAGAAAGAGGACGAGAACCAGATCCGCGCCCTGATGATCGCCCTGCCGGCCCGGCCGCTGCTCACCTACAAGGTATTGGGGCTGTCGCGCGGCAAGATGAGCGACGAGCAGGTGGAGCAGATCATGAATGCCAGACCCAAGTTCGCGCAGAAAAGCTTCCAGCGCTGATCTTCGTTCCCGCCAATAAAAAGAGCCGGCCCTGTGGCCGGCTCTGTCGTTTCTGCCCCGTTACTGGGTTCTGGCCTTGAGATAACCGGCGTAGTCCGGGATCTGCACGCTGAACGCCTGGCGCATGTGGGGGCTGTCCATGATGAAATCGGCGGTCGCCTCGTTGGTGGCGACCGGGATGTTCCAGACTGCTGCAAGGCGCAGCAAGGCCTTCACGTCCGGATCGTGGGGCACCGCATTGAGGGGATCCCAGAAGAAGATCAGCACGTCGATCTTGCCCTCGGCGATCAGGGCGCCGAGCTGCTGGTCACCCCCCATGGGGCCGGAGAAGAGACAGGTGATGGGCAGCTGTGCCTGCTTGCCGAGCATGGTGCCTGTGGTACCGGTGGCGTAGAGGTGGTGGAGCTTGAGCTCCTCCTTGCGCCGCATCACCCAGTTCAGCAGAGGGGTCTTCATGTTGTCGTGAGCCACCAGCGCCACTCGCTTGTGGGGCGCCATCTCACGGGCGATCTGTTCCATGGACATCATCCGTAGCAGTGTTGTTTGAATAGAGCCGTATCCTAATCGAAAGCGGCGCCCGTTGCCTTGCCGGGCGCCGTAACTGTGATCACTTCGACTGTTCAATCCACTGCTTGTTCTTCTGCTCCAGCACCGAGATGGGCAGCATGCCGTATTCCAGTACATGGTGGTGGAACGCCTTGAGGTCAAAACCTCCGCCCAGCGCCTGCTCGGCCGACTCCCGCATCCGGATCAGCGCCAGCTGGCCCGCCTTGTAGGAGGTCGCCTGGCCGGTGTAGGCCATGTAGCGGGGCACCTCGGAGCTGATGTCCCCGTCCCCCAGCGCCGAGTTCTCCTTCATGTAGTTGGCGGCCTGGTCGTGGTTCCAGCCATACCAGTGGATGCCGGTATCCACCACCAGCCGCATCGCCCTCAGCATCTCCTCGTTGAGGCGACCGAAGTACTGTAGCTGGTTGTTGAAGGCAGACGATCCCTCGACCTTCACGTCCCCCACCGCCGGATCGTAGAGACCGCGCCCCTGATAGAGCCCCATGTCGTGATCCGCCAGGTATTCGGTGTAGAGCGCCCAGCCCTCCGCATAGGCGGTGTAGGAGGCGTTCGCCACGTACTGCGGGAAGTCGGGATCCTTGGCGGCCAGCTCCTGGGCGATGGTGATCTGGAAGTGGTGGCCTGGCGCCGCCTCGTGGGCCAGCAGGGTGCTGATGTTCCAGCTCTGCAGGCCATAGGGGTAGTAGGTGTTGAGGAAGAAGCGCCCCTTGCGGCCGGTCTGCGGGTTGCCGTCCTGATACCAGGCCACCCCGCCGTATGGCGCGTCCTTATAGGAGACGGGCACCACCTCGTAATCCAGCTTGGGAATGGTGCGCTCGGCATCGAAGAAGTCCGGCAGCACCAGCGCCGCCTTGCTCTTGAAGGCGTTGTACTCCTGCAGTGCCCGCTCGTGCTCGGCCAGCGCCTGCTGCTGCGGCCCGCTCAGGGTCGCACCGGTGGCGTTGCCGGGGTTGAGGCCGGCCGACCAGACCGCCAGCGGGTTCTGATAGAAGAAGGCCGGTTCGTTCAGGTAGCGGAAGAAGGCGTAGATCTGACCGCTCTGCTTGCTCTGGGCCACGTCGTCGCTGTCGCACTTGCCGACGGTATGGCACACCTTGACCATGGCGCCGAAGATCCGCGCCACCTCGCTCAGCCCCAGCTCATGCACCTGCTCCGGCGTCATGTCGGTGGTGGTGTGCTTCTTCAGCAGCCAGCGATACCAGTCACGCCCGTTGGTCATGCCGCAGAAACCGTCGTCGCACTCGCCGCTGCCAAGGCGCACCGCATAGGCGCCGCCGTGCTGGTAATCCAGGTAGTCACGCAGCGCCAGATAGCGGCCGTTGATGCTGTCCAGCACCCCCTTGTACTCGCTGCGCAGCGCCTCGTCCGCCTCTCCCGGCAGCTGCTGCCAGCCGAGGTAGGAACCGGCGATCGCCTCGCCCTCCAGCTTGCTGTCGAGCTGGGCCAGCAGCCGGTCCACCAGCTCGTCCGGCAGGGTGTTGCCCTGGGCGCTGCCCAGTTCGAACTGGTGCTTCACCTCGGCAAGGTAGCCGTCATAGGCCTTGAGCCAGCTGAGATGCTCCTGATACCAGGCCAGTGGTGCGGTGGCGACCCTCGCCTTGCTGGCCACAACCGGTGCCGCTGCCGGGCGATCGATGTCGCGCCGCCAGGTGGCATCCCCCGGCGCGACCCGCTCGGCCGAGCTCTGCTCGAAGTAGTCGAAGCCGGGCTCGACGGTGCGGGCAGCTTTGCCGCTGGCCGGGGAGGCCCCTACCTCATCGGCCAGGTCCACCACCCGGTTGCTGAAGTGGTGGATCGGGATCTGGGACTGTGGCAGATCGTAACCGGTCAGGTTGATCTGCAGATCCCAGCGGATCATGTCGTAGAACAACCGGTCCCGTTCGCTCAGCACGCTCGCGTCCAGGGCATCCAGCCGCTTGAGCAGGGCGCTGTCGAGGGCCTTGCGCTTGGCGATGCTGGCGGCATCGATGGCAAAACCGTAGGGGTCGAGCGCCTGGCTCTCGCGCAGGGCCTCGTCCATGGTCTGCATCAGGGAGGTCTTGGTGGCGGCGGGATCCGCCGGCGCGTTGGAGCTGTTGTCATTGCAGGCAGTAAGCGAGAGTGCGATGGCACAAGCCAGCGCCAGTTTGTTGGGCAAGAAGTGCATGGTGTAGTCCTTTAACCGTTGTTATTGTTTGCCCCCGAAAAGGGGTTCCAATAGTGCACCTCTCTTGCTCGCTTTTTTGCGACATGATTAACAAAAATAAGCTTACTTTTCATGATGATAAGCCTCATGAAAAGCTATGCAGACGGACATTAAAAAACCCGCCTAAGCGGGTTTTTTAATCGTTTTTTCATGCCATAACTATTCAGGACGAGCCGTGATGCAGCTGGGACTGCTGATAGTTCTCCAGCCCGATGCGATCGATGAGATCGAGCTGGGTCTCCAGCCAGTCCACGTGCTCCTCTTCATCTTCCAGGATATCCTGAAACAGGTCGCGGCTGATGTAGTCCTGCACCGACTCGGCATAGGCGATGGCCACCTTCAGATCCGGGATGGCATCCATCTCCAGCGACAGGTCGCAGCGCAGCATCTCCTCCACCGTCTCGCCGATGCGCAGCTTGCCCAGATCCTGCAAGTTGGGCAGCCCTTCCAGAAACAGCACCCGCTTGACCAGCTCGTCGGCGTGTTTCATCTCATCGATGGATTCGTGATACTCCTTGTGCCCGAGCGCCTTGAGGCCCCAGTCATCGTAGATGCGGGCATGCAGAAAATATTGGTTGATGGCTATCAGCTCATTGGCCAGCACCTTGTTGAGGTGGGCGATGATCTTGGGATCTCCTTTCATCGACAGTGCTCCTTGGTTCGTGCCTGAGGCTTAGATCCTTAGAGCTTAGTCCAGAAAGATGACAACAAGAGGTCTTGCGAGCCAGCTCACCTGCGGGAAGGGATTGAAAAAACGGGCCGGTTTTGCCGGCTGCGTGCCCTGCTCAGGCCACCTCGTAGTAGAGCGGCGCCTGCTCCAGCTCGGCCTTGTCGAGTTCGGCGGCGATGATCTCCATGGTCATGCGCACGCATTTGCCACACTGGGCGCCGACGTCGAGCGACTGCTTGAGCTGGCGAAACTCGGTCTTGCCTGCCTGTACCGCCTTGCGGATCTGGGAATCTGTAATGCCGCGGCACAAACAGACATACATAGTGTTTACCTCATGCTGGATTGCCATGAAATCTAAATGAGAATGGTTCGTAGTGCAAATAACGATTGGTAATAAGATCCCCCGCTTGCCAGCCATCAACCCCTTGGTGACAATGCCCTGTCACTGAGGGAAACATCATGCTCAAGAAACTGTTCACTGCCCTGTTTGGCGGCCAGCCCGCTCCGGTCGCCGAAGTCACCCCCACCGAATACGCCGGCTACCTCATCTATCCCGAGCCCATGGCCGAAGGGGGTCAGTATCGGCTGGCGGGCCGCATCACCAAGGAGCTGGACGGCGTGCTGCAGACCCACCGCTTCATCCGCTCCGATCTGTTTGCCAACCCCGCCGATGCGGAGCGCTTCATGGTGCAGAAGGCGCACACCTTCATCGACCAGATGGGGGATCGCATGTTCGAGCCCCGCAAACCGGCCGACAACGCAGCCTCATGATGCCGGCTGCACTCGACGAGCTGCGCCAGGCACTGGCCCGCGCCGGCGAACGGCGGCTGATCTGGCTGGAAGGTGATGAAGCCGATTGCATCGCCCGGGCCGAGGCGTTGCTTGGCGGCCTCTGCTACTGGCTGGGGGATGGCCCGAGCGAGCACAACCCGCAGCCGGCGGCCAAGGCGCTGCAGCGACTCGGTCAGGAGTGCGACACCCTGGTATTCAATGCGTTCAGCGGTTTTCACCCCGATGCGTTCGGGGCGCTGGCGGGCACCTTGCGGGCGGGCGGCCTGCTGCTGCTGCTGACCCCGCCGCGAGCCCAATGGCCTGCCTGGCCGGATCCGGACCGGGTTAGGCTGGTGGCACAACCGGAAGATACAGCACTGGCGGGCCACGGCTTTCTCGCCCGGCTGGTGCGGCTGCTGGCGGGCGACCCTGCCCTCGAGCTAGTCCCTCCTGCTACGCCGACCCAGTGGCAGCCGGTTGGGCCGGCGCGGCCATTGAGCTGCGATCAGGCCCGCGCCCTGCCTGCCATCCACAAGGTGTTGCACGGTCACCGCCGCCGCCCGCTGGTGTTGAGCGCGGATCGGGGCCGCGGCAAGAGCAGCCTGCTGGGGCTGGCCGCCGCCGAGCTGCTGCGCCAACAACCCGATCTGCAGATCCTGGTGACGGCCCCCTCCCAGGCCACGGTCGCCACCCTGTTTGCCCACGCGGCCCATGCCCTTGAAGACGCGCCGCAACTGCTGACTGGGCTCAGCTACTGCTCGCCGGATCGGCTGGTACACGAACCGCTGCAACCCGACCTGCTGCTGGTAGACGAAGCCGCCGCCATTCCCACCCCGCTGCTGGAGGCCATGCTGGCCCGGCACGGTCGCATCGTCTTCGCCACCACAGAGCACGGCTACGAGGGCACGGGTCGCGGTTTTCACCTGCGCTTCAAGCGGGTACTTGATCGCGAGACACCCGGCTGGCAGGAGATCCACCTGGCCGAGCCGATCCGCTGGAGCAGCCGGGATCCGCTGGAGCCGCTGGTGTTCCGACTGCTCGGCCTCAACGCCGAGGTCGAGACACCGCCAGCGCCCACCCAGCCTGGCTGGCGCCGGCTCGAGCAGGATGCATTGGCTGCCAATGAAGGGCTGCTCCATCGAGTGTTCGGCCTGCTGGTGCTGGCCCACTACCAGACCACGCCGAGCGATCTGCGCTACCTGCTGGAGAGTCCCGCCCTCGACATCCACCTGCTGGAACAGGGCCCGCATCTGCTCGGGGTGGCGCTGGTCGCCCGGGAAGGAGAGATAGATCCTGAGCTGGCCGAGGCGATCTGGGCCGGGCGCCGGCGTCCGCGCGGTCATCTGCTGCCCCAGTCGCTGCTGGCGCACGCCGGCTTCAAGACCGCAGGTGCGTGCAGCTACGCCCGGGTGATGCGCATCGCCATCCATCCGGCGCTGCATCGCAGCGGGCTGGGGTCGCTCCTGCTGGTCCACCTCGAACAGCATTATCAGGCGGCAGGGTTCGACTATCTGGGCTCGGCCTTCTCGGCCAGCGCCGATCTGCTGCCCTTCTGGCGCAAGGCCGAGCTCAGGGTGCTGCGCATCGGCCTGCAGCGGGATGCCGCCAGCGGCAGCCACGCCGCCCTGCTGCTCAAGGCGCTGCAACCGGCTCGCACCGCCGAGCTGGCCGACTGGCACCAACGCTTCGTGCGCCAGCTACCCACCCTGCTGGCGGGCGAGCTGAAAACCCTTGAATCCGAGCTGGTGTGGCAGTGCCTGCAGGATGCGGAGGCCAGCTCGAGCGGGCTCGATGAGTTTGATCAGGATGAGCTGGCCTGCTTTGCCCACCACCACAAGCCGTTCGAGCTGTGCCAACCCAGCCTGCAACGCTGGCTGGCGGGCAACCTGACACAACTGGAAAAGCTTGACCCCGCCGAGCGGCAACTGCTGATCGCCACCATCTGGCAATATGCCGACTGGGGAGCGCTGGCGGCCAGGCTGCAACTGGCGGGCAAGCCGGCGGTCATCAAGGCGCTGCGCAGCCTGCTGGCCCGGTTGTTGCCGCCCGCTACCACTCGATAGGCGTGCCTCGCCAGTCGAGGTAGCTCAGCTCGCCATCCGGCGTCAGCCGCGCCATCAGCGTCACCAGATCCGAGGCAGCCTGTTGCGGGCTGTGCAGGCTGCCGGCGGCCAGGTTGCCGTGAAATGGTCGCGAGAGCAGGGTATCCACCGTGCCCGGATGAAACGCCAGCAGCTTGACGCCGGGCGCCCGTCTGGCGAGCTCGATGGCGGCGCACTTGAGCAGCATGTTGAGGGCCGCCTTGGCGGCGCGATAGCCATACCAGCCCCCAGCGCGGTTGTCGCCGATGCTGCCGACCCGGGCACTGAGCACCGCCAGGGTGCAGGGGCTCGACCCCAGCAGGGGCAGCAGCTGGCTGATCCAGCGCAGCGGCAGCAGGGCGTTGGTCTGGTAGAGCTGGGTCATGGCCTCGAGGTTGAGCGCCTCTAACCGCTTTTCCGGCCGGATGCTTCCCTGCTGCAGCAGGCCGTTACAGATCACCAGCCAGCGCGGCCTCGGCGCCAGCTCACCGATGCGGGCCACCGCCTCTGCCAGCTGTTCATCACTGTAATCGCAGCGCAGCCAGTACAGCCTGACGCTGTCGAGCCCCACCGGTTGCGGCTGGCGACTGACGGCGATGACGGGCGCGGCGCCCGCCGCCAGCCAGTGCGCCACCAGGGCGCTCCCCAGCCCACCGCCGGCGCCGATCACCACGACACTCTCTTCCATGACTCCCCCTTGCGGCGAGTGTGATGGCCTTCTCCATCGCCCCGCGCTTTTCCTGATAGGCTGATACGCGCCTTCCAGCCTGCGGGATCAAGCGGTTATGGAGGCGATCTTGTGTGGATCCCGCCGTCAGCGGCGGATCCATTCCTATACTGAGGGAAAACCGCAGCGGGTGCTGCCAGCGCAACCAGAAGCACGAGAGTGACCATGATGGCCAAAGACGGGGAAGAGCGTAAATCCATTCTGACCGAGAGCGGCACCAACGAGCTCGAGATCATCGAATTCCACCTCAAGAAGCAGCTGCCCGATGGCCGCGAGAAAATAGCCTACTACGGCATCAACGTCGCCAAGGTGCGCGAGGTGATCCGGGTGCCGGAGACCACCGACTACCCCAACGCCCAGCGTCACATGGTGGGGGTCTTCTCCCTGCGCGAGCGGCTGATCCCGCTGGTGGATCTGGCCGGCTGGCTTGGCATCAAAACCAACCCGGACAACAGCAACAAGGTGGTCATCGTCACCGATTTCAACAAGATGGCGAACGGCTTCCTCATCGACAGCGTCAGCAGGATCCACCGGGTCTCCTGGGAGGATGTTGAGTCCCCCAGCCAGTTCCTGGAGGCGGGCGAGAATGACTGCGTGGTGGCGGTGGTCAGGCGCGACGGCAACCTCATCATGATCCTCGACTTCGAGAAGATCATCGCCGACATCAACCCCGAGCTGAGCATGGAGAAGTACGATGTGACCCAGGATCGCAAGGTCATCATCGACGATCGCATGATGGCCATGCGCCAGGCCAAAACCATCCTGGTGGTGGACGACTCCGCCTTCATCCGCAAGATGATCGAGACCACCCTGCGCACCGCGGGCTACAACGTGGTGACCGCCAAGGACGGGGGCGACGGGCTGGAGATGCTGATGGAGTTCGATCGCCTGTCGCAGGAGGAGAAGATCCCGGTGGCCGAGTTCGTCAGCGGCATCATCACCGACGTGGAGATGCCCCGCATGGACGGCATGCACCTGCTCAAGCGACTGCGCGACACCCCCGCCTTCAAGACCATCCCCATCGTCATGTTCTCGTCGCTGATGAGCGATGACAACCGCCAAAAGGCGCTGCAGCTGGGGGCCAACGACACCATCACCAAACCGGAGCTGGGCCGCATGGTCGGCATGATGGACAACTTCCTGCTCGGCATCCCCATTCCCAAACCGGGCAACCTGTGAGGCCGCCGGTCGGCCACGCAAGCAAAAGGGCGCCTCGGCGCCCTTTTGCTGCGTAATGGATCAGCCCAGCCAGAGATAGAGCTGGTGAGCCGCCACCCCGGCGCACAGGCCGCCGACGGTGTGGGCCACGATGGCGCGGGAAGTGAGATGACGATAGCCGAGCGCATCCAGCATGGCGGTGTGGGTGCTCAAAAAACCACTCCAGCACATGCCCATGGCGGTGAACACCGCCACCTCGTTGCCGGTGATCCAGCCCTTGCCGATGAAGGGGGGCACCAGCGACATGGCGGCCCCGACCGCCCCCAGCGAGGTGACCGGGAAGGCCACCAGCTCGGCGTGGGTGAAGCCGAACAGCAACTCGAACAGCCAGCCCACCTTGGCCGCCAGCACCGGCAGCAGCGCCACCCCCTGGAAGGCCTCGCCGGTATAGCCCTGCTCACCCGGGCCGAAAGTCAGCAGCATCACGAAGGTGCTTATGATGAGCACCCCGGGGATCACCGCCATCCCCAGCTCTACCCCGGACTTGCCACCGTCCAGCAGGGCGTTGAGCACCCGCAGCCAGGTAGGCGCCGCCTCCCGGCTCAGACCCGGTTTGGCCCCCACACTCGCCACCTCGTCGGCGATCGGGGTCTCCCCCACCAGCGGGCGGATCATACGCTGCATCAGGCGGGTCGACACCACGGAGCCGATGAGGGCGCCGAGCAGGCCGATCAGAGCCGCGCTGGCGGTGGACTCGCCCCCCGGCAGCTGCAGGGTGGCCATGAAGGTCACCACGATCAATCCCATGCCGAAGGCGGTGCCAAAGTTGGTGAGCGAGACCAGCTGCCAGGGGGTGAAACCCTTGCGAAAGCGGCTGTCTCTGGCGAGGCTGATCACCGCCGGGTTGTCGGAGAAGAAGGTCATCAGGGCCGCCAATGCGGTGCGGCCCGGCAGCCGGAACACCGGCTTCATCAGTGGCGCCAGCAGTACCTCCAGCAGGCGGATCACCCCGAATTCGCTGAGCAGCTGGCTGAGCGCCCCCGACAGCACGGTAATGCCCATGATGAAGAGCACGGTGTTGAGCAGCAGCTGGTGGGCGGTGTTGAACAGGGTGTTGACCAGGGCAGAGAGGCCCATCTGGCTGCCGAGGTAGCCAAACAGGCTGCCGAGGATGGCCAGCACCAATACCGGCTCCAGCCAGCGGCGAAGGGAGGCCGCCCCCTGGTGAGAATTTTTAACTGCTTGATTTTCCATACCAATCCTGAAATCTGTCGCTGTGTGGTGAGTATTGTTGTTATGACACCCATAAAGCAGGAGCCCTTGTCTTGCGACAAGGGCTCCTTGCATTGATTCTTCTGCCAGGCTCGAACTGTGCCATGCGGACTGACTGTCCACCACGCTGGCGACTGAACCGGGGAGGAGAAAACGGGTGGCCGGACGATCCTGTCCAGTCTGCCTGTCTCGCGCCAGCGCACCGGCACCACGGCCTGCCTAGCGACGAAACGGGGCGGCAGTATAGCAACTGGGGCCGGTCGGCGAAACAAGGGGACAACCGGAGCAGATTGCCGCCCAGCGCCTGCGCGGGTAAGCTTCCCCATCGGCAATCGACTCCGTCATTCACCATCCGGCAGCAACATGGGCAACACCATGAACGACCTCGTGACCTATATCAGGGCCATCCATCGCCAGGCAGGACCGGCGATACTCGTCCGCCAGCAGAGCGAACAACACAGCGAACAGGACGAGAGCGGCACCCTGACCCACCACCGGCAGACCCATTACTGGTTCGCCAACGGCGTGGTCATCTGCCACCAGCTGGAGCTGGACGAAGAGCCCTCCCCACAAGTCTGCCCGGAGTGCTGGATCAGCTATCGGGTGGTCGCCAGCTCCATCCCCATCACCCCTGCGCGCAAGCTGTTCCACAACCCCTGCCAGGAGGCCTTCTGGCTCAAGATGCAGCAGATCACGCCGGCCGGCTGACCTGCTCGACCAGTGACCGGTGCGCCGTCAATACTGCTTGGTCTTGGAGGCAAACCCCGCCAGGAACAGCCCGGTCAGGAACATGCCGCAGAAGGCCTCGATGGCCGACAGCAGCTGGAGCGGGGAGGAGGTCTGGGAGATGTCGCCATAGCCCAGGGTTACGAAAGTGACGATGCTGAAATAGAGCGAACGCCCAAGATGGTCATGGGTGACCGATCCCGGCGCCAGATAATAGGTCAGGGTCGCCAGCAGGATCACCCCCATCGACAGCAGCAGGCTGCGGATCGGCCGCTCCCCGAAGCCCCAGGTGATGAAGCTGATGAACTTGGCGGCGCATTTCAGGTAGCACAGCAGGGTGAGCCAGCCTTTCTTGAGCAAGCCGCTGCGCAGCCAGCACTCCTTGAACAGCTCCCTGGGGCTCGCCAGCGACTTCATCTCGTGCAGCTTCTCCTTGTAGTAGCACTCGCCGGCATCGACGGTATCGCCCACGCTGGAGAAGAGCCGCTTGGCGTTGCGATAGAGCTTGCTGGCCTCGCTGTGATCGACCCGGCCATTCTCGTTGTAGGCCACCTGTACCTTGTCCAGGTTGGTGTGCTCCATGGTGGCGTCGAAGTTCTTGGCCCGCACGTTGAAGTTTTTCAGCACCGCCCGGGAGGAGTGAAAGCGGATCTCCTCGCACTCTATGGTGAAGTCCTGAAACACCCCGTCCTCCAGCGCCAGCTCCCGCTTCTTGGCCCAGGCCCTGTGGTCCCACAGCAGGGAGTCGAACAGATCGAGCCCGATCACCCCGCCGTTGACCCTCACCCCCTTGGCCGAGCAGTGCCACAGATAGACCTTGGAGTTGTTGACGGCGCCATCCAGCGAGAGCTCGTCCAGGCAGGTGAAGTCGAGCAGCCGGCCGGAGATGATGGGGCTTTTGAGCTCGACGCCGCCGATGTTGAGCAGCCGGTGCCTGCCCAGCACCTGGGCCTCCCCCTTGTTGTTCTCGGAGACCGAGAGCAGGCTCTGCACCCGCTTCACCTCGTCCTTGCCATGCTTGCCGGCCAGCCACATGCAGTAGGGTTCAAAGCGCGTCTCGGCGCGGATCAGCCCGCTCTTGCGCAGGGACTCCAGCGCGCTCGAGGCTGTCTCATAGAGTCTGATCTTGTCGTCGCTCATGTAGAGGCACAGGCTCAGCACGCAGCGGGAGCTGATGAAGCGGGCGATGCCGATCTGGAAGATCACCTGCTTGTCGATCTTCTGCTCCGTCATCCAGTCGTCGAAATGGGGCAGCGACGCCACCAGCAGATCCCAGATCAGGGGGTAGTCGTTGGCTCGGCGCCACTCGTTGAACTGTTCGGGGGAAAGCTGCCAAAGCTCTGTTGCATTCATGCATGACCTCACTCAAGAAAGCGGTCCCGTTCTCCTGCGCCCACCGATGCGACAGAGGCCGCCAGGGCAAGATGGGCAGAATAGGGACTCATCACGCCATCATACTAGGCGGGCGGGGGAAGTCACTGGCGGGAACGGTACGGCAGGGGCACTGCGACAACTTGCCGCCGAGCTGGCGAGATCTTGCTCAATGGGGCACCGGATGCCGGAAAACGGGCAAAGAAAAAGCCCAGCATTGCTGCTGGGCTTTTGAATTGGCTCCTCCTGCTGGGCTCGAACCAGCGACCTGCGGATTAACAGTCCGTCGCTCTACCGACTGAGCTAAGGAGGAATTATAAGTGGTGCCCAGAGACGGAATCGAACCGCCGACACGGGGATTTTCAATCCCCTGCTCTACCGACTGAGCTATCTGGGCAAATGGTGCCGGCTACCGGAATCGAACTGGTGACCTACTGATTACAAGTCAGTTGCTCTACCTACTGAGCTAAGCCGGCACACTTTAAACCATTGTGCATGAACAAGTTTTTCTTTCACGACACCAAAATTTGGTGCCCAGAGACGGAATCGAACCGCCGACACGGGGATTTTCAATCCCCTGCTCTACCGACTGAGCTATCTGGGCGTGGGCGCTATTAAACGGATTTTAAGGCAGGTGGTCAACGGGAAATTTCACTTTTTGTCTCGTTCGTCTCTTTTTTGCTCAGGATCATCCATTTCCAGCACTTCTTCCTGCTCGGCGCGGTTCTGGCGGCCCCAGACTCTGGGCTCCTCCCCTTTCAGCAGGCGGGCGATGTTCTCGTGATGGCGGATCAGAATGAGGCAGGAGAGCAGAGAAACCGGCAGCGTGTATTCCGGCTTGAGCAGGTAAGTAAAGAGCGGGGTCAGCAACACGGTAATGATGGAGGCCAGCGACGAATAGCCGCTCACCAGCAGCACCAGCAGCCAGGTGCCGATCACCGCGCCCCCCATGGTGAAGCCGATGGGCATCATGGTGCCGAGCGCCGTGGCCACCCCCTTGCCGCCACGAAAGTGGAAGAAGATGGGGTACATGTGGCCGAGACAGGCAGCCACCCCGATGAAGCCGAGGTAGACGGGTTTGATCTGCAGATACCAGGCGAGATAGACGGGAGCCGTGCCCTTGAGCACATCGAGCAGCAGCACCACCACGGCCGCCAGCCGACCACCGAGGCGCAGCACATTGGTGGCCCCCGGGTTGTGGGAGCCGTGATCACGGGGATCCGGCAGACCCGTGATGCGGGAAACCAGCACAGCACTGGACAGCGAGCCGCCCAGGTAGGCCAGAATAATCATCAAAATCGTCAGGGCCGTCATCTTGGTCGTTTTTACCACGATATGAATGGGGTATGATGCGGGCCACATTCTCTGGCGCCTGCGTGGGGTTGCCCACCGCGTGTCGCCCAAACCGGCCGCCGGCACTCATCCGCTGGCCAGGCCTGCATCCCTGCGCTGTCATCACAGCCCATCAAGAGTAAAGAAGAAGTACTGTCATGGACAAGGTGTTTATTCGCGGACTCGAGGTTTTGACCACTATCGGTGTATACGAGTGGGAGAAAGGCATTCGCCAGAAGCTCTGTTTCGACCTCGAGATGGGGTTCGACAACCGCCCCGCCGCCGCAACCGACGATATCAATCTGGCACTGGATTACGCCACCCTCTCTCGCAAGATCTGTGATCACGTCGCCAGCAAGGTGGTGGAGCTGGTCGAAACCATGGCCGAACAGGTCGCCATGCTGGTGCTGGCCGACGAACGGGTGCACTGGGTCAAGGTCACCCTGACCAAGCCGGGCGCCGTCCCCAATGCAGCCGGTGTCGGTGTCGAGATCCTGCGTCACCGCACCCCGGCCGCGAGCGCCAACTGATGACCCGCATCTATATCAGCCTGGGCTCGAACCAGATAACAGGGAGCGCTGCATGACCTGTATCTACATCAGCCAGGGTTCCAGCCAGATGACAGGGAGCACCGCATGACTCGTGTCTATATCAGCCTGGGATCCAACATCGAGCGGGAACGCCATATCCGCGCCGGCCTCGATGCGCTGCAGGCCGAGTTTGGCGAGCTGCAGGTCTCCCGGGTGTTCGAGAGCGAGGCGGTAGGCTTCAACGGCCGCCCCTTCTACAACCTGGTGGTGGGGGCCGACACCGAGCTGCCGCTGGCGACCCTGTGTCAGCGACTGCGTGCCATGGAGTTCGCCCACGGCCGCGAGCCGGACGCCAAGAAGTTCGCCCCGCGCACCCTGGATCTCGATCTGCTGCTCTACGGCGAGCTGGTCTGCGAGACGCCGCTGGTGCTGCCGCGCGGCGAGATCCTCAGCAACGCCTTCGTGCTCTGGCCACTGGCCGAGCTGGCGCCCAAGTTCTGCCACCCCGTCGATGGCCGCACCATCGGCGAGCTGTGGGCGTGCTACGACAAGGCCTCCCAACGGCTCTGCCCCATCCCCTTTCACTGGGAAGCGGACACATTGCAGCACCACTGAACGACAAGGGCACCCACGGGTGCCCTTGTTGCTGATGGACGGAGCTGATAACGGATAAGAAACCGTGATTGGGCCTGTGCCGCGGCAAGTGGCAGGATGGCCGCCATCACAGGAGGACCCCATGCCACTCGATACCATTCACGACTTCAACTGCCGGCTGCTGGCCGAACTGCCCCATCAGCGTTTCGAGCACGAGCCCATCCTCGACTACGCCACCGATGAAAAGGTGAGAGCCCGCCTCGGCTGGCAGGCCGAGTTCAGCAAGACCCTGTTTCTCAAGTTCAAGGATGGCCGCTTCGCCTTGTTGCTGACCCACAGGGACGGCCGGCTCGACAACAAGGCGGTCAAGGCGACGCTCGGCGCCAAGCCATCCATCTGCACCGCCGACGAGATGCAGGCCGAGATCGGTTGCCTGCCGGGCGCGGTCTGCCCCTTCCTGCCCCGCGCCGACATCCCGCTGCTGGTGGATCCCGTGCTCATGACCCACCACGCCTTTACCTGGACCCCGGGCCACCCCGAGCAGACCTTCCTGCTGGAAACCGCCCACCTGGCCGGACTGCTGGCCCAGCTGCCCTGCCAGGTAAGCTACCTACCGGCCCCCTGAGCCTGCAGCTCAGCGCTTGTCCCGCGCCAGCTGGGCGAAGATCAGCGCCGCCAGCATCGACATCAGGCCGATGCAGAGGTAGGTGAGGTGAAAGCCTCCCAGCCACTGGCCATCCGCCGCCGACGAGCCGGCAGAGAAGAGCCCCAGCAGGCTGGCGGCGATGGCCACCCCCAGGCTCATGGAGAGCTGCATCACCACCGACAGCAGGCCGTTGCCGCTGCTGGCGAACTCCGGGCTGAGATCCTGCAGGGTCAGGGTGTTCATGGCGGAGAACTGCAGCGAGTTGATGGCGCCGAACACCATCAGCCAGCCCAGCAGCACCCCGTAGGGGAGCTGGTTGTCGATGAGGGAGAAGCTGGCGATCATCACCCCGAGCGCCAGGGTGTTGCCGATCAGGATGCGGCGATAGCCGATGCGCGGAATGAGCTTGTTCACCAGCGTCTTGGTCAGCATGGCCCCCAGCACGGTGGGGATCATGGTCATCCCCGCCTTGCTCGGCGAGAAGCCAAGCCCCAGTTGCAGAAACAGCGGGGTGAGAAACGGCATGGCGCCGCTGCCGAGGCGGGCGAACAGGTTGCCCCAGATGCCGATGGCGAAGGTGCTGGTCTTGAACAGTCCCAGCCCGAACAGCGGCTCCTCGGCATTGGCGGCGTAGAGCCAGTAACTCGCCATGGCGGCCAGCCCGAACAGCAGGGCAAACAGCGCCCAGCCGGTGGAGATGCTGTGCTCCCCCAGCCCCTGCAGGCCCACCGACACCAGCACCATGCCGGCGCTGAACATCACGAATCCCTGCCAGTCGAACTTGGCCGTGCTCTGGCGCAAGTCCGGCATGAAGTACCAGCTGGCGATGAAGCCGAGCAACCCCACCGGCAGGTTGATGAGAAACACCCAGTGCCAGCTCGCCACTTCCACCAGCCAGCCACCCAGTGCCGGGCCGATGAGCGGCCCTACCAGGCCGGGGATGGTGACGAACGACATCACCCGCAGCAGCTCGTGCTTGCTGTAGACCCGCAGTACCGCCAGCCTGCCGACCGGCATCAGCAGGGCGCCACCGATCCCCTGCAGCACCCGGGCGGCCACCAGCACCGGCAGGGAGTTGGCGGCGGCGCAAGCCAGAGAGCCCAGGGTAAACAGCAGGATGGCGGCCAGATAGATGCGGCGGGTACCGAATCGGTCCGCCAGCCAGCCGGAAGCGGGAATGAGCAGCGCCACCGTCAGCATGTAGGCGATGATCACCGACTGCATCTGCAGCGGGCTCTCGCCCAGGGTCTCGGCCATGCTGGGCAGGGCGGTGTTGAGGATGGTGCCATCCAGCGTCTGCATGAAGAAACCGACCGCCGTGAGCGGCGGCAGCCATTTGCGCTGGGCAGGGGTCACCATGTGTGTGCTATCGGGCATCTGCAGCCACCTCCTCTTCAGACAAAAAAAGACCCGCACAAGCGCGGGTCATCTCATTACATCAGGCATCAGGCTGGCCGAGCATGGCTCTGAGCTGCTCTTCCAGGCTGGGCTCGGGCGCCTTGAGGGTATCAAGGAACAACCGCTCTATGCCCGCCTTGTCCTGACTCTTCACGATGAACACCAGCCGGGACTGGGCCTTGCCCTCCGGCCACTCCCCCAGCGCCTGCAGCGGATAGAGCTGACCGTGGACGCCGTGGATCACCACCGGCTGGCTCTCCCCTTCCAGCTGCAAGATGCCTTTGAGCCGCAGCAGCGCATCGCCGTATTGCGCCTGCACCGCGTCGATGGCGGCCAGCAGGCGGGAGGGCTTGAGCGGCTCGCCGATGCGCAGGGAGAAACTCTCGATATTGCCGTGCTCGAAGTGGGTCGGCGCGGCCGTGCCCACCTTGGCGGCGAACGGCTTCATCTTCGGCTGCATCGGCGACGCCAGCCCCTGTTTCGGGGATTCGGTGCGCAGCCAGGCCAGCAGCTGGCGCACGTCGCGCCCGGCCGCCTCGTTGTAGGCGCCCAGCTTCTCCAGCACGGCGGGCGAGAGCACCCCATTGCTGACCCGCTCGATGGGGGCCGCCGGGTTGAGGGTCGCCAGCTGGGCCTCCACCCGTGCCAGCGTCTCCTCATCCACCAGATCGCCCTTGCTCACCACCAGCAGATCCGCCAGCGCCACCTGTTTCACCGCTTCATACTGAGCCGCCAGCTGCTGCTCGATATGGCCGGCATCTACCACGGTGACGGTACCGTCGAAGCGATAGCGCTGGGCGATAAAGCCCTCCTCCCTCAACGTGAACAGCACGGGGGCCGGATCGGCGAGGCCTGTGGTCTCGATGATGAGTCGCTTGAACGGTTTGATCTTGCGCTGAATAGCCTTCATAAACAGCCCCTGCAGCGCCTCCACCAAGGAGCCCTGCACCGAGCAGCAGATGCAGCCGGAATCGAGCAGCACCACCTGCTCGTCCACCTGCTGCACCAGGTGGTGATCCAGCCCCACCGAGCCGAACTCGTTGATCAGTACAGCGCACTCGCCAAGCTCGGGCTGCTTGACCCAGTGGTTGAGCAAGGTGGTCTTGCCGCTGCCGAGAAAGCCGGTCAGCAGGGTCACTGGGATGCGGGTATCTTGCATATCGGTCATGTCAGATCCTTACCGGTTGGCAAACAGGTCGGCGAGCCAGCGGTTTTCGAAGCGGCCGTGGGGGTCGAGCTCGCCCTTGAGGGCCAGGAAGTCGTGCCAGCGCGGCAGCAGGGCCGGGAAGTCGTAGAGATCCATCGCCAGGTGCTTGCCAAAGTGCGGGATGCCGCCGAGCGGCACCAGCAGTTGCTGCAGCTCGCGCATCTGCTCCATGGAGCCGTTGACGAAGGTGCCGTCCGCCGCCAGATAGACCAGGAACCCGATCCAGCAGACCGACTGGTCGTAGGCGGCGCTGAGCCAGGCCTCGGAGGGGCCGGTGCAGCGCAGGATAAAGGGGTAGTGCAGCACGCCGGGGTTGGCCTGCTGCCACGCCTGCAGGGTCTCCAGCGCCTCGTTCATTCGATGCAGCGGCACCGCCACTTCGCAATTGATCTGGGGCGCCGGGATCCCCTTGCAGAGGATCTGGTAGACGTTGCCCACCAGATCGGAGGCATCCTTGAAGCGGCGCACCGTCTCGAAGTGCTCGCCGGCCAGCGCCTCATCCTTGGTGTCCTTGGCCATCTTCTGCAGGGTGGCATCTATGGTGGCGTTCATGCGGGCGTCGATGTCGCCCTCCAGCAGCAGCGGCTCGCTGCCACCGGCGCGGTAGCGGGCCACCTCCTCCTCGGAGGCGGGGTCCACCAGCCAGATGTGGCTCTCGCCGGTCCAGGCGAACCACCAGCTTTTCACGAAGGTGTGCTCGCGGTTGAGCCGCTCGTTGTGTTCCAGCAGGAAGGGGTAGTCGGTGGTGAACTTGGTGCAACGCATGATGCGGTTGGGCACAGTCTGCAGGGTGACGTCGAGCAGGATGCCGAGCATGCCCATCCCCATCACGAAGGCACCGAAGCGGGGGTCGGTACGATCCACCCGGATGATGTCGCCACTGGCCAACATCACGGTCAGGGCCGCCACCGCATCACAGAGGGCGGACTGGTGCAGCCCCTGGCCGTGAGTGCCGGTGCTGAGCGCCCCGCCCAGGGTCTGGATGCCGATGACGCCGGGGGAAGCCGGCAGCATACGCTCCATGGCGATGAGATCGGCGTAGACGGTGTCGAGCGGGGTGCCCGCCTGATAGGTGACGGTGTCGGCGGTCTGCCCTAGCTGACCGCGCAGGTGGTGCAAGTCCACCAGCAGCGCCTGGCTGCCCTCGGCATAGACGCTGTGGATGGGTTCGAAGGAGAGGCCGGAGCCGATGAGGCGCAGCTTGCGCTCGGGGTTTTCCCGCAGCAGTTGCTGCAGTTCGTCGCGATTCTTCGGACGCCACACCTGCTCCAGTGCGCCGAGGGGATTGGTCCTGGACCAGTTGAACAGCACCTCTCGCTGACCTATCGCCTTGATGCTGTGAAATGCCTGGAACCTGACCGTCATACCGCCCCTCATCTTTATTGACGTCAAAATGAGCGCCAATTCTACCGAAAAGCGGACCACAAGGCATGAAAAACAAGCCCCTACAGTCGGGGGTGGATAGGGGAGAGCGCCTCTCCCCTCGCCTCAGCGCGTCTGCTGGGTCAGTGCCAGCAACATGCCGAATCCCACCAGCAGAGCGCCAAACACCCGATCGATCCAGTGGCGCACCGCCAGCAGCCGACCCCGTACCGAGTCGGTGGAGAAGAAGATCGCCACCGCGCTGAACCAGACGGCATGGGCCAGCACGATGAAGGCGCCGTAACCGAGCTGGACCGCCAGCGGTGTCTGCGGCTGCACCACCTGCATGAACAGGCTGACGATGAAGATGGTGGTCTTGGGGTTGAGCACATTGGTCAGGAAACCGGTGCGCAGCGCCCCCAGGCTGGAGAGGGCAGGCTGCTCGGCCAGCATCTCGTCGGTTGCCGGTTTGGCCCGCAGCATCTTGATGCCGAGGAAGATGAGGTAGGCGGCTCCCGCCAGCTTGATGAGGTTGAACAGCCAGAGCGACTGCTGGATCAACAGCCCCACCCCGAGCAGGGTGTAGGTGACGTGCACGCATACCCCGGCACCTATGCCGAGCGCCGTCAGCACCCCGCTGCGGCGCGAGAGCAGCAGGCTGTTGCGCGACACCATGGCGAAGTCGGGCCCGGGGCTGATGACGGCAAAGAAGGTAATGGCCACTACGGCTAACAGTTCGGTCATGAAAATAGTCCTGATTACATGGAATATCGGCTATTTTATTTGGCCATGATGCCAATAACGAACGATAACTTCTGACATGAACGGTGAGAATAATTCACAGAAAAGCCTGTCGCTGCCCGCCCTGACCGCGCTGCGCTGTTTCGAGGTGGCGGCCCGCACCGAACACTTCAGCCGCGCCGCCGACGAGCTGCACCTCACCCACGGAGCCGTCAGCCGGGCGGTGCGCCTGCTGGAGGAGGATCTGGGAGTCATGCTGTTCGAGCGGCGCCAGCGCCGGGTCTTTCTGACCGAGGCGGGCGAACGGCTCTATCAGGCGGTCAGGGAGGGGCTGGGCGGCATCCGCCAGACGGCGCAGGCACTGCGCCAACAGGGGCGGCCATCCTCGCTGGTCATCTCCTGCGAGCCGACCCTGCTGATGCGCTGGCTGATCCCGCGCTGGCCCGCCTTCCAGGCCCTGCACCCCGAGCTGGACGTACACCTGATGGCCGGTGGCGGCGCCCTCAACTTCGGCAGCGGCATCGATCTCGCCATCCGGCGCAACGACTTCCAGTGGCCCGCCGAGCTCTACAGCCAGCCGCTGTTCGAGGAGCTGACCGGGCCGGTCTGCCAGCCGGGTAAGGTGGCGCACTTCTTCGAGACGGGGGCCAACGGCCCGGCCCTGCGCCCTGGCGCCCCCCGCCTGCACACCAAGACCCGGCCGGGGGCTTGGCAGGAGTGGCTGCAGCACGCCGGCCAGTCCGCCGGCGAGGAGGCACCGGGGCAGACCTTCGAGCACTTCTACTTCAGCCTGCAGGCGGCGGTTGCCGGGCTGGGAGTCGCCATCGGCCCCTACCGGCAGGTGTGCGACGACATAGAAGCCGGCCTGCTGGTGGCGCCGCTCGGCTTCATTGCGGATGGCACCGGCTATCACCTGCTCGCCCCCGCGCCTCCCGCCCCCGGCAGTGCCCACGCCAGGTTGGCGGAGTGGCTGCACGCCCTCACCTGACGACTCAGGCCGAGAGCGCCTGCCGCGCGGGATCGACGCAGGAGTGGCGCAGCACCTCCTGAAATTCGCGCAGCGGTAGCGGGCGGCCAAACAGATAGCCCTGCAGGTAGTCGACCCCCTTGCCCCTCAGGTAGTCGGCCTGCCGGCGCGTCTCCACCCCCTCGGCCACCAGAGCGAGACCGAGCCGGGTTCCCAGATCGATCACGTTGTCGACTATGTGCTCGGAGAGGGATTCGGTGCCGATCCTGCCGATAAATGACTTGTCTATCTTGAGATAGTCCACATGGAACTGCTGCAGATAGTGCAGGCTGGAGTGGCCGGTACCAAAGTCGTCGATGGCCAGCCTGACCCCCATCTCGTCGAGCCGGCGAAACAGCGCCAGCGTCTTGGGATCCGCCACCAGCAACTCCCGCTCGGTCAGCTCCAGCACCAGCACCACCTGGCCAGGCGCGAAGTGATCGAGGAAACGCCGGCACCCGGCAAGCAGCGTCATGTCGCGGCAGTGGACGGCACTGATGTTGAAGCTGATGTGAAAGCCTTGGGGCACCAGCTCTCGCGCCATGCTCAGCTCGCGGGCCACCTCCTCCATCAGCAGGGTGGTCATCGGCACGATCAGTCCGCTCGCCTCCGCCTGGGGGATAAAGAGATCGGGGCGGATCAGCCCGGCCGTCGGGTGCTGCCAGCGCATCAACACCTCGCCTCCCATCACCCGACCACTCCCCGCCTCCACCAGCGGTTGCAGATAGGGTACGAACTCCCGGTTGCGCAGGGCACGAGCCAGCTCGATCCCGGGGGAACGGGGTCGCCCCAGCAACCACCAGATGAGCAGGGCAAAGCCGAAGCAGATCCCCAGCAGCAGCAGGATGGCCCAGGGGCGGGTCTGCCAGAGGGAGCGCCAGAGCGAAGGAAGCTCGTGCCCGGCATAGATGGAGAGCGGGTAGCGGGCAGAGCGGATCTCATGGCCGGCCAGCATGGAGGGCGCCTGCGGCTCTTCACTCAGCACGCCCCGCTCATCCAGCCACTGCTTGCCTACGTGCAACAGCAGGGTGCAGGGGTGGCCACTCAGCACCAGCATGAAGCGCAGGTAGTCGCCGTCTATGGTGCTGAAGATGGCGCCCTTGCCCTCGCTGTCGCGCAGCGCCAGCAGGGGGTGATCGGCCCTCACCTGATTGCCGGCCATCAACCGCAGCCGGCCACCGCTGTAGTGCTCGAGCCGATCCGGCCACTGGATAGCACCAAACAGCGAGTTGCAGTAGATCCCCTGCTCCCCCACCAGGTTGACGGTGCGCACGAAGGGCACCAGCGCCACCTGCTGGCGCAGGGTGAACAGGGCCTGCTCGCACGGTTTGTCAACGAAGGGACGCAAGGCCTGGTTGGCCCCCTCTGCGTGGGTCAGCATGGTCTCCATCAGGGTGACCGCCTGCCGGGCCGAGCGTTGCGACTGGCGATCCAGCGTCTGCAGATGACCGTGGTAGATGGTCCACAGCCCGAGCGAAAAGGGCAGCATGAACAGCAGCAAGGTGCATCCGAACCTTAGCCAGGTACGGGAGAAATCCAGGTTGAGCGGCGACATCGACATGGCGGGACCATACAGCAAACATGGCAGCCCACCTTAACAGCCGATGCTGAATCAGGCCCTAACATGCGCAAAGATTGACCAGCTGCTGACAGCGAGACAAACAAAAGCCCCGGCACGGGCCGGGGCTTGGAGTCAGTACGGATGCGCCCTGTCGGCGCCTCCCCTTATACCGCTTGCTGCAGGATCACCGCATCGGCCTTCTTGGTGTAGGAGGCGATCTCGTTGAAGTTGAGGTAGCGATAGGTATCGGCGGCAGTGGCATCCAGCGACTTGGCATACTGCAGGTACTCCGCCACGGTCGGGATCTTGCCGAGGATGGCGGCAACCGCAGCCAGTTCGGCAGAAGCCAGATAGACGTTGGCACCCTTGCCCAGACGGTTCGGGAAGTTGCGGGTGGAGGTGGAGACCACGGAGGCCCCTTCCGCTACCCGCGCCTGGTTGCCCATGCAGAGGGAACAGCCTGGGATCTCGATGCGGGCACCGACCCGGCCGAAGATGCCGTAGTAGCCCTCTTCGGTCAGCTGATCTTTGTCCATCTTGGTGGGCGGGGCGATCCACATGCGGGTCGGCAGCTCGCCCTGATACTTCTCGAGCAGTTTGCCGGCGGCGCGGAAGTGGCCGATGTTGGTCATGCAGGAACCGATGAACACCTCGTCAATCTGATCGCCAGCCACGCTGCTCAGCAGGCGGGCATCGTCCGGATCGTTCGGCGCACACAGGATCGGCTCCTTGATGGTGGCCAGATCGATCTCGATGATCTCGGCATACTCGGCGTCCTTGTCCGCTTCCATCAGCACCGGGTTGGCCAGCCACTCTTCCATCCCCTTGATGCGGCGAGTAATGGTGCGCACGTCGCCGTAGCCTTCGGAGAGCATCCATTTCAGCATCACGATGTTGGACTTCAGATACTCGATGATCGGCTCTTTATCCAGCTTGATGGTGCAACCGGCGGCGGAGCGCTCGGCGCTGGCGTCCGCCAGCTCGAACGCCTGCTCCACCTTCAGGGTCGGCAGACCTTCGATCTCGAGGATGCGGCCGGAGAAGATGTTCTTCTTGCCCGCTTTCTCGACGGTCAGCAGCCCTTTCTGGATGGCGGCGTAGGGGATGGCATGGACCAGGTCACGCAGGGTGATGCCCGGTTGCAGTTCGCCCTTGAAGCGCACCAGCACGGATTCCGGCATGTCCAGCGGCATCACGCCGGTAGCGGCGGCGAAGGCCACCAGGCCAGAGCCCGCCGGGAAGGAGATGCCGATGGGGAAACGGGTGTGGGAGTCACCACCGGTACCCACGGTATCCGGCAGCAGCATGCGGTTCAGCCAGGAGTGGATGACGCCGTCACCCGGACGCAGGGAAACACCGCCGCGGTTCATGATGAAGTCCGGCAGGGTGTGATGGGTCTGCACGTCGATGGGCTTGGGATAGGCCGCGGTGTGGCAGAAGGACTGCATGGTCAGGTCGGCGGAGAAGCCGAGACAGGCCAGGTCTTTCAGCTCGTCGCGGGTCATCGGGCCCGTGGTGTCCTGGGAACCGACCGTGGTCATCTTGGGTTCGCAGTAGGTGCCCGGGCGGATGCCCTTCACGCCGCACGCCTTGCCCACCATCTTCTGGGCCAGGGTGAAGCCCTTGCCGGTGTCGGCGACAGGCTGCGGACGACGGAACACGGTGGAGAACGGCAGACCCAGCGCCTCGCGGGCCTTGTCGGTCAGGCCACGGCCGATGATCAGCGGAATCCGGCCACCGGCGCGCACTTCGTCGATCAGCACGTCGGTCTTCAGTTCAAACTGGGCCAGCACCTGGTCGGTGCCGTGCTTGCAGATCTTGCCCTGGTACGGGTAGATGTCGATGACATCGCCCATTTCCAGCTTGGAGACATCCACTTCGATGGGCAGGGCGCCGGCATCTTCCATGGTGTTGAAGAAGATGGGGGCAATCTTGCCGCCGAGGCAAACGCCGCCGGCACGCTTGTTCGGCACGAACGGAATGTCGTCGCCCATGAACCAGAGCACCGAGTTGGTGGCGGATTTGCGGGAAGAGCCGGTACCGACCACGTCACCCACGTAAGCCAGCGGGAAACCTTTCTCTTTCAGGGCATCGATGGTCTTGATGGGGCCGATGACGCCATCCTTGTCCGGGGTGATGCCGGGACGGGCGTTCTTCAGCATGGCCAGGGCGTGCAGCGGAATGTCGGGGCGGGACCAGGCGTCCGGCGCCGGTGACAGATCATCGGTGTTGGTTTCGCCGGTCACCTTGAACACGGTGACGGTGATCTTCTCGGCCAATTCGGGGCGGGAGAGGAACCACTCGGCGTCGGCCCAGGATTGCATTACCTGCTTGGCGTGGGCATTACCGGCCTTGGCCTTCTCTTCCACGTCGTGGAAGGAGTCGAACATCAGCAGGGTGTGGGAGAGGCCCTTGGCGGCAAGAGGAGCCAGGGTCGCGTCGTCCAGCAGGTCGATCAGCGGCTGAATGTTGTAACCACCCTGCATGGTACCGAGCAGCTCGACGGCTTCGGCAGCGGTGAGGATGGGAGAGTGGGCTTCGCCCTTGGCGACGGCGGTGAGGAAACCGGCTTTGACATAGGCCGCTTCATCAACGCCTGGGGGAATACGGGAGGACAACAGCTCTTTCAGAAAGTCTTGTTCACCGGCGGGCGGGTTCTTGAGCAGTTCAACCAGGGCGGCGACCTGCTCTGCGTCCAGAGGTTTGGCAACCACGCCTTCGGCGGCACGTTCTGCGACGTGTTTACGGTATGTTTCAAGCACGACTAATTCCTCTTTGGTCTTTTTTTGGGGTTCGCCCACGCTCGCGGCGATCGTCCTTGCGGGACACCCGTAGGGTGCCCCCCACTATATAAGTTTTAACGACTAATTAAAATCCAAAGCCTGTACAGATATTCATCAAAACGACATAACCATCTAAACTTGCTGATGTTTTACAAGTGGATAAATGGCACACCAGAAATAAGTTAACAAAAAGGCATCATTTTCCCGTTATTCGAACGTGCTGCCCAATTGCAGATAGAACATGTCGTTGCCCCCCTCCGCCATGCCGTAGCCGAGGAAGATGGGGCCGAGGAAGCTCTCCACCCCGACGTAGACGGAGCCGGCGGTGAAAGAGCTCTCCACGCTGATATCCCTGCCGCTGTTCCACACCCCACCCTGCTCGATGGAGCCCCCCAGATAGAGTGGGGCCCGCAGCGCGCCGAAGTCGTTGTCAGCCACCCGGTAGATGTAACGCAGCCCGCCAAACAGGCTGTAGCGGCCGCTCAGCTGGTAGCGCTGGAAGCCGGACATGCGGAACAGTCCGCCCAGATCCTGCACGAACAGCGGGTACTCCTCCTGGGAGGTGGAGCCCCCTCCCTCCAGCAGCAGGTTGAGGCTGTGTCTGTCCCAGGACCAGGGCTTGATCATCGCCAGGTGGTAGTTGACCCCCTCGTAGCGATCATTGATGTCACTGCTGTCATCCAGCCGGACGGCGGAGTAACCCCCCTTGATGTCCCAGTAGGCACCCTGATAGGGGAAGTAGCGGCTGTCGAGGGTGTCGTGCTCGAAACGGACATAGGGGCCCCAGGAGGAGGCATCCACCTTGGCATCCGCCACGTTGCGAATGTCGATGTCCCCCATTTTTCCCTCCAGCCCGAGCGAGAGACGGCTCCAGGGCTGACGATTCCAGCCCACCGCCAGATCGACGCTGGTGAAGCTGTATTCGGAATCGACATAGCTCACCCCATCGGCCGCCCGCGTCTCCTCGGGCATGAAGATGCGGCGCTGGGTCTTGTCATAGGCCAGGCTCGCCTCGCCGAAGAAGGTCTGGGAGGGCTCCAGCGGGGTGTAGAAGTCGGTCTTGAAGTGCTTGGCGGTACCGAGCGATGCCTCGGTCAGCCACTCGCCCCCCCAGTCGTTGACGTTGGTGAGGGTGTAGGACATGCCCACGTTGTAATTGGAGCTGCTCTCGAAATCATCGGAGAAGCCGAACTGGAAGTTGAGGTAGCCCGGCCCCCAGTTCTTCTCGCTGGCGTCGACCACCAGCACGTTCTCGCCACCCCGCTCCACCACCTCGTAGGTGATGCGATCGAACGACTCCAGCGCATAGAGCCGGCGAATGCCCGCCTCCAGGCTCTCGTTGGTCTGGATCTTGTCGGGACGCACCTTCAGCATGGCGCGCACCGTCTCGTCGGAAAGACGGGACTTGTTGATGATCTCCACCTTGTCGATGTAGTAGGCGGGCTGGCCGCTGCGCTCGGCACGCCGGCTCAGCTTCTGGTTGCGATAGGCGGCATAGGCGGCCGGCGAGAGGGAGAGCTTGTCGAGCCGGGCCGAGGCGCGGTTGGCCACCTCCTCCCCGAGCTTGATCCCCTCCGGCATCAGGGCGAAGTCGGCGATGCCCATGTTGCCGAACTCGGGTGTCAGCAGAATGTCGTCTGGCCCCATCAGCGCCTTCTGTTTCTCGGTACCGACCTGGGTCATGTAGGTGGTGAGCTGATCGATCATGGCGAGCCCCGACTTCAGGGACTCGCGGGTGCGCAGCCTGGCGCTGATGTCCACCGCGATCACCATGTCGGCCCCCATCGCCTTGGCCACGTCCACCGGCATGTTGTTGACGGTGCCGCCATCGGCCAGGATGTGCCCCTCCCACTCCACCGGCTTAAGGGCGCCGGGAATGGACATGGAGGCCTGCATCGCCTTGGCCAGGCTGCCGTGGTCCAGCACGAAAGGAGTCACCGTCTCCATGTCGGTGGCCATGGCGCGGTAGGGAATGGGCAGATCGTTGAAGCTCTTCTGTACCGGCAGGTTGGAGGTGGCGTGGCGCAGCAGGCTGGCCATGGACTGGCCCTGGAAGAAGCCGTCGGGGAACTGGACCGAGTCGCCGTTGATGCCGATGTCGGTGCGCAGCTGATACTGTTCGCTCTGCTGCTTCTTGCGCAGGGAGAGTTCGTCGCGCCCTACCTTGTCCTGATAGCCCTTGTTCCAGTCGATGGCCAGGGTGGTGCGCTCCACCTCTTCGGCGCTCAGCCCCATGGCGTACATGCCCGCCACGTAGGAGCCCATGCTGGTGCCCACTATGATGTCGACCGGGATGCGCTTCTGCTCCAGCACCTTGAGGATACCGATGTGGGCCGACCCCTTGGCGCCGCCGCCGCTGAGTACCAGGGCAATTTTGGGCCGTTCGGGCTGGGCCGCCGCCATCAGCGGCAGACAGGCCAGCAAAATCAGGAACAGGGGGTTCCATCCTCGACGAAAGATGCGCATATGATTTTCCATTGAATCCAGGGCGAGCCAGCTAGGCAGTGAAGCCTACTATAAGGTGCGCAAAGCGAACCGCAACAGTTGGTACGGGTTATCGGCGCGCATTCCGACGCAGGCGGGTACGGCCCGGCCAGGCGGCGATGTGAGCGCAAACGTAATCCATCAATAAAGTGGGCCGGCCTATCAAGGGTGGCGCCGGGCTGCCGCTAATATGTGCTCAATCCCGCGTTCATCCATCCGAGTCACTCTTATGCTTGCAAGCCTGACACTCAAACAGAAAATCCTGGCCACGGTCACCCTCGCCGTGGTGCTCTCCTGCCTGCTGGTAGGCTACTTCAGCCAGCGTTCGGCCCAGCAACTGATCGAAACCCGCATGTTCGAGCAGGAGCTGCCCAACCTGACCCAGCGCATCGGCAAGGAGATCGAGAAGGATCTCACCTCGGTCGCCGGCGCCGCCAGGCAACTGGCCAACGATCGCTTCGTGCTGGACTGGGTCGAGCGCGGCATGCCCAAGGAGCAGGAGTCCATCCTCATCAACCAGCTCAAGGACATGACGAGCCAGTATGGTCTGGTCACCGCCTCCTTCGCCGATCGCCAGAGCGCCGCCTACTACAACCAGGATGGCTTCCTGCGCAACCTCACCCCGGAGCAGGACGCCTGGTTCTACGGCTACACCAAGAGCCAGCAAGACCTGATGCTCAGCATCTTTCGCGAGAGCAACGGCGAGGTGAAGCTGTTCGTCAACTTCCAGCAACTCAATGGCCGCGGCCTTGCCGGTCTCGCCAAGTCCCTCGACAGCATGGTCAGCATGCTCGCCAACTTCCGCATCGGCGACAGCGGCTTCGTCTTCATGACCGACGGCAGCGGCAAGGTGAAGCTACACCCCGACGCCAGCCGCATCGACCGTGACAGCCTGGCCCAGCTGGCAAGCGGCAGCACCAACCTGCTGAACAAGCAGCCCTTTGCCGCCACCCACGCCGAGATCGACGGCCAGCCGGTGGTGCTGGCCAGCAGCTATATCCCGCTGCTCGACTGGTATCTGGTGGCCCAGGTGCCGGAAGCGGAGATCTATGCCGAGCTAGACCGCGCCCGCCTGCACATCCTGCTGGTGAGCCTGGCTATCGCCGCCGGCATGGGCCTGCTCGGCATGCTGCTGGCCGGCTCGGTGAGCCGTCCGCTCAACCAGCTGGCCCGCCTGTTCCGCGAACTCGGCAGCGGCGACGGCGATCTGACCCAGCGCCTCAAGGTGGAAGGGCGGGATGAACTGGCCCAGGTGGCCACCGGATTCAACAACTTCGTCGCCAAGATCCACGGCTCCATCGAGCAGGTGGCCGACAACTCCCGCCAGCTCGCCGCCACCGCCAACGAGGTGGCCGCCAAGGCCCAGCTGACCCAGCACAACTGCACCGCCCAGCGGGATCGCACCGTGCAGGTGGCCACCGCCATCCACGAGATGGGGGCCACCGTGAGTGAAATCGCCGGCAATGCGTCGCTGGCGGCTGATGTGGCCAAGCAGGCCAACGAACAGGCCGATGCCGGCGCCGTGGTGGTGGCCCAGGCCCGTCACGGCATCGTCGGCCTCTCCGGCGAGATTGAAGGGGTGGCCGGGGTCATCGAGTCGCTGGCCAGCCAGACCGACTCCATCGGCAGCATCCTCGACACCATTCGCAGCATCTCGGAGCAGACCAACCTGCTGGCGCTCAACGCCGCCATCGAGGCGGCCCGCGCCGGCGAGCAGGGCCGTGGCTTCGCGGTGGTGGCCGACGAGGTGCGCAACCTCGCCAGCCGCTCCGCCGCCTCCACCGCCGAGATCCAGGGTATGATCAACCGGCTGCAGGAGCAGAGCGCCCGCGCCGTCAGCGCCATGGCCCAGGGTCGCAACCAGAGCCTGGAAGTGGTCTCCCAGGCCGATGCGGCCAACGGCGCCCTCGGCCAGATCACCGCACACATCACCCAGATCAGCGACATGAACATCCAGGTCGCCACCGCCACCGAGGAGCAGTCCAGCGTGGTGGGCGAGATCAACCGCAACGTGGAAGACATCAACCAGCTCACCATGGAGACCGCCGACATCGCCCACCAGCTCACCGAGTCAAGCCGCAGCCTGCAGCACCTCTCCGGCGAGCTGGACAAGCTGGTCGGCAACTTCCGACTTTGAGGCTTTTGACATCACAAGGGGCGCATGGCGCCCCTTTTTGTTGGCAGTTTGTTAACAAAGGCTCAAGTTGGCGCCAGATCCGTCGATTTATACTGTGATAATTCACATCGTCATGATCAGCGAGGAGAACCCATGCTAGAGGGTAAACTGACAATCAAGAGCCAGTTGATACTGGCTGTCGCCGTGCCCTGCCTGGCGCTGCTGCTGGTGGGCGCCGCCAGCCTTCGCAGCATGGGCGCTATCGAACGACAGGCCACCGAGCTCTACGAGAACACCGCCACCCCGATGCGGGCCATGGCAGAGGTAGTGTCGCGCATCCCCCGCATGCGGGTGGGGCTCGACATGATGCTGTTACAAGAAACCTCGCTCAAGGATGAAAAAGGGGTGTTGACCCGGGTCAAGGAGACACGGGAAGAGGACATCCCCGAGATGCGCCAAGCCATGCAGCTGGCGGTCAACGCCCAGGTCGATCCTGCCGCGCGGCAAAATGCCCAGCAGCTGTTCGAACAATTCGAAGCGATGGAAAAGAGCGAGTTGCAGCCCATGCTGGCCGCCATGGAACAGGGGGACATGGAGAGTGCACGGCGCATCTACAAGGAGCGCTACGCGGTAACCTACGGCACCATGCGCAAGAGTGCCAATACCCAGCTCGACGAACTGATGAAGCTGGCCCAGCAGCGTCACGCCATCAGTCAGCAGAGCTTCGCACGGGGCGAAAGCCAGATGCTCGCCATCATAGGAGGCGCACTCGTCATCTGCCTGCTGGTCTCCTTTCTGGTACTGCGTGGCCTGCGCAATCGCGTCAGCTTCCTGCAACAGTACATTGGCTATGCCGCCGAACACCTGGCGCTGGATTCCCGTGCCCAGCTGAAGGGCAATGACGAGCTGGCGGAGATCACGGTGAGCTTCAATCACTTCGTCAGCAAGATCCACAGCGCCATCGAGCAGGTAGCCCGCAACTCCCATCAACTGGCCGCCACCGCCGACGAGGTGGCCGCCAAGGCCCAGCTCACCCAGCACAACTGCACCGCCCAGCGGGATCGCACCGTGCAGGTGGCCACCGCCATCCACGAGATGGGGGCTACCGTGAGCGAAATCGCCGGCAATGCCTCCCTCGCCGCAGAAGTGGCGAGACAGGCCAACGAGCAGGCGGATGCGGGGGCCGGCGTGGTGGCTCAGGCCCGTCATGGCATCGTCGGCCTCTCCGGCGAAATTGAAGGGGTGGCCGGAGTCATCGAGTCGCTGGCCAGCCAGACCGACTCCATTGGCAGCATCCTCGACACCATCCGCAGCATCTCGGAGCAGACCAACCTGCTGGCGCTCAACGCCGCCATCGAGGCCGCCCGTGCCGGCGAGCAGGGCCGCGGCTTCGCGGTGGTGGCCGACGAGGTGCGCAACCTCGCCAGTCGCTCCGCCGCCTCCACCGCCGAGATCCAGGGCATGATCAACCGGCTGCAGGAGCAGAGCGCCCGCGCGGTCAGCGCCATGACCCAGGGCCGCAACCAGAGCCTGGAAGTGGTCACCCAGGCCGATGCGGCCAACGGCGCCCTCGGCCAGATCACCGCCCACATCACCCAGATCAGCGACATGAACATCCAGGTCGCTACCGCCACCGAGGAGCAGTCCAGCGTGGTGGGCGAGATCAATCGCAACGTGGAAGACATCAACCAGCTCACCATGGAGACCGCCGACATCGCCCACCAGCTCACCGAGTCGAGCTGCAGCCTGCAGCACCTCTCCGGCGAGCTGGACAAGCTGGTCGGCAACTTCCGGCTGTAATTTTTGGCGCTCACTTCATCACCCGACAGAGGGCGCCGCGCCCTCTGTCGCCACCACGGCAAGCCGTGACGCAGGCGCTTTTACGCCGCCTCCACCGGCTTCTGAAAATGCCCCATAATCAGGAAAATGAGAGGAGGAGTTATGGGCAAGCTGGTAGTGATGATAGTGCTGGGGGGGCTGCTCAGCGCCTGCAGCAGCGGACCGGTACGGGTGCACGGTGCCGATGTGAGCGTCGATGACGCCCGCATCCGGGTCAGCGATGGCAGCAGGGACGGTTACGGCACCTTCTGCCCGCCCGGCCAGGCGAAGAAGGGGCGCTGCTGACAACCGGCCGCCTGCCGCTGAAAAACAAAAAGCCGCTCGATTGAGCGGCTTTTTCATGGGGCGGGAAGAGAATTACTTCTTCTTCTTGGCCTTGGCGTTCGGCAGGTCGGTGATGGAGCCTTCGAACACTTCGGCAGCCAGACCCACGGACTCGTGCAGAGTCGGGTGAGCGTGGATGGTCAGCGCGATGTCTTCGGCGTCGGCACCCATCTCGATGGCCAGACCGATTTCACCCAGCAGTTCACCACCGTTGGTACCCACGATAGCACCACCGATGACGCGGCCGCTCTCCTTGTCGAAGATCAGCTTGGTCATGCCGTCGGAGCAGTCGGACGCGATGGCGCGACCGGAAGCAGCCCACGGGAAGGTGGCGACTTCGAAGTTCAGGCCCTGTTGCTTGGCTTCCTTCTCGGTCAGACCAACCCAGGCCATCTCCGGCTCGGTGTAGGCGATGGACGGGATCACTTTCGGGTCGAAGTAGTGCTTCTTGCCGGCGATGACTTCGGCAGCCACGTGGCCTTCGTGCACACCCTTGTGAGCCAGCATCGGCTGACCGACGATGTCGCCGATGGCGTGGATGTGCGCCACGTTGGTACGCAGCTGCTTGTCCACCTCGATGAAACCGCGCTCGGTCACGGCAACGCCGGCCTTCTCGGCATCCAGCATCTTGCCGTTCGGCACACGACCTACGGCAACCAGCACGTTGTCGTAACGAACCGGCTCGGCCGGGGCGTGCTTGCCTTCGTAGGAGACGTACAGGCCGTCTTCACGGGCTTCAACTGCGGTGACCTTGGTCTCCAGCATGATGTTGAATTTCTTGGCAACGCGCTTGGTGTAGATCTTGACGATGTCTTTGTCGGCAGCCGGTACCAGCTGGTCGGCAAATTCCACCACGTCGATCTCGGAGCCCAGGGAGGAGTACACGGTACCCATCTCCAGACCGATGATGCCGCCACCGATGACCAGCAGCTTGCCCGGAACGGTAGTCAGTTCCAGCGCATCGGTAGAGTCCCATACACGGGGGTCGTCATGGGGGATGAACGGCAGCTTAACCGGACGGGAACCGGCGGCGATGATGGCGTTGTCGAAGGTGACGGTGGTCTTGCCGTCGGCGCCTTCCACTTCCAGGGTGTTCGGGCCGGTGAACTTGCCGAAGCCGTTCACAACCTGGACTTTACGCATCTTGGCCATGCCGGCCAGACCACCGGTCAGCTGGTTGATGACTTTCTCTTTCCACAGACGCACCTTGTCGATGTCGGTCTGCGGGGCACCGAAGACGATGCCGTGCTCGGCCAGCGCCTTGGCTTCTTCAATGACTTTGGCGACGTGCAGCAGCGCCTTGGACGGGATGCAGCCCACGTTCAGGCAGACGCCCCCCAGGGTGGAGTAACGCTCGACGATAATGGTATCCAGACCCAAGTCAGCCGCACGGAAGGCAGCGGAATAACCGGCAGGGCCAGCACCCAGTACTACGACCTGGGTTTTGATTTCTTTACTCATCATGACCTCTTTGTCGTTCTTATATCCCCGGACAGCGCAGTCTTAAGCCAGGACAAGGCGGCTGCAGCCGTGAAAAAAACGGGGCAAGTTTACAATCCTGTTAACGAAATGAGAAGTAAAAAGGGCAGGCTCTGGGCCCGCCCTCTCACTTACAGGACCAGTCGACGGATGTCGGACAGCACGCCGTTCATGGTGGTGATGAAGCGGGCTCCATCGGCACCATCGATGACGCGGTGGTCGTAGCTCAGGGCCAGCGGCAGCATCAGGCGTGGCGCGAACTCTTTGCCGTTCCACTTCGGCTTCATCTCGGACTTGGAGACGCCCAGGATGGCCACTTCCGGCGCGTTGACGATCGGGGTAAAGCTGGTACCACCGATGCCACCCAAGCTGGAGATGGTGAAGCAACCGCCCTGCATGTCGGCAGCGGTCAGCTTGCCGGCACGAGCCTTCTTGGAGATCTCGGCCAGATCGCGAGACAGCTCCATGATGCCCTTCTTGTTGACGTCGCGCACCACGGGCACAACCAGACCGTTGGGGGTATCCACCGCCACACCGATGTGGATGTACTTCTTCATGATCAGCTTGCTGCCATCTTCGGACAGGGAGCTGCAGAAACGCGGGTGAGCTTCCAGCGCCTTGGCGGCGGCTTTCAGGATGAACACCAGCGGGGTGATCTTCACGTCTGCCTTCTGCTTCTCGAGCATCGCGTTCTGCTCTTTGCGGAACGCTTCCAGCTCGGTGGTATCGGCTTCGTCGAACTGGGTGACATGGGGGATCATGACCCAGTTGCGGTGCAGGTTCGGACCGGAGATCTTCTGGATGCGGGTCAGATCGACCTCTTCCACATCACCGAACTTGCTGAAATCGACCTTTGGCCACGCCAGCACACTCATGCCGTTGCCGTTACCAGTGCCTTGGCCTGCAGCCGGAGCGGACTCGGCGCGCTTGACCGCATCCTTCACGTAGGCCTGCACGTCTTCTTTGACGATGCGACCCTTGCGACCGGAGGCTTTCACCTTGGCCAGGTTGACACCAAACTCGCGAGCCAGACGGCGTACCGCCGGAGAGGCGTGTACGTAGGCATCGTTGGCAACGAAGTCGGAGGCGGCAGCAGCCTGGGCAACCGGCGCAGGAGCAGCGGCAGCCGGAGCGGCAGCAACAAGTGCAGCGGCAGGAGCCGGAGCAGCCACGGCAGCCGGAGCGGCACCAGCCACTTCGAATACCATGATCAGGGAACCGGTGGAGACCTTGTCACCCGCCTTCACCTTGATCTCTTTGACCACACCGGCGAACGGCGCAGGCACTTCCATGGAGGCCTTGTCACCTTCCACGGCGATCAGGGACTGGTCGGCTTCAACCTTGTCACCCACGGCGACCATGATCTCGGTGACTTCGACTTCGTCGCCACCGATATCCGGTACATTGACCTCTTTGGCAGCGGCGGCAACCGGGGCAGCAGCCACGGGAGCGGCAGCCTGGGCCGGTGCAGCAGCAACGGCAGGAGCGGCGCCAGCCACTTCGAACACCATCACCAGGGAGCCGGTAGAGACCTTGGCGCCAGCGGCAACCTTGATCTCGACCACGCGGCCCGCGAACGGTGCCGGCACTTCCATGGAGGCCTTGTCACCTTCCACGGCGATGATGGACTGGTCGGCTTCAACCATGTCGCCCACGGCAACCATGATCTCGGTCACGTCCACTTCGTCGTCACCGATGTCCGGCACGTGCACGTCTTTGCGAGCGGCAGCAGCAGGAGCGGCGGCCGGTGCGGCTGCAACCGGTGCAGCGGCCTGAGCCGGCGCAGGTGCGGCAGCACCCTCGGCTTCGAAGATCATGATCTGGGAACCGGTAGCAACCTTGTCGCCCACCTTGATCAGGATCTCTTTGACGATACCGGCGGACGGGGCCGGGACTTCCATGGAGGCCTTGTCGCCTTCTACCGCGATGATGGACTGATCGAGTTCGACCTTGTCACCCACGGCCACCATGATCTCGGTGACTTCAACTTCATCGGCGCCGATATCCGGCACCATAATCTGTTTGGACATTGTGCTTTATCCTCTTGCGTGCATCCGCGTGACCGACTGCTGTCACGCGTCTTTCGCGTTAACCTTTGCAAGGCCGTGCCGGGCAGCGAGTCCCGGCACGACACTTGATCCTCTTACGCGTACAGCGGGTTGACCTTGTCGGCATCGATGCCGTACTTGGCGATGGCCTCGGCCACAACCTGCTTGTCTACCTCGCCGCGCTTGGCCAGTTCGGTCAGGGCAGCAACCACTACGTAGAACTCGTTCACTTCGAAGTGACGACGCAGGTTGGCACGGCTGTCGGAACGGCCGTAACCGTCGGTACCCAGCACGCGGTAGTTTTCGGTCGGCACGAAGGCACGCACCTGATCGGCGAAGGACTTCATGTAGTCGGTCGCAGCGATGGTGGCTTCGGAACCCAGCACCTGAGCGATGTAGGGAACGCGAGCCTCGGCAGTCGGGTGCAGCATGTTCCAGCGATCCGCGTCCTGACCGTCACGAGCCAGCTCGTTGAAGGAGGTGACGCTGAACACGTCGGAACCGATGCCGTATTCGCTGGCCAGGATCTGGGCGGCGGTGCGCACGTGACCCAGGATGGAGCCACAACCCAGCAGCTGTACCTTGGCCTTGGTGCCGGCCACGGTTTCCAGCTTGTAGATACCCTTGCGGATGCCTTCCTCGGCGCCTTCCGGCATGGCCGGCATGGCGTAGTTCTCGTTCAGAGTGGTGATGTAGTAGAACACGTTCTCCGGGTTCTCACCGTACATGCGGCGCAGACCGTCCTGTACGATCACCGCTACTTCATAGGCGTAGGACGGGTCGTAGGAGACGCAGTTAGGGATGGTGTTGGCCAGGATGTGGCTGTGACCATCTTCGTGCTGCAGACCTTCGCCGTTCAGGGTAGTACGACCGGAGGTCGCACCCAGCAGGAAGCCACGGGCTTGCTGGTCACCGGCTGCCCACGCCATGTCGCCGATCCGCTGGAAGCCGAACATGGAGTAGTAGATGTAGAACGGGATCATCGGGCAATCGTTGGTGCTGTAAGAGGTCGCAGCGGCCAGCCAGGAGGACATGGCGCCCAGCTCGTTGATACCGTCTTGCAGAACCTGACCCTGCTTGTCTTCCTTGTAGTAGGAGACGATGTCGCGGTCTTGCGGGGTGTACTGCTGACCGTGCGGGCTGTAGATACCGATCTGGCGGAACAGACCTTCCATACCGAAGGTACGGGCTTCGTCAGCCAGGATCGGCACGATGCGCTTGCCGATAGACTTGTCTTTCAGCATCACGTTCAGGGAACGCACGAACGCCATGGTGGTGGAGATTTCACGCGCCTGTTCACCCAACAGCGGACCAAAAGCATCCAGCGCCGGGATTTCCAGCTTGGTGGTGCTCTCGCGCAGACGGGTCGGAACATAACCCTTCAGAGCGGCACGACGGGCGTGCAGGTACTTGTGCTCTTCGGTACCCTCTTCGATCTTCAGGTACGGCAGGTTTTCCAGCTGCTCGTCGGTCACCGGCAGGTTGAAACGATCGCGCAGGTGACGCACTGAGCCCAGATCCATCTTCTTGACCTGGTGAGCGATGTTCTTGCCTTCGGCTGCTTCGCCCATGCCATAGCCCTTGATGGTCTTGGCCAGGATCACGGTCGGCTTGCCCTTGGTCTGTGCAGCCTTGGAGAAAGCGGCAAACAGTTTGCGAGGATCGTGACCACCGCGGTTCAGGGCGAAGATCTCCTCGTCGGTCATGTCTTTGACCAGCGCGGCGGTTTCCGGGTAACGGTTGAAGAAGTGCTCGCGCACGTAGCCGCCATCGCGGGACTTCATGGTCTGGTAGTCACCATCCACGGTCTCGTTCATCAGCTGGATCAGCTTGCCGGAAGTATCTTTCTTCAGCAGCTCATCCCACTTGCGACCCCAGATAACCTTGGTGACGTCCCAGCCGGCGCCGGCGAACAGGCCTTCCAGCTCGTTGATGACCTTGCCGTTGCCGACAACCGGGCCATCCAGACGCTGCAGGTTGCAGTTGACCACGAACACCAGGTTGTCGAGCTTTTCACGCACGGCAACGGTCAGGGCGCCCTTGGCTTCCGGCTCGTCCATCTCGCCGTCACCCAGGAAGGCGTAAACGGTCTGCTCGGAACAATCCTTGATGCCACGGTCGGTCAGGTACTTCAGGAAGCGAGCCTGATAGATGGCGGCGATGGGGCCCAGACCCATGGAGACGGTCGGGAACTGCCAGAATTCCGGCATCAGTTTCGGGTGCGGGTAGGAAGGGATACCCTTGCCATCCACTTCCTGACGGAAGTTGTCCAGCTGCTCTTCGGTCAGGCGACCTTCGGCGAAGGCACGGGCGTAGATGCCCGGGGAGATGTGACCCTGGAAGTAAACCAGATCGCCACCGTCTTTCTCGTTGCGGGCACGGAAGAAGTGGTTGTAGCAGACTTCGTAGATGGTCGCGGAAGAGGCGAAGGAAGACATGTGACCACCCAGGTCCAGGTCTTTCTTGGAGGCGCGCAGCACGATCATCATGGCGTTCCAGCGGATGATGGCGCGAATGCGACGCTCCATCTCCAGGTCGCCCGGGTAAGCCGGCTCGTCGCTGGACGGGATGGTGTTGATGTAGTCGCGATTTGCCTTGGCAGCCACGTCCACACCGCTTGCGCGGGCTTTCTCGGCCAACTGTTCAAGGATGAACTGAGCGCGTTGCGGACCCTCTTCACGCAGCAGGGATTCCAGAGAGGCAAGCCACTCCAGCGTTTCTATCGGGTCCACATCGTTCTTCAGGATATCAGACATGGCTGGTTCCTATTATGTTGTGATTGCACGGCATTGCACGGCGAAGGGCGCAAGCATTCGACAATAAAGCCTTGTGGGATTAGTTTTCCTGCTGACGGATCCGACGCATGGATCGCTGGATCCGGCTGTCTTCCCTCTGCATATCCAACAAGGTGTCCTCGATAAAGGCCAGGTGCTCATGACAAGCTGCCCTGGCCCGCTCCGGAGCCCCCGACAGGATAGCCTCGATCAGATGCGCGCGATGGCGACGGATCTTGGCGACCACTCCCGGACGGCGATTCAGAATTTCGTTATTGCGTAAAATGTTCTGCTCAAGCATGGGGCCCATGGCCCGCAGCAGATGCAGCAGCACCACGTTGTGGGACGCCTCGGCCACCGCCAGATAGAACTGGGTGACGGCAGCGGATTCGGCTACCAGCGAGCCTTGCTGGCCAGCCTCCTCGATGGCGGACTGCACCTGACGGATCCGCTCGAAATCGGCTTCCGTTCCCCGCAATGCAGCATAGTAGGCACAGATGCCTTCCAGCGCATGGCGAAACTCCAGCAGGTCGTACTGGGCTTCCGGGTGGGTGCTGAGCAGCTCGAACAGGGGATCGGCGATCCCTTTGCTCAAGGCATTCTGTACGTAAGTGCCGCCGCCCTGACGACGATACAAGAGTCCTCTTGCCTCGAGGCGCTGGATGGCTTCGCGCAGCGAAGGGCGCGAAACCTGAAACTGGATGGCCAGTTCCCGCTCGGGCGGCAACTTCTGGCCCGGCTGCAAACTGCCTTCCAGAATCATCTGTTCCAGCTCGGCGACAATGGCGTCGGCCAACTTGGGTTGAGTAATCTTGAGATAGGGCATGAGGCTGCTTTGTTAAATTGGTATTACCAATTTCATGAATGGGGCGAAAATTAGCAGAGGGCATGGGAAAAGTCCACCCAAAAGATGATCTGAATCAAGAATCAACCTTGCCACTTAAGGGGTAAATAGAGGGATTTATGATTTGGCTCATAGAAATTGGTCAGACCAATATTTTTGACATGGCTCACAGGCAACATTTGATCAACAGCGAATAAAAATGGCCTGCCATAGAGGCAAGCCATTGTTTTAAAAACACAAACTTATTTTTAGAATATTTACTTAAAGTTGAGTGCCTGGCGATATCGCTGCCATTCGAAACTCTCACCCGGATCCGTCTTGCGCCCTGGCGCTATGTCGCAATGGCCGACGATACGATCCGCCGTGATGGCGGGATAATGACTCGACAAGGTTCGGGTGAGCCCAACCAATACCTCATACTGTGCGTCCGTGTAGGGCAGTTCGTCGGTCCCTTCCAGCTCGATTCCGATGGAGAAGTCGTTGCACGCCTCCCTCCCCTGCCAGCTAGATACCCCGGCATGCCAGGCTCTGGCACCAAACGGCACATACTGCACCAGTTCACCATCGCGCCGGATCAAACAGTGGGCCGAGACCCGCAGCTGATGGATGTCGGCAAAGTAGGGGTGAGCCGCGGGATCGAGCCGTCCCAGAAAAAGGTCATCGATGAAGGGTCCGCCGAACTCGCCTGGCGGCAGGCTGATGCCATGCACCACCAGCAGAGAGATGTCGCTCGGGCTGATCCGCTCGTTGTGGTGGGGAGAGGGCACCTTGCTAGCCTCTCGGCACCAGCCGGAGGCGTCGATGGAAAACATGGGGTCAGGATGGGTCATCGGCTACTCGATACGAGTTGAGGGGAAAAGCGCGATCCGGGCCGGCATCTTGTCACCAAGCCGCTGAATCAGTGGAAAATTGTGTGTTAGGCTGGGTCATCTTTGGCTCGATGTGGATGAGGTATGCAGCAAACGGCGCGCTGGTTCTGGCTACTGGCCTGGCTCTCTTTGATGGGCCTGCTGACCCTCTACTTCCACTCCCGCACCCAACCGAGCGTCACCGCCAGCGGCGAACTCCTGCTGAGTGCCGACCAGAGCGGCCACTATCGACTGGAGGGTGCCATCAACGGCCAGCCGGTGCAACTGCTGCTCGATACCGGCGCAACGCGCATCACAGTGCCGCAACGGGTCGCCGAGCGGCTCGGCCTGACCTCCCACGGCAGCAGCCAGGTGAATACGGCTGCCGGGTTTATCCGGGTCGGCAACGGCACCATCGAAACGCTGGCGATGGGACCATTGACCTTGTACGATCTGGCCATCTTTATCAACCCGGCGGCGGCTGGCGACGAGGTGCTGGTAGGCATGAATGCCCTCGGCCGGCTGGAGCTGGTTCAAAAGGAGCGGCAGTTGCTGCTCAGACCTTTGCAGGAATAAAGGCATGCTACAACAGGACATCCGTCGCGCCGTGCGCGCCGCACTACTCGAAGATTTGGGCGACGCCCTCACCGCGCTGGACCAACCGGATGCCAGCGCCGATATCACGGCCCAGCTGATCCCGGCAGATCGCATCTCGACGGCCCGCGTCATCACCCGCGAAGCCGGCGTCTTCTGCGGCCAGCCCTGGGTAGATGAAGTATTCACCCAGCTTGGCGGCGATGTGCAGGTGGAGTGGCTGGTGCAGGATGGTGAAGTGCTCACCCCCAATCAGGAGCTGTTTCGTCTGCACGGCCCGGCTCGCACCCTGCTGACCGGCGAGCGCAATGCGCTGAACTTCGTGCAGACCCTCTCCGGCGTCGCCACCCTCACCGCCCGCTACGTGGCCGAGCTGGCAGGCACAGATTGCCGCCTGCTCGACACCCGCAAGACCCTGCCCGGCCTTCGCAGCGCCCAGAAGTATGCGGTCACCTGCGGCGGCGGCAAGAACCACCGCATCGGCCTCTATGACGCCTATCTCATCAAGGAGAACCATATTCTCGCCTGTGGTGGCATAGCGCAGGCCATTGCCGAGGCTCGCCGGCTCAATCCGGGCAAACTGGTGGAAGTCGAGGTCGAATCGCTGGCCGAGCTGGCACAGGCATTGGCCGCTCACGCCGATATTGTGATGCTGGACAACTTCGACGTGCCCATGATGCGCGAGGCCGTTGCTCTTAATCAGGGGCGGGCCAAGCTGGAAGTGTCCGGCAACGTCACGCTGGACACCCTGGCCGAATATGCGGCTACCGGTGTCGACTTCATCTCGGTCGGTGCCCTAACCAAACATGTGCGGGCCCTGGACCTCTCGATGCGTTTTATCTAGCCGAAGGGCGTTCACCATGCTCCGTCGGGCCGGTGACATATAACAAGATGAAGGACTTGCAAAAGGCGCCATGGGCGCCTTTTCTTTAAGGCAGGATCCCTCGGCAAAGGAGTGTGAGATGGACCCATCCCCGCCAGCTACAAAGAGTCGATAGGGGCTCTTTATCCATGATTTATATCAAATTTTTCGCAAATGACAGAAAGATTGTTAACAAAGACCCCGACCTCTGTTGCCAAGTCGGACAGCTCGGATAAGATACTGACGTGTGGATAGTTTTCCACCGGCACTTCCCAGGAACCAAGGACAAAAAGGATATTTGAAATGAAGAAACAATCAGGCTTTACCCTTATCGAATTGATGATCGTGGTCGCGATCGTCGCCATCCTGGCCGCCATTGCGCTGCCGGCGTATCAGACCTACACCAAACGGGCAAAATTCTCCGAAGTAATTGCTGCGGTAGGACCAGCCAAAACAGCAGTTGAGGTGTGCGTTCAGGGTTACACCGGTTCCAGCCTCGCATCGGATTGCGCCGCAGCAGGTAATGCTGCTGTCAGTGGCGCCTTCAACACTGCAATCGTTAATGCCGTTGCCGTTGACACATCTACATTAGCTATAACTGGAACAGGACAATCTGCTGTTTTCGGTCAGGCCACAACCTATCAGCTTGCGGTATCTGGTAGTGTCGTTCCTTCCGCAGGCTCCAATATTATCTGGCAAGTATCAGGATCCTGCAGAACAGATGGTCTTTGCTGACGCATGACCTCCAGTCCTAATAGCGGCCTGGCGTTAAGCCTGGCCGCCTCTTCTCTGCTCAGTGAGTCCGACTCACAGCGTTATCTGAGCCAGGCCAAGGCGCAGCGCAAACCCTTTGTGACCTTTCTGATCGAGAACGAGATCCTCGACAGCAAGGCGCTGGCTGACTTCTGCGAGCTGGAATATGGGGTACCTCTGCTGGATCTTGCCGCCTTCGACTTGGCCGAGATCCCGCAGAAGTACCTCAATCAGAAGCTGATTGAGAAACACCATGTGCTGCCCATCTACACCCAGGGACACACCCTCTATATCGCCATGTCCGACCCGACCAATGTGTCGGCACTGGAGGATTTTGGCTTCAGCTTCGGGCTGCACACCGAGGCCCTGCTGGTCGAGGAGAACAAGCTGACCGCCGCCATCAGCAAGCTAATGGAGAGCGATCAGGACGCCCTCGGCATGGAGGACATCGACGAATCCGAGATCTCCGAGCTGGAGGTGTCTGACGAAGGGTCACGACTCGACGAGAGCGTCAACACGGCGGACGATGACGCCCCCATCGTCAAATACATCAACAAGATCATGATGGATGCCATCAAGCGCGGTGCATCCGACCTCCACTTCGAGCCCTATGAGACCAAGTACCGTATTCGCTTTCGGATAGACGGGATCCTGCATGAGGTAGCGACGCCGCCGGTCAATCTGGCCAACCGCTTCTCGGCCCGACTCAAGGTGATGGCGCGCCTGGACATCGCCGAACGGCGGCTGCCCCAGGATGGCCGCATCAAATTGAAAATGTCGCGCAACAAGTCGATGGACATGCGGGTGAACACCCTGCCTACCATGTGGGGCGAGAAGATCGTTATCCGTCTGCTCGACTCTTCCGCTGCGCGCCTCAATATCGAGCAGCTCGGCTTTGACGATCGGCAGAAGGCACAATATCTGCGTGCGCTCTCGAAGCCTCAGGGCATGATCCTGGTGACCGGCCCGACCGGTTCGGGCAAGACGGTGTCGCTCTACACCGGCCTGAACATTCTCAACACCACAGAAGTGAATATTTCAACCGCCGAAGACCCGGTGGAGATCAACCTGCCTGGGGTCAATCAGGTACAGGTCAACCCCAAGGCCGGGCTCACCTTCGCCAGTGCCCTGCGCTCCTTCCTGCGCCAGGATCCCGACGTGGTGATGGTCGGGGAAATACGGGATCTTGAAACCGCCGAGATCGCCATCAAGGCGGCACAAACCGGCCACCTGGTGCTCTCCACATTGCACACCAACTCGGCGGCCGAAACACTGACCCGGATGATGAACATGGGGGTGCCAGCCTTCAACATCGCCTCCTCGGTTACCCTGATCATGGCCCAGCGACTGGCACGCAAGCTGTGTGACCACTGCAAGGCCCCCGAAGTGGTGCCGGAAGCTGAACTGCTGGAGTTGGGGTTCACCCAACAGCAGCTGGCCGCAGGCTTGCGCCTGTTCAAGCCGGTTGGCTGCAAGGAGTGTTCGGGCGGCTACAAGGGGCGGGTCGGCATCTACGAGATCCTGTTGATGTCAGAAAATATTGCAAAATTGATCATGCAGGGAGCCAACTCCATGCAGATTGCGGCCATTGCCCAGAAGGAGGGCATGCGGACCTTGCGTACCTCCGGTCTTGAGAAGGCCCGACTGGGGGTGACCAGCCTGGCCGAGATAAACCGGGTAACAACCAACTGACAGAGTCTATCGCTCAGCCGATTCATCCAGGTGCCGCCGGCCCTGGCGATTTCCATCAGGCCGAGGCTGCTTCTCTTAGCGACGAGCAAGCCGGGCCCCATTGCAGGACGCAGTGATGGCAACGCTAACCCAGAAACAGAATGCCCCCAAGAAAGTCTTCGCCTTTCGCTGGAGCGGGGTGAACCGCAAGGGCCAGAAGGTCTCCGGCGAGCTGCAGGCCGACAGCATCAACACGGTCAAGGCAGAGCTGCGCAAGCAGGGCGTCAACGTCACCAGGGTGAGCAAGAAGAGCCAGGGGCTCTTCTCCAAGGGCGGCGCCAAGATAAAGCCGATGGACATTGCCGTCGTCTCCCGCCAGATCACCACCATGCTGTCGGCCGGCGTACCTCTGGTCCAGAGCCTGCAGATCATCGCCCGCAGCCACGAGAAGGCGGCCATGCGCGAGCTGATGGGCCAGATAGCCGCCGATGTGGAGACCGGTACCCCCATGTCCGAGGCGCTGCGCCGCCATCCCCGCCACTTCGACGATCTCTATTGCGACCTGGTCGAGGCGGGCGAGCAGTCCGGCGCCCTGGAGACCATCTACGACCGCATCGCGACTTATCGCGAAAAGTCCGAAGCGCTCAAATCCAAGATCAAGAAGGCCATGTTCTACCCCACCATGGTCATCCTGGTCGCCATTGTCGTCACCTCCATTCTGCTGCTGTTCGTCATTCCGCAGTTTGAGGACATCTTCAAGAGCTTCGGCGCCGAACTGCCCGCCTTTACCCAGTTCGTCATCGGCATCTCCCGCTTCATGCAGAACTGGTGGTATATGATCTTTGGCGGGGTTGCACTCGCCATCTTCCTCTACGTGCGAGCCTGGCGTGCCTCGCAGAAAGTCAGAGACAACACCGACAAGTTCATTCTGACCATCCCGGTGGTCGGCATGATATTGCACAAGGCCGCCATGGCCCGCTTCGCCCGTACCCTCTCCACCACCTTTTCAGCCGGTATCCCGCTGGTGGATGCCCTGATCTCCGCCGCTGGTGCCTCCGGCAACTATGTCTATCGCACCGCCGTCATGGCCATTCGTAACGAGGTGGTGGCTGGCATGCAGATCAACGTGGCCATGCGCACCGTCGATCTCTTCCCCGACATGGTGATCCAGATGGTGATGATTGGCGAGGAGTCAGGCGCCATCGATGATATGCTCTCCAAGGTCGCCACCATCTTCGAACAGGAGGTGGACGATCTGGTCGACGGCCTCACCAGCCTGCTGGAACCTCTCATCATGGTGGTGCTGGGGGTACTGGTCGGCGGCATGGTGGTCGCCATGTACCTGCCCATCTTCAAACTGGGGTCGGTCATCCACTGACCCCCAACCAATCCGGAACCCGATGTTGCTGATCACTGACGTTTTTCACAGCCTGCCCTGGCTCTATTCTTCGCTGGTATTCCTCTTCTCCCTGATGATCGGCAGTTTTCTCAACGTGGTGATCCATCGCCTGCCCATCATGCTGGAACGGGAGTGGCAGGCCGAATACCTCAGCTATTTCAACCCAGAGACACAACTGCAGCAGGAGGAACGCTACAACCTGATGGTGCCGCGTTCTGCCTGCCCCCATTGCGGCCACGCCATCACGGCCATGGAGAATATCCCCCTGCTCAGCTGGCTCTGGCTCAAGGGTCGCTGCCGTGAATGTCAGGCCCCCATCTCGGCCCGTTATCCGCTGGTGGAGCTGCTGACAGCCCTGCTCTCGCTGGTCGTCGCCGCAACATTCCCACCGGGCTGGGCTTTGCTGGCCGCCCTGCTGCTCACCTGGGTGCTGGTGGCGCTCACTTTCATCGATCTGGACAAGATGCTGCTGCCGGATCAGCTGACCCTGCCATTGCTGTGGGGCGGCCTGCTGTTCAATCTGGCAGGGGGATTCGTTCCGCTGGCCGATGCGGTGATCGGTGCCATGGCCGGCTATCTGGTGCTCTGGAGTCTCTACTGGGCCTTCAAGCTGCTGACCGGCAAGGAAGGGATGGGCTACGGCGACTTCAAGCTGCTGGCAGCGCTGGGGGCCTGGCTCGGCTGGCAGGCCCTGCCCATCGTGTTACTGCTCTCCTCCCTGGTCGGCGCCATCATAGGGATAAGTCTCATCCTGCTGCGCAACCATCATCAGGGCAAACCCATCCCCTTCGGGCCCTACCTGGCCATCGCCGGCTGGATCGCGCTGCTGTGGGGCGATACCATCACCCGCTGGTATCTCACGACGTTTCTCTGATCAAAGGCAGCACTGACCCATGTATGTAGTCGCAATTACCGGCGGGATTGGCAGCGGCAAGACCACGGTTGCCAATCAGTTTGCCGAGCTGGGCATCGAGGTGGTGGATGCGGACATCATCGCCCGCGAGGTGGTGGAGCCCGGTACCCCGGCCCTGGCGGCCATTGCCGCCCATTTTAACGCAGACGTCATCGCCCCGGATGGCCGGCTCGACCGCCGCCAGCTGCGTGAGCGGGTCTTCACTGACCCGCAAGCCAAGGGCTGGCTCAACGCCCTGCTCCATCCCCTCATTCGCAGCGAGATGCTGCGCCAGTGCGCGGCCGCGCGCTCCCCCTATTGCCTGCTGGTGGTGCCCCTGCTGGTGGAAAACCGGCTCACCGCACTGGCCAATCGGGTACTGGTGATCGACGTGGACGAAGCGACCCAGATTGAGCGTACCTGTCGCCGGGACGGCGTGAGCCGTGAGCAGGCTGAGGCCATCCTGGCCGCCCAGGCGAGCCGGACCGAGCGGCTGGCGGCAGCCGACGATGTGCTGGACAACCAGAACGGCACGCCCGAGGCAATAAAGAGCCGAATTTTCGCGCTGCACGAGACATATCTGGCATTTGCCTCTCAACAAGCCCGCCAACTGTGAGTACACTAGGCCGGTTTATGGCTGGCCAGGATTAGGCATGATTTACGATTTTCCCCTCAATGAAAAAAGCCGGACCTATCTTCGTCTGGAGTCCCTGTTTTCCCAGATCCGCGACAATCTGGAGAGCGACCAGCCCTGGGCACACATCGCCTTTTTCAAGGGCCTGTTCGACCTGCAGGAGTTGCTGGAGCGCGGTGACCTGCGTGCCGACCTGATTAAAGACCTGGAGCGCCTCAGCCAGCGCCTGAGCCACTGGGCCAGCCTGCCAGACGTCGACCTGGAGCAGATCAACCTGATGCAGCAGGAGAGCACCCAGCTCTCCCGCAACCTGCTGAGTGCACCGCGTCCCGGTGCCCGCCTGAAAGAGGACCGGCTGCTTGGCTCCATCCGCCAACGCTTCTCCATTCCGGGCGGGTTGTGCGCCTTCGACGTACCGCAACTGCACCACTGGCTCGCCACCCCGGCCATCGCCCGTCATCAGCAGATGCAACTGTGGCTGAGCGACATCAACCTGTTGATGAACGCCATCTCCCTGCTGCTGCGCCTGTGGCGTGAATCCGGCAACTTCAGCGAACAGGTGGCCGTCAACGGCTTCTTCCAGGATACCGCCGAGAGTGCCGAGCTGATCCGCATTCGCCTGAGCGGCACCCAGCAGTGCTACCCGACCCTGAGCGGCCACAAGAACCGGTTTGCCCTGCGCTTTTTGCCCACCGCGGAGCAGCAGATCGGTGACGTGTCCTTCCAGCTGGCCTGCTGCTAAGGAGCATCCATGGTGACCAAGGTAAAGTGCCCGACCTGCCAGACCGAGCTGGAGTGGGGCCTGCAGAGCCCGTTTCGCCCGTTCTGCAGCAAGCGCTGCCAGCTGATAGATCTCGGCGAGTGGGCCGACGAGCAGAAGTGCATCCCGGGTGAAGTGGATCCCGAGCTACTGCCCTATCCCGAAGAAGGGGAGCAGTGGCAGTAAGCCGACAAGCAAAAAGGGCCGATACGGCCCTTTTTCTTTTGGCGTGCGCGGTAGCTCGCCATCAGCCCTGTGCGGCCAGCGATGCCTGCAGGCGCGTCACGATCGGGCCATTGGCGTCGGGGAAGTGGTACTCATGCAGCGAGGCCAGCGGCACCCAGCGACACTCCTGCCCCTCCTTGCCAAACGGCTCGCCGCTGAAGCGGGTCACCTTCCAGATATCCAGCAGTACCTGCTTGTCCGGGTAGTCGTGATGCAGCTCCATGAAGGGAGCGCAATCCTGCACCCGGATCCCGATCTCTTCCCACAGCTCCCTGTCCAGCGCGGTGAGCAGATCCTCTCCGGCTTCCACCTTGCCGCCGGGGAATTCCCAGCGATCCCCCTGATGACGATCGGCGGAGCGTCTGGCGATGAAGATATCGCCCCGTTCGTTCTCGATGACGCCGACCGCCACCCAGATCCGTTTCTTCTGTTCCATCATTGTCCTCAGCGTAAACATGGCAAACGGGCAATCCAGGGCGCCAGCCGGCGGGCCTGTGTTTCCCCTTGTGCCGTAAAGATATCCTGCCCCACATGCTCGCTCCCGTCCGGGGCGGGCAGCGGCCAGGGGATGGCGCCAGACGGCGTGAAGCAGCGGTCATGCACCAGACAGCTCTGCGAGAGATAACCCCAGAGCCGGTCGCGCAAAAACCACTGGTCGATATTCGGCGTCTCCATGACGTCCGGCTGATAGGCTTCGAGCAGGGGCGCCAGTGGCGGCAACACACCGGCCACTCCACCCCACATACCCGCCAGCACCAGATCGGTATGACTCCACCAATCGCGCATGATATGAAACCAGCGCGTCGATGCAAGCCACTCCTGTACCGCCAGCCGCTCGCGTACACCCGGTACCGAATCCACATCCCGCACCAGAAAGCGTCCCACCCGCGGATCGTTGGCTACCTGAAAACGCCAGCAGAGGCGCCGACCCAAAGATTGACCGGCGGGTTGCAGCAACAGCTCGGCCCCCAGTTCGCGCAGTGCAGCGAGCAGCTCGGCGGGCACGCTCTCATCCACGTAGAAACGCACCCGCCAACCCGGATAGAGATAGGCGGCCGCCAGCACATTGTCGATGGCGCCCCGCAGGTAACGAGGGGCACTGCCCCACAGCGAGAAGGCGATGACATCCGGTTTGTCTGCCGCCAGCCAGGCCGACGGTGCGACTGCCGGCAGAGTCCAGTCTGACGGCGCCTTGTCGCTCACCCGAGCCTTTAGCTCCAGCGAGCGGGTTCCCGCCACGGCAGCCTCGGCGTGGCGCTCCAGCTTGGCCAGCGAGGCGCAGAGAGCATCCAGCGCATGGAAGTCGTCGGGGAGACGCTGCAACAGGGTCTGCAGCCGCGCCACCGCCTGTTCGTATTGACCGGACCGTGACAGACAAGAGCAGAGGTTGCGCAGCACCTCGTCGTTGCCAGGTTCGGCCTTGTGAGCCATCTCCAGTACCTGGGCCGCCGACGCCGGGTCACCGCACAAAAAGAGGTAATAGGCAAACTGCAGCTGCAGAGCCACCGGCTTGACCGCGTTGGCATTGAGTCTCGCCAGCAGTTGCTGGATGGCACCCTGACGCTGGCCAGCCAGCCAGCTGGTGTGGGCCGCGGCATCCCAGCCCGTCGGCATCTTGCTCATTACGCTTCTCCTCCCTTGCCAGAAATGAATGCACCGCCCGGAGGCGGTGCATCATGGTCATGGCGCTATCAGGTCAACTGACCGTGGCAGTGCTTGTATTTCTTGCCGGAGCCACAGGGGCAGGGATCGTTGCGCCCCACCTTCTGCTCGTCCCGCACGAAGGTGACCGGGCCCGCTTCGGCCTGCTCTTCATCGGCCAGCTGGTTGTCGGCCGTCGCGTGGGTGTAGGTACGGGGAGCGGCTTCGGCCTGCTGGCGCTGCTGCTCTTCCATCGCCTCCACGTCGCGCTCCTGCACCTGTACCCGGCTCAGGATGCTGACCACGTCGCGCTTCAGGGTTTCCAGCATCTGGGTGAACAGATCGAAGGATTCGCGCTTGTACTCCTGCTTGGGGTTCTTCTGGGCGTAGCCGCGCAGATGGATACCCTGACGCAGGTGATCCATGGCCGCCAGGTGCTCTTTCCACAGGCCGTCCAGGGTTTGCAGCATCACCGCCTTCTCGAAGTTGCGCAGCACCTCTTTACCAACCAGCTCTTCCTTATGGGCATAGAGCTTGGTGGCTTCATCCAGGATGCGCTCGCGCAGCTTCTCTTCATACAGCTTGTCGTCTTCCGCCAGCCACTGCTGCAGCGGCAGATCGAGGGCGAAATCAGACTTCAGGCGGGCTTCCAGACCCGGCACGTCCCACATCTCTTCCAGAGACTGGGGCGGGATATACTCGTCGATGATGGCGCCATAGACGTCATCACGGATGACGTGGATGGTCTCGGAGATGTCGCTGGTGTCCAGCAGCTCGTTGCGCTGCTCATAGACCACCTTGCGCTGGTCGTTGGCCACGTCGTCAAACTCCAGCAGGCTCTTGCGGATGTCGAAGTTGCGACCTTCCACCTTGCGCTGGGCGTTCTCGATGGCCTTGGTCACCCAGGGGTGCTCGATGGCTTCACCCTCTTCCATGCCCAGCTTCTTCATCATGCCGGTCACGCGATCGGAGGCGAAGATCCGCATCAGGGTATCTTCCATGGAGAGGTAGAAGCGGGAGGAGCCCGGGTCACCCTGACGACCGGAACGGCCGCGCAGCTGGTTGTCGATACGACGGGACTCGTGACGCTCGGTACCGATAATGTGCAGACCACCGGCGGCCAGCACCGCATCGTGGCGCACCTGCCAGGCGGCCTTCAGCTCGGCGATCTGCTCCTCGCTCGGGTTCTCCAGCTGGGCGATTTCCGCTTGCCAGTTGCCACCCAGCACTATGTCGGTACCACGACCAGCCATGTTGGTGGCGATGGTGACGGCGCCGGTCTGACCGGCCTGGGCGACGATCTCAGCTTCCATGGCGTGGAACTTGGCGTTCAGCACCTTGTGCGGGATCTTCTCCTTGGTCAGGATGCCGGAGAGCAGCTCGGAGTTCTCGATGGAGACGGTACCGACCAGCACCGGCTGGCCACGCTCGACGCAGCCGCGAATGTCTTCGATGATGGCGGCATACTTCTCGTTGGCGGTCAGGTAGACCAGATCGCCCATGTCCTTGCGCACCATCGGCTTGTTGGTCGGGATAACCACGGTATCCAGGCCATAAATCTGCTGGAATTCAAAGGCTTCGGTATCGGCAGTACCCGTCATGCCCGCCAGCTTGTCGTACAGACGGAAGTAGTTCTGGAAGGTGATGGAGGCCAGTGTCTGGTTCTCGTTCTGGATCTTGACCCCTTCCTTCGCCTCGACCGCCTGGTGCAGACCGTCGGACCAGCGACGACCCGGCATGGTACGGCCGGTATGCTCGTCGACGATGACGATCTCGTCCTTCTGAACTATGTAGTCCACGTTGCGCTCAAACAGGGTGTGTGCACGCAGGCCGGCGTTGACGTGGTGCAGCAGGCTGATGTTGGTGGCGGAGAACAGGGAGTCGTCTTCGGCCAGCAGCCCCTCTTTCTTGAGCAGCTCTTCCACGAAGATCTGGCCGTTTTCGGTCAGCAGCGCCTGGCGGTTCTTCTCGTCCACCGTGTAGTGGCCGTCGCCGGTGTACTCTTCGGAATCTTCCTTGTCCTGCTTAACCAGCAGCGGGATCAGCTTGTTGACACGGATATAGAGCTCGGAGCTGTCTTCGGCCGGGCCTGAGATGATGAGCGGGGTACGGGCTTCATCGATGAGCACCGAGTCCACCTCATCCACCAGCGCGTAGTTGAGCGGACGCTGCACGCGCTGCTCTGGCGAGAACGCCATGTTGTCGCGCAGATAGTCGAAACCGAATTCGTTGTTGGTACCGTAGGTGATGTCGGCGGCGTAGGCGTCACGCTTCTGGGACGCATCCATGCCAGGCACGTTGCAGTCGACGGTCATGCCGAGGAAGGCGAACAGCGGGCGGTTCGCCTCGGCGTCACGCTTGGCCAGATAGTCGTTCACCGTCACCACGTGCACGCCGCGGCCGCTCAGGGCATTCAGGTAGGCCGGCAGGGTGGCGGTGAGGGTCTTACCTTCACCCGTTTTCATTTCGGCGATGCGGTTGGAGTTCAGCACCATGCCGCCAATCAGCTGCACGTCGAAATGACGCATGCCGAACACCCGACGGGAGGCTTCACGCACGGTGGCAAAGGCCTCCGGCAGCAGCTGCTCCAGCGTCTCACCCTGCTCCAGACGCTGACGATACTCGGCCGTCTTGGCCTGCAGCTGTGCATCGGACAGAGCTTCGAACTGCGGCTCCATCGCGTTGATCTGTTTTACAATTTTACGCAAAGCCTTGAGCGTTCTGTCGTTCCGGCTGCCGATAATCTTGGTAAGCAGTGTGCTAATCATGGGTACCAACTATTTCTGGTTATATAAGCGTTCCGTCACTGGAACCTGGAGAAAAAAACCTAACCCCGTCTGGCATTGAGAAAACGCGCGGGGTCCACCTGACGACCATCTTTCAACACTTCGTAATGCAAATGGACCCCGGTCGCGCGACCGGTGCGTCCCATCAAAGCAATTTTCTGGCCCTCATCGACCAGGGTGCCCACTTCGACCAGCAACTTGGAGTTGTGGGCATAGCGGGTCACCAGACCATTGCCGTGGTTGATCTCCACCATGTTGCCAAATTCCGGATGACGGCCCGCCCAGCTTACAACGCCCGGGCCCGTTGCCAGGATGGGGGTGCCGGGCTTGCCACGGAAATCTACCCCTTTGTGCATCTTGGCACGACCATTGAACGGATCGACCCGGCCACCGAAGCCAGAGGAGACCCAAACTCGCTCCTGCTTGACCGGAGTCCCGGAGATGAAACCGGCATCGGTTATATGGTGATTCATGATGAAAGATTCAAGTACCGACAGCTGCTCTTCACGACTGCTGAGCTGTTGGCTGAGATGCTTCATGGAGTCCTGCAGCTCGTTGAGGCTGACTTCCAGATCCGCATCATAGGAGGGGCCGCCCATGGGGGGCAGCTCCTTGAAATTGAACTCCTCGGGGTCGAGGTCGGCTTTTTCGGTCAGCCGCTCTCCGAGTGCATTGAGTCGACCCAGCTGCCCCTGCATGGTGCCCACCTGGGCGGCCAGCATGGCAAGCTGTTCGCGGGCTTCGTCAGCCCCTTGCGTGGATTTTTGCTGTTCGGCCATGGCCAGCGCCACTTCCAGCGCGTCCATCTTTTGCTGCCAGCTCTGCCAGAGCCAGCCGCCCCCTAAGGCCAATACAGTGAAGAGGATACCGCCGACCCAGGCCAGACGTTGTTTGGGCAAGTGCAACCTGCGTCGCTGCTTACCATGGAGGATCAGGGTAATGCTCATAGAAATCAGTCTGCTCGGTCAGGTGTGGCCATGGGCCGACACGGAAAATAAAACCGGGAGATAATCGGTATTACAGAATGGAGTAAACAAATGACGGAACGTCGGTGCGGAGAGAGGACCGACGTTCCGTTGCACGGCTATCAGGCCAGAACCAGACCGTTATCGTAGTAAGCGATAGGCGCTTTGTCGCCCTCACCCTCGAAGGTCACCAGTTCCCAGGCCTCCTGCTTGGCCAGCAAGGCACGCAGCAGTTTGTTGTTCAGGGCATGGCCGGTCTTGTAGGCACGAAATTCGCCAATGATGCTGCGATTGCACATGTACAGATCACCAATCGCATCCAGCATCTTGTGTTTGACGAATTCGTCTTCGTAGCGCAGACCATCTTCGTTCAACACCCTGTAGTCATCCAGCACCACGGCGTTTTCCAGGCTGCCGCCCAGCGCCAGGTTCTGGGAACGCAGGTACTCGATGTCACGCATGAAGCCGAAGGTACGGGCACGGCTGATCTCTTTCACGAAAGAGGCACCGGAGAAGTCCAGCACGCAACGCTGATTGCGTCCTTCAAATACCGGATGCTGGAAGTCGATCTCGAGATCCATCTTGAAGCCGTTGCGATAGGGGTGGAATTCCGCCCACTTGTCGCCGTCTTCAACACGGATGCTCTGCTTGATCCGCACAAACTGCTTGGGGGCATTCTGTTCACGGATACCAACTTCTTGCAGCAGGTAGATAAAGGGGTGCGCACTGCCGTCCATCACCGGGATCTCGGGCGCATCAACCTCGACATAGAGATTGTCGATGCCCATCCCGGCCAGTGCGGCAGAGAGGTGCTCAATGGTAGAGACACGGACACCGGCTTCGTTCACCAGAGCGGTACAAAGCACGGTATCACGCACCTGATCGGCATTGGCTGGCAGCTCTACCACAGGATTCAGATCGGTACGCAAGTAAACGATCCCTGTGTTAACAGGCGCCGGACGGAACGTCATTGTGACTTTCCGGCCCGAATGCAGGCCGACACCGGTGGCCTGGACACTCGTTTTCAAGGTTCTTTGTCTAATCATGGGCGTATCCGCTTAACAGCTCAAATTCCTGACCAGATGGTCGTGGGCAGGCCATCTTAGCACATTCCTTAAGCAACAAACAAACCAGCGTCATTAGAGGCTTAGTCGGCTTGCTTGCGCAGGAACGCAGGAATATCGAGATAATCCGGTTCGCGACGAGCTTGCGGCTCGGCGTTCACCACCTTGGCCGGCGCCTCTTCCATCACGCGAGACTGCAGGGCTTCGCTGATCAGGGGCTGACGAGCCGGACGTTCCTGGACCATGTTGTTCTTCACCAAGGTGATGTCCGGCTTGCGCTCGGCACCGATACCGGTAGCAACCACGGTCACGCGCAGTTCATCGTGCATTTCCGGGTCGATTACGGTACCCACCACCACGGTGGCGTTCTCGGAGGCGAAGGCCTTGACCGCGTTACCCACGGTTTCGAACTCTTCGATGGTCATGTCCATGCCGGCAGTGATGTTGACCAGGATGCCGCGGGCACCGGCCAGATCCACGTCTTCCAGCAGCGGGCTGGAGATGGCCTTCTCGGCCGCTTCTTCGGCACGGTCATCACCGGAGGCGGAACCGGTACCCATCATGGCGGTACCCATCTCGCGCATCACGGTACGTACGTCCGCGAAGTCGACGTTGATCAGACCCGGACGGGTGATCAGCTCGGCAATGCCCTGTACCGCACCCAGCAGCACATCGTTGGCCGCCTTGAAGGCGTCCAGCAGGGAGATGCCACGACCCAGCACCTTCAGCAACTTGTCGTTGGGGATGGTGATCAGGGAGTCGACGTTCTTGGACAGCTCTTCGATACCGTGGGCGGCAAAGCCCATCCGTTTTTTCCCCTCGAAGGAGAACGGCTTGGTTACGACAGCAACTGTCAGGATACCCATCTCGCGGGCCACTTCAGCCACGATCGGGGCAGCACCGGTACCGGTACCACCGCCCATGCCGGCGGCGATGAACACCATGTCGGAGCCGGTCAGCAGCTCGCGCAGTGCTTCCCGATCTTCCATGGCCGCGTCACGACCCACTTCCGGGTTGGCCCCGGCACCCAGACCCTTGGTGATGCCACCGCCGATCTGCAGGGTTGTGTTGGCACTGGAGTTGCGCAGCGCCTGGGCGTCGGTGTTGACGGTAATGAACTCGACACCTTCGATGTTTTGACGAACCATGTGTTCGACTGCGTTGCCGCCGCCGCCACCCACACCAATCACTTTGATGACGGCTTCGTCAGTGTGGCTATCCATAAATTCAAACATGTTGTCTCTCCGCTTTATTTGCCTGACTCAGCAAAATCTTTTAGAACTCGCCACGCAACCAGTTGCTGACCCGTTTGACCAGCCCACCTACGCTTGCCTTGGCGGCATATTCCTTGCTACTGCCGGTGGATTGATGGGTGCGGCCATACTGCAGCAACCCGACCGCAGTCGAGTACACAGGCGCCTGCACGTAATCACTCAATCCCCGGATATTCATGGGCTCCCCTACCCGGACCTGGCTCTGGAAGATCTGCTCTGCGCACTCCACAATGCCTTCGATCTGGGCAGCGCCGCCGGTCAAGACCACACCGGCTGCAAGCTGATGCTTGACCCCCTGCGCTTTCAATTCGCTTTGTACCCGCACCAGCTCATCATTCACCATGGAGAGCAACTCGGTGTAACGGGGCTCGATCACTTCGGCCAGTGTCTGCCGCTGCAGGCTGCGCGCCGGACGACCGCCGACACTGGGTACTTCAATATTGTCTTCCTTGCTGACCAGCCGGCCCAGGGCGCAGCCGTAGCGCACCTTGATAGCCTCCGCATCCAGCGGCGGAGTGCCGAAGGCGTAGGCGATGTCGCTGGTCACCGTGCTGCCGGCGTACGGGATCACCTTGGTGTGACGCAGGGCGCCGCCGGTAAACAGCGACATGTCCATGGTGCCGCCACCTATGTCCACCACGCAGACACCCAGCTCCTTCTCGTCTTCGGTCAGCACGGCGTAGCTGGACGCCAAGGCGGAGAAGATCAGCTGATCCACCCGCAGACCCACCTTCTCGACGCACTTCTCGATGTTGCGAGCCATGTCGTTGTGGCAGGTGATCAGGTGCACCTTGGCGGCCATCCGCACGCCGGACAGACCGACCGGGTTCTTGATCCCTTCCTGGTAGTCGATGGCGAACTCCTGGGGCAGCACGTGCAGCACCCGCAGCTCATCGGACAACCGAACCGACTTGGCGGTGTGGATGACGTTGTCCACGTCTTCCTGGGTCACCTCTTCATCGGAGATGGGCACCATGCCGGTTTCGTTGCGGCAGTCGATGTGCTTGCCGGAAAGCCCCAGATAGACGGAGCTGATCTGGCAGTCGGCCATCATCTCGGCCTCTTCCACCGCACGGCGCAGGGACTTGACCACGGAATCGAGATCGTTGACCCCGCCCTTGTCCATACCACGAGAGGCGTGACTGCCCATGCCGATGACATTGAGCTCACCGTCTGGCAGCACTTCGCCAACCAGAACCGCCACCTTGGTTGTGCCGATATCCAGTCCGACAATCAGATTTCTATCTGCGGTTTTGGTCATTCACTTTCTCTTCGTTCTTCTTCCAGCCAACTGCCATCCCGGTGTCGTATCGAAGATCCACGTAAGCAACCCGCTCACGGGGTTCGATGACCGGAAAGGCATCGATAAACCGCTGCAGTCGAAGCGCGATATCCGAGCGCCCCAAAAACAGCTGAATGTTGCCATCCAGGGTCAGTTCCCAGGCATGGCGAGGGGTCAGATTCACCCCCAGCAGCTTGTATCCTCTGGCCGCCAGCTGCGCCTCGTACTGACGGCTGGCCTCCAGCACCTTGACGGCCTGATCTTCCGGCCCGGACAGCTGCATCAGGGGGGTCTTCACCCTGTCCGGCGCACTGAACACCTCACCCTTGGTGTTGACGAAGCGGTTGCCGTTCCAGCGAGCCGCCACCGCCTGTTCGGTGAGGTAGACCTTGATCTTGTTGGGCCACTTCTTGCGTACCGAGACCTGGGCCACCCAAGGCAAGGCGTTCAACCGCGCCTGCAATTCGTTCACGTCCAACTCGAAGAAGTTGCGCAGTTCGGCGCCATCCAGCACGGCGCTGCGCAGTTCATCGGTTTGCAAATACTGGTGTTGCCCCTGCAGCAACAGCTCGCTCATGGGCAACCGATTGGCATCCGTCAGCCAATCTTTAACATCCAGCGCGGTCTGGTAGAGGCCCCACATGACCAGGAGGAAAAATCCCACCCCGGCGATGAAGCCTCCCTTGGTGCGCCCTTGTGCCCTTGCCTCCACCCGATCGATCCCCGTTTAACGCGCCATGCCGGCCCTTTGCAGGCCGGTTCGCCATTATATAGGCCCCGGCTTGGCGGTCAAAATACTCATTGGGCCCTCAGGCGCCGGATTTCATGCTCTCGATGCTCAATTTCATCTCGCCGAGACGCCGTGCCAGCGCCCCGACGTTCCCTGCCCCCTGGGTCAGCACCAGATCCCCCTCGCCGACCAGGCCGGCCAGTACCGCCGGCACATCGTCCGGCGTCGCGACAAAGATGGGTTCCAGACTGCCGCGGGAGCGGATGGAGCGGCACAGGGCGCGGCCATCGGCGCCCGGAATAGGCTCTTCACCGGCGGCATAGACCTCCAGCATCACCAGCACGTCCACCTTGGAGAGCACGTCAGCGAAATCTTCATAGAGATCACGGGTACGGGTGTAGCGGTGCGGCTGGAACACCATCACCAGTCGCTTCTCGGGCCAGCCGGCGCGAGCGGCGTTGATGGTGACCTTGACCTCGCTCGGGTGGTGACCGTAGTCATCCACCAGCATGGCCTTGCCGCGGCCGGTCTCGAACTCGCCATATTGCTGGAAGCGGCGACCCACCCCTTCAAACTTGGCCAGCGCCCGGATGATGGCATCATCGCCGATCCCGTCCTCGGTGGCGACCGCAATCGCCGCGGCGGCATTGAGGGCGTTGTGGATGCCGGGCAGATTGAGGGTCACCTCCAGCTCGCCGGCATCCTTGCGACGGACCCGGAAACGGCTGCGGTTGCTGGTCTGCACGAAGTCCAGCACCTGCACGTCGGCATCATCACTCAGGCCATAGGTGATGGTGGGACGCGCGATCTCCGGCAGCATGCCGCGGATCACAGGGTCATCCACGCACACCACGGCCAGCCCGTAGAACGGCAGATTGTGCAGGAAGTCGATGAAGGTGGCCTTCAGCTTGGAGAAGTCGCCACCATAGGTGTCCATGTGATCCGCTTCAATGTTGGTCACGATGGAGACCATCGGCTGCAGATGCAGGAAGGAGGCGTCGCTCTCGTCCGCTTCGGCAATCAGATAGCGGCTGCTGCCCAGGCGGGCATTGGTGCCGGCGCTGTTGAGCAGGCCACCGATGACGAAGGTCGGATCCCGGTCCGCCTCGGCATAGATGCTCGCCACCAGGCTGGTGGTGGTGGTCTTGCCGTGGGTGCCGGCGATGGCGATGCCATGGCGGAAACGCATCAGCTCGGCCAGCATCTCGGCGCGGCGCACCACAGGAATGCGCAGCTCGCGGGCAGCCAGCAGCTCGGGGTTGTCCTGCTTGATGGCGGTAGAGACCACCACCACGCTCGCCTCGTTCACGTGCTCGGCACTGTGGCCCACGAAGATGTGGGCACCGAGGGACTCGAGCCGTTCGGTCACCGCATTGCGGGCCAGATCCGAGCCGGTCACCTGATACCCTTCGTTGGCAAGGACTTCAGCGATACCGCCCATCCCGGCCCCACCGATGCCGATGAAGTGAATACGACGCACCCGGCGCATTTCAGGGATAACGGTACGCAGTTTTGCCAGTTCAACCTTGGTCATAATCATCTCTCGCTCTGCCCGGTCGCCAGGCGTTTGCACTCATCGGCGACCCGCTCGGCGGCATCGATGATGGCGACGCGACGGGCAGCCTGGGCCATGTTCAATAGGGTTTCCCTGCGCCCGGCAAGCCAGGAGAGACGCGCAGCCAGCGAGGCCGTGGTCAGCTCGGATTGGGGCAGGAATTCAGCCGCACCGCCGTCGACCAGAGTCAGGGCGTTGCGGGTCTGGTGATCATCCACCGCGTGGGGCAGCGGCACAAAAATGGCGGCAACCCCGGCGGCGGCGACTTCGGAGACGGTCAGCGCCCCGGCCCGGCACACCACCAGGTCTGCCCAGGCATAGGCACCGGCCATGTCCTTGATAAATTCACTCACCTCGGCCGCAACACCCTGCTTGGCGTAGGCCTCGGCCACGGCATCGCGATTGCCCTTGCCGCACTGGTGACGCACCTCGATGGGGACCCCGGCCGCTGCCACCGCCGGCGGCACCTGCTCGTTGAGCACCCGGGCCCCCAGGCTGCCACCGACGATCAGCAGCCGCAGCGGCTCTGCACTGCTGCGCAGTTGCGGATCCGGCAGAGCCACCACCTCAGGACGCACCGGGTTGCCCACCACGGCGGTGCGACGGCTCGGCGCAAAGGCGCCCGGGAAGGCCATCAGCACCCGCTTGGCGAGGCGAGCCAGCAGCTTGTTGGTCATGCCGGCAGCGGCATTCTGCTCATGGAGCAGCAACGGGATGCCGGACAGCCAGGCGGCCACGCCACCCGGACCGGAGGCAAAACCGCCCATGCCGAGCACCACGTCGGGGCGAATGGTCTTGAGCACCCGGCGCGCCTGCAGCACGGATTTTACGATGCGATAGGGGGCCGCCAGCAGCCGCTTGATGCCATTGCCACGCACCCCCTGGATATCGATGAAGGAGATGGGATAACCATGGGCAGGCACCAGCTCCGCCTCCATCCGGTCGGCGGTACCGAGCCAGTGAATGGTCCAGCCCTGGGCCTTGAGGCGATCGGCCACGGCCAGACCGGGGAACACGTGGCCCCCGGTACCGCCTGCCATCACCAACAGCGTCTTGCTCACTAAACCTCCCGCACGCGCGCCTGGGCACTGGCCTGACGCAACTCGAAATCGATACGAATCAACATGCTCACCGCCACCATCATGATGATGAGGCTCGAACCACCATAACTGACCAGCGGCAGGGTCAGACCCTTGGTCGGCATCATGCCACTGGCGGCGCCGACGTTGACGAAGGTCTGGAAGCTGAACCAGATGCCGATGCCGATGGCCAGATAGCCTTCATACAGCCGCTCCGCCACCAGCGCCTGGTGGCCCAGCTTGAGCGCCTTGACCGAGAGCGCGAAGATGAGGAAGAGCGCGCCCAGCACGCCCACATACCCCAGCTCTTCACCCAGGATCGCAAACACGAAGTCGGTGTGAGCTTCCGGCAGGTACTCCATCTTCTGGATGGAGTTGCCGAGCCCCTCGCCAAACCAGCTGCCACGACCGAAGGCCATCAGCGACTGGGTCAGCTGGTAGCCGCTGCCGAACGGATCGGCCCAGGGGTCGAGGAAGGAGGTGACCCGCCGCATCCGGTAGGGCTCGGCGATGATCAGGGTCACCACAGCGCTCACCCCCACCAGGATGAGGCCGATGAACTGCACCAGGCGAGCGCCGGCCAGGAACAGCATGCCCAGCGACGTCACGAACATCACCACCACAGACCCTAGGTCAGGCTGTGCCAGCAGCAGGATGGCCACCACGAACAGGACCGCCATCGGCTTCATGAAGCCGATGAAGCGCTCACGTACCTCGCTCTGGCGGCGCACCAGGTAGCCGGCCAGATAGACAAACAGTGCCAGCTTGCCAAACTCGGCCGGCTGCAGGTTGAAGGGGCCAAGCGGCAACCAGCGCACCGAGCCGTTGACGCTGCGCCCCACCAGCAGCACCAGCACCAGCATGACGATGGCCAGCAGCAGCATGGGGCCGTTGTAGTGTTGCCAGCGGGCCATGGGCACCTGCAGTACGAACCAGGAGACCCCGAGCGCCATCAGCAAGAACAGGCCATGGCGCTTCACGAACATGAAGGGATCGTTGTTGATGGCGATCCCCTCCGGAATGGAGGCGGACGCAACTATCACCAGACCCACCGCCATCAGCGCCAACGCCAGCACCACCAGCTGCCGGTCGTAGAGACCGGCAGGGCGTGCCGGCAACAGCCAGCGCTGCAGGAAGCCCGCTACTGTGCGCAGGGCGTTCATAAGGCCATCACCAGCTCGGTGAAACGATCACCGCGCGCTTCGAAAGACTTGAACTGGTCCAGGCTGGCGCAGGCGGGTGCCAGCAGCACCCAGTCGCCGGGCCTGGCATCGGCAGCCGCCTTGGCGACCGCGGCATCGAGATCGGCAACCCGCTCGGTCTGCTCACCCAGTGCCAGCAGCACCTCGGCATCCTGGCCGAAGCAGTACATGTGATCGATCTGGCTGCCGAGCAGGGCTTGCACCGGGCCGAAATCCTGGCCCTTGCCCTGGCCGCCGGCCAGCAGCAGCAGACGGCCTTTCACCGATTCACGCACCCCGGCCACGGCGGCCAGGGTAGCCCCCACGTTGGTGGCCTTGGAGTCGTTGATCCAGCGCACCCCGTTCACCTCGCGCACGAAGCGGGCGCGGTGCGGCAACCCCTCGAAGCGGCGCAGCACGGCGAGCTGGGGCTCTCGCGGAATGCCCACCGCATCGCACAGAGCCATGGCGGCCAGGGCGTTGGCCTGGTTGTGGGCACCGACGATCTTCATCTCGTCCACCGCCAGCAACGGCTCGCCGTGCAGGGTCAGCCACTGGCGCCCCTCCAACTCACAGCGCCCGTAACCGTTGCAATCGAGACCGAAGCTCTGCCACACCTGACCCACGTCGGGCAGGGTCTGGGCATCGTCACGATTGACCAGAATGTGCTGGGAGTGCTGATGGATCTCCATCTTGGCGGCGCGGTAGTCGGCCATGCCTTGATAGCGATCCATATGATCTTCACTGAGGTTCAATACCACGGAAGCGGCGGCGCGCAGGCTGTGGGTGGTCTCCAGCTGGAAGCTGGAGAGCTCCAGCACGCAGAGATCCATCGGCTGCTTGAGCAGCTCCAGCGCCGGCGTGCCTATGTTGCCACCAACGCCCACCTTGAGGCCGGCTTCGGCGATCATCTCGCCCACCAGGGTAGTCACAGTGCTCTTGCCGTTGGAGCCGGTGATGGCGATGACCGGCACTTCGGTGTCGCGCACAAACAGCTCGATGTCACCGACGATCTGCACCCCGCACTCGGCGGCGGCTTTCAGCTCGGGGGTGGCCAAGGCGATGCCCGGGCTCGCCACTATCATGTGCGCCTGCTTGAGGCGCTCGCCGTCCAGCCCGTGAATGAGCTCCACCTCGGGCGGCAGCTGATCCTTGCCGGGCGGGTTGGCGCGGGTGTCCATCACCAGCGGCGTGACGCCACGGCCGAGGAAGTAGTCGACGCAGGAGAGTCCGGTTTTGCCAAGTCCGATGATGATGACCATGGCTTACCTCACCTTCAGGGTGGCAAGGCCGAGCAGCACCAGCATGAGGGTGATGATCCAGAAGCGCACGATGACGCGCGGCTCCGGCCAGCCCTTCTTCTCATAGTGGTGATGGATCGGCGCCATACGGAAGATGCGCACGCCGCGCAGCTTGTAGGACCCCACCTGCAGGATCACCGAGACGGTCTCCATCACGAAGACCCCGCCCATGATCACCAGCAGGAACTCCTGGCGTACCAGCACGGCGATGGTGCCGAGCGCGCCGCCCAGCGCCAGGGAGCCCACGTCCCCCATGAAGACCTGGGCCGGATAGGTGTTGAACCAGAGGAACCCCAGACCGGCGCCGACGATGGCGGTACAGACAATAACCAGCTCGGAGGTATAGGGCACGTAGGGAATGTGCAGGTAGCTGGCAAAATTGACGTTGCCGGTCGCCCAGGCGATGAAGGCGAAGCCCCCCGCCACCATCACGGTCGGCATGATGGCCAGACCGTCGAGGCCGTCGGTCAGGTTGACCGCGTTGGAGGTGCCGACGATGACGAAGTAGGTCAGTACGATGAACATCAGGCCGAGCTGCGGCATCACGTCCTTGAGGAAGGGCACTACCAGCTGGGTCTGACCGTCGTGAGTGGCGGTGGCGTAGAGGAACACAGCCACCCCCAGCGCAACGGCGGACTGCCAGAAGTACTTCCAGCGGGCGATCAGGCCGTCGGTATTCTTGCGCACCACCTTGAGGTAGTCATCGGCGAAGCCGATGGCGCCGTAGGCACCCAGCACGAACAGCACCAGCCAGACATAAGGGTTGTCGAGACGGCACCAGAGCAGCACCGAGATGAAGATGGCAGCGATGATCATCAGGCCGCCCATGGTCGGGGTGCCTTTCTTGCTCAGGTGCGACTCGGGGCCGTCATTGCGGATCACCTGGCCGAATTTGAGGATCTGCAGGCGGCGGATGAGGCGCGGCCCCATCCAGAGCGCCACCACCAGACCGGTGATGATCGACAGGATGGCGCGAAACGTCAGGTAGGAGAAGACGTTGAAGAAGGTGAAGTGCGGGGTGAGCAGTTCCGCCAGCCAGACTAGCATGTGGCCGACTCCTGATGGTCTTTGACCATCTCGACGATATCTTCCATGCGGGAGCCGCGGGCACCCTTGACCAGAATCGAAATTTCTTGATGTGTTTTTATCATTTGCGCAAGCACTTCAAACAACGACGCCTTGTTATCGAAATGTCGGCCAGCCGCGGCATCTGCGGTGTGGCGACTCTGTTCTCCTACCGTCAGCACGGCATCCAGACCGCGCTCACGGGCGTGGCGACCGACCCGGGCATGCTGCTCGGCGGACTCCTCACCCAACTCCTTCATGTCACCGAACACCAGCACCTTGTAGCCGTTCATGGCGGTCAGGGTATCGATACCCGCCAGCACGGACTCCACGCTGGCGTTGTAGGTGTCGTCCACCAGGGTAAGACCACCCCAGCGCTGGACGCAGAAGCGGCCCTTGACCGGCGCCATCTGCTCGAGCCCGGCCTTGATCGAGGCGAGCGAGGCGCCGAGCGCCAGCGTGCCGGCGGCGGCGGCCAGCGCGTTGGCCACGTTGTGGCGACCCGGAATGGCCAGAGTCAGGCTCACCTCACCCTGCGGGGTCACCATGACGAACTCGGCACAACCCTGCTGATTGATCACCACGTTTCTGGCGTGGAACGGCTGATGCTGATCCTCGATGGAGAAGGCGCAGTGAATGCCGCGGGCCTGCCATTTGGGCCAGAACTCGTTGTCGGCGTTGACGATGGCGGGGCCACCTTCGCACAGGCCCTCAAAAATCTCGCTCTTGGCGTGGAACACCCCTTCCAGCGAGCCGAAGCCCTCCAGATGGGCGGCCGCCACGTTGTTGATGATGGCGGCATCGGGTCTGGCCAGCGAGGTGGTCCAGGCGATCTCGCCCGGGTGGTTGGCCCCCAGCTCCATCACCGCGAACCGGTGTTGCGGCTCGAGGCGCAGCAGGGTGAGCGGCACTCCCACCTCGTTGTTGAAGTTGCCGGCGGTGGCCAGCACTTCCCCTTCCTGGCGCAGAATGGCAGTCGCCATCTCTTTCACCGTGGTCTTGCCGCAGCTGCCGGTGATGGCCAGCACTTTCGGGTTGATGCGCTCGCGCACCAGCCGACCGAGGCGACCCAGCCCCTTGAGGGTATCGGCCACCACCAGCTGAGGGATCGCCAGCGGCAATTCACGCTCCACCAGCAGGGCGGAGGCGCCGGCGGCCACGGCCTGGTCGCAGAAATCATGGGCATCGAAACGCTCGCCGTGCAGCGCTACGAACAGGGCGCCAACGCCCAGGGTACGGGTGTCGGTACTGACAGCAGTGATCGCTTCGTCTTCACCAATCAGACGGGCATCGAGTACCTGCGCCAACTCGGCAAGCCTGAGGGTCATCATGCGAATGACTCCAATAATGTGTGCAAGGCGGCCGCGACGGTTTCCCGGTCGCTGTAGTGCCGCTTGTCGGTTCCAATGATCTGATAATCCTCGTGGCCTTTACCGGCCACCAGGATGATGTCCTGTTTGTTTGCCTGACTCAGCGCCAACTGGATCGCCTTGACCCTGTCGTGCTCGATCTGCACGGCGCCAGGATCGCGAAGACCCGCCACCATGTCGGCCATGATCCGGGCCGGCTCCTCGGTACGGGGGTTGTCGTCGGTCAGGATCACGCGATCCGCATGCAGCTCGGCCATGGCGGCCATCATGGGGCGCTTGCCGCGATCCCGATCGCCACCACATCCCACCAGGCACCAGAGCCGTCCTTCACAGTGCACCCGCAGGGCCTGCAGCGCCTTCTCCAGCGCATCCGGCGTGTGGGCATAATCGACCACGGCGAGCGGCGCCTTGCCGCCACCGAAACACTCCATGCGACCGGTCACCGGCTGCAGTTGCGGCGCGGTGGCCAGCAACTCGTCGAAGTCATAGCCGAGCACCAGCATGGCGCCCATCGCGGCCAGCACGTTGCTGACGTTGAAGCGCCCGAGCAAGGGGGCGGATAATACACCATTCCCCCAACTGGAGTTAATCTGCGTGCGAAAACCTTGCTGGTGGAAATGGGGGTCTTGCGCCGTCAGCTGTCGCCCCGGGTGATTGGCAACCGGGCCGTGCACGCTGAACGCCACCGCGGCCGGATAAGCGGCCAGCCACTGGCGACCCAGGCGGTCATCGGCATTGAGCACGGCGCAAGGTTCTGCCACCAGTTTCAGCAGCTCTTCCTTGGCGGCGCCATAGGCCTCCATGGTGCCGTGATAGTCCAGGTGATCCCGGCTCAGGTTGGTGAACACGGCAGCGGCAAACGGCAGGGCAGCCACGCGGTGCTGCACCAGACCGTGGCTGGAAACCTCCATCGCCACCAGATCCGCCCCCTGCGTCTGCAGGGCGGCCAGATTGGCCTGTACCTGCAGCGCGCTGCCGGTGGTGTTCTCAGCTTCGATAAGATCGCCGAACAGGCCGTTGCCGATCGTGCCCATCACCCCGGCCTTGCCCCCCAGCAGGGTGCGCCAGTTGGCGACCAGCAGTGCCGTGGTGCTCTTGCCGTTGGTGCCTGTGATGCCCACCAGCGCCAGCTTGCTGGCCGGCTGGTCGTAGAAATAGCCGGCCAGCTCGGAGAGGCGGGCCGGCAGATTGGGCACGCCGATGCAGGGCACGGTCAGCGTTGGGGCCACGAATTCCCCGTCCTCTTCAAACAGTACGGCGGTCGCTCCCTGAGCCACCGCCTGTTCGATAAACCATCTGCCATCCACCTGATGCCCGCGAATCGCCACGAAGAGACAACCGGGCCCGACGCGCCGACTGTCCAGCTGGATGTCGGTGAGTGCGAGCGCCGGGGCAGTAATGCCAAAGGGGCGCATCAGCTGATCAAGTGCGCGGGACAACATTGGAAGCCTCCGTACGGGCAAGTTTGGTGGGCACCGCTGGCGGCACCGCGTCGGGACGAATATTGAAGAGTTGCAGCACCCCGCCCATGGCCTCGGCAAACGGCGGGGTCGCCACGGCGCCGCCGTAGTAGGCATCGCCCTTGGGCTCGTTGATCACCACCACCATGACGAAGCGCGGGTTGCTGGCCGGGGCGAAGCCGGCGAACCAGGCCATGTAATCTTTGCCGTAGCCGCCGGCCACGGCGACCTTGGCTGTACCACTCTTGCCGCCGACCCGGTAGCCCGGGATCTTGGCTTTCGGAATGGCATTGTCGACCACATACTCCAGCGCCTGCAGCATGGCGGTGGCGTTGTTGTGGTCGATGACTTGCTCACCCTTGGGCGGCTCGCTCACCTTGACGATGGAGATGGGCACCCGCTTGCCCTTGTTGGCCAGGGTGGCATAGGCGGAGGCCAGCTGCAGCGGGGTCACCCGCAGGCCATAGCCGAACGACAGAGTGGCCCGTTCGATATCGGACCAGCGCCGGCGCTGGGGCAGCATGCCGCTGCTCTCGCCCATCAGGCCGCTACCGGTATCCATCCCGAAGCCCACCATGCTGAGGGTGTTGATCATCTCCTGGGCCGGCATCCGCAGTGCGATGCGCGACATGCCGATGTTGGAGGAGTAGCGCAGGATGTCGTACAGGTTGGTCGCTTTGTGAATACTCACGTCGCGGATCTGCTTGGCCCCGATGAACAGGGGGCCACCCTGGATGGTGTCCTTCCAGCTGGTGACGCCAGCCTGCAGGGCACTCAGCAGGATCAGGGGTTTGACGGTGGAGCCCGGTTCATAGGTGTCGGTCACCACCCGGTTGCGCACCCGGAAACTCTGGTACTGACCGCGGTTGTTGGGGTTGTAGGAGGGGGTATTGACCATGGCGAGCACCTCGCCGGTCTTCACGTCCAGCATCACCATGGAGCCGGAGGTCGCCTTGTTCTCGTCGGTGGCCCGCTTGAGTGCCCGGTAGGCCAGCGCCTGTACCCGCTGATCGATGCTCAGCTGCAGATCGTTGGCGTTCTTGCCCTCTTTCACCAGCCCGAGCCGCTCGATGACCCGACCCTGCCGGTCCTTGCGCACCCGCATCTCGCCCGGGGTCGCGGTCAGCCATTCGTCATAGCTGCGCTCGATCCCCTCGATGCCATGCCCATCGATGTTGGTCACCCCCACCAGATGGGCGCTGATCTCGCCGGTCGGATAGAAACGGCGCGACTCCGGACGCAGGTAGATGCCGCCCAGCTTGAGCCCCTTGATGTACTCAGACACCGCCGGCGTCACCTGCCGCTGCAGGTAGACGAAGCGCTTGCTCGGGTTGGATATGCGGTGCTTGAGGGTATTGATGTCGAGCTTGAGCACGGCGGAGAGCGCCATCCAGGCGCGTTCGTTGTGGATGGCACCGGATTCATGCACCGTCTTGGGATCGGCCCACACCGCTTCGACCGGTACCGACACCGCCAGCTGTTCGCCGTTGCGATCGGTGATCATGCCACGCACCGCCTGGGTGGAGGTGGTGCGCAGCGAGCGCATGTCCCCCTCCTGACGCAGCCTGTCCGGGTCGATCACCTGGATCCAGGCCAGCCGCAGGATCAAGCCGGCAAACGCAATGCCGATGAAAAACACCAGTGTGCGAAAGCGCCACGGATAGAGTGACGGAGCTTTGACCTTGGGTTGGGCCTTGGCGGATGCCTTGCGTTTCATGGTTGTGTAATTACCTTCTCGGTGGTCACCAGCGGGCGAGCCATCTGCAACTTGTCCATGGCCAGACTCGCGACCCGGGAGTGCTCTGCCAGCGTGCCCTGCTCCAGCAGCAGGTGGCGCCACTCGATGTTGAGCCGATCCTCCTCCGCCATCAGGTCATTCTGCTTGGCGGTGAGGCCGCGAGTCATGTTGGTCACCAGGATCACGGCAAAGGCGGTGATCAGCACGGCGATGGCCAGCACCACCTGCAGCTTGTGCCGCCAGAGATCGCCGAGGATCTCCCTGGCCAGATGAACACGCACCTCGCTCATGGCTTACTCCGCCAGCCGCTGGGCCACCCGCAGCACCGAGCTGCGTGACCGGCTGTTTTCGTTGACTTCATGCTCGGAAGGCTTGAGCGCCTTGCCGACCGATTTCAGTTTGCGACCGCCGGCCAGCTGGGCCTCGGTCAGCGGAATGCCGTGCGGCACTTCCGGGCCTTTCTCGTGCTTGCGGATGAAGTGCTTCACCAGCCGGTCTTCCAGCGAGTGGAAGCTGATGACGGAGAGGCGGCCGTGGGGGGCCAGCACTTCCAGGGCCCCGTTGAGTGCGGTCTCGATCTCGTCCAGTTCGCTGTTGATGTAGATGCGGATGGCCTGGAAGCTGCGGGTGGCAGCGTGCTTGCCCTTTTCCTTGCTCGGATTGACCCGGGCGATCATCTCCGCCAGCTGGCGGGTGCGAACATAGGGCTCGGTGACCCGGTCATGCACGATGGCGCGGGCAATCTTCTTGGCAAAGCGCTCCTCGCCAAAGGTCTTCAGTACCCAGGCGATGTCGTCCACGTCAGCCCTGGCCAGCCATTCGGCGGCGCTCTGACCGGAAGTGGGATCCATCCGCATGTCGAGCGGGCCGTCCTTCATGAAGCTGAAACCGCGCTCGGCATCGTCCAGCTGGGGGGAAGATACACCCAGATCCAGCAGGAAGCCGTCGACCTTGCCCAGCAGGCCGCGCTCACTCAGGTAGGTGGTGATGCCGGAGAAGGGGCCGTGCACGATCTCGAAACGCGGATCCTGGATCTTGGCCGCTTCGGCGATGGCCTGGGGATCCCGATCGATGGCGATCAAACGACCATGGGGGCCCAGCAGCTGCAGGATAAGGCGCGAGTGACCGCCCCGGCCAAACGTACCGTCGACGTAGATGCCGTCCGGCTTGATGGCCAGCCCTTCGACGGCTTCGTGCAGCAGCACTGTGATGTGTTCAGCGGCTTGGGTCATTTATAAAGAGAAATCCTGTAGTCGTGGCGAGCTTGCCCAGTCATCTTCGGGCAGGCCCTGAATGTCGTCATTGACCTGTTGTTGCCAGCGGGCTTCATCCCACAGCTCAAATTTGTTGAGCTGGCCCACCAGCATGATTTTCTTGTCCAGCCCCGCATGGCTGCGCAGTGGCTGGCTGAGCAGCAGACGGCCATTGCCGTCCAGCTCGCATTCGGTCGCATGCCCGAGCAACAGCCGCTGCAGGCGGCGCTCAAGGGGATTCATGCTGGAGAGGGTCTTGAGCTTGCGCTCGATCTCTTCCCATTCGTTCAGGGGGTAAAGCAGCAGACAGGGGTGGGCAATATCGATAGTGCAGACCAGCTGGCCCTCGCTCTCGTCGCGCAGCCAATCACGGTACTTGGTCGGAATCGCCAATCGCCCCTTGTTGTCCAGGCTGATGGCATGCGCACCACGCAACAAATTGCAGTCCCTGAAAATGAGTTAAAGGGGGCAAACCGCCCGATAAAAACCACTTTGATCCACTTTTCCCCACCTTGAAGTTTAAGGACGTGCTGAGGGCTTTTCAAGCGAGGATCTCGGGCATGGGGAACATATTGACGCAGCATTTTCGCAGCGGGGATTAAATGAGTTGATTTTCCACAACTTATTTACGAGAAGGCACTATTGATTAATTAACGGCCAGTATGAAGACCGCTCTAATCAGGGGGAAATAATGAAGCGATAGAGTACCACGGTACACAGGATGATGCTGACCCCAACCACGGGGTAGATGATATAACCGTCACCAGCCCGGCGAGCTCGCAGGCATACCAACTGGCAAAGCAGAAGATTGTAGATAATCAGCAGGAAGGTCAGCAGGATATTGACGCCAAATGCCAGTTCCCCGGCATGCATGACATAAAGCCCCATCAATACAAAATTGGCGAGAATCAAATACAGTAGAAACTTCTGGAGTGCCTTGCCCGCTTTTGGGGTCTTTTTTACTCGTGCTATCATGCTTATCACGTCCTGGATTCCACATGAACAGTCGACAAAAATTATCGAAAACTGTTGAGATACATCATGTTTTTATTCTCTAATGCTATTTGCCTCCCCCTCATATCATGAGTCGCTCTCTCGGTTGGCTAGTTAGCGTTCTATTACTGACCTCTCCCTATTGTTATTCTTATCATAACTATCACTGGCAGGCTGGTTTTCCTACCCCAATTCAGGGAAAAGGAGCCGAACTGGTCACTCAGCAAACACAGTTTCTGTTGAAGCAACGCGATCACCTGCAAAGACGACTGACACAGTCCCAGCCCATGATCCGCTGGGTTGCAGATCAGGTCAGCGCTCGCAAGTTGCCCCGTATGCTGGCCTTTTTACCACTGATAGAGAGCAGTTATCGGCTAGATGTGATATCGGCAGCAGGCGCTGCTGGCCCCTGGCAACTGATGCCCGATACAGCTGCACGCTTTTCCATTCCTATGCAACCGGGCTTTGATGGGCGCTATTCGCTACCGCTTGCTACCGATGCTGCTCTCTCCTATCTCGGCTGGCTTCATCAGTTTTTCGGCCAGGACTGGCTGCTGGCACTGGCAGCCTATAACGCAGGAGAAGGGAGAGTCTTGAAAGCGGTACTCGATGCAGGCACCCGAAATATATGGGAGCTGCAACTGCCTATGGAAACACGCCTGTATGTGGCGCGCTTTATTGCCTTGGCACAGTTGCTTGACCGGTCGGAACAGCACCAGATCACCCTACCCTCCTGGCAAGCAGGGGAAAATATTCAGGTTGCCATACACCCTGGCAGTTGTTCCCTGTTGCAATGGGCCATGGCAAAGGGGGTCACGATGAATGAAGCAAGCCGCTGGAATCCGGCATGGCAGCTTCCCGATGCCCCCGGGGTCACCAACTGTCCCATCGTCTACAGCCGGGGAGGTTCTCCTGCACCGACACACCAAAACAGTAAGCAGGTGTTTTACAAGGCAGTGTCGCTGGAAGGTTTGCACGACCCTCTGCTGCTGCAGGCAGCAAGAGGGCTGGATATGAGCAAGGGTTCGGTCAGGCTGGAGGCGTTGCAGGATCCACTGGGATTGGAGACGAAACGCCCGCCTCTGGTACCATGAAACAGTGTCGCCAGTGACTCAATACCGGTGATAAATCGACTGACTCGGGCTCCGACCAGCGGGCACCATAAAAACTCAGATACTGTCCGATGGGGCGACGATGGGTGATGTGGCAATCAAGCACAATTCGTGGCGAGAGCGATAAGGCAACTATTTCGGGCAAGACAAAACGGGCCGGCGCAAGAAAACCTACCCCACCGGGACCAATGTCCTTGATCACGGCTCTGCCGATACTCTTGTCAAACAACAAACCCGATACCAGCAACCTTGCTGCAATACCACAGCTCTGTGACTCCAGGGGCGTAGTGCCATCATGTAGATACCAGCGGGGTAGCTTGCGCCGGGGATCATTGAATTCGGTCGATATTGATGGCCCTGCTTCAAGGTTGTTCATGAGACGTTTCATCCTTGGCCTGTTTCACGGCCGCTTGCGTTTGTGCACTGAACAACTGTTCCAGATTTTTTTCTGCCTGACTGGTCATGATCAACAGCTCGATTCGACGGTTCTGGCTGCCCCGAGGATCGGCGGTGTTTTCCAGCATGGTATCCGACATGGCCACCACCTGTCCCACTCGTTCCGGAGGCATGCCACCCGCCAGCAAGACACGTCTAGCCATCATGGCTCGATCCGAGGAGAGCTCCCAGTTGCTGTAGTTGTCCCCGGCAAAGGGGGTGCTGTCGGTATGGCCCGAGATCATGATGCGGTTTTCAACCCGTTGAAAAATCGGTGCCAATGCCATCAGCATGTGCCGGAAGAAAGGGCTGATACGGGCACTACCCCGGCTGTACATCTCCCGATCGTCATCATCACGGATCAGGATCCGCAAGCCCTGCGGTACCAGCTGCAACTCCAGATTATTTTTGGCCTGCATCTGCTCGGCCAGAGAACCAATGAAGCCGGCCAGCTGCTTCATCTGGGCTTCCCCTTCAATCTTGCCGGCCAGCAGGCTCTCATACCCACCACTGACGCCATCAGAAAAGATGCTGCGATCTCGCTGCATATGTCTCGGCATGCGCTGCCCCTGCTCCACAAATTTAGGGCTTAGCTCCTCCAGTACAGAAGGGTTGCCACCCAGATCTACCGGATAAGGACTATTGCTGATGTCGAACGGGTTGGCCTCACTGTCCATGATGCTGTAATCACGCAAGCGGCTGGCGACGACTTCTCGCTCCTCCTGGCTGGAGACAGCCAGGATCCATAGCACCATGAAAAATGCCATCATCGCCAAAGTAAAATCGGCAAAGGCGACTTTCCAGGCCCCTCCTCCTTTGGGGCCGCTGCTGCGCCGCTGCTGGCGCTTGATGATGATCTGCTCGTGATTACGCATTACATGGCCCTGTTCGTTACCCAGTCTTCCAGTTCAAGGAAACTGGGCTTCACGTCAGGCTCCAGCATCTTGCGACCTGAATCGACGGAAATCAGCGGCGTCTTGCCACGTAGCTGGGCAATCAGGATGGATTTGATGCACATCAGCAGCCCGATCCGGCGCTTGACCATCTCTTCCATGGCATTGCTGATGGGCTCCAGCAGGCAGTAACAGAGGAAGATACCGATAAAGGTGCCGACCAGTGCGGCAGCAACATGCACTCCGATATTGCTCAGAGGGCCATCCAACTGCTGCATGGTGATGATGATCCCCATCACGGCCGCCAGGATACCAAACCCAGGGCAGGCTTCTCCGGTCTTGTGCAGAGCATGTGCCGGCTTGAGCATGTCTTCCTCGATCGCCATGATCTCCTGCTCCAGCACGGTATCCAGTTCATGCGGGGTGATCTTGCCCATGCCCAGCAAACGCAAGTTGTCGATGATGAAACCCAGTAACTGCGGATCTTCCGAAATCTGTGGATACATCAGGAAGACCGAACTCTGCTGCGGGTTCTCGATATGCTCGTCCAGTGCCTTCATACCCTTGTTGCGGGTCTCTTCCAGCAATTGATGCATCAGTGTCAGCAACTCGCGATAAACCTCCTTCTCCTCCTTGTTGGATTTGAAGCATTGTTTCATCTGCCGCCACATCTCGTGCATCACCTCCTTCGAATTACCCAGGAACATGGAGCCTGCCGCGGCCCCAATGATGATGATCAACTCGGCTGGTTGCCACAAAGCAACGGGGTTGCCGCCCGCCATCATGAAACCGCCCAGCACACAAATGAAAATGACGCCGAGGCCTATCTGTTTTTGCATGAATGCTCCCGCAGAATTCAATGAGCCTCACCACTAGTGGTGAGGCGTTAGTATATGGAGTCGACCAAACGTTGCTTGAGCTGTAGAACACACTGCTTGTGCAACTGACAAACCCGAGATTCCGTCAGCCCCAGCACCAGGGCAATCTCTTTCATGTTCAGTTCTTGCTGATAGTAGAGGGAGAGCAGCAGCTGCTCGCGCTTGTCCAGCGAGGTCAGCACCTTGCTGATGGTCATAGCCATGTCGACATCATCGGATTCCGTGGTCGGAGCCTTGCCACCATTTTCCAACCACTCTTCCAGGCTCTGAAGGGCCTCGGCCTGGCTGGCATAAGCCAGTTGGCGCACTTCTTCAATGGTGCACTCCAATGCGGTGGCCAGTTCCAGCTCCGACGGAGGACGTCCAAGCCGGTTGTGTAACTCTCGCTGGGTTTGATTGTGGCTATGCACCTGCTGACGCAACTGACGGGGGCGCCAATCCAGGCGACGCAGTTCATCCAGCATGGCCCCACGGATCCGCTTGAAGGCGTAGCTTTCGAACTGGGCATCCGGCTCACTGTCGTAACGACGCCAAGCTTCCAGCAGACCCATCATGCCCACCTGTTCCATGTCTTCCTGGTCGAAGCAGGCGGAAACCTGACTGCGCAAATGGCTGGCAGCCCGTTTAACCAGTGGCAGATAACGGGTCAGAATGGCCTGTTCGCCCGTGCGGGGGGGAGAGGAAACAAATTCTTGCGGGCTATCCCAGTCGATATCCATCATGACGTCGCTACTGAACCAGGACCTTGGTAATCAACACCTCATCCAGATAGGTCTTGTAGCCATAGCTCTGCAGCGTGGTGACCAGCTTGCCCAACAAAGAGCTTTGCAATGCAGTGATGTTCTGAAGCTCCTTTTTGACATCCTCATGGGTGCGGTGACTGAAATATTGCACCATCGCATTGCGGATCAGTGGCGTCAGTTCATTGAGCGAGTTGAGCTGAGCCGGATTGTGGGTCACCAATGCCAGCTCAAGCACGAGATAATGGGATTCCACACCACCTTCCAGACTAATGACAAAGCGCTCCATCGGCTTGAACAGCGGAGTAGTACTGAGCTCGGGTTTTGGCTCAGCCAATCCCAGCCACACGGCAACCAGATCTCGCTTCAGATAGGCCCCATAAGCCAGCACAGCCAACAGGCACAGTGCCATCACGCCCATCATCAACCACTTAACGACTCGCCGCATAATATGAAATCACTCTCGTAATTGCCGGATAATAAAAATCAAACCAGGGTATTCAGCCAGTCTCGTCCATTGCCATCGCTTGGCTCGAATTCTTCCTGCCACTGTCGTCGTCCAGCCATGATCTGCTGCTGTTGCCATTTATCCTGCTGCTCTCTCTCACCACCCTGGCCCACGTTGACTTCGACTCCCCCCGCATGATGGGGAGACAGGCTCATCCGTAGGCGCTCCATCGACTGGATCAGTGCCTCACGCACCGCAGGATTGGTTGCGTTGAGCTGGACATTGAGACGATCCCCCTCCAGACGCACGGTCAATTCGAGCCGACCCAGTTCGGGGGGATCAAGCCGGATATGGGCCTGCTTGACCTGCTGATTGACCTGCAACTCAACCTTGTCTTTCAACACATCGAGCAGTTGTTGTCCCCATTGAACGGGATTGTCAGCCAACTTGACGGGGGCCCATTGATATTCTGCCTGTTTGGGTGCCACCGCAGTCGCCAGATTGCTGAACACACCTTTCAAGTCGGCAACGGTGGATTCAGGTTCACCGGCACCGTCAACCGCAAGCTGGGACTGCATGCTGGCCATAACCTTGTCTCGCAGCACCGGCTCCATTACCGCTGTAGCAATCTGAGCGCCCATACGGCTGGAAATATCCGTGCTGGATACAAGCATTCTATTTTCATGTTGAGAACCTACGGCCTCCTCAACTACTCGGTTGTAGTCAGAACGACCATAGGTTGACAGGGCTCGTAATACTGCCGAGGCGGCTGATGAGCCGTCTTGTCGGACCGCCCCCCCGCAGTCATCAGTCGTCACGACTACCGGCTGGGCCTGGCGTAGCATCGACAGTCGCGAAGCATCATCGGACAACAGGAAAACGGGGGGCAGATTGTTAAAAGAATCCAACTGTTCGGCAGCATCATCTCGCGGCTCATCAGTCACACTCGGACCTTTTTCATCGATAGTTTCAGTTGGTAAAGGTATTGCCACCAGCTCTTCCATGAATGGCAGGTCCAGCGGTTGGTATGTGTCCCCCTGACCATCAAGCTGCCGGGAAAGACGACTGAATCCTGCGGAATCAAGCGCAGCCACGCCATCAAGGCCGGGGAAGTGAATCATGCCCATTCCTGAACCTCGCCATAAGCTTGCAACCCTTCCCGCTTCTGGGACAGCACCTGCCATTCCCGTTTACGCAAGGCCGTTTCTTGCTGACAGAGCAGCAGAGCCTCCTGCTGCCAGGATCGCACCTGATCCCTGGCAGGTTGCATGGCGGCCCATAATTCTGGCTGCCCCAGCATGTGCTGGATGAACTGGGACAATCGACTATCAGCCAAACGAACGGCATCCCACTGGCCGGCTCGGGCCTGCTGCAATATCAGGCGTCCCAACCCCAGCAGCTGGCGCTGGCGAGTCTCATGCTCTGCAGTAAGTTGCTTAGTTCCGGTTACCGACATGGTGATGGCCCCCAATTAAAATGACCTTGCCAGCAAGCAAGGAGCAGGCCAGCTGAGAAATTCAGGAATTCATGAGAATGGCCAGGGATCAGGCCGGGAAAAGAAGGAAGCATCACTTCCGCATTAGCGAGGATGACGCGCCATCGCTTCCCAACCTTCCTTCAGTTCCAGCAGAATTCGGCGCACTTCGGCGAACCCAGCCACATCGTTTGACACACTGATTTCAAACAGGCGCTGACCACAGTAGTCGTAGAGACGATGCAGGTTGACAGCAAGCTCCCCGCCTTTCTCCATATCCAATGCACTGTCCAGTCCACCCAGGATCTGCAGGCATTTGTTGATAGCTTGCCCTTTGCGCTCAAACTGCCTGGCCAGAATATGGCCTTCCGCGCGGGCCATTTCATCGAGTAACCCGTCCATCAACATCAGCACCAGCTGATGTGGGTCCGCACTCGCCGCCTTGGCCTGGGTAGCTGCGAATTGGTAGGCATCGTAGCCATCTTGATCTTCAAACATGTACAACTCGCTTGTTCCGGATAAGATGCTGCAAATAGCAGGAAACGTGCCGGTTTAGATAGCACCCATGGTCTGCATCATCTGGTTCATGGTGGTGAACTGATTGAGGTAGCGCTTATACGCGGATTCCATGCGACGGTCCAATGCCTCCATCCGCTCGTTCACCCGCTTCTCGGTCGCCTCAAGACCGGTCTTGCGGCCTTTGAGAGCACCGTCTCGCTTGGTGTAAGGATCGAGCGAATTACTCATCCGCTTGAGCAAGCCATCATCGCCCATCAGTGCCTTGCCGAGCAGTTCAGGATCCTTCTCCAGCGCCTTGTTGAAGTCGGTTTCGTTGAAGGAGAGCTTGCCCGTCTTATCGGTCTTAATGCCGAGACTGCTGAGACTGAGCCCATCCGGCAGATCCCGCACACTGCGAGACAGAGCGCTCTTGAGACTGCGCACTCCGCTATCAGACGAAAGGGCACCCGGCGCCTTGGGGTCGCTGGAAGTCATCTTGGCCAGCTCATCGATCAGCTCGTTATAGCTATCGACAAACTTCTTGAGGGACCCAGTCACAGCCTCTTTGTCCTGATCTATGGTCACCATCAGAGGGGCATCTCCCACCTTCTGGGCCTTGGTCAGCTGGAAGGTCAGACCGTCGACGACGTTCTCGATCTTGTTGCTGGCGGAGGTGATGGTCAGGGGATTGTCCCCTCCCATACGCAGCTTGGCGTCCTGTGCTTGAGTGATATCAGTCTTGCCGGCAACAGCCGTTCCCAGAGCATTGCTGGCATCTCCGCTATAGCCCAGAGTGATAGCATTCTCCACCCCGCTCTCCTTGCTGGTCAGCACCATGCTGACCTTGCCATCGGTTCGCACCAGGGTCGCCTTCACACCTGGGTTGTCCTTGGCATTGTTGATATGAGAGACCAAATCCTTGGCGGTAGAGCCTGCTGGCAGGGTCGCCAGATCGATGTCGATAGCCTTGCCCTTGACCGTCAGGGATAAGACACCGTCGGTCGGCAGTGGAGTGGTGTCGCTGTCGAGCTGCAGACCCACCTGATGAGACTGGGCCAGCTGTTCCACGAAGAAGTTGTATTGACCCGAGCTGGCCTTACCGTTGCTGGTGACCGTCATGACCCCGTCTTGAGACATGGTGGCCTTCTGGGCTTGCAGGTTGCTCGCCTTGTTCAAATCCTTCAGCATGGTCTGGAAAGTCGACAGCTTGGTGGTTAGCGTGCTGATAGCACTCTGCTGTCCCTTGACACTGTCCAACTGCTTCTTCAGCAACTTGTCCATGTTCTGGCGCTCTATGGCTACCAGTTTCATTGCCATGCTGGCCGGATCTACTTGCATCATCACATCCCTATTAACTTATCGGTGGCATGCCCGTTGGAAAAAACCGAGTCGGTGCTTTCCAACGCACAAACAAGAACAAAGCCACCCCTCTCGAGGTGGCCAGGCAACACATTAACGCAGCAGGGAAGTCACCATGCCAGTCATCTGGTTGGAGTTGGACAGCACGGACATGCCAGCCTGCATCAGCATCTGGTTCTTGGTCATGTTGGTGCTCTCCTGAGCGAAGTCGGCATCCATGATGCGGCCGTTCGCCAGATCGGTGTTCTCTTTCATGTTGGAGAGGTTGTTGACCGTGTGCTCCAGACGGTTGATGTTGGCACCGAAGGCGGAACGCGCCTCGCCGATCCCCTTGGAGAAGGTATCCAGCTCAGCCATGGCGGCGGTGGCCTTGGCCTGATCATCGATGCCGGCGGCGACGGCAGTACCCTTGGTCCCCTTGTCATCGGCAATCACCCCCTTGAGGGCGGTGGCCAGGGCACCATCATCCTTCAGTTCCAGTTTCTCGGCAGCAGTGCCACCGATCTGGAAGGTCACGGCCTTCTGGAAACCTTGATCCTTGGCCAACAGAGTCTGACCACCGAAGGTGGTGTTGTTGGTGATGTTGTCCAGCTCAGCGCGCAGTTCGCTGAACTCGGCATTCATCGCCTTGCGATCGTCAGCGGTGCTGGTGCCGTTCGCAGACTGAGTAGCCAGATCCTTCATTCGCTGAACGATATTGCTCATCTCATCCATGGCGCCTTCACCAGTCTGCATCATTGAGATGGCATCCTGAGAGTTGCGCATGCCTACTTTCTGGCCGCTGGACTGGGATTGCAGGCGGGTAGCCATCTGCAGACCGGCGGCGTCATCGGCGGCGGAGTTGATGCGCAGACCGGTGCCCAGACGTTGCATGGCAGTGCTCAGCATCTTGTTGGTGGAATTCAACTGGCTCTGAGTGGTCAGGGAAGCGAAATTGGTGTGAATGGACAAACCCATGATTTACTCCTCAAAAAAGCTGCGATGCAGCAGGTAACCCTTATAGGAATAAGAAGCGACAGGAATCGGCCAAGACTTGAATGGAGAGCGGGAAAATATGCGGAAAAGCGGAAAGAAGGGAGAAGAACAGAGGGAAGAAGGCACTCATCCAGAGATGGGATGAGTGCCACCTCGATTAACGCAGCAGGGAAGTCACCATACCGGTCATCTGATTGGAGTTGGACAGCACGGACATGCCGGCCTGCATCAACATCTGGTTCTTGGTCATGTTGGTGCTCTCCTGGGCGAAGTCGGCATCCATGATGCGGCCGTTCGCCAGATCGGTGTTCTCTTTCATGTTGGAGAGGTTGTTGACGGTATGTTCCAGGCGGTTGATGTTGGCACCGAAAGCAGAACGGGACTCACCGATCTTCTGGGAGAAAGTGTCCAGTTCGGCCATGGAAGCGGTAGCCTTGGCCTGATCGCCGATACCTACCTTGACGGCGGCACCGTCAGTGCCCTTGCCAGTGCCTACAACTTCTGCCAGCGCTTTGGCCAGGGTACCAGTCTTTTTCAGCTCCAGTTTCTCGGCACCGGTACCGCCGATTTGGAAGGTCACATCTTCCTGGAAACCCTTGCCGGTCTTGAGCAGTTCTTGTCCGCCGAAGGTGGTGTTATTGGTGATGTTGTCCAGCTCGGCGCGCAGCTCGGTGAACTCGGCATCCATGGCCTTGCGGTCTTCAGCGGTGCTGGTGCCGTTCGCAGACTGGGTAGCCAGATCCTTCATGCGCTGAACGATATTGCTCATTTCGTCCATGGCACCTTCACCGGTCTGCATCATGGAAATGGCATCCTGGGAGTTGCGCATGCCGACTTTCTGGCCGCTGGACTGTGATTGCAGACGAGTGGCCATCTGCAGACCGGCAGCGTCATCGGCTGCAGAGTTGATGCGCAGACCGGTGCCCAGACGCTGCATGGCAGTGCCCAGCATCTTGTTGGTGGTATTGAGCTGGCTCTGAGTGGTCAGAGAAGCGAAGTTGGTATGGATGGACAAGCCCATGATGTATTCCTCGATATGACGCTGCACTGCAGCCTGTTAGGTTGACATCAGATATAGGCGACCTCTTTCTCGCAGAAATGTAGACAGCTTGACGCATATTTTTTTTCACTTCCTTCTCCCCTGCATAGTCCACGATCTCTGTAACAGAGTGAGAGTATTCGGCATGGTTATTGCTTTTATCACAGCACCTCTCTTTACCGGACAGCGACATGGCAGCCTCTCTCTATACCCCTCACTTTGTTAAACATTTCCAGTGCATCGGAGATCGCTGCGAGGACAACTGCTGTCATAGCTGGACCATCAGCATCGACAAATTGACCTTTAGAAACTATGAGAGACACCCGGACCCCACAGTCCAGTCCCTCAGCAAATTGCATATCCGCAAGGTCAAACAGAGCAATGAACATTGGGGAGAGATCCAGCTTGACGAGCAGGGAGCCTGCCCCTTCCTTGATGAGAACCGTCTTTGCCAGATCCACAGCAAGGCCGGTGCCGAGGCGCTGAGCCATACCTGCAAAACCTATCCAAGATCCCACTCACGCATCGGCAATCAGGTCAGGAAATCCCTGATGCTCTCATGCCCCGAGGTCAGCCGGCAGTTATTGCTTGATCCCATGGCAATGCAGACTGAGGTCACCGAGCTGGAGCAACGTCTGCCGTTCGTATCTCCACCATCTACCGCCATGGCGACTCTGCACAGCCTGAGCATCCATGTGTTGGCCGCTACGGAGGTTCCCGTCGAGATACGGCTGTGGCTCATCGGCATGCTGATCCATCGGGATCCCGCACAGCTGTCACACGAAGCCTTCCTGGATCAGGTGGCCGTGCTGGCCGAGCGGGGAGAACTCCTCACCATGTTCGAACAATTGCCGGTCTTGCCGCGATTGCAGTGGTGGGGGTTGCGAACCATAACTCATCAATTGCTGGCCTACTCACAGGGAAGGCGTGGACGGCAGACCATGCAAGGCTGTCTTGACAATATCAACCGCCTGCTGGAAGGGGTCTATGACGAGACGAAACTCTCACGACTGCAGCAGGCCTGGTATGAAAAGGTATCACCCTTCCTGTCGGCTCGTCCCCAGATCATGAACAACTACCTGCTCTACTACGTGTATCACCATAACTTTCCGCAACAGCAGAACACCCCGGCCCAAGCCTATCAGTTGCTGGTCATCGATTTCTTCCTGCTGCGCAGCTATCTGTGCCTGCTGGCCATGGAGAAAGAGCTGGAGGAACAGGACGTCATCAACTTGTTCTACAGCTATCACACCATACGCCAACACAATGCTGGCTTTATCAAGACCATAGAACAGGGATTGAGTGAGTCTGGTTTTGCGTCGGATCTGAGCCTCTACGCCCTCCTCAAGCCTTGAAATAAAAACCGCCAGCAAAGTGCTGGCGGTTTCTCAATTCGCTCACCTCTTCCGGCCTCAGGTCAGCAGGGCCACCACGTTCTGGCGCGATACATTGGCCTGGGCCAGCAGACCAGCCATGGTGCCCATGAAGCCACCATCCTTGAGCTGCTGGCTGAGCTTGCCTTGCAACTGTTCAAGCTCTTCCTGCTTGAGGTTCTGGCTACGCGCCTTGACCCGGTCAAGCTGCCTGACCATGCGCTGGCGAAACTGTTTCAACTCGCGAACGGATTGCTCAATCTCACCCAACAAGCGCTTCAGGCGCTGTTGCTCCTGCTTGAACTCTCCCTTTTCGATGCCTTCCCCCAACTGGGTTAACTGCCCTGACTTAGGTTTGAACTGCACCGGAACGGGATTGCCGGCCGGGATCCGGATCCCCTCACCGCTGAGCAGAACCGGTTCATCCAGTTTGCGTCGATGCAGCTCAGGTACAGTCAATTCGAGCTTGCCCAGCTCATTCATTCGGACCTGAATATGTTCTTTACGCAGAGCCCGATCCAGCCGGGTAACCACTTCCGCTTCACTGGATCCGGCAGGCAACATCACTTCGACGGCACTGCTGGTCTGTGGGAAGGAAAAGATCAGGCGCTCGGCACTCGCCTTGGGGCTCAGCAGGTCGAGCCGCTCCGAGCCATAACTCACCCGGCTCTCCCCTGCTGATGCCAGCAAACGGGGCTTCAACTCTGTGGTCAGCGGGGCTTGGGGCTGGGTCAGCTTCTCTTCCAGCAACTTTAAGCGTGATACCAGATCGCCGCTCGCAGCACGATTTTGGCCAAGCTGCTGTTCGAGACGCTTCAATTCACCCCAGATCTGGCTCAGTGCCTGTTCTCCCCCCTGAGCGTGGGCGATCCGCTGCTGCGCCGTACCGATCAGGGCCCAGCGATCCAGCCGGACAATATTGGGATGACGTTCCGTTTTGCTGGTTGGCTGGGACGCACTCTGAGCAGTCACGCGCCCGCGCAGTCTGGGCTGGGCTGGCGTTTCAGCCACGCCACCCAAACGGGTTTGTTGAATCTGCATCATGGCTCCCTGAAACTGGATTTATGGCATGTAATTGAAGAGGCTCAGGCCATTGACCTTGGCAAAGGCCTGCTGTTGCACTTGCAAAGCCATCAGCACATGGGCCTGCTGGGTGACGGCACTGGCATAGTCGAGGGACTCTATCTGATTACTCACTTCCTTGCTATAGACACTCTTCTCCGCATGCCCTTCATCCACCTGATCGAGCAGATTGATGCGGGCACCAATGGTGCTGACCATCTGGCTGATGTCGTCTTGCAGGGTCAGACTGCGATCCAGCATGGCCCTGGCCTGATCGGCAGAGTCCGCAGCACCGCTGTCGAAAGCGGCCACCATGTCATCTAACTGCTTGAAGAAATCCCCGTTCTGGATAAACAGCTTGTCGGCTGTCTGATTAAGCTCCACCGTGACTCCCTTGGCAATACTGACCTCGCGCACCAGATTATCTCCCTGATAGACATAATTACCACCAGGGGCTTTCACTATGGCGGTCTTATCTACCTGGCTGCCACTGAACAAAGTGGATCCACTCTCGTTACGGGCATTGGCGAGATCCAACAAACCATCTTTGATGATGGTCAACTCGCTGGAGACTGCCCGACGATCATCTTCCGAAAGGGAGCCATTGGCTGCAGTCTGGGTCAGATCGCGCAATCGACTCAGCATGTTGGTCATGGTATCGAGCTGGATCTCCCCTTGAGAGAGCTGACTTTTGGCATTGGCAATGTTCTTCTGATACTGCTCCATGGCCACTTGCTCTTTTTTCAGACCGAGCAGGCGCACACTCCCTACCGGATCATCCGAGGGTTGCAGAATGCGCTTGTTGGTGGAGATCTGACGATCGAGGCGGGCATATTCACCGAAACCATACTGCAGGTTGTCGAGCATGCTGAGTTGAATCTGGTTGGTACTGATGCGCATGATCGCTCCGTTAGAACATGTTCAGGATGGAGGTGAAAAGTTGCTCCGAAGTGCTGATCACCTTGGCGTTGGCCTGATACGCCTTGGTGTAGGCCATGATCTTGATCCCTTCCTCATCCGTGTTGACCCCACTGACGCTGCTCAGCTTGGTGGCCAGCTGCTTTTCCATATTGGCATCCGCCGTCATGGTGGCCTTGGCCTGACCACTTTGTACCGCCATCCGGCCCAGCAAGGCACTATAGGCATCATATTGATCATCCTTGATGGTCAACAGATCCTGCAGATTGCGGTTGTCACCGCTGCCGCCGCCGGCCTTGGCAAAGGCGAGGTCATCGCCAATGAAGCCATCGGCAATCTTCAGCGTGCCGGACGGGTTGAGGGGATCGTAGGTGAAGAGCGGCTTGCCCGGATTACCATGCAAGTCGACCCCCCCACCCTGCTTGGCATTGAAATCATCCGCCAGTTTTTTCGCGATCTGGTTGAGCTCGTCACGCAGCGGACGCAGAACTGTCGTCCGATATTCCATAACCCCCGCCAGGCTACCGCCATGCAGCTTGGGAATATCGAACGATTGCGGACCGAAGCTCAAACTGAGCTTGTCGCCCGCCAGCGAGAGTGTACTACTGCTGCCGGCCAGCACCAGCGGCTGACCCTGAGGCAGACTCAGTGAGAACGAACCGTCACTTTGCCGATTGACCCGGACTTCCATGAAGGTCGACAGTTCACGTACGATCTGCTCGCGACTGTCTTCCAGCACCGAGGTATTGACGCCCTTGGAGGCCTGCTCGCTGATCTGGATGTTCAGCTCGGCAACCTGCTTGAGATAGCTATTGACCTGAGAAACGGTGCTGTTGAGCTGATCATCGATCTGCTTCTCCTGGGTCAGCATGCTTTCGTTCAATTGGCCAAAGCGGTTGGCCAGCGCCCCCGCCGAGCTGACGATCTGGCTGCGCTGAGCCGGCGTTTCCGGGCTGTCGAGCGCTGCACTCAGAGAGGCGAAGAAACTGTCCAGCCCCTTGGCGATGTTCATCGACTCGCTGCCCAGCAGTTGTTCGGTGGTATTGATGTATTGATGGAAAGAGTAAGAGGCGCCGGTCGCAGAGCGGCTGCGCCAATGTTGGGAGACCAGATAGTCATCCGTGATCCTGCGAACACCGGTTACCTCTACCCCCTGGCCATTATCCAGCCGGCCAAAACCGGACAGGCTGCCCATCATGGCTTCCTGGCGGCTATAGCCGATGGTATTGACGTTGGCGATATTCTGGGCGGTGATATTTAACGCGATCTGGGCCGAGTTAAGTCCGCTAAAACCGATATTGAGCAGCGACATCAGTCAACTTTCCTCATTTTTGCCGAATTCAGAGGCTGACTGAAGGCAGCCAGGGTCTGCTGTTCTGAAGCGACCATCGATTCGGCATTCTTTAATGTCGGCGCCAATTGGCTGACCATCTGCTCTTTCAACCCGATGCCGCCGCGCTTGACCATGCTCATCGCCAGCTGGCTGTCATACATGTCGCGATAGAGCTCCTGGCCCTTGATGAGCTTGTCATCCTCATCCTGCATCGCATCGGAGGCTGAGCGCATGTGCTTGAGTACGGTTTGCAGAAAGCTCACTTCAAATTGGCCGGCGGCCGCATCCAGTGCGGCACGCTGATCCGGGTTGCTCTTTATCTGCTGCAGTTCGTTGAGATCCTGATAAAACCCAGGTTCCGAAGTTATTCTGGTCATAGAGATCCTTAGATGACCACCAGCTCTCCCTCGAGGGCACCAGCCTCATCGAGTGCTTGTAGGATGGCCATGACATCATCGGGGGTTGCCCCGAGCGAGTTGACTGCCTTGACGATCACCTCCAGTGAGGTGCCATCCGGCCAGACAAACATATTGTTTCGTTCCCGATCCACCTGGATCTTCGAGTTGGGGGTCGTTGTGGTCTGCCCATTGGAGAAGGCATTGGGCTGACTGACCGTCTGACTCTCGCCAATGGTCACCGTCAAACTACCATGACTGACCGCTGCTTTGTGAACCTTGACTCCTTGGCCCATAACCACGGTTCCGGTCCGGCTGTTGAAAACGACTCGAGGCCGCTCCTTGCCCATGTCGACCTGAATGTCCTGCAGCAGCGCCATGAACGAGATCCGTTGGCTCTCGTCCTTGGGTGCCGCCACCTGGATCCGCCCCGCACTGACCGCTCTGGCAACCGGCCCCAGCTGACGGTTGATCTCCCGCTCCACATTGCGGGCGGTCTTGAAATTGGGCTGGTGCAGATTGAGCGTCACTTCAGGCTTTTCCGCAAAGTTGCTGGCCACTTCGCGCTCTATGATGGCGCCGTTGGGAATGATCCCTGCGGTCGGCACATTGATGGTTACTGACGAGCCAGACTGTCCCTCGGCCTTGACCCCTGCCACCACCAGATTCCCTTGGGCAACAGCATACACCTCACCATCGATGCCGCGCAGTGGCGTCAACAACAACGAACCGCCGCGCAGGCTCTTAGCATCTCCGATAGAGGTGACAGTCACATCCACCATCTGTCCCTTGCCAGCCAAAGCAGGCAGGTTTGCTTGAACCGAGACGGCAGCAACGTTCTTGAGTTTTGGATCGATGTCATCCGGCAGTTGAACACCGAACTGCTTGAGCATGTTTGCCATTGACTGGCCAGTGAACTTGACCTGGCTCTTGTCACCCGTACCGGACAAGCCCACCACCAGTCCGTAGCCAACCAGCTGGTTGGCCCGCATCCCCTGTACATCGGCAATATCCAGCAAGGCCCGCTTGGCCGGTGCCGCGGCATTGGCCCACCAGGGCAGGCAGAGGCAAAGCAGGGCGATAAACCATCTGTTCATGTGAGACCTCAAAAGGGAGCGAAGGCGGAACTGAAGAAACGGCTCAGCCATCCCATCTGGTTGCTGTCAGCCAGAGCACCACGCCCGGCGTAGGTAATGCGGGCATCGGCGATGCGCTGGGACGAGATTCGGTTGCTCTGATCGATATCCTCAACCCGCACCATGCCGCCCAACCGGATGTACTCATCGCCCTGGTTGAGGCGGATCCACTTCTCGCCGCGGATCCCCAGCACCCCGTTCGGCATTACCTCGGCCACCGTCACCGTGATCGAGCCCGCCAAGGTATTCTGCTGGCTGGAAGTCGCCCCGCCATCAAAGTCCCGGTCTGCGCTAAGAGAAGCCCCCCAGTCAGAGCGCACCTTGCCGCCGATACTCGGGGCCGGCACGTTCATGCTGCTGTTCTTGCTCATGCTGGTGTTGGCTTTTTTGCTCGACTGGGTACGCTCTTCCAATACAACGGTGAGGATGTCGCCGATACGGTAAGCTCTGCGATCCTGAAACAGGGTCATCATGTAATCATCGCGATAAAGACTACCATCCTCCCCCTTGGCCGAGGCCGATAGCATGGGGCGTGAAGGCGCCCATTTCTCATCACCTGGTTCGGGAGCCTTCAGTTCATAGGTGGCGCAGCCGCCCAATAACAGGACTGCCCACAGATAACGCAACATCGTCTTCATCATCACAGCGCTTGAGTGACGAACTTGAGCATCTGGTCAGCCGACGAGACAACCTTGGCATTCATCTCATAAGCCCGCTGGGTGGTGATCATGTCGACCATTTCTTCCACCACGTTGACGTTGGAGCTCTCCAGGGTGAACTGCTTGATGGCCCCCATCGCCTCTTCACCGGGTACTCCCTCAATCGCTTCACCGGAAGCACCGGTCGCTCGATAGAGGTTGCCACCGAGCGCTTCCAGGCCGGCAGGGTTGGCAAAGTTGGTCAGGGTGATGCGGCCCAGCTCCACATTTTCCTGTTGGCCCGGCAAGGTCGCACTCACGGTTCCGTCGGTGCCGATGGACACCTTGGTCGCATTGTCCGGGATCTGGATCTGCGGCAGCATGGGCAAACCATCGGAGTTGACCAGCAGGCCTTCGGCGTTGCGATGCCACTGACCATTGCGGGTATAGGCGGTCTCGCCGTCAGGGCGTTCCACCCCGAAGAAACCGGCCCCCACAACTGCCATGTCCAGTTCTTGGTTGGTGTTCTGGAACTGACCGGGAGTGAACACTTTCTGGGTACCGACCACACGAACACCGTTACCCATCTGGATGCCGATGGGAGACAAGTTCTGTTGATCCTGCTGGGCCCCGGGCTGGCGTTGCACCTGATAGAACAGATCTTCAAAAGCAACTCGATCGCGCTTGAACCCGACCGTGTTGACGTTAGCCAAGTTGTTGGAAATGCTGGCCATCTTGGCATCTTGCGCCGACAGACCGGTTTTACTTACCCAAAGTGCCGCGTGCATCTTCGTCTCTCCACCTGATTCATGGGGGCGTCAACGCCCCCGCAATGCGAATTGGCCGTGGCGGGCGGCAAGCCCGCCATTCATCAACCCTGGCCGGATATCAGCCGGGCACCTTGCCGAGCCTGATCGTCCGCCGTTTTCATCAATTTGACCTGCAGCTCGAAGTTGCGGGTCAGCGACATGCTGCTGATCAGCTCGTCGACTGCATTCACGTTCGCCCCTTCCAGAAAGCCGGACGCTAGTACCACCTGCTCGCTGGCCTCGGCATCCCCACCCTGGCGTAACCGGAAGAGACCATCCGGCCCCTTGACCAGTTCGGCTGGGTCCGGGTTCACCAGCTTGAGACGCCCTACATCCAGCCGGGCACCGCCGCCGGGCGGTGTGATACTGAGCGAACCGTCCTTGCCAAAACTCAGATCCCGATAGGCAGGAAGTACCATTTCCCCGCCTTCCCCCAGTACCGGACGACCATTGAGCGTGAGCAGACCATCGGCATCGCTCTCCAGATTGCCAGCTCGGGTATAGGCCTCTTTGCCATCGGCGGTCTGGACCGTGATAAAGCCTTCACCGCGGATCGCCACATCCAGCTTGCGGCCCGTCTGCATAAGGGCTCCCGCCTTGAAGTCGGTACCAGCCAGCTCCTCGCGGGCCATCACCCGGCTTGGGTAGCCATCACCGGCCAGGGCATAGGCCGACACGCGCTCGAAGTCGGCCCGAAAGCCGGCCGTGTTGACGTTGGCCAGGTTGTTTGCCCGGATTTGCTGGGCCATCAGGGTATGCTGTGCCCCCGACATGGCGGTATAGATAAGCTTTTCCACGCATCAAGCCTTAGAAGGAGTTGAAGAGAACCTGGGTCATCTTGTCAGCGGAGCTGATGGTCTTGGCGTTGGCCTGATAGTTGCGCTGAGAAGTCATCAGGCTCACCAGCTCCCCGGTCAGATCCACGTTGGACCCCTCATAAGCCCCTGCGGTCAATGACCCCATGGTCCCCGTGCCAGGAGCGCCCAATACCGGCTGGCCAGAGCTGAACGATTGCTGCCAGGTGGTATTGTTGGTTTGCAGCAGACCGTTGGGGTTGGTGAAGTTCGCCATCACCACCTGGCCCTGCAACAGGCTCTGACCGTTGGTAAAAGTGGCATAGACACCACCATCGGCATCCACCCGCACCCCGGTCAGATCACCGGCGGTATACCCATTTGACTGGTTGCGCGTGGCGTTGAAATCGGAGGCGTACTGGCTGACACGGGCGATATCGACCTGCAGGGAGATCTTTTCAGCACCGGGCGGGGTCAGGTCCAGGACCGGGGAGGTCGTCGGAGACTTCAGGGTACCGTTGGTGTTGAACTCCAGCGTCACAGGGGTGCCGGTCTTGGTGCCATTGAAGGCATAGTTGACCTGCCAGGTGTTGTCGGCCGTCTTGACGAAATACTGGGTGACTGTGTGCTCAACCCCCAGCGAGTCATACACCTTGCTGGACTGGGAATAGCTGAAGCTGGCCGACTTGTCAGGATCGAACGGATGGGCCGTCTGGTCGATCACACCAGCATCGGCCTTGAGGTTGGCAACGAACTCCAGCTTGTCGGACGGTTTGGCAGGCAGGCTGCCGGCCTTGACTTGAATGTCCCCCACCACACCGGACTGCAGTTCGCCCGCATCATTGGTGGTGTAACCTTGCAGCCGGGTACCGCTGGCGGTGGTCAGGTAATTGTTGGGATCCCGCTGAAACATGCCTGCCCGGGTATAAGAGGTCTGGCCGTTGCTGTCCTTGAGCACAAAGAAGCCGCTGCCCGAGATCGCCAGATCCAGCCCACGGCCGGTACGGGTCACGTCACCATTGCGGTCAAAATTCTGGGAAACGTTGTTCATCTCTACACCACCAGCCTGACCACCGCCATAAATGGCGGCAAACTCGGCACGGCTGGACTTGAAGCCGGCCGTGCTGGCGTTGGCAACGTTGTTGCTGATGACACTCAATTCCTGGTTTACGGCGCGCAGGCCGCTCAATCCGATACTGAAAGACACAGTTTCGCTCCTATCTGATTACGCCGATTTGCCAAACTGGATGGCACTGAAGAGAGGCACATCGCCCACTCCGGCCACCTGTAACATGATTTCGCCTGTACCAGGCAGGGTGACCCGCTCTACGGTGCTGGCCACATAATTCTTGGTCGTGGTCGCCACACCTTGGAGCGAGGCTTTGACCTCGAAGCTGTATTCACCGGCAGGCAAAGGGGGCAGTTCATAATCAAGGCCACCGGCCTTGCTCTCACCCCAGTTTTTGGTCGCAACCAGGGTGCCGTGCTTGTCATACACCTTGAGTTCAACCTGATCGGCGGCACCGGCCAGCTCCACCTGCCCCCGGATCGCTTTTTCGTCGCTCTTGGTCAGTGTCTTGCTCGGAACCATCACTTCCTTGTCGATCAGGTCAGTGCTCTGCAGTACCTGCTGGGTATCCATCATGTTGATGGACTTCTGCTGCAAGACCTTCAGGCTTTCCACCCCTTCTACCATGCTGAACTGGGCCAGCTGGGTAACATACTGGGCACCATCCAAGGGATTGGTGGGATCCTGGTTCTGGATCTGGGCAACCATCATCTGCAGGAATTCGTTACGCAACTGCATATCGCTCTGGGCGTTCTGGCCGGCAGCCGTGTTATTGGGGGCAATGTCCGGTGTCGTGTTGCGCTGGCTGGTGCTGCGGGCCGTATCCAGACTGCTTACCTGAGGCAGGCTCATGACTTACACTCCCTGACCCAGGCGCAACAGACCCTGCTGCATGCTGTTGATACGGTTGATCACCTCGACGGAGGTTTCAAAACCACGGGAGGCACTCATCATGTCGGCCATCTCCTCCACCGCGTTGACGTTGGAGTAGTAGACAAAGCCGTCCTGATCAGCCAGGGGGTTGGTGGGCTCAAGACGCTTCTCGACCTGACGATCTGATTGCACTATGCCGGCAATCTGCACCTGGGCCGATCCCAGCGACTCGGCATCCTGCACCCGCTGATAGAGGGTGGAAAACACCGGCTTGATGGCACGGAAGGCAGCCTCTTCACTGCCCGCAGCACTGTCCACGTTCGCCAGGTTGGAGGCGACGGTGTCCAGACGAACGGTTTGTGCTCGCATTGCACTACCGGCAATGTCATAGATGCGATTGAACGACATGATCAGCGGCCCTCGATCGCCTTGGCGATCCCGGTAATTTTCATATTCAGAAAGGTGAGACTGGTCTGGAAATCAGTGGCATTGTTGGCAAACTTGCTCTGCTCGACGCTGAGTTCGGCGGTATTGCCATCCATCGATACCTGATAGGGAATGCGATAGAGAGGATGCTGCATCTCATTGGCCATGCTGCCCTGTGCAATGGCGGCACTCTCGTCTCCCGCTGCAACTTGCTGCGCGACACGCCCCAGAATCGTCTTATAATCGACATCCCGGGCCAGATAACCTGGGGTATCTACATTGGCCAGGTTGCCTGCCAGGATACGCGCCCGATCCGCCCGCACATCGAGGGCATAAGGGTGTACACCCAAAGCGCTGTCAAATGAGATACTCATGCTTCATCCTTCTATGAATCAGTCAGACCGGTGCACTCTTTATCAAGACTCATGCCAACCATGAAGAACCTTTATTTCCGCTGGTTACAGCGTCAACAGTGGCTGATAACACGGATAAAAGGGGAAGCACTGTTTCCCGTATGGAAGCGAAGCAACCTGCTGGCCCTGTGGCTGCTGTCATGGCCACTGCTGGCCGAGCCGACCGCCCTGACCCGGCAGCTCGAAGCACTGTTGCAGGAGGATGCCAGCCAGGCCCTGCATGCCTATCTGCAGCAGCAGGGCTGGCCAGCGCCCGAAGCGGAATATCAGGTCTGGATCTCCCCTGCAGTCGCCCATCTGCCGGACTGTTCGCAGCCTATCCGCCTGCAGGCCGGCGGTCAGTACCGTCAGCCCTGGGGACGGCGACCCTATCTGGCAGAGTGCGTCGACCCGGCCTGGCAGATCAGGGCCAGGGTCGAGGTGACACTGATGCTGCCGGTCTGGGTGACGGCTCAGGAGCTGCCAAGAGGCCATGTCATCCGGCCCGGCGATCTGATCGAAAAATCGCTTGAGGTCAGCCGGTTGCAACGTGGCTTTGTACCCTCCTCAGAGTCTCTGGTGGGCAGCAAAAGCAACCGCAACCTGCGAATGGGTCAGCTGATCGGCGAATTGGATTTGCAGAAAGCCTGGGCCATACGAGAAGGTGAAGGTGTGTTGATCCGGGCTGGCCAGGATGGATTTTCCGCCACGATGCGAGGACGGGCACTGGCCAACGGGGCCATCGGCGACGGAATTCGAGTGAAAAATCTGAGTTCGGGCAAGGAAATCCAGGCCTGGGTGATCGACAAGGGGGAAGTTGAAACCCGTTTTTAATTCAAAGCACGGGTTTGATTTAAGTTACATCGACCTTGGGTCGCTTGTCATAGATAGACCATCAGGAATTGACGTTATGAAGATCACACGCACCGACCCGCTCTATGTTCAGGCCCCGCTGCAACGCAAGCAGGAAGCGCCATCCACGCCGTCGCAACCACGCGCCAGCCAGGCTGATGCCCAGATCAGCACCACGGCCCAGTTCGTGAATCAGGCGAGGGCCGAGCTGGCTACGACTTCCGACGTGGACATGGACAAGGTCAACCGGATCCGACAGGCCATCAGCGAGGGCAAGCTAGAACTCGACATGGATGCACTGGGTCAGGCCATTCTGGACATGCATCGTCGATGAGCATGGACGCCAAGCAGAGGGTCAAAGAGCTGATCCTGGGCATTCAGCAAGACGGCACCCGCTATGTCGCCCTGCAACAACTGCTGCTGCGTCAGCACAGTCTGCTGGCCGCTCACGACGTCGACGCGCTGGCTGAACATAATCAGCAGCAAACACAACTGATGATGCAGGTGCAGCAACAGGCGCAACAACGCTGCCAGCATCTGCTGGCGCTGGGATTTAAGCCTAATGAAAAGGGGATGGCGGCACTCATCGAAAAACTGCCCGCCAACCTGCAGCACAAGGTTGCCAAACAGTGGCTGAAGCTGGAACAGCTGTTGCAGCAATGTCTGCGTCAGAACGAGCTCAACGGCCGCTTGCTGGCCGGCCAGATAGAAACCATCAATACGCTGCTGGGTCAGGAACCCGCTTATGGGCAGCAGGAACGCTTGCCGGATTAATCCCTACTCCCCTTTCATCATGCGATGCCGCAGACTGGCCAGCTCATCCAGCTGGCGTTGATCGCTCGACTCCAGCTGCCGCTGCAGTGCCTGTTCACGTTTATCCAGCAACAGCTCCAGCCCTTTGACCCGCCCAAACTGTTTGAGCACCTCTCCCTCGTGTCGCTCCAGATCGAGTCTGGCCAGAGCAGACTGCTGTATTTGATGGGCCAGCAGTCGCCGCAACTGACCATCCATCTGATGCTTGTTCTGCCACAACAGGGGGTGAAACGTTGCCGAACCACTGTGCAATGAGCCAATGACCTCCTGCAACCGCAATGCCCGCTGCTCTTCACGCATGGCATCTTCCCGCAGTCGTTGGCGCTCCTTGCCCATGTTTTCCAGCGCATCCTGCTGCAAACCAAGATAAGACTTCAGCACGGTAGCCCCTTATTGCCTTCCGAGCACTTGTCGGAGCCCGGTGGTGACCTGGGCGAGGGGGGTCTCTTCGTGGATACCTTGCTGCAGGAAGGCGGCGATGGCTGGATAACGCTGCACGGCTTCATCCATCTGGGGATCGGCGCCAGGCTGATAACCACCTAGCGGCAACAGCTCACGCACCTGCTGATAACGGCCCCACAGTTGCCGTAGCGTGACGGCCAGTTGCTGCCACTCGGCAGGCACCACTTGCGGCATTACCCGGCTGACCGAGGCACCAATGTCGATGGCAGGATAGTGACCTTCCTCCGCCAGTCTGCGGGTCAACACTATGTGACCATCCAGAATGGCGCGGGCCGAATCCACCACGGGATCCTGCTGATCATCCCCCTCAGCCAGCACCGTATAGAAGGCGCTCAGAGAGCCATCCGGGTGCGTACCATTACCGGCTCGCTCCACCAGCTGGGTCAGCATGCTGAATACCGAGGGCGGATAACCTCGAGTCGCGGGCGGTTCCCCTATTGCCAGGGCTATTTCACGCTGGGCCTGGGCATAGCGGGTCAGGGAGTCCATCAACAGCAACACATCCTGCCCCTGCTCACGAAAGTACTCGGCGATACGGTGGCACAGCTGAGCCGCCCGCAGCCGCATCAGCGGTGACTGATCTGCTGGCGCCGCTATCACCACGGCGCGAGCCAGCCCCTCCACCCCCAGGCTGTGCTCAATGAACTCGCGCACCTCCCGTCCCCGCTCACCAATCAGGCCGACGACGACTATCTGGGCTGTGGTATTGCGGGTCATCATGCCGAGCAGCATACTCTTGCCGACCCCTGAGCCCGCAAACAGGCCCAGCCGCTGTCCCTTGCCGACGGTCAGCAGGCCATTGATGGCGCGGATACCGACATCCAGCGGCTCTCGAACCGGTGTACGCAGCAAGGGGTTCGGAGGGGAACAGAACAGCGCCACATGCTCTCCCTCATCGCGCAGCGGCCGGCCATCCAGTGGCTGCAGCAGACCATCTACGACTCGACCCAGCAGGTGTTCACCGACCCGAATCGTCTCTTCCCCGTCGATGGGCAGCACCCGGGCACCGGCATAGAGACCACCCATCGGTTGCAACGGCATCAGATAGGAGACATCACGGTTGAAGCCCACCACTTCAGCCAGCAATGGCGTGCCTGTCGCAGTATCGACCCGGCAACGCTGACCCATCACCAGCTGGCAGCCCACCACCTCCAGCGTCAACCCTGTTACCCTCACCAGCCGACCATAGCGGCGAAAGCCGGGGACATCGTCAAAGCTGTCTAGCGCCGATGTGAGCGCCTGTTGCAGGGCCTCATGCATCCTGGGGCAGTTCCAGTGTGCTGTTGAGCTGCTCCATACAGGCGGCAAGACGTTCGCTCGTGTTGACCTCTATGACCGCCGCTCGGGTCTCCAGGCGTGCATCGCCTATGCCCAGTGCCGGGTCCACCTGCAATGGCCACCCCTCGCAGCGAGTCACCCCCTGCTCTGCCAGTCGCTGCCGATCCCCTTCGCTGAGATAGATCACCAGCTCTTCCGAGGTGGCAGGCAGGCTCGCCAATGCCTGTTCTACCTGTTTGAGTACCTGTTGCGGATTGAGCGTAAATTCGGCCTGGATCACCCGCTTTGCCACCTGGGCAACCAGCTGGGCAACCAGTTCCTTCTGTTCCTGCATTCGACTGCGGGTCAGGGACTCCCACTGCGCCTGCAATTTGGCAAACGGCACCATGGCCTGATCGAAAGAGGCTCGCCCTTCCGCCAGCCCCTGGGCAAACCCGCGAGTTTGCCCTTGTTGCAGCCCCTTCGCTTCCCCTTCCACCAGACCGCTGGTCAGGCCCTGCTGGTATCCTGACTGATAGCCTTCGTCGTGGCCTTGTTCCAACCCCTGCTGATAACCGAATTCGAATTGTTCCTGCTGGCTCTGTGCCTCTTCTCCACTCTGTCCCAACGACGGGAAACGGTAGAGGCGGGTAGCTCCCGCCGCCAACTTGCGCACACTGTGGTTCATGGACGCCTCCTGTTAATTGACGGTGGGTTCTTCGAATAGCTGGAATTCGACTTCGCCCTGCTCCACCAATTCGCGAACCAGCTGCATCACCTCTTCGCGAGCCTGTTCGACCTTGCGCAAGGAGACGCTGCCCTGTCCCTGGATTTGGGCTTCCAGCGCCTGCGCCATCCGCTTCGGCATGGCGCCCAGTACCACCTTGCGGAAGCTGGCCTCGGTATTTTTCAGTGCCAGCGCCAGCAGATCGCTTGGCAGCTCCTGCACCAGACGCTGCAGTGTTTCGTCGGTCTGACGGCGCAACGCCATGAAATCGAACATGTTTTTCTCGATTTCCAGCGCCATGTCGCCATCGTGTTCGCGCAGCAGAGAGAGCATTTGCTCCTTGTCCCCCTGATAGCGGTTCAGAATATCCGCCACCTGGCGCACCCCGTTGACCTTGGCTCCCGACTGATCGGCAACATAAGCCAGACAACGGTCCAGGGTCAGACGCAGTTCTCCCAGCACATGTTCGCTGACACTGTTGAGACTGGCGACACGAACCAGCAGATCATCGTGCACCGACCCCGGCAGAGCATCCAGCACGGCGGATGCCGTCTGCGGGGGCAGGAAGGCCAGCAATACGGCCTGCATCTGTGGATGTTCATTGCGGAAGAAACGGGCAAGCACCTCGGCGGGCACCCACTGCAAACGCTGGATGTCCTGGCTCATCACGTCGCCATAGAGGCTGTCCAGCAGACTGCGGGAGAGGCGCTGACCCAGCGCCAGATCCAGCGTCTGTTCCAGATACTCGCGTGAGGCGCTACCGATGCCGCTCTGCTCACGGTACTGGTTGAAGAACTGTTGCAGCGTCCACTTGGCCTCCATCGAACTGACCCCCGACAGGCCAGCCATCTTGGAGATGAGTCGTTGCACCTCATCACGGGACAACTTTTGCATCACCTTGGCGGCGGCCTCGGTCCCCATGCTCAGCAGCAGAATCGCGGCCTTCTCCAGGTTGTCGATGTCGATATCGACGGCGTTTTGGTTCAGATTAACGTTGTTCATTGCCACTCACCCATGATCTGACCACTTCCGCGACGCGCGCCGTGTCTTTTTCCACCAGCAGTTGCAGGTGTTTGAGCTGTACTTCTAGTTCGGAGCCCGGCTCTGGCAAAGCCTCCAGATCCAGCGAGGAGAACTGCGGTTCCATCTGGTTGTCAGAGCGGATCAAACCGTTACCCATCCCAGAGGCAGCCATAGCGGCATCATCATCCCGGCGCATGGAAGGACCCACTGTCGGTTCCTGTTGCTCATCCTGCTCCTCGGTCGCGGTTTCCTCAGGCAACTGCTGGGTACGCACCAGATGTTTGACCAGCGGTCTGATGCCGAAGAACACCAGTGTAAGGCCAAGCAGGCCGCCCACCAGATAACGCAGAGAGTCCTGCCAGTACGGGGTTTCCCACCAGCTCGACTCGGGCGGGGCAATCGGCACGGCACCGGTAAAATCGAATACCTGCAGGCTGATCTGATCGCCACGGGTATCGTCAAACCCCACCGAACGTTCCACCATCTGCCGGATCTGCTCCAGCTGCTGCTCATTCCAGCCGCCCTTGGGGGCACTCTGCTGGTTCAGCAAAATGGAGACGTTCATCTTCTCCAAACGACCCTGCTGGTAGCGGGTATGCACTATGGTGCGGCTGTTTTCGTACTGCTTGTTGACCTCTTGGCGCTCGGTGCGAGAATCGTTCTTCTGGGCTTCTGCACTGGCAGCACCCTGATTCTGAGCCGGCTGCTCGCTCTTGGGGGTCGTTTCGGGCGGGCGATTGGACAAGGCACCGGGGATCCCCAATGCCAGTGCATCGATGGTTTTATCCGACTTGCTGGACTCCTTGGTGACCACGCCCTGTGGATCCAGCTGTTGCTGGGTCTCCTCTACCGCATTGAAGTTCACGTCGGCGGCAATCTGTACCCTGAAGTTACCCGTGCCCAGCATGGGATAGAGCATGTCGCTGGCACGCTGGCGGATGTACTGTTCAAGCTTTCGCACATACTCCATCTGCTGCACGCTCTGCTTGCCAAACCCAGCCTTGTCCCCCAACTCTGCGCTGAGCAACTGACCAGCCTGATCCACTATGGTTACCGCCCCCGGCTTCATGCCGGATATGCTGCCAGCAACCAGGTTGGCGATCGCTTCAACCTGCCCCGGCTCCATGGCCTGGCCAGGCTGCAGGTCCAGCATGACGGACGCACTGGGCTTCTCTTCATCTCGTCCGACGAACAGCGTCCGCTTGGGGATCGCCAGATGCACCCGGGCACTGCGCACCGCATCCAGTGAAATGATGGTTCTCGCCAGTTCCCCTTCCAGCGCATGCCGGTAACGGGCTCCCTCCATGAACTCGCTGGTCCCCAGGCCCGTCACATTGTCCAGCCCTTCCAGACCGGCGGGCATGGCGGCCCTCACCCCTCTGGCCGCCAGCGCCATGCGCACATGGGCCAGCTGATTTTCCGGCACCAGGATCTGGCCGGAGCTCTTCTCCAGCCTGAATGGGACCTGCTCTTTTTCCAACATCTCCATGATGTTGGCGGTGTCATACAACTCCTGCTTGCCGTACAAGGGCACGTAGTTCTTGCTGGAAGTCCACAGGATCACCACGATGGTTCCCGCCACGATGGCGGCAAGCAACGCTATGGTCAGGATGGATTTGTTGTCGCGGGACAGACTGCGCCAGTTGCGCAAGCCCTCCTGGACGCGTGTTCTGAAGGAATCCGAAGCCCCTTGCGGGGACGTTACCAGTTCAGTCATCACTTACCTCAGAGTGGCATACGCATAATGTCGTCGAAACCGGTCATCAGCTTGTTCCTCACCTGCATGAGGGCAGAAAAACTGAGTCCCGCTTTCTGGCTGGCGACCATGGCACCAACCAGATCGTCGCTCTGACCCGCATCCACGGCAGTCATCAGCCGTGAGGCGATATTTTGCTGCTCGTTGACCCGGCCAACGACGTCGCGCATGGCATCACCGAATGATACGTTCGAGACATCATTCGATTCGATAACAGGGGTTTGGCTGGCGACTCGCTGCATCTCCTGCATCTGCTGCAAGAGCGTCACCTGTGATGACATCATTTCAATCTTCACTCGGTTTATCCCTTAGTTTTGAAGCTGCTGCTCAATGTCTATGCCCTGCTCACGCATGGCCGCCAGCTTGTATCTCAGTGCCCGGGTCGTCATCCCAAGGGCTTCAGCTGTGCGGGTCCGATGGCCGCGAAAGCGGCGCAAGGTCTCTAGTACAAATTGAAATTCTGCGTAGCGGCGGGTCTCACTCAGCCCTTCCGGGGCGGAAAGCACTTCCGGCAACACATCGTCGGATTCAATGGTGTAACTGGGCAGCATCAAATCGACGGCCTGAATATGCAATCCGCGAGCCATGATTAATGAACGTTGTATGACATTGTCCAGCTCCCGGACATTGCCGGGCCAACCGTATGTCAGCAGTTGCTTGCGGGCATTTTCACTGAGGCGATAGCCCTGCTGAGAGGCATGCAGTTCAATGAAGTACTCCGCCAACGGGAGAATGTCGTCGGGACGCTCCCGCAGCGCGGGCCAGTTCATGGGCAGCACATCCAGACGGTAGAACAGATCTTCCCGGAACTGACCAGCGACAACGAGAGTACGCAGATCCTTGTTGCTGGCGGCAATGATCCGTACATCCAAAGCGATGGTCTGGTGACTGCCAAGCCGTTCGACCTCCCGTTCTTGCAAGACCCGCAGCAGTTTGGCCTGCAGCGGTAACGGCAATTCAGAGATCTCGTCGAGCAGCAGAGTCCCCCCCTGAGCCTGCTCGAATTTGCCGGCCTGGGCTCCCGTTGCGCCGGTGAACGCCCCCTTGTTGTGGCCAAACAGGATGGACTCGAGCATGGATTCAGGAATGGCTGCACAGTTGATGGCAACGAATGGTCGGCCAGCCCGGCTGGACATGTCGTGGATGTAGCGGGCCAGTCGTTCCTTGCCAGTACCGGACTCCCCACCGATGAGGATGGTGGCGGATGTCTTGGCTGCACGACGTGCTAGTTGCAGCACTTGCAGGCTCATGGCAGAGACCGCGATGAGATTCGGAATGGACTGGCGCAGACGCAGCGCCCCCTTTACCGCATCCACCATCTGCCGACCACCGAAAGGCTTGATGATGTAGTCGATGGCCCCCGCCCGCATGGCTTCTGCAGCAAGATAGGCCTGATGTTCATTGACCAGAACCATGCAATCGATACCACTGAAGTCATGCACCAATTGCGGGCCTGCCTCGGTCATGACATCCATATCAAGCAGGATCAGGTCAACTGAATTATCCGCGAGAATTACTTTTGACTTTTTAATCGAGTCAACGCAGGAGATGTTATAGCCTTGCGCTAACAATATTTCCGCAATATCGTTTCCATTTGATAACGAAGTGCCAATCAATAACAAATGAGGGACACTCTCAATACCGATTGGCCTTGAGTTTTTCTTGTTAGATAAATCCGAAAGCATAAGAACCCGAACCCGTGATTGTGGACAAACCAATCAACAGAACTGATGTGTCAAAAATAAAAGCGCACCACGCCCAAAAAGCGCCGAAAAAGCGTCTTCAAGTGGGTTATTGATGGTATCAAGGCGGTAACAATGGCCTTGGTAACCCCGCTATCATTAGCATTCCTGCTATTAGACCGGAGGCTTTGCGTCCTGACTTTTCAGTTCAGTTTGCCTTTATCATGCGACTGCCCGTATTGGGACAAGACAGCTCAACTTATTGACGAAGAGCTGCATAGCACATGTGAATTGTTATATTTGTTATTAATCTTCAACGTCGTTGCGTCAAAAACAGTCACATCATAGCGGCTTCTAATGACAATTCAAGTAGATATGCGGAATATCATCTTCCCGTCACTTCATTAACATGGCAATTCTGCTTCAGCCTAATGTACCAATAACTTCCACCCGTAAATCTTCCGGGATTTCATTATAAGAGAGCACTTTGAGACCTTTCGAAAATGAGCGGGCATACCGTGCCATCAGGGGACGCAGTTGCGGCATCACCACCAACACGGGGGCATGCCCCTGCTGTTGCAGCTGTTCCTTCACCAGCGGCATGTTTTGCTGCAACTGGGCCAGAAGCTGAGGGTCGACAGGGAAGCTGTCCAGCTGGATCTTCCCCTGTTGCTGTGACTGGTTCATGGCCGCCAGCAGGGTTTGCTCCAGACGGTCATCCAGTGTAAACGTCGCCAGCACATCCCGACTGCCGATCGCCTGCCTCACAATCTGGCGCTTGAGCGCGCAGCGCACATCCGATGCCAGCAAGACAGGATCCTTGGTCAGCTCACTCGCATCCAGCAGGGTAGTGGCGATGGTCCGGATATCGGTCAGGCTGACCTGCTCCTTGAGCAGTTGACGAAAAACTCGCAACTGCTGCATCTGGGTCAACGCCAAGTTTAGCTCTTCCGACAGACGGGGAGACTGGCTGGCCAGATACTGTCCCAACTTGCCGACTTCATCGTGACCAAACAGGTTATCCAGCTGCTCCCTCAGCAGCTTGCTGGCATGCGTTGCGATAACGGTCGCCGAGTCCACCACCGAGTAGCCCAAATTCAGCGCCTTGGCCTTGTTCTCCGGCGAAATCCAGACCGCACTCATCCCATAGGCTGGATCCTGGGTCAATTCTCCATCCAGGGCTCCATAGGTTTCACCACTGCTGATCGCCATCAGTCTCTGGCAATCAACATTGCCGCTAGCCAACCCCACACCTGACAGCTTGATCCGGTATTGATCCGGCTGCAGTTGCAGGTTGTCGCGTACCCGGATTTCCGGCAACAGGAAGCCATACTGCTCAGAAAGCGTCTTGCGAATACCCCGCACCCGCGCCAACAACTCAGCCCCCTTGTCTGCTTCAGCCAAAGGGACCAATCGGTAGCCAAGCTCGATGGCAACTGTATCCACGGGTGGCAGATCCTGCCACTCAAGGCCCTGCGGCTCCGGTTGCACCATCTGACGCGTCAGTTCATGTGCTGCCTCCAGGTCGGGCTGACTGACCTGCCGCTTGCTCACGCTCCAGCCTGCCCAGGCCAATACGGCCGCAAAGCTGAGGAATGCCACCATAGGCATACCGGGTACCAGGCCCAGGATCAGCATGATGGCTGCCGCCGTGTAGATTACCCGCGGCGATGCCAGGATCTGTTGGCCCACCTGATCCGACATCTCCCCTTCGTCGCTGACCCGGGTCACGATGATGGCCGCAGCCGTGGACATCAGCAGGGAAGGGATCTGGGCAACAAGACCATCACCGATAGTGAGCAGTGCATAGCTCTGGAACGCTTCCGAAACCGGCAGAGAATGCTGGAAAATGCCGATGGCCAGACCGCCCACCAGATTGATGATGAGTACCAGCAAACCAGCGATGGCATCACCGCGTACGAATTTGGACGCACCGTCCATGGCGCCGTAGAAGTCGGCTTCCCTGGCGATTTCGTCCCGTCTTGCCCTTGCCTGATGCTGATCCATGGTGCCGGCATTGAGATCGGCATCGATCGCCATCTGTTTGCCCGGCATGGCATCCAGGGTGAAACGGGCCGATACCTCGGAGATCCGCTCCCCCCCCTTGGTGATCACCACGAAGTTGATGATCATCAGGATCACGAACACCACCAGGCCGACGACATAGTTGCCACCGATCACCACCTCACCGAAGGCCTGGATGACCTTGCCCGCCGCCTCATGCCCCTCATGACCATGCAGCAACACTACCCGGGTCGAGGCCACGTTGAGCGACAATCGCATCAAGGTCGCAACCAGCAGGACGGTCGGGAAGACGGAAAAATCGAGTGGCCGACGAGCCGACACGGAGACCAGCAGAACCAGCACGGCCAACACAATGTTGAACGTAAACAGGGTATCCAGCAGCCAACCCGGCAGAGGCAGGATCATCATGGCCAGAATGGCCAGGAGCATCATGGGTATCGCGGTATAGGATTGGGTCAATACACGCCAGTTCACAACTTACCTCTCAGGTTGACGTAACTCGGGCGGCACATACAGGGGAGCAAGGGGGGTGGGTTTCTTCCCCTTGCCTGCTGCATAGGCCCGCAACTGCAATACATGGTTCAGCACATAGGCGACCGCGGTATAAAGGCCCGCCGGGACCTCCTGATCCACCCGTGTAGAGTAATAGATGGCCCGGGTCAGCTCCGGCAGGCTCATGATCATCTTGTCGTGCTGTTTTGCGACCTGGCGGATCCGCTCCGCCATACCGTCGACCCCTTTGGCAATCACATAGGGGGCATTGGCACGCGCCGGATCATACTTGATGGCCACCGCATAGTGGGTCGGGTTGACGATGATGACATCCGCCTGCGGCACACGCTGTTCAATCCGCGCCCTGGCTAGCATTCCCTGAACCTGACGGATCTTGGCCTTTATCTCGGGCCGGCCTTCACTATTCTTGTGTTCATCCTTGACCTCCTGCTTGGTCATGCGCAGCTGCTTGTTCAACGACCAGCGCTGATAGGGTACGTCCAGCACGGCTATCAGCATCTGTACGGAACCAAGCAAAATGAATGCCTGCGAAAGAATGCGCAGCGCCTGCTCCATCGCAGCCTGGGGAGGCATACGGTTCATCATCATCAGCAAGGGCCACTGGTGCTGCAACATCAGGGCCAGCGTCGAACCAATCAGCAGGATCTTGAGTACCGACTTCAGCAGCTCCATCATGCTGTGAGACGAGAACATCCGTTTGAGCCCTTTGAGCGGATTGATTTTTTCCGCACTGGGCAATAGTTTCTTCCAGGTCAGCACCATGCCCCCCGGTACAATACTGAGCAACACCAGCAGCAGGGCGAGAAAACCGAACAGGGGCAGCAGTACCCACAACATGCTGAGCAGGGATTCAGCCGTCCAGTGGATCATCATCTGAGGCTCCCGGGCCCCCTGCCAGTCGAAACGCTGGGGACGTTTCATCAACTCGGCAAAGAAGTTGCCGAAGCTTGGCACCATCCATTGCATGGCGAGCCCCCCCAGCAACAGCAGTCCGGCCGAACTCAGCTCCTTTGAGCGCGCAATTTGCCCCTCTTCCCGTGCCTTGCGCAGTTTCTGGGAAGAGGCCTCTTCGGTCTTGTCCTGAGCGCTGTTCTGACTCATGAGGGTGTCAATGCCTTGAGCTGTTCCAGTACATAGGTCACCAGATCAAGGTAACGAGCCGGCACGCCGCTGATGGAAATGGCCATGGTCAGCAGGCCCAGCAGCAGCGTCATGGGAAAGCCCAGCGAGAAGATATTCAGGGAAGGGGCGGTTCTGTTCATCACCCCGAAGGTAAGGTTGACCATCAACATGGCAACCACAGCTGGCAGAGTCAGGATCAGGGCTGCCCCGATACTCCAGCCAAACAGACCGATGACACCTTTCATGTCCAGCAGGTCGAGCGAAGAGCCGGGCGGCCAGCTCCGCAGACTCTGCACCAGCACATCCAGCGTGACCAGATGGCCGTTCAGGCCGAGAAACAGCAATGAGCAGAAGATAAGCATCAGCTGGCTAACGATGGGGGCCGTATCTCCATTGCTGGGATCATTCATCACTGCCATCGCCAGACCCATCTGCATGGAGAGGATCTGACCGGCCATGGTCATGATCATGAACAGCATCTGGACACAAAGTCCGAACAGCAACCCGAACAGCAGTTGCTCTATGGTCAGCACCAGTGCGCCCGTGCTGAACGGGTCGACCACTGGCATGCCCTTGAGCATGGGTGCCAGCAGCAGGCTGATGATGAAGGCAAAAAGCAGACGGACCTGGGGTGGCAACCGACCATCACCAAAGATGGGCATCACCCAGAAGGCGGTAGCGATCCGGATAAACGGCCACCACCACTGCCCCAACCAGGCCGTCAGGTCGGCTGCGCTGAGGGACAGCAGAGAATTCATCCGATTAGTCCGGGTATCTTCAAAAACAGATCGTGGAACAGGGTAGTGATTTGTGAGAGCAGCCAGTTTCCGGTAAAAATGAGCGTCATCAGAGTCACCAGAAAACGGGGCAAAAAGCTGAGGGTCTGCTCCTGGATCTGCGTTGCGGCCTGGAACACACTGACAATGAGACCGATGATGAGGCCCGGAACAATCAGCACCGACACCATCACTACGACCAGGTTGACGGCACCGCCAACCAGCGCAACGCTCTGTTCCGGCGTCATGTCAGCCTCCCCCACCAAAGCTGGCAGCCAGCGTACCGACCGTCATCGACCAGCCATCCACCAGCACGAACACCATCAGTTTGAATGGCAACGAAATGATCAGAGGGGACAACATCATCATCCCCATGGCCATCAGCACGCTGGCCACCACCAGATCGATCACCAGAAAGGGGATAAACAACATGAAGCCAATCTGAAATGCCGTATTCAGCTCGCTCAGCACAAACGCCGGCAACAATACACCAAACGGGACATCGGCTTTGCTGAGGGTGGTGGGCTCACCGGAAATGCGCAGCATCTGCTCCAGATCCGGCTCCCGGGTCTGAGCCAGCATAAAGTGGCGCAACGGTTTTTCGGCGCGCGCCAGCCCTTCCGACAAGGTGATTTCATTCTGGTCGTAGGGAATAAACGCGTTCTGATACATGTCGGTCCATACCGGGCGCATGATCACCAGAGTCAGGATCAGGCTGATGCCGATCAGAACCCTATTGGGAGGACTCTGCTGCAGTCCCATCGCCTGCCGCAAGATCGCCAACACTATGATGATCCTGGTAAAGCTGGTCATCATCAACAACAGCGTCGGCAACAACCCCAACAGGGTCATGAAGAAAAGGATCTGCAACTTGATGTTGTAGTCCTCTCCTCCTTCAGCCCCCGGCATCACCGAGAACAACGTCATATCCGCCCCCCAACTGGGCAGCGAAAACAACAGCAGGACAAGCAGCAACCGGCGCATCAGTCGTCCATGCCACCCAGCAGATTGGTGTCGATCACATCCACCAGGCGCAAGCCATATTTGCCATTGACCACGACAACTTCGCCTTTGGCCAGCAGCCGACCGTTGACCCGAACATCCAGCGGCTCACCCGCCAGTTTGTCCAGCTCAATCACAGCCCCCTCTTCCACTCGCATCAGATCGCCCAGAGGCACTTCGGTACTGGCTACCTCGAGGGTTACCTTGACCGGGATCTGGCGGAAGAAGGAAAGGTCCCGCTGCTTGCTGTTGCTGGTCGGTGCCATATAGTCGGCTGCGCTGGGCATGCTGATATCGTCACTAAACAATTGATCCAGTCCATCCAGATCCAGCGGGTCATTCATATTGTGCTCGTTCATGATGTGATTATTCCTCTACAACAGTCGCGACCTGATACACCAGGCTGCCTTTATGTTCAGCGACTCGTCCGCTAAAGCAGGGACGATTACCAATCAGGGCCGGAACGACTTCCGGCAGATCCAGCGAGAGCACATCGCCCACCTTGAGGCACTCCAGATCCGCCAGGGTCATGGACATCTGCCCCATTACCACACGCAGACGCACCGGAACATGCGTCAACACCTGCTCAAGCGCGCCATCCTGCAGCTCATGTCCGGCCGCGGGGCCAGAGTTCTCGGTCGGCGGCACCAGCCAGAGCTGCCAGCCATGTGCAAAACTGCCGACCGTGAGGCTGGCTTCAGACATCCATAGCCGTGATTGCGGCAATGCATCCCTGGTAATGAGAGTCAGCTGCCAGCCAAGATCACCCAATCCGAGACATGAGGACCAGATATCGACCTGGTATTGACAAAGACGCAGCATCAGACGCTGCTCGGTATCGGTCAGCCCTTTACCATGGGAGGGAGCCTCGCTCTGGTCGCGCAAGGCACCACCGAAAAAGAGCACGGCCAGGCGATATATAACGGCAGGAGAAATGGAGAAATAGGCGACCCGTTGTACGTCGAGCGCACTGCGTGCTTCCACCCACAGCAGACCATCGTCTTGCATGGGCGAGGCCACAGTCGTGAACTCTTGATAACTCAGCTCGCAGTCGGCGCTATTGAATAACTGCGCCATGCAGCCTGCCGCTTGTAGAGAAAAGGTACCCAGCTGAGCGTTGATCTGCTTGAGCCGCTCCTGGTCAGCCCGTTCGACGCCAAGCAAGTCATAATGAGGAAGAGTTTTGCCCCGCTGTGCACAGAGCAACCGGGAAGGTGTGAGCATTACGCCGCTTGATGACATTCAAAATCCACCTTAGCCATTTTTATCTCGCCTTACAGCCACAGAGACATCCATCAGGCCAGCCATGTGATCGGTACAAATAACCCAGCCGACTTATAGCGACCAGAATGGGCGAGAACTTTATTACAAAACCCTAAAAGGCGCCACGAGCCAGTCTGGCAACCCCATAATAAAAATCCCGGCACCTGAAGGTGCCGGGATTGGTTGGTATTTGCATACCTTGAATTGGGTCGGAGTCGGCCTGTAAGCCGGGTTCTGTACCGGGTTGCCCCGGGTAGCAATCATTCCTCTAGGCCAGCAATCGCTCGCTGGCTCAAGCAACCTACCCGCCCCCAACGCGGGCCGCGCCAATAGGGGCCTATTTGGTCTTGCTTCGGGTGGAGTTTACCGTGCCACGAACTGTTGCCAGTCGCGCGGTGCGCTCTTACCGCACCCTTTCACCCTTACCTGATCCCTTGCGGGCCATCGGCGGTCTGCTCTCTGTTGCACTGGTCGTAGGCTCACGCCCCCCAGGCGTTACCTGGCACCCTGCCCTGTGAAGCCCGGACTTTCCTCCCCTCCGCCCGTCTGTCCCGAGGGACACAACGACGAAGCAGCGATTGCCCAGCCAACTCCGAGGCGCGGATTATAGCCTCGTGATGCCGGCGGGGTAAACCGGCAATTCCCGTTTACGACAATTAATAATGCTCGAGGCCGTACTTGTAGAGGGCATTCTTCTTCACGCCGTGGATCTCGGCGGTCAGCGCCGCCGCTTTTTTCAGCGGCAGCTCGGCCACCAGCAACCCCAGAGTGCGGAGAGCCTCAGCGGGCAGCTCTTCATCCAGCTTGCTGGCGCCGGCCACCACCAGCACGATCTCGCCGCGGCAGCGGTTTTCATCTTCACCGAGCCAGGTCAACATCTCGGAGGCAGACAGACCATGGATCGACTCGAAGGTCTTGGTCAGCTCGCGGCAGACCACCACCTGGCGTTCACCCAGAATGCGGGCGATCGCTTCCACCGTCTCCTGCACCCGGCGCGGCGATTCATAGAATACCAGCGAGCGGGTGTCCTCAATCACGGCCTGCAGGCGATCATCGCGCCCCTTGGCTTTGGCCGGCAGAAAACCTTCAAAGGCAAAACGGTCGGTAGGCAACCCGGCGGCGGAGAGCGCCGTGATGGCGGCGCAGGGGCCGGGCAGCGGCACTACCTTGACCCCGGCTTCGCGACAACGGGTGACCAGGTGATAACCGGGGTCGCTGATGAGCGGCGTGCCCGCGTCGGAGACCAGAGCCACGCTCTTGCCCTCCTTGATACGGCCGATCAGCACGTCGGCTTTCTGCTGTTCATTGTGATCATGCAGCGCAAAGGTCGGTACCGAGATCTGGTAGTGGCTGAGCAGGATGCCGGTATGGCGGGTATCCTCGGCGGCCACCAGATCGACGCTGCGCAGCACATCCAGTGCTCGCTGGGTGATGTCGGCCAGATTGCCGATCGGAGTGGGGACTATATACAGGGTTGGGATGTCACTCATGGGAGCTCCGAGTGTCCCGACAATTGTGTCGCCATATTGGCCCGTTTACACTATGGAGAATTTCAACACTGGTCGGGGAATGAACTTGAACCGGGTTATAAAGCAGCTAAGTGTATCACGACTCTTCGGCATCCTACTCGCGGCAGTCCTGCTCGCCGCCTGTGCGTCGGAGCCCAATCAACCCGCCGGCCAGTCCGGCATGCCGTCGGCCTTCTCGGATCTTACCAAGAATGCCCAGTGGTATCTGGCCCAGGTGGACCCGGCCAAACCGGCCGAAGCCTTCACCTGGCAGGTGATGGCGGCGCGCAGTTATCTGGCGCTCGGTCAGGCCAAGCCGGCCGCGGCCCTGTTCCAGCAATTGCAGAAGCAGGCCCAGAGCGCCGAGCAGAAAGCCCAGCTGCAACTGCTGCAGGCTCACCTGCTGCTCGCCCAGGGCAATGCCAACCAGGCGCTGATCCTGCTGGAAGGCAAGCCCGATGTGGCGCTGGACGCCGATACCCAGAAGGACTGGTACCGCCAGCGCGTGGTGCTGCAGCTCGACATCAACAACAAGTTTGGTGCCGCCAAGTCGCTGATCCTGCTGGAGCCCTACCTGGCCCAGAATGAGCTGGCCACCAATCATCAGCAGATCTGGTCCCTGCTCAAGAGCATGACCCCTTCCACCCTGCAGGCGCTGGAAGAGGCACCGGCTCCCGATGTCACCACCGGCTGGCTGCGGCTGGCAGCGCTGGTGAATGAATTCGGTGCCCAGCCCAATCAGCTGGCTCGCCAGCTGGCCGGCTGGAAACAGGCCTTCCCGAACCACCCGGCCCAGAAAGACATGCCGGCCGGACTCGGTGATCTGACCACCAGCAACATCAATGCCCTGCAGCAGATCGCCGTCTTCCTGCCGCTGTCCGGCAACCTGGAACCGCAGGGTGCGGCAATCCGTAACGGCATGTTGATGTCTTACAAGGAAAATCAGAGTCAGTTCACCCTGAACTTCTACGATACCCAGACCAAGTCGACGGCGGATCTCTACAAGCAGGCCATTCAGGAAGGGGCCAACATGATCATCGGCCCGCTGCTCAAAGACCGGGTCGAGGAGCTGCTCAAGGCCAATCCGACCGTGCCGGTACTGGCGCTCAACGAGCTGGACAAGCCGATCGTCAACGACACCACCTATTACTTCTCCCTCTCAGCCGCCGCCGATGCAACGCAGGCCGCCCAATACCTCTATGGCCAGGGTTATCGCAAACCCCTGCTCATCGCCGCCCAGGGGCGGATCGGCTACAGCAGCATCAAGGCGTTTGAACAGGCCTGGGCGACCGTAAGCCAGGACAAACCGGTCGTCGCCACCTTCGGTGCCCGCAACGAAGTCCAGGGTATGGTCAAGAATGCGTTGAGCGGCCGCTCCACCGCACGGGCTGGCGAAGTAGTTCAGCTCTCCGCTGCCGCCCCGCGCAGCATCGACGTGGTCTATGTGGTCGCCAACAGCCTGGAGACCCGGATGATCAAGCCCTACGTCGACATCTCGGTCAATCCGATGGGCAGCCTGCCGATCTACAGCAGTTCGCGCAGCTACGACAGCGCCACCACCGAGGTGGCCTCCGAGCTCAACGGCATGCACATCTCCGACATGCCGCTGCTGCTTGGCGGTTACGAGAAGCAGCGCGAGCAGATCGCCCTGCTTTGGCCGCAGACCCAGGGCGACCTGCTGCGTCTGTTTGCGCTGGGTTATGACGCCGTCAGCCTGGCGGAAAACCTGCAGCAGATGCGCAAGGTCAACGCCATGCAGCAGCCCGGCATGAGCGGTCAGCTGAGCGTGGATGCCGGCGGCAACATAGTACGGGTACTGGACTGGGCCACCTACCAGAATGGCAAGCTGGTCAGTGACAGCGCCATGCCCCAGCTCGAGGGAGTCCCCCATGAAGGTACTTCTGGCACGGATGCGCCGGCAGTTACAGAACCTGTTCCCGTCACCAACGAGCAAGGGACAGCACTTTGAGCAGGTAGCGGAGCGCTGGTTGCAGGCCCGCGGCCTGCAACCCGTGACCCGCAACTATCGCTGCCGGGGCGGCGAGATCGATCTCGTCATGCGCCAGGGGGAGACCCTGGTGTTTGTTGAAGTCCGTTATCGCGCCCAGGCCAGCCACGGCGGCGCCGCCAGCTCCGTCACCCGACGCAAACAGCACAAGATCGTGCTGGCGGCACGCCACTATTTCAAGCAACATGCCATCAACGAGGCCAATCAGGCCTGCCGATTCGATGTGATCGCGTTCGAAGGCGACCAGCCGGACTGGATCCAGAACGCATTTTAAGAGGACCCCATGACTGACCGCATCAAAGAAAACTACACCGAGAGCATCCAGACCAAGATAGCCGCCGCCGAGGCGCTGCCGGATGCCATCCATACTGCAGCCCAGATGCTGACCATCTGTCTGCTCAATGGCCACAAGGTGATGGCATGCGGCAATGGTCCCTCCGCAGCACTGGCCCAGCTGTTCATCTCTGAGCTGGTCAACTGCTACGAAACCGAGCGCCCCTCCCTGCCCGGCATGGCGCTGACCCCGGACATGGCAACCATCAGTGCCATCGCCACCGACCACGGCTTTGAAGAGGTGTACGCCAAGCAGATCCGTGCGCTCGGTCAGCCCGGCGACATCCTGGTGGTCATCACCACTACGGGTAACAGCCGCAGCCTGATCAAGGCCGCCGAGGCCGCCCTCTCCCGCGACATGACCATAGTGGTGCTGGGGGGCGGTGATGGCGGTGAGATCGCCGGTCTGCTCGGTCCCAACGATGTGGAGATCCGGGTGCCGTCTGCCCGTCGCCCCCGCATTCTGGAAGTGAACCTGTTGACCCTGCACTGCCTGTGTGATCTCATCGACCAGACTCTTTTCCCGCAACAGGAAGATTGAAACCATGAAGAAGCAAACGCTCCTGCTCGGCCTGCTGGCCGGCACCCTGCTGCTGCAAGGTTGTGCGGCCGTGGTGGTCGGTGGTGCCGCCGGTACTGCCAAGGCTTCCGGCGATCGCCGCACCCTGGGCGCCCAATGGGACGATCAGGCCATCGAACTGAAAGCGGCCAACCTGCTGGCCGACAACAAGCCGCTGAGCGCGGCCAGCAAGATCAGCGTCTACAGCAACAATGGCCGGGTACTGCTGGTCGGTCAGACACCTTCTGACGCTTACAAGCTCGAGGCTGGCAAGATAGTGGCCCGTATCGAGGGGGTGCGCCACGTCTACAACGAGCTGCGCCTCGGACAGCCGGTCAGCATAGGGGTACGCAGCAACGACACCTGGATCACCTCCAAGGTGCGGGCTGACATGCTGGGCGCCAAGAACTTCGACAGCGCCAAGGTCAAGGTGGTCACCGAGAATGGCGAGGTGTTCCTGATCGGCCTGGTGACCCGCCAGGAGGGGGATCAGGCCGTCGAGATCGCCCGCCACGTCAGCGGTGTGAAGCGCGTGATCAAGGCCTTCGAGTTTGCCCAGAACTGACCCTGTTGATCGCCATAAAAAAACGCAGCCAATTGGCTGCGTTTTTTATTTGATGACCTTCAGGGTCGGACGACCGCTCGGGCGCGGTGGTTCCGGCTCAGGCTCTACCGGCGCTTCGGCCTGCTCCAGCCAGAGATCATAGCCAGGCTCGGGTGGGAACAGGGTGCCCACGCCATTTTCCCGGGCATGAATGGCCAGCACGGCTGCCATCGGGATGTAGACCTGCTGGGAAACTCCACCAAAGCGGGCGCTGAAGCTGATGGCATCATTGTCCATGTGGAACTGCCCAACCGCACGAGGTGCGATGTTCAGCACTATCTGCCCATCCTGAACGAACTGCATCGGCACCATCACATGGGGGATGTTGACGTTGACCACCAGGTGAGGGGTCAGGTCATTGTCCAGCAACCAGTCAAAGAACGCCCGCAACAGATACGGGCGACTGGGCGTCATCGTCGGTTCCATGCTCATACGCCGGCGCGGATCTCGCGCTCGGCTTCGGTCAGGGAAGCCTGGAAGGATTCACGTTCGAACAGACGAACCATGTAGGCCTTCAGCTCTTTGGCACCACGACCGGTGAAGTCGATGCCCAGACTCGGCAGACGCCACAGCAGCGGGGCCATGTAGCAGTCGACCAGACCGAACTCTTCACTCATGAAATAGGGCATCTCACCGAAGATGGGGGCGATGGCCAGCAGGTTGTCCCTCAGCTCGGCACGCGCCGCATCCACGTCGGTACCCGCCATGATCTTGTCGGCCAGGGAGTACCAGTCCAGCTCGATGCGATGCATCATCAGACGGCTGTTGCCGCGCGCCACCGGGTATACCGGCATCAGGGGCGGGTGCGGGAAACGCTCGTCCAGATATTCCATGATGATGCGCGAGGTGTAGAGAGCCAGCTCCCGATCAACCAGGGTCGGTACAGTGTTGTACGGGTTCAGCTCGGCCAGCTCATCCGGCAGGTTGGCAGGGTCTACCTGGCAAATATCTACGCTAACACCCTTCTCCGCCAGGACAATGCGCACCTGATGGCTGAACATGTCGTTGGCACCGGAAAACAGCGTCATTACCGAACGCTTATTGGCAGCTACAGCCATTGAACCCTCCCGTCATTAAAAAGCAGAAACGGCAATGAAGCATCTTGGACTTCATTGCCGTGCATTATATTACCCGGATCTGGTCGCTTAGTGAACGTCGCGCCAGAATTCCTTCTTCAACAGCACAGTGAAGATGAAGAAGATCACGATGAAACCAAGCACCCAGAAGCCCATGCGTTCGCGCTCCTGTTGTACCGGTTCAGCCGAGTAGACCAAGAAGTTTACCAGATCCAGCACCGTCTGATCATACTCTTCGTTATTCATTTCACCGTTGCCGTCAGATTTGATGCTGACAACCTGCTGAACGTCGACACCATCGACCTGGTGGGTCGCAAACTCGGCGCGGGGCGTCCCCTGCAGCGGCTCCAGCACGTGGGGCATGCCCACGGACGGGAACACGGCGTTGTTCACCCCGAATGGACGGGTCTCGTCCACGTAGAAGGAACGCAGGTAGGTGTAGATCCAGTCCGCACCACGCACCCGGGCGACCAGCGTCAGATCGGGGGGCGGTGCACCGAACCACTTGGCCGCATCCTTGTCCGGCACCGAGTTTTCCATCAGATCACCGATCTTGGCGCCATTGACGATCAGGTTGGCCGCCATCAGGTCTTCCGGGATACCGATGTCTGCCGCTACCCGGTTGTAACGCTGGTACTGGGTGCTGTGACAGCCAAAGCAGTAGTTCATGAAGGTGGCGGCACCACGCTGCAGGGACGCCTTGTCGTTCAGATCATAGTGAGCCTTGTCCAGATGCACGGCCCCGGTGTTGGCAAACACCAGTGACGGCAGCAGGGTCAGCACTGCAAATATTATTTTTTTCATTTGAATGTCACCCTTTCCGGCAGCGGCTTGGTGCTTTCATTCTTGCTGTAGAAGAACAACAGGACGAAGAACCCGAAATAACCCAGGGTACAGATCTGGGCGATCAGCGTCAGGGTCGGGGTCGATGGCAGCACGCCGAGTACCCCGAGAATGATGAAGCAGACCACGAACTGGGCGATGTTCAGCTTGTGCAGGGTGCTACGATAGCGCACCGAACGCACCTTGCAGCGATCCAGCCAGGGCAGCAGGAACAGCACTACGATGGAGAGGCCCATCATGATGACGCCCAGCAGCTTGTCCGGTACCGCCCGCAGAATGGCGTAGAAGGGGGTGAAGTACCATACGGGGGCGATGTGAGCCGGGGTCTTCAGGCCGTTGGCCACTTCAAAGTTCGGCTTCTCGAGGAAGTAACCCCACATGTCCGGCTTGAAGAAGATGATGGCGCAGAAGAAGAACAGGAAACCGGCTACGCCAATCATGTCCTTGACGGTGAAGTAGGGGTGGAATGCCACCGCATCCAGCGGCCAGCCGTTCTCATCCTTGTGCTTCTTGATGTCGATGCCGTCCGGGTTGTTCGAACCCACTTCGTGCAGCGCCAGGATGTGCATGGCAACCAGCATCACCAGCACCAGCGGCAGGGCGATGACGTGCAGCGCGAAGAAGCGGTTGAGGGTAGCGCCGGAGATGACGTAGTCACCGCGGATCCACAGGGTCAGATCGTCGCCGATGACCGGAATGGCACCGAACAGCGAGATGATGACCTGCGCGCCCCAGAAGGACATCTGCCCCCACGGCAGCAGGTAGCCCATGAAGGCTTCCGCCATCAGGCAGAGGAAGATCAGCATGCCGAAGATCCACAGCAGCTCGCGCGGCTTCTGGTAGGAGCCGTAGATCATGCCGCGGAACATGTGCAGGTAGACCACGATGAAGAAGGCGGACGCGCCGGTGGAGTGCATGTAGCGCAGCAGCCAGCCGTAATCCACATCCCGCATGATGTACTCGACGGAGGCGAAGGCACCTTCGGCGGAGGGGTTGTAGTTCATGGTCAGCCAGATGCCCGTGATGATCTGGTTGACCAGCACCAGCATGGCGAGCGAGCCGAAGAAGTACCAGAAGTTCAGATTCTTGGGCGCCGGATACTTGGCCATGTGGTCGTTGTACATGGCGGTGAGCGGAAAGCGATAGTCAATCCAGCCCATCAGTTTGGCAAACATGGTCAGGCCTCCTTGCCATCGGCACCGACCAGGATGGTGGTGTCGCTAAGATATTGGTACGGCGGAATGACCAGGTTCAAGGGCGCAGGCACCCCCTGGAACACTCGACCAGCCATGTCGAACTTGGAGCCATGGCACGGGCAGAAGAAACCGGAAGTCACCCCCTGCACCTGTTCGCCGAAGTTGTCCGGCAGGTAGGAGGGAGAGCAGCCTAGGTGGGTACAGATACCGACGGCCACGAAGATCTCCGGCTTGATGGATCTGTAGCCATTGTGGGCATAGTCGGGTTGTTGGGGTTCGTCAGAAGCCGGGTCGCGCAGCTTGTCGTCATGCGCGGCCAGGGCATCCAGCGTCTGTTTGGTGCGTTTCACCACCCAGACCGGCTTGCCTCGCCACTCAACACGGATGAGCTGGCCTGGTTCCAACTTACTGATATCCACTTCAACCGGAGCACCCGCCGCTTTGGCTTTGGCACTCGGGTTCCATGACTTAATAAACGGCACTGCGGTAAAAGCAGCTCCTACCCCACCAACGGCGACCGTTGACCAGGTAAGAAATCTGCGGCGACCGGTATCAACTGGCGCATTGCTCATCCAAAAACTCTCCCATGTGGACTCCGCACATTCTTATTGTGTCCCTGTTCCCCTTTCTTCCGTGACAACAGCGGCGGAAGCGGAGTTACAATTGTCACAGAAAAACCGAGGGAATTTTAAAGAAAAGATAACAACTTGACAAGAAAGAGAAGCGAAGGTCAAAAACAATAAATACACAATTTTTTGTCTTTTGTGACGTGGTGTTAGCAATGCGGTTCGTAATATTACTAATAAAAAAAGCCTGGCACGTGGCCAGGCTTTTTTGACACTCGCGAGAGTGCGTACAAAAAGCGAATTAACGCTTGGAGTACTGCGGACGCTTACGAGCTTTGTGCAGACCGACTTTCTTACGCTCAACCTTACGGGCATCACGAGTAACAAAGCCAGCTTTACGCAGTTCGGAACGCAGGGTTTCATCGTACTGCATCAGAGCACGAGTGATACCGTGACGGATCGCACCAGCTTGACCGGAGATGCCGCCACCGTTAACGGTGATGAACAGATCCAGTTTCTCGGTCATCTCAACCAGTTCCAGCGGCTGACGAACTACCATGCGGGCAGTCGGACGGCCGAAGTACTGCTCCAGGGAGCGCTGGTTGATTACGATTTTACCGCTACCCGCTTTGATGAATACGCGAGCAGTGGAGCTTTTGCGACGGCCAGTACCGTAGTATTGATTTTCTGCCATGTTGCCAGTTCCCGATTAGATATCCAGTACTTGAGGTTGCTGAGCAGCATGAGCGTGCTCGGCGCCTGCGTAAACTTTCAGTTTACGGAACATGGCACGGCCCAGCGGACCCTTCGGCAGCATGCCTTTGACGGCAGCTTCGATTACCATTTCCGGTTTACGCTGAATCAGCTTGTCGAAGCTGATGGACTTGATACCACCCGGGAAACCGGAGTGAGCGTGGTACATTTTGTCGGTAGATTTCTTACCGGTTACGTGTACCTTCTCGGCGTTTACAACGATGATGTAATCACCGGTGTCAACGTGCGGAGTGTACTCGGCTTTGTGCTTACCACGCAGACGAGCAGCGATCTCGGTTGCGATACGACCCAGAGTTTTACCTTCTGCGTCCACAATGTACCAGTCACGTTTTACGGTTTCTGGCTTGGCAACGAAAGTTTTCATTAAGTTAAACCCAATTACCTGTTACAGACCCAATTGCTTATGGGGGCTCTCCCACAAACAACAAACGATGGCCTACCTGTACCCCTTCGAATACAAGTAAAGCTTAAAGTGTTGCTGTCTTATCGACAGCTGTAACGTGGGCCGGGCGATTATAAGTGAAGTTGCCTTAAATATCACCTGCTAATTTCACTGCCATGAAGCTAGCAAATGTCGCCCGGCCCTACCTGCCGCAGATGCCCATCCGACTGGCAGGCGCGGTATTGTGACTAAGGAAGGTGCACTCTGGCAAGGTATTCGTGCGATTGCATTTCCTGAAGCCGTGAAAGACAACGTTGGAATTCAAAATCCAGCAGCCCGTGACCATAGAGTTCCTGCATGGGCACCGCCGCCGACATGATGAGCTTGACGTGCCGCTCATAGAACTCGTCCACCATGGCGATGAAGCGGCGCGCCGCGTCATCCGTGCCTGCCCCCATGGGCTGCACATTGGCCAGCAGCACGGTGTGGAACAGCCGCGCCAGCTCGATATAGTCGCTCTGGGAACGGGGTGTGCAGCAAAGTTGCTCGAACTCCATATAGAGCACACCTTCCCCCATCCCCAGCGACGCCAGCTGACGGTGATTGATCTCGACCTGGCCCGGCAGGGCCTGTTGCAGCCCGGTTAATTGTTGAAAATAGAGCTCGAGATTGGATTTTGCCTGCCGATCCAGCGGGAAGTGATATATCTCCGCCTGCTCCAGCGTGCGCAGGCGATAATCGGTACCGCCATCCACGTTAAGTATCTCGCAATGACGCTCTATGAGGGCAATGGCCGGTAGAAAACGGGCACGTTGCAAACCATTTCGATACAAATCCTGCGGCGGTATGTTCGAGGTCGCCACCAGCACGACCCCATGGCCGAACAGCTCCTGGAACAGGGTCCCCAGCAGCATGGCATCGGTAATGTCGGAGACGAAAAATTCGTCGAAGCAGATGACGTCGGTCTCGTCGGCCAGCTTGCGGGCGATCAGCTTGAGCGGATCGGCCTGGCCGGTCAGCCCCTTGAGCTCATCGTGCACCCGGTGCATGAAACGATGGAAGTGGATACGCAGTTTGCGCTCCCCGGGCAGGCTGTCGAAAAAAGTATCCATCAGCCAGGTCTTGCCTCTGCCCACGCCACCCCACATATATAACCCCAGGATGGGCGTACGGGGCTTCGGCTTTTGCAGCCAGCCCAGCAGACCGCGGGATCTGGTCGGAGTCGGGGTTTGGCACAAATCCTGATAGAGTCGCTCCAGACGGGCCACTGCCATCGCCTGAGCAGGGTCGGCCACGAAGCCGGGGCGCTGCAAATCCTGCTGATATTTTTGCTGCGGGGTCATCCTGTCAATTGCCTTCAAGTCCCTGAATGAAGGACAAAATGGTATCACGCCCTCGGGGTGCACGGTATAGTGCCATCAAGGCGTAGCGGCCGTTCAGGCCGCATTAACATACATTGGTTTAGCTGTAACAAGGAGCATCTATGAGTCTGTTAAACGGGATCCTGCTGGCTGTCGCCGCCTTGATTATCGGTATCATCATCGGTCGCTTCACAGTGCGCAGCCGGGATGCCGGCCGTCTGGAACAAGAACTGAAGAAGGCTCACAAGGAACTGGAAAGCTACCAGGGTCAGATCAATACCCACTTCGCCGACAGTGCCGCCCTGATGGAGCAGTTGGCCGAGCAGTACCAGACCCTTTATCGCCATATGGCGGAGCAGAGCAAATTCCTGGCCAAGGCCCAGGAGCCGCTGTTCCGTGAAACCCTGCTCGACGAGAGCAGCGATGTCCCGGCCAATGAAGAACCGGGTGTACCGCCCCGTGACTATGCAGGGGCCTCCGGTCTGCTCAAGCAGTCCAGTTAGTTCCCCGCGGAACTAATTGCGCTGTATCGTGGTCAGACCTTCACGATTGCATTGCAACTTTTTCTGGGAGCTGTTTTTCATATGCGTAAACCTCTTTCTGTGCTCAGTGTGTTAGCCCTCAGTGTCGGTATCGCCATGTCTGCGGCCCCCGTGCAGGCTGCACTGCCCTCCCTTTTGGCGAACAATCAGGAGATGCCGAGCCTGGCGCCGGTACTCGAACAAGTCACCCCTGCCGTGGTCAACATTTCCGTCTCCGGCAAGAAGATCACCCGCCAGCGTCTGCCGGAACAGTTCCGCTTCTTCTTCGGCCCCAACATGCCTGACGAACAGGTAAGCGAGCAGCCCTTCCAGGCGCTCGGTTCCGGCGTCATCATCGACGCCAAGAAGGGCTACGTGATCACCAACGCCCACGTGGTGCACGAGGCGGACGAGATCAAGGTCAATCTGAAAGATGGCCGTGAATACGCCGCCAAGAAGATCGGCGAAGACAAGCAGTCCGACATCGCTCTGCTGCAAATCAAGGCCGAGGATCTGGTTCAAATCAAATTCGCCGACTCTGACGAGCTTCGGGTCGGTGACTATGCGCTGGCCATCGGCAACCCGTTCGGCCTCGGCCAGACCGTCACCTCCGGCATCGTCAGTGCGCTCGGTCGCAGCGGCCTCAACATCGAGAACCTGGAAAACTTCATCCAGACCGATGCGGCCATCAACTCGGGCAACTCGGGTGGCGCCTTGCTCAACCTGCGTGGCGAGCTGATCGGCATCAACACCGCCATCCTGGGCCCCAACGGCGGCAACATCGGCATCGGCTTTGCCATTCCGTCCAACATGGTGCGCGACCTGTCCGAACAGATCGTGAAATACGGTGAAGTCCGCCGTGGCCAGCTGGGCATCATAGGGACCGAGCTCACCTCCGAAGTGGCCAAGACCTTCGGCTACAACAAGAAGGACGGCGCCTTCGTCAACCAGGTCATGCCTGACTCCGCGGCCGCCAAGGCCGGCATCAAGCCGGGCGACATCATCGTCAGCATCGACGGCAAGGCCATCCGCTCCTTCGGCGAGCTGCGGGCCAAGATTGCCACCATGGGTGCCGACAAGCAGGTGGCACTGGGCCTGATCCGCGATGGCAAGGAGCAAACCGTCAAGGTCACCTTGAAGAAGGCGGATGACAGCGAAATCCTGGCCAGCGCGCTGCACCCGGCACTGGAAGGGGCCAAGCTGAGCACCACCAGCGAGCCGGTCACCGGCGTGGCCGTCTCCGAGATCGATCCGCGCTCCCCTGCCGCCGCCTCCGGTCTGCAGAAGGGCGACGTCATTATCGGCGTCAACCGCCTGCGCATCAACTCGCTGGAAGAGCTGAGCAAGGCACTGAAGAACAAGCCGGATGTGCTGGCCCTCAACATCCAGCGCGGCGACTCTTCGCTCTACCTGGTAATTCGTTAATCTCCTCTCACCCGCGGCGCCTGCCGCGGGTGATTTTTATCCACCGATAGTGTTATTCTCTGCCCGCTCTATGTACGGATGAGAATGACATGAAAATCCCCCCTATAGTCAGTTACTTGGGCAAGTCTGTCGGCTTCGGTCTCACCGTGGCGGCGCTACTGTTGCTGCTGTTTCCCAATTTTCGAGGCGGGGCCCAACTGCCCGGCCTCATCACCAATGCCCGTGAACTGAGCTTCTCCTACGCGGCGCACCGCGCCGGCCCTGCCGTCGTCAACATCTATACCCGCAGCTTCGCCCGCAATCAGGGCAACCAGACCGAACTCAGGCCCCAGGGGCTGGGCTCCGGCGTCATCATGAACCAGCGCGGCCACGTGTTGACCAACTATCACGTCATCGCCGATGCGGACCAGATCATAGTCGCGCTGCAGGACGGGCGGGTGTTCAGCGCCGAACTGGTCGGCACCGACCAGCTCACCGACCTGGCGGTGCTCTACATCGAGTCGGACAACCTGCCGGTGATCCCGCAGGATCCGGAGCGGTTGCCCGACGTGGGCGACGTGGTGCTCGCCATCGGCAACCCCTACAACGTCGGCCAGACCATCACCCAGGGCATCATCAGCGCCACCGGCCGCATCGGCCTCTCCAGCATGGGGCCGGACAGCAACGGCCGGCAGGATCTGCTGCAGACCGACGCCGCCATCAACGAGGGCAACTCGGGGGGCGCCCTGGTCAATGCCCGCGGCGATCTGGTGGGCATCAACACCGCCGCCTACCACCTGAACGGCAATCAGGAGAGCTACGGCATCAGCTTCGCCATTCCCTACAAGCTGGCCAAGCGCATCATGGACGAGCTGATCGCCAACGGCCGGGTGATCCGCGGCTACCTCGGCATCTCCAGCGTCGAGATCAATCCCATCGTCGCGCGCATGATGAATCTGGGTGACCTGCGCGGCCTGGTGGTGGAGAGCCTGGATCCCAACGGGCCGGCCACCAAGGGCGGACTGCGACGGGGCGACGTGCTGCTCAAGATCAATGGCGAGGCCATCAGCGGCGTGCGGGCCGCCATGGACAAGATCGTCGAGAGCCGGCCCGGCACCAAACTCACCATCTCGGTGATCCGCGACGGCAAACCGCTCGAGGTGGAGGTCACCATCGAAGAGGATCTGCGCTACCAGAACCGGGCCAGCGCTAGTGCGGCCACCGCCAGCTGACATCTCCACGATCGGGGCGACGAGTCGCCCCTTCTCCTCCCTTTTCCCCTCCCGGCCGTGAGGCGACTCACAGTTTCAGCCAAGGGCCAGCAGCCCTTCATCCAACCCCAAGTGCGCCCCTGATCACACAAAATAGGCGCCAATGAGATCTCTTTTCCGCTTGATGCAGCAAAAGCGGCTTCAATTGGCCAGCTGACGCGCGAATTTCCGCTTCGAATCGGAAAAACGGTGCCTCCTCTCCCGAACATGACCGGCTTAGGGTAACGCTATCCCTTCTGCCAGCCTTGGAGAGCAGACATTGCACACAGAGACCCATGACCAGCCCCTGACCCCGGACAGCCCGGCCCTGCTGCGCCAAACCGACCAGATCCTGGCGCGTATCCATATCCTGCTGGCCGAACAGGGCATCCGCCCCAACGAGGTACAGCAGCAGATGCTGGCCTCTCACGCCAAAGCCATGGTGTGGCGCTCCCACAGTGGCGAACCGCTGCCGGAGGTCGACCTCAGCCTGTTCGAGGAGATCTCCCCGCTCTCCCTGCGTCTGGCCGAACAGGTCGTCAGCTGGCTGGAGCGGCTCGCCTATGAAGAGGCACACCTCTTGTCCGTCCATTTCGAAGTAGCCAAAGAAAACGAACTCAGTTCAGTCAAAGGAGAATGCTAAATGACAGCCATCAAACTCGTGATCGGTGATCGCCTCGGCAAGGGCCAGAAAGTGGGGGCAGGCGCGGAAGCCGCCGGCGCCAGCGTGACCGTCATCCCCGGCATGGCCGCCGACATGAAGCTCGGCGACGTGATGAACAAGGAGCAGGCGGATCTCGGCATCTCCTTCTGCGGCAGCGGCGGTGCCGGCGCCATCACAGCCCAGACCAAGTACGGCTACAAGTGCCGCTACGGCATGCGCTCCATCGAGGAGGGCGTGACCGCCATCAACGAGGGGTGCGTGGTGCTGGGCTTCGGCTTCATGGACAAGGAAGAACTGGGCCAGAAGCTGATCGAAGCCTTCGCCAAGAAACACGGACGCGCATGATGAAAGAGGACTTCACCACCCGGGTCACCGTCAACGGCAAGGGCGCGACCCGTCAGCAGGCATTCGCCGCCGCCCTCAGCCAGGTGCAATCCACGCTGCTCAAGGACAACCCGCAGGTGCTGCTGCGCATCGAACCGGTCGAGGTCGAGGTGATCGAGGCCGAGGAGTCGGTCCGGGTGGAGAAGTTCCTGTTCTTCTTCCTGCCGCGCCAACGCCACGAATACCGGGTTCGGCTCGCCATCACGGTCAGGGTCACCAGCCTGGACACCGACAAGGTGACCTTTACCCGGGTGTGACGCCGCCCGCGGCAACACCGCCACAAGAAGGATACATGGGATGTTTCTAATCATATTTATCAAGTCACTCATCATTGGCGGCCTGGTTGGCGTCGGGGTGGGGGCCGGCGCGGCACGGATGTTCCATGCCCCGACCGTGCAGGGGATGGGCGCCTTCCGAACCCTGGGCGAGCTCAACTCCTGCGAAGGGGATCCCGCCTCCCACTTCTCGTTTGGTCTGGGCTTCTTCTTCAACGCCTGGGCCTCCACGGTCGCAGCCGGCGCCTTCACCCAGGACGTGGATCACCGCATCCTGCCGAACTGGGGTGCGGCAGCCCTGATGATCAAGAACCGGGATCTCGCCACCACCCTGCATGACCCGAAGAAGATGGCCATCGCCTGCGGCATCATAGGTGCCATCGTGGTCGCCTTCCTCAACAGCACCGCCGCCGCCGTGCCGGCCGCCCTGCAGGTCACCGCGGTCAAGGTACTGGTGCCGGCCGCCAACCTGCTGGTCAACACCGTCATGCCGGTGATCTTCTGGCTGGCCGCCATCGAGGCGGGCAAGAAGTCCGGCTTCTGGGCCACCATCTTCGGCGGTCTGGCCCAGCTCATCATGGGCAACGCGGTACCGGGTCTGGTGCTCGGCATCCTGATCGGCAAGGGGGTGGAAGAGAGCGGCTGGAACCACGTCACCAAGGTGATGATGGCCGCCATCGTCCTGCTGTTCGTGCTGAGCGGCTTCTTCCGCGGCTTCGACATGAAACTCATCGAGTCCTTCCATCTGGGTGTTCCCCTGTGGCTGGAAAACGTCCATAACCTGCTGAGCGGCAAATAAGGGGTCATGCCATGGATGAGAAACTGAAAAACAACTTCTGGTATGCCGACTGGTCCTTCCCCATCTTCGTCGGCCTGCTCTCGGCCGGGGTCTTTGCCGGTACCCACATGTTCTATCTGTACGGGGTCGGCGCCTTCAACGAGGTAGCCTTCGTCGCCATGTTGAAAGCCGGAATGGACACCGGTGCCTATGGTGCGGTGGCGGCTTTCGGCGCCAGCTTCCTGTTTGCCCGCATCATCGAGGGCTCTCTGGTGGGGATCCTAGACATCGGCGGTGCCATCCAGACCGGGGTGGGCCTAGGCGTGCCTGCCCTGCTGCTGGGGGCCGGCATCATCTATCCGGTGGAGAACTTCCCCGCTTCGTTGGTGACCGGCATGGTGATTGGTCTGGCCATCGGCTATGTGATCATCCTGGCGCGCAAGTTCACCATCAACCAGAGCAACTCCACCTACGGGGCAGACGTCATGATGGGGGCCGGCAACAGCTCGGGCCGTTTCCTCGGCCCCCTCATCATCCTCTCCGCCATGGGCGCCTCCATCCCCATCGGCATCGGTTCCCTGCTGGGTGCGCTGCTGTTCTACGTGTGGGGCAAGCCCATCACTGGTGGCGCCATCCTGGGGGCCATGCTGCTGGGTACCTTCTTCCCGGTTGCGCTTGCATAACCATCCGCCGCCCTGCGGGGCGGCACGCTAGAGGCCATCAGCATGTACGACACGATCATCAGGGCGGGACGCCTGGGAAACGGGCAGCTCGTCGACATCGCCATCAAGAATGGCAAGATAGCGGCGCTGGGTTCGCTGCCAGAGAGCACTGAGGCGAAGCAAACCCTCACTCTGGCCGGACAGGTTCATGTGAGCGCCGGCTGGATCGACGGCCACACCCACTGCTACCCCGCGTCCCCCCTCTATCACGATGAGCCGGACAAGGTGGGGGTAGCGTCAGGTGTCACCACTGTCATCGACGCCGGCAGCACCGGGGCCGACGACGTGGATAACTTCCAGCGTCTCGCCGCTGGCTGCAAGACCCGGGTGCATGCCCTGCTCAACATCTCCCGTATCGGCCTGCTGCGCCAGAACGAGCTGGCCGACAGCCGGGACCTCGACATGGATCTCGCCTCGGCGGCCATTGCCCGCCACCCCGGCTTCATCGTCGGCATCAAGGCGCGGATGAGCGGCAGCGTGGTGGGCGAGAGCGGCCTGCAGCCGCTGCGCATGGCCAAGGCACTGCAACAGGCCCACGGCCGGCTGCCGCTGATGGTACACGTGGGCAACACGCCGCCGGATCTGGACGAGATCGTCGCCCTGCTGGGGGATGGCGATCTGCTGACCCACTGCTTCAACGGCAAGCCCAACCGCATCCTGACCCCGGCCGGCGAGCTGCGCCAGGCGGTGCGTGAGGCAATGCAGCGGGGCCTCTTGCTCGACATCGGCCACGGCGGCGCCAGCTTCAGCTTCGAGGTGGCGGAATTGGCCATTGCTCAGGGGATCCTGCCCCGCACCATCAGCTCCGATATCTACTGCAAGAACCGCATCAAGGGGCCGGTCTACAGCCTGGCCCACGTGATGTCGAAGTTTCTCGCCATCGGCATGACCCTGGAGCAGGTGCTGGCCTGCGTCACCCACCATGCTGCCGATGCCCTGCGCCTGTCCGGCAAGGGGCGACTCGAGGTGGGCGCCGCTGCCGATCTGACCCTGTTCGAGGTGATGAGCGGCCCCACCCTCTTTACCGATACCGAAGCCGGCGCCCGCAATGGCGATCGGCAGTTGCTGCCCCTCGCCGCCCTGGTCGGTGGTGAACTGGTTCTGACTCACTATGGGAAATCACACCATGTCTTCTGTGTATGAGAAATATCAGCTCAAACCGGTGATCAACGCCTCCGGGCGCATGACCATTCTCGGCGTCTCCACCCCCGAGCAGGAGGTGGTCGATGCGGTCAACTTCGGCCTCGGCCACTACTTCGAGGTCAAGGACCTGGTCAACAAGACCGGCGCCTACCTGGCGGGCTTGCTGGATGTGGAAGATGCGGTGGTGGTCTCCTGCGCCAGTGCCGGCATCGCCCAGTCGGTGGCCGCCGTGATCGTGCGCGGCGACCCCTACCGCCTCGAACAGTTGCACGCTCATGCCCACAATGTGCCGAGCGAAATCGTGCTGCCCAAGGGACACAACGTCAACTTCGGCGCCCCGGTCGGCACCATGGTCAACCTGGGTGGCGGCAAGGTGGTGGAGGCCGGCTACGCCAACGAGTGTTCTGCCGCCCAGCTGGCCGCCGCCATCAATGCCAATACCGCCGCCATCCTCTACATCAAGTCTCACCACTGCGTGCAGAAGAGCATTCTGTCGGTGGCCGAGGCAGCCGAGGTGGCCAAGGCCCACGGGCTCCCGCTCATCGTCGATGCGGCGGCCGAGGAGGAGCTGCGTCTCTACTACAACCTGGGGGCCGATCTGGTCATCTACAGCGGTGCCAAGGCCATCGAAGGGCCCACCAGCGGGCTGGTACTCGGCAAGCGTCAGTACGTGGAGTGGGTCAAGCAGCAGGCCAACGGCATCGGCCGAGCCATGAAGGTGGGCAAGGAGGGGATCCTCGGCCTCACCCACGCCATCGAGCGCTACCTGGCCAAAGAGAAGGAGAGCGGCGCCGCCATGGTCGCCAAGATGACCCCCTTCATCGAGCGGCTCAACCAGCTGTCCGGTGTCACCGCCAAGGTGGTATGGGACAGTGCGGGGCGCGACATCGCCCGCACCGATATCGCCTTCGACCACCAGCAGATCGGCATGACCACAGTGCAGGTCGTCGCCCGTCTGCAGCAGGGCACGCCTGCCATCTACTGCCGCGGCTACAAGGCCAACGAGGGGCACATCGAGATCGACGTGCGCAGCGTCACCCTGCCCCAGCTCGACCAGATCCATGCCGCCATTGCCCACCTCGTTCAGGAGAACAACTGATGTCTCTTACTCCCAATTACTACCACGATCGGGTCTGCCTCAACGTGCTGGCCGGCTCCCGACAGAATGCCGTCGACATTTATGAGGCTGCCGAGGGCCACGTGCTGGTCGGTGTGCTCTCCAAGAACTACCCGGATGTGCCCTCCGCCGTCGCTGACATGCAGGCCTACGCCAAGCTAATCGACAACGCCCTCTCCATCGGACTGGGGGCCGGCGATCCGCGCCAGTCCGCCATGGTGGCCGAGCTGGCTCGCCAGCTGCAGCCCCAGCATGTCAACCAGGTGTTCACCGGGGTCGGCGCCAGCCGGGCGCTGCTCGGCCAATCGCAAACGCTGGTGAATGGGCTGATCTCCCCTACCGGTACGCCGGGCATGGTGAAGATCTCCACAGGCCCGCTCAGCGCCGGGCAGCCGGACGGGATTGTCCCCATCGATACCGCCATCGCCCTGCTCAAGGACATGGGTGGCAGCTCGGTCAAGTTCTTCCCCATGGGCGGGCTGACCTGCCGCACCGAGTATCAGGCAGTGGCCGAGGCCTGTGCGCGGCACGGTTTCTGGCTGGAGCCCACCGGCGGCATCGATCTCGACAACTTCGAGGAGATAGTGCGAATTGCGCTGGATGCCGGCGTCGAGAAGGTGATCCCCCACATCTACAGCTCCATCATCGACAGCGCAAGCGGTCAGACCCGTCCCGAGGACGTGCGGACCCTGCTGGCCACGGTGAAGCGGCTGCTGGCCTGATCGCCCTCAGGCACCGGTCCGATCACTGGCCGGTGCCTGGCTTGTCATTGACTCGCTTGTTAACATCGATTTTCTATTCCGCGACAGGAGTCCGATCCCCCTCATGACCAAGCTGTCCCACCCCAGACTCCAGCAACTGCTCACCCTGCTCCACGCCGAACCGCTGCCGCAGGAGGAGCTGGCCCGCCGCCTCAACGTCTCCACCCGTACCGTGCGCACCGACGTGGCGACCCTCAACGAGATCATCGCCACCCGGGGCGCCCACCTGATCCACCAGCGCGGCAGCGGCTATCAGCTCAAGATCTACAATCAGGAGCTGTTCGCGGCACTGCTGGCGGCCCAGGAGCAGGAGAGCGGATTGCCTCGCACAAGCCGTGAGCGGGTGCTGCACCTGCAGATCCTGTTGTTGACGGCGGAGCAGGGCATCAAGCTCGACGAACTGGCGGACACCTGGTATCTGAGCCGGGCGGCGCTGCAGGGGGACATGGCGGAGGTGCGGGAGCGGCTCGCCCACTTCGACCTCGCCATCGACAGCAAGCCCAGGCAGGGGATGCGGATCCAGGGGGGAGAGACGGCCATCCGCGCCTGTCTCACCCAGCTGCTCTATCAGGAACTACTGCACAGCAACCCGCTGCAGAGCCTGCTGCCCAACCTCTGTCCTAGCAAGACGCTGGAGGTAGTGGGCAATCACATCCACGAGCAACTCGGCCGCCACCAGTTGCGCCTGGCCGACGAGAGCCTGCAGCAGCTCGCCATCTACTGCGCCGTCGCCCTACTGCGCCAGGCCGCGGGCCACGAGCTGCGCCAATTCACCAGCGAGGATCTCACGGCGCCGCTGCTGGCGGTCGCCCACGACATCTATGGCGAGCTGCCGACCCTGACCCCGCCGGGGGAGGAGGAGATAGCCTGCCTCGCCATCCAGATCCAGGCCCGCCTCACCGCCGATTCCCCCCAGCTCAGCCCGGCCATGGCGGCCGAGAGCGAACAACTGGTGGAGCATCTGCTGGCCTACATCCACCAGCACTACCCCTATGACCTGCGCGGCGACCTGCAACTGCGGGCCGACCTGCAGACCCATATCAGTGCCATGCTGCTGCGGGTCAAATACCAGATTGGCAGCCACAATCCGCTGGCAGACCATATCAAGCAGTATTACCCCCTCGCCTACGACATCACGCTGGCGGCCATTTCAGAGTGGATCAAGCAGACCCCTTACCGGCTGACCCACCACGAGATAGGCTATCTGGTGATCCATATCGGGGTCGGACTGGAGCGTCACTACGACATCGGTTACACCCGCCGCCCCCAGGCGCTGCTGTTGTGCGATGCGGGCAACGCCACCTTCCGGGTGCTGGAGGCCCGCATCAAGCGGGAATATCCCCAGCTGCAGTTGACCACGCTGGAGTCGGTGCGGGATTACGAAGGGCTGGCGCGAGTCGAGCAGGATTTCGTGATCAGCACCGTCAAGGTGAGCGACAAGAACGTGCCCGTGGTGCAGGTCGCTCCCTTCCCGACCCAGTACCAGCTGGAGCAGCTCGGCAAGCTGGTGCTGGTCGATCGCACCCGCCCTTACCTGCTCGACAAGTACTTCGATGCCGACCACTTCATGGTGGTCAGCGAACCGCTCAGCCAGGGGGCGCTGTTTGATCGCATCTGCAGCCAGCTGGAGGCGGAGGATCTGGTGGAGAGCGGCTTTCGGGGATCCTTGCAGGAGCGGGAGCGGATCGTCTCCACCCTGCTGGGGGACGGCATCGCCCTGCCCCACTCCCTCGGCCTGCTGGCGCGCCGCACCCTGGTCTATACCGTGCTGGCCCCGCAGGGGATCGACTGGGGCAACGGCGAGAGCGCAACCCTCGTCTTCGTGCTGGCCATCGCCAAGGCCGACTATGAGGAGGCGATGGGGCTCTACGACCTGTTCCTGGCGTTGATGAACGAAAAAGCCAGCAGAAATCTGCTGGCTTGTCGGGACTTTGCCGCCTTCAAGGCGCTGGCACGCAGCGCACCTTGAGCATGAAGGGGTCGGCTACTCCTCGTTGAAACCCGAGGTGAACAGCGCCACCACGGCGGCCAGGGCCTCCACTTCCTCGGGCCCCTCCACCTGGACTTCCACCTGCTTGCCCTGGGCGGAGTCCAGCATCAACAGGCCGATCACGCTGTCCGCGTCGGCCTCGACTCCCTCTTCGTTGCGCAGCAACACGTGGGCATCGAACCCCTGCACCAGCTCGAACAGCATCATGGCCGGTCTGGCATGCATGCCCAGTTTGTTTTTCACTTCCACCGAGGCTGAGACGGTCATCTGATCTTCCTATTGGTCCATCAAAATTGCGGCGCACTCTTGTCAAGGGTGCGGTGGCGGATCTGGACGTTCTTGCCCAGCAGGCGGAAGGCGCCGGCCAGCTGCTCGGCAATGAATACCGATCTGTGCTGACCACCGGTACAGCCAATCCCGACCGTCACATAGCTGCGATTGTTGCGCTCCAGGTGGGGCAACCAGGTCGCCAGCATGTTCTCGATCTGCAGGATGAACTGCATCACGTCGGGCTGGCTGGAGAGGTAGCGGGCTACAGGTTCATCCTTGCCGGTAAACGGCTTGAGCTCCGGGATCCAGTGCGGATTGGGCAGGAAGCGGGCGTCGAACACAAAGTCGGCATCCTTGGGAATGCCGTACTTGAAGCCGAACGACTCGAACACCAGCACCAGCTCGTTCTCCTTCTTGCCGAGCACCCGGGTCTTGATGAGCTCGCTCAGGTCGTGAATGCTGAGGTTGGTGGTATCGATGCGCAGGTCGGCTGTCGAGGAGAGCGGCGCCAGCAGGTGGGTCTCTTCCCGGATCGCCTCGTCGAGCGACAGCTTGTTGCGCGACAGGGGGTGCAGCCGGCGGCTCTCGCCGTAACGCTTGAGCAGGGTGGAGTTTTCCGCATCGAAGAAGAAGCTCGTGAACTCCACTCGCCCCTCGTTGCGAACCTGAGCCAGCAGGGTTTCCAGCTTGTCGGAACTCGCCGGCAGGTTGCGCACGTCGATGCTGACCGCCAGCTTGTCATACTGGCTCTCGACCGAGACGATCAACTGGGGCAGCAGGTTGACCGGCAGGTTATCCACGCAGTAATAACCAAGATCCTCCAGCACACGCAGGGCAACTGTCTTGCCCGAGCCGGAGCGCCCACTCACCACTATTAATTGCATCTTGTTCCCTCACCGCTTGGCGTCATTGCAAGGGCCTGCATCTCAGGCCGATGTCATGATCTGATAGAGTTCTTCATCGCTGGTTGCCTGGCGCAACTGGCGGCATACCGCCTTGTCGCCCAGTTTGGATGCCATCAGGGAAAGGGTCTTGAGGTGCTGCTTGCACTCGCTTTCCGGCACCAGCAGGGCAAACAGCAGGTCAACCGGTTGATTGTCGATGGAATCGAAGGGGATAGGCTCTGCGAAGGTCATCAGGATCGCGGTCGGCGGAAACTCGTCGCCGATCCGGCCGTGGGGAATGGCGATACCGGCTCCGATCCCGGTACTGCCCATCTTTTCTCGCGCCAGCAGGCACTCGAAGAGTACCTGACGAGAGGTCCCCAGGCGCTCAGCGGCTAACTCGCTGATGATCTCCAGGGCGCGTTTCTTGCTGGTACAAGGGACCGCACTTTTGGTGCAGTCCCGACTCAGTATGTGTTCAAGTTGCATGGTTATTTTTGGTTTAACTTATCTTTGTGCTTGATGATCTGCCGATCCAGCTTGTCCAGCAGGGTATCAATCGCCGCATACATGTCAGCATGCTGCGAGTTGGCGAACACCTCACCCCCGCTGACATGCAGCTTGGCTTCGGCGATCTGGTTCAGTTTTTCTACGCTCAACACCACATGAACATTGTTGATGTGGTCAAAGTGACGCTCGAGTTTGGCAAATTTGTTGTTCACATAATCACGCAGAGCTTCGGTGATCTCGACATGGTGTCCGGTCAGGTTGATTTGCATAACGTCTTCCTTTTGTTTTGCCTAAACCAGGCGTTTGCGCTGATTGGATGGCGGGATCAACAAGGATTCACGGTACTTTGCGATCGTGCGTCTCGCCACCATAATACCCTGTTCGGCCAGCAAATCCGCGATCTTGCTATCACTTAGCGGCTTGGCGGGATTCTCCGCCGTGACCAGCTTCTTGATGAGCGCGCGAATTGCGGTCGATGAGCACTCTCCTCCTCCCTCGGTGTTCACATGGCTGGAGAAAAAAAACTTCAGTTCGAAGATGCCGCGCGGCGTGTGCATGTACTTCTGGGTGGTCACCCGCGAGATGGTCGACTCGTGCATCTCCACCGCTTCGGCGATGTCGTTGAGCACCATGGGTTTCATGGCCTCTTCACCGTATTCGAAGAAGCCCTGCTGCTGCTCGACGATGCAGCTGGCCACCTTGAGCAGGGTGTCGTTGCGACTCTCCAGACTCTTGATGAACCACTTGGCTTCCTGCAGGTGGGAGCGGATGAACTGGGTATCCTGACTGGTGCGGGCCTGTCTGGCCATGGCGGCATAGGTTTCGTTGACCCGGATGCGCGGGGCCGAGTCAGGGTTGAGCTCGACCACCCACTTGTTGCCCTTCTTGACCACGGAAACATCCGGGATCACGTACTGGGATTCGCTCTGGATGACGCCGTTGCCGGGCCGCGGCTCCAGCTGCTGGATGAGATCCAGCACCTCCTTGAGGTCGTTCTCCTTCAGCTTGGTCTTGCGGGCCAGGGTGCGGTAATCGCGGTTGCCGAGCAGATCCATGTGCTCGAGGATCACCTCCCTGGCTTCGTTGAGCCAGGGCAAGTCAGGGGAGTACTGGCCCAGCTGGATCAGCAGGCACTCCTGCACCGAGCGGGCGGCGATGCCGACCGGATCGAAATGCTGCACCCGCTTGAGCACGGCCTCCACTTCATCGAGTTCCACCTCGACATCCTCGCTGCTCACCGCCGTCTGAATATCCTCAAGCGACACCGTCAGGTAACCGGATTCGTCGATGGCATCTATGATGGCGAGGGCGATGGCGGCATCCACATCGCTGAACGGGGTCAAGCGCATCTGCCACAACAGGTAGTCCTGCAGGTTCTCGGTGGTCTCACCCTGATAGATGCTGTCTTCCCCGTCATGGATGGGGCCTGCGCTCTGGGCTGTGCCGGCCGAGTAGACCTCTTCCCAGGTGGTATCCACCGGCAGTTCGTCCGGCATCTGGTCCTGGGCCATGGCATCGCTGGAATCGAGCTGGCTGACGTCCACCTGGTCGACCGGGCTGGTCTCCTGAATGTCGTTTTCCTCTTGCTCCAGCAAGGGGTTGTTGTCGAGCGCTTGCTGAATTTCCTGCTGGAGTTCCAGAGTGGAGAGCTGGAGCAGACGAATCGCTTGTTGTAATTGCGGCGTCATGGTCAGGGACTGACCGAGACGCAACTGTAATGTCGGCTTCATCTACGTCGGGATATCCTTATGGTCAGCGAGGCAGTGGTCACAGGAAATGAAGAGATGCCCCCTTACTATAGACTGAATTGATCGCCCAAATAGACGCGCTTGACCTGCTCATCGGCGAGTATTTCCGCCGGTGCACCTTCGGCAATCATCTTGCCGTGGCTGACGATATAGGCCTTCTCACATACGTCCAGAGTCTCTCTGACGTTGTGGTCGGTGATCAAGACGCCCAGGCCTCTATCTTTGAGGTGCTGGATGATCTTCTTGATGTCTATCACAGAAATGGGGTCTACCCCGGCAAAAGGTTCATCCAGCAGGATAAAACGCGGCTCCGCCGCCAGCGCACGGGCAATCTCGACCCGGCGTCGCTCACCGCCCGACAGGCTCTGGCCCAGGCTGTCGCGGATATGGGTGATGTTGAACTCTTCCAGCAGTTGCTGGACCTTGTCCTCCCGCTCCTCGCGGCTCAATCCCTTGCGGGTCTGCATGACCCCCATCAGGTTGTCGAACACCGACAGGCGCCGGAAGATGGAAGCCTCCTGCGGCAGATAGCCGATGCCGTTGCGAGCACGGATATGCATGGGTTGCAGGCTGATGTCCTGATCATCGATGGTGATGAGACCGGCATCGCTCTGCACCAGTCCCACGATCATGTAGAAGGAGGTGGTCTTGCCGGCACCGTTCGGGCCGAGCAGGCCAACGATCTGGCCGGTGCCCACTTCCAGGCTCACATCGCTGACCACCATGCGGCGCTTGTAGCTCTTTTGCAGGCCGGCTGCTTTCAACACTGCCATGGTTTATTTTCCCTGCTTCTTCTGATCGGCCGGCTTGTCGAAACTCTCGACCTGATCCGGCAGGAACACCGTCTTGACCCTCTGGTTCGGGGTCTTGCTCTCGGCAACCATCTTCTGTTTGACGATGTCGTAGCGAATGAGATCGCCATTGACCTGGCTGTCTTCCTGCTTGAGCTGGCCATCGCCGGTAATGGTCACCAGCCGGTTCTTCAGCTCATAGCGGATGCTGTTGCCGTGGGCATTGACCGGCTTGCCGTTGTCCAGGATCTGGAAGAAGGTGGCTGGCTTGCCATAGGCCGTCATCACCTCGGCCCCCTTCTCGCCGGAGCGGATCACCACTACCTTGTCGGCCTTGATCTTGATGGAGCCCTGAGTGATGGTCACATCCTGCTCGAAGGTGATGCGGTTGTCCTGCAGCTCGGCCACCTGCTTGACCGCGTCCACATAGACCTTCTCGGCAAAGTCGGACTCTTTGGCGCTCACGGTGCCGCACAGCAGCAAGGCCGCGAGGGCCAGATTAGCGTTTTTCATTGAAATAGATGGCATGGCCCTGATCCAGTAATTCGAAATATTTGCGTTCCAGATGACCCTTCAGGCCAACGCCCTCGGTCTGGAAGTCCTTACCCACTATGCTGACCTGCTGATTGCTTCTCACGTTCTGGGTCACCAGATCCAGCTCCAGATAGGGGGTATCCAGCGTGGAGATGAAGGAGGTGGGCAGCAGACCGTCCAGATGCACCTTGTCCCGCAGGATCACGTTGTCATCGGTGTTGAGCACCCCGGTCTCGGCGTTGACCTTCCATTCGGCCTCGCCCTGCTTGTCGAACATGTAGACCACCGGCTTGTCGAAGGTGGCCTGTTCCAGGATCTGGTAATACTCCGCATAGCGGGACTCCAGTCGCTCGGTACGCAGCCCCTCGGCGTTGAAGCGGGTCGTCACCAGATTCTTGGCGGTGAAGTCCGGCTGATAATTTTCCACCTTGGTGGTCGGCTCCGGCGCCAGCTCGATATCGCCGAGTTGCCAGGCCGCCAGCGCCACCAGAAACAGCAGGGCGAACAACAGGGTCTGTCTGCTCATACCGAGGCCTCAGGCTGATAATCACCCAGCCCCTGGGCCTGCAGGATGAGATCGCACACCTCGCGCACCGCCCCCACACCGCCGGCCAGCCGGGTCACCATGTCGGCGCGCGCCAGCACCAGCGGATGGGCATCGGCCACGGCAATGCCGAGGCCGCAGGCCTGCATCACCGGCAGATCGATGGTGTCATCCCCCATGTAGGCTGCTTGCGATGCATCCAGCCCCAGCTTGGCCAGCAGCGCCTCGAAGTGGGGCAGCTTCTGATCCGCCCCCTGCACCAGGTGCTGCACCCCCAGGCTCTTCATCCGATCGCTGACGATGCGGGAGTTGCGCCCGGTGATGATGGCAATCTCGATCCCGGCATTGAGCAGTGCCCGCATGCCGGCGCCGTCGCGAGTGCAGAAGGTTTTCAGCTCTTCGCCGTCATTTCCCATGTAGATGAGGCCGTTGGAGAGCACCCCGTCCACATCGCACACCAGCAGGCGGATCTGCGCCGCCTGATCAAACTGGCTGCGCGTCACCGGACCATAGAGGGTCGGTACGTTTTGCATCAAATTACTCCGGCTTTCAGCAGGTCGTGCATGTTGAAGGCCCCCAGCGGGCGCTTGTCGCCATCCACGACCAGTAATCCGTTGATCTTTCTGGTTTCCATCAGCTTGACGGCCTCGGCCGCCATCATCTCTGGTCCCACGGTAACACAGTTCACCGTCATGACGCGGCTGATCGGGGTGTGATGGATATCCACCTGCAGATCCAGAATGCGGCGCAGGTCGCCATCGGTAAACAGGCCGGCCAGCACGCCGTTGCCATCAACTACCGCCGTCATGCCGAGTCCCTTGCGGCTCACTTCCAGCAGTGCCTGGCTGATGGTGGCATCTATCCCCACCTGGGGCAACAGCTCGCCGCTGTGCATCAGATCGCCGACTCGCAGCAGCAAGCGCTTGCCGAGCGACCCGCCCGGGTGAGAGAGAGCAAAATCGTCGGCGGTAAAACCGCGGGCTTCCAGCAGGGCCACCGCCAGCGCATCGCCCATCACCAGGGTCGCGGTGGTACTGGAGGTCGGCGCCAGCCCCAGCGGGCAGGCTTCCTTCTCCACCTTGATGCACAGGTGCACGTTGGCTTCTTTTGCCATGGTGGAGGCCGGGTTGCCGGTCATGCAGATGAGCGGAATGCCGCGGCGCTTGAGTACCGGCAGCAGGGCCAGGATCTCGTCGCTCTCACCGGAGTTGGAGATGGCGATGATGAGATCGCCGCCGGAGATCATCCCCAGATCGCCGTGGCTGGCTTCACCCGGGTGCAGGAAGAAGGCGGGAGTGCCGGTGCTGGCCAGGGTCGCAGCTATCTTGCTTCCGACATGACCTGACTTGCCCATGCCGGTGACCACTATCTTGCCACTGCAACGCAGTATCATCTCGCACGCCTGATCGAAGGCATCGTTCAGGTACTGGTAGAGTCCATCAATCGCTTGTTTCTCGATGTCCAGCACGGTACGGGCGCTGCGACGAAAATCGAACAGTTCAGACACTTTTTCAGACTTTACAGACATAAAGGCACAGCTCCGGGCTGAAATTTGCTGCGGGATTATAAAAAAGTCTGTCGAGATAAGCGAATCGGATACTTATTGGGCGTAAAAGAGAGACAATTGGTTACAAAAAACTGTCGCGCGTCTGGATGGGCAGACTGTTCAATAGTTGTTCCTTGCTGTTGCTTAGACCTAGACTAGCCCATAAAATTCGCTCTTCATTTACACCGGATGGACAATTGTTTGAACGATGACCTGATCACCATCTCCGACCTGACCTTCAGTCACGGAGATCGGCTGTTATACGACGGGATAAACCTGACCATTCCCCGTGGCAAGGTCACTGCGGTCATGGGCCCCAGCGGCATCGGCAAGACCACCTTGCTGCGGTTGATCGGCGGCCAGCTCAAGCCCGAGTCCGGTCATATCCTGTTTGACGGGGAAGATATCCCCACCCTCTCCCGCTCGCGCCTGTACGAAGTGCGCAAGCGGATGAGCATGCTGTTTCAGAGCGGCGCCTTGTTTACCGGCATGACGGTATACGACAACGTGGCCTTCCCGCTGCGCGAGCACTCCGGCCTGCCCGAGGAGCTGATCCACACCATCGTAATGATGAAGCTGCAGGCGGTGGGTCTGCGCGGCGCAGCAAAGCTGATGCCCTCCGAGCTCTCCGGCGGCATGGCCAGGCGCGCGGCGCTGGCCCGTTCCATCGCGCTGGATCCGGACCTCATCATGTATGACGAGCCGTTCGTCGGCCAGGATCCCATCACCATGGCGGTGCTGGTGAAGCTCATCAAGGATATGAACGATGCCCTCGGCATCACCTCCGTCATCGTCACCCACGACGTGAAGGAGGTGCTGAGCATCGCCGACTACGCCTATATCATCGCCAACCGCAAGGTGGTGGCGCACGGCACGCCGGCCCAGCTGCGCGAGGAGCACAATCCCGAGGTCGAGCAGTTCCTGAAGGGACTGCCCGACGGTCCTGTTCCGTTTCATTTTCCGGCAGGCGAGCTGCTACAGGATCTCTGATGTTGACAAGCCAGGTAAGCAAACTGGGGCGAAGCGGGGTGCGGTTCATCAGCGCCATCGGCCGCGCCACTATCATGTTGTTTCACGCGTTGGCGGGCAAACCCGCGCCGCGCAAGCACTTTCCGCTGCTGGTACAGCAGCTCTATGTGGTCGGGGTGCAGTCGGTCGCCATCATTCTGGTGTCGGGCCTGTTCATCGGCATGGTGCTCTCGCTGCAGGGCTACAACGTCCTGAAGGACTTTGGCGCCGAGCAGAGCCTGGGCCCGCTGGTCTCCCTCTCCCTGCTGCGGGAGCTGGGTCCGGTGGTGACCGCTCTGCTGTTTGCCGGTCGTGCGGGCTCCGCCCTCACCGCCGAGATCGGTCTGATGAAGGCCACCGAGCAGCTCTCGAGCCTCGAGATGATGGCGGTGGATCCGCTGCGTCGGGTGGTGGCGCCGCGTTTCTGGGCCGGGGTCATCAGCATGCCGCTGCTGGCCTTCATGTTCAGCCTGATCGGCATCTTCGGCGGCAAGCTGGTCGGGGTGGACTGGCTGGGGGTCGATGAGGGGGGGTTCTGGTCCGCCATGCAGGCTTCCGTCGACTGGCAGGATGACATCATGCAGGGCGCCATCAAGAGCCTGATCTTCGCCCTGGTGGTCACCTGGATTGCGCTCTTTAACGGTTATGATGCCAAGCCGACTTCGGCCGGGATCAGTCAGGCCACGACCCGTACCGTGGTCCACTCCTCCCTGGCCGTGCTCGGCCTGGATTTTATACTCACCGCAGTCATGTTTGGATAAGGTAAAGATGAAGTTCAGCAAAGTAGAATTCCTGGTTGGCACCTTCATGCTGGCCGGCATCGGTGCCATTCTGGCATTGGCACTGCAAGTGGCCGGTTTGAGTTTCAAACCGGAAGGAGAAACCTATACCCTGCGCGCCCATTTCGATAATATCGGCGGCCTGAAAGTACGCTCTCCGGTCAAGGTGGGCGGCGTGGTGGTCGGTCGGGTCAGCGACATCAGCCTGGATGCCAAGAGCCAGGTTCCGGTCGTCTCCCTGCAGATGCAGAAGAGCGCCGGCGAGTTCTCCGAGACCAGCACCCTCTCCATCCTGACCTCAGGCCTGCTGGGTGAGCAGTACATCGGCCTGGTACCCGGTTTTACCGATGAGGAGATGGGCACCAGCATGCTCAAGGATGGCGACATGATTGAAGACACCAAATCCGCCATTGTGCTGGAAGACCTGATTGGCAAATTCCTCTACAGCCAGTCTTCCGACACCAAGTCAGACAGCAAGTAAGGAGTAACCATGTTCAAGAAGATCGCCCTGTTGCTGGGCCTGATGACCAGCATGCTGTTTTCCCTGACCGCGCAAGCCACCGACGCCACCGACCCCTACGCCCTGGTGGATCAGGCTGCCAAGCAGACCTTCGCTCGCCTGAAATCCGATCAGGCCCAGGTGAAGAGCAACCCGGATCACCTGCGGGTGATCATCCGCGAAGAGCTGCTGCCCTACGTGGACAACCGCTTCGCCGCCTACAAGGTGCTCGGCAACCAGATCAAGCAGACCACCCCGGCCCAGCGTGACGCCTTCGTCGAGGTGTTCACCGAGTACATGGTGAGCTCCTACGCCGACGCCCTGGCCCATTTCGACAAGCAGACCGTCAAGGTCGAGCCGGGCAAGGCCGCCGGTGACAGCAACATCACCGCCGTCAACGTCAGCGTGAAAGAGGCCGGCAAGCCGGATATCTTCCTCGAGTTCAAGCTGCGCAAGAACAACAAGACCGGCGAATGGAAAGCCTTCGACATGGTCGCCGAGGGGATCAGCCTGCTCTCTGCCAAACAGAACGAGCTGGGTGGCCTCATTCGCCAGAACGGCATCGATGCGGTGATCGCCCAGCTGCGCGCCCACAATGCCAAGCCGCTGGTGCTCAAGTCATGAGACTGAGCGGCGAGCTGCAGGCGGCTCAGGTGATTGAGCTGTGGCAACGGCGGGCTGACTGGTGGCAGGAAGATCTGCTCGAGCTCGGCGACGTGACCACGCTGGATTCCGCCGGGCTGGCCCTGCTGGTCAAATGGGCCAAAGCCGCTCTGGCACGAGGCGCCACACCGCAACTGGTGGGTGCCTCCGCTGATTTCTATACCCTGGCCAACCTCTACGGAGTGGCCGGATTGTTTCAATCAACCCCGCTCACAACTGAGGACGCATAATGCAAGTCTCTGAAATTGAAGCGATACTCCTCGAGGCTCTGCCATTGTCCGAAGTCCATGTCAAAGGGGATGGCAGTCACTACCAAGTGATCGCCGTCGGTGACATGTTTGACGGCATGAGCCGGGTCAAGAAGCAGCAGGCCATCTATGCCCCGCTGATGGACAAGATCGCCAGCAACACCATTCACGCACTCTCCATCAAGGCCTTTACCGATGCCGAGTGGAAACGCGAACGTAAATTTCTACTGCCCTCCTGATTTGGTATCAAACGTAAATGGACAAATTCAAGATCGATGGTCGTTGTACTCTCAACGGCGAAGTGACCATCTCTGGCGCCAAGAACGCCGCTCTGCCGATCCTGTTCGCCACCCTGCTGTGTGACGAGGAGATCCACCTCTCCAACGTGCCGCGTCTGAAAGACGTGGGGACCACCATCAAGCTGCTGGAGATGCTGGGCGCCACCACCAAGGTGAACGGCAACGTGACCGTGCTGACCGGGGCCGTGAACAACCACGTCGCCCCCTACGAGCTGGTGAAGACCATGCGCGCCTCCATCCTGGCGCTGGGCCCGCTGGCAGCCCGTTTTGGCGCGGCTGACGTCTCCCTGCCCGGCGGCTGCGCCATCGGTGCCCGTCCGGTCAACCTGCACGTGCACGGTCTGGAGCTGATGGGCGCCAAGATCGTCATCGAGGAGGGTTACATCAAGGCCCGCGTCGACGGTCGCCTGAAGGGTGCCCACATCCTGATGGACATGGTCTCCGTCACCGGTACCGAAAACCTGATGATGGCCGCCACCCTGGCTGACGGCCGCACCGTGATCGAAAACGCCGCGCGCGAGCCGGAAGTGGTCGATCTGGCCCACTTCCTCAACGCGCTGGGCGCCAAGATCCAGGGCGCTGGCACCGACACCCTGATCATCGACGGCGTCGAGCGTCTGCACGGTGGCAGCTACAGCGTGCAACCGGATCGTATCGAAACCGGTACCTTCCTGGTGGGCGCCGCGGTCACCGGCGGCAAGATCACCTGCCGCAACACCGACCCGACCCTGCTGGAAGCGGTTCTGGTCAAGCTGGAAGAGGCCGGTGCCCTGATTGAGAAGGGTGAAGACTGGATCTCCCTCGACATGACCGGTCGCACCCTCAAGCCGGTCACCATCAAGACCGCCCCCTACCCAGCCTTCCCGACCGACATGCAGGCCCAGTTCACCGTGCTGAACGCGGTGGCCAAGGGCACCGGCATGGTCACCGAGACCATCTTCGAGAACCGCTTCATGCACGTACCCGAGCTGGTACGGATGGGCGCCGACATCGAACTGCAGGGCAACGTGGCCATCTGCCGCGACACCGAGCAGCTCAAGGGTGCCCAGGTGATGGCAACCGATCTGCGCGCCTCCGCCAGTCTGGTGCTGGCCGGCTTCGTCGCCGAAGGCTCCACCATAGTCGATCGCATCTACCACATCGACCGTGGCTACGAAGACATCGAGCAGAAGCTGCAAGGCCTCGGCGGCCGCATCGAGCGCATCAAGGGCTGATTGCCGCCCCTGCGCACGCCGATACAAAAAGGCCCCTCGCATAGCGAGGGGCCTTTTTCATGAGCGCGGATCGGCTGGGTCAGTGTCCCGCCAGCTTCATGCTCTCGATCAGCACCGAGCCGGTCTTGAGGCTGGAGCGCTCATCTTCGTCGCTACCCACCGCCACGATATGGCTGAACATCTCGGCCAGATTGCCGGCGATGGTGATCTCTTCGACCGGATAGGCTATCTCGCCGTTCTCCACCCAGAAACCGGCAGCGCCGCGGGAGTAATCGCCATTGACGATATTGACCCCCTGCCCCATCAGTTCGGTCACTAGCAGGCCGGTGCCCATCTCCTTGAGCATGCCATTGAAATCCTGGCCGGTGCTGGAAACCTGCCAGTTGTGGATGCCGCCGGCGTGGCCCGTGCTGGTAAGCCCCAGCTTGCGGGCGGAGTAGGAGGTAAGCAGCCAGCTCATCAGCTCGCCATTGCGCACTATGTCCATGTCGCGGGTGAGCACCCCTTCCCCATCGAACGGGGTACTGGCGAGCCCCCCCAGCAGGTGGGGGAATTCCTGGATGGTGAGCCATTCGGGCAGGATCTGCTTGCCCAGCTTGTCCAGCAGGAAGCTCGACTTGCGGTAGAGGTTGCCGCCGCTGATGGCCATCACCAGATGACCCCAGAGACCAGCCGCCGTATCGGGATGGAACAGCACGGGTGCATGGCGGGTGGCGATCTTGCGGGCACCGAGGCGGGAGACGGTGCGCTCCACCGCCTCATCGGCAATGCGCTGCGGGCTCCAGAGGCCCTCCAGGGTACGACTGGAGGAGTAGCCGTAATCACGCTGCATGTCGCCGTCCTGCTCGCCGATCAGCACGCAGCTCAGGGAGTTGCGCGAGGCGGCATAGCCTTTGACGAAGCCGCGACTGTTGCCATAGACCTTGATGCCAAGGTGGCTGGAGAAACCTGCGCCGTCGGAGTGCTTGATGCGGGCATCGCGCCCCAGCGCCAACCGCTCGCACTCGGTGGCCAGCTCGATGCCATATTGGGGATCCAGCGCGACCGGGTGGCACAGCTGCAGATCCGGGGCGTTCCAGGCCAGCAAATCTGCATCCGCCAGACCGGCACACTCGTCAGGGGAGGTATGGCGCGCAATCTCCATGGCCGCTTCCACGGCGGCGCGAATGGCTGACGGGCTCAGATCCGTGGTGGACGAGGATCCCTTGCAGCCATCACGATAGACGGCGATGCCGAGCGCGCCATCCTTGTTGAATTCGATGCTTTCCAGTTCACAACCGCGGGTGTTGACCGACAGCCCGGTCTGTTTGCTGATGGAGACTTCGGCCAGCGAGGCGCCCAGTCCCTTGGCGATATCCAGGGCCTCGGCAACCACGGCCTCGAGATGGGCTTGATCCTGGCGGATTTGGTCTTGCTGATCCATAACTCACATCTGTATGAAGGAAGGAAAGGGGCTAAGCATATCAGACCCCTGCGCCCAGCGGGAGAAGCTGGTAACATATCCGCCAAACGTGAATGACAGGAATCAAGAGACCGATGAGTCAATATCAAGACGACAACGAGTGGGAAGACTGGGGCCCCAGCAAGAGCCAGCTCAAGCGTGATGCCGAGGCGCTGCAGAAGATGGGGGAAGAGATCGTCTCCCTCAGCCACAGCGAACTGGAGAAGATCCCGCTGGATGAGGAGCTGGCCGAAGCAGTCGAGCTGGGCCGCAAGCTCAAGCCGAAGAAGGACGAGTCTTTCCGTCGCCACCTGCAGTTCATCGGCCGGTTGATGCGCAGCCGCGATGTGGAGCCCATCGTCGAGGCGCTCTCCATCATCAAGAATCGCCACTCCACCGTCAACGCCCGCCTGCATCGACTGGAACAGTGGCGCGAACGGCTGATCAGCGAAGGCGACAGCGCCCTCAACGAGCTGATGTCCCAGTTCCACGAGCTGGACCGCCAGAAGCTGCGCCAGCTGATCCGCTCCGCCAACAAGGAGCGGGAGCTGAACAAGCCGCCGGTGGCCTATCGCGAGATGTACCAGTATCTGCGCGGCGAGATCGAAGATCTACTGTAAGTGATGACTCACGTTCGCCGACAGGCGGCGGTCAACACAAAATGAAACGGGGCCTATACGGCCCCGTTTTTCATGGCGTGAAGGGTCAGTTACCCGCTACGCACTGGGTGTGGGTTTCCGGTTGCAGATAGGGCATCAGCAGCGGCGCCATCCCCTTGAGCACCTGTACCGGCAGGGCCGAGGTGAAGCGGAACTTGTCGGACTGGCTGCCAGGCACATAGGCCGTCAGGGTACCGAAGTGATCATCCCCGATGTAGAAGACGAAGGTCGCGGTCCGGTTGCGGGCCAGCGAGCTGGTCACGTTGCCGTAGCGGCCCACCGTCTCGATCCGGTTGTCACCGGTCCCCGTCTTGCCCCCCATCTGCAGCACTGTGCCGTCCGGCAGGGCGAAGGCACCGGCGATGCGCCTGGCGGTGCCCCCTTCCACCACCTTCGACAACGCATTGCGCAGGGCGGTGGCCACTTCGACCGGCAATACCCGGGTCCCCTCGGTCTGCGCCGGCGTGAACTCTGTCTCGAACGGCGTGCCCTTGGCAAACGAGAGGTGCTCGATACGCAGGGTCGGCGCGCGGATGCCGCCATTCTGGATGATCCCCATCAGCTCGGCCAACGCGGCAGGACGGTCGCCCGAGCTGCCCAGCGCGGTCGCCAGCGACGGCACCAGGTGATCGAACGGATAGCCCAGTCTGGCCCAGCGCTGATGGATATCGAGGAAGGCCTCGACCTCCAGCATGGTGCGGATCCGGCTGTCGCGGGCGCTGCGGTGCCGGGTCTTGAACAGCCAGCTGTAGACCTCTTGGCGCTCGTCCCGGCTCGCCTCGACGGCATCGGCGAAGGTCGCCTTGTCAAACTCCTTGAGATAGGAGAGCAGCCACAGCTCCAGCGGGTGTACCCGGGCGATATAGCCCTGATCCGGCAGCGAATACTTGCCAGGACCATAGCTGGTGTAGAGCTGTTCGATGCGCCGCTCGCTCAGTTTCTCCCGCGGCAGGTGCTTGGCCAGGAAGGCCGCGAAGGTCTCCTGCGAGGCATCCGGCATCAGGTAGCGGTGTACGGCGGCAAGGCGCACCGCGCTGGGCTTGAGACCATCCAGGAAGGTGTCGAGCTGCTCCTCCGGAGTCTTGCCACGGTATTTGCGCCAGAAGCGCAGCAGATAGGTCTGTCCCTCCTTGTCTGCAAACTTGGCCAGATATTCGGTGCGACGCGGATCCTTGTCATCCTTGAGCAGCTGGGCGCGGTTGCCCTCCCGGTAGAGGCTGTAGCGAACGATATCGCGCATCAAGCGTACGAACGGCAGGTTGATGGACTCACGCAGGGCATCGCGAATGGCCGGAATGCGGCCGTTGTCTTCGCGCCGGAAGTTGTTGAAGGTGTGCATGCCGCCACCGGTGAAGAACCCCTCGTTCGGGCTGGCGGAATACTTGCGATCCAGCGCAGCCTCCAGCATCAGGGGCAGGCTCTTGTCCTTGGCAGTCATCAGGTAAGAGACGGCCCAGCGGCTGATGTTGTCCTGATCCGACACCTCAATCTTGCGCAGGCTCTCGGCCGACATGCCGGCATAACTGTCGTGCAGCTCGGAGACGATCTCCAGATAGGTGGTCAGCACCCGCAGCTTGGCGGTAGAGCCCAACTCCAGCTTGCTGCCCTCGTTGATGTCGAACGGCTGATCCGTGTTGTCGGTCTGCACCCGCACCTTGAAGCCTTGCGGCGATTTTTCGAACAGGGTGAAGCTGTACTTCACATCCCCCGTCTTCTCCGGCGAGAGCAGGCGCTCACCAAACAGGCCGACCTGAGCGGCAAACGTCGGATCAGCCAACTGTTGCAGGTAATGGGAAACCTCGTTTTGCAGCGGCATGTTGAGGCTGGTGTCGGCCGTCAGATCGAGCCGGTCCAGATCGTAGAGCTGCACCCCGAGCTGACGGCTGAGACGGGTACGGGCAACCTGCAACCCCTTGTTGTTGTTGACCTTGGTCACCGCGGGGGACTGCAGGAAGTCACGGAAGGTGATCCTGGCCTTCAGCGCAGCCTCCATCAGCGGCGGCGTGATCATCCCTTCCTGCACGAACAAACGCAGATAGCTGTCGGTCAGAGTGGCCAGAGCCTCTCGTCCCTGAGCCAGGTAATAGGAGGGGCGGCGATGGGCAATCATCAACGAAACCACCTGACGCAGTGCCAGCCCCTGCTCCGCCAGCGAGGCATCCTGGTTGCGAGCGGGATCCAGCAACCGGTTCACCTCGTCAACATTGGCACCGAACCAGACCCAGAGGCCATCACCCAGACCGTGCACCTCGCCATAACCGGGGGCTGCCGAGAGTGGCACCGAGTTGAGGTAGGCCCAGGCAACCAGCTTGCGTGCCTCCAGGGTCTCCGGCCCAAGCCGGTAAGCCCGCACACTGGCGGACGCCATCTGGCGGATCTTCTCGGTGGGGGAGAGCGTCAGGCCATCCGGCGAGTGGCGGTATTTCTCGACCTGGGTCGCCAGGGTACTGCCGCCGGCCGACTGATCCTGCATATCCAGCGCCTTGCCCACCTGGGACATGGCCGCCTTGGCAAAACGGGGCCAGTCCACGGCCGGGTTGGCCAGCGGATGTTCGTTGCTGAGCAGATCGCGGTTCTCGATGAACAGCAGCGACTGGATCACCAGCGGCGGGATGGAGGCAAAGTCCGGATAATAGTGGGTCGGATACTTGAACTGATAGAAGGGTTCCGCCCGGCAGTCATGCAGGGTCAGGCCGGCCTGGACCTTCTCGGTATAGGGGACGAAGAAGCCGCGGCTGGCGTAGTCATACAAGGCATCGGAGAAATGCACCTGCTCGCTGACCTGGTAGCCGCGCTGCAGCAGACGCTCCTGCATCATGGGCAGCAGCACATAACCCAGCCGCTTGTCGAAAGGGCCATCCTCGGGGAAGGCAATCTGCTTGCTAAGACCGGGCTCGACCTGATAGGTCAGCTTGGCGGCATAGCGGGAGATCTCCTGCGACTGCAGGCGCGACGTCTGCATCTCATAGCCCACCAGAGCAATCACGGCGGCCAGGCATAGCAAAAAGAGAAAGCAGAACAGCCAGCGCCACCAGGGACGACGCTTGCGCTTGTACTTCCCGTCCGCGCTTGGGACAGATGAATCCTGATATGCCACTTTGTTCAAATCCGTCTGTTCTGATGCGCCCATATCAGCCCCACCATGGTTGCGCAATTTATTGTGTTTCACTCAAGCTTAGTCGTTTCAAGTCAATGGCTTGAAATCTATTGACCGCTTTGTAGTGATGGTAACAGGGCGATCATGAAAAGGGGAGCCGATTGTTGCAGAGCGGCGAGAGATCCGAGCTGATGACAGAAAGCAAAACACCGGCCATGGGCCGGTGTTTTGGGAGAATAATGAGCGAGCTTACTTGCTGGAGCTCATCGCCTTGAGCTTGGAGCTCAGGTCTTTACGCTCCTTGGAAAGCTCGGCGTTTTTGATGATGTGATCATCCACCCGCTCTTCATAGTCGGCACGCATGTTGGCGATGATGGCCTGAACCTCATCGATGCTCATGCCCGGCTTGATGTAATCGCTCAGGTTGTCGAGCAGCAACACCCGCTTCTGGTTGTCACGGATCTTCTTCTCATTGTCTGCAATTTCACGCTTGAGCTTGTTCTGACGACGAGACATACGCACATATTCCAGTACATCGCTGAAGGTGGACTTGTTTACTTGTTCCATATCGATACCACTGACGTAAGGTTGATAAAAGCAGGCCAAGTTGCATCCGTACAGAGAAACGAGCATGAGAGAGTACGGGCCAACCCAAGATGCCCTTTACTCTACCGAGTTATGAAGCAGATACAACCCTAATTGCAGCTCTGGCGCCGGGTTTCGGCAGAGGAGAGTCGAGTGGAGAATAAGGAGTGAGGCAGGCACTGATCATGCATCGAAGAACAGCGGTCAAATACGAATCAAGCCGAATTTCAGGTAATAAAAAAGCCCGCTCAGA
>NZ_CDBH01000026.1 GCF_000820305.1 Aeromonas dhakensis
CCGGCGAGCAGCATCACCGCGAAGGTGCCAAGCAGCGCTATGGGGGCGACGATGGCCGGGATCAGGGTGTAGCGCAGGTTCTGCAGGAAGAGGAACATCACCAGGAACACCAGCACCATGGCTTCCAGCAGGGTGTGGATCACCTTGTCGATGGAGACCTTGACGAAGGGGGCCGAGTCGAACGGGATGGAGTAGGCCNNGGCGGCCACCCCGTTCTCGCGGTTGGCAAAGGCGTAGGATTGCGCCCCCAGCTCGACCCGGGCGACATCACCCAGCACCAGCTTGGCGCCATCAGTACCGGCTCGCAGCACGATGGCGGCGAACGCCTCTGGGGTCGTCAGCTGCCCTTGAACCGTAAGGGGTACCGTCACACGCTGCCCCGGCAGGGCGGGTTCATCGCCGAGGCGTCCCGGTGCAATCTGCACGTTTTGCTGCTCGATGGCCTGCGCCACCTCGCTGATGGTCAGCCCGTAGGCGGCGAGCTTGCCCGGATCCACCCAGATGCGCATGGCCTGCTCGGCGCCGAACAACTGCACCCGTCCCACTCCCTCGATGCGGCGCAGCTCCTGGACGATATTGCGCGCCATGTAGTCGTTCAGTGCTATTTCATCGAAGCGGCCATCTGGCGAGGTCATGCCGACCATCATCAGAAAGCCGGACGAGGCGGACTCCACCTGCAGGCCGGTTTGCCGCACCGCCTGTGGCAGCCGGGGTTCGACTGCCTTGATGCGGTTTTGCACGTCCATCTGGGCCAGCTCGGGGTCGGTGCCCGGCTTGAAGGTGGCGGTGATCTGCGCGCTGCCTGAGGCGTCCACCGACGACTCGAAGTAGAGCAGGTTCTTGACCCCCGACAGCTCGCGCTCGATAAGGCTCACCACCGCATCGTTCAGGGTCTGTGGCGTGGCGCCCGGATAGGTGGCATAGAGGGTCACCGACACCGGCGCCACCGAGGGATAGCGGGAGATGGGCAACTTGGGAATGGCGATGACCCCCGCCAGCACGATGAAGAGGGCGATCACCCAGGCAAACACCGGGCGATGAATGAAAAACTGCGGCATGAAAACGTCTCCGATTCAGCGGGTGTGGGTGCCGGCTTACTGGCCGGCAACAAGGGGCTGCCAGGGATGGGCAATGACTTGCGCCCCCGGGGTCAGGCGGTCGATCCCCTCGATCACCACCCGTTGTCCGGCGCTGAGCCCGGATACGATGCGGTACTGGCGCGCCACCAGCTCACCGGTTGTGACAGCTATTTGCTGTGCCTGCCCCTGGTCATCCACCACCCACACGCTGGTCTGGCCCGATGTACGCACCACCGCCTGCTGAGGCACGCTCAGGGCGTTGGCATAGTGAGCCCGGGGAATGCGCGCCTGCACGTAGAGGCCGGGCAACAGGCGCCGCTCCGGGTTGTCCACCAGCACCCGCAGCAGTACGTCACCGGTACCAGCATCCACCTCGATGCCGGAGAAGAGGATGTGCCCCTGCATGCCGAGCGGCTTGCCATTGCTGCCGAGGATCTCCACCGTCAGTTCAGGCGCCGTCGACCCTGCCTGCTGGCGCAGGGCTTCCAGTACCGAGGCAGGTTGGCGCACATCGACGTAGACCTGATCGATCTGCTGGATCCTGGCCATGGGGGTGGTATCGGTGGGTGACACCAGGGCTCCTTCGCTCACCAGCGCCTGATCGATGCGCCCGGCGATGGGAGCCTCCACGCTGGCAAATTGCAGGTTCAGCTGGTGCCGGGCCAGGGTCGCCCTGGCCTGAGCCACGTCGGCGGCAGCCTGATCCCGCTGGGAGACGGCGTCGTCATAGGTCTGGCGGCTGATGGCCTCGGTGCGCAGCAGCGGCACCAGGCGGTCAATCTGGATGCGGGCGCGGGCCAGCACGGCCTCGGCCCGCTGCAATGCGGCGGCGGCGCTGTCGACATCCGCCTTGAAGGGGGCCGGGTTTATCTGGAACAACACGGTGCCTGCGCCGATTTCGGCGCCCTGCTCGAACAGGCGGCGCTGCACTATGCCGCTTATCTGGGCGCGAATTTCGGCGCTGCGCACCGCGGCCACCCGGGCGGGTAGATCCTCGCTGATGACCAGCTCCTGNNTGGTGTTGCTGCGAGAGCACATCGAGCGGGCATTATGGAGAGGGGCTATTGCGAATGATTCGAGGCTTTGTGGAGAATCCATGGAGGCGGTGATAAAGTTCAAACCCACCATTTTCGAGGCCGACCATGTCGTATCTTCCTGCCTCCGCCAGCCCGGCGGCCCAGTCACTGGTACTGATTGCAGAGGATGAAGCCGAGATCGCCGAGATCCTCGCCGCTTACCTGCAACGCCACGGATTGCGCACTTTGCATGCCGCCGATGGCCGCGTAGCCCTGGCCATGCACCAGACATGCAAACCCGATCTCCTGCTGCTGGATGTGCAGATGCCGCAGCTCGACGGCTGGCAGGTGCTCAGCGAGATCCGGGCCCGTGGCGACACGCCGGTGATCATGCTGACCGCCCTGGATCAGGACCTCGACAAGCTGATGGGGCTGCGCATGGGGGCGGATGACTATGTGGTCAAACCCTTCAACCCGGCCGAAGTGGTGGCTCGGGTACAGGCGGTGCTCAGACGCAGCCAGGCTGCGAAACAGACCACGGCCCGGGTACTGCGGGTCGGCCCCTTCCAGATCGATCTGGAGAGCCACGAGGCCAGCCTTTTCCGCGATGAGGGGCAACTGGTGCTGGATCTGACCCTGACCGAGTTCAAGTTGCTCGCCTCCCTGATGCGGGCGCCGAAACGGGTGTTCAGCCGCGCCGAACTGCTGACCCACTGCCTGCCAGAGGGGGATACCCAGGAGCGCACGGTGGACAGCCACATCAGCAAGCTGCGCAAGAAGCTAGAGGCGCACGGCATCCAGGGGGTGCCCGCCAGTGTCTGGGGCGTAGGCTATCGCTTCGGGGGCGATGCATGACATCGGCCCCCGGCCTGCGCAGGCAGATCATCCGATCCCTGGGGCTGATGGCGCTTGGCATCATCTCCCTCGCGGTGATCGGCACCTATGTGTTCTACGCCATTGCCGTGACCTATGTGCCTGGCAGCATCTCCGAGAGCTGGATACCCTCCAGGGTCGAGATGCTCTGGATAGGCTCGACCATTCTGATTGCATTGGGGATGGCGCTGTACGTGGCGGTTCGCCTCTCTCGGCGCATCCTGACCCCGCTCAATTCGGTCGCGAACAGCCTGCGCGAGGTGGCAGAGGGCAAACTCGATGCGCGCGTGCCGCTGGATGAACAGGCAATTGGGGAGACGGCGCAACTGGTGCGGGACTTCAACACCATGGCCGAACGGCTGCAGAGCATGACCCGCGAGCGGGAGTTCTGGAATGCCGCCATCGCCCACGAATTGCGCACCCCGGTGACCATCTTACGCGGCCGCTTGCAGGGGCTGGCCGAAGGGGTATTTCCGCCAGAGCGTGCGCTTTTCGAAGGCTTGCTGCGTCAGGTGGAGGGGTTGACCCACCTGATCGAAGATCTGCGGGTGCTCAGTCTCAACGACAGCGGTCATCTGGAGTTGCAACGTTCAGAAGTCAGACTGGCCGACGAGCTTGCCGTGGTGCTCGAGGCCTTTGCCACCCCCCTGGTCGCGAGCGGTTTCACCCTTAAGCGGGATCTCGATGCCGAACTCCTTGTTTGTTGCGATGCACTTCGCATCCGTCAGGCTCTGATGGCGCTGCTGGAGAATGCCCAGAAGCATGGGGTGCCGGGCCNNGACGAGGGGCCCGGCATCAGCGATGAGGTTGCAGCCCATATATTCGAGGCGTTTCGCCGGGGGGATCCGTCACGTTCGCGCAAGAGCGGCGGCAGCGGGCTCGGACTCGCCGTGGTCAAGGCCATTGTCGAGGCCCACGGTGGCAGTGTGGTTTGCCAACCCGCTAAAAGTGGAGGAACAATGTTCCTTCTCTCATGGCCTATATCGTTCAATTCTCAGTTGTCCTGAAATATACCTTGTTGTTTAAATAGTCAATTTTGTCCCATTGGACTAGGTTTTCGTCATATCCCATAGCTTAATGAGTGTACTAATGGGTTAAAGCATAATTGTCCACGGGCTGGGGCAGGATGGCCCTACATTTTGGCTCCACATAGCAACTTGAGCGTTTGGGCTCTGGCCTAGTTATCGCTAAGCAAGTCGACCAATATGGTTTGTGGTGTCTGGTGGGTTATTGCTCGATGTGGAGTTGTGGTTGCTGGCCGATGGCAGCGGTTATCTGCCGAGGGATCAAAGTCTTGTAATCACGCAAGTCATGCATGGTTGGGCTTCCCAACACCCTAGATGTGAGGAACTACATGACGTTGTGGGGATGATTGTCTACAGCGATTGCTTGAGACGGTTGATGTCTCGTTGATAGCTACGGCGGTGGCTATGCCAAATCACCCGCTCGGTAGCAGCCTCCAGTAGCGCAGTGGTCATGGTGCGGGGAAGAACCAGATTTACGCCATCCCATTTATCCAGGTCCAGCACGCCGGAACGCACCAGACTGGCCAACTGCGTATCAAACTCTTGGGTCAGCTTCAGCGCAATGAACTCCTCGATATGGACTCGGAGCCTGGTAATATCAGCCTCTGGCTCCATTGGTGGTGCATTGGGCGTTGTCATGGTCATGTATGGCAGCTCCAATGCGGCGTGTCATTGGTACCATGGTTGACGTAGGACCCGACCATTACCCGTTGCAACTCGCCAACCGGCTAACCCGCAGCATTACAGACACAGCGAAAGCGGGCGAAGTTAATCTCTCGCGGCAGATGTTCACGCATATCCCGTGGACTGACAAAGAGCGTGGTCTTGTGCTGCACCGGGTTGGGGGCTATCAGTGGCCCGCCAATTCGTCGCCTCTCCACATCGTGGGCATAGGCAAATCCCGGCATTATCAACTGTTGACAGATGAGCTTGGAGATAGCTGGATGGGTACACATGGCTTCCGCTACGGCGGCCTGGCTAAAGCTATCGTTGAACTCAATCATTGGTGTTTGAACGGTAGGCCGCTGCCAGCAGCGNNTGATGCAGGTGTGCCATGTCTTCAGAGATACGTTGGGCTATCTGGGCGGTTGAGCTCGATAGTGAGCTTGTCAGCGTTAGGGTGATGGCGAGATTCATCGCATCTCTCCCCAAGGAACTTGGTCCCACAGTGACAGTCGGGTCAGCACGTCTTGCGCCAACGCTTGCTGAAACTGCTGTATTACCTTGACCAAACGAGGTGCCTGCTCAGGGTTCCCTCTCCATTCGCTCGACTGGTACAGCTTAGCGCGGCTTGCTTCTCATCTTCTCATCGTTGCCAAGATTCTGGCTTTGTACTCGAGTCATGTCAGCTGGCTGAAATAGACAAAGGTAGATCAATCCAGCGGAGTTTGCGTTCGCCACTGCTCAGCCCTGTGTGCTGGTTTGCTCACTCTCCCTCACCAGCTCGAGGAAGGCGCGCATGGCGGGGGTGATGCTGTGCTGGCGGGTGATGAAGGCGGTGTGGCCGATGTCGCGTTGCGGCGCCAGCGGCAGGCAGACCAGATCCGAGAGCTTGCTGGCGGATCGGGCGAGGCTGGCACTGACGATGGCCCAGCCCAGTCGGTGGCGCACGGCGCTCACCAGGTGAAACAGGGAGTCGGTTTCCAGCACCACGTCAAGCAGGATGCCGGCCCGCTCGGCGGCGCGGTCCAGATACTTGCGAAACTGCATGGTGCGGCTGGGCAGTACCAGCGGCCGCTGCTGCAGTGCCGTCAGGGTCAGCTCGTCACCGGGGAGGCGCTGATCCGCCTCGTCGCGGTTCATCAGCACCGCCATCTGGTTGTGCCCCTGGGGATAGAGATGGAAGCTCTGTCTGGCGGCACCGATGAGCAGTTCGTCAAATCCCAGTCCGATGTCGCACTGGTGCAGCTCCAGCTGTGACAG